>NZ_BAVS01000006.1 GCF_000521485.1 Gracilibacillus boraciitolerans JCM 21714 | reverse complement strand
TTATCAAGAAAAATGGTGGAAGGTTGTGAAGAGTTGCTTACATATTTGATAATTATTAATAGTATCACTTTTTTTATTATGGCAATTGATAAACGAAAAGCCATCAACAAGAAGTGGCGTATACCAGAGAGGAGAATATGGCTTATTGCCATAATTGGCGGAGCTTTTGGAGCAACGATTGCTTATGATAAGCTAAGAATATGTACATAATTACAGGAAAGTATTGGATGTTTTTTTAAGTTAATATATACTTATGATAAGTGAGATTATTGTCCACTTAGATAGGTAAACATACGTACGTATTAGCCGATATTCAGAATACAAAAGGAAAAGAACATATAGAGAGATTTTTCTCGCTTGGAGGAGGACAGAGTCCCGAAGCGGGTAGCGGTATCCGCAGAACGTAGTTGGAGGACCTTTAGTTGGAGGTAACACTATATGGGAGTTATTAAAGATATACAAACATCTTTAGGAACTGTGTATGAAAGATATGACAGGAATAATGAACTTATTCAGACGTTTGGGTCAATAGGCTTTATAAAGGAATCTACAGGACAAAAGAAAATGTACTTCATAATTACGGACTTAAGTGGAAATTTAATAGATGATGCCAATGTATATTTAAATGAAAAGATTGGTGATGACAAATATAAAAAAAGGGAAACAGCTTTTTCAGCTTTAAAGGTGTTCTTCTCATTTTTAAAACTGGTGCATATTGATAATCCGAAAAACATAACTAACGGTGATATTAGGGACTTACGGTTGTTTTTAGAAGGAGGACAAAAAGAAGGTAGCATATGGAGTATAGACCTTCAGATAAGACGTGATAATCAAACATTTAATAACTACCTGAATGTTTATAGAAACTTTTTAGAGAAAATGTATGGCATAACAGATTCATCATTATTTGAAACTACAACAGTAGGAACAACAGTTGGCAAGGGATTCTTTGCACATAACCAAAAAAATGTACAGGAGCGATACACAGCAAATAAAAAGGTGAGTCAACAACAATCTGTTCCTAAATACATAAAGCCTTATGAATACGAAAAGATTATGGAAGTTGTCGAGGAAAGCTATGGATTACGTGAAAAAGTTATTATTGATTTGATGTATAACTATGGGCTACGTATAGGAGAAGTTTTAGGGCTTACATTTGAAGATATAGAGCCATCGTATCAATCTGGCTATTATAACCTAATCATTCGAGATAGAATGTCAGACAAGCCCACACAAAGAGCTAAAGGGGGGGTTATGACACCCACATCAACAGATGATTATAATAATCGTAGCTATAGTACCGAAGGTAATCACCTTGGATATCAAGCAATCCTAATTGACGAAGAAATGGCTGACTTTATTGAAGAATTTATTGACGAATCAAGAGATGATATTGTATTAAGTAAAAGCATTAAAAAAAGAGAAAACTTAAAAAATAAAGCAATAGCCGATAGGGTTGGGACAACCCCCCTTTTAAACAATGAAAATCAATATATCTTTTTAAATCATCAACACTATACTCCTCTAACACAAGCTGGGTGGAGCTATATTCTTCGGGAGATTTTTAAAAGAGCAGGGATTCCTATTGATAAAAGAACGAAATCTACTAATCTTAGCCATCGTTTCCGACATGCATTCGCCATGAAAAAGGTAAAACAAGGTGTACAGATTGTGGAGTTACAAGAAGCACTCAGACATGCCATTTCAGAAAGTTGTAAAGCCTATTATAATCCAGATGATGAAGACAAGGCAGACCTTTTAAGAAAACATAATGAAAGGTTTAAAGAGGCATATGATAAAACAAGTATTAAATGATTTTTATACCGACACTGAAATTGAAACCATAACGTCAATAATACATTCTCTCGAATCAGATATTCAAATTAAAACCCTAATTAGTGAATGGCTTCATACCGATGATACTCATAACATTTTGATGAAAAGAAAATTTAAATCAAAACGAGGTAATTTGAAATTACTATGTATAAGAAAATTTGTATCACTAATCGGTAGATACATCCATGTTCAAGAGGATTTTACTTGGGAAAACTATTGTCAAATTTATCACCAGATACCCAATTTGGGGGGGGACTTCTCTCAAACTGCAAGAGAAATGGTTAGCGGTCTTTTTTTATATACCGTTTCTTCAGAAACACTTACTAATCCTGAAGTAAAATTCTTTATATTAAAATATAGTAACCTATTGTTACCGTATGATTTTGAACTAAGAAGTAAGAAAAAACTTAATATCACTTCTTTTATTGAAAGTATTAGCACAAATTTCCCACTTGATTCAAGTGTTGAAGAGATTATACAGGTACGATACCATGCACATAATAACTATTTATACGCCAATTATTTTTTCTCGACTGAAAATCAATTATTGTTTAGCTTAGTAAAAAGTTTTTTAGAGAATCTTGAGAAAAGTAAACCAAAAAAGTATCACATTCAACACAGAATAATGATAACTTTGTTTGAGGTCAGTTTGAATGGTCACAAAATCAATAAGATTGAGGATTTTAATAAAGCAACATTTAAAACACAATTGCTCTTTTATAATCTTTTAATTGATGAATATAATCCTGTGGGAAAGCGTGAAGCATATCCTTTCCTTACGATGTTTTATAGATACATAGATGATATTTATTTAGAAGAAAACGGTGAAAGGCTATTCAATTCATTTTCTTTTAATAGAGACATTCTTACCCACATATTATACCAACGAAGTGTTGAGGAAGGGTATGAAATTGTAAATCTTAATGGATTAAGTGACTGTCCAGTATATGATAAATGGTTTATAGTTGCCGACCTGAATAAAAGTGGCACTCACATAGCAAACACATCTAATTCTTTTATGAACTTTGAAATAATACACAATATCGAATTTAGACAGGATTTAAAGGATTTTATATGGAAATCTGATAGTACATATCGTGGTATCTATAACCAATTTCAAGTAATTACAGACTTTCTAAACCAAGCAGACATTTATTATAAAGACGAGTTAAATGTTATACCCATGAACAATGCATCAATGGAGTCTGACCAGTTATTGGGTTCAAGTGAAATTAAACCTTTCTCTAATAGATTTCTATTTTTTTATCATGCAAACCTCCTATCAAATGAGAAATATGAAGACGGTACAACCAAGAATCATATTATATTTATTCGGAAGTTTTTAAAACATGTTCAACAAAAATATAATATTTCTCTGTTAGGCTTAGACGAGTTTAGTTCAATTGAGGTAGACGACAAAGGAGGTATTCCAATTTCATTGGAAGACTTCGTTGAAATACAAAAGGAATTTGAAAAGAGACTAAATTCTAAGATTGATGAAACTCTGTTAATTGTTTTACAGTTAGCTATTGAAACCAAACTTCGCCTCGGGGGAAATTTTGGGATTAGAAAGAGACTGCATCGTATCAATTGATGATAGTGGTAAATTTGGTACGATTAAATATTATAGTAAGACTTCAGGTAGAGAATATAAGACAGAAGTCTTTATGATAGAACATATACGATTAATTCAAAAAGCTCTAAAACTAAGTCAATTTGTTTATGAAAAGGCAGACTCAACTTTTAAAAAGTATATTTTTATCTGTAACCATGCTTATTTTGATAACAAAGTCATTAAAATACAGAGTCGGTTCATTACTTTGTTCAAAGCAATCAGTAATTACTTATATCATCAAGGGAAAATCAAGGTACAATACACTCCCAATAATTTACGACACACATATATTGAAAGAGCTTGGCAGATGGTTGAAGATGGTCTTGTATCAACATTAGAGGTTGGCGTTATTACAGGAAACACAGCATCAGTTGCGGGCAAACATTATCGCAATAGAGATAATACTAAACGATACGTAGAAGCACTTTATGGGGGTTACTATATTGGATGATGAATTACATGGAGAAATAGTTGATAATAATTCAGTTAAAGACCTTCCCCCCCTGTTCAACATGGTGCTGGTAGTTGTGCAAGTGAATCGTGTATTAAAGTGGATACAGAAGAAGACAGTTTTTATAAGTGTCTGACATGTAAAAAGTTCGTAACAACCATAGAGAGATATTATTATTTTGAACAAAAAATGAATGAATATAAAAACAAAAAGGACAATGCATCATCAGTCGCAGAAAAGAACTTCTATGCAGGGTTGATGGAGATTTACGGAGGTTACTTAGCCGAAATGTATTCCATCATGGAGGGAAAAAATGATAATTGAACAAATAGAATGGAACATAAATAATGCAAGTACGTTGTCAGGAGAACAGAATTATCTTCAAGGAGATTTTATTGATGAACCTTCCTTCTGATTACTTCAAATATTAGGTTTTCCGATAATAGATGGGACATAGCCGATAAATTACACCCTGACGTACCTATACTTGATTTCTCAACGATTCAGTCAAAAATATTTCGAGTGTTATTAAAAAAAATTATACTACGTGATTTATTTAATCAACGTAAAAGAAAAAGAAACAAGACAGTTTATCAAACATATCAATATATAAAAAGATTTGTTTTGTATTTGCAAAATGAAAAATACATGTTTGACTTAAGATATATAACACCTGAGATTATTAAAGAATATGTAGAAAAAATCAAAAGAAATGATATAACTAAAAACTATCTATTCAGTGTACTAAAAAAAGTAGAAAGATTTTTACATGAAGTACATATTGCTGGTTACGACATAGACTTATCAGAGTATCAAAAGATACTCAGTGTGTCATATGCAGAAAGGAAAGCCGAAGCAGAGGCTAATAAAATCCCTAATATACCCAAGAGGATTTTTAATCAAGTAATTAGGTGTGCTTTAAGTGATATAGAGGATGAAAGCCTTAGACTACAAGACCGAATGATAGCTTGTCTAATTGTGATTTTATCCCACACAGGCATGAGAAAGGGTGAACTTCAGCGATTAGAAGCAGATAAGTTGAGGGATATTACCATATTAAACAAAAAAGAAAAAGCCTATATACTCGAATTCTTTACTTATAAAACAACGTCTACAAAGGATGGTAGATGGACTAAGAGCATTGCTTTTCCTGAAACAGTAATAGCTTATCAGAAGCTCGAAGAGCTTTCACAGGAGAGAAGGAAAATAGGGAATACAACTTTTTTGTTTTTAAATAAGTTTGGTAAAAGGTATAGTAAATCAAGTTTCGATTATCTTTTTGATGGATTTTTTTACAGACATCAAAATGAATTATTTAGTAGCCTATCAGATTATGAAAAAGCTCAAGTTCATGAAACAAAAGTAGGCAGTTTTTTAATGACATCAATTGGATTAAATACACCTAAAACTCCAATAAAAGGAGAAACTATTATCACTTTGAACCCACATCAATTTAGAGTAGCTGTAGCAAATATTCTAAAAAACAAAGTGAACCTACAATGGATAAGAGAGCATATGAATCATCTTGATGAAGAAATGACAAAGCACTATTTCAGATGATGATATTATTAGGGAAACAATATTTAAACGGGCATCGACTGATGGAAACTCGTTAGAGTTAGAGCCTAATAAGCAAATTAATTCAATAAAAAATGAACTATCTGAGCCAGAACTACTAAAAGCATATGAAGAGATTAATAAATTTCTCAAAAAGAAAAAATTCAACATTTTTACAGACATTGATGAAATTATTAATACTCTAAAACATAATCCCTTACGGGAAAATATTGTTGGGGTTTGTACCAAACATTTAGGAATATTATGTGAGCGTCAATACCGTCTTGCGACATTTGAAAAATGGTATTTTCTAAGCCCGAAAGTACCCAATATTGAATCCTTTGACTTCACTTATAAACGGTTTATTGACAAAGCAAAAATCGTTCAGCATAACAAAGGATTAGTTCAACAGGATTCAAAATATCAAAGGGATTACGAGAATGAGTATTTTGCTTTAATAAAATTTTACGAAAACAGAGTTTTGCCAGAATACGAATTAGTCCTTTCTATTTTGAATGAGAAAGGAAAAGAATTCATCTTTTCTTCTTATCCGCAATTAGAAGGCATTGTTTCCAATATTGATGAAGTGAACAAGGAGATAGAAAAATGGGTAACGGCATTGACATTAAAAGTTATGTAAATGAAAATACCATTAGATATGGGATTGGTGAAATAAGTGAAATTAGTAGTTTGAAAGTTCAGGAGCAGTTAGTTCAGATAGAGGAGTATCTTCAAAAGTTCTGTATGCATCAAAAAAAATTGACCGAGGAAATAAAGCAATTTAGTAAACTGTCCATATCATTTGTTTCATCGGGGGCAAATGTACCAAGAAGTCAAGTAAATCTGAATTTCAATACATTAAAGCTATATATAGAAAAACGAATAAGCGAAATTGAAAAGAAAGACCTTTTAAAAATAAATAAGAACGAACGACTCAGAATTGACAAAAGAGAGCTTGATATGTATATTGATGGGTTAAGACAACAAGTAGTGGACACATGTGAAATGAAATTATACATAGAAAATTTGGAAAAAGAAAATAAACGTCTTATCCGTCAATTAGAAGATAGACAAAAGGATATTCAGAAATTGGAGGTTGAGAACAGTAAGTTACGTAAGGCAGTAAATGAAGCAAACTCAAAAAAAGTTCTACCACTTGATAATAACCTAACAGGTGGTCGTTTTCGTATATAAATCCGAACAAACATGGATTTTTTTGTATATTAAACTTGTAAGTATATTATAATTTACATTAAAAGTTTTTTTCCTTGGAGGGAATAATATGTTTTCAAGTAGATTATTAACTGAAATTCTAATCACCTTTCTTGAACCTAAAACTCATACAGTGATTACCACATACGCATTAAAATTTAATCTGCAAGATATTGCAGTAGGCAATAGTAAACGAGAGAAAGTTAATAATATAGTTTCTTACTTTCTTAAAAACAACGATAATCCAGAAATTTCAGATATAGCATTTGAGTTAATAAAAGAACTGATAGACAAAGAAGTCTTTTACTTACAGGAAAGTCAAATTTATGAGACAGAAATTAAAGAATTTGAAGATAAGCATCCTTTAATATATAAACTTCTACAACAAGATGGGTTAGCAATAATAGATGGTGAGTTAAAATATCATGTGCCGACCACTGTTAATATACCGTCATCTAAAGATGAAATTTTTATTTTGATTGATAAATATAAATTTTCTACACCTTTAGGACATCTACGACAAGCAATGAATAACCATGAAAATGGGAAATGGGCATCGGCTAATTCACAACTAAGAACATATGCAGAGAGCTTGTTTCATGAAATGGCTGAAAAGATTTATGGCGAACAACATATGAAAAGTATAAAAAAAGACCATCTAAAAAAAGCAGAATTATCGAAAACGAATCCCCCCCAATTTTCGATATTTCTTTAAATGAGTGGGATACAGCTAATAGTACAGGATTTATTAATGGTTTTTGGAAAAGGCTTCATCCTGAAGGGTCTCACCCTGGTTTATCCGATATTGATGATTCAACTTTTAGGTTACACTTAGTTTTACTTGTAACAGCTAATATACTAAAGCGTTTTGATGATTATATGAGAACGCATGTATATTAATAGTTCTGGCATTTACTTCCTTAACTTTCATAATCAATTAAAAGTTATTTTGTTACTGCATATGAAAAAGTACATGAGGATGGCTATTATAGTGATAAAAGAAATGATAAAGAAAGGGGGAAGGAAATTCATGATGAAATTAGTATGGGTATATTTATTGGTAATAAATATCATTGGTTTTGTAGTCATGTATATGGATAAAGAAAAAGCAAAAAGAGGACAATATCGTATTCCAGAAGCTACACTATGGAAGATAGCTTTAATAGGTGGAGCAGTCGGAACGAGTATAGGGATGAAACTATTTAAGCATAAGACGAAGGTAAGTCAATTTAAATACGGATTCCCTGCGGTAGCCCTTGTATATGTCATTATTGTTTTTTATATTATTGTATTTTAAAAATCATTACAAAACATAGTGAGTAGAATCATCATTTTAAAATTTTTAGAAAAGGAAACGAAAACATTTTATAAAGCATTAAGAGAGATTAGAGAAAAACAAAAGAGTCAAAGTTAGGGAGCTTTTCAAATGGAACTTACCCCTCGTAGAAAACCACAAGAGATAGCTTATAAGTATTTTGAGAAATTTATCCCCCGAAAAGATTGAAATGTATCAAAACAATCTGTTTTTCAATGAAACGGAACGAATCAATACCCTTTTATTATTAATGCAAAATCTCAGCTTAGAAACAATGGTAAAAAACTTACCCATAGAAAGCAGAATAGTGTTGGGAGAAATATTGAAAGAAACTGAGAAAGATAAGGATACAACAACAGTTAAATAAATATCAAAAAGGGGGGGATAAAAAGATGATTCCACATTTTAATAGTAAATTAGAATTTCTACAATTTCTTTCCGATGAATGTATTAAAAACATGAAAAAATTTGAACTTAATCATCAACAAGAAATAGGAATTCAAAAGGCATATGCGTCTACTTTAAACTATTTAGCAAAAACTGAAGAAGCATCAGGAGGTTGCCATCTGATTTCCGCAATGTTACATATTTTATTGTCAGAGCAAGGAATTGAAAATAAATTGGTGATAGGAGAAGTTGAGGACTATGAAGCTAATACACAATTTAGTCATTCTTGGTCGAAATAAATGGAGAAGTATTTGACCCAGGGATTATGCACACATTGGATGGCAATGTACACCCACCAGTTTATAATGGTGTAAAATTAACACTCGATGAAGAATCTATGGAGTATAGGGTGTCCAATGATAAAGAGAGTTTGGACAAAGATGCTAAACAACTTTTAGATAAGAGTGTAACTGCTTATCTTGATGATATTAAAAATTACGGGTATCCAAAGAATTATTTGTGGGATGAAATTCTAAAAGCAGGAATCGGTATTATTGGCTATACCAATTTATCAAGGCTTCGCAAGAAGTACGATAGTCATTTTAGAGTGTTAAAAACGAAATGAAAAGTTAGCGAAGGCGGTTCGTTATGACGCTAAAATGTAAGAAAGCGACTAACCCAACCAGAATACCAATGTCTGTGCCTATGAAAGAGGCACTTGAAGAGCAAAAAAAAGAATCGTAAGGCTTTACGACTTCTTGCAAAAAAGGGCTTTTAAGGTTTTTTACTTTTGATTTGGAATCCGATTGTTTTTAAAGTATTTTATAAGAGGGACATAAATACTGAACATATTGATGACCTCTATGTAACAAAGCCTTAAGGGTTTTGTTCACAAAACTGAATTATTTTTTACGAGAATGACCACCCTTTTTGCCTTTGCGGAGCTTTTGGGTGGTTTTCTTTTTAAACTCAACGCTTGAAGAAGATTTTAAAAGAGGAGAGGGAATAATGAGTAGCCATACAACAGACGAAATATTAGGTCGGCAAGTTCCTATTGTTCGTGATTTTTTAATACACTATACAACATACAAAGAGTTAATTCGTAATAAACAGTATCTACCTAAATAACCTATATTTTGGAAATATCCAATTGATGCACATCTTCTGAAATCTGTAAATTATTGGTGTATGGTATTCGGTGGTTACAATAATGACACTCATTATAAAAAGGTGGATTTAAAGGATGAATATGAATACGTACCCTTTTATTGATTACCTTTTGACAGCTTTAAAATTGACGTTGGAAGACTATCAAAACTACTGGCATGAAGTAAAAGATTTCAGAGATAAATTTTCAGCTCATAGAGAAATTATATTCAATGAACCTGTTCCAAATTTTGAAGTTGCTTATAAGGTTGCACTTCTTTATGTAGCATGGCTTGAAAAATATCTTGTGTTACCATCTTTGGAATTAATGTTGAATGAATATCATGAAGAATTAAATGAAATGATAGAAAATTTCCGTTTAAATTAGTTGAAAAACATTTATTCCATTCAAATTTTTATAAATATAACATATTTAATATGAGGTGATATTTTGGAGTTTCACAGTGAATATAGGGTTTGTTTTCCTGATGAAAAAATATTTATTTCGAGAGACCATAATTGGGCATTTTCAGCATGGGAAATAGGAAGAATCCGAAACTATATAAAACCAAGTGCTACAGTTGTACATATTGATGCCCACTTAGATTATCTTGAACCGTTCTGTGAAATTAAAAAAATAACTACGGAGAACGAGGCAATAAGTTTTGGAAGAAATTTAGGTATAGCAGAGTTCATTATCCCTGCACAAAAGAATGGAACTATAGGAAATGTCCTTATGGTGAGTAATGACAGGGTAGACATAGAAGAACAGGCAAGAGTTGAAAGAGCTTATACGCTAAATCATTATGAGCATTTATATAGAAAAAAGTGGTTCAATGATACAGACGAGCAAAGCGTTATTTTAGACCTTGATTTAGATTTCTTTAACTTTAATTATGAGGATTGGGATTGTAATTCAGTTTTATTGCCTGAACCCTTAATAAGAAGAGAGTTAGAGTACATGAAGAAATATATGTGGGAATGGGACATGGTAACGGTAGCCTTATCTCCTGAATTTTGTGGTGGAGAAGACCGAAGCAGATATTTGTTTGAACTGTTCCTCGATGTCTTTAATTTAGATATAAAAAAGGCAATTAATTGGTGAATAAGTGTATAAAAATCCTTTAAAACTGTCCAAAGATTTTAACCTATGCGAAGTCATATCACTCTTTTGAGAACATTAAATTTAAAATTTTTTTGTGTATTTTTGTCCAATTCTTAAAAATAAAAATTTGATTAAGAAACGTTAATATATCAAGGGTTTAATCCAATTGTACAACAATCTCACTTATCATAAGGTTGGTATGTACGTATTCAGACATAAAACCAAACATATATCCTTTATTATACTTTTACCACTTATAACACTCTTGGACGCAGCATTGCTTGTTATATTTTTCATTTAGATACTCCGTGTCATAACAGCTCGTCTCATGTCATATTATATAAGGAGAAGGAGCTGATAAAATGATGCCTATCGAGATGATTAGTCAACTAAAGGTAATGGAAAGTTATGCACTTGCAGCTCCGGTTGTATTTATTATGGCGCATATTCTGAGACCTTTGCTATTTGTTCCTGTGTTATTACTTTGCATTACTGGTGGGATCATATTTGGTTTATTAGCAGGTACGGTATATTCCATTCTAGGATTAATGATTTCTAGTAGTATCTTTTATCTTATCGTTCAAATGTTACCTGCTCTTGAAAAACGCTTTAAACGATTGGAGGAAAAATTACTTGGAAAACAATTTTCCCTTAATACGTGTCAATTAGCGTTGTTAAGAATGTTACCTTTTATTCATTTTCATTTACTGTCGTTTTGTATATATAAAAAATCCGTAAGCTTCCATTCCTACTTACGAACCACATTACTAACTATAATACCTGTCGCTATATTTTATACTACACTCGGAAGAACATTTCATGAAATATCCATCTATTATGCCATTCCACTAGTACTTTTAATTTTATTACTAGCCTATTTTGTAAGGAAAAAGAATGCTAGTATTAAATGGCGAACTTTCTTCTCACAAAAGCCAGCATAAAAATTATTGCAAATGCAGCTTATTAATCGGATACTTCCATTCCACTTCAGCGTGAGGATAACGAATAAGTATTTCTTCTTCCAGAAAATATATATCCTTGCGCTCAAATCCTTTTAATTTCTCCGGATTTCTGGTATATATCACAATGTTAATCACCTCAAATGAATCTTCGGTTGTGCCTAAATATTTTTCCCCCCCTTCAAATAAAAATCCTTTGTAAGTGATAAAGAAATTCTTTTTGATATTATCATTATGATCTAAGAAATAAAATTCATTTTTTTCCTGTGCTACTTCTAATTTTCTTTTAGGATTTACTATATATTTATAAGCAGTGTATATCAATACAATCATTGCAATTACAATCAAAAAACGGAATAATAAAATAATCATTTCTATCACACTCCAAGACTTCTTTTTCTACTATACGATTATGGTAGTGCTTTGGTTTCAAAAAAGCAAAAAAAACATGCTATAATAAATGGATGAATGTCACAATTAGAAGGAGATCACTATGAATTGGCAGACACTGTTTGACATGCAGAAAGAGTTAGATAACTATATTTTAGCACAACATGATTTAAAAAACGAAAATGTTTTTGAAAAAAAGGTGTTAGCTTTGCTGGTAGAAGTGGGAGAGTTAGCAAATGAAACTCGCTGTTTCAAGTTTTGGAGCTTAAAGCCAGCTAGTGAGAAAGAAGTAATTGTCGAAGAATATGTAGATGGCATTCATTTTATTTTATCATTAGGATTGGATTTTGGTATTACACATTACGAGCCTAAGACATTAGAAGATGACAAAGATGTAACATCGTTATTTCATCAGGTTTTTCAATCAATTACGACTTTGAAGGAAAAGCAAACAATTGCTGCATATTACCATTTGTTTGATACATATTTAATATTAGGTCAGCAGCTAGGCTTTACAGCTGAGGATATAAAAAAAGCGTATATTGACAAAAATAAAATTAATTACGATAGACAAAATCAAGGATATTAATAATAGGAGGTAAACGTACGATGACAAACGATCAGCAACTTACGATGTTAAAAGAATTAACAGATGCACGATCCATACCAGGAGATGAAAAAGAAGCCAGAGAAGTAATGAAAAAATGGATCACTCCTTATGCAGATAATGTGTATAACGATCGTCTCGGCAGCTTAATTGCGAAAAAAACAGGTGATGAAAATGGACCAAAGATAATGATAGCTGGACACTTGGATGAGGTTGGCTTCATGGTTACCCGTATCGATGATAATGGATTTGTTTATTTTCAAACCGTTGGGGGGGGCTGGTGGAGTCAAGTAATGTTGGCACAACGTGTTACACTTTTAACTAAAAAAGGCGATATAACTGGAATTATTGGTTCAAAGCCGCCGCATATCGTTTCTGCTGAAGCACGTAAAAAACCAGTGGAGATCAAAGATATGTTCATTGATATTGGTGCATCCAGTCAGGAAGAAGCTGCCGAATTTGGTGTCAAACCGGGCGATTCGATTGTGCCATACTTTGAATTTACGCCTTTAAAAAATGAAAAACTAATCCTGGCTAAAGCTTGGGATAATCGCATTGGATGTGCTATTGCAATCGAAGTATTTCGCAGATTAAAAGGCGAAAAACATCCAAATCGAGTATATGGTGTGGCAACTGTGCAGGAAGAGGTTGGGCTACGTGGCGCAAAAACATCTGCAAACACAATCGAGCCTGATATTGGCTTTACAGTAGACGTTGGAATTGCAGGGGACACTCCAGGTATTTCTGCTAAAGAGGCAGACAGTAAGATTGGCGAAGGCCCACAGATCATTTTGTATGATGCATCAATGGTATCTCATAGAGGTTTGAGAGATTTCATAATAGATACAGCAGACCAATATAATTTACCGTATCAATATGCTACAATGGCCGGTGGTGGGACCGATTCTGGTTCGATTCACTTAACGGCAAATGGTGTACCGGCACTTTCTATTACGATTGCCACTCGGTATATTCATACACATGCAGCTATTTTACATTTGGATGATTTCGAAAACACCGTTCAATTATTAGTGGAAGCTATCAAGAAGCTAGATAAAGACACCGTAAATAAAATAACATTTGGATAAAAAAATTTAAAAAGCCTTTCCGTTTTAAGTAGCGGAAAGCTTTTTAATTGGATGGGTATACTAGGCTAAGTATTTTCCTAGTACTTTCTGGACATAGGACTGTGTTTCTTTAAAAGGTGGAATACCATTATATTTATCGACATTACCAGGGCCTGCGTTATAGGCTGCCAGTGCTAATGTCTTATTTCCATCATAGCGATCGAGCATTTGTTTCAAATACAGGGAACCGCCAAATACATTTTCTTTTGGATCAAACGCATTTTTCACTCCTAATCCTCGAGCCGTATCAGGCATTAATTGCATTAAACCCTGAGCGCCAGCATCACTTACGGCATTCTGATTATAATTGGATTCTGTCTGAACAACTGCATCTATTAATTTTGCGTCGATATTAAACTGTGAGGCAGCTTGTTCTATAAGCGTTGAAATACTGTCAGTAATACCGGATATGGAAGGACTGCTATTTAATGATTTTGTATGAAGCATAGAAGAAGCAGATTGTACCACTTCTGGATTGTTTAAAAAGTAAGAGGCTGGAATGTTATTTTTGTTCATAGTAGTAGTTGACGAATTATTCATTAATTGTTGTATCAGCTGTTGGAAATCTATTTGGTTGGCAGTAGAGTCATTACCACCCGTAAGTGATGACATTGCTGCATTTGCATTAAATGATAAATGGAATGTACGTTCATTATAGCGTTCTCCCTTTTGGTAAAATATATCTATTATAAATATACATTTTATCAGAAGAAAAAGCAATACGATGGTTGAAAAGTATCATCAACCATCGTATTTGCATTACTGCTTGTTTACTGCTTGTTCGAGAGAATCTAATACTTCTGTTTTTTCTGCTTCATCTGCTTGTTGCCAATACAATTCAAATAATACACCTAGACCCGGAAGCATTTTTTCTTCTCCACTTTGGATCGCATCTACAATCGTTGCTTCTAAGTCATTAGCAGAGTTACCAGAAACGTTGGACATAATCGCCTTGCGTAAATTCAAATCCATATTATCACCCTATCTAAAAGATTTTCACCCGTGCCCTATACAAAAAACAAACAAGTCCCACATCGTTGACATGTGTTATTTTTTTATAAGGGACTTTCATTTTAGTTTGACCACAATGTGTAAAAGTATGTATGATAGAGGATATAAAAACAGAGGGATGAGTTGCATGTTAACATCAGTACAAAATGAAAAAGTTAAAAACTGGAGAAAATTAAAAAAGAAGAAAGAACGTGACTTACATTCCCAATTTATTATTGAAGGATTTCATCTTATTGAAGAGGCCCATAAAAGTGATTGGGATATAGTTGAAATTATTTATCAACAAGGTATAGAATGTGACCCAGCCTGGTCAACTTATCCCCCCCTGTTTGAAGTGTCGGATAATGTAATGGTAGCTATTACACAAACGAAGTCACCACAAGGCGTATTAGCAGTCGTTAATAAAAAGGAAATACAAACACATCCTATTCAGCGAGCATTAATGGTTGATCGCGTTCAAGATCCTGGAAATCTTGGAACAATGATACGAACAGCTGATGCTGCAGGATTTGATACAGTGATTTTAGGGAACGGTACGGTAGATTTATTTAATGATAAAGTTATTCGTTCCACTCAAGGATCTCTATTTCATCTTCATGTTTTTGAAGCGGATCTTACAAAAGAAATAGATCGTTTGCAGCAATCAGGTAGTAAAATATGGTCTACAGGATTAGAAAATGCTCGTTATTATAACGAACTAGATGTTCCTGAAAAACTTGTGATAATTGTCGGAAATGAAGGCTCAGGTGTTGATCCGCATTTGATACAGAAGGCTGATCAAAACGTTATGATCCCGATCTATGGCAAGGCAGAATCGCTAAATGTTAGTGTAGCAGCTGCCATTCTTATGTATGAAGCAGTAAAAAAATAAGTTAGGACTTGCATCCTTTCGTAAGCTTGCTTATACTATAAAAAGTAAAAACATTTATAAAGGCATTGAAAGAGCTAGTAAATAGGTGGAAATCGTCTAAAGGGAAGAAGCATCATAGACTGTAAGTGCTTCTGGCGATCACCAATTGAAATTTCACTCTGGAGCCGACACTGGGACCTTGCATGAAGCAAGTAAAGGTGTACCGGTTTATACCGTTATCTGTTAACTTGAGTGGATATAGTTTTGAACTATTTCAACAAGGGTGGTACCGCGATACATTTAGTCTCGTCCCTTTTTTATACAGGGATGAGACTTTTTTGTTTTCTAAATAGAATAAAGGAGGTTCAATAAATGAAAGATCAACTGCAAGTATTGGAAAAAGAAGCATTACAAAAAATCGAAGATGCAGATTCATTGAAAGAGTTACAAGATGTCCGCGTCGCATATTTAGGTAAGAAAGGACCAATTACCGAAGTATTAAAAGGAATGGGGGGGAAGTTATCTAAGGAAGAACGTCCTGTTATAGGTGAGCTGGCAAATACGGTAAGAGGAAATGTCGCGGAAGCGCTCAATCGTAAAAAAGCTGATATCGAAGCAGTAGAGTTGGAAAAACAACTTGCGGAAGAAACGATTGATGTGACACTTCCAGGAAGACCTGTTCCAACTGGTGGTCCACACCTTCTAACAAGTATAGTCGAAGAGATTGAAGATTTATTCATCGGCATGGGCTTTGAAGTACGTGAAGGACCAGAGGTGGAAACGGACTATTATAACTTCGAGGCTTTGAATTTACCGAAGGGCCATCCTGCACGTGATATGCAAGATTCTTTCTATATTACGGAGGATATTCTGCTTCGTACTCATACATCACCAGTACAAGCAAGAACGATGAACATGATCAAAGGGGAGCGACCAGTGAAAATGATATGTCCTGGTAAAGTATATCGCCGGGATACGGATGATGCGACCCACTCACATCAATTTACACAGATTGAAGGATTATATGTCGATAAGCACGTTCAAATGAGCGATTTAAAAGGGGGGGTATTAGATCGTTTCGCTAAACAAATGTTTGGCGAAGATCGTGAAATTCGATTGCGTCCAAGCTTTTTTCCATTTACAGAGCCATCCGTTGAAATGGATATTTCCTGCAAAGTTTGTCATGGCAAAGGATGCAGTGTATGTAAAAAAACAGGCTGGATCGAAATACTTGGTGCCGGTATGGTACATCCGCGAGTACTGGAGATGGCAGGATATGACCCAGATATTTATAGTGGTTTCGCTTTTGGGATGGGACCAGAACGAATTGCTATGCTGAAATATGGCGTAGATGATATCCGTCATTTCTATACTAACGATATTCGATTCCTGAAACAATATCATCAAGCATAAAAAGGAGGTAAAAGCATGTTTGTATCATTAAATTGGTTAAAAAATTATGTCGATATAGATGGTTTATCAGCAGAGGATTTAGCGGAACGCATTACTAAATCAGGGATTGAAGTAGAAGGTCTTGAACGCTTTGCTTCGGTGTCGACTAATGTAGTAGTTGGGTATGTGGAAAGCTGTGAAAAACATCCCAATGCAGATAAATTAAGTCTATGTCAGGTTAGTATTGGTGAGGAAACATACCAAATTATTTGTGGCGCGCCAAATATTGCGCAAGGGCAGAAGGTAGCTGTAGCAAAACCTGGTGCTGTCTTGCCAGGTAATTTCAAAATCAAAAAAACAAAATTACGTGGCAGTGAGTCTAACGGTATGATTTGTTCGTTGCAAGAACTAGGTGTGGAAGAAAAATTCGTGCCAAAAGAGTTTGCTAGCGGTATTTTTGTATTTCCGGAGGATACTGAAGTTGGTGCAGATGTAACAGAGCTATTAAATTTAGATGATATTATTATCGAGCTGGGTTTAACGCCAAACCGCTCTGATGCTTTAAGTATGTTGGGTGTAGCATACGAAGTAGCAGCTATTTTAGATGTGCCAATTCGCTTGCCACATACCAATTATCATTCTTCTGAAGAAACAGCAGCACAACATATAGGAGTTAAGGTGGAAGCAACGGAACAAAATCCATACTATGGTGCCTTTATAATAAAAGATATCAAGATCGCTCCTTCACCTTTATGGATGCGAAATTACTTAATGGCAGCAGGTATTCGTCCGATTAACAATGTGGTTGATATTACAAATTACGTATTATTAGAATATGGTCAGCCATTGCATGCTTTTGATTATGACAAATTCGACTCCCAAGAAGTTGTCGTACGAATGGCAAATGACGGTGAAAAAATAGTTACATTAGATGATCAGGAACGAACATTATCAAGTGAACATCTCGTAATCACTAATGGGAAGAAACCTGTTGCTTTAGCAGGTGTAATGGGTGGAGCAGATACAGAGGTCTCCGATCAAACGACAACGATTTTACTTGAAGCTGCATATTTTGATGGTCAAACCGTTCGCAAGGCAGCAAAAGCATTTGATTTAAGAAGTGAAGCAAGCAATCGATTTGAGAAAGGTGTAGACCCAAATCGTGTCCGAAAAGCTGGAGAGAAAGCTTGTCAATTATTAGAGAAATATGCAGATGCCACAGTGTTAGACGGTATTGTTGAATTTGATCAACTTGATTATTCAGAAAAAATGGTAACGATTTGGACTTCAAAAATAAATGACCGTTTAGGAACAGCTATTTCAAATGATGTGGTTGCAGATATCCTGCGCAAGCTGCACTTTAATTATGAGCAAGATGATGAAACATTTACAGTATATGCACCAACACGTCGTCAAGACATTGTGATCTTCGAAGACATGTTGGAAGAAGTGGCTCGTATCTATGGTTATGATAATTTGCCTTTTACGCTGCCGGGCGGTGGGGGGGCACAAGTTGGTGGTTTAACGAAACAACAACAGTTAAAACGTCATGTAAAACGTTTCTTAGAAGGAGCTGGGCTGTCTGAAACGGTTACCTATTCTTTAACAAACAAAGAGCGTGTCACACAACTGGTTAGTCCAGAAGTAGCAGAAGCCTTAGTATCAGCAGTATCATTATCAATGCCAATGAGCGAAGAACATAGTACATTACGATTAAGCATTTTACCGGAAATGCTATCATCTGTTGCCTATAATTTAGCTCGTAAGCAAACAAACCTTGCTTATTATGAATTAGGCAGTATTTTTATTTCTAAAGAGCAAGAAGTGACAAAACAACCAGAAGAAAAGCTTCGTCTAGCAGGTGTTCTAACTGGAGAGTGGAATCATCATCCTTGGCAGCAAGAGAAAAAGACAGTTGATTTCTTTGTCGTCAAAGGAGTTCTGGAAGCATTATTTGCATCATTAAATGTGCAAGTAATCTTTACCCAGGCAAAAGTGGAAGGGATGCATCCTGGAAGAACAGCTCAATTGTTCCTGAATAACCATGCCATTGGGTTTGCTGGTCAATTACATCCGCAATTACAAAAAAGCTATGATTTGAAGGATACGTTTGTGTTTGATATCGACTTCGATATATTCTTTCACTTCACGAAAATGAACCAAGTTTTGCTGCAATTCCACGTTATCCTAGTGTGACGAGGGATATTGCACTTGTAGTGAACGAAACAGTTCAGGCGGGTGTTTTACAAGATACGATTGCAAAAGCTGGTGGTGAACTGATCAAGGATATCCAGGTATTTGATGTTTATCAGGGTGACCGTTTAACAGTAGGAAAAAAATCGATTGCCTTCAGTTTATTCTATCAAGATCCAGAACGGACGCTAATGGATGAGGAAGTAGAAGCATCCTATCAAGCGATATTAGAAGCAGTAGCAAACGAACACCAAGCAGAATTAAGAGCATAAACAAAAAGGCTGCAACTTAATTAGAGTTGCAGCCTTTCTTTTATCATCAGAGGGTATCATCTCTTTTTTACATATCGCAATGCTTTATCAGTATTGGCGAAATGTGTTTTTGCTATGTTTGCTAATGCTTCAAGGCCATGTTTTTTTATCAAGTAAGCAGCTGTTTGATCGACTTTGCTGGATGCACCCTTTGGTATGGTAACTCCGTATTCAGCAGAGAGGTGATCCATTTCTTTTACAAATTTAGCTCTTGCAATAATAGAGGCAGCAGCCACAGAAGTAGAATAACTTTCAGCTTTTGTCATAAAAAAAGTATTAGTCTCTAATCGAAGACCCTCTTCTTTAATATGCTTGATATAAGAGGGTGGCTGACAAAATTGGTCAATTAATATCCCCTGAAGAGAACTGTTTCCTATTTTAGTTAATAATTTTTGAATCGCATGCTGATGAAGCATGGCTTTCATTTTGCCTTGATTCCAGCCTTTTTTTTGAAGCTTGTTATACTTCGCATTTTCTAACGTTAATAACGTGTAGGGAATTTTTTGCTTCACAATTTCTTTCGCAAACTCTGCAATGCGATCATCTATCAACGTTTTGGAATCCGTGATACCCATTGCTTTAAGAATTGACAATGTTTCTTCAGTCAAATATACCGCACTCACCGTAATTGGGCCGAAGTAATCTCCTGTACCCGCTTCATCTGTCCCGATGTGTGCTTGATGGAATAAAGCTTGTGGTGGCTGATATTGGTGGTCATTTACGGAGGGTTTTGCAATGATAGAATCAGATACAAACGCTTGCCATTGCTCCGCTTCCTGTTGAGCCTGACCACCCTGAAACATGACTTTTCCAGATTTATAAGCAATAATTGTAACATTATTCTTTTTAGCTAAGAAAAGACTATTTGGCGGAACTTTGGTAATATAGTTTTCATAATAACTTTTTACTTTTGATAAATTATTTTTTGTGAATTGTAAAACGATGTTTGACAATAGTCTTCGTCCTTTCCTACTTACTACTTTTAAGTATAACAGAGATTCATTTTATCAGAATAGTTTTCTAATTAGGTACTTCATGTTACTATTAATTCTAAGTTAATTGTCTAAAAGGGGGGGTATCATGGTGTCCCAACCAGAAAAGTCTCGGACCACCGTTGATATATATGGAAGAGCATACACGATTGTTGGTAACGAACAGTCAGATCAGATCCGTCATGTAGCAAATCTGGTGGATGGCAAAATGCGTGATATACACGCTTTGAATAAATCATTGGATACAACTAAACTTGCAGTATTGACAGCAGTGAATACAATGAATGATTACATAAAATTAAAAGAGGATTTTGAGGTATTACAAAAATTACTTGAGGAGAAAGAGGAATAATTTTGTTATGGTAAATATCATACTTATTTTTTTACTTATTGTTGGAATCTTTGTAGGATTAAGGAGAGGTTTTATCCTTCAAGTTCTGCACCTTATTGGATTTATTGTCGCTTTTATAGTTGCTGCAATTTATTACGATAATCTGGCATCAAAGTTGGAATTATGGATTCCATATCCAGAATTTATGTCAGATGCTTCATGGGCTGTTTTTCTAGAATCGTTGCCATTAGAGGCTGCTTATTATAATGCTATTGCCTTTGGTGCTTTATTTTTTGTTACGAAAATCATTTTGCAAATTGTAGCAACAATGCTTGATTTTGTAGCAGATTTACCGATTTTACGACTTTTAAATAGTTGGTTAGGTGCCATTTTAGGTTTTGTAGAAGTATATTTGCTATTATTTGTTGTCTTATATATTTTGGCTTTAGCACCTGTTGCCTATATTCAGGAACTTATCGATAGTTCGTCAATTGCAGCCTTTATTATCGAAGAAACACCGGTTTTATCAGATAAAATTGCAACATATTGGTTCGAAAATGACCCTTTCAGTAAGTAATGGAACATACCCTTGCCAGACAAATAGCAAGGGTATTTCACATGTTAATAAGAAGAAGTGAGGGAACTGAATGGCTATTAATAAAAAAGATGTTATTAAGCTATTAGAAAAAATTGCTACCTATCTTGAATTAAAAAATGAAAATCCTTTTAAAATATCAGCATATCGTAAGGCAGCGCAAGCCCTGGAACGAGACGATCGTTCTTTAACAGAAATAGAAGATTTCACGAAATTGCAAGGTGTAGGAAAAGGCACCGCTGCTGTCATATTGGAATTTATTGAAAATGGTGAATCAGATACTTTACTACAATTAGAGAAAGAAGTACCGGCAGGTTTGATTCCTCTGTTGAATTTACCTGGCTTGGGTGGGAAAAAATTAGCAAAACTATATCATGAATTAGATATTGTCGATGAAGGTACGTTAAGAGCAGCCTGTGAAAAAGGGGGGGAAGTACAGGCGCTTAAAGGCTTTGGTAAAAAAACGGAGGAAAAAATAATAGAAGCTCTGAATAGTGCGGGTACTCGTCCTGAACGTTTACCAGTGCCTCTCGTTGTAGCAACTGTAGAAAAAATAGAAGATTTTCTTCACAACATCGAAGAGATTCAACGATTTTCGATTGCAGGTAGTATGCGGCGATTTCGAGAGACCGTTAAAGACTTAGATTTTATTATTGCAACAGATAAGCCGGACATAGTGAAGGAAAAATTATTACAATTCGAAGATCGAATGGACACGATCGCGGCAGGTGATACAAAGGTATCGATTGTTGTGCAAGGACGCTATGATATTAATGTTGATTTTCGTTTAGTAAGCGATAAAGAATTTCCAACAACACTTCATCATTTCACCGGTTCGAAGGATCATAATGTGTTAATGCGTCAATTGGCAAAATCACAAGGTAAAAAAATTAGTGAGTATGGTGTTGAGGATGTTGAGACAGGGAAGGTGAAAACTTTTGCTACAGAGGAAGCTTTCTATCGTAATTTTGGACTGGAGTTTATCCCACCTGAAATTCGTGAAGGTAAGGATGAACTTACTCTTGCAAAAGCTTCAATTGATTTAGTGGATGAAGCTTCTATTCAAGCTGATTTGCATATGCATACGACATGGAGTGATGGTGCACAATCCTTAGAAGAGATGGTGATTCGTGTCAAAGAGAAAGGCTATCACTTTATGGCAATTACGGATCATTCGAAGTTTCTTAAAGTTGCTAATGGACTAAACGAAGAACGCTTGCGACAACAACGTAAAGAAATTGAAAAAGTGCAGCAACAGCATCCTGACATTACTATTTTAGCGGGTGTTGAGATGGATATCTTACCTGATGGGACATTAGATTTCGAAGATGATTTTTTACAAGAGCTCGACTTTGTCATTGCATCGATTCATTCTAGTTTTCAACAGCCACAAGAGAAGATACATGAGCGGTTACTGCATGCATTGCAGAATCCGCATGTAGATATGATTGCACATCCAACGGGCAGATTATTAGGCAAACGAGATGGCTATGCTGTCGATGTAGAATGGCTGATTAAACAAGCAGCAGCAACCAATACTATCTTAGAATTAAATGCAAATCCCAATCGTTTAGATCTATCTGCAGAGTGGGTAGAACTTGCACAGGAACACGGTGTTCATCTGGCAATTAACACTGACGCACATAATTATACTATGTTAGAAGATATGACAACTGGTATTGGTACTGCACGTCGTGGAAAACTAAAAAAAGATACAGTAGTCAACACGTGGAATGCAGAAAAATTCATCGAATATTTACGCCAAAAAGAAGTGAATTCAAGATAGGAGGTTTGATTGATGAACCAGCGTATATTACATGTATTAGAATTTCACAAAATTAAGGAACAACTCGTAGAAAAAGCTGCTTCTTCTCTTGGTGTGGAAAAAGCACGTATGTTAAAACCTTCCACAGATCTTGAACAGGTTAATTCATGGCAAGACGAAACAGATGAAGCTTTTCATGTTATTCGACTTAAAGGAAATGTACCACTAGGTGGAATATCTGATATAAAACCAAGTATTAAAAGAGCTGTGATTGGTGGCATTCTATCCACACACGAATGTTTAGATGTTGCCAGTACGATAAATGGTGGTAAACAATTAAAACTGTTTATTGATAAATTAGAAGATATCAAATTACCGATTGTTCAGGCGCTTGCAGATGAGATAGTTCCATTAAACGAGTTAGAAAGAGAAATTAAGAGCTGTATTGATGATCATGGGCATATGATGATGGTGCTTCAGATAAATTACGAGGTTTACGTACTAAGATCCGTACTAACGAAAATAAGGTGCGAGACCGATTAGATAATTTCACAAAAACTAAAACGAAGATGTTATCAGATGTGATTGTCACGATTCGTAATGACAGGTATGTGTTGCCAGTCAAACAGGAATATCGCGGGGCGATAGGTGGTATCGTTCATGATCAATCTGCATCAGGTCAAACGTTATTTATGGAACCCCCCCAGTCTGTCGTGGAATTAAACAATCAGTTACAAGCAGCCAGAGTTGATGAGAAAAGAGAAATTGAGCGAATCTTAAAGGATTTAACGATCCGTATTGCTGAAGATGAAGGATATCTCCGGCAAAATGTCGAAGCATTAGCACATATAGATTTTATATTTGCACGCGCTAAGTTAAGTCATGAGATGAAAGCAAGCCGGCCAACCATGAATGACCAGGGCATTATTAAATTGAAACGTGCTCGTCATCCGCTAATTCCAGCAGATGAGGTGGTAGCGAATGATGTGGAATTAGGCGAAGACTTTACCGCCATTGTCATTACTGGTCCCAATACAGGCGGTAAAACCGTCACGTTAAAAATGGTCGGACTTTGCACATTGATGGCACAATCTGGCTTACAGGTGCCAGCACTGGATGGTGGAGAGTTAGCCGTCTTTTCTGATGTGTTTGCTGATATTGGTGATGAGCAATCGATCGAACAAAGTTTAAGTACTTTTTCTTCTCACATGACCAATATTGTTGATATCCTTAATAATTTTGATCATAAATCGTTATTGTTATTTGATGAGCTTGGTGCTGGAACAGATCCTCAGGAAGGCGCTGCATTAGCTATGTCTATCCTCGATTATGTGGTAGAAAAGAGAGCACGAGTTATTGCAACGACACATTATCCTGAATTAAAGGCATATGGATATAATCGTAAAGATGTGACGAATGCTTCCGTTGAATTTGATATTCAAACGCTAAAACCAACTTATCGATTGTTAATTGGTGTTCCTGGTCGCAGTAATGCATTTGAAATATCGAAGCGTCTTGGATTAAATGAACAAGTTATTGAAGAAGCCAGAAGTCTTATAAGCACCGATTCTAAAAGTGTGGAGAATATGATCGCATCTCTTGAAGATTCAAGACGGAGAGCTGAAACGGATTATGAAAATGCCCATATTATTTTAGAACAAGCAGATCAGCTCAAACGAGATATTGAAAAAAAATGGCAACAATTCGATAGAGAACGTGAGGCATTATATAAAAAAGCCGAAGAAAAAGCAGAAAAAGCTTTGGTAAGAGCGAGAGAAGATGCTGAAACGATCGTTTTAGAGCTAAGAAATATGAAAACAGAAGCTGAATTAAAAGAACATGAATGGATTGAAGCGAAAAAACTTCTGAATGAGGCAAGACCAGATCTA
This sequence comes from Gracilibacillus boraciitolerans JCM 21714, assembly GCF_000521485.1. Lineage (GTDB taxonomy): Bacteria > Bacillota > Bacilli > Bacillales > Amphibacillaceae > Gracilibacillus > Gracilibacillus boraciitolerans. The sequence goes on along the minus strand of NZ_BAVS01000006.1, from coordinate 92,548 downwards.
ACCAAAAAGCAAGAGAAACAAGAGCAAGCATTTGATGCAGCAAAGGCAAAAACGTTACATCCTGGAGATGAAGTGAAGCTGTTAACGTTAGATCAGAAAGGATCTATCATTGAACAGACAGGTAAGAATGAGTTCCAAGTTCAAATTGGAATAATGAAAATGAAAGTAAAGCGCAAAGATTTGTTATTTGTGAGACGAGAAGAACCCAAAATGGAAAAACCATTAGCTACCGTTAGAGGTTCACAATATCATGTAAAACCTGAACTCGATTTGCGTGGTGAACGCTATGAAGATGCTTTGCAACAATTAGAGAAGTATGTTGATGATGCCTTACTTGCAGGCTATCATAACGTATCGATTATTCATGGGAAAGGTACGGGTGCACTTCGTAAAGGAGTAAAGGACTTTGCCCGCAAACATTCCAAAATTACCAGTGCTCGTGACGGTGAAATGGGTGAAGGTGGACTAGGTGTGACGGTATTAGCATTAAAATAAGAGGAGGCCATCAAAATGTCAGACTTTTGGGGAAATGTTTTTATCGAAACAGCTGCTCGTTATAGTGTTGCTGTGTTGAGTTTAGTCGTCTTCTTAATAATCTTTGAACTTGTAACTTCTTATAAAAACTGGGAAGAAATAAGAAACGGAAATCTTAGTGTTGCCATGGCAACGGGAGGAAAAATATTTGGAATCGCCAATATAATCCGTTATTCGATTGAACATAATGACAGCATACTTGAAAGTATCGTTTGGAGCGGATATGGTTTTCTTTTATTGTTGTTCGGTTATTTTATTTTTGAATTTTTAACACCAACATACCGAATTGATCAGGAAATCGAAAAGGATAATCGTGCCGTAGGTTTTATTTCTTTGGTTATTTCAGTTGGTTTTTCTTACGTTATCGGCTCTAGTATACAGTAGAGGAGTGGCAAGATGAAAACGTTGGCCTATGTATTATTTGCAATTGCACTGATCTTTTTAGTTGTTGGTTTTTATTATATGTTATCTGTATAAAAAGTAAGGCCGATTAAAAAATATCCTTATAAGCAAAGTATTAGGATGATTATTTTGTAGATGTTATACTTAGGAAGAAATCGTAATAATAAAGGAGGAATTCTAAATGGCAATCGTAGCAGCTAACGATGGTACATTCAGTAATGAAACAAGTGAAGGGTTAGTATTAGCAGACTTTTGGGCTACATGGTGTGGACCTTGTAAAATGATTGCACCAGTCCTTGAAGAAATAGATGGTGAAATGAGCGACCAAGTAAAAATCGTAAAACTTGATGTAGATGAAAACCAAGAAACAGCAGGTAAATACGGTGTAATGAGTATTCCAACACTTTTACTTTTCAAAGATGGTGAAGTAGTCGATCAAGTAGTTGGCTACCAACCAAAAGAAGCACTTGTTGAAATCATCAACAAACATGCATAATAGAAAGTGAGAATCCCTTATTACAGCAAATCGTTGTAATAAGGGATTCTTTTCTGCTACATATACTGATAGTGAAAAACAAAGGGGGGGTGAGAGAGATGGGTGATAACATAAAAGAGAAATTAGCAGTATTACCTGCTCAACCTGGTTGTTATTTGATGAAGGATAAACATGGTACGGTAATATATGTAGGGAAGTCTAAAATCTTACGCAATAGAGTTCGCTCTTATTTTATTGGTGCCAATGATCAAAAAACTCAGCGATTGGTCAGGGAAATCCATGATTTTGAGTATATCGTTACTAGTTCTGAAATTGAAGCGCTGATTTTAGAAATGAATTTAATTAAGAAATATGATCCCAAATATAATGTACTGTTAAAAGATGATAAGTCCTATCCCTTTTTGAAAATTACCAATGAACGTCATCCGCGTTTAATTATAACTCGCAAAGTAAAAAAGGATAAGGGAAAATATTTTGGTCCCTATCCGAATGTAATCGCAGCAAGAGAAACAAAAAAGTTATTAGATAGATTATATCCATTACGAAAATGTAATAATCCTAAAGGTCGTCATTGTTTGTATTATCACATGCATCAGTGTTTGGCATGTGCGGAAAATCCCCCAACTAAAGAAGAATATCAAAAAATCACGCAAGAAATTGGCAGTTTTTTGAACGGTGGGCATCGCATGATTAAAAAGAGCCTTACAGAAAAAATGCTGCATGCGTCAGAAAAGCTTAATTTTGAACGAGCAAAAGAATTTCGTGACTTGATTCAGCACATTGAATCAGTAATGGAACAACAGAAAATGACGATGACGGATGAAGTGGATCGGGATGTATTTAATTACACGATTGATAAAGGCTGGATGTGCGTACAAGTATTCTTCATTCGACAAGGAAAATTAATTGAACGAGATGTCTCATTATTTCCCCTTTTTGATGAAGCGCAGGACACCTTCTTAAGTTTTATCGGCAGCTTTTATTTGCACCATCACCATCCAAAGCCAAGGCAGATACTCGTTCCAATTCCAACCAAAGCAGAGCTATTAAAGGAATTGTTAGAAATTGATGTGCATATTCCGATGCGAGGGCGTAAGAAGGAACTCGTTGAATTAGCACAAAAAAATGCCGAAATTGCATTACAGGAAAAATTCAGTTTAATAGAGCGAAATGAAGAACGAACGATTCTTGCAGTGGAAAGTTTAGGAGATATACTTCATATTGAAACGCCGCATCGAATCGAAGCTTTTGATAATTCCAATATTCAAGGGACAGATCCCGTTTCAGCAATGGTAGTTTTTATCGATGGAAAACCAGCTAAAAAAGAATATCGTAAATATAAAATTAAAAATGTGGAAGGTCCGGATGATTATGATACCATGCGGGAAGTTATCAGACGCCGGTATACGAGAGTGTTAAAAGAAGAAGAAGCCTTACCAGATTTAATTGTTATTGATGGCTCTAAGGGACAAATGTCTGCAGCGGTTGACGTATTAGAAAATGAATTAGGCTTAGATATTCCTTTATGTGGTCTGGCAAAAGATGATAAACACCGGACAAGCGAATTGTTATATGGTGATCCACCCGAAGTGGTGAATTTAGACAGAAGATCACAGGAATTTTATTTCATTCAACGTATTCAGGATGAGGTACACCGATTTGCAATAACCTTCCATCGTCAGCTAAGAGGCAAAAGTGCCTTTCATTCTAAGTTAGACGAGATTGATGGTGTTGGGGGGGCACAAAGAAAAAGACTTCTACTAACACATTTTAAATCCATTCGGGAAATTGAAAAAGCATCTGTAGAAGATATTGCACAATTAGGTATTCCGAAGCCGGTAGCAAAAAATATATTAAGTCAATTATTAGAAAAAGAATAATAAAGCCCCTTCCAAAAAAGGAATATGGGGGGCTTTAGTCAAATAATACATGTAATATAACATGATCTTTTTTTATTTCAGCAATCGATTCGCAATCCTTTTCTGAAATCTGATTAATTGTCTCTGCTAAAAATCCAGCTTCTAATTGGAAATCAATTTTCTCTAAAGTCTGTAATCTTGCCTGTATAATGCTACCACTGAGTTCAAAAAGGTATCCCCCCCGTCTTTTTTCTTGTGATAATGCCAGTTCTCCCCCCCAGCCAACATGCTGAAAAAATTCCTGTATTTCTTCTATCGATATACACTCTGCCTGCCGCGCCAATTTTTTTCCCATTACGTATAAAATAAGATCAGATTCCTGACCAAGCATATCTGGTATGCCAATATATCGTATCAAATCATAACCACTACTTGTTGTTTGTAAATTTGCTAATACTGTAGCAATATTCGTCTTTTTTGTAGTCATTTAAAAGTCCCCCCCTTTCTTGCCCTAATCTGTAAAATGTATGATCTATTTATTCTATTATCGCTTTTTTCGACTGTTTCTGCAATCGTTCAAAAGTAACTTTATCCAATTATTTCTGAAATGTATTCGACAACTTTTTATAGAAAAAGCGTTCGTTTTCTTGACGCTTTTTGCTGATAGAAGTACAATAGTTGTGGTACCAATATACGAAATTCTTTGGATGGGACTGCTCGAAAAAAGATCGAAGAGAAAGTGAAACTTTGTTTTGAGTTGTAAAGCGCTTTTTTCTAAATGTTAATTACAGAAGAGTCGTATGTTGTAAATATGAGAAGAACTAGAGGGGGGGGTACAAAAGTGGAGAATAGGGAATTCTTTTATCGCAGGTTACATTCGCTATTGGGAGTAGTGCCAATTGGTATCTTCTTAATTCAGCACTTGGTAGTCAACCATTTTGCTGTTTACGGAGCAGACAGCTTTAATAAAGCGGCACAATTTATGCATGATCTACCGTTTCGCTTAATGCTGGAAATTTTTATTATTTTCCTTCCAATTTTATTTCACGCAGTATTAGGTGTCTATATTGTGTTTGTAGCAAAAAACAATACAAGACGTTATGGATTTTTTCGAAATTGGATGTTTTTCCTGCAACGAATAACAGGTATTATCACGCTGGTCTTTATTGTGTGGCATCTTTGGGAAACACGTGTTCAAATTGGCATGGGAACAGAAGAGTTGGATTATAGCTTAATGGAAAATATTTTAGCGAATCCAGTAATGTTCTGGTTTTATGTAATTGGAGTAGTATCCACTACATTCCATTTTGCCAATGGATTATGGAGCTTTTTTGTAACATGGGGTATTACAGTTACACCACGTTCACAGAAAATTGCTACATATGCAACATTATTAGTATTTTTAGCTGTAACTTATATCGGTGTTCGCGCATTATTCGCGTTCGTTTAATAAAGCAGTAAGAAAGTAAAGGGAGTGAGTATAAATGAGTGATCGCAATATTGTTATTGTGGGTGGTGGACTTGCAGGACTAATGGCCACAATTAAAGCAGCAGAAGCAGGGGGGGTTCATATAGATTTATTATCGATTGTACCTGTTAAACGATCTCACTCTGTTTGTGCACAAGGTGGAATTAATGGTGCAGTAAATACAAAAGGCGAAGGGGGGGATTCTCCTTGGGAACACTTTGATGATACAGTTTACGGTGGAGACTTCTTAGCTAATCAACCACCTGTTAAAGCGATGTGTGATGCTGCACCAGGAATTATTCACATGTTAGACCGTATGGGGGTTATGTTTAACCGTACGGAAGAAGGCTTGCTTGACTTCCGTCGTTTTGGTGGAACACAATATCACCGTACAGCATATGCAGGTGCAACAACAGGGCAACAATTATTATATGCATTAGACGAACAAGTTCGTCGTTATGAAGTGCAAGGGTTAGTAACGAAATATGAAGGTTGGGAATTTATTTCAGCCATTATTGATGATGATAGTGTTGGACGAGGAATTCTTGGCCAAAATGTTAAATCACATGAAATAAAAGCTTTTAAAGCTGATGCAACCATTTTTGCTTCAGGTGGTCCTGGCATTATCTTTGGTAAATCAACTAACTCAGTTATCAATACTGGTTCGGCTGCAGCAGCGCTTTATTTGCAGGGAGCTGTTTATGCAAATGGTGAGTTTATTCAAATTCACCCTACAGCGATTCCAGGAGACGATAAACTTCGCCTTATGAGTGAATCTGCTCGTGGGGGGGAAGGTGGACGAGTATGGACGTATAAAGATGGGGAACCTTGGTATTTCTTAGAAGAGAAATATCCGGCATACGGTAATCTTGTTCCTCGTGATATTGCGACTCGTGAGATCTTTGATATCTGTGTAAATCAAAAGCTTGGAATTAACGGGGAAAACATGGTATATCTTGATCTTTCTCATAAAGATCCAAAAGAATTAGATGTTAAGCTTGGTGGAATTATCGAAATCTACGAGAAATTTGTTGGGGGGGAAGATCCACGTAAAGTACCAATGAAAATTTTCCCTGCTGTACACTATTCAATGGGTGGACTTTGGGTGGATTATGATCAGATGACTAACATCCCAGGAATCTTTGCAGCTGGTGAGTGTGATTATACACAACATGGTGCAAACCGTCTTGGTGCTAATTCACTATTATCATCTATTTATGGTGGTATGGTTGCAGGGCCAAATGCGATTAAATATATAGATGGATTAGAAAAAACAGTTGAAGATGTTCCTTCAGATGTTTTTGATCGTCATTTGAAAGAAGAAGAAGCTAGATTTGAAGAACTATTAAATATGCGTGGTGACGAGAATGCTTATCAAATCCATAAAGAACTTGGAGAATGGATGACAGCTAATGTTACGGTGGTGCGTGAAAATGAAAAACTTCTAAAAACAGATAAAAAAATTGAAGAATTGTTGGAGCGTTGGGAACACATTAATATGGATGATACATCCCGTTGGAACAACTCAGGTGTTATGTTTACTCGTCAATTGAAAAATATGTTGCATTTAGCTCGTGTCATGACTTTAGGCGCATATAATCGTAATGAAAGCCGTGGTGCTCATTATAAACCTGAATTCCCGGAACGTAATGATGAAGAATGGCTCAAAACTACAAAAGCATCATTTGACGTAAGCACCCAATCACCTAAGTTCGAGTACGAAGATGTCGATGTATCTTTAATTGAACCTCGTAAACGTGATTATAGTAAGAAAAAATAAAGGGGGGGTAGCGAGAGATGGCAGAAGAAAAGCTGACAATGATAATAACTCGGCAGGATAGTCCTGATTCTCCTCCCTATGAGGAGACATTCAAGATAAACTATCGTAAAAACATGAATATTATTTCTGCATTAATGGAGACACAAAAAAATCCTGTTAATGCAGAGGGCAAACATGTAGCTCCGATTCAATGGGAATCGAATTGTCTAGAAGAAGTTTGTGGAGCGTGTTCAATGGTCATCAATGATGTACCACGTCAAGCATGTTCGACTTTAGTAGATACTCTGGAGACACCAATACGTGTGGCGCCTATGTCCACATTTCCAGTAGTGCGTGACTTGGTTGTCGATCGCAGTCGTATGTTTGATTCCTTGAAAAAAGTAAAAGCATGGATTCCAATTGATGGTACGCACGATTTGGGACCCGGACCAAGAATGCCAGAGAAAAAACGTCAATGGGCATATGAACTATCAAAATGTATGACATGTGGCGTATGTTTGGAAGCTTGTCCAAATGTTAACAGTAAATCTGATTTCATTGGACCTGCTCCATTATCGCAAGTTCGCTTATTCAATTCTCATCCAACAGGAGAAATGCATAAAAGTGAACGCTTAGAAGCACTAATGGAAGATGGCGGTATTTCAGGTTGTGGTAATTCACAAAACTGTGTGCAGGTTTGTCCTAAAGGTATCCCTTTGACAACTTCTATCGCAGCACTAAACCGTGATACCAATATACAATCATTCAAAAACTTCTTCGGAAGCGATCATGCCTATTAATTAAAGATAAATCCCTTCTCACTAATGAGAAGGGGTTTTCTTTTTAAGGTGAGTAAGTATAAAATCTTTGCCATTCCAGTATTTATACCATGGTAACATATATAACCACTTCAATAATTATAAAATTAAAAAACATCGAAAATGTGTTTGATTTAGACGTTTGTAGAGCACACCTTATCTGCGGTTGACATATTATAAAATTGACTAAGTAATTACCCTCTTATTTCAACGCCCTAAAGTTAGCAAGGAGGGGGGGTTCACATTTGAAAGATAACGAATACAAGCCGAAGCAATTATTAACGAAACGAGAAAGAGAAGTATTTGAGCTATTAGTTCAGGATAAAACAACCAAGGATATCGCCCAAGAACTTTTTATCTCGCAAAAAACAGTAAGAAATCACATCTCAAACGCAATGCAGAAGTTGGGTGTTAAGGGGCGCTCGCAAGCTGTAGTGGAATTATTGCGAATGGGCGAGTTAGAGCTTTAAATGAGGACCAGTTATTTCTATATAGGAATAACTGGTTTTTGTGTTAAGGTAAGAAAATATATAACCATTGGTATCTCAGCATTTAGGTATCCTATTCACGTTTTGAATGTGATATAAATAAAGATATAGTTGACTAGATATGTTGTTTAGTATGAGACCTATCTTGTGCAAGTAAATCCCACTTCCCTTTCCGTGGCGTCTTCCCTTCAGCTAACTTTTCCGAGCACAAACCGCTCAAAAAAGTGGATCTTCAGGGGGGGAAACGAATGCCACAGGAGTGGAAGCGGTGATATTACGGTTTATATAATTCGGAATTTTTACATAATAGTTAGAGCACAGTACCTGTGTTAATAATATGGACCGGGCGGGCTTTCCCGGTTTTTGTGTTAAAAAGCTCACTATATTTTCTCTTCAAAACGTTCTATAATTATTTTGATTGATGCTTTTCCTTAAACCAATCTGCTTTTTCCATACTGAGAAAGGGGATAGTTGTATTTATTTCTCCTCTAATGATGGAAGTCTGAAAATCAATTCCTCTTAACCAATTGCGAAAGTTAAAGACATATGGTTTCTGATTACCGCCGAGTGCAAACTAAACAGTTAAATCAGAAGGAAAAAAGGCTGAGGTGTGAATCGTACCAGCCCAGTTATAATATTGCTGGAAAAATAGACTAGCAGTTGTACTGTTAAAAAGTTGAAATGTTTTTTCCGAAGTTAGAGATGACAGTTCCTTCTCTTGTATCAAATCCATTCTTTTAGTTGAATCCACTAAAAAGTGGCGGTTATCTTTTGTCAAACGTTCAAAATGGTTAGTGCAAGCAATGTTCTCGCGTATTTCTATTCCTCGAGGAAAGGTTTCTACAATTGTTACTAGTGTACTATTTGTATCATAGAGAACATAACTGAACGAACCACGATGTGGTAGTTCTTTTAATAGCTGAACCTCCTCTTCAATATTTTTACATAATTCTAATACTAACCTTCCTATCATGTGACAAACGAAACCATCTCCAGGTTTTTTGCGATTGATAAAAGTATAGCCAAGAGCGAGTCCCTGCTCATTCATTCCATCAGATCTTCCCGTTACCCGTTGGCTACTGCCAATAGTAGCAAGGCCATCATCTGTCGGCTGAGATGCTAGAAAGCTCCCATCATAAGTCTTAGGGTGATAATCATAATTTCTGATCAGAAAACCGTTCCCAGACATAATGGAACATCCTGATTTTGGGATATTTGTTCGATAACCGCCAAACTCTAATAAAATCCTTTCTATCGGCCATTCCAGAGCATCCTTTAACCCCCCCTCAAACTCTTCCCATAGAGATGGAGCTAACGCTTTATATACAGAAATGGTCTGCTTTACATTAATTTTAAATCGTGTTCTCCTCACTTTCCATTGATTGTGTCTATTAGCCACCAGATAATTATTATTTAATTGTGTCCTTTCATTTTTCCATATTCATAGTGGGTTCCGCAAAATTAAATGACATTCGTTGCTGTATTTTTCATTGATAACACCTCAAATAAATTGTTAAGTATCTCCTTCATCATATTTTATAAGTTGATTCATTTCTAATCTAATAATTTTAACATAATTTATTAATTTGTTTTCGTAATTAGAATTCTGGGTATATTATAAATGTAGAGAGAGAAACCATCTATTGTACCTAATAATATATGGAAAGGATAATTTGTTATGATTATAAAAGAAAGACAAAATCTTGAAACTATTTCGAAAAATATAGGTAAACAAAAAGATGAAATTGTAAATGCTATCCCTATACCAGAGTTTAAAGGTGTCGATATCAAAGATTTTTTAATAGAGTGGAGAAGGGAATTAATTGAAGTTTATGCAGAGTCAATTGTTTCAGATAATGATGCCCCAATTGAATCTTTAGAATATTGGAGTGAGAAACTAAGTAACAGGTTGCTAGAGCTCATGCTGCCACTTGATATTGCCTTAGAAGAAATTAGTAATTATCGAGAAACGATAAGTGAAATTATTCTAAAAGAGGCTTTAAATACTGATTTTTCATTAGAGGATTACCATAAAGCAATTGTTAATTTTAATTATATTGTTGATCAGGCAATAAAATTAGTTAGCAAGAAATATATGAAAGACTTTAATGTGACAATTGCAAGAGCAAGATATGCCGTTGACGAATTATCCATTCCTTTAGTGAAAATTACCGATAGTGTCGGGATTATTCCTATTATTGGTGAAATTGATACACATCGTGCGGATCAACTTATGAAAAATGGTTTAAGTCAAGGCAGTGATGAAGATTTAGATTATATTATAATTGATTTATCTGGTGTAAATGCAATTGACACAATGGTTGCTCATCAGCTTTTCAAAGTAATAGAATCATTAGAGTTAATTGGTATTAAACCAATTTTAAGCGGTATTAGACCAGATATTGTACAAACGATGGTTAGTTTAGGAATAAATATGAGTCATGTAAAGACGGTTAGCAGCCTGCAACAAGCACTCAAAAGAATAGGTGTATGTTAAATAAAGTGAATAACCTGAAAACCACTTGATTAGTAAATGATCAAACCTAACTAGCGATTTCTTTTTAGAATATCAGAGTTGAAAATATCTAATTATAGTAAACCAGTTATTTTTTAGAAGGAGTAACTGGTTTACCTCTTTTACAATAGGAGTGATTTTTTGAGCATTACATTTAAATTAGATATTAACTGGAAAAAACGAAGTGGACTTTGGATAATATATGTTCTCTTCTTAATAATCTCTAATGTAATTACAATGGTATATCAACGTAATGTAACGATTAGCTCTTACATCGTTTTTGGCGCATTGACTATTTTATTTGTAGCTTTCGGCGTGTATAAGATATTATATTATTTTAACTTGCATAGAAAAGTCTATGTCGAATTACAAGAAAAACAATTAAGTATTTATAGAGGTAATCTGTTATCACGAAGAACAGTTCCATTTGATCAAATGAAACGCGCTGTGTTAATAAGTAAGATGATTTTGATTAAGTTAAAGACTGATAAAGAAGTACAAATTCACACAGAATGGATCTCAGAAAGGGATAGCCAAGCATTACAAAGAGAGTTAAAAAACAGGCTAGGAGAAAATGCTATTTTTTCCTAGCTGATGAAGTTAGGTATAGAAATTATCCTTATGATTTCATTTCACAAGTGACCAAGAAATGTTTTTAAATTGGGAAGATACCTTTGTATACCACTTTAATTTGGGTTGATCGAATTTGTATGAGACAATTACCATATCTACGCTGTCATCTGGGTGATTTTTAATATCATAGGGAGAAGGAACAGGAGCGGTTGTAGGGTGAGTGTGGAAAATTGCTAATAACTGTTCCTCCTTTTTATACATTTTCTGAAGATTCTGCTGAACAATTTCTTTGGAGACATAATAGCGATGACTTGAGTGTGCTTCATTTACTAAGGGCCAAAATGTTAATACTTTTTTCGACTTTCCGGTAATTAGACCACATGCCTCATTAGGAAGTTTATTTTGTCCTTCCTTAACAATTTCCTGATAAATAACGAAAGGAACTTCGATTATTTTTTCCATATTGATTTGGCTAATAACCAAGTCTTCTTGAATCCACTGGTAGTGTTAGTAGCTTCATGTTCCGTTTCTATTTTATTTTCAGTTTGGCTTGTTTCTGAACTGACCGGTTCATTTTTTTCCTCTACTTCAACTGGAATATTTTCAGTTGGAATTATTTCTGGAACAATCGGTTGATTTTTTTGCACCGCTTCAACTGGTTTATTCTCTATGGAAGGCGACGGGTTGCTTTCTTTTTCTGATTGAGCTACTATAGATGCTTCCTCCATTAGCTGCTCTTCTTTCTTTTCCTTTTTTAGTTTCTCTGTTTTTGTTGTAGTCTTCTTAACAATAATATTCCTATTCCATTCATATTTTGTATTATAAAATGTTTTTCCTTCATTCTGTACAGTAAACATATGTCGTCCTGGATTAGTAGTAACTTGATTAGAATCTGTCACCTTTTGTTGACTTGATGGTGGTGTTTGCTGTTTTTTAGGTGTAGCAGATTTAAGCATTAGTTGAAGTTGGCGATAGTCGCTGTTGCGTTTTCTTATGTGCTGCTTATTTATCTGTTGAAATTTTTGTTTTTGCTCACTGACTTGTTTATTTTCATCATTTAAATCTAGGTTTGTATGTCCGATCACTTGATTAATTTTCTCGAGCAGCTCGTTAACTCTCAATTCTTTAACTTCCCCTTTAATTGTAGTTACATCTTTTTTTAATTGTTGAATAGAATGATGAATGGCATTTATTTGATGGGATATCTTTTGTTCTTTATCTACATAATCTTTAATTTGATTTTGATAGGATTGCTCCATGACTTTCATTTCTCCTTTATTCTTCTGTAATTTCTGCTTAAGCACTTCTAACTCCTGTTTTGTTTCCCAATACGAAATGGAATTTCCAACATTCCTTGATTCTACTACTTTTTTATATACTTCAAGTTCCCGATTCAGTTTTTCAATGTCTTGATAATTATAGAGCTTATATTGATACAATATGATTCACCCTTTTTATCGTTCATTAATATACTATTGATGAAACATTAAATCGTGACACATGCAATTTTTTTGTCGATATATCCGATTGTAGACAAACTCATGCTTAACATCGATTTGCGGCTGCTTTTCCTTATTATGATATTCACCTAACTTACTTAATATCATGATTTTTCCGCTATTTAACTAAAACATTTTGTAGTGTTTGTTCATAGGTTATACAGACAGTAATCTTATTTGGAGGTGTTTGCTCAATGCAAATGGATAATTTAACAGGAGGACAGGAACTTCTGTGTATTAATACCGAGAAGGTTTATGATTGGATTTTAAATGAAGCTACATTTGATCTAAGTTTGTCTGATTTAGATTTACCAGTTAATCCTATTACTGGTGATCAGTTAGAATGTGATGATATTGATTTAAATTCTGTAACATGTGATGTTACTCCTGCAGATGTCGACCCAATAGTCATTTTAGGTCGTGAAAATCAAGTGTTTATTGTAGATGGAGCAGAAGTTACATTACAAATTGTCAACATCCGTAAAAATTTCGAAGTAACTATTTTTGTTAATTTGCTACCAGAACTAGGTGGTAATATTGTAGAAGTTGGTTCTGCAGAGTTCACTCGTTGTGAGCAAGTAATTCTTTGTGCTCCAGAAGGAACAGATATAGATGTCACGTATACAGATTTAGATTGCTTTGTATGTACTGCATCATGTGACGCTGGAACAACTACAGAAGTAGATGAATTAGATGTAACGGTAACCGTTCGTCTTTGTCAAAGCATTCAATCTACTTTTGATGTAACACTAGAACTTGTTGCAGATTTCTGTCAACCACGTGATATCTTACCATTCCCACCATGCCCGGCACCATCAATGCCGGCACAATGCCCTGTCGTTTTTCCTGCTAACGGGAATAACGGATAAACTGTCAACATAGGGATAAAGAGAGGAGAATTCCTCTCTTTCTTTTTTATAGCACACAAAATTGGAGGTGTGACGAGTGGTGAATCAACAACGGCTTCAAAAACAGATAAAGAACTGGCAGGATGAAAGTACAGTTTATTTAAATGAGATGAAAGATTTAATTAAAAACATAGAGGAAACCAAACAATTAATTGTTATTTGTTATTTTACAACTTCGTATCAACTTTCACATCAAGTGGACCGTGTCAATTATGGAATTGGCTCCTTTCATATTCAAAACCTGGGAACGCAATCATTAATGAATCCACATATCGGTATCAAAATTACCGCTAACATCGATTTTAATTTGTCGGGCAAGTATTTATATCCAAACTCTAAAAAAACGGTTCGATTATCGAATGCATGGGAACGAATTAATGAAGCAACTGATAAAAAGGAAATATGGTTAAAGCCTACACAAAAAGAATCCGTCGATCCTGGAGAAATACTGACATTTTCTAATTTTCAATTAAAATGGGAACCAACTTCTACTTATGCAGGTACGATACAAGGTTTTACATATGGTAATGAGTTACCAGACGGTATCCATGCGTTAAATCAAATTAACCTTAACGGTACTATAACAGATCGTGAAGAGGAGGAACAGACAGATGAAAAAAATAGAGATCATTCATCTTTTCAAATGAATCAGCTTATACAACAATATATGAAAGAATCTTTAGAACGAATCACGCAAGAAGACCAATCAAATAGAAATAATAGTTTTGTCTATCTGGAGAATGATACATTACATTTATTAATATTGTATTTACTTATGAAAACAGAAAATGTCGATAATGGCATTAATAATAATGAAAACTTTGTAGAGTTATCGGAAGTGTTAGATAGGTATATGGAAGATAATCGCCTTGCATTTGTTGAAGTAATCGACCTGTTAAGAAATAGGACGAAAGGAAATGATGCAGATGACAAGTAATAGATGGATTTATATTCCAATTGAAGTAAAAGTACGTGAATTAGATGCGAAATTGCTACTCTCCTATTATGCGATTCAGCAAGGCTATCAGGTAATAATTGGGGGGGATCATCCAATGGTAACAGAATTGACTACGCATTTTCCTAATGGTATTTTCTTTGCGAAGGGAGGTCCTAAAGGGTTTAGAAAAAGAACGATAACAAGAGCGATAGAGAATGGACAATCTATTGTAGAATTAGATGAAGAAGGATTATTGATCGAAAAATTTAAATATATCAGGGATCGAATGCGAAAAGACATGTTACAATACATCGTTCAGGAATATTGCTGGGGGGGTGAGCATCAAAAACAGATTATCTCAAGTGCATATCCGGATATGGCTAAGAAGTGCCAAGTCGTTGGTAATCCCAGATTAGATTTATTAACAGCTAAATATCGTGAAATTTATCGGGAGGAAGCTAGTACGATTCAAAAAAACTATCAGGATTTTATTTTAGTCAATACAAGATTTCCTTTATATAATGGTGCGAAAGGAATAAAAGATAATGTGTATGTGGAACCAATTAAAAAGTTGTATCTAGCTTTTGAAGAAATGATCGAAGAAACGGCTAAAGAGTTCCCTTATTTAAATATTGTTATTCGTCCACACCCAGGTGAAAATATCAGGTCTTATCAACAAACATTTAAACAGCTTCAAAATGTTCATGTTATACACGAGGGTTCTATAATTAAATGGTTACTTGCAGCAAAAGTAATTATCCATAATGGTTGTACATCCGGAATGGAAGCTTTTTTATTAGATAAACCAGTGATTGCCTTTCTTCCTTTTGCTGAAACAAATAATTCCTTGCCAAATCAACTTGGAATACAAGTTAAGAATATTGCCACTCTCCATCAAGCAATCCTCAATATATCAAATTATAATATGGTGAAGAAAACACCTGGAAGCTTGTATCATTATTGCTGTTGGGAGAATGATAGCCATTCGTTTGAGCGTATTCTCCAATTATGTAATCGTATTTCGTTACCATCACCACCTACTAAATTATCCGTACCACGTAATATAAAGATTCAAAAACAAAAAAGGAAATTTTCCCTCGTTGAAAATGAAATAATGGCGTTTTATCATAAATTAGATCTGATTGAACAGAGATCATTCCAACGCCATATAGAAAGAGTTGCCCAGAATGTATATCGAGTAAAGGCTGGCAACTAACCAATTATTTTAAACAACAGCCGCCTTTACTCCGTCTGATTGGCTTTTTCTTAATTGCCGAAGTAATGATAATAGGTTCATCTGAGGTTTTCAAAGAATTCGCTACTTTAGTAATTATTTGCTTTGCTTTCACAACTATCATCTCCTTTATCTTTCTTGCTATAGTATAGTCAGCAAATATAAATCGGTATAGACGAATGAAGTTGATTTGTGAAAACGAGGCTTTACTTTGTATATTATGGACGACGATACTTTGATTTAATCGATGTGATTTCGACCTTAGTGGGAGTGAATTTATTTGTTGGGTTGCGAATCGTTTCATTTTGTTTTACGGATTGCAACATCTTTTGTAATTGCCGAAATTCGGATGGACGTCTAGATAAATTCTTTGGAAGAGATTGTTTTAATTGTTCTATATCTTGTTTTTGTGTATAAATATCTTGTTTCATATTTTTAAATTGCTCTTCGCTATTTTCAATAAATACATGTAATTTTTCGATTAAAGTATTTAACCTTAATTTTCCCACCTCATTTTTAATCAATTGTACTTCTTGTTGTAATTCAGATACAATTCCTGTCAGATTGTCGATATCCAGCTCTGATTTTTCTTCCCTCATTATCTCATCTCCTTTTAAAGACTACTGCCTAATATTAACCTATGTTTATCGTGCTGAATGGTGAGAATCAGTAAGTATTTTTAACGTTTTTCTTTTCCGTTCATAGGCTAATAAGGAATTGAAGTTAAATGGAGGTGTGTAATAATAATGACATTAGAAAAACAAACTAGAAGACAAGAACTTCTTTGTATTAATACAGAAAAAGTGTATGATTGGATTCTTAATGAAGCGACATTCGAATTAATGGTAGATGGCTTAGAATTACCTGTTAATCCTGTTACAGGTGTCCAATTAGAGTGTGATGATATTGATCAGAGTGCTGTTACATGCACAGTTACCCCAGCTGAAGTCGATCCAATTATAGTGTTAGATCGAGAAGATCAAGAATTTATAATAGATGGGGGGGAAGAAATCAAACTACAAATTATAAATATACGTAAAAATTTTGATGTTAATGTTTTTGTCCCATTAATTGCTGAACTTGGAGGACGCATGATTGAAGTTGGTTCAGCCTTTTTTACTAAATGTGAGCAAGTGATTTTATGTGCGCCTGATGGGACTGATATTGATGTAACTTACACAGACTTGGACTGTTTTGTATGTGCGGTTAATTGTGATATGGGATCAAGTACAGAAATTGATGAGTTAAATGTGACAGTTTCTGTAAAAATATGTCAAAGCATTCAATCAACATTTGATGTTACATTAGAACTTGTAGCAGATTTATGTCAACCACGTGATATCTTACCATTCCCGCCCTGCCCACCACCAATAATGCCAGCACAATGCCCAGTCATTTTTCCTGTTAGCGATCCATGTATACCAGAAAAGCCTATTGGAAAGTTTCCCTTCAAACTAGAACTAAATCAGCCAATAGATATCGAAGTAGAATTACAGAACGATGAAGAAGAAAACGGGCAGGAAGGAGAGGAGTAGTCCTCTCCTTCCTGCCCGTTTTATCGGTAACCATCCTAGAAGTAAGACATATTACATTGTCTGTTTGATGTGTAAAGGAAAAAATGGGTTTTTTTCATAGGCTGCGGTCGTTAACTGTTCTATGTTTTAACTATATACATATACAGTATAACCAGAAAAAATTGCGTAGATAGGAAAGAGGGAGCCGCTGTGTTTTTTAAAGATAAAACGATATTAGTGATCGGAGGTACCGGGACAATCGGTACAAGCGTGGTTAAAGAAATATTAAACGATAATCCAAAAAAATCAAAATATTTAGTCGTGATGAACATAAACAACATCAAGTTCGCGAAAGGTTTCATCATCATTCCGTTTTACAATTTCTTATCGGCGATATTCGTGATTTAAATAGGCTAGAAGAAGTCATGAGAGATGTAGATTTTGTTTTCCATTTGGCGGCAATGAAACGTGTGGATGCATGTGAAGAAAATCCACTAGAAGCAGTGGAAACAAATATTATAGGTAGTTCAAATATTAGAAGTGCAGCTATTAAAAATAATGTAAAAAAAGTTATATTTACTAGCTCAGACAAGGCAATATCTCCAACTAATACCTATGGAGCAACGAAATTGATTGCTGAACGGCTACTAGCTGCACCATCTTCAAGTGCTACTACATTTGTGAGTGTCCGCTTTGGAAATGTGATGGGATCTCGAGGATCTGTTATTCCTCTTTTTCAAGAACAAATCAAAACCAATCAATTAATTACTATTACAGATCCTGAAATGACAAGATTTATGATGACTTTGTCACAAGCTACCAGTTTGACTTTACAGGCATTAAAGGAGTCAAAAGGCGGAGAAGTATTTGTCTTGAAAATGCCAGTCATACGCTTAGGAGATTTAGCGGATCTATTAATACAACAATCAGGACTTTCCATTTCTACTGAACTTATTGGCCTAAAGCCTGGTGAAAAAATGTATGAAGAGCTAATGACATACGATGAATCCCAACATGCATGGGAGTTGGATGATATGTTCGTGATTCCATCTGATTCTAAGAGTTTATATTCTGATTCCAAAAAAGTGAAGCGAGGAACATACCGATCTAACGATCAAGAAGTGGTAACGAAACATCAATTACATCAATTGTTGCTAGAAGCAGGATTACTTGATAAAAGGTAAAGAAGGAGGAAATCATGGATACATTTTTGGAAAATTATTGGTCATTGTATATGGATTTTCTTCGTGACTTTGCATCATTAACGTTTGGTGGATTTTCTTTAGTTTATTTCTGTCATCTTCCAAGTTATGTCCTGCGAAATCCAGTTCTTTTGAATGATTTAGAAAACGAATCCTATATCAACATTATGAAAAGAAAAGCATCTTCATCAAAGGATATTCAAGAAATGTTTCAGATATTTACAGAAAAGCATCGAGTAGCACCATTTAAGAAGGATGGTAAGGTAGTAATTACAGTAGATAAATTGTTGCGTTTTCCTAAATCAAACAATCATCAGCAATTTTCATCACAAGATACAGTTATATTAACAAATGGGACATCCAAAAAAAATCAAAAAATAAATCGTTCAACAAAACCTAAAAATAAGACACAACTTATCAATACTGCGGTGATAAAAATTAAAAAGAGAAATAATCCTTCTATTATTAAAAATATGTCTATCTATTATTTAGGTGACTTTAGCATTAATGTTGAAACACAAATCAAACAAGTACAACAACAAGCAAGAAAAATACTCTCGCAGAAAGAGAATCATCCCCCCCTTTATCAGAAACCAGCGTTTCAAAAATGGTTACAGCTTACTATAGCATCTGTGATCACTTATATAGAGATAACTAACCGATTACTCAAGAAAGTTAGTATTTCTTGTTTTGTTGTATCAACCACCCACAGTTTTATAAATCGTATTTTAGCGGTAGTAGGTTCCACGCAAGGAATACCAACGATATGCATGCAACACGGCATTATATCGAGTGAATTGGGATATATTCCTAAAATTGCAACTGTTGATGCTGTTTATGGACAGTTTGAAAAAGACTGGTACCAAAATCTTGGAGTCGATCCAACTGCATTAGAGATTGTAGGTCATCCTCGTTTCGATCAAATATATAGTCCTGCTAAAGTCGATCAACCAACATTTATTAAAAAGTTAGGACTTAGAAAATACAGAAAAACAATTATGATAGCTGTGCGTGGAAAAGAGGATATTAATCAATGGCGCAAGTTTATTCAAGTACTAAATAATAAACAAAAATGTAACATAATCATCAAAAATTATCCAAGTTCCCAACCGCACCCACTTACAAAGGAATTTACCAATGTATATGCAATAAAAGGATATACAATTTATGATATCTTTCCACATGTTGATGCTGTGATTACCTATTCCTCAACCGTTGGATTAGAAGCGATGCTATCAGAACGAGTGGTATTCATTTTAGATAAAAATTTTAAAGGGAAAACAGGTTACTTTCAGAATCTACAACCACTTATACAACAAGATCCTCTTGTATTAGCGGAGCAAGTAATTGCCTTTTTGACCAAAACCTCTTATAGAAACTATGCCGAAAAAAAACGTTCTCAGTTCTTGAGTTATGCTTATCCAAGCAATAAAAGGTCTTTCGATCGGTTAAAACAATTGATTAAACGTCTTACGAATTAGAAAGGAGGACAAAATGAATACCTATACAACAAATTATTGGTCTTTATACCTTGATTTCATTGAAGATTTTAAAGAAGTTATTTATCGTGGTTACCGATTATCTTACCTCGTTCATTTTCCAAGTATCATTCGTCCTCATGGTTCACTGTGGAAGGAAATAGCCCAACCAGATTTTACTAAAAGGCTTACTTCACGTGTTACTAATCGAAATCAAATACAACAGCTGTTTAGCAATTACTTAGACACAATTAAAGTGCCCTTTTTGTCACGAAAAGCTCCTGTTGCTATATTAGATGATCCATTGATCCGGATACCAATGACGATCATAACAAAGTATTTTAATAGGACCCATTTGATAACAATAAAAACCTATAAATATCCACAAGATAAAGCTACAAAAAATCAAATTTATCTTCAAGATTACAGAACAAATACAATGCAAGCAAAAGTGAAAATTCAAAAACAAATAGATACGATTTTAAAGCGGTTTTCAAGCCATTATGTTTATCAGGACCTATCCGTTCGCCATATGTTAAAGCACAAGATTGCATTTGTTATTAATCAAATAGACATGGCAGAACAACTGATTAAAAAGATCTCACTATCTACAATTATTATTTCGAGTCCAAATCATTTTGGCAGAGTAATGGCATTTGTTGCTGCCAAAAAGGGATTCCTACCATTTGTATGCAACACGGCATTCTTGGTAATGAATTTGGATTCTTACCAAAGCTTGCTACTATTGATGCAGTCTATGGTCAATTTGAAAAAGATTGGTATGTAGCAAACGGAGCTTCAGCAGAATCGATTCGAGTAATCGGTCATCCACGATTTGATCAAGCATTAGAGAAAACGACATTAACTAGAAATCAATTTTTAAAGAGACTAAACTTAGATAAACAAAAGAAAATATTATTACTGATTGTAAGAGGCAATCGATTTGCGAAGAAATGGCAATTGTTGATTAAGCAAATAAAGAAACTGTTAGATATTAATATTATAATACGTGATTTTCCTAATGATCATAAACATGTATTGCAACTGAAATATCCATTTATTCGTTCCACAAACAAGTTAACACTTTACGAGATTTTACAACATGTAGATGTAGTTGTATCTTACGCCTCGACAGTGGTATTAGAAGCAATGTTAGTTGGGAAACCTGTTTTTGTCTTGCAGACGACCTTACCAAGTTATACAGGATATTATGATCAATTAACTCCTTTTGTCCAAAAAGATCCTACTAAGCTTGCATCACTAATTCATCTATATTTCATCAATGCCAAGTGGCGAAATATCGCAGAAAAAAAGCGACAAAAATTTATATCATATGCTTATCCAGATCAAAGTTCATCTGGTCAACGTTTATTAAATTTAGTTGAAGAATTATCGAAGGGAGCAAAGAAATGAAAAAATCATTAAAAGAAATTGACGAATTACACATTAAGAATTTTTAAAAAGAAGAGAGGATGATACCTGTGAAAATTCTTGTAACGGGTGGTACCGGTTTTATCGGAAGATGGGTAGTAGAAAAACTGTTAAAGGATAAGCATGATGTATGGGTAGTCGATGATTTGTCAAATGGTCGTTTAGAGAATCTTGAAACACTTACAGATAATGAAAATTTTCAAGAGTTTGTGTCTGGAGATATTAAGGATAAAGCTTGTTTGGCTACTCTTTTTGAAAATAATTTTGATATATGTTACCACCTTGCAGCAAGTATTAACGTTCAAGACAGCATTGAACAACCGCAAACAACATTCGCGAATGATGTAATTGGAACGTTTCATTTACTTGAAGAATGTCGCAAACATCGTGTGAAGATGGTCTTTATGAGTACATGTATGGTCTATGAAAAAGCAAGTGAACTTACGGGTATTTCAGAAGGTTATCCGGTAAAACCAGCAAGTCCTTACGCAGGCTCCAAATTAGCGGCTGAAAACATGGTATTATCGTATTTCCATGCCTATCAACTTCCAGTAACAGTGATTCGTCCATTTAATACGTATGGTCCGTTTCAAAAGACGGGAGGAGAAGGTGGAGTCGTGGCTGTGTTTTTGAAGAATAAATTAAGTGGAAATACTCTATCGATTTATGGAGATGGAACCCAAACTAGAGATTTATTATATGTCGAAGATTGTGCGCGATTCGTGGTGGAGTCAGGATACTCGGAGCGAGCGAACGGTGAAATTATTAATGCGGGGGTTTGGTAAAGATATTAGCATTAATGACTTGGCGGAAATGATTGTAAAAGACAAAACACGAATACGACATATACCACATATTCACCCTCAAAGTGAAATCCCGAAATTGTTATGTAACTATCAAAAGGCAAAAGATATGCTAGGATGGCAACCTGTATTTAGTTTAGAAGAAGGCTTACAGAAAACCGAACAATGGATTAAATCAACAAATCTTATTTAGAAAGGATGTTGATAAATGGAAACAAATCGATTAGCAATTGAAGGCGGAACACCAATAAGAAAAAATTATTTACCATATGGAAAACAAGATGTAGATCAATCAGATATGGATGCTGTTGTTAAAGTATTAAAAAGTGAGTACCTAACGACTGGTCCAATGATCGAAGTGTTTGAAAATACAATTGCTGCATATGTTGGCAGTCAATTTGCTGTCGCTTTTTCAAGTGGAACAGCTGCCCTTCATGCCGCTTGTTATGCAGCAGGAATTAAGGAAAAAGATCAAGTAATCACCACTCCAATGACGTTTGCTGCAACAGCAAATGCGATAAAATATCAAGGTGGTGAAGTCGTTTTTGCTGACATTGACTCCAAGACATACAATATTTCTCCAGAATCAATAGAAAATGTCATAAATGATCAGACAAAAGCGATTATTACGGTAGATTTTACTGGGCAGCCAGTCAATTATCAGGCAATTCGAAACATCGCAACTCGTTACCAAATTCCTTTTATTTCAGATGCTGCGCATGGACTAGGAGCAGTTTATCATGGTGAGAAGGTAGGTTCATTAGCTGATATGACGATGTTTAGTTTTCATCCAGTGAAGCACATAACAACCGGGAGGGTGGATTAATTACCACTAATAATAAGCAATATTATCAGAAGCTAAGAACTTTTCGGAACCACGGTATCGTACGAGAACAAGAAAAAATATCCATAAAACATCAGCCATGGTATTACGAAATGCAGTCTTTAGGGTTTAATTATCGAATGACAGATATTCAGGCTGCGTTAGGAACGAATCAGGCAAAAAAAATAGATGCTTTTTTAAATAAAAGAAAAGCTATTGCTCATCAATATACAGAAGCGTTTCAAAATTTTGATTTATTAACAACGCCTTTTCAATTAGATGATATCGAATCAAGCTGGCATTTATATATTGTTAGACTTCACCTTAATAGGTTGACGGTGGGTAGAACAGAGATATTTCAAGCGCTTCAAAAAGAAAATAT
This sequence comes from Gracilibacillus boraciitolerans JCM 21714, assembly GCF_000521485.1. Taxonomy (GTDB): domain Bacteria; phylum Bacillota; class Bacilli; order Bacillales; family Amphibacillaceae; genus Gracilibacillus; species Gracilibacillus boraciitolerans. The sequence continues at coordinate 69,425 of NZ_BAVS01000006.1, read as the reverse complement.
TGGAGTAAATGTCCACTATATTCCAGTCTATTATCATCCTTATTATCAAAAAATGGGCTATAAAAAAGGGATATGTCCACATGCTGAATTATTATATGAAGAAATGATAACTTTGCCGCTATTCCCTAAAATGACAAACCAGGATGTTAATGATGTTATAGAAGCAGTAAAAAAAGTATTACGGCATTACGAGGTGAAAACATGAAAGTTGTAGCGATTATTCAAGCACGGATGGGCTCTTCTCGACTGCCAGGTAAAGTACTGCGAGAAGTAATGGATAAACCATTATTATATTATCAATTAGCACGAGTCCGTAAATCAAATTATCTGGATGAAATCATTGTCGCTACAACGACATTAGCAAATGATGACTGTATTGTTGATCTTTGCATGAGTCAAAACATAAAAGTATATCGAGGATCAGAGCAAGATGTTTTAACTAGATATGTTGAGGCTACCAAAGAAGCAAACGCAGATATTATTGTGCGTTTGACTGCGGATTGTCCTTTACTGGATCCAGTATTAATTGATCAATTGATTGAAGTATTTAAACGCGAGCAAGATGTTGATTATGTCTCAAATGTTATCAATAGAACATATCCAAGAGGTCTTGACATCGAAGTCTTCTCACAAGAAGCATTAATAAAAGTGAATCAATGGGCGACCAGCACTAGCTATCGGGAACATGTCACTAATTATTTGTTGGAACACCCAGAAAAATTTCGTTTGAGGAATGTAAGTAATCCAACAGATATTAGTTTTCATCGCTGGACGGTGGACACGATAGAAGATTTTCAATTGATACAACATATACTGATCGCATTATATTCTGGTGACCCTTACTTTTCATTTAATGATGTGTTGAGATTATTGGACGATCATCCAGAATGGTATCAAATAAACGTGGATGTTAAACAAAAGGATTGGTGAAATAATGCGCGTTGTTTTTCGGGTGGATAGCTCATTTCAGATCGGAACAGGCCATCTTAGAAGGTGTTTGGTACTAGCGGAACAATTACGGAAAAGAGATGCAGAAATTACCTTTATTAGTCATCATTTCCCGGGCAATCTCAATCATTTAATAATAGAAAATGACTTTACACTACTAGTGTTGCCTTACTTGGTGACAACAGCAGATCAACACGTAGCATTCATTGAAAATAATTGGGAGTTGGATGCACATCACACTAAAAATTTAATTCGACAATATCCAAATATTGATTATTTAGTTGTAGATCATTATGCACTAGAAGAAAGATGGGAAAAGGTGGTTAATGGTAATGTGCAACACGTAATCGTTATTGATGACCTAGCAAACAGAAAACATTATTGTGATACATTAGTGGATCAAAACTTATTGCAGAATATAGAAAAACGCTATGTAAATCTTGTACCAGCAAAAGCGAAATTACTATTAGGTCCTAAATACTTGTTGCTGCGAGAGGAATTTAGACAAACAGCTCTCATGAAAACTCCTCACCCATTTATTAAAAACATATTCATATCATTTGGTGGAACAGATCCTACGAATGAAACTTGTAAAACCTTGGAGGCAATCACGGATTTTTCCGATTATGATCTTGAAATTAACACGATTATTAGCACAAAACATCCAGAAATTAAACGGATACAAGCATATGCAAATCACAATCCTGCTATAAGTATTCATACCGATACAAAACAAATGGCTGCATTGATGGCAACAGCTGATCTGGCAATAGGTGCAGGAGGGACAACTACGTGGGAAAGATGTTATCTTCAGGTACCTACTTTTACGATTGAGACAGCCTTAAATCAACATGAGATTTTAAACTACCTTGATTCAATTGGTTTCCTGTGTCACTTAGGTAAAAGTAAAGATGTCTCAACAGGTAAAATACAAAAGATATTAAGTTCTCATTTGAATGATACAACAGAATGGAGAGCAATGAGAATTAGATTAAAAGCATTTGCAGCAAGTGTAGAAGATGAAGCGATAGCTCGATATATGGTGGAGGGAAATTAATTATGAGCATCTTTCAACTTAGATTGATAGAAGAACCGGATTTAGCTCAAATCTTAAAATGGCGAAACAGTAATCGTATTAAACAGTACATGTACAGTGATAAAGAGATTAGCTGGGAGGAACATCTGGGATGGTTTCAGCGAGTGAAAGATGATTCAAGTAAAAAGATTTTTGTTTTTTTACAGGAAGATATACCTTTAGGTTTTGTTCAATTTTATGATATATGTGTGCAACATAATCGTTGCTATTGGGGGGGGTTTTATATTGGTGAAGAAACAGCGCCTGCTGGTTCTGGAACAAGGATGGCTACATTAGCATCAATCATATGATCCAATTAGGAATAAGAAAAATATGTGCGGAAGTAATCGAAACAAATCTAGCAAGCTTGCATTTTCATCAAAAGTTAGGCTTTAAAATAGAGGGAAGATTCAAACAGCATATTCAAAAAGATAAAAAGCTATACGATGTTATCACTTTGGCATTATTTCAAGACGAATGGGAAAGTAGGAATGGAGGTTTATAAATGTCGGACATTACGATCCTTCATAAGAAAATTGGTATGAAATATTCACCTTTCATTATTGCTGAAATGTCTGGTAACCATAATCAGTCCTTATTTACAGCAATGAAAATTGTGGAAGCAGCAGCGATAGCCGGTGCAGATGCTTTAAAAATTCAGACATATACTGCAGATACGATGACTATCTCTACAAGGTCTACAGATTTTGTTGTATCAGATAAAAAAAGTCCATGGCATAATCAGTCACTGCATGAACTATATCAGCAAGCATATACTCCGTGGGAATGGCATCAGGCTATTTTTGATCGTTGTAAGGAACTTGGTATGATTGGTTTTAGTTCACCCTTTGATGAATCTGCTGTTGATTTTTTGGAAACATTAAATGTCCCCCCCTGTTATAAAATTGCCTCCTTTGAATGTACGGATATACCATTAATAAAAAAAGTAGCAAGTACGAAGAAACCAATGATTATTTCAACAGGGATGTCCTCAATTGCTGAAATTGATGAAACGGTACTAACAGCGAAAAATGCAGGTTGTGAGGACATTATTTTATTGAAATGCACAAGTACTTATCCAGCCTCTCCAATGCATTCCAATCTGAAGACCATTCCAAATATGAAGGAGGTATTTCAATGTCAGGTAGGCTTGTCGGATCATACGTTAGGCATAGGAACGGCAATAGCTAGTGTGGTTCTCGGTGCTTCAGTAATCGAAAAACATCTCACATTATCCAGAGAAGATGGAGGAGTAGATGCTAGCTTTTCTTTAGAACCTCATGAACTCCGTATGCTGGTAGAGGAGTCGAAGAGTGCATGGCAAGCTATCGGAAACGTGCACTATGGACCAACCGAAGCTGAAATAAACTCTAAAAGCTATCGACGTTCCTTATATATTACAGAAGATATGCAGAAAGGAGAAGAACTAACTAAATCAAATCTGCGAGTAATCAGGCCGGGATTTGGGTTAGCACCGAAATATTATGATGTTTTACTCGGCAAAAAAGTAAATAAAAACATTTCCAGAGGAACAGCTTTAACGTGGGACATAGTAGAATAATAAGATTTAGGAAGACTTTTATCGTGTTTTTGTATTTTATGCAAATAATTATTATTAAACTCTTTTTAAATAATAAAAGTATATAATTCACTTTTAATTTGAGATATACAAGCGTTGAGCCTATGCTTAACGCTTTTTCATAGTGTTTTTACAACAAACTTACTTCAAAAAATGTTATAGTAATGATATGTATTTACTTGAAGGGACGTTATTAGTGTGGCGAATACAAAAGAATCAGAACAAATTGCAGATATAGAAAAAGAGTTGAGATTTATTTCGGGAATTATAAAACAAAAAGGTAGAGAAATATTAAATAATTATCCGATTACGACTCCGCAGTTTATTGCCTTGCAATTTTTATTGGAAGAGGGAGATTTGACATTAGGTGAACTATCTAAAAAAATTAATTTGGCTTTCAGTACAACAACTGATCTTGTCGATCGCATGGAAAAGAATGATGTAGTCGAACGTGTCAAAGATACGAAAGATCGACGAGTAGTCAGGATCCATTTGCTAGAAAGAGGAAAAATAATTATTCAAGAAGTTATTAAGAAACGACAGCACTATTTAGGAGAAGTTCTCACGAATGTTAAAGAGGAAGATATGGTTCAATTATCAAGGTTATTACATTTGATGCACCATGAGATGAAACAAGCGAAGGAAAATGTAAAATTGTAAAGAGGCGATGAATGTGAAACAACCAATAGGGGGGGTAATTGATTCCGGAGTAGGCGGTCTAACGGTGGCAAGTGAATTAGTTCGTCAATTACCTAAGGAATCGATTATTTACTTAGGAGATACAAAAAGGTGCCCATATGGCCCGCGACCAAAAGAAGAAGTCATTCAATATACATTGGAAATGGTCGAATTTCTTTTGGGGGGGAAAGAGATTAAAATGTTAGTAATAGCTTGTAATACGGCTACAGCATTTGTGTTAGAGCAATTGCGGGATGAACTATCAATACCGGTTGTTGGTGTCATTCAGCCGGGAGCTCGTGCGGCTATTACAAATACTCGGACAGGTGAAGTAGGTGTAATAGGCACAGAAGGCACCATTAGCAGTAAAGCATATGTAAATGCCTTAAAACAAATTAATACAGAGATAGAAGTTAGAGATTTAGCTTGTCCCCCCCTCTTTGTGCCATTAGTGGAAAAGGGAGTGGTAAGCGGAGAAGAAGCATATCATGTGGTGAAGAAAACATTAGAGCCAATAAAACAATTTAGCGAAATGGATACACTTATTCTAGGATGTACACACTATCCAATGTTAAGAGATATCATTCAGGAAGTGATGGGTGCTACCGTTACTGTAATATCATCTGGAGAAGAAACGGCAAGAGAAGTCAGTACGATATTGGCTTACCATAAGAAGTTATACCATGGAATAAAGGAAGCACAACACCACTTTTATACCACTGGGAATGTGAATGTGTTTCATGAGATTGCATCGAGATGGCTGGCTCAAAAAGTGGATGCAGTGGATCAAATTGAATTAAATACAGTCAAAAGCTTAGGAAGAACTTGAATGGAAATTTCATTTAAGTTCTTTTTTGTTTTTCAAAACAATTTAATATCTTCGGTGTTGTATCTGTTTGCGTGAGATTTCGTCAATTCTGACGAATTAGTTACCAAACACTCATAAATGTTAAATAACCTTTTATTCTTCTAAGGGATTACCTTAAATATATCATGTTGGGCAATTTTTGCTTTTCAAATTATATTGGTCTATTTTGCTGAATAGCTCGTATATATAGTAGTACAAACCATCTTAGGAGGTATCGGTGATGAAAATCGATTTAGCCAAAAAATATGTAGGAATTGTATTACTATGTTTATTATTGTTAGTTGGTTGTGGTGTTTTTGAGGGGGGAACAGACATTAGATCAAATAGACGCACCGCCAGAGGAGGCAGAATTAACCGAGGATTTAGATAATATTCCTGAAGAAACAGAGGATACGGAAGAAGATAATGAGGAAACAGAAGGTGACAATGGTCAGGAAGAAAATGAACCTAATTCATCTGAAAGTGTATCAAGAGTGTTGTATTTATTAGATCAAAACGGTTTGGTTGTTCCGTATGAAGTACAGCTTCCATCCCCCTGATTCAAAGGAAGTTGCTAAACAAGTACTCGAATATTTAGTGCAGGATGGACCTGTAACTTCGATGCTGCCTAGTGGTTTTCAGGCTGTATTACCAGCTGGAACAGAAATTATTGATTTAAATCTAGAAGCAGATGGAACATTAGTAGTGAATGTTTCAGATGATTTTAAAACATATCAAGCGGAAAATGAGCAAAAAATATTAGAATCCATGACACATACGTTAACACAATTTGAAAATGTTCAACGTGTAAAATTATGGATAAATGGTGAAGAACAGAATGAAATGCCAGTCAATGGCACACCTATATCAGACGGATACTCTCGTGCAAATGGTATCAATGTTCATCAAGTTCAAGGAGTTGATATAATGGAAAGTAAAGCTACAACGCTTTACTTTCCAATGCAAGGCCAAGGCGATGAAATGGTCTATTTCGTACCAATAACACAACACGTACCAATGGACGAGGAAAATACTTATCAATCGGTCGTACAAGCCTTAATGGACGGACCTGCATTTGATTTACCACTTCAACATTTTGTTAATACAGGTTCTGAGTTAGCTGCGGCACCGGTATTGGAGGATGGTGTATTATCCTTAACATTTAATGAAAATATCTTAAGTAATAGTGCTAAAAGTGAAATTGCAGACGAGGTAATGAAATCAATCGTCTTAACCCTAACAGAACAAGAAGGTATAGAAGCAGTTGAGGTTAATGTTGAAAATCATAAAGAAGTAATAAGTGAAAGTGAACAACCATATACAGAACCAGTTTCCAAAGAAATGCTGACACCAACGGAAAGTCTTTAACTTCTCGAAACGAAACTGAGGCAAAAGTAGTTTGATGAAAATGAAATCCGAATGATATGCGAATTCTTCATTAGAATTTGTTATCATTCGGATTTTTAATTACATCTTTGGAAGATTATGTGCAGTAACTGATAAAATAATTATGATATGGTATATCTGCGTAACAAGCCGGAGCGGCTGTTTAGCAGTAAAAATCTTTCAAAATTGCCACATGCATTATGTCGCATAATCTTCCTTATGTTTATCGTGATTCATTACGTCGTTTGGCTTTGTGATGGGAAATAATTGATATGTTCTCGACTCGTTTTACTATTTCAGATGAAAAGTCAGATGTATGAAAACACAATCTGCTGAGAAAATATGTTAAGATAGAACAGAATGTAAGGAGGAAGTATAAATGCGAGTAACAGGAAGAGAAATTGATCAATTACGAAAGATTGAAATTCAAACAAATTTTATTAAACATGCGGAAGGATCGGTACTTATTACAGTAGGCGACACAAAGATAATCTGTAATGCTAGTGTCGAAGATCGAGTTCCCCCCCCATTCATGAGAGGGTCTAAAAAAGGTTGGATTACGGCGGAATATGCAATGTTACCACGCGCAACGGAAACACGAAATATTCGCGAATCCTCTAAAGGTAAGGTGTCAGGAAGAACGATGGAAATTCAACGTTTGATTGGCCGCTCTCTACGTGCTGTAGTAGATTTAGAAGCAATTGGTGAGAGAACCGTTTGGGTGGACTGCGATGTGATTCAAGCAGATGGAGGAACTAGAACAGCTTCGATAACAGGAGCCTTTGTAGCAGTGTCCATGCATTAGGTAAATTAGTGGACGAAAACAAAATAAAAAAATTTCCGATAACAGATTACTTGGCAGCAATCTCTGTTGGTGTACTACCAGATGGATCAGAGATTTTAGATCTGGAGTATTCGGAAGATGCTCAAGCAGATGTTGATATGAATATTGTAATGACAGGAAAAGGTGAATTCGTTGAAATACAAGGTACAGGCGAAGAAGCAACCTTTAGTAACGCTCAGTTAACAAAAATGTTAGCTTTGGCAGAAAAAGGAATGAAAGAAATTTTTGAAATCCAAGCAGAAGCAATTAAACCATATCAAGAGAAATTAGAATTGTAATAGGAGCTTGACTCATATGAAGGAATTAATTATTGCCACAAAAAACCCTGGAAAAATGAAAGACTTTAAAGGATTGTTTGAGCCGCTTGGAATAAGAGTCTCTTCATTATTAGATTTTCCTGAACTAGTTGAAGATATCGAAGAAACAGGTAGTACCTTTGAAGAAAATGCAGCAATAAAAGCTGAAGCAATTTGTGAGAAATTCAACCTTCCAGTTATTTCCGATGATTCAGGCATAGAAATTGACGCATTGAATGGTGCGCCGGGAGTGTATTCAGCAAGATATGCTGGAGAAGAAAAAGATGATCTCGCAAATCTGCAAAAAGTGTTAAACGAATTAAGCGACGTACCGAAGGAGCAGCGTTCTGGTCGTTTTGTTTGTGTTTTAGCAATTGCACAACCAGATGAAAAGATCATATTAAAACGTGGAGAGTGTGAAGGTATGATTGGTTTTGAAGCCATTGGTGAATATGGATTTGGTTATGATCCTATTTTTTATCCTGCGGGTAGTAGCCGAACAATGGCTGAGCTAACACCTGAAGAAAAAAATAATATTAGTCATCGTAGAAAAGCGTTAGATAAAATTGAGAAGTGGGTAAAGGAATTATAAATTGTTTGATGTAAGGAGATGTAAGAATGGCTAAAGTTCTCATAATTAGTGATAGTCATGGCTGGAGTCAAGAGGTTTCAGAAATTAAAGCAAGGCATCAGAACGAAGTGGATGCTATGATCCATTGTGGCGATTCAGAGCTTGAATATGATAGTGAGCCGCTTGAAGGATTCGAGAAAGTACAAGGAAATATGGACAGGGATTTTCGCTTTCCTGAGGAACTGGATTTTTCTGTTGGAAAGTTGCACTTTTTTGTGACGCATGGTCATTTATTTCAAATTAAATCGACACTAATGCCTGCCTCTTATCGAGCGGAAGAATTAGGTGCGAATATTATTTGTGTAGGTCATGCCCATGTTGCTGCTGTGGAAAAGGTGAATGATCAATTGTTTATAAACCCTGGCAGTCTGCGTCAGCCAAGAAGTTCCTATCCAGGCTCTTATGCATTATTAACAGCTGATGATCAATTAGAAGATGTGTCAGTCCATTTTTATACAAAAGAAGGTCAAGAAATCTCTAGTCTTGCTTACCAAACATCATTGACTAATTTTTAGTAAGTTGTTCATACAAGACATAAGCTTAGCTTCATGAGATAGAGGTTTATTAGATACTAACTGACTTTATGATGTCACTTAAGGGGGGGAGTCTCTCTTTGTCTCATGGAGCTATCACTTATCATGTGGAGCAATATATAAATATCACAAAAATATTAAAATATTTCTTAATAACTGTTGACATTGACTACGCAAATTTATATAATAGTATTTGTCCGTTAACGAGATAATCATTTTAAACATACATATTCTAATTCGTTGCGGGTGTAGTTTAGTGGTAAAACCTCAGCCTTCCAAGCTGATGTCGAGGGTTCGATTCCCTTCACCCGCTCCATGTCCCAATAGCTCAGCTGGATAGAGCAACAGCCTTCTAAGCTGTGGGTCGCAGGTTCGAATCCTGCTTGGGACATTACCAAAACCTTACAACGATTAGCGTTGTGAGGTTTTTTATTTGGTCGGAAGTTACTATATATAAAAATCTTATGAACCATTGATAAATCTCTTTAAACCGTTTTGTTTTTTGCAACTATAAAAGGTTGTTCTTTAGCTCCTTTTAGCAATTGATCTTCTGTAATCGTTACATCTTTATCTAAGATGACATTTTCTATATGAGCACCATCTCTAATTGTGCAATGTTGAAGGATGATGGAGTTTTTTATTTTCGCACCTTTTCCCACTTTTACGCCTCTGAATAGAATAGAGTTATCGACCTCTCCATTTATGACACCACCAGTTGCTATCATGGATCTTGATACTTTGGCTGAACTGTTATATTTAGTAGGAGCTTGATTTCCAATTTTCGTATAAACACGTTCCCATTCAGAAAATAATTGACGATAATTATCTATTTCGAGTAACGCTAAGCTTTGCTTGTAATAGCTGTCGATGGAGTTGATTATGACGCTGTAACCTTCATAATAATAGGAATGGACTTTTAAACAATTTAGATTGGTAATAACACCATCTAAGAAGAAATTTTCTTTGTAGTTAGCAATGCATGCCTCTATTAAGGCATAAAGTAAAGATTTCTTTATCACATAAACCCCCCCTGAGAAAACATGGGGATTTTTTGTATCATTGGTTATAGTTTTCACCTGGTTATCCGCATCGACCTCTACTTTCAGACAGGCATCATGTTCAGGCAATAGATCATAGTGTGTGGTAAGTAACGTGATATCTGCCTTTGACTCTAAATGACTGTTGAATAACGCTTGATAATCCATATTGGAAACAAACTGGCTACTACTTATTAAGACATAATCTGCCTTGCTTGTTTCAAAGTAATCCCAATTATTGCGAAAGTGTCTTAAGTCCCCCCCTTTAGAAATATCAGTGGCCTCTTGCATTGTGGTGGAAGAATAAATAATCCACCATGACGTTTATTTAATTCCCAATCTGCTCCAGATCCCAAATGGTCCAATAATGAACGGTATTTGCTTGTGGTGAAGATTGCTACTTCGCTAATATCAGACTTAATCATGTTAGAAAGCGTGAAATCGATCAAACGATATCTTCCTGCAAAAGGGGGTAGCTGCTCCGCATCTAAAATAATTTAATTCATTAAGAAAATCGTGTTCGTGTTCTAAGTTGATCAATCCCATCATTGTTTCCATTATATCTTCACCTCCTTAAGATATTGATTCCAAATTCTCATTTGATAGAACAACAGGTTCCGAGTCAGAATTCGCTATAATTCTAGTATTCGCTGGAATTGTTACATTTTCCTGGACAATCACACGTTGCAAAAAAGCATTTTCTCCTACGCGTACTCCAGGGAGAAGAATCGATTCTTTCACGATAGCGTCTTTTTTAATTTCTACATTTTCAAATAATACAGTGTGGTCTATTGTACCGGAAATGACGCATCCATTATTTACTAAGGAATGATGAATACTGGTATTTTTATCGATTAATTGGGGAGAAAAATTGGAATCATGTGAATAAATTCTCCATTCATCATTGTTTAGCGAAAAGGGAAGATGGTCTTCTAATAGATCCATATGTGCTTCCCAATAACTATTGATCGTGCCTACATCTTTCCAATAGCCTTCAAAACGATAAGCATAGAGGGAGAGGTTGTTCTCAATCATGGCCGGAAGAATATCCTGTCCAAAATCATGATTGGAATTATTGTTTGTCGCATCATCCTCTAAATAATCCTTTAAGATTTTCCAATTAAAAATGTAAATTCCCATGGAAGCTAAATTGTTTTTTGCCTTCATTGGCTTCTCTTCAAATTGATATATTTTAAGATCATCTGTAGTATTTAAGATGCCGAACCGAGAGGTTTCCTCCCATGGAACTTCAATAGCAGAGATCGTAACATCTGCGCCTTTTTCCTTATGTTGCTGTAATAATTTTGTGTAATCCATATGATAAATATGGTCTCCTGAAAGAACGATTAGATATTCAGGATCATATCCTTCTATATAATTAATATTTTTCGTGATAGCATCCGCAGTACCTAGATACCAGCTGCCACCATCATTGACTGTGAATGGAGATAATATAGTGAGGCCATCTTCCATCCGATCCATATCCCATGGTTTCCCAACTCCAATATGTTTGTGGAGTTCAAGGGGGGGCGAGTATTGTGTTAGTACGCCAACTGTGTACATTCGTGAATTTAAGCAATTGCTCAAGGTGAAGTCAATAATCCGATATCTTCCACCAAAAGGAACAGCAGGTTTGGCTATATTTTGGGTTAATAATCCGAGACGTTTACCCACACCTCCTGCTAGAAGCATTGTTACACATTCCTTCTTCATGATAGCCCTCCTCTTTATTTTTTTGAAAAACCAACATAGCTTATGGTGGTAATTTCACTTTTATATGCTATTTTGATGGTGCCAATCTTCTTGGACTACTTGATGTAGAGAAGTATTTTGTTTGTCAGCAAATTCTATAGGTGAAGCATTTCGGGGCTCTAACGGTGAATTGAAACCGATTTTGCATGAAATGACAACTGAGAAATTTATAGTGGTGATAGGTATGCCTTGATGATATAAGTAGATTTCGAAATCATTAAGATAATGTGACATATAAACTTCTTTCAACCTCTTCAGCATATTCTAACTATTAATAATGTATGATAGATAAAATTGTTATATTACTTTATGAAGCGATATCATTTATAATGAAGTTACGATTTATTGGGAATAGTGAATGGATAATAATAAAGTGTAGGAAGAGTAAATGGTAATAATTACAATTTATTGATTCTTTCATTTTCTAGCACTTGAGTAATATAAAAATAAAATTTATAATAGTAGCTACTACATATAGGCAGGTGAAAATATGGAAGAGGAACGGAAAAATATAATTATTTTTCAAAATGGAAGGATAACCTGGAAGAGCAAGCAAAAAAGGCGATGCAGGAGAATCAATTTGATCTGGCTTACGATTATTTCCTTAAGCTTACAGATATTGGAGTTGATTCACATGAGGTGATGACAGGTAAATTAATATGCATGATGGAGTTAAATATGCAAGACCAGGCAGAAGAATTCTGTGAAGATTTAATCGCCCGAAAAGATCAGTACTTTGCATATTACGTACATATTTATTCCACCTTATTATTTCAATCGAGCAAATATAAAGAAGTTATGTATCTGATTGAAGATGCTTTAGAAGAACAGAATATACCAGATCATATTGCGGAACAATTAAGACATATGTATCAGCTTAGTAGTGAATTACAAGAGCAGGATGATAAACAATCGTACATAGAAATAGAAAAGCAATTAGAAGAGGCAATGAAAGAGAAGAATGATCGTAAACAATGGTATATGGTGAAGCGATTACTACAATTGAAAACTAAAACAGATAAAGCAATCTTTCGAAAAATGCTTCAAGATCCAGCTATTCATCCCGTAGTGAAAACAGCTATTTTAGAATATTACGAAAAGCTGCTGCCATCCAAACCATTGCAAATCGAAAAATTCAATTTGATGGATACGTTAGATATGCCAGCAAGTGATTCTATTTTACCTACCTCTTTTTTTACAGGTGTGACCCAATATTTAGAAGATGTACAGCATCATGATCCTACTAAATATCAAATGATTCAATTTATATTAGAACGATTTGCCTATGTCTTTACACCATTTTTACCTCAAAAAGAAAATTACCAAGTTTTTGCTGAGTCGCTGAACTTTTATGTGAGCAAAAGTTTTCAATTGATGGAAGATGGGATGATCGTCAATCCTCCTTAATGAAAGAACACTACTTAAAAATGATTGATGTTTCGGAGACATTATACGCAGCAATTTTAGACGTATAACCCAGTATATATAGAATTTATTACTACATATGTTATTATTATTGAAAGCCAAAGCAATTATGTTATAATAAGATGGTTGCAATTTGCGTTCGGTCTAGTATAAGATGGTATATTGAATGAACGTCAAATATACAAGTTTTTACGTTGGAGGGAATTTAGAATGACAGCAAAATGGGAAAAACAAGAAGGTAATGTTGGCATATTAACAGTTGAAGTTGATGCTGACAAATTTAATAGTGCTTTAGACCAAGCCTTTAAAAAGGTGGTTAAACAAGTACAAGTACCTGGCTTCCGTAAAGGAAAAATACCAAGGGGGGGAATGTTTGAAAAACGCTTTGGTGTAGAATCATTATACCAAGATGCAGTAGATATTGTATTACCTGGTGAATATACAGCTGCTGTAGAAGAAACTGGAATCGAACCAGTAGATCAACCAGAAGTTGATGTGGAACAAATTGAAAAAGGTAAAAACCTTATTTTTACTGCAAAAGTAACGGTAAAGCCAGAAGTGAAGTTAGGCGAATATAAAGGGCTTGAAGTGGAAGAACAATCCACAGAGGTAACAGATGAAGATGTAGAAGAAGAAATTAAAAAACAACAGGAGCAACAAGCAGAGTTAGTTGTCAAAGAAGATGGCGAAATTGCAGATGGCGATACTGTCGTTATCGATTTTGAAGGTTTTGTTGATGGGGAAGCTTTTGAAGGCGGTCAAGCAGATAACCACTCATTAGAAATCGGATCTGGTTCCTTTATTCCAGGTTTTGAAGAGCAGCTTATCGGTAAGAAGACTGGAGAAGAAACAGAAGTATCCGTTACTTTTCCTGAAGAATACCATGCAGAGAATCTAGCAGGTAAAGATGCGACATTCAAAGTGAAAATTCATGAAATTAAAGCAAAAGAACTTCCAGAATTGGATGATGAATTTGCAAAAGATGTAGACGAAGAAGTAGAAACCTTAGATGAATTAAGAGACAAAACAAAAAAACGTCTGCAAGAACAGAAGGAAAACGAAGCAGATGCCAACAAACGTGAGGATTTAATCCAACAAGCATCTGATAACGCTGAAGTGGAAATTCCTGACGCAATGGTGCAATCTGAATTAGATCGTATGCTTCAAGAATTTGAGCAAAGACTGCAAATGCAAGGTATGACATTGGAAATGTACTTCCAATTATCTGGTCAAGATGAAGATGCATTGAAAGGCCAAATGAAGGAAGATGCTTCTAAACGTGTCAAAACTAACTTAACATTAGAAGCTATTGCTGCAGCAGAGAATGTGCAAGTAACAGACGAAGATGTTGAAAAAGAATTAAAAACAATGGCTTCATCGTATAACATGGAAATCGATCAAATCAAGCAGGCGCTTGGTGGAAACACTGCAGCACTCCAAGATGATTTGAAGTTCAAAAAAGCAATTGATGTGCTTGTAGAAAATAGTAAAACAAAATAATAGTTAGCTAGAGAAAACAAGGTGCACTGATTGGTACCTTGTTTTCTCTAACATCAAAGCGCCCCCCCAATCCCATATATAAAGAAGTCCAAACTTATACATAATAATTAATTCCATGCAATAGAAGGATATACATTTGTTAAGACTAACATATAAATAAAGAAACTCTTCTTCTAGATAGCGCAAACTATTTGTAATCAGATTAAAATATTGTTACGCTTTTAAAACGTTAGCATCGTTAAAGTGTATTGCTTTTTTAATTTGGAACAATTTGATATGATGGGCTAAAGAAAATAATTTCTTATCTTTTATGGTCATATGAAACTTTTTGAACAAGGGGGGGTGAATGTCATGTATAAATTTAATGAAGAAAAAGGTCAATTAAAATGTTCATTTTGTGGGAAAAGTCAAGACCAGGTTCGTAAGTTAGTTGCAGGACCAGGTGTTTATATATGTGATGAATGTATTGAACTTTGCACGGAAATTGTGGAAGAAGAATTAGGTACAGAAGAAGAAGTGGAATATAAAGATATTCCGAAACCACAGGAAATATGTGAAATTTTAAATGATTATGTAATCGGTCAAGAAAAAGCAAAGAAAAACCTATCTGTAGCGGTCTATAATCATTATAAACGGATTAATTCTCCAAAAACGAAAGATGATGTAGAATTAGCAAAAAGTAACATTGCTATGATTGGTCCAACTGGTAGCGGTAAAACATTATTAGCTCAAACTCTAGCGCGTATTTTAAATGTCCCATTTGCGATAGCTGATGCTACTTCCTTAACAGAAGCAGGATATGTGGGAGAAGATGTTGAGAATATCTTATTAAAGCTGATCCAAGCAGCAGATTATGATGTGGAGAAGGCGGAAAAAGGTATTATTTATATCGACGAAATTGATAAGGTAGCACGAAAATCAGAGAATCCATCGATTACACGTGATGTATCAGGTGAAGGTGTACAACAGGCACTATTAAAGATATTAGAAGGCACTACTGCCAGTGTACCTCCACAAGGTGGAAGAAAACATCCGCATCAGGAATTTATTCAAATTGATACAACTAATATTCTATTTATCTGTGGTGGTGCGTTTGATGGTATTGAGCAGATTGTTAAACGCCGTCTTGGTAAGAAGGTAATTGGTTTCGGCGCAGATGCAGAAAATCAGGAAATGGATAAAGCTACTTTACTTTCCAAGGTGCTTCCAGAAGATTTATTACGTTTTGGATTAATTCCAGAATTTATTGGACGCTTACCTGTTATCGGCAGTTTAGAACCGTTAGATGAAAAAACGCTAGTTGAAATTTTAACAGAACCTAAAAATGCAATAGTAAAGCAATATAACAAACTATTTGAAATTGATAATGTCGAATTAGAATTTGAAGATGGTGCTTTGGAAGAGGTTGCCAAAAAGGCAATCGAGCGTAAAACAGGTGCACGTGGCTTAAGATCAATACTCGAAGGTATTATGTTAGAAGTTATGTTTGAACTACCTTCACGAGATGATATTAAAAAGTGTATCATTACGAAAGAAACCGTCACTGATGAAGATGGACGTCCGAAGTTAGTTCATCTGGATGGTACCGTTCAAAATCTTCAATTACCAAAAGAGAGTGCATAAATACAAAATCCCTTGTTATAGAACAAGGGATTTTGTATGTTTCACAAACAACCGGTAAAACTAATTATATGTAAAATATGAAAGTATATAAAAACGTATAGATTTACAAAAAAACAAAAACTTCTTTAAACTGATAACAAATAGAAAATCCACATAACAACAATAGTACTAGCGAATTATCAAAAAAAAAAACAGAAAACTAGTAGCTTTGACGGAGGTGCCATATGACGGAATCAAAATTTATACATATACACTATTACCTTTGCGCGGTCTCATCGTTTTTCCGGGCATGGTTATACATTTAGATGTAGGTCGCGAAAAATCTATTGAATCATTGGAAAAAGCAATGATGAATGATCAACAAATCTTTTTGGCGGCACAGAAGGAAAGTGCTATTGATGAGCCTAGTCCTGATGATATACATAAGATTGGTGCAGTAGCAAAAGTTAACCAAATGCTTAAATTACCAAATGGTACGATGCGGGTGCTTGTAGAAGGACTGTATCGTGCAGAAATTCAGCAATTCATCAAAGATGAAAAGCAATTTTTTGTTGAAATTAATAAAATAGAAGACGTGCATCACAAAAAAGCTGAAGAAGATGCCTTACGACGTGCACTACTAGAACAATTTGAATACTACACTAAAATTTCCAAGAAAGTAAGCAAAGAGTCCTTAGCCAGTGTAATAGATATTGAAGAGCCTAGTCGTTTTGCTGATGTGGTTGCATCACATATCACATTAAAAATGTCTGATAAACAAGAGATACTGGAAACGAAAGATGTAATTATCCGTCTTAAAAGACTGCTCGATATCATTTCAAATGAAAAAGAAGTATTAGAATTAGAAAGAAAAATTGGCCAACGTGTGAAGAAATCGATGGAAGAAACTCAAAAAGAATATTACTTGCGTGAACAAATGAAGGCCATTCAGAATGAACTTGGTGATAAAGACGGTAAGACTGGTGAAATTGCAAGCTTACGAAAGAAATTGGAAAAGAAAAAATTACCTGATCGAATCGTACAATTAGTTGAAAAAGAACTTAATCGTTATGAACGTGTACCACAAAGCTCTGCTGAGAGTTCAGTCATCCGTAATTATATTGATTGGATCCTCGCATTACCATGGACAGAGGAAACAGAAGATAATTTAGATATTAAACATGCGGAAAATATTTTAGATGAGGATCATTATGGTTTGGAAAAAGTCAAAGAACGGGTGCTAGAATATTTAGCTGTTCAGCAATTAACGAACTCCTTGAAAGGTCCGATCTTATGTCTTGTGGGTCCTCCGGGAGTTGGAAAAACCTCATTAGCTAAATCTGTTGCAAGAGCTATCGATCGTCACTTTGTTAGAATTTCACTTGGTGGTGTTAGAGATGAGGCGGAAATCCGAGGTCATCGTCGTACCTATGTTGGTGCATTACCTGGTCGAATTATTCAAGGAATGAAAAAGGCAGAAACAATCAATCCAGTATTCTTATTAGATGAAATTGATAAAATGTCCAATGATTTCAGAGGTGATCCTTCTGCAGCTATGTTGGAAGTGTTAGATCCTGAACAAAACAATACGTTTAGCGATCATTATTTAGAAGAAACATACGATTTATCAAAGGTGATGTTTGTTGCAACTGCTAATACTTTAGCTACCGTACCCAGACCATTATTTGATCGCATGGAAGTGATTTCTATTGCGGGGGGGTATACAGAGCTAGAAAAACTGCACATTGCAAAAAATCATTTATTAACAAAACAATTAAGAGAAAATGGACTAAAAAAAAGACATTTACAAATTAGAGATGACGCATTACTAAAATTAATTAGAGTGTATACAAGAGAAGCAGGAGTTCGTGGTTTAGAACGTCAACTCGCTTCCATCTGTCGTAAAGCCGCTAAAATAATCGTATCTAAAGAAAAACAACGGGTAATTGTCACGGAAAAACAACTAGAAGCAATTTTGGGAAAACCAATGTTTCGCTATGGCATAATGGAAGAAGAAAATCAAATAGGTGCGGCAACAGGACTTGCTTATACAACGGCTGGTGGTGATATCTTATCGATTGAGGTAAGTTTATCTAAAGGTAAAGGAAAATTAACGTTAACAGGTAAACTAGGAGACGTGATGAAGGAGTCTGCTCAAGCTGCCTTTAGTTATATTCGGTCACGTGCAGATAAATTTAAAATCGATCCTGATTTCAATGAAAATTATGATATTCATATTCATGTTCCTGAAGGTGCTACACCAAAGGATGGACCTTCAGCGGGTATCACGATTGCCACTGCACTTGTTTCTGCATTAACTGGACGAGCTGTTCGAAAAGAAGTTGGAATGACAGGTGAAATTACTTTAAGAGGCCGAGTGCTGCCAATTGGTGGATTAAAAGAAAAATCATTAAGTGCACATCGAGCAGGGATTACCACTATTATAATTCCAGCCGATAATAAGAAGGATCTCGATGATATACCTGAAAGTGTTCGTGAGGGATTAACGTTCATTCCGGTTGATCACTTAGATACGGTATTAGAATATGCGTTACTGGGGGGATTCACATGAAAGTAAATAAAGCTGAGATCGTAATAAGTGCGGTGTCAGAAAAACAATATCCTAATGATAAGTGGCCTGAAATTGCGTTGGCAGGGCGTTCTAATGTGGGTAAATCTTCATTTATTAATAAACTGATTAACCGAAAAAACTTGGCGCGTACCTCTTCCAAACCGGGTAAAACGCAAACATTAAATTTTTATAATATTAATGATTTGTTCTATTTTGTAGATGTACCTGGTTATGGCTATGCGAAAGTGTCAAAAAAAGAACGTGAAAAATGGGGGGGTAATATGATGGAGGAATATTTTTCTCTCCGTGATACCTTGCGTCTGACGGTTCTAATTGTAGACATACGTCATCAACCGACTGAAGATGACCGTTTGATGTATGATTTTTTAAAGCATTATGAAATACCGGTTTTAGTAATCGCAACTAAGCTGGACAAGATTCCTAAGAATAAAAGGGATACGCATCTAAAACGTGTGATTAGCACCCTGGAAATGGATGAAGATGATGCAGTCCTGTCATTCTCAGCAGAAACGAGTGAAGGAAAAGAAGAGGTATGGAGTTATTTAGATAACTTTATAAAATAAAGAAAAAGTACTAATCATCTGATTAGTACTTTTTCTTTGTCAAGAGTAAATAGATGCCTAAGCCAATTAAAAGCACTGGCCAAAATCGTTCTATCCAATCCATTGTTTCATTAATCCAATTGAACCATCCAGGCTGATTGTTCACAAAAATTGCAAAAATAGAGATAATTAATAAGATCATACCTGGTATTATGCCTTTTTTTGTTTTAATTGCCCTAGTCAGGAAGGCAATGGCAACTATAAGCGTATAGATTCCCCCAATGATCGATCCAAAAAGAGTAATGGCTAATCCATGGAAATGGATGCCTAATCCAAGAAGAATTACTCCCGGAAAGAGGTTTTTAAAATCACGTGATGAAAAA
Source organism: Gracilibacillus boraciitolerans JCM 21714 (assembly GCF_000521485.1). Lineage (GTDB taxonomy): Bacteria > Bacillota > Bacilli > Bacillales > Amphibacillaceae > Gracilibacillus > Gracilibacillus boraciitolerans. The sequence goes on along the minus strand of NZ_BAVS01000006.1, from coordinate 49,774 downwards.
GCATAGATTAGAAAGGCAGTCCCAATCAGTATGAGCAAAGTTGGCCAAGAATAAAAATCAGTTAAGATAGGTAATCGCAATTCTCGCAGCAAAAAGAATAAGCCAATACCTATTAATAAAAATGCCACAAGACCATTTTTTTTCAAAACAAACACTCCTAGATTAAAATAATTATTAATTGAGATTAATTTTCTTGATAAACAATAGCGATTATGATAAAGTACAATAGAACTAATTGATACAAAACAATTAACTTATATTTTATCATAGATAGTATGAAAACTGTTCATAAATTCATCACTATTTAAGATGTAAAATGTGTTATAATAATAATATATGTGTTAGGCTTTTGCTTTTTTTGGGGGTAGATATTGTGCATATTTTAGCAGCAGGCATAAATTATAGAACAGCTCCTGTTGAGGTTCGTGAAATGCTCGCATTCAAAGAAGAAAGATTACCGGAGGCAATGACTGAGCTCAATGATAGAAAAAGTATTTTAGAGAATGTCATTCTTTCTACATGTAATCGTACAGAAATTTATGCGGTAGTAGATCAGCTTCATACAGGCAGATATTTTATTAAGCAATTTTTAGCAGATTGGTTTGGAATAGATAAAGAAGAATTCCTTCCACATATTATCATTTATGAGAATGAAGCAGCTATTGAACATCTTTTTCGTTTAAGCTGTGGACTGGAATCAATGATTATGGGTGAAACACAAATTCTTGGGCAAGTGAAGCAAAGTTTCTTATTAGCCCAACAGCATAAAATAACTGGCACTATTTTTAATGAATTATTTAAACAAGCCATAACGCATGGCAAAAGAAGTCAAAGAGAAACAATGATAGGTGAAAATGCTGTATCTGTAAGCTATGCAGCAGTAGAATTAGCGAAAAAAATTTTTACGGATTTACGGGAGAAACATATTGTTGTGATAGGCGCAGGAAAAATGGGAGAATTGGCAGCTAAAAATCTCTATGGTTCTGGTGCTGAAAAAATCACCGTCGTAAATCGCACATTAGATAAAGCAGCACAGCTTGCGGCTCAATTTCAGGGGGGAAGCTAGATCAACTGAAAATTTAGAAGAAATATTGGTGGAAGCTGATATAGTGATTAGTTCTACTGGTTCTAATGAATACATTATAACAAAAGACATCTATCAAAAAGTGGAACGAAAGCGTAAAGGACGTCCATTATTTCTTGTTGATATAGCTGTGCCGAGAGATTTAGATCCTGCTTTGGACTCAAAGGATAACGTTTTTCTGTATGATATAGATGACTTACAGGATGTTGTGGATGCTAATCTTGAAGTGCGCAGAGAAGCAGCAGCAGTTATTGAATTATGGATAGAAGAAGGTATTGTGGCATTTAATGAATGGATGCAAACGTTAGGTGTTGTTCCAGTGATTACCGCACTGCGTGAACAGGCTTTATCCATACAGCAAGAAACAATGAAAAGTATTGAACGAAAAATGCCTGATTTGACAGAACGTGAAAGAAAAAGTACTCAATAAGCATACAAAAAGTATCGTTAATCAAATGTTAAAGAAGCCGATTCTTCAAGCAAAAGAACTCTCAGGACAAGAGAATGCGGATGAGGCTCTACAATTATTTATGAGAATTTTTGATATTAAAGATCGTGTTAAAGAAGAATCAAATAAAGAAAAGCATAACAAAGTCATTACTTTGGAACAAAATAAAGAGAAAATTTTACAACAACTAAAAAATGTGTCAACACATTAATAGGGTGGTTATCCCTTTATGTTAGAAGAAAGAATAATACACGAGGGCATGTTATTACTTTACGGTTTAACGAGTATCTTTTATTTTATAGATTTTCTTTATCATAACCAGAAGGCGAATCGAATCGCATTCTGGTTGCTTGCTATGGTTTGGATTACTCAAACTGTTTTTTTGTTAATCGAAATTACTGCAAATGGTAGCGTGCCGATTCAGACTTTAAACGACGGCTTATATACGTATACTTGGATCATTATAACTTTCTCCTTATTGGTTCATCTTTTTTTACGGCAAGAGTTTTTTATGTTTTTTATTAGTGTGTTTGGATTTTTTGTAATGATTATTCATACTTTACAGTCGATACAACTAGTAGATTCCGCTCAGATTCCTGCGATGTTAAATGAAATGCTATTCGCTCATATTGTGTTAGCGCTTGTCTCATACGGATCATTTACTATTTCCTTTATTTTTGCCTGTCTGTATTTTATGCAATATTATTTATTAAAACAGAAAAAGGGGTATAAATGGTTAAAAAGATTCCAAGACTTAGAGGGACTAGAAAAACGTGCTTTTCAATTAATAGTGCTTGCTGAACCACTATTATTATTATCAATTATTTTGGGTGTAGTATGGGCATATATGACTGGAACGGAATTTTATTGGGGTGATAGTAAAACAATTGGCTCCATCTTCGTATTTGCTATATATGCTATATATTTGTTGATGCGAATAAGACGAGGATATCGCGGAAAATCGATTCTAACCTGGAATATATTTTCCTTTTTAATGTTATTAATTAATTTTTTCTTGTTTAACAGCTTATCTAATTTTCATATGTAACAGGACTTGAAGGAGGCAATATTTGTGCGCAAGATTGTGGTTGGTTCAAGAAGAAGTAATTTAGCAATTACTCAATCAGAATGGGTGATCGAACAATTAGAAAAACACGCAGGAGATTCATACGACTTTGAGATAAAGAAAATTGTCACAAAAGGCGATCAGATCTTAAATGTCACGTTATCTAAAGTTGGTGGCAAAGGTCTATTTGTGAAAGAAATTGAGAAAGCAATGTTTGATAAAGAGATTGATTTTGCTGTTCATAGTATGAAAGACATGCCTGCAGTGATGCCAAAAGGCCTTGTGATTGGTTCGATCCCTGTGAGAGAAGATCATCGAGATGCTTTTATTTCCAATGATCATATTCGCTTAGAAGATTTGAGAAGTGGTGCAGTCGTAGGAACTAGCAGCTTGCGTCGCGGCTCACAGATTTTAGCAGCACGTCCGGATCTTACTATTCAGTGGATACGTGGAAATATTGAAACTAGAATGCGTAAATTAAAAGAGGAAAACTTTGATGCGATTATTTTAGCGGCAGCAGGTTTAAAACGAATGAATTGGAACGAAAGTATCGTTACACAATTTTTAGAACAAAATGTATGTGTACCTGCAGTTGGACAAGGTGCTTTAGCCATTGAATGTCGTGAAGATGACGAAGAATTATTAGGTCTATTAGCAAAGATCAATGATGATTATGCAACAAAAACGGTAACTGCAGAACGGACATTTTTACATTTGTTAAATGGTGGCTGCTCCGTTCCTATCGGTGGTTATGCCTATTTGGATGGTGACCAAGTAGTATTAACAGCGCTTGTTGCAAGTGCTGATGGTAAGACAATTCTTAAAGAAGTTGTGAGAGGTACAAATCCTGAAGAGGTAGGTAAAGAGGCTGCCGAAAGTCTAAAAGCTCGAGGTGCTCAACATCTGGTTGATGAAGCAATTGAGGAAAATCAAGAATGACCAACCTTTTACTCGGTAAAAACATATTAGTAACAAGGGAAGCCACCCAAGCGCTTCCTTTAATCCATTTGTTAGAAGACGAAGGTGCTACCTGCTATCATGTACCTCTACTTTGTTTTGAAGCGATATTTGATGAGGAAAATCGTAGACAGCTATTGCAATTGGATCAGCAGGCAGATTGGCTGTTTTTTACAAGTGCCAAAGCGGTTCTTTTTTTGATCAATATGTAAAAAAACTAGGGTTAACCATTACACAAAAAATCGCTGCCGTAGGAGAAAAAACAAGCAAGCTGCTCGAAAGCCATCATTATACCATTGATTTTCAACCAACTGTATATCGTGGCGATAATATGGTAAAAGAATTTCTTTATACATATGGAAAACAAAGAATCGCGTTGATTGCAGGCGAAAAATCTCGTCCTGAAATTCCGCAACTACTAAACGCAGCCGATGTATCTTTTGAAAAAATCATAATCTATCGTACAATTAAAAATGAAGCAGAAAAAAAGTCATTACAGCGGACGGTAACACACGTGGATGCTGTTTTTTTTACAAGTCCATCGACCGTAGAAGCTTTTCAACAGTTCCTTACCATTGATCAATTTGAAAGAGTGAGAAAAGAACTCGTAGCTGTTGCAATTGGGGAAACGACAGCTACTTCACTAGAACATGCACAGTTTGAGACAATTATCTATCCGGGTACATATACGATCGAAAATATGGTGATAACCTATATCAATTATTTGAAGAAAAGGTGATAAAAGTGACAGATACTGAATTTAAACGTCATCGCAGATTGAGAAACTCTGCAACGATGAGACAATTTGTAAGAGAGACTCATTTAACAGTTAATGACTTAGTCTATCCGTTATTTATTGTAGAAGGAGAAAGAATAAAAAAAGAAGTAAGTTCCATGCCAGGTGTGTTCCAGATTTCTTTAGATTATTTAGATGAAGAAATTGAAGAATTACTAGCATTAGGAATACCTTCCATACTTTTATTCGGAGTGCCAAAGGAAAAAGATGAAGTCGGTTCGGGTGCCTATGATCCAGAGGGTATTGTTCAGCAAGCGATTCGTCATATAAAGAATAAGACAGATCAATTATTAGTAATTGCTGATACATGTCTATGTGAATACACCTCTCATGGACATTGTGGTGTAATTGTACATCAGGATGTCGATAACGATAAATCATTACCTCTTCATGTTAAAACTGCGGTGACTCAAGCGGAAGCAGGTGCGGATATTATCGCTCCATCGAATATGATGGATGGTTTTGTCAAAGAAATTCGTAAAGGGTTGGATGAGGCTGGATTTCAGGAGATTCCAATTATGTCCTATGCTGTTAAATATGCCTCAGCATTTTATGGACCATTTCGCGATGCGGCAGGTTCTGCACCACAATTTGGGGATCGCAAAACGTATCAGATGGACCCTTCCAATCGTTTAGAAGCTTGGCGTGAAGCAGCTTCTGATATAGAAGAAGGTGCAGACTTTCTCATAGTCAAACCTGCGTTATCTTATATGGATATTATTAGAGATGTAAAAAACCAACACTCTGTACCTGTAGTAGCTTATAATGTTAGTGGCGAATATTCCATGGTGAAAGCTGCAAGCATCAATGGTTGGGTGGATGAAAAAGCGATCGTGATGGAAAAACTAATATCAATGAAACGAGCTGGAGCAGACATCATCATTACTTATTTTGCAAAAGATGTAGCAAAATGGCTACAGAATAGTTAAGGAGGAAATCGTTCATGCGTGAAAATCAGAAATCTGTCGATGCCTATAAAGAATCGATTGATCTAATGCCAGGTGGGGGGGTTAATTCACCAGTAAGAGCATTTAAATCAGTTGGTATGAATCCGATTTATATGGATCATGGAAAAGGTTCGAAAATTTATGATATCGATGGAAATGAATATATCGATTACGTCTTAAGCTGGGGGGGCCTTTAATATTAGGTCATGCCGATCAACGTGTTGTATCAAAATTAAAAGAAGTAGTAGAAAAAGGAACAAGCTTTGGTGCACCGACTTTACTGGAAAATGAATTGGCACAGCTTGTTATCAATCGTGTTCCATCTATCGAAATGGTACGGATGGTGAATTCTGGTACAGAAGCAACCATGAGTGCATTAAGACTTGCACGTGGTTATACAGGTAGAGATAAAATTCTTAAATTCGAAGGGAATTATCATGGGCATGGTGATTCGTTATTAATTAAGGCGGGTTCCGGTGTCGCAACTTTGGGGGGGCTTCCAGACAGTCCTGGTGTACCAAAAAGTGTTGCCCAACATACGATCACTGTTCCCTATAATGACATAGAAAGTGTTCGTTTTGCGTTTGAACAATTTGGTGAGGATATTGCCGCAATTATCGTGGAACCTGTCTCAGGTAACATGGGTGTAGTACCACCCAGTAACGAATTTTTACCAGCTTTAAGGGAGATAACAGAACAGTATAAATCGTTATTAATATTTGATGAAGTTATGACAGGATTTCGGGTCGGGTATCATTGTGCCCAAGGACATTTTAACGTTATACCAGATATAACCTGTCTAGGAAAAGTTATCGGTGGCGGACTCCCTGTAGGTGCATATGGTGGAAAACGAGACATTATGGAGCGGATTGCACCAGTAGGAGATATATATCAAGCCGGTACTTTCTGGGAATCCATTAGCGATGACAGCAGGTTTAGAAACATTAAAAGCAATGGATGCATCTGCGTATCAAGAGATAAATAATAAAGTTGATCGACTTATAGAAGGATATCAACAAGCAGCAGATAAACATAGTACTATTCTCCAAATCAATCGTGCTGGTTCGATGGTAGGAGTATTTTTTGCGAACGAGCCGGTTATTAATTATGAAACAGCGAGTAAATCAGACACAGAGGCATTTTCGAGTTATTATCGTATAATGGCTGAAGAAGGAATATTCCTACCCCCCATCTCAATTTGAGGGATTATTTCTTTCTACTGCACATACAGATGCCGATATTGAAAAAACGATCGCAGCAGCAGAAAAAGCTTTTTCAAAATTACCATAACGATTGAGACATAAGTGATTTGATAACTATAAAATTCGAACGATGATGCGAATTCTACGATTAGAATTTATTATTGTTCGAATTTTTTATTACATAAAAGGAAGATTATGCGCAGTAACTTATAAGATAATATTGATATGGTATAACTGCTTAACAAGCCGGAGCGGCTGTTACATATAATAAAAATTTCAAAATTACTATTTAGTAAATCGAAGTTACTACGCATAATCTTTCTTATGTATATCTTCATTGATTATTTATTCTCAATCCCATTTTTCAAGGACAAAAGAGGTGGAAAATGGTAATATATTCTTAAGCATATTTCATATCCCTTTCACATATAGTTTATTGAGATGCTAGTACGCCTTAGCTAGGCAAAAGGAAGGGGGGGGAAATATTTTGCAAGAAGCTTTTACATTTACCATTCATGAAGCAATTGCATTCGAGAAGGATCAACAAATTAAGGAAATGCTGGGTATCGGATTAGAACCTGTTATTTCCATGGAGGAATTGGGAAATACATTATCAATCAGAGGAGTAATAGAGCTCAAAGGAGAATATATAAAAAGTGATGAGCCCATTGAAACAAATGATAGGATAACAGATGTGACATATGTTGAAAGAGTTGAATCTTTATCAGAGGAAGTAAACGAATTTATTCATAAGTTCCTTATTGATGTTTCGCTTCCAATCGATAGAATATCCGCTATCAATGACGTTTCTATTGAAGTAGATCATTTTGACTATTCTCTGGACACTAGCGATAAAATGATGATTGAAGCAACACTAGCGGTACACGGAATCCGTGATGACGAAGTACAATCTGAATTGTTTGAAGAGGATATATTACCATCAGTTGATGATAATCGCCTAGATGTAGAAGAAGAGTCGTCAAATGAAGTCTTTCATTTTAAGGTGGAAGAAGAGGAATTGGAAAAAGCAACTCATATGGAAAATAATATTATTCCCATTGATTCAAAGCGGGAAGCACCAACTAATACTATCGTGCATGATGAAGAGGCAGTAAGAGAATCGAGAGTAATAGAAGACGAAGTGCGAGCTCAGAAAGACTCTGAATTAGAAAAGCCTGAAGAAAAACTGCACGTACAAGCGCGAGAAGAACAATTAAAGGACACGTCATACTTATTAAATATCTTTGCAGAAGAAGATTCCTCAAATTATACTCGTCTCAAACTATATATTGTTCAGCCAGATGACCAAATGCGCACAATAGCAGAACGTTATCAAGTATCTCCCAGACAAATTATGAGGACTAACAATTTAGATGATGAGGATGTAACTACTGGACAATTAATCTACATTCCAGTAACAGCAGAAGAGTAAACTTATAAATCCCTTGCTTCTTAACGAGGGATTTTTTAGTCATATAAAAAACGTATATTGCTAAAAAAATGGATTTTAATAATTAGAGGAAGATAATGCGGCATACCTTTAATTTACTGAGTAGTAATTTTGAAATTTATAATAGTTGTAACAATCGCTCCGGCTTGCCCACTTCGCTTTCCGGAGCGATTGTTACGCAGTTATTCCTTTTCATAATTATCGTATCAGTTAGTGAACATTGCCTTGCTTTTTAATAGGAAATTTTTTGAATATGCTTACTAAGAAGGCGGGATTCGTGTATGGAATGGTCTGACATATTAACGGCCTATCAAATTCAATCTGAGGAAATTGAACAAATTACAGAACGAGTATATAAAATAAAATCAAATTCAAGACAATTTGCTTTAAAAAAATCAAATTTAGTTACAGATGATCTAGGTAGGTGGTTAGCCATCTATCAATACATTCAACATAAACAAATTTTTGGATTTGTACCAGTATATCAGACAAAAGATCGTCAACCATTTTATCAGCAACAAACAGATATTTATTACTTAATGCCATGGGTTGAAAGAAGATATTCCGAACAGCCAATCGATGAGTACGGTTCCGTTGTCCATGCAATGGGAAGTCTGCACGCTTCAACGATGGCTCAGCATGAAATAGCATCTTTGAGACAAAATAAATCAACGTTAGAACAGCAATTCTATCAAGAAATAGTAAGCTATCGTGAACAAATGATAACCAGTATTCGCTACTTTGAAGCGAAAAGGTTTATGTCACCAATCGAGCTCCAAATTTGCATGTATTATCGTGACATGGAGGAAATATTTAATAATATAGAAAAATGGCAAGAAATATATTTAGAAGAATTAGAAAACAATGACCAGATGAAATATACGCTCTGTCATGGAAATATAAAACCTTCTCATTATGTGCTCACACCTGCCAGTACCTATTTCTTAAACTGGGAGTATGCTGTGATGGCTTCACCAACATTTGATTTAGTTAGATATTATCATTATCTTTTCCAATTCCACGATTGTGATATGGATAAAGTTAAGGAGTCTTTCTCCATTTACTGTCAATATATTAATTTAACAGATTATGAAAAAGCATTGCTTGTATTACAAATACTTTCCCCATCCAATTGGTTACAAACTGTTTTAAAATGTACTCAACCGACAGCAAGTAACAATAATGTCAGGAATTCCATTGAAATAGAAAAACAATATCGAAAATTACTATTCAGTTTTGAATTACAGGAATATATATTTGAGACGCTTAAGCGGGAGAAAGTGACAGAAACGTAATAACATTATATCCATTCTAACTGAAATGCGATTAAAATACCGATTAATATTCCGAGTAATAGCACATCAAATGTTGTAGGAATAAATAGTGTACGAATGCATTGAAATATAACAATTGGCAGAATACAGCGTTGACAAATTAAAATCCATTCCCTTGCCCAAGGGGGTAGACGATAACGGTAATAGCGTGCCACTTCATCACCTCATTCACAATAATTAAAATCGGTTATATCTTAACTTATGCAAATTATCTGGAATTGTACCCAATTTTATTCTTTTGCGAATGTAATATTTAATAAAATGAAGTACTTGTTTACTAACTGTTAACAACTTATTGAAGTAATTTAGTACAATTTTCTTAAAAAGTTTAAAATTTTTGCAGGAGAATAATAGCCTTTTATCGAATAAATATTAAGATGAATTTTAATGAAAGTATATAATGTTTTAAAAGTGAAGGTGTTTTAGTTTTTAGTATTATAAGCATGCTCAGAAAAAGGCAAACCTATTGAGAAGTAGGGACGCAAAGTTACAGGTCCGTATACATACTATCGGATGGCTGAGCTGCCTGAAATACAGAATTGTATTTTAGGGAGGAGAATACGTTTATGCAATCAAAGTTAAATGTCGATTATGATTGGATTTATCTAATGGCTAAGGCAAAAGAAGAAGGATTTACGGTAGAGGAAATACGAGCCTTTTTAGACAAATTTATACTAAAAGAAACTCTGAAATAATTTAAACCCTATTAAATAGGGTTTTTTATTTTGTGAATAGGGTATAAAAAGTTAGACTGTATTTTTTATTTTTGATATACTGAATGCGATTGTTCAGGAATTACATATTATTAGCCATAATGATGAAAACTATCGTAGTTTGTCATTTATGTATAACACAGAAAGGAAGGATTAAATGTCTGAAAGTAAACTAAAAGTTGTTGTACTTGGTGCTGGATATGCAGGTATGATGACAACTAAAAGATTGACTCAGCAATTGCCAGCGGAAGAAGTTGATATTACTCTAGTCAATAATCACAATTATCATTATCAAACAACCTGGTTGCATGAGGTTGCAGCGGGTACGATTGATGTAAACCGTTCACGAATTATGATTTCTGATGTGATTAATACGAAACGTGTCCAATTTGTTCATGACACAGTGGTAAAAATCAATAAAGAAGAAAAAACAGTTCAATTAGAGAATGGTGAACTTGATTATGATTACTTAGTAATTGGTTTAGGATTTGAGAAAGCAACATTTGGCATTCCTGGAATGGATGAACATGCGTTTTCTATTCAAAATGTCGATAAAAGCCGTATGATTCGTGACCATATCGAGTATCAATTTGCTCGTTATCGCAATGAGGAGAACCCAGATCCAAGCATGCTAACCATTGTAGTTGGTGGTGCAGGATTCACAGGAATTGAATTTTTAGGAGAACTGGCTGAACGAATTCCAGAGCTTTGTAAAAAATATGATATTCCGCGCCAAGATGTTAAAATAATCGATATTGAAGCAATGCCTACTATATTGCCTGGCTTTGATGAACAATTACTAACATATGCCAAAGAATCACTTGAAGCACGTGGAATCGAATTCAAACTAGGATCTATGATCAAAGAAATTAAAGCAGATGCTGTAATCGTCGGTGATGAGAAAGAAGAAATTAAAACAGGAACTTTCGTATGGACTGGTGGTGTACAAGCCAACCATATTGTTAGTGATTCAGGTTTTGAATTAACCAAAGGTAAAGTTACAGTTGACGCAACCTTACGTGCTTCAGACCATGATGAAATATTTATCTTAGGTGACTGTGCATGGGTAATGAATAGCGAAACAGGTAGACCATACCCGCCAACAGCCCAATTGGCAATCCAAGAAGCAGATGTATGTGCTCATAACCTTAAAACCATGATTTATGGTGGTACACTTCAAGAATTCAAATACGATGACAAAGGTACGGTAGCATCTTTAGGTGGCAGTGATGCAATGGGTACAGTGTTTGATGGTAATAAGTTATATGGTATGCAAGCAAAAGTAATGAAAAACGTAGTGGACGACCGTTATCTATTTTTATTAGGTGGACCAAAATTAGTATTAAGAAAAGGTAAATTCCGTCCATTTTAATGGAATAATATAAGGAGGAATTCACATGAAAAATACATTATTATATACACTTTTAACAGCAGCAGCAACAGTTGTATATGTGTTATTATCAAGAAAAATGGAAGATAAACGCGACTTTCGCTAATCAGAAGAGCAGATACAGAAATGTGTCTGCTCTTTTTATAAGGTAGGAAAGCATATAACCGTTGGTATTACAGCATTTTGGTATCCGATTTTCGTTTTAAATGTGAAATAAATTAAGATGTAGTTGACTGGTTATATTATTCATTATGAGAGTAATCGTGTGCAAGAAAATCGCTCCGGCTGCCCACTTCCCTTTCCGTGGCGTTTTCCCTTCAGCTAACTTTTCCGAGCACAAACCGCTCAAAAAAGTGGATCTTCAGGAAAAACAGATGCCACAGGAGTGAAAGCGGGCGCCTACGCTGAATTAAGTTCTACAATGTTTGCAACAGCTAGTATTTCTTGGATACTGATTGTTTTTTGAAAAGGGAGGAACAGGATGTTTTTGATACGCAATTTGAAGTATAAAGATATTCTTGATATAAAAAAGTTAACCATCGAATCAGGCAACATTATTTGTTTGTTCGGTGCAAGCGGAAGTGGCAAATCAACATTACTAAAAATGTTTAACGTCATGTTAACACCTGATGAAGGAGAAATTAATTATAAAGATACAGCAATTACTGCTTTAGATCCTGTTCAGTTAAGAAAAGAAGTGGTAATGCTAGGTCAAGATCCGATTGTTTTTGAAGGAACCGTTCGTGATAATTTATTAATAGGACTAAGGTTTTCCGGGAAGAATGAAGTAGAAGATCAACAACTCATTTCTTTAATGAAAAAACTACATTTAAATAAAGAATTAGAAGAGGATGCAAGTAATTTATCTGGTGGAGAGCAACAAAGATTAGCCTTTGGACGAGTTGTATTGATGGATGCAACGGTCTATTTAATGGACGAACCTACCTCTGCATTAGATCAGGATACAGAAACAGCCGTTATGGATTATTTCACAGAATTCATCAAAAAGAATGAAAAAACAGCTATTATGGTCACCCATTCTAAAGAAATAGCGGATCGATATAGTGATCGTATGATCTATATGGATGAGATATTGACGAAGGCTGGTGAATCGTATGAATGAGATGCTGGAGATTACGATATGGCAGCTTGTCTCCGCTTATATTTTTATTGTGATCCTCTTAGCAGTTGTGCGATGGAGAAAAATTTCACGAGAGAAGGAAATCGTAATCGCCACATTAAGAATGACGATACAACTAGTGTTGGTTGGCTATGTGTTAATCTATATTTTTGAACATGAGAAGATGATCTATTCCTTAATTGTTTTAGTAATTATGGAAACGTTCGCTGTCTATAATATTTATAAACGATCGAAACAAAAATTGAGTAAAGATTTAAAGAAAATTATAGCGATCTCCATGTTTTCAGGTACGTTATTGGCATTTATTTATTTTGACTTTATCGTTGTACAATTTTCACCATGGTATGATCCTCGTTACTTTATTCCGATTGCAGGAATGTTAATTGGTAATTCAATGACAGGCATCACTCTAGGCGTAAGTGCTTTAATAGAGGGATTCACTTCAAGAAAAAAAGAAGTAGAGGCAGCACTAATGTTAGGAGCTACACCCAATAAAGCATCACAGGGAATTGTCAATCATGCCTTTGATGCAGCTATACTCCCGACAATTAATAGCATGGTAGGAATGGGGGGGATCGTTTTTTTGCCAGGTATGATGACAGGGGGGGTAATATTGTCCGGTGCAGGACCGCTTGAAGCGATAAAATATCAGATTGCCATTATGTTAGGTATCACTGGCAGTGTTTCCTTATCGGTTATTTTGTTTTTATTTCTTGGGTATAAAACATTTTTTAATAAATATGCACAATTAAAGTGGTAATTTAACTTGACTTCAGCGTTTATTTTTAGATAAAATAACAGATAAAGAATCATTAATCGAAAGATGCGATGATGAGGAAGAGTACTTCATACTGTTTGTAAGAGAGGAAAACCCTTAGGCTGTAAGGTTTTCTCAAAAAAAGATGAACAAAGGTAGCCTCTGATGCAGCTTTACTGAACAATTCAAGTAGGTAAAAGCCGGTGAATCCGATATCTTCTTTAATCAAGTGTATAAGTAGTAATACTTATAAACAAAGGTGGTACCGCGGAAATCAACCCTTTTCGTCCTTTAACCAAGGTCGAGAAGGGTTTTTATTTTGCTGTTTTATGTGAAAATCCGAGATAGATTTTGAAGGAGGAAATATAAATGTCTGAACAAAATGAAGTGAATTTACCCCCCCCTAAGTACGATCCTGTAGCTGTCGAAAAGGGACGATATGATTATTGGTTAGAGGGAAAGTTTTTTGAAGCAGAACGTAATACGGAAAAGGAACCATTTACTATTGTCATCCCACCACCAAACGTTACCGGTAAATTACATATTGGCCATGCATGGGACACGACTTTACAAGATATTTTGACACGTTTCAAACGAATGCAAGGGTATGATGTATTATATTTACCTGGTATGGATCATGCCGGTATTGCAACACAAGCAAAAGTCGAAGCAAAACTACGAGAAGAAGGTGTTTCACGTTACGATCTGGGACGTGATAACTTCTTGAAAAAGGCATGGGATTGGAAGGAAGAATACGCTGGTTTTATCCGCGAACAATGGGCAAAAATTGGTCTTGGTCTTGACTACTCCCGCGAGCGTTTCACATTAGATGAAGGCTTATCTGAAGCAGTTAAGGAAGTTTTCGTCAAATTATATGAGAAAGGTCTTATATACCGAGGGGGGGAATACATTATCAATTGGGATCCAGCAACAAAAACTGCCCTTTCTGATATTGAAGTTATTTATAAGGATGTCCAAGGACACTTTTATCATATGAAATACCCCCCCTTAGTTGATGGATCAGGACATATTGAAGTGGCGACAACGCGTCCCGAAACAATGTTAGGTGATACCTGTGTTGCCGTTCATCCAGAAGACGATCGTTACAAACACTTGATTGGCAAAAAAGTTAAGCTGCCAATTGTAGGAAGGGAAATTGAAATTGTAGCAGATGACTATGTAGATATGGAATTTGGTTCTGGTGCAGTGAAAATCACGCCAGCACATGATCCAAATGACTTTCAGATTGGTAATCGACATAATCTGGAACGAATACTGGTGATGAATGAAGATGGAACAATGAACGAAAATGCCGGAAAATATCAAGGTATGGACCGTTTTGACTGTCGTAAGCAACTTGTCAAGGATCTTCAGGAAGAAGGAATTTTATTCAAAATTGAAGATCATATGCATTCTGTTGGTCATTCAGAACGAAGTGGCGCTGTTGTTGAGCCATATTTATCAACGCAATGGTTTGTAGATATGCAGCCATTAGCAGATGCGGCTGTGGAATTACAAAATAAATCAGATAATGAAAAAGTTCATTTTGTTCCCGATCGTTTTGAAAAAACATATTTACGATGGATGGAAAATATTCGTGACTGGTGTATTTCTCGCCAATTATGGTGGGGGGCATCGTATTCCAGCCTGGTACCATAAAGAAACCGGTGAGATGTATGTTGGAAAAGAGGCGCCAAAGGATAGTGAAAACTGGGAGCAGGATCAGGATGTACTGGATACATGGTTTTCCTCTGCTTTATGGCCATTCTCAACATTAAATTGGCCAAACAAAGAAGACAAGGATTTTCAGCATTTCTTCCCTACCAGTGTATTAGTTACAGGGTATGATATTATTTTCTTCTGGGTAGCACGGATGATTTTTCAATCCAAAGAATTTAATGACGAGCGACCATTTAAAGATGTCTTAATTCATGGCCTTGTACGTGATGCGGAAGGTCGGAAAATGAGTAAATCACTTGGAAATGGTGTAGATCCGATGGAGGTTATTGATAAGTATGGTGCCGATTCTCTACGTTATTTCTTAGCTACCGGTTCAAGTCCTGGCCAAGATTTGCGTTTCCATTTGGAAAAGGTGGAATCCACCTGGAATTTTGTTAATAAAATCTGGAACGCTTCTCGCTTTGCTTTAATGAACATGGATGATTTAAAGTATGAAGCCATTGACCTGACAGGCAAAAAGTCGGTGGCAGACCAATGGATTTTAACTCGATTAAATGAAACGATTGAACAAGTTACTCGTCAGATTGAAAAATATGACTTTGGCGAAGCTGGCCGTTATTTATACAATTTCATTTGGGATGATTTCTGCGATTGGTATATTGAAATGGCGAAGCTTCCACTTTATGGCGAAGATGAAGAAGCTAAATTGACAACCCGTTCGATTTTGGCACATGTATTAGATCAGATTATGCGAATGCTGCATCCGTTTATGCCTTTTGTTACGGAAGAAATCTGGCAACAATTACCTCATGAAGGGGGGAAACGATTGTAAAAGCTGCATGGCCAACCGTTGATAAAAACGTATCATATCCAGCCTCTGCTGAAATGATGAATCAATTAGTTTCAATTATACGTTCTGTTCGTAATATTCGTGCAGAAGTTGATACACCAATGTCAAAAGAAATTCCTATCCTAATTCAAACTAGTGATGATCATGTGAAGCAGCAATTAGAGGAAAATCGCATTTATTTAGATCGTTTCTGTAACCCAAGTGAATTAACTATAGATACAACGATTGACATACCCGAAAAGGCAATGTCGGCAGTTGTGACCGGTGCAGAAATTTACTTGCCACTGGAAGGGTTAATAGATATTGATAAAGAATTAGCTCGATTACAGGAAGAAATAGATAAATTAAATAAAGAAGTAGAGCGTGTAGATAAGAAGCTTGCTAATGAAGGTTTTGTAAGTAAAGCTCCTTCCCAAGTCGTAGAAGCAGAAAAAGAGAAACAAAAAGATTACATCAATAAGCGTGAGAAAGTACAGGCACGTATGGATGAGTTAAAGAAATAATAAGAAAAAGAGACTGTCTGTTGGCAGCCTCTTTTTCAAAATTTATTATTTTAATTCATATAAGGAATAGTAGGAGGTACGTTAATATGTTCAAAACGATTCAACAATTAGATGCTTACTTTGATAATCGTGAAAAAATTGGTATTAAACCAGGTCTTGAACGTATTCAATTTTTATTAAGAAAAGTAAATCATCCTGAAAATTCAATGAAAGCTATTCATATAGCAGGAACAAATGGCAAGGGTTCGACTGTTACCTATTTAGAACAATCATTGCTTGCAATGGATTATAAGGTTGGTACATTTACTTCTCCAAGCCTAACTAATAGACAAGGAATGATTCAGTTAAATCAAAAATCTATATCTGATGATGATTATTTAAAGTACGCGAATCAATTATTTGATGCGATTCTAGAGTTAGAAAAAAGAGAGGATCCGCCAAGTAATTTCGAACTATTAGTCGTTATTAGTTTTTGCTTTTTTCAAGAATATGCCGATATATCGATAGTGGAAACAGGAATGGGCGGCAAGGAAGATGCAACCAACTGTATCAGGCCGCTTATTTCAATTATTACTTCCATTGGTTATGATCATATGAATTTCTTAGGCAACGATTTAGCAGAAATAACAAACCATAAGGCAGGTATTATTAAGCAAAAAACGCCGATAATTATTGGGAAATTACCTGAACAAGCCTTGAAAGTAATAGAGGATGCTGTGCTTCTGAAACAAGCACCACTATTTCAGCTAGGTGTTGATTTTAAGATTAAAAAAATAGACTAGAAGCTTTTTATCAAGATGAGCAAGTATCATTTCCCTTCCAATTATCAATGAAAGGTAATCATCAATTTGATAATGCAGCATTAGCTATAAAAGCGATCTTGCTGTTAGAAAAGAATTCATTATACATAGACTTGAACCAATTGAAGAGAGGGTTACAAAAAGCACAGTTACCACTTCGATTTGAAAGGATTAAATCAAATCCAGTAATAGTTTTGGATGGAGCACATAACGAGGAAAGTTTGAAAGCTTTTATCGACACCGTACAGTTATATTATCCTGACAGAGAAAAATAGTACTATTTGGTGCGTTTAAAGATAAACCAATTAGTCACATGGTACCATTACTGGAAAACTATTTTACCCAAGTTATATTAACAAGTTTTGCACATGAAAGAGCAGCCTCTGTAGATGATTTAGATAAATTCTCCACACATTCAAACACGCAAAAAATTGATAATTGGGAAACTTTTATGAAACAGATTATTTCCGAACCATTTTACAATAGTAAAGTTGTGTTTGTTGTTGGATCTCTTGAGTTGGTTGGAAGAATATCTCGATTTCTAAATGAAAAAGCTTTGCCGACTTCTGACTAAAAGTATATACTAATGGTAAAGAAGTAATAAAGATTTATGAATCTTTAGTCATACAAAGTAATGAATATTAGTGTCAAAAGATAGCCTAAAGGAACATATACTTCTTTGTATATGCGAACGATGATTCGTAATGAGGTGGTGAATGGATGGAAAAAGAGTGGTTTAAGAATGAGAAAGGACTGACTTTAATTGAATTATTAGCTTCACTTGTTATTTTATCAATAATTGTTGCTGCTTTTCTTACCTTTTTCATCAATTCAGCCCGCACAACGAATGTAGCGAAGGAAGTGGTAGATGCTACCTATGTTACACAACAAGAATTAGAATCAATGTATCACTTACTAACTGAAAAAAATTTTGAGCAATTTATTGCGGACATGAAGAAACAATCTGTTCAATCCCAAACAACAACTACTACAAATCGATTTACTATCAGAAAGAAATCTTACCGGTTAGAAATAACTATTGAACCAGCACAAGATCAGCAGAATAACTTTATTTCTAATCTATATCATATTCTTATCAAAACTTATGATCACGAGGATCGGCAGAAAGCACAAATGGAAACAAGATTTCTAATAGATGGGGGAAGTCGTTAATGATGATCAAAAATGAAAAAGGTTTAACACTTGTTGAGTTATTAGGTGTTTTAGCAATTTTATCGATTGTGATTATGTTAATCAGTTCCGCTCATTTATTCGGACAAAAACAATATGTGAATCAGACAGATGAAATCAATCATAAGAAAGATGTGCAATTATTGATGAGTCAGGTAACGAAAGACGTACGGACTGCAGCAGGTGAAGATGTGTCAGTAGGAGAATATTTAAAAATTGGCCCTCATCAATACAACAAAGATGGAACAACTATCTATCGAGACAGTCAGATTGTAAGTTCAAAGATTGCACAATTTGACTATGATATAACAAATGATTATATAGATATCAAAATTTTAAGTAAACCCGATAAACAAGGAGAGCAGCATGATTTAGATACGAGACTCTATTTTAGGAAGTAGGTGGAAACAGTGAAAATGATAAAAGTGTTGTGGCAAAATGAAAATGGTGTAAGTCTTTTAATTGTGCTGATGACTCTTGTTATTCTCACACTTCTAGGTACAGCACTTGCAACGATCTCATTTGCAAATGTTAAATTGACAACAAATGATCGTGACTATCAGTCCACCTACTATATTGCTGAAGCAGGAGTTAATCAGGCATATGCTCAGATGAAAAGTCAAGTTCTGGTAACGTATGAAACACGTAATAATGAAGAAAGTTTCTTTTCGAGTATTAATGATTATATTTTTTCTGAGCTTAATAATCAAACCTATAAAAATTTTGAGAAAAGTTTCTCAGAACAGCCAAAAGCAAACATCACGATTAAACAACTAACTAATCAAAACCCGAGAGAATATAAAATTTCCTCAGAAGGTGTTATTGGTAAGCGAACTCGTACTGTTGAAAAAGTGGTGGAAGTAAAATGGGTATCTAAAAATGCAGTGCCAAGTATTCCGAGTAATGTGGCCTTGATAGTTAGAGAAAGTGTTACATTGACAGGGTCAGCAAAGATAAATGGTGACGTTCAATTGCTAAACGGTGGAAATAATAAGATTACTTTGAATGGTGGTGGAAATATCTATCATTCCGATAAAACATCGAGAGGAACGGTACATGTTGAATCAAATTATGTTGATAATGTACTTGATGTGCCAAACTGGTATAGAGACAGTCCAAAAGTAGTCGGTTCAAGCTCTTTATTTAATTTGGAAAGTTTAAATGGATTGCTAAATATTGCGCCAAGTTCGACAAGTAACACACTAGAAAATATTAATATTTCAGGTAATAGAGATCAAGAGATTTCGCTTTCCTCAAATAGTTTTACAGAAAAAGTGTCTATCGAGGGTAGTAATAACTTAGATATACATATCGGTGATGCTGACTATCATCTGGTCGTTGATAACTTTAATTTGGGTCAAGGTCATGTTAACATTATCGGCTCAGGGACACTTCACCTCCATGTGCTTGATACCTTTAACATTGGCGGAAGCAGTACGATAAATAAAAATGGTAATATTAATCAATTCAATCTTTATTATTACGGAAGTAATCAGTTTAAGTTAGGAGGGGGCACAACGGATAAAAGGCTCACTATATGTAAAAGATGCTGATATTGATATTGGTGGAAGCGGTGCTGTTGATGGAGGATATGTATTAGCAGGATCCTCTAATTTAACCATTTCAGGAGGATCACATAACAATTTGGCCATTCTAGCACCAAATGCATTTGTCACTTTAGGTGGAGGTGCGCAAGTTAATGGTATTGTTATCGCAGATCGCTATGAAGCTAGTGGAGGTAATAGTCTTAATTATAGAAATGTAAACATGGAAGATTTTCCGTTTGCAAGTGGAGAACCTGGATCAAATGGAGATCTTGTTCAGCCTCAACCTGTTAAAGAGATTATTGAATAAAGAGGAGGAAATCACATGGCTCTTCGTGAAAAACGAAAATTAGGGGATCTGCTAAAGGAAAATGGTTTAATTACAGAAAATGAAATTTTAGAAGTGCTGGAAAATAAAAGATCACGCCAAAAACTGGGTGATGCACTTGTTGAACAAAGCTATATAACAGAAAAACAATTACTGGAAGTACTGGAAGTACATCTGAAAATACCTAGTGTTTCTTTATATCGTTTTCCGATTAATGATCAATTGATAAAATTGATACCAAAGGAAGTTGCCAGAGAAAATATTCTATTTCCGATTGAACAGCAGGAAAATATCCTCACTATAGCTATGAATGATCCATTAGATTATTACGCAATAGATGATTTGGAACTCTTAACTGGCTTTGAAGTGAAACCGGTAATCGCTTCAAAAGATGATATTTTACAGGCAGTTAATAAATACTATGATATGGAAGAAACCATAGAACAGGAAAATGATGAGGAAGCACCAGCTGTCAGAATTCTAGATCAAATATTACAATCTGGTGTAACACTAAAAGCAAGTGATATACATATCGATTCCAATGAAAGCAATATCTTGATTCGATACAGAGTGGATGGCATGTTGCGTTCTGAAAGAACTTTTCCAAAGCGAATTCAAAGTGCATTAATTGCACGTGTTAAAATTTTAGCTGAACTGAATATAACAGAAACAAGAATGCCACAGGACGGCAGGATACGTACGGTAATTGATGCAAAACCCATCGATTTACGGATTTCTACTTTACCAACCGTATTTGGTGAAAAGATTGTGATTCGGATACTGGATCTCTCCAATGTTACTAACAGTCTAGCAGAATTAGATCTTAATGAATGCACATTAACACAATATCGTGAGCTTCTTACTCGTCCGTCAGGTTTAATTTTATTAACAGGACCAACTGGTTCAGGTAAGACAACCACACTATATGGCTCAATTAATGAATTAAATAACGAAGATGTAAATATCGTAACCATTGAAGATCCAGTCGAATACCAATTAGATGGTATTAATCAAGTTCAAGTAAATAGTAACGTTGGCCTGACATTTGCGACAGGTCTTCGTTCTATTCTACGGCAGGATCCCAATATTATTATGGTTGGAGAAATTCGTGATAAAGAAACAGCTGAAATTGCGATTAGATCTTCCTTAACAGGTCATATTGTACTCAGTACCTTACACACCAATAGTGCGATTGATGCCATACCACGTTTATTTGATATGGAAATAGAACCTTACTTAGTTGTATCTTCTTTGAGTGGAGTTATGGCGCAGCGTCTGGTTAAAAAAATCTGTAAGGATTGTCAGGAAGAAAGAGATGTAACACCGATGGAAAAGGATATCTTTCATCGCAGAGGAATGGATATTGATACAATTAAAATAGGCAAAGGGTGCGACAGCTGCCGTGGAACAGGTTATCGCGGAAGAATGGCGATCCATGAATTACTTATTATTAATGATCAGGTGAAAAAATTAATGTTGCAACAAGCGACTATCTCGGAAATAAAACAACACGTCATGGAGCAAGGAATGCATTTTTTGCTTGATGATGGATTGGAAAAAGTGAAAAAAGGTTACACAACTATTGACGAAGTACTGCGAGTAGCACTAGAAGACTAGAGGTGGATTATGAATCAATTAGCAGAATTATTAACAAAAGCTTTTCACCAGAATGCATCTGATATTCATCTAACGGTTGGTTCTGTGCCAATATTTCGTATTGATGGACGTTTAGTACCATATAAAAGTAATGTTATCCAGCCAGAGGATACAAAAGAAATGGCAAGATCGATTGTTTCAGATAAGTTGTGGGAGCGGTTGGAACAGGAAAGAGAGATAGATTTATCGCACGGAATAGCTGGTGTCTCCAGGTTTCGCGTGAATATATTTTATCAGCGAAATAATCTATCACTGGCAATTCGTGTCATACCTATAGCAATTCCGAGTTTAGAGGAATTGGAATTGCCAGAAGTATTAAAAAAATAGCAGCAAGACCACATGGACTTGTTTTGGTTACAGGTCCTACCGGTAGTGGTAAAAGCACCTCTCTTGCTGCTATGATAGATTATATGAATCAACATTTGAATCTGCATATTATTACCTTAGAAGACCCGATTGAATATTTGCATAAGCATCAGCAGTCTGTTATTGATCAAAGAGAAATTGGTTTTGATACTACTTCATTTCAGAAAGGATTACGTGCTTGTTTGAGACAAGATCCTGATGTTATTTTAGTAGGGGAAATGCGAGATTTGGAAACGATCTCTACTGCTATCACTGCTGCTGAAACAGGACACCTGGTGTTGGGAACCTTACACACCCAAGATGCTGCTTCGACAATGGACCGCATTATCGATGTATTCCCTGCAGCACAGAAAGATCAAATTCGAATTCTTTTGGCTAATGTGTTAGAAGCTATAGTTTCTCAACGCTTATTTCGAAATGCAGCACAGCCAGGAAGAGTGGCAGCAACAGAAATTCTAATTAGTAATGCAGCAATTAAAAATTTAATACGTAATGAGAAGATGCATCAGATACCAAATGTATTACAAACATCCAGGGAACAAGGAATGCACACAATGGAAATGGACATACGTCAGAAAGTGAAGACAGGTATAATTAGCCGTCAGGATGCGGAACCATACCTTTCAAAAATAGAATAGGAGGTGGAGAGATAGTGGCATTCTATTCGTATAAGGCAAGATCTGCCAATGGCAAGCTAAAAAACGGTAAATTAGAAAGTGATAATGAAGCAGAAGCTTTAATAGAATTAACTTCGCTAGATTTACATGTTTTTCAAATTAAGAAGGTTAATTCGTTTCTATATCGTGATATTTATATAGGTAGCCCTGTTAAACATAAAGATTTTATCATTTTTTTACGACAATTTTCTACACTGGTTGATGCCGGTTTGTCCTTAGTAGATACGATTGAAATTTTAGCAGAACAATCTAATAGTAAAGTGTTAAAAGAAGCATTAGATGAATCTCAGGAAATGATCCTTGAGGGTAAACCATTATCAGAAGCCTTTGCCAGTTTTCCTAAGTTATTTCCGGCATTATTGATAAGTATGATAAAAGCTGGTGAAGTTAGTGGTAGACTGGATGACATTTTAGATCGGATGGCAACTTATTATGAAAAGCAATATCAACTGAAACAAAAGGTAATTACAGCACTTACATATCCTGCCGTAATAGGAATTTTGTCGCTATCAATAACCATCTTTCTGTTCGCTTACATCGTGCCCATTTTTGCGGATATGTTTTTATCATTTGGACAGGAATTACCATTTTATACAAAAATGGTGTTAGATATAAGTAGCTTCTTTCAACAATTTTGGTGGGTAATAGTAATCGGATTAGCATTAGTCGTTTTATTATTTCGAGTAATTTCTAAGAATGAGACTTTAGCCTATCGTTTAGATATTTTAAAATTAAAAATACCTGTTATAGGGACATTTATTCAAAAAGCCACACTTTCCAGAATGACACAAACATTAAGTTCCCTGATAAACAGCTCTGTTTCCATTTTGCAGGCAGTAGAAATCACCAAAGATGTAATTGAAAATCGTGTGGTAAAAGAAGTATTAGCAGATAGTAAAAAGGCATTGGAAAATGGTCAGTCATTAGCCAAACCAATGAATGATCATTGGGTATTTCCGAAATTAATTACCCAGATGATCGCCGTGGGAGAAGCGACTGGTTCGATAGATCAGATGCTACAGAAAGTATCAGATTATTATGAACAAGATTTGGAAGAAGCATCAGATAAGTTAAAATCTTTAATAGAACCGATCATGATCGTCTTTTTATCTGTCATAGTAGGGTCTATAGTCCTTGCAATTGTCATTCCTATGTTTACTTTATTTGAAACTATTTAATTAATATATACACTTATATACTAGACATTTTTGAGATAAATAGTATAATGGAATCAAAGAATAAAACAGATACGAGGATTATTTACCTTGAGTTGGGCACTTTGGTAAATAGGAGTTAGTAGTGCAACCGGCTTTCATCATGAATGTTTATTTATGCTGTGAGTCTTTTTTAATTCATTCGAAAAAAATATGGTGAGGAGAGTGGAAAGATGATAACGAAGTTAAGAAAAATGTTGAAGCAGGAAAAAGGGTTTACGCTTGTTGAGCTTTTAGCAGTTATTGTTATTTTGGGAGTAATTTTAGCCATTGCAATACCAGCTATTGGAAACATCATTGGAAATGCAGAGGATAGTGCAAGTGAAGCTTCTGAAGAGCTGATTTTAGATGCTGCGAGGTTAGCTGATGTGCAAGGAGATTTTACTAGTGGTACAACGAATGTTCAAGCCTTAATAGATGGTGGTTATTTAGAAGTTGAAGTGGATGATTTACCAGATGATATTGCTGCAACGGATACAATTAGTAAAGACACAGAAAATGGGACTTTCTCATTTGATGAATAACTTGCCAGATTTGCAAAAGGAACTGAATAATTACAATCTTGAGACTCCTCCCAGAGGAGTCTCAATCTAGTTAGGAGAGAAAAGGATGGAATGGATCTATTACCTGATTTTGTTTGTTTTTGGTATCGTTCTTGGTTCATTTTATAACGTGGTAGGTTTGCGAGTCCCTGAGGGGAACTTTCTATCGTCGAATCGGTCTTTTTGTCCTCGTTGTAAAAAACGCTGCATTGGCATGAGCTCATACCAGTTTTATCCTATCTGGTTCAACGAGGAAAATGTAAAGGTTGTTACCGACCGATCAAAAAAATCTATCCTATCATCGAACTTTTAACCGGAATCTGTTTTGCTGTAAGTTATCATTTTTATGGAATCAGCATTTCTTTACTATTTGCTTTACTTATTAGCTCCTTAGCCATTATTATAATAGTAACAGATAGTACCTATTATCTAATTCCGAATAAGATATTGTTATTCTTTTTACCTTTTGTAGTTATATATCGCATCTTTATGCCTATTGATCCTTGGTGGTCTCCGTTACTTGGGGCGGCTGGTATTTTTACACTAATGGTAATAATTATCTTTGTAAGTAATGGTGGTATGGGTGCAGGTGATATGAAGTATTATACATTATTAGGACTAGCCTTTGGTTACATAGATATCTTATTAATCTTTTTCCTGTCTATTCTATATGGTGCATTGATAAGTTTAGGACTCATTATAACTAAAAAGGCAGACCGAAAATCTGAGATTCCATTCGGTCCACATATTAGTTTCGCAACTCTTACGGTATTATTTTTTGGTGAACAAATAAAAATATGGTACTTATCTTTTTTTTAATGATAAGTAAAAAGTTTATAAATATTTTAAGGACTTGTAAATGGACCGATAATATAAAGGGGAATGATTATGGGATTATTTAAAAAAGATACGATTCATTTAACGATTACCGATCACAGTATTCGCTATTTGGTATGCCCCCGATAACAATAAGAAGCATGAGTTAGATTACGATGAAGTCGTATTCGATACAAAAGTGATTGAAGAAGGCAAAATAATAGATAGAAAAAAATTAGCGGTCACGTTAAAAAATATAATAGAAGAAAAAAAGTGGAAAGGACGAAATTTGTATTTTATTGTACCAGATAGTTCTGTAACGATGAGGTCTGAACAAATCCCTGCTTCTTTAAATAAAGAGGAAGCCAAATCGTATATTAAGCTGCAATTAGAAGGAAGTATTCGACTGCCATTTAAAAACCCACTAATTGATTATCATATTACAAATAAAGGTGAGGAAAAGAACGATATATTACTCTTCGCCTATCCTGAAGATCGACTTCAACCTTATTTTGAAATTTTTACTGAGGTAACCCTTAACCCAGTTGTTGCTGATTTGTCTTTCCTTAGTACATATCGGGTTTGTTCAGAATTAGGTTTATCCAGTGAGGAGCAGCATTTACTGATGATTCAGTGGAATAGATATGATCTTGTATTAACTGTCTTTCATCAGAATCTGCCAATTTTTAATCGACATATTAATTTTCATAATATGTTTGAAAACTATATTTCCGCTGAGAATAATGAACAAATACTTTGGAAACAACCAGAAGATGTACGCCAACCTTTTATTGAAGACCAATTACTGACGATGGAACGGTTTATGGATTTTTATCAGTATTCTGTAAGGAATGGGGGGATGCGCAAATAACAGATATTATCTTTACTGGTGATGTACCAGGTTGGGACAATATTTATCAACAAATATTAAGCCGATTTAATATACCGTCACATCCAATTTCTTTGCCTTTTGAGTTAAAACAGGAATATACCAAATTATATGGGCTTTGTATGAAAGGTAAGGATAATGAGGAGCGAAAAAATGATAGATATTAACTTTTTTGAAAAAGAGAAGAAAAATATTGCTCCCTATCTATTAATCATGGTTTTTCTGTTAGGAATAATTATAGTTTCTTTAATTTCATATCTATTCTTAAATCAGATAATCCAACAGAAAGAAGCAAATTTAGCAAAAATAGAAAGTCAATCCGAACTAGTAGATGACTATCAAAGCGTGCAGTTATTGCAAAATCAAGTAAATGAGTTAGAATCACAAATTAGTCAGATAGAAGAGGGAAAATATCCAACCACGTATTTATATAACTATATACAAAATACATTGCTGCCGAATACAAAAATGATAGAATATCAGTTTTTGCTACAAGAGGAATTATATATCAGAGTACATGTAACTGACCTTGATCAGATTGCTGAAATCCAACGTTTATTTGTGGATACCGCCTTTTTTGAGCAAGTTGATCTTAATGTTATACGATTAATCGATACGGATCAGAAAATATATGAAAGTGAATTAACTATTAGTGTTGCAAGAGATCAGTTAAATGAGGTGACTCGAAATGCAAATTAAATGGTCACGAACATATACGCTGCTGTTAGTTATGATACTTGTTTTATTCATAGGTTTATTCTATTTTCTCTATGAAAACTGGATGAATAGTGAACGAGATGCATTAAAGGAAACAAAACAAACATTAAGTCAACAACAAGAATTCATTGATATAGCAAACAAAACGGATCGGTCTATGGGGGGGCGTGGGTAATCGATTCAGAGATTTTAAGAGAAAAATTACCAACCAGTGCAAATATAGATCAAATGGTTTTATTAATAGAATCACTGGGAAGTTCCTCCAATATTAACGTTAAAACGATTAATCGAATAACTAACGATCAAGAACTGAATCAAGCTTACTTTCCCACAGACATTTCCTTTTTGGAATATCAATTAGAATTGGAAGCTGCCTCGCTAGTTATCTTCGATGATTTTTTAGAAAATTTAAATAAAAGTGAGCGTATCATTGAACTGACAGAGATTCATTATACGGACGAAGAGAATTTTGTCAGTGGTAGTATTACCATCCGCATTTTTTATAATGATTCTGTTTTAATAAATTAGCAGGAGAAGAAATATACTGATTTTAAGTGAATAAACATTTTTGTGACTGCATTCAACATTAGAATGTAGTCTTTTTTGTCATTAATTGAGGAAATCTTTTCATAGTTTTATGACAAAAGTCGTCTTACATCTCACGATAGATGTGATAGGGTGATAGAAAAGGAATGGAAACGAGGGATTTTTAGTGGAAAATAAAAAGCAAGTTACTATTCAGTTGAATCACAAATCATCTTCTGAGGAAAAAATAAAAGATGATAGATTAGAAGACTATATTAGAGAGCATCATCATCCTATTGATGAAGGCCAAACGTTTAAACGAAACTATACAACTGATGTAAATCCTTTCTATCCAGGGAAAAAGCAGACTTTTTGGATGAAATATAAATCGTTTATTCTATCTGCGCTGACAGCGATTTTCATTGGCACATTTTTAGGCTTGATGATTTTGAAAATTTTTATAGATATGGATCCTGAGGAAGTTGCTTTTGATGCGAATGCAACTAATAACCAAACTGTGACGACTGCTTCTGGTCAGACTGAAGCGCAAAATAATTCAAATACATCTGCTGCTGGAAGCTATCAGACTCGTGATTTTACTTTTTTTGTCACACAGGCGGGTGTTTTTTCGACAAAAGAAGGAGCAGATCAACTACTTCAAAATTTACAGGTTAAAAATATTAAAGGTATGGTATGGCATCGTGAAGAGAACTATCATGTATTTGTTGGTATCCATTCTACTTCAGAAGGATCGAAGCAATTTGCAAAAACTAACTTTCCAGCTGAATCTGAATTTTATTCGGGTAAGGATTGGCAAATCAGCTCAAATGAAGTAACTTTTTCTGCACAGGAATTAGCATGGCTACAAGCTCTTGAACCTACTTTAGAAGCACAAGTATCAAATACTACTGAACCAATTAATCAGGATAAATGGTTAGACAAGAAGCCAGCTGAATTATCTGAGCTAATGCAGGCTATGCTGGCAGAAATTCAAGGATTAGATGCTCTAGACAATGAGCAAGCAATCCAATCTCGATTATTATTGATTTTCTATGCATATGAAAACTTATCAAACGAGTAAATTCATTTTATTGCATGATCTTAGAGCATAGTTTTGCTTTTTTATAACGAGGAAAATAGGATAATCGCGGGTTTTAGCTATTTGAAAATCTATTTTTAACAATTTGCTGAACAGAAGTCTTCTCGTTACAATGAGAGATAGTTACGAAGGAGGCTGAAGAAGTTGGATGTTACCACCATTAAGATGAAAGAGGTACCTAAAGAAGATCGTCCTAGAGAGCGTTTGTTAGCACATGGCCCTGGTGCACTTTCCAATCAGGAATTATTAGCGATATTGCTGGGGTCAGGTACACACAGGGAAAATGTTCATCAATTGGCCGAAAAGGTCTTGCGGCATTTTGAAGGTTTACGAATGCTCAGAGACGTGACTATAGAAGAATTAACAAATATTAAAGGAATCGGGCAGGTAAAGGGTATCAATATTCTGGCTGCTGTGGAATTTGGAAAAAGAATCGAACATTTTAAAGAAAAAGAAAGATATGTAATTAGAAGTCCGGAAGATGGCGCAGATTATGTGATGGAAGAAATGTGTCGTCTGAAACAGGAACATTTTGTCGTTTTGTTTTTGAATACCAAGAATCAAATCATACACCGACAAACTATATTTATAGGAAGTTTGAATGCCTCCATTGTTCATCCTCGTGAAGTATATCGCGAGGCAGTTAGAAGATCGGCAGCATCGATTATCTGTGCGCACAACCACCCGAGTGGTGATCCCTCACCATCCCAAGAAGATATTCATGTAACCAAACGATTATTAGAAAGTGGTAAAATGATTGGTATCGAACTGTTGGATCATTTGATCATTGGCGATCATAAATTTATTTCATTAAAAGAAAAAGGGTACTTATAGCACTATCTATTTTTTGTTAAGTTCAGTATAATAGAATCAACAAGCTTTTATAGCGCCTTGTACAAGAATGCTTGTATGAAGGCGCTTATTATTATGAAGAATATTATTTCTTGATAGTAAGACTTAAAAAGCATAAAATATGGAAGTGAATGTTGCATAATAATGGTTGAGAGGAAGAAAAAGATTGGGATTATTTAGTTTTACGCAAGATTTAGGTATTGATTTAGGTACAGCAAATACATTAGTTTTTCTTAAGGGAAAGGGAATTGTTGTACGTGAACCATCCGTTGTCGCTATAAATAAGTCAACAGGAGATATTGAAGCAGTAGGTAGTGACGCCAAAAATATGATTGGTCGTACACCAGGTAATATATTGGTAATTCGTCCAATGAAAGACGGAGTTATTGCAGATTATGATACAACTGCTTCTATGATGAAGTATTATATAAAGTTAGCCCAGAAGAATCGCTCGAGTTTTGCTAAGAAACCAAATGTAATGGTATGTGTCCCTTCAGGCATAACTATGGTGGAAGAAAGGGCCGTTATCGATGCGACAAAAGCAGCCGGTGCTAAGGAAGCTTTTCCAATTGCAGAACCTTTCGCTGCATCGATTGGTGCTGGGTTACCTGTATGGGAACCTACGGGCAGTATGATTGTCGATATTGGTGGTGGAACCACTGAAGTGGCAGTTATTTCCCTTGGTGGAATTGTGACCAGTAAGTCTATTCGTACTGCTGGAGACGATATGGATGAAGCTATCATTCAGTATGTGAAACGAACCTATAATTTAATGATTGGAGAGCGCTCAGCTGAATCTATTAAAATGGATATTGCATCAGCCAAGCTTCATCCGAAAAAATAGAAATGGATATTAGAGGTCGCGATTTGCTTACTGGTTTACCAAAAACAATTAGTATTACAGCTTCAGAAGTTGCTTCCGCTTTAAAAGATACAGTAGACGCGATAATAGATGCTGTCAAAAATACGCTTGAACGAACTCCACCAGAATTAGCGGCAGATATTATGGATCGCGGTATCGTATTGTCCGGCGGTGGTGCCCTTTTGAAAAAATTAGATGAAGTTATTAGTGATGAAACAAAAATGCCAGTATTTGTTGCAGATGAACCACTAGATAGTGTTGCTATCGGCACAGGGAAGTCTTTAGAATATATGGAACATTTCCGTTCCCATCCAAATATTAGAATGCATCGCTAATCGAATTAAGAAGGTGTTTTCATGTTTTATAAGAAAAAGCGACTGTTTATATTCCTGATCTCTTTAATTCTAATTGTAGGATTAATCGGATTTTCGTTGCAGAAAAGAACGAATTTAACTGTTTTGGAGGATTTTATCCATGATACAGTTGGTTGGGTACAAGAGGTGGTAAATAAACCTATAGCTTTTACTACCAGCTTTGCGAATAATGTTAAAGAGATTAGAAATGTTTATCGAGAAAACCAAAAATTAAAGTCAAGTTTAGAAGAACTTCGTCAGTTAGAATATCAAAATCAGGAATTAACTAAAGAAATAACGGAACTTCAAGAAACATTGAACAAAACAGAATCAGATTTTTTGCAAAACTTTAACTCAATTCAGGCTTCGGTGATTGCCAAGAGTAAGGATCAGTGGTTCAATCTAGTAACGATCAATAAGGGATCACAAAATGGTATAGCGCCTAATATGGCTGTTATTACGGGGCAGGGGGGGATGATTGGAAAGGTACAAACCAGTTCACCGTTCACTTCAACTGTTTTGTTGTTAAATGGATTTGATCAATCAAACCGGATATCAGTTAATGTTGATGTAGCGGAGACTGAAACAGACATTTCCGGATTTATCGTAGGCTATGACGAGGAATCTGAACATTTATTATTAGAACTGAATGAGACTTATCAAGAACTGGCAGAAGGGCAATCTGTTTTTTCTTCTGGTTTAGGTGGTGTCTTTCCTAAAGGCTTAGAGATTGGTGAAATTGTTAAAGTGGAGGCAGACAAATACGAGTTAACAAGTATTGCATATGTTAAACCTTCAGCAGATTTAGAACATTTTAATCATGTTATCGTGATAGACCGAAATATGGCTACAATGGAAGGGCAAGCAGAGGAGGACGCTTCATGAAGAACATGATCCCCCCCTTCTTACTTGCTATCATCTGCTTTCTTCTTGTTATATTGGAAGGTACATTTTCTTTAATATATATGTCTATGTTCGATGGCAATTCGATGATCGTTTCACACTTTATGTTTGTGTTTTTAATATATGTTACCATTTATTTTGAAAAATCAACTACTTTTTATGCGATTGCTCTATCTATTTTATTTTCATTTATCGTAGATATTGTTTATACCGATATAATCGGTGTATATGTATTTGCATATACAGTAGTGTTGTATGGTATTAGAGTGTTTATGAAAGTGTTACAATCCAATTTTTTTATAGCAATGATCATGACCATCTTCGGAATAGTTGCTGCAGACATTTTGATCTTTTTACTTTATAATATTATACAAGTACATCAATTAAGTTGGGACTTTTATTTGCTAAATCGATTAATTCCATCATTGATTTGGAATGTGATCATAAGTCTGATTATCTATATATGTTTTGCTAAAAGATTGGAAAAATGGTCGATAATTAAATTTGAACATAATGATTGATATCTGGTTGTGCAGTGTTTTAAGGGGGTTGAAAAGTTGTGCCAACAAATAAATGGATTACAATCAAGGGAACAAGAGATGGACTCACCCTATTTATGAATGACAGCTGTTCGTGGGAGGAACTTCTAGGTGAGGTAGAAGAAATCTTATCTGCTAAACATATGGCAGTTGATGAACCACTAATTACAGTTAAGATTCAGCTTGGAAATCGTTATATTACCGATGCTCAAGCAGAAACTTTGCGGAAAATTATTAAAAAACATAATAAGTTAGTTGTTGAGGAAATCGTTTCCGATGTTATTCTTAAAGAAGAAGCGTTAAGATGGAAAGATGAAACAGATTTAAAATTACATAATAGGGTAATTCGTTCTGGACAAGTACTTGAAATTACCGGAGATCTGTTATTAATTGGTGATGTAAACCCTGGTGGGAAAGTAGTAGCAACCGGTAATATCTTTATAATGGGAAATTTACGTGGGGTTGCTCACGCTGGTGCAACAGGTAATAGAAAAGCTGTAATTGCTGCATCATACATGGCTCCTAGTCAATTAAGAATAGCAGATATTATTAGTAGATCACCAGATTCAGATGGAGAGGGTGTTCCTATGGAATGTGGTTTTATCGAAAAAGACGGAGAACAAATTATCATGGATCGAATCAGTTCATTAGCCAAATCTCGACCAGAATTGGATGCTTTTGAAAGGAGAGTTATGAATGGGTGAAGCAATTGTAATTACTTCTGGTAAAGGTGGTGTCGGTAAAACGACGACTACTGCAAATTTAGGAACTTCATTAGCATTATTGGACAAAAAAGTTTGTTTAATTGATACAGATATTGGTTTGCGAAATTTAGATGTGATTATGGGATTAGAGAATCGTATTATCTATGATATTGTAGACGTATTAGAAAAAAGATGTAAAATTTCACAAGCTTTAATTAAAGATAAGCGCTTTGATTGTCTATACTTACTTCCAGCTGCGCAAACAACGGATAAATCAGCATTAACACCAGAAGGTATGATAGAGATTATAGATGAATTAAAACCAGACTATGATTACATATTAATAGACTGTCCAGCAGGAATTGAACAGGGATACAAAAATGCTGTTGCTGGTGCAGATAAAGCTATTGTTGTGACCACACCAGAAAAATCAAGTGTACGCGATGCTGATCGTATTATCGGTTTATTAGAGCAAGAAAAAGTTGAACCACCACATTTGATTGTGAATCGAATTCGTAATCATATGGTTAAAAATGGTGATATGCTTGATGTAGATGAAATTGTTCAAGTCTTATCTATTGATCTATTGGGAATAGTTGCAGATGATGATGATGTAATCAGAGCTTCCAATCATGGTGAACCAGTTGCCTTTCAACCCAATTCTCGTGCTTCGATTGCTTACCGAAATATTGCAAGAAGAATTTTAGGAGAATCAGTGCCATTACTTTCATTAGAACAGAAAGAGACATTTATGGACAAAGTTAAGAAGGTTTTTGGATTACAGAAATAAACCTGGGCAGCAGCTCCCAGGTTTATTTGCTTTAAAGATAAATAGCGAACAAGTGACAATTTTGAAAGTATGATGAATGCTAGTTAAAAGCTCCGACCATTTACTTCGTAGTTTAGTTTTAATGAGAATTTTACGTTTCATCTTTTTTCTTTTTCATATTCCAATGCTTGGTCACATATACTTCTACAAACGTTGGAAAAAAAGGAATGGATGCTGATGAAAAAGAATAACCTTTCACAAATTCGTCAAAATATTTCTAAGAGAAAGCAATCAAAAACAAAAATACCCACCACACGAATACCATCTGTGAAAAACACACCATTTTTTAATCATAATTCAATGGAAGATGAAGAGAGGCATGGCTTTTCTCCTACACTTGGTCAATATCCGCAAAAGAGACAAGAATCTCCATATTTGCGTACATTTTTAATGCGAAGTGTCATTGCTGCCATTATTTTCTTTGTGACAATGATTTCAATGTCTTCCAATTACCAATGGGCTGAGCAGCCAAAGAATTGGACAAGCTATGCAATGACAGAAGAATTTCCATTTGCTACAGTGAATCAGTGGTATCAGGTCAAATTTGGTGCACCGTTTGCCTTGGAAACAGATCTTGAAAGCAGAGAAGACTATCAACCGACTGCGTTACCTGCGTCAGGTCATATAAGCCAAACATTCCAGGAAAACGGACAAGGAATTATGATTTCCTCTAAGGAAACTACAGAAGTAATTGCAGTGGATGCTGGAACGGTCTTGTTTGCCGGTAACCATCGTGAAACAGGTAGAACAGTCATCGTGCAGCATGCTGACAGCAGTACATCGATATATGGACATTTAAGCGATGTTAATGTGCATTCCTATCAATCAATTCGTGCGAATCAAAAAATTGGTACCTATAAACCTGATGAAGCAAAGGAAGCCATGTATTTCGCAATCGAAAAAGGTAATAAGTTTATAGATCCGATTCAGGTGATTGAAGTTGATGAACAACCTTAAGCTGCCACCTATTCATATTCATCCAATTTTATTTTTCTTTATATTTCTTTCGATTGTGACTGGAATGTTAGTTGAATTATTGATTATATTTATCATTGTCTTAATTCATGAAATGGGCCATTATACTTGTGCACGATTTTTTAATTGGCGAATCCGGCGCATTTTTCTATGGATTTTTGGGGGAGTAATGGAGACGGATGAATATGGATCAAGGCCACTTAAAGAAGAATGGTTAGTAACGATAGCTGGACCTTTTCAACATATCCTCATTTTCTTCGTGCTGTATATAATCGATTATGGAAACTTATTACCTGAAGCAACTATAGCTTTAGCTTTTCAATACAATACCTTTATATTTATCGGAAATTTATTGCCTATCTGGCCGCTTGATGGCGGAAAACTAGTCCAGCTATGTCTGGATTCCTTTTTTTCTTATCAACTATCATTGCAATGGGTGATTATTATATCGGTCGTTAGTATCGCAGCGGTAAGTGTCGTTGTTTATATTTGGAATTTATTTTCTTTAAGCTTTGCTTTACTTATGATTTTTTTTATTTTGGAAAATCGATTAGAATGGAAACAAAGATATTTTAAATGGTGGCGTTTCTTATGGCATCGCTATAGTGAGTTGCACGAATTTCCAAAGCAGGTTGTCTTGGAAGTACCGAGAGATATCCGTTTAACTGAGTTGTTTCGCATGTTTAGACGAGATACCTTTCACACAATCAAAATCTATGATCAGAATGGTAACACCCATTTGCTGACAGAGAAGCAATGTCTGCAGAGTTATTTTGATAAGAAAAATATTTATACGCGAATGGAACAATTACTTACCAGCTAGGAAGAGGATCAATGAAAAAATTACACTTTCATACAGGTTTATCAGAGAAAATCGGATTTTATTTGAAGAGCAGCAATGTAAAGATATTTATATGGATCGAATAACAGATGATGCGCGGTTAGGTTCCATTTACCTTGGGAAAGTAAGAAATTTAGATTTGAGCATTGCGGCTGCATTTATCGATATTGGTTTGAAAAAGGTTGGTTTTTTACCATTGTCAGAAATACCTTTTCCAGAAAAAGGAGACTCATCACTTACAGATGGTGCTCGAATATTGGTACAAGTGGCAAAAGAGCCCTACCAGGATAAAGGACCGAGATTAACAGCTAATATTACTATAACAGCTAAAAATATCATTTATTTACCCTATGGTAGTTATATAGTCTCTTCCAGAAAATTATCTGATGATGTGTCAAATAAGTGGAAACAAATGCTTAAAGAAAAGCTATCCGATAAGGAGGATTAATTTTACGTACAGATAGTGAAGCAACTTCTGAAGAAGAAATGGACCAAGATCTTGAAAAGACACGTTTGCAGTGGAGACAGTTAAAAGAACTTTCTATAAAGAAAAAGGCACCATATTTGCTTTTTCAGCACCCTTTAGTACCAGATCAAATGTTAAATCATTATCAAAGCTTTGATTTTAGTGATATCACCTTTGATAATCGAAAAACGCTAAATGATATGCAACTTGCTTTTCCACGTTTGGCTAATAAGATGCGGATACGAAAAGAAACGAATAAAATTGCTGGTAAAGAGATTCAGCAATGGTTGATAGAAGCGATAGAATCTGTGGTACATAAGCAAGATGGTATCACATTAACTATTGAACAAACAGAGGCATTAACAGTAATTGATATCGATAGTAATAAATTTACAAGCCGTCAAAACAAACAGGAAACAATGTATCGTATTAATCAAAAAGCACTCAAATATTGTTTGGAAGAAATTCAGAAGCGTAATTTATCAGGAATTATTTTGATCGATTTCTTAAAAATGAGAAAAGCGGAGGAAGCAGCACTTCTTAAACAAATGCAAGTTACCGTCAAAGAAGATCCTCTTCCCACCCAGGTATTTGGTTTTACACGGCTTGGTTTAATGGAGTTAACAAGAAAAAGAGAACGGACAGGCTTGATACAATTATTAACGAATCATTCTGCTAGTGCGCGTTTACCTTTATCTGCTGAAACCATTGCCTATCAACTGGAGCGTGAATTAATCAGTTGGAATGATGGAAATATTGAGAGTATGATTATCCTGTGTCATGAAGAAGTGGTGGCTTTTTTTAATCGTTTTATAAAACAACATGTGAAAACAAAGATACATTTTACCTTGTATTGTCAAACAGATAATAAGTCCTGTGAGTTTCAGGTGATCCGAGCTGGAAGTGATGATTTGATCGAGGAGTATATCAAGCAACATCAAGAAATTGCCGTTGACAGGATGCTCTGAAATATGATAGAATCATCTTGTTGTTTATGTAGCACCCGCTACTACAACCGCGCAGAACAGGTTATAAAGCTTGTTATTAGCTACCTGTATGGCGAGTCTGAGTCAAATGAGGAGGTGCAAGAGAATGTACGCTATAATTGAAACTGGTGGAAAACAAGTAAAAGTAGAAGAAGGTCAAGTAATTTACGTGGAAAAGCTATTTGCTGAAATCGGCGAATCTGTAACACTTGATAAGGTACTTGCAGTAGGTGGAGATGACGCTAAGTTTGGTACTCCATACGTTGATGGAGCATCTGTAACTGCGAAAGTAGAAAAACAGGGTCGTCAAAAGAAAATTACTGTATTCAAGTACAAGCCAAAGAAAAACTATTCACGTAAACAAGGTCATCGTCAGCCATACACTAAACTTACAATTGAAAAAATCAATGGGTAAGGTTATGGTTTAATGATTAACGTGGCAATTGAACGTGAGCAATCGAATATTAAATCTTTTACACTGACCGGACATGCTGGGAGTGGACCAGAAGGGCATGATTTAGTTTGTGCCGCTGTATCTGGAATTTCATTCGGAGCTGTCAATGCGGTTTTTAAGTTATGTGAGATTGATTTGGATATAGATCAAGCCGGTGATGAAGGTGGTTTTCTAAAGGTAACGGTTCCGAAGCTGGATAATGATTCTCTTTTAGAAAAAGTAACATTGCTATTCGAAGGAATGGTTGTTTCTTTACAAACCGTTGAGCAGGATTATGGTCAGTATATATCTATCTCTGAAAAATAAGGAGGTGCAACAATATGTTACGTCTAGATTTACAATTTTTCTCTTCGAAAAAAGGTGTAGGTAGCTCAAGAAACGGTCGTGACTCTGAGTCTAAACGTTTAGGTGCTAAACGTGCAGACGGTCAACTCGTAACTGGTGGATCTATTCTATTTCGTCAACGCGGCACAAAAATTTACCCTGGTGTAAACGTAGGCCGTGGTGGAGATGACACATTATATGCTAAAGTTGATGGTGTAGTTAAATTTGAACGCCAAGGACGCGATCGCAAAAAAGTTAGTGTATATCCTGCATAAGGAAATTAAAAGGCTCTAATCTTTATAGGTTAGAGTCTTTTGTTGTTTTATACTATATTAGGATCCATACTACTAGATGAAAGAACCGTTTTTATATGCTATAATTTGCTTATTGTGTGAGGAGTGAACGGTTTGGAAGAACAAGATGTTATCGAAATGCTGCGTCATTATCGCCATGATTGGCTAAATGATATTCAGTTGATTTTGGGCTATGCTCAATTGGGTAAATTAGACAAAGTTCAAAATAAAATAACAGACATCATTGAAAGATCTAATCAGGAAAGAGGGTTAGATCGCTTAAATATACCAAAAACTTTTATTTGGCTCTATCAGTAAACTGGCAATCAGATTCATTTAAACTGCAATTTCAATCTATGTTCGATCAACCGCCAGTAATGATAGACGATGAATTATTATTAACGAAAATACAAAAGATTTTTCGAATATTATCCTCCTATCAGAAGGAGTATCAGCAATATTTAGGTACGCTTATTTTTAAACAAGTGAATCATACTATAGATATCCACTTAAGCTTTGATTTAGATTGGAATGATTTATCTCTTCTGAAACAAGAGTTGCAATCATTACCTTATATTAAAGAAGTGAAAGAAGACAAGCTATTACGTATAGAGTGGCAAGAATAACGAAAGAAGGTGTGACAGCATGTTTGTCGATCAGGTAAAAGTATATGTAAAAGCCGGAGATGGTGGTAACGGGATTGTCGCTTTTCGTCGTGAAATATATGTCCCAATGGGAGGACCTGCTGGTGGCGATGGCGGAAATGGCGGAGATATTGTTTTTGAAGTTGATGAAGGTTTAAATACCTTAATGGACTTTCGTTATCAAAGGCATTTTAAGGCCAAGCGTGGCGAAAATGGGATGGGAAAAGGAATGCACGGTAAAAATTCCGAACCTCTTGTCTTAGCGGTTCCACCAGGTACTACCGTTCGAGATGAAACAACAGGTGAAGTGATCGCCGATTTAATTGAACACAAACAACGCGCAGTAATTGCTAAAGGTGGACGTGGTGGTCGAGGTAATATTCGTTTTGCTTCGCCACGTAATCCTGCTCCAGAAATGGCAGAGAACGGCGAACCTGGGGGGGTTGAACGAGATATTCAAATTGAACTTAAATTAATCGCTGATGTCGGGCTGGTTGGATTTCCTAGTGTTGGAAAATCAACTCTGCTATCCACAGTTAGTGCCGCCAGACCTAAGATAGCTGATTATCACTTTACAACTTTGTCGCCCAACTTAGGGGGGGTAGTAGACACAGCAGATCAACGTAGTTTTGTTTTAGCTGATTTGCCAGGTTTAATTGAAGGTGCACATGAAGGGGGGGTAGGTCTGGGCCATCAATTCTTACGACACGTTGAGAGAACGCGAGTAATTCTACACGTATTGGATATGGCAGCAACAGAAGGCAGAGACCCATATGATGATTTTGTTACAATTAATAATGAACTTGAGCAGTATGATCCGACGTTATTAGAACGTCCAATGATTATTGTTGCTAATAAAATGGATTTACCAGAAGCAGAGGAACAGCTAACTTTCTTCAAGGAACAATTAGAAGCTGATTATCCAATTTATCCAATATCAACGATAACAAAAACAGGAATTCGTGATCTGTTATTTGCAGTAGCCAATAAACTAGATGAAATCCCTAAAAACTACCAACCGCTGGAAGAAAAAGAAGATCGAGTTGTATATCGATTTGAGAAAGAAAAAGCTGCTTTTTCTATTACAAGAGATCCAGACGGGGCATTTGTGCTGTATGGAGAAAAAATTGAAAAATTATTTAAAATGACGGATTTAAACCGGGATGAATCCGTGCAGCGTTTCTCCCGACAATTACGTAGCATGGGTGTTGATGATGCATTAAGAGAAAGAGGCGCAACGGATGGGGGGGATACTGTGCGGCTGCTTGATTATGAATTTGAATTCATGGAATAATAGACGATATGATTTGTTGCGTGACCATCGATCGGATAAAGGGGGGGAATGGTGGATGTCTGCGAAAAATGAAAAATTTTATTTAGTAAGAGAAGACTTTTTACCAGATGGAATGAAAAAAACATTGGAAGCAAAAAAGTTATTGGAGAATCATAAGGTAGACTCCATTCACGAAGCGGCACGTCAAGTTGGAGTGTCTCGCAGTGTGTTCTATAAATATCGTGATGCTGTTTTTCCTTTTCAACATATGGTAAAAGAACAGATGATTACCTTGTTTTTTCATTTGGAAGACCAAACAGGCACGTTATCACATTTGTTGTCAGTGGTGGCCAACGTAGGATGTAATATCTTAACGATTCACCAGACAATACCGATTCAAGGGAAAGCAAACGTAACATTATCTTTAAATACAAATGGAATGACCGTTGAAATAGATCAGTTATTATATAATTTGAAGCAAATTGAATTTGTGAACCAGGTAGAGATCCTGAGTTCAGGTGTTTCATAAAGCGAAACGTATCAGGATGTTAGCGTCTGTTTATCCCTACTTAGCTTTCTTGTGGTACTTGAATCTTGAAGTGGGGGGGTCTTATAGACGCTTAGCAACGTGATAAATAGGGGGGGGAGCAAGTTATATGAAAGAAGCAATTGGATATTTAGGGCCAAAAGGGACTTTTACCAAAATTGCAGTTGACTCTATGTTTAATGGTGAGGAAAAGAAAGGATACAGTACGATTCCTGAATGTATCGATGCTGTGGTAAATGATGAGGTCACCTACGCTGTCTTGCCTTTAGAAAATGCGATTGAAGGTACTGTTAATATCACGTTAGACTACTTAATTGAATCTGAAAAAGTCAAAATTGTAAGTGAAGTGATTGTGCCAATTCGTCAGCATTTAATGGTACATCCAGATAATGTTGAGAAGTGGGAATCCTTAGAATCGATCTATTCTCATTCACATGCGATTGCACAGTGTCATCGATTTTTAAGAAAACAGTTAGTGAATGTTCCTACCCAGTCGATGACTTCGACGGGTGCTGCAGCAGAATTTGTAAGCAAACATCCTAAACAGAATATTGCAGCTATCGCAAACCATCTTGCAGCAAAGGAATATGGGCTATCAATAATTAAAAAAGATATCCATGATTTTGATAATAATCATACTCGATTTGTTGTATTGCATAAGGATCAACGTGAACTTACTTCAAATAAGTTAGAGGAAAAAGGATATAAGACGACTGTGACCATCACATTACCGTCTGATCAGCCAGGTGCACTGCATCAAGTTCTTTCAGCCTTTGCCTGGCGTAATTTAAACTTATCAAAGATTGAATCGCGCCCGATGAAAACAGGCTTAGGTAACTATTATTTCCTTATTGATATTGAACAGAAGATGGATGACGTACTAATCCCAAACGCGATTACCGAAATGGAATCGTTAGGTTGTAAAGTAGCTGTATTAGGCAGCTATCCATATTATTTGCATAGTGGAAATGGAGTAACGCTTGCGGTTTAACCGCAAGCGTTATTAAAATGATTGTGCGATAAACTCACAAAGTTTTATGTAACATCTGGTTTTATTCTGCGATAAAACCTTTCTCCTGTAGTGCTTGAAAGGCTTGATCTAATTTTTCCTCTTCGTTTGCTACTAAGGTATGATTATGTACTCCATCGGTCAGCTCCAATAAATATGGCGCATTTTTTTCTTCAATTTTATCAACAAATTTATCCACATCTGCTCGACTGCTAATCATCAAGGAGGCCTTTAAGTCGCCATAAATAGGATGTTCGATTACCACGTTCTCTACTATTACTCCAAAGTCGACAATCGTATATAGCTCTTCCTTCGTTTCATTTCGAGCGTGTTTGCAAGCAATTACACGACGATAGTCTTTATTGTTTTCCTCCGTTTTCATATAAATGTAACCATTACTTGTGGCGATAATCGGATGGTCCTGAGCTTTTAATAATGAAATATCCTGGACAATTACTTGTCTGCTTACATTTGCCTTGTCTGCTAACTCTGTACCTGTTAATGGGTTCTGATTGTCTTTCAGCCAGGCAAGGAGGCTGTCACGACGTACCTTGCCAGTTAATTTTTTTCTCATTATGAATTCTTTCCTCCTTTATAGGATTGAAAATTTTTATAGATACTTCGATGATTGTTAATATATCCTGTTCCGTTGTCAGATGACTGAATGAAAAACGTATATATCTCTTGCCTTCTTCTTTATTAGAAATGAAAGGGAAGATAGATCTTGGAATCTCTGCATAACCAAGACTGCATGCACTGCCTGTTGAGATATGAATACCATAACGGTTATAGGAAAGCATGGCATAATCCCCCTGAATATTGTTAGCAATACAACCTACAATACTGGGGGGGCATTGATCAGATGAAGTCAATGGTTGCAATGGAATATCATGCTCTTTCAACTTTTTAATAAATACTTCACGGATATAACTAAGATGTTTACTGTTTTCGATAACTTGATTACATGCTTGTACTGCTGCAGCTGAAAAAGCAGCGATTGCTGGGACATCAACTGTACCAGCCTTAAACCATGCTCATGATTTGTCATTACCGGATGTGGTGATAAAATAACTTTAGAATCAAAGTAGATAGCACCGACACCTTTTGGTCCAGAAACTTTATGACTAGAAACCGTGATACAATCCACGTAAGATAAAATAGAAGATATATCTATTTTACCAAAGGATTGGACGGCATCGCTATGAAAATAAATCTTTGTGTGTTTTAAATAATTAGAGATTGTTTTAATAGGCTGGATAGATCCTGTCTCGCTGTTTACATGTTGAATCGATACCAGACAAGTATTTGGTTGAATAGCATCTATAAGTTCTTTGCTATTTATTTGTCCATTAGGATGAATAGGCAGGAAGGTTACTTCAATTTCCTCATTTTTTGCTAGAGTCTTTAAATAATAATAGATAGAGCTATGTTCCGCTTCAGAAGAAATTATATGTTTTTTTCCTTTGATATCACTTGCGCGCATTAGTGTATCAATGGCAAGTA
Source organism: Gracilibacillus boraciitolerans JCM 21714 (assembly GCF_000521485.1). Lineage (GTDB taxonomy): Bacteria > Bacillota > Bacilli > Bacillales > Amphibacillaceae > Gracilibacillus > Gracilibacillus boraciitolerans. The sequence goes on along the minus strand of NZ_BAVS01000006.1, from coordinate 6,735 downwards.
AATTACTTTCCGTTCCACCGCTGGTGAAAACAATTTGCCGAGGCTTCGCTAGAAAAATTTTTGCTATAATTGCTCTGGATTGTTCCAATATATTCTTCGCTTTTCCTCCTGCATCATGCAAACTACTTGCATTTCCATAAAAATTCTTAGCAATCTCCTGATAGACTTCTAATGCAATATCAGACATCGGAGCAGTTGCAGCATAATCACAATAAATCATCCAATCGCCCTTTCTAAAAAAATACTTGTCATATTAGATATTATATGTAAAGATATGTGTAAAGACAACTGTAAAGTGTGGTGAACTGTTTTGCGTCAGAAAATTGTGATTATTGGAGCGGGCATTGCAGCACATGTGCTTGCTAGTAAATTATTTAAAGACTCTGATGTGACGATGATAACAAAAGGAAAGTGGCATCATAGTAATTCTTATCGAGCTCAAGGTGGTGTGGCGGCGGCTATTGCTGCTGATGATAGTTGGCAACAGCATTTTGATGATACCATACAAGCAGGAGTATATCACAATAACGAAGCAGCTACAGAATTGTTAGTGAAGGAAGGGAAGACTCTCCTGGAAATGCTGCTTAACAAAGGATTTCCAGCTGATAGAAATTTAAATGGTTCGATATCGCTTGGAAGAGAAGGAGCTCACAGTAAAAGAAGAATTATACATGCCGGTGGTGATCAGACCGGTAAATATATGATGCAATTTTATCAACAAATCTTGCGAAATAATATTAATCTTATAGAAGATCAATTAGCAGTTGATTGTGTAATGGAAAATGGACGCTGTAGAGGAATTATTACAATCGATCCACAAAACCAATATATTTTTCATTCGGCTGATCAAGTTGTTCTTGCTACTGGAGGATATGGAGGAATTTTTGAGACTACTTCAAATGATGAGACAATTACAGGAGATGGAATTGCGATTGCTTATCGAGCGGGTGCTAAGCTTAGTGATCTTGAATTTGTACAATTTCATCCAACAATGCTCACTTTACCTGAAGGACGAAATTTTCTTATCTCAGAAGCTGTAAGAGGAGAAGGGGGGGCGAGATTGATTGATCAATCTGGAAGATACATTATGGATGGTATTCATCCACAGGTGGACTTAGCCCCCAAGAGATATTATTTCTAGAGTAATAAATACGGAAATAATGAAAGGGAATCAGATATTTCTGGATATTTCTGAGGTCCATGAATTTTCCAAACGTTTCCCTTATATTACTGAAGTTTGTGAAAAACGTAACATAGATTGGCAGCATGATAACATACCAGTTAGACCTGGTGCTCATTTCTCAATGGGTGGAGTAGAAACTAATTTACATGGGGAGACGAATATTCCCGGGTTGTATGCTGTGGGAGAAGTAGCATGTACCTATGTTCATGGTGCTAATCGTCTTGCCAGTAATTCTTTATTGGAAGGGATTGTGTTTGCAACTAGGTTAGCAGATCACTTATTAAGTCAGACACCAGCTAAAAATATGGCAATGAATCTGGTCATACAACAGATGAATAAAAACGTGACACTCCCAGAACGCTATCAGTTAAAAGAAAAGATGACCGCATTGGTTGGCATCAGCAGATCAGAGATTTCACTTAGCAAGATGTTGAAGTGGCTGGAACAAGTCCAACCAGTGAATGAATTTCCTCTTTATTTTTATAAATATACAAAAAAGCAAATAGAATTACAGCACATGTTATTGGTTGCAGAATTAGTGACAAAGGCTGCCCGCGAGCGAACGGAGAGTCGGGGTGCGCATTACCGTAGTGATTTTCCGGAACGTGAGGAGCAGTGGCGAGAAAAAAGAATTTACCATCAATTAATCAATCAAGGAGTAGGCGTATGAATCCATTAGAATTAAGACAACAATTAATTCACTATTTCAATGAAGATATTGGCAGTGGCGATAAAACCTGTGAAGCATTATTTGATACTAATCCTCTTCAGGGAAAAGGAGAATTTATTGCTAAACAAAAGGGAATTTTTGCAGGTGAAAAAATATTAGAACAGGCGTATGGACTGTGGGATAAGGATATACAACTACAATTATTTAAAAAAGATGGAGATATTGTTCATAAAGGAGATCGTATCGCCACAGTCGATGGGTCATATCAGATTTTACTAACGACCGAACGAGTAATTTTAAATATCATGCAACATTTATCTGGTATTGCAACGATGACAGCAAAAGCTGTAACAGCCTTAGCTAACAGTACTATTAAGGTGGTGGATACAAGAAAAACAACTCCAGGCATACGTATGCTTGAAAAATATGCGGTCCGTTGTGGCGGGGGGCGTTAATCATCGGTTTGGATTAGATGATGCGATCATGCTTAAGGATAATCACATAGCTGCAATAGGTTCCATTGGGCAAGCTGTAAAGAAAGTGAGAGATGTTACAGGGCATATGGTGAAAATCGAAGTGGAAATAGAAAATGAAGAGCAATTACAAGCAGCAATTGATGCGGACGTAGATGTGATTATGTTTGATAATATGTCACCTCATAATATTAATCGAATCATAACTCAGGTTCCATCTCATATTATTACCGAGGCTTCCGGTAATATTACGTTAGAAAATATACATGAATATTCGAATGTAAAGGTCGATATCATTTCATTAGGATTTATTACGCATTCTGCACCAGCTTTGGATATTAGTTTTAATGTTATGGAGGGATTAAAATGAGTATAGCAGCCTTGTTTAGCACCGATCAACAATTACCGGATCACTATCTGCATATGGATGAAATAGAAATGAAAAAGCGGATAACGGATATTAAACAACAAATGGGTGACCGTTTATTTATTCCAGGTCATCATTATCAAAAGGATGAGGTTATTCAATTTGCAGATGCCCGCGGCGATTCTTTACAACTGGCACAAGTTTCTGCCAACCAGCATGCACAGTATATCGTCTTTTGTGGAGTCCACTTCATGGCAGAAACCGCAGATATCCTAACTGGAAAACAGCAGAAAGTTATTCTTCCTGATATGCGTGCAGGATGTTCCATGGCGGATATGCAGATGATCAACAAACAATGGAGGCATGGGAACAATTAACATCTTATTTTGGAGATACCCTTTTACCATTAACCTATGTCAATTCAACAGCAGCAATAAAAGCCTTTGTTGGAAAACATGGCGGTGCAACTGTTACCTCCTCCAATGCTAAGAAAATGGTAAAATGGGCGTTAGCGCAAAAACAACGCTTATTATTTTTACCTGATCAGCATTTAGGAAGAAATACAGCTGTTGAATTAGGCATTTCACTCAAACAGATGGCAGTCTGGGATCCAATTGCCAAAAAATTAGAATATGACGGAAATAGAGAGAATATTCGGATTGTGTTATGGAAAGGTCATTGTTCGGTGCATGAGAATTTTACGACTGAAAATATAGAACAGGTCCGGCAGCATCATCGTAACATGAAAATAATTGTTCATCCTGAATGTACGTACGAAGTAGTGCAACAAGCAGATCTGGCCGGATCAACGAAATATATAATAGAAACGATACAAAATGCGCCAGCAGGAAGTGAATGGGCAATTGGAACAGAAATGAATTTAGTTAATCGGATTATAAAGCAGCATCCTGATAAACATATCATTTCTCTAAATCCTTTTATGTGTCCTTGTTTAACGATGAATCGCATCGACTTACCTCACTTGTTATGGACATTGGAAGAATTACAACGTGATCATGTACCAAATCAAATAATTGTAGATGAAAATATTGCAGAAAATGCGAAGCTGGCGTTAGATAGAATGTTAGCTCAATCATAAATCTTTTTGAAGGATATCGATATTATTACAGATATCCTTCTTTTTTATTCAACATTTTAGGCCTTTTGCATATGTTGTTAAAGAAGATGGATTAGATCGAGACAAGTGCCCTTCCATACTTAACAACAAGAAAGGAGAAATTGCTTTGAAAATTCATGTTGTGCAAAAAGATGAAACACTTTGGAAAATTGCGCAAAAATATGGTGTGAGTTTAGACGAAGTCATTAAAGCCAATTCGCAGATATCAAATCCTGATATGATTATGCCTGGTATGAAAATTAAAATTCCTACTGCATCAGATAATAAAAAGCAACAAGTATCACCTGGAAATAAAAAGCAGCAACAAGTAGCACCCAGTACTGATAAAAAAGATAAACAAGAATTAAAACCGCAAAATCAGATTTTGCCATCTATCGAGGAAGATGAAGAGAAGAAATGGGAACCTTTAAAGAAGGAGATGCCAGCTTTGCCAATTCATTTTAATAAACAACAACCAGCACCACAACCCGTACCATCTCAGACATCACAAGACTTGAAATGGACACAGTTAACGAATAACTTTGAAACAAATATTCATCCGATGCAAATGATGGAGGAAGAAAATGAGGTAAAAGGAGTGCAGGAACCGATGAAGCCACAACCAATGCCACAGTATATGCAACAGCCAGTCCAACAGATGCCAATGCAGGCACCATGTTACTCACATGATGGTATACCTTATGGATTTGGATATGGTCAAATGGGACAAATGCCTTCACAACCTTATTCTGGAGGCTTCCAGCAACAAGGAATGGGAGCAGCTTCTTATCCGCAACAGATGCAGCAGCCTTCTTCTCAGAATTGGAATCAGGGACAAATGTCTCCGATGCCTTATCAGCATGGACAATTTGGTGGTCAACCAATGCCTTGGGGGGGAACATCTCAGATGCCACAGCAACAAGGATTTCCAGCTCCACAACCGCAACAAATGATGCCTCAATCCATGCCAAATCAACCATCAATGGTGCAACAAATGCCAGGTGAACCGATGATTCCACAGCCTGGAATGCCAAACTATCCATTAATGCCGTTACCATACGGAATGCAAGATCAAAGTCCACAACAGATGCCTTTTCAACCATTTGGTCCAGGTCAGCAAATGCCATATGGGCCTTCAAATAAAGGAGATTGTGGATGTGGCGGTAGCAGAGAATAAGAAAAAAAGAGACGATTCTAATTTTAGGATCGTCTTTTTGTTTGCTAAAAATAGTGGTAAATGGAAAAGATAAAGAGGGAATTTCAATCTAATATAAATACAACTATATTTTCAATTGTCTTCAGTTATGATAAAGTAAGTATGAGAATAGTTTATAGATAGAATCAGAGAGGTGAGAATACATGTCAGGACATTCTAAATGGAAAAATATCCAAAGACGTAAAAATGCCCAGGACGCAAAACGTGGTAAAATTTTTATGAAACACGCGAAAGATATTTATATCGCTGCCAAACAAGGTGGAGGTGATCCCGATATGAATGCTGTCCTTCGCCTGGCTGTAGATAAGGCGAAGTCAGATAATATGCCAAATGATAATATTGATCGTGCAATCAAAAAAGCTACAGGAGATTTAGACGGAGCAAATTTTGAGGAATTAACATATGAAGGCTATGGACCTGGTGGAATAGCTGTGATGATCGAGGTGCTAACAGATAATAAAAATAGAACAGCATCTGAAATACGTCATGCTTTTAGCAGAAATGGTGGAAATTTAGGCGAAAATGGGTGTGTTTCCTTCATGTTTGATCGAAAAGGTTATATCGTTATTGATCAGGAAACCACTGAAGCAGATGAAGACACAATGATGTTAGAAGCTATTGAAGCAGGAGCAGAAGAAATGGAGACAACAGACGGAGCTTATGAAATATATACAGATCCAGAAGAATTTCAATCTGTTAAAAATGCTCTTGAAGAAAGTGGATTCACATTAGAAACAGCTGAGGTCACAATGATACCGCAAACATTATCTGAAGTGGATGACAGTGCTGGTAACAAAATGGTGAATCTTGTTCAAATGTTAGAAGATATGGAAGATATCCAGGAAGTACATCATAATATGGACGCGTCCGATGAAATTATGGAGCAAATATAAGAAATAAACGGTCTTTCTATAACAGAAAGACGTTTATTTGTGTAATAACTTAAACTATAAAAGACGAAACAACATAAAATGCGAAGAAAGTGTCTTTTATTTACAAGATGACGGACAAAAAAAACTTTAATTCATAAGAATTGTCCTTTTGATGTAGAATTTTATGATACAAAATTTGATACCATGGTTATTTTTCCTTAAATTGGACACCCTAGTAATAATAAAGCAAGATAGGAGGGTCTTTATGGGAAAATATGGTTGCTATTAAATGGTGTCGTTGTTTTAATCATAGGGGTCATCGGGATTCAATCACTTATCAATTCAGAAGAAACAAAATCATCAGAAGAGGATGTTATGGTGATTGCTCAAGATTTACTAACAATTGAAGTCACATTAGAAAAACACTATATAGATGGAAAAATAGAAAAGAAACATGTAGAGGAAACAATCACTTCCATGCAAGATTTTTGGTCGCAGTATCAGGATTGGAAGGTAATGGAACAAAAAGAAGGCTACATGCGTTTTCAAAAACAAGTTGATGATATTTCTCCATATTTAAAAGCAAATGGCTACTTTGGGATCAAAAATGGAAAATTAACTATTTTTGAAGGTGTTCCACTACAGGAAGAAGCTATTCAATCTTTCTATCAAATTGAAACAGAGGAATTAGAAGCACATTTATATGAACAATTAAAAGAAGGTATCAAGATAAACAGCAAACAAGATTATATAGAAGTACTGGAAACATTTAAGGCCTATCAAAATGTGGAAGCTGTTAACAGTTGAACGATGAATTATTATCGTTCAACTTTTTTG
>NZ_BAVS01000007.1 GCF_000521485.1 Gracilibacillus boraciitolerans JCM 21714 | reverse complement strand
AATGAGAAAGGTCACATTTTTTAACAATGATGACCTCTTTGCAATACAACAATTCTTTTTCATCGTAGTAGCAGATACTAAAATCCAACAGTACGAAAACGTCGTTTACAGCTTTTCTTCTAACAATTATTCTGGATTAGTAAAGGTATTTGCTACACCCATTTCATTAGCTAAATAACTGCGGATATTTTCAGTAAATAAAGAAAGGACAGGATAGTGTTTTTCGATCGTATTCAATAATCGCTGATGATCCAATTGGCTATATTCATGGACAAGCTCTTTTCTCACGTTAATAATGGCTTCATAAGCTGATTTATCATCTTCTGGAAGCACCTTCTCATCGACTAAAATATGAACGATATCGAGATAACTGCCAGGATCGCGCATAATAAAACCATCAATCATCATATTACCTACATCTAACAAAGATTCGATGATCACATGTGTGATTCGTTCTAATGCTAACAGCTCCAGTTTCGTTTGAAATTGATTTTCCGTTGTTAAAGATAACATATCATCAAAAAAATCTAATCTTTCATTCATTTTTTTCATATCTACAAAGTACAAAATAATCCTCCTATTTAGCAACACTTTTTATTATTATGATATCATATTCATTGGGGGTCTGGTTCAAGAAAATGGTACAATTATCTCACAGTGATTATAGACGAAGGAAAGAACAAGGAGGGTTTAAATGGAACATAACAAACCGGAATATTTACTCGATAATAACGAAGAGAGTAGTACTAGATTTATCAGTTTTAAAGGAGATACAGAAAGATTTGATCTTGCTATTATCAGCTCGAAATCACTGAAAAATGATTTTCTGGTAATGGACTTAAATAGTAATAAGTATTCCAAAGTGAACGCAGCAACTATTGATAAAGCTAATTATTTGGAGCATGCTTTTCAATACAATGAAATGGAAGCAGAAGATTTCCGCTTTTATGTGAGACCATTATTAAACGAAAACTAACACTGTTACAGTGTTAGTTTTCAATTTGTTTAACAATAAAAAATCGACAGCCAAAATTGCAATATTCATATAAATAATCTTCAAACGTACTAAATTTCGTATCAAAAGTTGCCTTCGGATTTTGATCATCATAAAATCCTTTTAATCGGAGCTGTTCATATCCCCCAATCGCCAACGATAAAATCATATTTATTTAATATATCTGTATATCTTTCTTTAAAGGCTATTTCCTCAAACCCCTTTCGATAATCCTTTATTAATTCATATCGATGACCTAATACTTCAACCACTATGTTCACACCTTTTATTAAGATAGTTTATTTTAGCAAATGTTACTAGCATGAAATCAAAGCATTTAACCTACAATAACGATAGACATTAAATACTATCTAAGGAGGGAAATCGTTTGATTGCAAAATGCTTAGCAATGATCCTTATAATATTTTTTCTTCTTTCTACTATAGCATATGCAGAAGAAAATGTGGATATTGATCAGGAAAAAATCACACTATATAAGCAAATCGAAGCCATTACTTTGATTCCATGGTATTATCTTGCTGCGATTAATCGATATGAAGCAAATATAAGTGACAAAGAGCCCGATATTGATCAATTAATTGCTATTTCAATATCTGAAGAAAAGTGGTATGGTCTCTCACCTAACAAACAACCCATGCAAGAGGAATTTATATCACTTTTCGGAGGTATGGGGGGGAAAGATGGGAATGGTGACGATATTGCTGATCCTGCAAACGACTATGATACGCTTTATACAATGGCAATGTATATCCAACAACAGGGTTACACCACTCAAGACATTCGCACGGCACTATGGAATTATTACAAACGCGAATTAACCGTTTTATCCATTATGAATTATGCTGAATTATTTAAGACCTATCAGAAAATAAGTTTAGATGATACAGCCTTTCCAATACCTAAGAGCTATAACTATAGCTATCGAAATACCTGGGGGGGTGATGCCAGGGGTTTTGGCGGACGAAGAATACATGAAGGAACTGATATTTTTGCTGGTTATGGAACACCAGTGCGAGCCACTACCTATGGTGTAATTGAATTAAAGGGTTGGAATAAATTTGGCGGTTGGCGAATTGGGATTCGTGATATTTATAACCGATACCATTATTATGCGCATTTAAATGGTTTCGCTGACGGTTTAGAGATTGGAGATATCGTTGAGGCAGGACAAACAATTGGTTCGGTTGGTTCCTCAGGTTATGGACCTCCTGGCACTTCTGGAAAATTTCCACCCCCATCTACATTATGGTTTATATAAAGATGATGGAAAATCAGAATGGTCGTTTGATCCCTATCCACATTTAAAAAGATGGGAAAGAAAGAACCCGTAAAGTGAAGTTTCCTTTACGGGTTCTTATATTAATCATTGGAAGCATTTTTTGCTTTTAAGATACTAAGAGCTAATCCTCCCCCCCAAATAATCACGATACCTATGATTGCCATTATAATTGCACTAGTAGTCATAAAGGTAACCTCCCTTAAAAAAGTTTTATGCTTCGTGGTCTTTTGCAGGCCATTTTTTAACTGTAATAATGGCACCAATCAGCATGGCTCCAATTGCAACAAGCCAGCCGAAATTAAATAAGAAATCGATCGGATAATCACCATAGGCACTTGATAAATCTGTTTTCAAGTTTTGCAGCATCATATAACCTAATATAGCTGGAGTAATAATACCGAGACAAATTCTCCACCAAATTCCTAATTTAATATCAGATACGGAATCAGCATGCTGTTGAAGGTCTTTTAATGATCGTGCAAACCATGCAATTGCAACCACTTCAAACAGCCCAGCTAATGCCACGCCATAATTATTGATAAAATAGTCAACTGTATCTAAAAGGTTTAAACCGCCTTGATTCGCAAAAAATAAAGAAACAATAAATGCAAGACCACCACCAAATGTGACAGCTTTGCCACGGGAAATCGAGAATTTCTCTTGTAAACCTGCGATATAGGTTTCTGATATCGAAATCATTGAGGACAGGCCGGCTAAGAATAAGGATGCAAAGAATAGAAAACCAAAGAATCCTGATGCGGGCATTTGACTAATAATTTCAGGGAATACCATAAAAGCTAACCCAACACCACCTTTTACCACCTCTTCAACAGGAGTTGAAGACTGTACAGCCATAAAGCCTAGCACTGCAAATACTCCAATACCAGCTAACAGTTCAAAAGAGGAATTTGCAAATCCTGTAATAAACGCATTGTTAGTAATATCGGATTTTTTAGGTAAATACGATGAATAAGTAATCATGATTGCGAATGCTATAGATAAACTAAAGAATATTTGTCCATATGCAGCAACCCATACTTTACCTTCTGTAATTCTACTCCAATCAGGCTCGAAGAAAGCATTAAGACCTTCGAATGCACCTGGTAGTGTAACAGCACGAATTACAATAATAAGAAAGACAATGAATAATGTCGGAATAAAAATTTTATTTGCTAATTCAATTCCTTTTTTAACACCTCGTCCCAAGAAAAATAACACTAATACCCAAACGACAATTAACGGAATCATCACGGCAGGTACAATGAAACCAAATGTTCCAGGGTCTGCTAAATTCAAGAAATCGCCCACAAAGAATGACGTTGGATCATCACCCCCCCACTGTGTACCAAAAGAGAAATAGGCATACATGATTGCCCAAGCAATAATAACTGGATAATAAGTAGAAATAACAAACGAAATAAGAACTTGCCACCAACCGATCCATTCCATACCCTTACTAATTTTCGAGAAACTGCGTGGTGAAGAGCTTCGATATTTATGCCCTATCGTATATTCCATGATAAGTAGTGGAATACCTGCTGTTAATAACGCAAATAAATAAGGTACAAAGAAAGCACCTCCACCGTTTTCAAATGCTGTTGCGGGAAAGCGCCAAATGTTTCCTAAACCAACAGCTGAACCGATTGCTGCCATTAGAAAACCTAAACGTGATCCCCCCCACTGTGATCTGTTTTCCATCACTTAAACCCCCCCTTTCCTTTGTTTCGTTCCTTCCTTTCTACACTACCCACTATACAACCTGTGATATAGTTATTAATTAAGTTATTGCACTTTTTTAGGCTAAAGTAGTGATAGTTTGTAGAAAGGAAAAGTTCGAAAGATCTAATTTACTATAAAAAATAGTTCTAATCTTTGAAATTATAACGAACTTTCGAATATTCTGTCAAAGGAAAATATAGGCATATGATGTTATTCTATAAAATCTGATTCAATTGGAACCGACAGATTGGAAGAGCCTTCCCCCCCATCATGGTAATATTCTGGCACATCACCCGGATGAAATAATTTTGTTACTGGAATATCCTGTACACTTTTCACTGTATCAGAAGCAAATGGAATCACCACCATCATTTCTACTTCTATATGCACATTAACCTGAATTAGGGCTCCATTTATTCCAGTTTGTGTTAATTCACTTGTTATTTTTGTTCCTACACTACCAATAACCTCCATATTGACTGGGATCTTGGGACCTAAGTTAGCAAGGATTGGTATACCTAAGGCTTGACCAACCGGTACCTCTACTAACAAACCACGCTCTCTTACATCTTCTAACAATTTTTGTTCATCAGGTTCTAAATCTAATTCTACTTCGATAGGTACACCTGTTTCAGGACGCTCTCCTTTTTCTAATAATTTCAGAAAATTTTCCACACGATATTGAATATTTCGCTGTACACGATTCTCTACTTCTGCATTAAATATATAATTCTCTACCCTGCCTTGATCATCCAGTTGTACTTGATAAAGTTCTTTTGTCTCTAAATCTTCAGATATTTTTTTACTTACAGCTATTCCCATAGCTTGGTTAGCAATAGCGGAAACACGAATTTTTGCATAATTAAGTAATACTGGTTTGATCCCCCCCTCATTAACTATTAATAGACTGGCAATCATACATAAGATAAATAAGAAAAAGGAAATAAATATAAGCTGATTTTTCGGAGGTGAACCAATTCTTCTTTTATTCCATCGATTTTTAACCATAAAATATCCCCCCTGTTCATTCATATGAAAAGAGAGGACACTTTAGAGATATTTTATTTAAATTATCGCGTCTTTGTTAATTGATCCGTATGAAAGACCATTACGTCTAAGACCTTGGATAAATCTAAATCATAAGGACTTACTTTTGCTCCATTATCTTTCACAATCCGGATAATAGGTCGCTCTAAGATGTGCTGATTTTGCCTTGCAACAACACCTTCTTTACCATCGCTTAAATAAACCGTTAAGCCGTTTGGATAGATCGCAATCGTCTTTTTAAACATTTCTACTAAGTGTAGATCAAATTGTGTACCAGAACCAGCGTACAAAATTTCCAAACCTTCGTGTGGAAGCATTGCATCCCGATAAACACGGTTACTTGTAACCGCATCAAATACATCAGCAACACCAATAATCTTTGCGTATGGATGGATATCTTCATTTTTTATGCCTCGTGGATACCCAGAGCCATCCAGTCGTTCATGATGCTGATATGCACAATGGGCAACTGTAAATGGAATAGTGTGAACATTCCTTAACATCTCAAACCCATAATCTGTATGTGTTTTGACTATTTCAAACTCGGTATCAGATAGTTTCGCTGGCTTATTTATAATTTCATCTGGAATAAATATCTTTCCCATATCATGAAGTACAGCACCTAGACCAATTTGTTCTAATTCCTTCGGTTTAAAATGTAAGTCTTGGGCTAATGCTAATGTATACAAACTAACGTTGAGTGAATGCGAGAAGACATAATCATCAATTATTAACAAATCGGATAAGTAATGAATGACGTCATCATTTTTACTTAAATCTTTAGCTATATCTTTTACTAAATCATTCAGTTTGTGAGCAGTTTGTTCAAGTAAAAAATTATTTTTCGTTAAGTCCTCAAATTGCAAAGTACGAAAAGCATCCTTTATTTTTCGAATGGCATCTATTCGTTTATCATCTGGTATAGGTGGAGTGACTAATATATCGTCTGTATCTTCTTCACGTATAAATATATAAGTTACTCTCATACTTTTTAATCGATTCACCATAACTTGAGTCAACTGGATATTTTTTTGAACTAATACTCTGCCATGCGCATCATATATAGGCTTCGCTAGCTCGATGCCAGCGCGGATTAATTGAGTCGGGATTAATTTCATGTCAATACACCTATTTTTCATTTTACTAAGATATTATCAGATTTTGTCGAAATTATCCAGAGTTTTCGTCACTTTATTAATTAATTATACAAACAAAATAAATGTAATCATTTACAAGTCAGCTATTTTAAGCAATGCCTCTTCTATTGGCATCCCTTGTCTCCAGCCATACTTTTTTGCATGATTGGTAACCATATTAAGATTTGCCTTGCGTAAATCTTCCATTGATTTTACACCAACTGCCCTACCTGCAATGATAGGACGATCAGCTAATTTATCATTTAATAAATTAATATCTAATGCCCCACACATGACATATCCGTGATCATTTGTAATTATCAACAGATTTGTATGTGGTAAAGTTACAGTTATTGCTGAAAAAGGATACTCCTGTATATATATCGGTTTTAATTCAATCATTTAAAACACACACTCCTCTCCCTATAAAATATGATCTAGGGAAAGAAGTGTGAACTATTTTAAAATGATGTTTTGATACATTCTGCAAGTAAATCTCTTAGAAATTCCGGTAAATAAAATTTCTTTGTAGTAGACCTGGCTATTGCCGGAAACATTTGACCAAATGTAAACATATCTGCTGTTGCTAACGTATAGATTTTATCATGATCTATCAACTGATCATTGATGTATACTTTCTGAACATGTTCGATGCCCTCTTTATCTTTATGGGTAGTCACATCTAATCCACTGAAAATAAATTTGCCTATAACTTTTCCTCTAAAGCCAAATCCTTTAAGCTCAAAATTCATTAATGCTTCATCATATGCTCCACGAACTACTTCTAATAATTCTACTCCACTTAATTGAACGGTCACAGGATTAATCGGATGCGGACAAATACGATGCACATCACCATATGTCACATAGCCTTGATCAATATCATCTAACAATAATCCAGCATTCAGCATACTTATATCTGAATCTGTCCACTCACGTAATTTTATTGTTAATTGCTTGATAAGTGGTGTCTGATCAAACCAATTTACATCCAGGCGATTCTCCACATATGCAATTCTTTTATTGAGAAAATCATTTGCCTGTTGATGCATTGCTTCAATCTTTTTTTGGTAGATTGGTCTTCTTCCAAATACGCGGTCTCCACCGTGTACGCTTGTTTATTTACTACTTTATTTAACGAATGATCCCAATCAATATGTATTTCTCCTACAAATTTACCGTGTTTTCCAGCGGCTGTAAGAAGTGTATCATTAATAAATTCACCATTTTTAAACAAATGATGGGTATGACCACCGATAATGATATCAATTTCAGGATATTTCTCAGCAATTATCTGATCCTCATTTAACCCAAGGTGGGATAATAAAATAACCACATCTGCATCTTTCTTTAATTCTGTAATATGACGAGACAAATAGTCATATGGGGGGGAGTCAATGTCCCATCCAAGCGGCTGGTAAAAGGCCCGAAAAGGTGCAGTTAGACCAATAAGCTTCACTCTTAAATTATGTTTGGTTACTAATGATAAACCCTCTTTTAGCCAAAATGGTTTTTCCTTATTTATCGGAGAAAGATTACCACAAGTGATTTGAAAATTCGCGTGATCGTACAAATGATATAAATCATTGTGTTCAAGTGTGATTCCCTCATTGTTGCCAATCGTTGCAAAATCAAATTCTGCAGCATTTAATAAATCAACATTTGCTTTCCCTCTAAATGCTTCTGCTATTGGATGATAACGATCCACATGATCCCCATTGTCAATTCTCCAGCTCTCTTCATTTGAATCAAGGTGATGTTGCTTCCTTTGTTTAAAATAGTGAACAATATTCGGCCAATAATCAAAATGACTATGCAAGTCATTACTATAATAAAAATGTAAATGTTCAATCATGACGTCCTACCTCCTCTAAAACAACCCTTGCCAAATTAAACGCAAACCAATAAATAATAAAACAAGACGAAGCAAAATTTCTACTGCCTTGCTAGACATTTTTTGATTCATTTTAGCACCTAAAATACCCCCCCCAAGTAATGCGCCTGGAATAAATGCCCATACATACATCCACTCAATATGTCCTAATGCAATATGGGTCACAGAACTTACGATACTCAATGATAAAATCATAAACATGGAAGTGGCTGTTGCAATGTGTGGGGGGGGAAACCTAAAAAGTAAAATCATTGCAGGTACCATTAATGATCCCCCCCCACCGATACCAAAGAAGCCTGATAATGTACCCACTGTAAAAGCAATCAATAGTGCTACATATGGCGAAAAGGCATATTGAAATGTTTTTTTTCCAATTTTCACTTCTCGCACTATTTTATTAGGTTGATTTTGGTTCTCTTTTAGTAATCGGGATGGTGGAGATTTTTTAAAAAGAAACATAGAAAAAATAAGCAGCATAAAAATCCCCCAAGAACAAGGAAAAAGTGTTTGTTTCAACAAATTGATTCAACCATGCTCCTAAAATCCCACCCGGTAAACTTCCAGCTACAAAGTACCAACCACTTTTATAATCAATTCGCTTAACCTTTGCATAGGAAAAGGTTGAGGACATTGCTGTAAAAATCATGATAAGTAATGAAATTCCTACTATTGTGTTGGCATCCGCCCAGTCAAATAAAGGAGTCGTTTCATGTAAAATTAATAAAATAGGTACTAAAATTACCCTCCACCTAAGCCGACAATACTCCCCAACATTGCAGAAAATAGTCCTATTAATAAACATATAACAATTAGCAATAAAATCCCTACTATCTTTGTCGTTATTGTACTAATTTTTTTCGTGAACAATTTATATTATAAAGGTTATTGTAGATTTTATCCAATCACGCCTATCTAGGAAATTTTTTTCACCTGTTTCCAGTCATAAATTTCCTAATAAAAAATGTATAAATAAACTGTTCAAACTAAAACTAAAATGCAGTTGAGGAAAAAAATAATCTTGACTGACTGAGGAGGAATAATGTGAAACATGTTAAAGCTTTATTAATAAAATTTGTCGTCACTTTGGTTCTTTTATATATCATTCTTGGAGTAATGTATGAAATGACTTTTGGAGAGGTTTTCCTTTTATCTGTCATTTTAGGCGTCATTTCTTATCTGATTGGGGGGGATATGCTGATATTACCTAAAACCAATAATACCGTCGCTACAATTGCTGACTTCGGTATTGCATGGATCATTATTTATTGGTTCGCAGATGGAATGACTCGAATTGACAATCTTTTTGCTGCTTCATTAATAGGAGCAATTGCTGTCGGTGTCTGTGAAATATTCTTTCATCGCTATTTGAGTAATAACATTTTACCAGATGATGAGCAACATGATCAAAACTCAGCAACAAGAAATTTAAAGTATCAGACTGAAATATCGGAAGAGTTAGAAACGAATGAATATGAGGATAAAGAAAAAAAGTAAAATACTAATATACCATTTCTTATTCTTCCTAATCTTTTCCGATTATAAAAAAGAAAACGAGTTCGGTGCAGAATCAGCACGAACTCGTTTTTCTTCGACTCACTAAACTGTTAAAGCTTATTCAATTAACCAATACTACCTTCCATTTCGAACTTGATGAGACGGTTCATTTCGACAGCATATTCCATTGGAAGTTCTTTTGTAAATGGTTCGATGAAGCCCATTACAATCATTTCCGTCGCTTCTCCTTCTGAAAGACCACGACTCATTAAATAGAATAACTGTTCTTCTGACACTTTTGAAACTCTAGCTTCGTGTTCTAATGAAATATTTTCGTTCAGTATTTCATTATAAGGAATTGTATCTGAAGTAGATTTATTATCCATAATTAACGTATCACACTCGATGTTAGAACGCGCGCCATCAGCCTTTCGTCCAAAGTGTACCATACCCATATAAGAAACTTTTCCACCTTGTTTTGAAATGGATTTAGATACAATCGTCGACGATGTGTTAGGGGCTAGGTGATGCATTTTCGCACCTGCGTGTTGGTGCTGGCCTTTGCCTGCTATAGCGATAGAAAGGGTATTACCACGAGCACCTTCACCCTTTAAAATAATCGCAGGATATTTCATTGTTAACTTAGAACCAATGTTACCATCAATCCATTCCATTGTCGCATTTGCATCGCATGTAGCACGTTTTGTCACCAGATTATATACATTATTTGCCCAGTTTTGAATCGTTGTATAACGGCAGTAGGCATCTTTTTTAACAAAGATCTCTACTACTGCACTATGAAGTGAATTTGTCGTATAAGTCGGAGCAGTACAACCCTCAACATAGTGTACAGATGCTCCTTCATCTACAATTATCAGTGTACGTTCAAATTGTCCCATATTCTCTGAGTTAATACGGAAATATGCTTGTAACGGTGTATCTGTTTTAACGCCTTTTGGAACATATATAAATGAACCACCAGACCATACTGCAGAGTTTAACGCTGAAAATTTATTATCTGCAGACGGAATAACTTTACCGAAGTATTCTTTAAATAAGTCTTCGTTTTCTTTTAATGCAGTATCTGTATCTTTAAAGATAATACCTAAATCTTCAAGATCTTTTTTCAAGCTATGATAAACCACTTCTGATTCATATTGTGCAGAAACACCTGCAAGATATTTCTGTTCCGCTTCAGGGATGCCTAATTTATCAAATGTCTGTTTGATTTCTTCAGGAACCTCATCCCACGAGCGTTCAGAACGTTCAGAAGGTTTTACATAATACGTGATTTCATCAAAATCTAATTCAGATAAATCACCGCCCCCCCATTGTGGCATTGGCTTTTTATAAAACTGTTCCAATGCTTTTAAGCGGTAATCTAACATCCATTGCGGTTCTTCTTTCATATGAGAAATCTCTTCTACTATTGCACGAGTAAGACCTCTTTCCGTCCGAAAGATTGAAATGTCTCTGTCATGGAAGCCATATTTATATTCTTCAATTTCAGGTGCTTTTTTAGCCATGATATTACCTCCTATTTTAGGATTCACTTATAACTTATTGCTCATTAGCCGCAACTGCTTTTTCCATTGCTTTCCAAGCTAATGTTGCACATTTAATTCTTGCCGGGAACTTTGAGACACCTTGAAGTGCTTCAATATCACCCAAGTCGAAATTAAGTTCTTCCATATCTTCACCCAACATCATTTTAGAGAATTCTGCCGACATTTTTTAAAGCCTGGTCAGCACTTTTCCCTTTGACAGCCTGTGTCATCATCGATGCTGAGGACATACTGATGGAACAACCCTCTCCTTCAAATTTCGCATCTTTTACTATGTCATCTTCAATTTGAAGGTGTAATTCAATTCGATCACCACAAGTAGGGTTGTTCATATCTATTGTAACAGATTGTTTCGCTAAACTCCCACGATTACGGGGATTTTTATAATGATCCATAATTACTTGTCTGTACAACGTATCTAGATTATTAAAAGACATCGCCGAAATACTCCTTCGCTTTCTGTAATCCTTCTACTAAGCGGTCCACATCATTCTCATCATTATATAAATAAAAACTGGCTCTCGCTGTTGCTGTCACATCCAGCCACTTCATTAATGGCTGTGCACAATGATGCCCAGCACGAACAGCAATACCCTCTGAATCAAGAACGGTAGCAGTATCATGTGGATGTATACCTTGTACATTAAAGGTTATTAATCCACTTCGTTCTTCTGGCCATAAATAGTAAGCCCTTGAATTTCAGATAATTTTTTTTGTGTATAGTGAGCTAGTTGTTGTTCATGTTCAATAATATTATCTAAACCAATACCTTGTAAAAAGTCGATGGCTGCACCTAAACCAATTGCTCCTGCTATAATAGGCGTTCCACCTTCAAATTTCCAAGGGAGTTCTTTCCAGGTTGAATCATATAAACCTACAAAATCAATCATTTCGCCGCCAAATTCGACAGGTTCCATTTTTTCTAACAGGTCTTTTTTTCCGTAAAGGACACCTATTCCAGTAGGTCCACACATTTTATGACCAGAAAAAGCATAAAAATCACAATTTAATTCCTGCATATCGACTTTCATGTGTGGCACACTTTGGGCACCATCCACTACAATTATTGCCCCTTGATTATGTGCAATTTCTGCGATTTCCTTGATAGGATTAATGACACCTAAAACATTGGAAACATGTGTTATAGCAACCATTTTTGTATTCTTTGTTATCGTTGAACGAACGGCATCAAGTGATATTATTCCGTTCTCTTCCATAGGGATATATTTCAAGATTGCTCCTGTATACTTAGCAGCTTGTTGCCAAGGAATAATATTACTATGATGCTCCATTTCTGTTAGAACTATTTCGTCCCCCTTCTTTTAAGAATTGACGAGCATATCCATAAGCTACCATATTTAAAGCTGTAGTAGTACCACGCGTAAAAATAACTTCCTGTGTCGAGTCAGCGTTAATAAAGGTTTTTACTTTATCCCTAGCTCCCTCATATTGATCTGTAGCTCTCGTTCCTAACGTATGCACACCACGATGAACATTGGAGTTATGGTTTCGGTAATAGGATTCCAATGATTCTATAACCTGAACCGGTTTTTGTGATGTGGCTGCTGAATCTAAATAAACTAAAGGATGTCCGTTTACTTGTTGATGTAAGATCGGAAATTGTTCTCGAATAGATTTTACATCCATTAGTATACTTTCCCTTCGATTACTTCTGATAACTGATCGCGTACAGCTTTAATCGGAATTTCCCTAACTACCGGAGCTAAGAAGCCATGAATGATAAGTCGTTCCGCTTCTTTTTGCGAAATACCGCGGCTCATTAAATAGTAAAGTTGAATCGGATCTACGCGGCCTACAGAAGCTGCGTGACCTGCCACAACATCATCTTCATCAATTAAAAGGATAGGATTTGCATCACCTCGTGCATCTTTACTTAACATTAATACACGGGATTCCTGTTCTGCATTTGATTTAGTAGCACCTTGTTCAATCTTTCCAATACCATTAAAGATTGTTGTAGCACTTTCTCTCATCACACCATGTTGAAGAATAAAACCTTCACTTTGTTTTCCAAAATGGACAATTTTTGCTGTATAATTTTGAGATTGATTTCCACGACCAACAGAAACGGTTTTTGCATAAGAACTTGAATTATCACCAATTAAATGTGTAATATTTTCCGAAACAGTATTTCCATCATTCATTTGGCCTAGATTCCACTCAATACGAGCATCACGATATGCCACACCGCGACGATTGACATAAACAGTGGTACCTGCTGCAAAATTATCTACACAACCAAAATTAATCGTTGCATTATCATGGGCAATGACTTCTGTCACAATATTTGCTACAGCGTGTTCCGATTTATTGTTAGAAATATAATTTTCGACATATGTTAGGGAACTGTTTGCTTCAGCAACAACAATCACATGATTAAATGTAGCTGTTTCTGGATCTTCCTGCCAAAAAATTGCCTGTAGCGGCTCTTCGATCTGTACATTTTTCGGTACATAAACAAATACGCCACCATTCATAAGAGCAGTGTGTAATGCTGTAAGTTTATGTTCATCGATTTGTACGGCATCTTTCATATAGTATCGTTGCACCAAATCACTATGTTCTTTCAGGGCTGTTTGAATATCTGCAAAGATTACACCTTTATCTTTTAAATTAGCAGCTAAAGATTGAAATGCAACAGATTGATTACGTTGAATTAATAAATTTTCATTATGATTTTCCATATCTAAAAACACTTGAACATCATTTGGAAGATCATGTAATGAGTTGATTTTATCTCCATCAACATTATGTTATAATCATCAAAATTCCATCGTTTGATATTTGTTTTATCTGGTTTGGGCATTTCCAAGCCATCTACCAAATCAAGAGCTTGCAAACGCAAGTCTCTCATCCATTCAGGTTCGTTTTTATTATCTGAGAATGACCGAACATAGTCCTGATCATATGGTAGTTTTGTTTCCACAGTCATATAATACCTCCTACCTTACGCTTTTTGTTCTGCAATTTCATCTTCGATACCTAGCTCTTCCTTAACCCAATCATAACCTTCTGCTTCAAGTCTCTTAGCTAATTCAGGTCCACCAGTTTTAACAATTCGACCTTGCATCATCACGTGAACTTTATCAGGAGTAATATAATCCAATAAGCGTTGATAATGAGTAATGATCAAGCAGCCAAATGAATCATTACGTAATTTATTTATACCTTTAGATACTATTTTCAATGCATCAATATCCAGACCAGAATCAATCTCATCCAAAATAGCAATTTGTGGTTTCAACATCATTAATTGAAGAATTTCGTTACGTTTTTTCTCTCCACCTGAGAAACCTTCGTTCAAATAACGTTGTGACATGTTTTTATCCATTTCAAGATAATCCATCGCATCATCCATTTCTTTAATAAATTTCATTAAAGAGATTTCGTCACCTTCTTCACGATGTGCATTTATAGAAGATCGTAAGAAGTCAGATGTAGTAACACCACTCACTTCACTTGGATATTGCATAGCTAAAAATAGACCTGCTTTTGCACGTTCATCTATTTCCATTTCCAGTACGTTTTCACCGTCCAGAAGTACTTCGCCTTGTGTAACCTCATATTTTGGATGACCCATAATCGCAGAGGCCAATGTTGATTTACCTGTACCATTTGGTCCCATCACCGCGTGAAATTCTCCACCCTTAACAGTAAGATTAACACCTTTTAATATTTTTTCACCTTCAATGTCAACATGAAGATCTTTAATTTCTAATGTAGAGCTTACCATACATACATACCTCCAAAACTTTTGATTTACTGATATGAAGTGGAATTAAATCCATTCTCACTTTATTCTCATTATAATCTTATACTATTTCGAATCTATAATCAACCATTTACCGTTGTGTCTAGCTTTATAATGGATACTAATTCCGTCTGATATTATACCACAAAAAACGGGGGGGTATTATTGATTTAAAATATAATCATTACGTATAAATCATCCACGATTGCAAATGACTGCACAGTAACTTCATTTATATATTTTTTCTAGATCTAAAAAACAGACGCTTTATAACAAGCATCTGTTTTTATATGTCTATTTTTAAATATTTATTTTTACTTTTAAGTTCAATCAATTATCTGTGAACTTGACGTTCTACATCCTTCACAACATTAAGGCTTTGTAGGTAATTTAATTCTCTTTCTTTTTCAACCTTCAAGCGCTGAGTATGGTTGCGACCATATTCTGCGTAACTTACTCCATGCGATTGGTGCATCGCTTTTTCCATTTCTGTTGTGTAATTAAGATGTAACTGCTGGTCACTAATAATAAATCATTCCTTTCCTTTTTGTCGACAATTATAATTGTAACATTTTCTTACAAGATACCCAATCCCGTCAAAAGGTAAACGAATACCATCAGACCTTATTTACTGAGGTTTGTTACAACAAAAGATAGATTTATTATTTATTATTAGATATTTCTCTTATATAATCCTGTTTCCTCTAAAATTACTTCCAATTATTTAAAACTTCATGTAATTTCACAACAGATTCAAAAGCATATAATTTATCTTCCACAACGCCATTTTTTACTAAAAGCAGCGCAGGGACACTAGTAATTTTATTTTTCTCCATAAACACAGGAAAAAAAGATGCATTAAGTCGATAATAGTTTTGCTCTCTATATGACTCCTCCATTATAGTTAACATTCGCTCAGCTAATTGGCACGTAGCACAAAATGGAGTGTGAACAAATACAATCTGTTTATCTTGCTGTATTAGGTCCCAATAATCTGATCTAACCTCAATCATAGTAAACTCCTTTTATAAATAAATTGGATTAATCATTATCTGTGATGAAACAAGTGCAACAGCCAATGCAGATTCGGGTGTAGCAGCTACTTCCCGATAAGATTTATCAATATAGATATGCACGGCATGTGGTAATTCTTTTGATAATTGTTTGCGCAGTTTTTTTCCGGCATTATCTTCATCGACAAGGATAAAAACATCGCGATAATCCATATCAAATACCTCAATTAAGTTTTCAAGTCTTTCTACATTAATTGTACCATTAGTACAAACAATCTCAACATCTTCATCAAGTAACTTAGCTACTTTATCTTTGTCGGTTCTGCCTTCCACTATAATCACTTTCTTCTCTTGTATTGACATCGACTCACCTACTTCAAAATGTTCAAAACAATAAAGCTATTAATTAATTGTATGGAATATGTTTCATGAATTATTACTGATAAATCAATTAAGGTAAAAATTTAGCATCCGCGTTATTGCGAATGCTAACTGAATACTCATTAAATCTCATTAATCATATGATCATAATCATCATCAGTTAATAGTTCCTTTAATTCTGCCTCATTAGTCGGCTCCACAATAATCATCCATGCTTTTTCATATGGCGATTCATTTACTAACTCAGGACTATTTTCTAATTCTGTGTTTACTTCTACAACTTTACCACTTAAAGGTGCGTATAGTTCCGAAACAGTCTTAACCGATTCAGCACTTCCAAATGGTTCGTCCATTTTAATTTCTTCGCCTACTTCTGGAAGTTCGATAAATACAATATCTCCTAACTCAGATTGTGCATGTTCCGTAATACCAATTCTTACTTTGCCTTCTTCTTGTTTGATCCACTCATGCTCTTTTGAATACAAATAATTTTTAGGTAAACCCATTTTTATTGCCTCCTATGTATAATTACTATTTATTTTGATATTTTTAGCATAACTCGATTTTAAGTTTATAATAAATCTCATTGCCAAGTTTGGTCAAAAACTTCCTCTTTAAAACCGACTGTAACTTTATTTTTACCTTCTACAATTGGCCTCTTAATTAACATGCCATCTGATGCTAAATAATCTAGCATTTCGTCTTCTGTTGCATCCTTAAGTTTATCTTTAAAAACCAGTTCACGGTATTTTTTACCACTTGTATTAAAGAAATTTTTATAAGGCAGTCCACTTTTTTCAATAATTGTCTTTAATTCAGATTTATCTGGTGGTTGCTCTACAATATCTATGGCTATGTAATCAACCTCATTCCTATCTAACCAGTTTTTCGCTTTTCTGCAAGTACCACATTTTGGATACCAATAAAACGTTACAGACATGCGTGAACGCCTCCTTTCCGCTGTTATTATTATTTTATCGAAAAAATTCTTTAAAAACAAACAATCGAGTGTAAGTAATCAGATCTTCTTTTCTTTAAGTGTCCGTTAACAACTCGTAAATAATAATGCATGCCAATTCACATGTATATTTTACAAACCGTAATGATTACGATATAATAGTATTTAAAATTATTCTGTTATGCTTAAGGGAGATTTTAAAAATGACAAATGCTATTGTAGAAATGAATAATGTCGACTTTCATTATCGTGATCGACAAGCATTATCCCATGTTAATTTTATCATAAATGAAGGAGATTTTATTGGCTTAGTTGGACCAAATGGTGGAGGAAAAACTACGTTAATCAAACTGCTTTTAGGTATAGAAAAACCTACTACAGGGTCCATTAACATATTTGGCAAACCAATCGACAAGTTCAAACAAAAAAATAAATTAGGTTATGTCTCACAAAAGGCAAATACATTTAACCGCGGATTTCCTGCTACTGTTGAAGAAGTCGTTTCTATGGGGGCTAACCGCGAAATTAGGCTATTTTAGACGACTATCCAAACATTATAAACATAACATTCATGAAGCAATCGATAAAGTTGGAATGTCCAGCTATCTTTTTGAAAATATTGGAGACCTTTCAGGAGGACAGCAGCAACGAATATTTATTGCCAGAGCATTGGTAAGTGATCCAAGTCTATTAATATTGGATGAACCTACCGTCGGCGTCGATGCTGAAAATGTAGAAAAATTCTTTGATTTATTACATCAATTAAATCAGCAGAATATTAGTTTATTACTTGTAACGCACGATATTGGAACTATGACACATCACGCATCGAAAATTGCTTGTTTAAATAATACCCTGCATTTCCACGGCAATCCCGAAGAATTTCAATCACTTTCAAAAGGCAAATTATCGGATTTTTATGGTCACCCGTTACATTTGGTAACACACGAGCATTAATGGAGGAACGAAGATGTTAATAAATTTATTAGAATACGAATTTTTAAGAAATACCTTTATCACGGGGGGGATAATCATTGGAATTATTGCACCCCCTTTTAGGTGCATTTATTGTAGTCAGAAGATTATCCCTAATTGCAGATGCTCTATCACACGTTACGTTAGCAGGAATTGCATTCGGACTACTTTTGGAAAAGAAAACCGGTGCAATGTTAATTACCCCCCCATTCTACGCAGGTCTTGGATTTTCGATTATCGGATCTGTGTTAGTGGAACGGTTACGACGGGTTTATATTGCATTTCAGGAGTTAGCGATACCTATTATTTTATCAGGTGGAGTAGGTTTAAGTGTGATATTTATTTCCATGGCAAATGGATTTAATACTGATTTATATAATTATTTATTTGGGTCCGTTTCTGCAGTCAGCCGACAAGATTTATACAGTATTATTATTATTGCAATCATAGTGTGTGTAGTGGTCTTCTTATTATATAAAGAATTGTTTTTGTTATCATTTGATGAAGAACAGGCAGTTGTTACCGGTATTCACGCTAAAAGAATTCACTTTATTTTTATAGTTTTAACAGCTCTTGTGATTGCAGCTTCTATTAGAATTGTTGGCGTCCTGCTGGTTTCCGCATTAATGACCTTACCTGTAGCAGCTAGTATACGAATTGCAAAAGGATTTAAACAAACAATTATTTATGCGATAATATATGGGGGAAGCAGGAGTTATTATCGGACTAGTAGCTGGATACTATTTAGAAATACCACCAGGAGGAACCATTGTACTGTTATTAATTTTCTTATTGATTGGAACCATACTGACTAAACATTTAATGGGAAAAATAATGAAACGAAAACATCGCCTTAAAACGGAGTGATCTTATGAACACACAGGAAGCGTTAGATATTTTAAAAGGAAAAGGTTATAAATATACAGAGAAGCGCAGACATATAATCGATTTTTTTGTGAATGAAAATCGTTATCGTACAGCAAAGGATTTGCTGGAAAATATGGAGCCTAACTATGATGGAATTAGTTTTGATACCATTTATCGTAACTTACACTTGTTTGATCAACTAGAAATATTAGAGTCAACTGAATTAAATGGCGAAAAACATTTTCGACTAAAATGTGCTCACCAGCATCATCATCACTTCATATGTAAAAACTGTGGCATAACAAAGGAAATTCAACATTGCCCAATGGATGAAATATCACAAGAGTTAAAACACTATATGGTGGACGACCACAAATTTGAAATTTATGGTTTTTGTCCAACCTGTCAATAATTCTAGCAGTTGTTGTAATGTAACCACGATTAAAATATTGATTAATAATAAAGAGACTATCACCAATTAGTTGTTAGTCTCTTATCATTAATCGTATTCTTTTAAAATTTTTCTTAATTCCTCAAAGGTTTTTGCCTTGACTAGCTGTTGAACAGCCCTGCGACTATCAATTATTTTACCTAGCCATTTATACATTGCCTGTAGATTTTCTTGGCTATTTTTTTTCACACATAGTAAGCAAATAAATTGTACCGGTTTATCGTGCCAAATGATGGGCTTTGGCAATGTGCAAATTGTTAAAAAGGTCCGCTCAGATTTAGGAGTGATCGGATGTGGGATTGCAACTAAGTTACCGAAAGAAGTTGGTGCCACATGTTCTCTTTCATTAACTGCCTCCAAAAAATCGACCTCGACAATTTCCATCCGTATCAGCTCTTTTGCTAGAAAAGCAAGAACTGCTTCTTTAGATTCTAACTGTTCTTGTTGCAGGAATGTTAGTTCTTTTTGAATATAATGATCCATTGCCTGTTTTTCTTCTAATACAAGTTGTTCTATTTTACTTATATCATGATCCCCCCCTAAAATAGCATTCACTTCAATAACTGGAATCGAAAGTTTTTTAGGAATCGGAATCGAACTTACAATAAAGTCGATTTCCTGAAGATTATATTGATGAAGCTGATAATATTCAGTTGAACCGATGACATCCAAGTGCTGTCCAAATTGCGATTTTAATTTATAGTAAATCAGCTGTGAGGTACCTAAGCCTGATGCACATACGATTAAGCATCGTTTTGGACCTGTTTTTAAATTTCTCCGTTCGATTGCCGCACCAATGTGTAACGCTAAATATCCGACTTCATTCTCATCTATTCTTGTTACAGTCTCTTTTTCTATTGCCAGACTAGCTATAATTCCTGCTTCGAATGCTAAAGGATAATTACGTTTAATATCATCAAGCATAGGATTCCTTATATTCATGCCAAATTTAAACCGATTAATCGCAGGCTTCAAATGAAGATGTAATGCCATGATTAATTCTTTATCATGCTGTATCCCTAATTGGAGTCTTTCTTCAATTTTATTAAGCGCAAGGTTCACTAAGTCTATAATCGTCTGGTCCATCACTTGCTCTACGGCTTGACTAGACTGTGTCAGCATTTTAGTACCTAGGAGATGAATTGCAATATAAGCAATTTCTACTTTGGGAAAACTGACATGAAAGATATCTTCTACCTCTTGTACAATTTCTATAGCAACTGCATATTCTGATTGTTCTGTAATTTCCTGCAAGTCTTGGTTTACCAGTGTAACATGGTAACCACCTTCGATTCTTTTGTATGCAATCATAATATGAATCGCTAAGTTATTAATAGCTATATCTGATAATGTGATATGATGCGTTTCAATTTCCTTTAATATTATTGCTGAAATTTTATCAATATCTGTTTGTGATATTGAATCTGAATGTGCCTCTGGCATTGGTTCATTACGGTCAAATACATATTCAGCCATACAAAATCTTAACTTCAATTCATTCCCTTCCACCTTCAAACCATAGTTCGGTCTTGAATCTAACCTAAGATCATATTCCAAAAGCGTATGGCGAACTTCTTTAATATCATTTTGAAGCGTTGATTTACTAACAAATATCTCGTCAGCTAGATCATCTGATTTTATATAGCCATCACTTAAAAGTAATTGTTTAATTATATAAGCAACTCTTTCTTCAGGTGTTCTTGGCACAACATTTGCATGCGTATCATTAAAATCGAATATTGATTTCAAGAATTCTTTAAAATTGGTGTCATCAGTTATTTGTAATTGATACCCTTTTCCCATGACAGATTCGACTGATGCACCAAAAGCATGAAGCGTGTCATCAAGTTTCTTCATATCATCTCTAATTGTTCTCGTAGTAACATTATTAATAGTAGCTAAATAAGTGCTTGTCACAGTTCCTTCTTCTTGCATTAACTCACGCAAAATTTGTTTTAATCGATAATTTAACATTCTATCACCTCCTATTTCTTTATTTTATTAATATATATAAAAAGGGCCGGTTAATTTAAAGCCAGCCCCTTATTCCAGCATGTATATTATACATTAAAATCCATTAAGCTCTGATACTTCTTTCATCCAATCTGCACTTTTTTTGAGCGTTCTCTCTTGTGTATTAATATTAACAGAAACAAATCCATAGCGATTCTTATATGCATTTGACCATGACCAGTTATCCATAAACGTCCACAAATGATAACCTTTCGCATTGCATCCTTCTTCAATTGCTTTATGAAGCCATTTTAAATGTTCACGAATAAACTCGATTCGATAATCATCTTGAATTTGACCATCTTTCAGAAAACGATGCTCATCTTGAACGCCCATTCCATTCTCTGAAACAAAGGATTCAATATTACCATAATTCGTTTTCAGATTCTGCATAATATCATAGATACCTTTTTCATAGATTTCCCAACCACGATAAACATTCATTTTTCGACCTGGCATTTGGTAATGATCGAAAAACCATTCTGGCATGAACGGACTATATGGATTTGGTAACGTTTCTTTTGCTTTTACCCGGCGTGGCTGATAATAATTTACACCAAGGATATCTACCGTATTCGCTATAAGTAAATCCTTGTCCCCCCCATCTTCAGTAATTGGTAATTGTCCATGTTCTTTAAGAATTTCAACTAATTCCTGTGGGTATTCACCTAACACAGCAGGGTCCAAAAAACTACGATTAAAGAATAAATCTGCAATTCTGGATGCCTTCACATCAGCAGGGTTATTGCTTCGTGGATAAGAAGGAGTTAGATTTAAGATAATCCCTATTTTGCCATTAACGATTTCAAATTCTCTGAATGCTTCTACTGCCTTTGCACTAGCAATTACGGTATGATACGCAACCTGGGCAGCACGGCTTGCGTCTACAATATTGGGATAATGGAAATCGTATAAGTACCCACCTTCAACGGGAACGATAGGTTCATTGAACGTAAACCATTTACTAACACGATCACTAAATAAACGAAATGCCTCTTTTGCATAGGTAACGAATGCTTCAACTACCTCTCTACTTTCCCAACCACCTTCATGCTGTAATTCTAATGGCATATCAAAATGAAATAAGTTAACAAATGGTTCAATATCATTTGCTAACAATTCATCAATAACATTGTTATAAAATGTTACTGCTTCGGGATTCACCTCTCCACGTCCACCTGGAATGAGACGAGCCCATGATATCGATAAACGAAATGAATTGTGACCGATATCTTTCATTAATTTAATATCTTCTTTATATTGATGGTAGAAATCTGATGTTATTTGAGGTCCTACATTTTCGAAGAATCGATTGGATTCCACTTCATACCAATGATCCAAATGTTTTTCCCTTGCCATCTTCGTTAGTTGCACCTTCGATCTGAGTAGCTGACGTCGCACTCCCCCACCAAAAGCCTTCTGGAAACTTGTACTCTAATGTCATGGATTTACCTCCTGTTATTTATTACGATAAATTTCTATTATCTCAATAGCTAAATCTCGAACTGTCATTGCTGTCATTAAATGATCTTGAGAATGAATTAGAATGACGTTGACACTGGAACCTTCACCGCTAGCTTCTTCCTGTAGTAATTTCGTTTGGTAATTATGTGCTTTCCCTAACTCTTCCGTTGCCTCTTTAATTAGTCGGTCAGCTTCTTCAAAATCATTTTCTTTTGCAATCTGGATAGCTTCCATCGCACTGGATCTGCCATTTCCTGCATATAAAATAATTTGAAAAGCAATTTCTGTTACTTTATCCATGCTTTCACCTCTACTATTATTAATGATAATGAAAATTTAAAATATAACTCCCGTGAAAAGCACGGGAGAACCATTATGCTGTTTTTTGATCTTTTATTTCTGTTTCATAATAATTTTTATCTAAAACTTTCAGGAATGGCCACCAAATGAGCCCAACAATGAATATGTTAAAGATTTGAAGTACAGCACCTTGCCATGCATTTCCTGTTGCTAAGAATCCACTTAAAATAGGTGGAGTTGTCCATGGTACGATAATACCTGCTGGTGGTGGCACTATACCAGATGCCATTGCAAAATAAGTAATAAAGGTAATTACAATTGGCGCCAGTAACCACGGAATAATAATGATCGGTTCATAATAATCGGCAAACCGAAGATGATTGGTTCATTCACATTAAAGAGACCTGCTGGACCGCCTAACTTACCGAGTTCTTTCAATTGTCTGCTCTTTCCAATCATGAAAATTAAAATAACAACAGCTAACGTCATACCAGATCCACCCATACCTACTAAGAAAGTATCGATAAATTGTTTGGTTACAATATTTGGTAACTCAGTTCCTGCTTGAAATGCTTGCAAGTTTTCATCATTTAAGGCATACCAAATTGGATCAAAAACAGAATTAATAATAATCTGTCCATGTAAGCCAAAAAACCAAAATATTTGAATTAATAATACTGCCACAATTGTTGCTGGTAAACCGCTGCCTAATACTGTTAGCGGTTGTTGAATTACGGTGTAAATAAAATTTTGCACGGTCTCAAATGGTGTATAACTAAAGATAATGCGAATAATTAAAAATACGGATAATGTCAATGTAATTGGAATTAACGCACTAAACGATCTTGAAACTGCACCAGGAACACCAGGTGGCATTTTAATCGTCCAATTTTTTTGGACGAAGAAACGATATAATTCAGCAGCTATAAAGGCTGTAAATATTCCTACGAACATTCCTTGTGCGCCTAAGGTTGAGGTTGGAATAACACCTGACACACCTTCTAAAACTTGGGGTGTCAAAATTAAAAAGGCAGCGAGTGCAACTACTCCCCCCCCATAAATGGCATCTAAACCATAATGTTCAACTAACTTATAACCAATTCCGATGATAACAAATATCCCCATAATACTAAGTGTTGCAGCAGATGCTGGTCCTAACGCATTCTGATAAGCAGTATAGGCATCTTCACTTAGCAGCTTATCTAAAAATGGAAAGTTCGCAATAACTACGAAAATCGATCCAAAGATAATGAGTGGTAAAGCAACCATAAACCCATCACGCAATGCAGATAAATAACGGTTATTATTTAATTTATCTGCGATAGGTAATAGGAATCTCTCCAAAAATTCCATAAACTTATTCATCATATTTCCCCCTAATTAATATTGGTTAATCTCCAATAAGTTCTAATGCTTTATTTAATACTGCTTTTCCATCTACTCTTCCATATGCTACAGGGTCAATTACATCGAGTGGAAGGTTATACTCACTAGCCATTTTTTCAAATTTTTTCTTCATGAAACGCATTTGTGGTCCGATTAATAATACGTCTGCTTTTTCCATTTCTGTTTGGGCTTTATCTTGTCCGACTGCCCAAATATTTACTTCGATACCCTGCTCTTTCGCTACTTCTTCCATCTTAGTCACTAACAAACTGGTGGACATTCCTGATGAACACGCCAATAAGATATTTTTCATAAATAATTCCTCCTAAAGAATTTAGTTGATCTTTAAACTATTTTTAGTTTAGATGGAAAGTACATTGATTTGAACACATTTTTTTTCCTTCACAGGTAGGAAATGATTAGAAGGCGGTTACCATATAGTAGTGCTTCATGAAAAAGAATGCTTGCTTTTGAGAAGATTAAGGTAAGCATGTGGGGGGGTTGACTCCGTGGATTATATCAACACTATTATTCGATATATTGAAGTTCTATTTTAAAAATGAATGTAGTTGGGGATTATGTGAAATGATAAATATATTTCATGATAATTGTGGATTTTTTCGGGCAATAACGGAAATATTTGCGACAACATACTTTCTATTTACTATCTATCTCAATCTTAATAAGTTCACTCATTTTATAATCATTATTGGACAGTTAATATCCTTTGCCACCTTATGGCTTACACTGCCCCTTTTCTTCATTCATCCCTTCTTAGTTATACAAAACTGATTGTATATTTGAAAGCGTTATCGTGAAATTTCATTCAAATTTTTTACATTTATTTTACAATTTTTTTGTTGTTTTATATATTTTTTCGACATATGTTGAAATTAAGAAGACAATCTGAGGGGGGGAAATCATTTTGAAAATAGCTATTTTCACAGATACATTTTCACCTGACGTTAATGGAGTAGCAAAGACATTGGAACGTTTCACCCAATTTTTGGATCAAACTGATCATTGCTACATTGTCATCTCTCCCAAACAACCTAAGGGAGAAATAGACGCTGGTAAAATCTATCGTCAATCTAGCTTTCGATTTCCATTATATAAAGATTGCAGGATTTCCTTACCTAATACGAACTTTTTGAAAGATATTATCCTTTCTTTCCAACCAGATATTATTCATTTAGCAACACCATTTTCGATTGGATTAAGTGGCCTTCATATTGCTAAAAAGTATCAAATACCTGTAGTTGGCTCCTACCATACTGATTTCGATCAGTATTTAAAATACTATCATCTTAATTTCTTATCAAAGCCCTTATGGCGATATATGAAATGGTTTCATCAACCACTGCTTCGAATTTTCGTACCCTCTTCAGTTACTTACCAACAATTACAAAAGAGAGGCTTTACCAATCTCCAAATATGGCAACGTGGCGTTGATACAAAAATTTCCATCGCAATTTTTCCAATAATAACGTTCGAATGAAATATTCTATTAAAGAGCGCTTTATTTTAACGTATGCAGGTAGATTAGCTCCAGAAAAAAATGTAGAATTATTAGCGGAAATCGCCAATAATTTACCCACTGCGTTACAAGATAACATTCATTGGATAATTATAGGCGATGGACCATCTAAAATGAGTTTACAACAAAAGTGTAATCAAAATGTTACCTTTACTGGGTTTTTGCCACAGCGTGAAGTAGCAAAATTAATTGCTGTTAGCGATCTTTTTGTTTTCCCTTCAGAAACAGAAACATTTGGCAATGTAGTATTAGAAGCCTTAGCTGCTGGGACTCCAGTTGTTGCAGCCAGGGCAGGTGGTGTGCAGGATATTATCCAGCAAGACTTTACAGGATGGTTATGCGAAGCAAATAATAGTACTTCATTTATACAGGCTATTGAATCGATTCTTGGGAATGTAGAGTGGCGGCATCAATTGGCTGAAAATGCGATTCGTTATGCACAAAAACAACGTTGGGAAGACCGTTTCAATGATCTTTCAGAAGCTTATCAAGCTATTATTGACGAGATAAAAAAACAGCAAAAGCCTGCATAGATATCATGCATTTTTTTACTGTTTTTTAACCAATCTAAAAATGAGACATTAAATGCTAACATCTTCTTAAAATAAGGATATAATGATATCTTTTAAGATAATGCATTTTTAGCTAAGAGAGAGAGAACCATATCATCCATTGGCGGGTTATGAAGTCCTGCCCTAACATCACGATAATATTGTTCAAATGGCATATTTTTCGATAATCCTCTTCCACCGACAATTCTCATCACGAGATCAACAATTTCATTGGCACTGTTGGTAGCCACTAATTTCACCGCACCTAATTCTTGCATTAATTGACTTCGTTTCTCCGGATATGCATCCCATTTTTCTGCAACACTATACATAAAATTGCGAGCATGTATTAATTTTAAATCGATTTCTCCAATTTTATTCCTAACATGCTCTACCTCTGATATCGGAGTATTTAGACTATTTGGCTGAAAGTTCTTCGCAAACTCAATTACATCATTTCGGGCTGCAATCGCTATTCCAAGATAACAAGCAGGAATATGTAACAACCACCCTTTTGGTCCAGGTCGTTTCGGTTTATCATTTAGTTCCACAAGATTCTCTTTTGGCACTTGTACATTTTCTAATATTAAATCATCACTTCCAGTACCACGCATTCCAAGCGTATCCCACGTTTTTTCTACACGAAGTCCCTTTATATCTTTTGGAATCAGAATCGAACCAACGGCATCTTTCTCTTTCACATAGGCTGTTACAATATAGTAATCCAGCACCAACGCCATTGTGGAGAAGGTTTTCTTGCCATTTACAATCAGATAGCCATCTTTCTCTGCAGCCGTTGTTTCTGGCATTCCTCCTCGAGTCGGACTTCCTGTAGCGGGTTCGGTAGCACAACGATTGACCAACGTTTGTTTTTCGCCTACCTCTTTCGCTAAAAATTCAAACTTTTTAGTGTCCCAAAGTTTTTCCTCACTTAGTTCTTTCATCACACCTAAGTGCCAGCCAACAGATAATGCAGTGGCACCATCACCTTGTGCTAATACTTCTTGCACTAAAAGAAATTCATATAATGAAAGATCTTCCCCCCCTCCATATTCTTTTGGCAAGGTTAAAGATAAGTAACGTTCTTTTCGTAAATCTGCTACATTGCTTACCGGTAATGATGCTTCATGATCAGCTTGCTTTCTTCTATCACGTATTTTATCAGCCAAGCGATTTGCCCTTTGATATAACTGTTCTTGCCGATCCGTCTGAATAAAGTTCGTGTAAAGATCCATATATCTTCTTCCTCTCCTTGTTCTTACATCGATAATATCGAAACAATGGTATTATTTCCAACAATTCACTCATCATTGTTAACATTACCAATTTTAACGTATAAATTTTGGAGAATGATACAAAATATCATCAAAATACCTTCAATTTTAAAGAAAGGTCTTTAGTGCTATGAGAAATAGAATGAAAAAGAAAGCAAAACAGCCTGAAATGAAACAGGATATAAAAAATTTCCAGGAACTAATTGCGATCATGGAAAAAAGTGATGATTTTAAACAAGTAGACTTTGGAAATGTCTCTGCTATTAAGCTCTATTATTATCAGTCGTTAATCAATACAGATAAGCTGCACACAAATCTATTACCATATTGTCAACAATTAACGATTCATGCTATTGAGGAATTAGAAAATGTATTGCCTTTTGATGATACAGAGATAACAGCTGACCTCGCAGTCATCGAAGAAAAAATATTGGCAGGATTTATCGCTGTTCACTTACAGAATGATACTACTAATATTTTGTTAATACCAGCGAAATTTGAAACAGATCGTGACGTCGCTCCACCAGAAATTGAATTCAGTGTAATTGGTCCGAAAGTAGCGTTTATAGAAGACTTGCAAACAAATATCAATTTAATTAGAAAAAGAGTGAAACTACCTCAATTGCATGTAAAAAAATTAAAAGTGGGGGAAAATCACCAAAACAACGATCGCCATTATGTATATTGAAGGTATCGCAAACCCTGACAATGTGCAAACCGTTATCCAGAGAATAACTGACATCGAATATGATCAGATCATGGATAGTTCTTTTATTGGTCAAATGATTTCTGATAATGAACAGTCACCTTTTCCGCAATTAATGGACTCTGAAAGACCTGACCGTGTGAGCAGTGCCTTAATCGAAGGCAAAGTTGCCATCGTTTGTGATGGCTCTCCACATGTATTAACTGGTCCAACTACCCTTGTAGAATTCTTCGCAGCGTATGAAGATTATTTTTTAACATGGCATATTGCTACCGCCTTTCGGATTATTAGGATTTTTGCGGTTATGTTTTCTGTGCTGATGACACCTTTATATGTTGCCGTATTGACATATCATTATCATATTGTACCTGGAGACTTACTCGGAACATTAATTTCGTCAAGAAAGGACATTCCTTTTCCACCGATATTAGAAGTTTTAATTTTGGAGTTAACCATTGAATTACTTAGG
Organism: Gracilibacillus boraciitolerans JCM 21714; assembly: GCF_000521485.1. Lineage (GTDB taxonomy): Bacteria > Bacillota > Bacilli > Bacillales > Amphibacillaceae > Gracilibacillus > Gracilibacillus boraciitolerans. Next base: position 86,758 of record NZ_BAVS01000007.1, on the reverse strand, counting down.
GAAGCTGGAGCACGATTACCGACAAAAATCGGCCAAACGATTGGTATTGTGGGCGGTATCGTGATTGGTACCGCTGCAGTTGAAGCTGGTTTAACAAGCAATGTGCTACTGATTTTAGTTGCTTTAGCTGCTTTAGCATCCTTTACTACGCCTATTTATCGAATTGGCAACACGATTCGATTATTACGGTTTCCGTTTATTATACTGGCACAGATGTGGGGGGGATTAATAGGCGTAGTTATAGGTGTCATGTTTTTAGTCACGCATTTATTACGACTTACCTCCTTAGGCCGTCCGTTTACGGAACCACTTTTCCCGCCAAGATGGCAGGATCTGAAAGACGCATTTGTTCGTTTGCCTTTTAACTTACAGGGAAAACGGCCAATCTATACGTCATCTGAAGACCAAAATCGTATTAATCTTAACAAAACCAAGCCTAAAAAAGGAAAACGAAAGTAGGGTACTGATGAATCGCCAACAAAAACCGGATATTACCCAAATGGTTTCGCCTTTCCTACTTGTATTCATTTTACATGCTAGCCAAATTGGTGAAGGTATACTAAGTTTTGAAAGACAAATATCAAAAGTTGCAGGCTATGATAGTTGGATTAGTGTGCTTTTGACTGGTCTGGCTACAACTATTATAGTTATCCTTATCTGGCGTATCGTGTCTGATAATAATGATTTGATCGATGTTCATTCCGAGGTTTTTGGAAAAGTGATAGGAAAATCTATTTCTTTTTTATTTGGACTGTATTTTTTTTCTGTGGCGATTACTGTTTTGCGCTCTTATATTGAGATTATTCAAATTTGGTTATTTCGTGATTTAGATGTAACACTCTTTTTGATTATTCTTTACCTGTTAATTCTATATATTGTACTAGGTGGCTTTCGTATTGTGGTTGGGTTTGCTTTTTTTAGTGTATTTATTACTTTGTTTTTAGCCATTTTTAATTATGCAGCCTTTTCAAATGGTTATATCGATAACTTATTACCGATTTTAAATTCTAAATGGATTAATATTATAAAAGGAATTGAACCAATGACATTTGGTTTTCTTGGAATCGAATTAATTTTAATCTATGCTCCCTTCATTCATCGATTTAAAACAGGATTAAAATGGGCCGTTATAGGTAATGGTTTAACAACGATTTTCTATCTCTTTTCAACATTAGCTATGTTTGTTTATTATAATATCGAACAACTGCAAAAAATAACATGGCCTGCCCTGCAATTATGGAAGGTAATTGATTTTCCATTTGTTGAACGATTCGAGTTCATAGGTATTAGCTTACACTTTATAGCGATCATAGCTTCCAGTAATCTTTATTTTTGGGCAGGTACACAATGTCTTCATCGGATAAGTAATATATCGTTTAAAAAAATTGCGATATTATTCTCCCTTATTGGTGTTTTTAGTGTGTTTTATATCAATAGCTTTTTAATGATTGAAAAACTCACAACATTCATTTCTAAATTTGGTGTCTATTTATTGTTTGGATATATTCCACTATTATTTATTTTGCGAACGATAGTACAAGGGGGGGTGAAAAATAAGCATGGTTAATTTCAAAAAGTTATTAATATTTCTACTACTATTGCTATTTTTAACAGCCTGTATTAAAACAAAAATATTAGATGATATTGAATTAATCATGATGTTTGGATATGATTGGGATGCATCAAATGAGGAATATATTGGCACAGCTGTTTCACCCATGTATGGAAGTAGTGAGGAATCAGATTTACGTGAAAATACCGAATATATGGCTCGAGCTAAAACCATACAAAATATTAACTCAAAAATTGATACGCAAACAGCTAATCCTATCGAAATAGGAAAAACATTAGGCATTTTATTTGGAGAAAAGCTAGTCAGACATGGAATACATGATATATTGCTTGCCATTAACGAAGATCCCAACATAGGACGCGGCATCCACTTAGCCATTGCCCGTGAATCAGCTGAATCTTTATTAAAAAGCACCATGATAACAGAAGGTACATTGCCACGTTTTATTGAAAAATTATTAAAGAATAATGCCAAGACAAATGTACCTGATATGAATTTACACGATTTTAACTATCGTTTCTTAGGAACAGGAATGGATCCGTTCCTGCCGATTATTGAAGCAACTTCCTCAGGAATTGAATTAAATGGCATTGGTTTCTTCAAGAAGGATAAAATGATATATGAAATTGGGTACGATCAATTCTTTGAGTTTAAAATTTTATATACAGATTGTGAAGATCATACCTATCAATTTGATTGGGAAGAAAAAGAGCAGACAATTGCTATTAGTTCCATCTCTTCAAAAATAACCAAGAAGTGGAAAAATAGAAATCAAGTAGAGATCATCGTTAAAATCAATGGAACATTAACCGAATCAAAACAATTAGGAATCCGCTCATTTAAAGAAAAGGCAAAATTAGAACAAGCTATTTCCCAAAAATTAAAAGAAGAAGGTAGCAAACTAATTACAGAGTTTCAGGAATTAGAAATAGACCTCTAATGATTGGTGCGTCCGCTAAAGGAGCATTCAGAGACTGGAACAAAACAGAATGGGAGGAGCGCTATTCGGACATCGAAATCATCCCTCAGATAGAGTTCCATCTCGAACAAAGTAATATAATTCAGCAATAAAACAGATAAAAGATGTAAATTTACTTATACTTTGTTATAGTTAGCTAGAAACTCTTTTTCAAGAGGTGAAAAACATGATAAAACTATTTCAAAGAGGATTCCTTTATTATATTGTCGGAAGTACTAGTGATTATAGCTTTCTTTTTTAATGGTTCGATTGGTGTCGGTACATTAATAAATGCATTTATAACTGGTATAGTCATTCAATGGATACGGCCCTATGTTTTTTCATTTAAGCAAAGAAACTATTCTAAATCAGTAAAAGTAAGCTAAAAAAAGTAAATAAAAAGGGATCCACTTTTTATGGAGTGATCCCTTTTTAATTACAATAATCTTTCTATTGTCTCTTTTACCCGATCTTCCGTAAATGGTTTAACAATAAAATCGGATGCCCCTGCTTTAATCGCATCTAAAACCATTTGCTGTTGTCCCATAGCAGAACACATAATAATTGTGGCATTAGCATCCATACTCTTAATTTCTTTGGTCGCTTCTACCCATTCATTTCTGGCATGGTGATATCCATTGATACTACATCTGGTTTTAATTCCTCATATAATTGCGCAGCTTGTTGTCCATTTTCTGCTTCTCCAATAACTTCATGTCCTAGTTTCGTAAATATATTTTTTAATTGCATTCGCATAAATGCTGCATCATCCACGATTAATATTCGTGCCAAAATGATATCCCTCCACCCTCTGTGTTGATTGTTTATTCTTCTGCTACCTGTTGTACTTCATCTAATTCATCAACACTTAATACATGATTTAAATCTAATAGTAGTAACATACCTCTATCTTCTAGTTTAGCAACACCTTTTATGTAGCGATGGTCAACACCTCTGATTAATTCAGGTGCATCATCGATTACATCTGGTGAAATATCAATGACATCTGTCGCTTCATCTACAATTAAACCGACTTGTACTTCGAGAACTTTGGCGATTAACACTCTTGTATGTTCCGTCGCTTCTATCTCTTCCATTCCAAGCCTTGTCCTTAAATCAATGATCGGAGTAACATCTCCTCTTAAATTTATAATACCTTTGATAAAATCCGATGTCTGTGGCAACGAAACAATTTCATCTAATTTCTCAATCGATAAGATCTGGTCAATATTTGCTCCGTATTCCTGATTTTTCAGCTTAAAAATAATAGTTTTTGTCATAGTTTCATTCATTACCTTCACCTACCCATATTATTGATTTAATAATAATGACATTTTCATATCACCTATATCTTGAAAGCTTATTGCTACTTCTAAAACTCTTTTAAACCCAGTTAACTTTGCATTACCGCTAATAATTGTTGGATGAGTAATATCAGTTTCTATACCTGTCTCAGCAAGATGTGTAGATAAACCACCCGCCAGCATATTTCCCAATTCACCTGAAAAAGAATCTAACATTTCTTCTCCAATTTGCATGCCATATAAAGCTTCTCCAATCGAACTAAAGACGGCATGATTCGCTTGAATTAGTAAATCTCCTTTGAATTTACCACTATAACCTATTAAAACACCGTATTCTATTTTTAATGGCTGTGTAGTCATTTTAGGTGATTCAAATTGATGTGGCACAGGGACAACATTTTTAATAGATTGAACAGATCCATTATATAACTCTTTTATAATCTCATTTACGTTAACTTCTGTCGATGCAGTCATAGCAGATTCCCCCCCTTATTTTATGAAAAATAGTAAAAAAATAATTCCTTATAATTCATAATACCTAATTATCAACTAATATACAACAAAAATTTATAGACTAATAGTCATATATCATAAATAATGCGATACTTATTTAAATATAAATAAAAGACTGCCCAGATATCAGGCTTTACTGATATTCTGAAACAGTCTTTACGTAAAATTATTTACTTAATTCGTCAATAACTTCTTCAATTTTTGCAAGCTCTGATTGCAGGCCACCACCACTTAAGTACATAGTGCGCCATCCAAGTACACAATTTGATTATTTTCATATGCTTTTATTTGTTTTATAATATCATTTTCCATATCAGCATCAATATTAGAATCCCCCCCATTTATTGCTGCTGTACGGTCGATAACAAATAATACTTCTGGATTAAATTCTAATATTGCTTCAAATCCAAAATTAGAACCGTGAGATGAAGCATCAATATCTTCAGTTACGGATTGAAATCCATAAATATCATAAATGTAACCAAAGCGAGAATTTGTTGCAAAGCCGGATAGACTCCCCTCATTATACATGGTAACTAAGCTAGTTTGATAGTTTCCAGCTAAAGCTTTTATTTCTTCTAAAGCTGAATCAAATTGAGCAAGGTATTCTTCCGCTTCTGCTTCTTTACCAAAAAGTTTACCCGCAATGTCTACAGACCCTAGGAATGTATTCCAATAATCATCTTGTTGAGTGCCAACAAATACTACGTTTGGTGTAATTTCTTTCAATTGGTCATAAAATGCTGATTGACGACCAGAGATAAAAATAACGTCAGGTTCCAATGCTGCGATATCTTCCAATAAAGGCTCTTTTAATGTTCCAATGTTCGTGTAGTCATCTGAATTATAATCTTCTAAGTAAGTTGGTAATGTACTGCCTTTCGGTACTCCTACAATCCCTTCAACACCTAGTGCATCTAGCGTATCTAAAAAACCGTAATCAAACACAACAATATTATTTGGCTTTGATTCAAATTCAACTTCAGCAAAATTATAGGCTGTTCCATCTTCATTTTCCGATTTTGCAATTGTTGGTGTAATAGTCATCGGGAAATTCGAGCCTTTATCTTCTGCAGATTCTTCCGTTCCTGTGCCTTCCTGCTGTTCTGCTTGACTTTCTGAAGCTGATGCTTCATCTGTACTCACCGATCCAGTTTCTTGCTTAGCACCACATGCTCCAAGCATTATTGTAAAAGCTAAAAGAACAATAGCTAACTGCCATTTTTTCATCTTTTTCTCTCCTTTATGTATTTTATTAATAATGATAATCATTATCATTGATAACAATTATCATTATACTTTGTTGTTTATCTATATGTCAATATTATTTTTCATAATTTTCTAATATTTCATAAAAAAGTTCATGTTTGTGAATTAAAATAAACACAAATTCGACATCCGTTTTGCTCCTGAACCGGAATATTCATATCATAAATTTCTCGCAATATCTCTGGATTAATGATCTCTTTCGTCGTTCCATTTTTGACAAGTTTGCCGTCTTTCATAGCAACAATCCGATCTGAATAGACAGACGCAAAGTTGATATCGTGTAATACAATTACAACTGTACGTCCAAGTTCATTTACAAGTTTGCGTAAAATCTTCATTATTTGAACAGAGTGCTTCATATCTAAGTTATTTAACGGCTCATCCAATAATATATAATCCGTATCCTGAGCAATAACCATCGCAATAAACGCACGTTGTTTTTGACCACCAGATAATTCGTCCAGAAACCTGTCTTGCATATCGTTTAAGTTCATATATTCGATTGCCTGGTCTACAAATTTCTCGTCCTCTCCTGTTAACCTTCCCTTCGAATAGGGATATCTTCCGAAGGCAACAAGTTCACGTACTGTTAATCGAACATTAATAAAATTAGCCTGTCTCAATATCGACACACGCTTGGCAAATTCTGTGGACTTCCACTTTTTCACGTTATTTTGATCGAGTAACACTTCTCCTGTATCTGCATTCAACAACCTGCTTACCATCGAAAGCAGTGTCGATTTACCAGCACCGTTCGGGCCAATAAACGATGTAATTGTGCCCGGTTCTATGTTGACTGATATATCTTCCACCACAGGCTTTTTGCTAAATTTTTTCGTTAATCGTTTAATTTCTATCATCCAGATGCCCTACTCTCTTTTAATAATAAGTAAATAAAGTAAATACCACCGACGAAATTTATAATCACACTTATCGTTGTACGTAATTCCAATACATGTTCTACGAGAAATTGACCACCAATTAATGCCACAATACTAAATAAGCTCGCACCTAAGATTAAAACCGAGTGCTTGTAAGTAACGAAAAACTGATAGGAAAGATTCGCTACAATTAAACCAAAGAAAGTAATTGATCCCACTAGTGCTGTGGATGTAGCAATTAACACGGATGATAATATTAACATATTCATTACCAGCCGGTCGTAATTTATCCCAAGATTTATCGCGTTTTCCCTACCAAGTGACATAACATCTAACTTTCTCAGGACGAAATAACCATAAATGAACGCAAGTATTAAAATACCAAAGGCAATATATAATAACTCAGCTTTGACCTTGGTAAAAGAAGCAAATAATTGAGATTGCAGACCTAAGTATTCGACAGGATCAATCAATACTTGTAAAAATGTCACTAAACTTCCAAGCAATGTTCCGATAATCATTCCTATTAACAGGAGCAGATAAATCGGATACTTATCTGGACGAAACAGGAATCGATATAAAAGAAGCGCAAATAGTATCATCGCTATGATTGCTACACCGAAATTTAAATATTTATTTATCACCCAGATCGACATCGAACCTGCGAAGAAGTAAATTAAAGTTTGAACTACTTCATACATCGATCCAATACCAATCACAGTCGGAGTTAAAATTCGGTTTTGGGTAATCGTCTGGAACACGACTGTTGAATAAGAAATCGCTATCCCTGTAATAATCATAGCAGCAACCCGAATCATGCGCCTTGGAAACGCGTAATCAAATCCACCTTTAATATCATAAAATCCATATAATAAAATACTTATAATGACCAAAATGAATAACAAAATCAATTTTGTACTATTTCGCATATGCTCTCCCCCTAAGTAACATAGTTAAGAAGATCGCACTGCCGATTACTGCTACCGTTACATTAACTGGAATTTCATAGGGATGAATAATAACACGTCCAAGAATATCACATACCAAAAGGAAAACAATTCCCAAAAACATGGTATGGGGGGGTATTATTTTCCGTAAATTATCTCCTAAATAAATGGATACGATATTTGGTACAATTAAACCTAGAAATGGTATCACCCTACCGTGAGAACTACCGTTGTAGCAATAATAGCAACAAGGAAAAGACCAATATTTAAGACAACTTTGTAACTTAAGCCTAAATTTTTTGCGAATTCTTCCCCCCCATACCAGCTACTGTAAATTTGTTTGCATACAGATATGCTAAAATAATTGCAGGAATACTTATGTATAACAGCTCATAGCGACCAGAAATAATTAACGTAAAACTTCCCATTAACCATGCCGATATATTTTGCAGTAGATCTGCCTCGTATGCAAAGAAGGTTGTGATTGACGACAAAATATTACCGTACATAATTCCGATCAATGGAACAAAAATAACGTCTTTAAATTTTATACGATCGAGAATTTGCATGAAAAGAAATGTTCCAACTAAAGAAAATGCAAAACTGAAAATAATTTGCTGGGTATACGTTACATTTGTAATAAATAACATAGAAATCAAGATTCCTAGTTTTGCAGCATCTAGTGTACCAGCAGTTGTGGGGGGAAACAAATTTGTTTCGACTCAGCGTCTGCATAATTAATCCTGCAATACTCATTCCTGCCCCCCCTGCCAATATAATCGCTAACAGGCGCGGCACCCTGCTTATTAAGAAAATATCTGTTTCATCAGAATTCCAATCAAACAAATCACTGATTTTAATATCAATTGCGCCTATAAAAAGTGAGATGAATGATAGAAGCATCGTAGCAACAATTAATATCCATAGTTTCATATGTAATCCTCATAACGTGTTTTTATTTTGGTTTATCAATTGATAATGATTATCATTACCATCATAAAAATAATTATAAGTAAACACAAAAAAATTGTCAACCTCTATTTTTATCACGTTTATATTCTTTTTTTAGACAATATAAAAAGAATAATAAGCTACAGTTATCTTTTTAACCAAGACAGATTACGGTATAATATATTGTAACTATAAATTTAAAGTGAGGAATAACCCATGATTGTTATCATTGATAACTTTGATTCATTTACATACAATTTGGTGCAATATTACCGTCAAATGAATGAAGATGTTATAACTTTTCGTAATGACGCGACAACGATTGAAGAAATTGAGTCGCTAAATCCATCTCTGCTTGTATTATCACCAGGTCCTGGCACGCCCATAAATAGCGGAATTTCTTTCTCTGTATTAACTTATTTTCATAATAAAATCCCTATTTTTGGCGTTTGTCTTGGTATGCAGATTATTGTAGAATTCTTCGGTGGAGAAATTATCAAAGCGAAACGACCAATGCACGGGATGACAAGTGCTATTCATCATCAGAATTTAGGAGTATTTCATAGCTTACCTTCTAGTTTTCAGGTAACAAGATACCATTCATTGGTCGCAAATATGAAAACTATGCCTGATGAATTAATAGTATCCGCTCAAACAAAAGATAAAACTGTTATGGCAGTAAAGCATACATTCTTACCAATAGAAGGAGTGCAATTTCATCCTGAAGCAATTCTAACAGAATATGGATATAATATAATTGGAAATAGTTTACGAATGATAGATCACACAGCCTATCGAAGGGAAGTGTTGTAAGTGGATGCCTTTTTGCAGTTTGATTTTAAAGAAAAGGAGATAATATTTGCAAACCCTGTCGAAATAATTACTGCCTCTGAGATAGATGATGTACCAAAAGCATTTCTTAAAGTTGAACACGCTTTACAAAATGGAAATTATGTCGCTGGTTTTGTTTCTTACGAAGCTGCCCCCCCCGCCTTTGACAACAGTTATATGGTAAATGAAAAGCCTTCTTTACCATTAATTTGGTTTGGTGTTTTCCCTCAAGAAACAGATCGAAAAAGAAAATCAGAAGCTCAGCCGTATTCTATTTCAAAATGGAATAATACCATTAGCAATGAAAAATATAATCAAATCATCACGCAGATAAAATCATTAATCAGACAAGGTAATACATATCAAGTAAATTTCACTACCAGACTTAAAGCTCAATTTACTGGGGACAGTTATTCATTTTATCAGCAATTACTAAGAAACCAGTCGGATTCGTATAGTGCCTACTTGGATATAAAGGATTATCAAATTTTATCGGTTTCCCCCCCTGAGCTCTTTTTTAAAGTCAACAACGGAAAAATCAAAACAAAACCGATGAAAGGTACGATAAAGCGAGGGAAAACATTACAAGAGGATTTAGAATTAAAAGAACAATTAAAAAATTCCAAAAAAGATCAAGCAGAAAATGTGATGATTGTGGATCTGTTACGAAATGATTTAGGCCGTATTGCTAAACCAGGTACGATCAAAGTTGAAGCTTTATTTGATATCGAAACGTATCCGACCGTTCATCAAATGACCTCAACGATTACTGCACAATTAGAGAAAAACAATGTCTATGATTGGTTTAAAGCCCTGTTTCCTTGTGGTTCCATTACAGGGGGGGCACCAAAAGTAGAAACAATGAAATATATTGCTGAATTGGAAGATACACCACGAGATGTATATTGTGGGGGGGGATTGGTTTTATAACCCCCCCAGAACGAGAAGCTATTTTTAATGTACCAATTCGTACGGCTTTAATTAAAGACGGTCAAGCGATTTATGGTGCGGGTGGAGGGATAACCTGGGATTCAACTTCTACCGGTGAGTTTCAGGAATTAAACCAAAAAGCGGATATTCTTTATCAACAGAGAGTAGCATTCTCCCTGTTAGAGTCCATTAAATTAGAAGAGGGACACTTTCCCTTATTATCCTATCACATTGATAGAATAAAGCAGTCAGCAGACTATTTTCAAATACCTATTAAAGTTGATATTATAAAACGTCAACTGAAAAATATCGCATTCAAGAAACCAAATGGTTCTTTTAAAGTAAGGTTACTTGTCGATACTCACGGTGATATAAAATTAGAAAGCGAGCCACTAAAAACTTTATTAGAGCCCATTCAGACTAATATTGCGTGTGAACCAGTAGATAAAGAGGATGTGTTTCTCTACCACAAGACAACTAATCGTTCATTATATCAAGCTTTTGAGCAGGAAAAACCTAAAGATGCAATGACGACCCTTCTATGGAACGAAGATGGATTTGCAACTGAATTCACAATTGGCAATCTAGTAGTAGAAAAAAATGGCATATATTATACTCCCCCTATTACAGATGGGTTATTAGCAGGTAGGTATCGAGAGAAATTATTAAGAGACGGAAATTTAATTGAGAAAAGTATTCGATTAAAAGATTTAGGAGATTTCGATCAAGTTTGGTTTATTAACAGCATAAGAGGTTGGGTAAAAGTTAACATAAAGTAGAAACAAATATGTCGCTAACACTCTATGTTTTTTGTTAAAATTTAAGTAGATTATATTTAGGAGGCTAATAAATGAATGCTTATGAAGAATATATGCGTGAAATCTCACAACCGATGCGTGATGAATTAACAAATGCAGGCTTTGATCAGCTACAAACGGCTGAAGAAGTAAATGAATTTATGTCATCAAATCAAGAAACAGCTCTTATCGTGATCAATTCAGTCTGCGGTTGCGCCGCTGGACTTGCTAGACCTGCTGCTATTGAATCACTGAAAAGCGAAAAAAAACCAGCAAAAATAATGACGGTTTTCGCTGGTCAAGATCGGGAAGCAACAGCACAAATGCGAGAATACTTTGAAGGCATCGAACCTTCTTCACCCTCAATGGCAATTGTGGATGGCGGAGAACTAAAACACTTTATACCACGCGAGCAAATCGAAGGATATGAAATAGAAGATATCGTAGAACAATTAACAACAGCCTATCAAAAATACTGCTAAATATTAGAAAATTCGTTCTACAGCATGTGGATGAGATGAAATCAGCGCTGCGGAAAGCTAAATAAATGGACAGAGCAAGTGCTTCCACTTAACACACTTTCATATTAACTCGTTACTTCGCAGTTTATTTTTACTGTATTAAAAAAATAAAAAAGCAAGTGACTTTTTAAATTGTCACTTGCTTTTTTACAGCTATTATTATTGTACTACACGGCGTACATGGCCGGTAAATGTTGAATTCCAATATCCACTCATGCTCGCAATCGCAACACCTGTTGAACTTTGAGAACCAATAAATTTATTGTTTCCTAAGTAAATACCAACATGCCCATTTGTTTTATAAGTATTAAAGAAAACTAAGTCGCCTGGTTTTGCCTCACTTAATGAAATTTTTGTTCCTACCGATGATAAACCATCAGTGCTAGCAGGTAAGCTAATTCCTGCTTGTCTGAAAGCCCAGCTTACAAATCCGGAACAGTCAAATCGACCATTTGCTATGTCATATGCAGATCGACCGCCACCAAAAACATAAACGGAATTTCCAATATAACGATTCCCTGCAGTAATAGCTGTTTGTAACGATCCATTACCAGCTGAAACTGGAGCAGATGAACTACTTGCATATTGTTGGATCGCATTACTATTACTAGCACTAGCACTAGCACTATCACTATCACTATCACTATTACTATTACTATTACTATTACTATCACTATTACTATTACTAGCATTAGTTCCACTATAGTTAACAGTTTGGGCAGAATCAATATTTTCCATTTGTTGTTGTGCTTCTTTTAAAGCTCTTTCTTTATTGGCTAATATTTCATCTTCAATCTTTAAATCACCTAAAATATCTTTGTTAGCATTCTCTTTTTCCTTTAATTCTGATTTTAATTCTTCATTTTCTTCTTTTTGAGCGACAGTCTGCTTTTGCATTTCTTCATAATCAGCTTTCATCGCTTCTAAATCTTCTAACTTAGTGTCTAATTCGACTTTATTTTTTTCTTCTTCTAATTTGTCCTTTTCCTGACTTTCTAATAAGTCTTGATCAGCTTGTGTAATTTTATGTACTAATGTAACACGATCGATAAAATCTATAAAATTAGTTGCACCAAAAACAACTTCAATGTAATTAGATGATACGCCATTTTCCTGAAGAGAAGAAATTCTTTCCTTCAATATTTTATTTCTTTGTTCGATTTTCTTTTGAATTTCTGCAACCTTTTCTTCCAATTCCTTAACATCTGTTTCTACAGTCACTATTTCTTTCTCAGTATCTGCAATTACTTTTTCATTATCAGCTATCGCTTCTTCATAACGAATGATTTCTTCATTCAATTTTACTAATTCTTCTTTAATTTTTGCAATTTCACTTTCTTTTTCGCTGATATCAGTTTGCACATCGGAACGTTTTACTTGAATTTCCTCTTCCGTTTCAGCATTTACAGTCTGTACAAATAACATGCTGGACACAAGCGTTAAAACAACTACTGAATCTTTAACTATCGCTTTTATTTCTCGCACGCACTTCCCTACTTTCAAGCATATTTTTATCTATGGGTGAGTAAAACCTTTTAAAATCAAGGTTTACTTGTTGTCTGTCTTTTGAACTAGATTCATTGTAACATAGAAAGATTTCACTTATGTTATGCTAATATTACAATTACATTTCAATACTATGATAAATTATGTTATCTTATGTCAAATTATGATATAGATAGATCGAAGATAATTAGATAAAAGTAAAATCCGGACGAGCACAAATTCTAATATAAGGATTTGTGCTCGTCCGGATTTTAAATTGAATAATAGGAAGATTATGTAACTCTTAACTTCTTCCATTAATTAACTTTGTGATAGAAATAATTAATATGTCTCTAACTCTGCCTACTTTTCTACTAAAGCCTGACTTTTATGATGCATTTTTTTTTCGTGGATTTTATTAAATGCTTTTTTAGCGGGCATCATTAGCGCTATTGAAATTAACTCATGCTAAAAAATAAAGCTAAGCCTTGAAAATGCCATAATAGATATGTAATACCAAACATTCCCAATGCCATAATCAAAGTTGGCACCGGATTTAACACCATTATAAACAAGGAACTTTTAATTACTTGTATCACTTTCATATCGAAATATACATAGACAGGAAAAATATAAAACGCAGTTAATAAATAAAGTATCGTTACAAATAAAAATGGTATAGTTAGCAACATCACGTAATTATTTGCTACGACAGTTATAAATAAAAAGTCTAAATATAAAATATATGCCATCCCAGCTATCAAATAGCCTAGTATATTACTCTGTACTAGAGATTGACGAAAAGCTTTCCAAAAGGTTTTAAAAAGAGGAATATCAGTATAACCAGTAACCCATTTTCTCGTCACGGTAAACGTGGCAGCAGTAGCGGGAAATAATCCTGCTACCACCAGACCTAATAACGTAAAACCGACCCATAATAGATTTAAGTAGGCTACTTTTGCTATCCATTCAAATGCTGTATTTAATGCTTTCATACTAATTTCCCCCCCTTTCAAAAATTACATAGAAGCAAAGTTTCCTAAGACTCAAACTGCTTTCTATTAACCTTTTAGTCCACTTGTACTAATACCTTCTACCACAAAACGTTGGAAAATAAAGAAGATTACAAATACCGGTACCAAAGACACAACTGACATTGCAAACATGGCACCCCAATTTGATACTGTTTCATTACTTAAGAACATGTTTAGAGCCATTGATACCGTGTACTTAGACGGACTGTTCAGATATAATACAGGTCCAAGCAAGTTATCCCATGTCCAGTAGAAAGTAAAAATGCCGTTGTGGCAAGAGCTGGCACTATTAATGGAAGAATAATTCGATAGTAAATACCAAAAATACTGGAACCATCAATAATCGCTGCTTCATCTAAGTCTCTTGGAATTGTTCTAATAAACTGTACGAGCAAAAAGATGAAAAATGGATGTCCGAAGTAAGCTGGAATAACTAAGGGTTTTAATGAATTTAACCAATCAAGCTGTGCAAAAATTATATATTGCGGAATCATAACTACTTCATATGGAAGCATTAAGGTCATAATCATAATGGCAAACCAGAATTTTCGCCCTGCAAAATTAAGTCTTGCAAAACCAAAGGCAATTAAGGAACAGGATATTAAATGACCAATCAACACTATTACAACAAAAATAGCTGTATTCATGATAAATGTTCCAAAGCCATAGTCACCAAAGCCTTCCCAACCCTGTGCATAATTAGACAATACAAATGGGTCCGGAATCAGTTGATCCGCTGTCACGAAGATTCGTTCGCTTAATTTAAACGAACTCATTACTAGCCATAATACTGGATACAATAACAGAATGGCAAATCCACCAACGAGAACATGATAAATAAGTTTTTTGATATGCTTAGGTTTCATTATTTATTTGCCTCCTTCTGATTCGTAGTGAACCCAATATTTTGATGATAAAAAGATTAATGAAGTTAATATCGCAATAATGATAAGCATTACCCATGCCATTGCAGATGCATAACCCATGTGGAAGAATTCAAAACCTTGTTTGAATAAGTAAAGAGAATACAATAAAGTACCATCTAAAGGTCCACCTGTACCTTTTGAGATAATAAAGGCTGGTACGAACGTCATAAATGCTGCAATAGTTTGCATAATTGCATTAAATAATATGACCGGACTTAACATTGGAATGGTGATTTTAAAAAACTTTTGAAAAAAGCTGGCGCCATCTACACTTGCCGCTTCATAATAACTCTGTGGTATTGATTTAAGACCAGCCAGGAATATTAACATCGACGAACCAAACTGCCAAATTGATAAACAGATCAGCATCCATAAAGCTGCTGAAGGATTTCCAAACCATCTAACAGGATCTACACCCATTGTTAATAAAGCAATGTTAACAATACCATCATCTCCAAAAATATTACGCCACATGATAGCGACTGCTACACTGCCACCAATTAAGGATGGTAAATAATACAAGGTACGGTACAATCCAACCGCTCTCGAAGCTGTGTTTAACAACATTGCTACAATTAATGCAAAAACAAGTCTAAGTGGGACCCCCAATAAATACATAAATAAAGGTAATTTTCAAAGAATGTAAATAACGAGGATCTGCTGTGAACATTTGCTTGAAGTTATCAAACCCTATCCATCTCGGTGCATTAAATAGGTCATAACTCGTAAACGAAAAATAAAAGGAAGCAATGATAGGAATAATTGTAAAGCCAAAAAGCCAATAATAAATGGACCAATAAAGAAATATCCCCAAAGATTCTGTTTCATATTTGTGTGCATGTAATTCTTAACTCCCTTCTCTAATAAAGAGTAGATGAAAAACAATAGCTGATCTCATAGGATCAGCCATTGTCTTTATTATTTTGACAATTAGTTTCCTAAAATGCTTTCTGCATTTGTTCTGAAATGTTCAGCTGCATCTTCTGGACTAATTTCTCCATATGCAATTTGTTCAGATAAGTTATTTAATAATTCGATAATCTCACCTGCACCTGCCGGATCTGGAGCACCCATTTCTGAACTGTTTTCTTCTACCCAGGCAATATAATCAAACACTTCTGCTTGTGATGCAGAAACTTCTTCTTTTAACGCTTCTTTTACAACTGAAGAAACTGGAACACCACGATCACCTAGGATCAATTTATTTGCTTCTACATCATTAACAAAGAAGCTGATAAATTTTGCCGCTTCTTCTTTAGCTTCGGAGTTTTCTGAAACTGAGAAGAACATACTTGGTTTTAGGAATAAACCATCTGCTACATTTGGACCAGGCATTGGCGCCATATCAAATTGGTATTCAGAGATATCTTCAAGCCCTACAAATTGGTTAGACCATTGGAAGATACCAATACCCTCTCCTTTGACAGTAGGATCATCTTCAGGTCCTGCTAATTGTGCCAAGTAATCTGGAGTAGGTATTGCTTCTTTTTCCACTTGATTCTGTACCATGGAGAAGAAATCAATAAATAATTGATCATCCTCAAAACCTAAACCGCTTCCTTCTTCTGCATATAGACGTGCTCCATTTTGACGTAAGTAATAGTTAAAGAATACATCTGGAGCGAATCCAGTATCAAAAAACACGCCTGCATCCGCTGCTTTTTGAGACATTTCTTTATAATCATCCCATGTCCAATCTTCAGGTATTTCTTCAATTCCTACCTCTTTAAGCAAATCTGGATTATAATGAAAACCAACTGCATTTACTCCTAAGTTAAAACCATAGATTCCATCATTTACCGTACCGCCATTTACAACATCTTCTGAAATATTTTCCACATCAATTTGGTTTCCAATGAAAGGATTTAAATCAGCTAATTGACCATTTCCAGCATATTGTGATAAATAAGATAAGTCCATAGCTAGAATATCTGGCAATTCATTTGCTGCTGCTTGTGGTGCAAGTTTTTGCCAATAGTCATCCCAGCTTGCATATTCTGGCTCAATTGTTACACCAGGATTTTGCTCCTCATACATTTCAATTACTTCTAACGTGTAGTCATGTCGTGGTTGAGAACCCCCACCAGGCAATTCTTAGTGTTACATCCTCTCCACCTGCTTCAGTTTCGGTTTCAGTTTCTGTGTTTTCATCAGTTTTCTCTTCAGCCGCATCATTTCCTGTGTCTTTACCAGCCTCTTCGGAGTTATCATCTCCTCCACATGCTGTCAACCATAAAATCATCATCATTCCTAAAAGTATTAACAAAGATTTTTTCATTTCTTTCCCTCCCCCCCTTTTTATTTTCTGTAAGCGATTACAGTAATAGCATATCAGATTATCAATAAAAGGTATGATAGAAAAATCAGTGGTAAATGTTTAAAAAGAAGAGAAATTAGAAACGCTCTAGTCTCTTTCGTTAGATCTAATTATTTCTGAGGGTGTAAACCCCTTCATTCTTTTAAACAATTGACTGAAATATTGAGGATTATTTCCAAAACCCAATCTTTCCGCTAATTCAAACACCTTTATATCCTGTTCTTCTTCAATGATTTCCACTGCTTTATTAATTCTTGCATTTGTAACATAGGATGAAAATCGCTGACCAATCTCCTTTTTAAATGTTTTCCCTAAGTAATCGGCATTCATATAAAGACAGTTTGTCGCTAACCATTGCAAGGATAATTCAGAATTTTCGATTTGCTCATCAATACTTTGAAGCATTTGTTTAACAACTTGTGAATACTTTTTTGGATGCTCCACTTGTTCTATCATTCTGTTAAATAAGTTCTCAAAGAATTCAACATATTCAGTTAAATGTTGAAGATCCTCCAATTCCCCCCCGATTGCTTGCACACGATTTTCAGTAGTATATTGTGAATGTCTGGTCATAAGTAGTAAATAAATTTGAATAAAGTAAACACGAGTTACTTTAGGACTTATCCTATGTCTTTTTAACTTGTTAATAAAATTTTGAAGATATTGCATTGCTTGTTGTTGCTGCTGTTTCTTTAAATAGAACATAATTTTTTCTAAATCAATTTCTAAATCCGCACTTAAATGCTCATGAAAAGAAAGCCATGATTGATGATTAATAACAGTATATGTAGGCTGATAAAACAGTTGCTGGATCATTTCATCTAGCTTTGGAATTTTATCTATATTTTCCTTTGCAAAGGGTGGAGTGGATACAATGCTATATTCATGTTCGTGTGGCTGAAGCAAACAAGTTATTAACAAGTTTACCTCTTCTTCTGGGATAGATGTCGACATCATCATTATTATTTTATTTTCAATAAATGTTATAATAGCCTTTGATTCATTTAACTGAATTTGTATAGATTCGATTACATCTGTTATATGGTCATATGTAAGTAAAGAATCTATATAAATGGTACAAAAATAGAATCGCTCCGATGGATACACCTCTTCTATTAAACTTTTCATTTTCTCTTTCAAATCATCTGTTACCTGTTGATACAGAAAAAATTGTTTTAAAATCTCTTCTTTTTCAGAAACTGTATTTTTTGTTACTTCCTCTTCCATTAGTTTCATATAGGATTCTGCTTCTTCTTCGTTTTGTTTTTCCTTCACTACATCCTTTAATGCTTCAACAATATTACTTTCATTACAGGGTTTGAGTAAATAATGCTTCACTCCAAAACGCATGGCCTGTCTGGCATACTCAAATTCACTAAACCCCCGATAAGAAGATCCATTTAATATCTGGATATTCCAATTTCGCTTTCTTGACGAGTTCGATTCCATCTAATCCAGGCATGGTTATATCAGTTATAACGATATCTGGCTTATTTTTCTTAATAAAATCATATGCTTCTATTCCATTCATTGCTTTACCAATTAATTGAGTTTCGTATTGAGACCAATCAACAATAACCGATATCCCATCTAATATCATTCGTTCATCATCTACTAACAACACCTTGTACATAAGAATTTTTCTCCTCCTTCGGTAAAATGATAGAAACCGTAGTACCCTTTCCTATCTCACTATCAATCTTCAAGCCATATTTCTCACCAAATAAAAGCTTAATCCTCTCATTTATATTTCGCAGGCCTATACCAGTTCCTTTCGGTTGATAGTTTCCTGATATAATTTTTTCTAAGTATTCGGTTTCTATTCCCGGTCCGTTATCTGCTACACATATAATAACAGTTTCTTCTGTTTCACTTACTGATACATGAATCTTACATACTCCAATCATTTCTTGCAAACCATATCGGATAGCATTTTCGACTAATGGTTGAATAATAAACTTTGGTATCAGTGTTGTTAAATGGGCGTCCGCTATATTTTTAGTAAATTGTAACCTTTCCTCAAATCGATAACTCTGAATAGTAATGTAATGATCCACAATACTAATTTCTTCGTTTAGTGAAATTAACATGTCCTTCATATTGATCGACGCCCTAAGTACAAATCCCAATGATTCCGCCATTTGTGATATTTTCTTTTCTCCTGCAATTTTTGCTGACCAATTAATAGATTCAAGAGTATTATAGAGAAAATGAGGATTGACTTGCGCTTGAAGTGTTTTAAATTCTGATTCTTTAATTAATAATTGCTTTTTATAATTTTCTCCAATAAGAAAATTAATTTGATTCATCATTTTTTTAAAATTTTCATGCATTTGGCCTGCTTCATCTTTTGACATTTGGGTTTCCATTCCCACGTCATAATAATCAAGATCGCCTGTTTGAACTTTTTTCATTTTTTTATTCAGACTTTCGATTGGATTGACAATCGTTCCTGTAAATTTCGTTCCCAAAAAGATCATAAGCAGAAATAAAGTAAAATAAGTAAGGAAAACAGCCGTGCGTGCTTTTGTAATTACCGCAAATAAATTATTATATGGAGTTAAAATCATATAGGTCCAGTCCAAATGATTGGCTTCTGAATACGTTAAAAAATAGCGATCTCCATTATATTTTATAATTTGATAACCTTGTTGATTTGCTAAATATTCGGTTGGATTAATTGTATTCAATCCATTCTCATTCGCAAAAATTTGCTGTTGATCTTGATCAAAAATGAGGAAATTCGTCTCCTGTTCCTCTAAATTATTCGTTAATTCATTCATAATTTCATGAATATCTACTCTTACACCAACTGTGCCCAGTCGTTCAAAGGAAAAATCCATATATTCACGAATATCCCTTACTGCCATCACAGTTTCATCATTTTCAGAAGGTGAAATCCAGTTTACTCCTCCCTCTTTTTCTTGTGCAGCATCTTTCATTGTTTGGAGTCTTTCTTCAGCTAAATTCATCATGAAATTGCCACTAGAATATTCTTTATTGAAAACATCATAAACCTGGATAGATTGAACGTATTTATTCAGGGCACCGATATGTAATAATCTTTTTCTTAATTCATTCCCTATCATGAATTGATCATAATTAGAATCTGTACTGCTTAGTTCCTGAAGATATGATTGCACATAGGTATCTGTTGAAATTTGGTAAGAAAGACGTTCCATCTTTTTTAATTCTGCTTCAACTGAATTTGTGGATACTTGTAATGCTTGAGCAGACTGCCGGTAAATTTCCTTGTTATATAAATGAAACGCATACTGTAATATTGAAAGTCCACCAATACTAAAAGCGAGTAAAACTAATGACGTTAAGATAACCATTTTATGTTTCAGTCGCAAATTCAAATAGTACGTACGTATTTCGAAAAATACTGTTCACCTCACTTTAAATGTGACCGCTTTCAATAATTCACATTACTATTATATGGGGGAAATAATTATGTCGTCAATTTTTGATATTTTTTACAAAATAAAGGTAAAATTAACGGCAACCAGTAGTTTTTTTTTTCGAAAACTACTGGTTCCAAACACTTATTTAAAAAGAAACATGATGTTTAATACTACTCAATGAAAGGAATATGATAAATAAACTGAGATAGGAGAGTGATTATATGACATCAATTAAAGCATTAGTACTAAATGCTTCATTAAAGGATTCATCTGAGGCGTCACACACGGAGGCTCTATCAAATGAAGTATTAGAAACATTATCAAAAGAAGATGTTAAAACAGAAACAATTAGATTAGCAGATTACAATATTTCTCTTGGTATTAGTGATGATATGGGTGAAGGCGATGAATGGCCTCAAATTTTCAAGAAAGTGAAAGAAGCAGACATTCTCATCATTGGCACCCCACTTTGGCTTGGTGAAAAAAGCAGTCTAGCTACTTTAGCTATCGAAAGATATATGGAAGCAGTAGTGAAACGATGGAAAATGGACAATCTATCTTTTATAACAAAGTTGGCGGAGTAGTAGTAACTGGAAACGAAGATGGTGCCAAACATGCAGCAGCATCTATTTTATATGGTCTGTCACATATTGGCTTTGTTATCCCTCCAAATGTGGATACGTATTGGGTTGGTGAAGCTGGTCCAGGCCCATCTTATATGGATAAGGAAGGAGAAAACTCTTTCACCAAAAAGCATATAGAAATGCTGGCCTATAACACACTTCATCTGGCACGACTATTTCAAGAACATCCTATTCCAGCTAAAGGTAATTTGTTAGAATGAATAATTTTCTAGTACTCGAACGCAGAGATAATAGATGAAATGAAATAGTAAATCAAAGAGGTGCATGTTAGTTTGCACCCCTTTGGTTTATTTGCTATATTTTGTTTTCATTAATCTTAGGGAATTTAATACTACGATTAGTGTTGCGCCCATATCTGCGAAAATTGCTAACCACAGGGTCAACCAGCCGGGAATGATTAACAATAGAGCTAGAAGTTTTAAACCTAGTGCAAAGAATATATTTTGTTTGATAATTGTCATCGTTTTTCTACTCAGCGCAATAGTATATGGAAGTTTTTCTAAGTCATCTGCCATTAATGCAATATCAGCTGTTTCTAATGCCGTATCTGTGCCTGCCCCACCCATTGCAATACCAACTGTCGACGCGGCTAATGCGGGAGCATCATTCACCCCATCACCTACCATCGCAATCTTACCATATTGGTTACGAAGATCTTTAATCTCATTCAATTTATCTTCCGGAAGAAGTTCAGCTTTGGTTTCCGTTAAACCTAATTGATTTCCTATTGCTTCACCCGTTGCTTTATTATCTCCTGTAAGCATAATCGTTTTTTTAATACCAATCTGATGAAGATTTCGAATAATCGCTATGCTCTCTTTTCGCACTTGATCAGCAACTGCTATAAGACCAATGATTTGCTGATTTGTCCCTAATAACATCACGGTCTTTCCTTGTGTTTGCAAATCACCAATCTGTTGATGTACTTCATTGCTAATCGTTAGTATTTCTGTAAATAAAGATGGACTCCCGATAAAATATTCTTTATTTTCAATAATTGCTTTAGCACCTTTCCCTGTAATCGATTGAAAATCACTTGCCATATACTTTTCAGCCTGATCATTTTTTGCTTTTCGAATAATGGCCGAGGCAAGAGGATGGGTTGAAAATGACTCAATCGCTTGAGAAATTCCTAAGATTGCTTTTTCATTCATTCCGGATAAAGCGATAATATTGGTTACTTCAGGCTTACCCTCTGTCAGTGTACCTGTTTTATCAAACGCAATGGCATTCAATTTGCCTGCTTCTTCTAAATGGATACCACCTTTTATTAATACACCCCTTCGTGCCGCATTTCCTATCGCAGTGACAATCGCTACAGGAGTGGAAATAACCAGTGCGCATGGGCAGCCGACTACAAGCACTGCCAATCCTCTATAAATCCATTCCGACCAGATACCTCCGATCAATAACGGCGGTAAAATCGCTACGAATAATGCAATTATCATAATAGCAGGTGTGTAATATTTGGCAAATTTATCGACAAATAACTGGGAAGGTGCTCGTTCAGCTTGTGCTTCTTCTACTAAATGAATAATCTTCGCAATCGTTGTATCTTTTACCAGTTTCGTCACTTTAACTGTAAGAGATCCTTCTTCATTTAATGTACCTGCAAAGACTTCATCATTTAGCGTTTTATAGACAGGAATGGATTCGCCAGTAATCGATGATTGATTAATAGATGATTGTCCTTTTATTACAATTCCGTCCATCGCAATCTTCTCACCTGATTTGATAATCATAATATCGTCTACCTGAATATCCTCTACATCCATTTCTATTAATTCATTGTCTCGGCTTATCGTAGCACGATTAGGTGCGATATCCATCAGTGATCGAATCGATTGCCTTGCCTTATCCATCGAATAACCTTCCAATGCCTCACTTAATGCAAATAGAAAGACAACTACAGCACCTTCTCCCATTCGCCGATAATGGCAGCACCAATAATAGCAATCGTCATCAATGTTTTCATATCAAATTGAAGCTTGGTTAAATTTTTCAAACCTACCTTAAATAAATCATAACCACCAATAACAATCGACAATCCGAATAAACCAATCGTTATAGAACTTTCCTCTCCAAGGTTAAAAGAAAAGACATATCCAATAATCAAAAAAACAAAGATACCATCGTTGTTAGATTGGAACGTTTATGCCAAAAAGATTCTTTTTTTCAGATCTTTTCTCTCTTTCAGGTCGAACTTTAATTCCATCAAATGCCCCCCCGCTTGTTCCAGCTGTTCAACCGACGCATTACCTTGTACGGTGAGTTTGGATGCACCAAAATTCAACTGAACGTCTTCAACTGACGGTATATCGCGTATATTTTTTTCAAACTTTGCTGCACAATTTGTGCAAGATAATCCCTGAAGCCTGTATACATTTTTATTTTCTTCCATTTTGATCACCTTCTTTTGCATGGGTCATAGCAAGTGATACTAATTGTTGTACATGATCGTCTTTCAAGGAATAAAACACTAATTTTCCTTCCTTTCGATATTTTGCTAATCCCATGTTACGCAATAATCGTAGATGATGGGAAGCGGTAGCCGTAGTAGAATCAATAATATTTGCTACATCACAAACACATAACTCCTTTTCTAATGTTAAAGCATAAGCAATTTTAACTCGTGTCGCATCTGCCAATGCCTTAAATATTAACTCAACACCATTGACCTTATTCAACTGAGGTTGAATACGATTTACCTTTTCTTCATCATAACAAAAGGTATCACAGGTATCTTTCACATCATTTATTAACTTTTCAGCCATTATTATTCACCTTCATTCAAATATTCATTTGATTATCAGTTTATAGTTGCATAGAAAAATAGTCAATTTATATACTCAAATAATCTTTTGAATATATGACTATGAAATTATCATATGAAGAAAATAAAAATTGGTTAATGATTTTTGGTCATTAAAAAAACCGGGGAAGCCGCCCGGTCCATATTACTAACATAGGTACTGTGCTCTAACTATTATGTAAAAATTCTGAATTGAATAAACCGTAATATCACCGCTACGGCTTGCCCACTTCGCTTTCCAAGGGGGCGTGATCCCTTAGGAGTCGAAGTGGCCGCCTACGCTAAATCATGCGCTACAACCGGGGTAAGTAGAGATATGACGACTTTTATTTCATATTGTTAATAAACCTCGACAAGTCAGCTGTCACAAACGTTGTAGAACCACTTTATAGCGGAGGCCGTCCGCTTCCACTCCTGTGGCATCCGTTTTCCCTGAAGATCCACTTTTTGAGCGGTTTGTGCTCGAAAAAGTTAGCTGAAGGGAAAACGCCACGGAAAGGGAAGGGGGGGGCAGCCGAAGCGATTTCCTTGCACACGATTACTCTCATAATAAATAATATAACCAATCTACTACATCTTCATTTATGTCACATTTAAAGCGGGAATCGGATACCAAAATGCTGTAATACCAATGGTTATATACTTTCTTACCTTATAAAAAAACCACCAATTATGTATTGGTGGAGACGGTGGGAGTCGAACCCACGTCCACGGATATCGGCACTCAGGCGTCTACACGCATAGTTGGTATATTCGCGTATTCGCTGACTCTTCTGCCTACCAACAGGCGTCCGAGCAGCTAGTCTGATTAGTCTCTTCTACAAATCCACAGACGGAGGATAGTAGCGTAGCCCACTAATAAGTGAGACCCTTCAATCTACCACGTGGGCAATGGTAGGAAGGATCCTTTAGCAGTGCTTACGCAGCTGCTAAAGAGTAATTGTTTTCTTTGCCAGTTATTATTGGCGATAACGTTTTACGAGTCGTAACCTCGACGCGCAACCTGAGCTCGATCTATCCCTGTCGAATCCGGAACGTCCCCCCCATTTTAAAATAGGCATACGGACAAAAATATTCAAGCTAATCTTACTATTCAATTATAGATGTCCTGCCGATATATTCATTATAACATAAGACAAACAGAATTCAAGATTTTGAAACTGGTAATTATTAGTTAAGTCGATCTTTAATTGCTCGATCCATATCACGTTTTGCCTGCTTTTGTTTCAAGTCTTCTCGTTTATCATATTTCTTTTTCCCTCTAGCTAAGCCAATTAAAACCTTTGCAAAGCCATTTTTAATGTATATTTTTAATGGAATAATCGAATAACCTGCCTGCTGACTATCTCCAATCAATTTATCAATTTGTTTGCGATGTAATAATAGCTTACGAGCACGAGTCGGATCGTGGTTGAAGCGATTACCCTGCTCGTAAGTTGAAATATGCATATTGTTAATGTAAGCTTCACCTTGTCTAATCGTAGCAAAGCTATCTTTTAAATTAACCCGACCAGCTCTGATCGACTTTATTTCTGTTCCTTGCAATATAACTCCTGCTTCATACGTTTCTTCTATAAAATAATCATGGTTTGCTTTTTTGTTTTGTGCTAAGACTCTTCCTTGACTTTTTTCCATATCCGTTCCTCCTACTGTTACCGTAAAACTAATTTTAACAAAAAAATGAGAAACGTGCTAATCCTTTATAATGTTTAGCAAGAAAAATAGAAAAGTCAGAAGGCTTTTCTATTTTTTCTTTTTCTTCCTACCGGTGTTTTTCCTTTTTCCACCATTAGATTTTTGAGATTTTTTTGCTGTCTTTTTTAGTCCGGTTTTATCACGCTTAGCTTCAATTACTTTACCCTGCTTTTGTGGTCGATTCCTTCTCGGCTTCATCCCCCCAAAATCTCAAAATCAACCGCACGTTCATCCAAGTTAACCTGCGCCACTTTAACCGTAATCGCATCGCCTACCTGGAATACATTACCGGTTCGTTCCCCCCCAATCATAGCATAGGCACGTTCGTCAAAATGGTAATAATCATCCGTCAGATAACTTACATGTACAAGTCCTTCTACGGTGTTAGCAAGTTCAACAAACAGACCAAAGTTCGTTACAGAACTTATAACACCCTCATACTCTTCGCCAATTTTATCTTGCATATATTCTGCTTTTTTCAAATCATCTACTTCGCGTTCTGCATCAACGGCTGCACGTTCTTTCAAAGAAGAATGCTTCGCTATTTCAGGTAAAAGATCTTTCCAATGATTACGTGTAGTTGCATCTAATTTCTTTTCTATTAAGTAAGTACGAATTAAACGATGCACAATTAAATCAGGATATCTTCTAATCGGTGACGTGAAATGCGTATAAAATTCTGTCGCTAAACCGAAGTGCCCAATTCCCTGAGCATCATATTTAGCTTGTTTCATCGAACGTAACATCAGCTTCGATATAATCATCTCTTCATCTGAACCTTCTACTTTTTCCAAGACTTGTTGTAATGCTTGTGGATGGATTTCATTTGAAGTACCTTTAACAACATAACCAAATCTTGCAATGAATTCAAAGAACGATTGCAGTTTTGCAGGATCCGGATCTTCGTGAATACGATGAATAAACGGTACATCCATCCAATGAAAATGCTCTGCTATTGTTTCATTTGCACACAACATAAATTCTTCGATTAATCTTTCTCCGACAGATCGCTCACGAATCACTACATCAATTGCTTTTCCTTCTTCATCGACCATGACTTGTGCCTCTTTAAAGTCAAAATCAATCGCACCACGCCCGAATCGGTTTTTACGTAATACTGCAGCAAGATCTTCCATATTCTGAAACATTGGAACAAGATTATTATATCGTTCGATCGTTTCAGGATTTTTGTCAGCTAATATCTTATTAATCGCTGTATAAGTCATACGTTCTGTAGTATTGATCACCGCTTGGAAAATTTCATGATTAACGACTTCTCCGTTACTGGTAATTTCCATATCACAACCAAGTACAAGTCGATCTACTTGAGGATTTAATGAACAAATACCATTTGATAACCGATGAGGAATCATAGGAATGACGCGATCCACTAAATAAGCACTTGTTCCGCGTTCAAATGCTTCCCGATCCATAGGTGTGCCTTCTTTTACATAATAAGTTACATCTGCAAT
Source organism: Gracilibacillus boraciitolerans JCM 21714 (assembly GCF_000521485.1). GTDB lineage: Bacteria > Bacillota > Bacilli > Bacillales > Amphibacillaceae > Gracilibacillus > Gracilibacillus boraciitolerans. The sequence continues at coordinate 59,491 of NZ_BAVS01000007.1, read as the reverse complement.
ATAGACACCTAATTTATAGTTACCATTATCTAATTTCTTGACCGTTACAGCATCATCTAAGTCTTTTGCATCTGCACCATCAATTGTAACAATCATTTCACCTCGTAAATCACGTCTATCTTTCAGCTCAGCCTCTGTTATTTCCTCGGAAATATTCTCAGCCTGTTCCAATACATCTTGCGGAAAATCAATCGCAATGCCATTTTTATATATAATCGATAAAATATCCATACCAGGATCATTTTTATGACCCAGAATCTCTATCACTTTACCCTCAGCACTCTTGCGGCCTTCTGGATACTTTGTTATTTCAACAATGACTTTATGCCCTTCAACCGCACCCTTTGCTTCACTCTTTGGTACAAAAATATCATGAGGAATTCGCTTATCGTCTGCTATCACGAACCCAAAAGCTCCATTGTCATCATATGTTCCAATAATTTCTGTCGTATTTCGTTCAATAACGCGGACAACAATACCTTCTGAGCGTTTTCCATCATCATCACGCCGATCAACTCGAACAAATACTTTATCACCATTCATAGCTGAAGCTAAATCGGCATGATTAATATAAACATCCTCCATTGCTTCGTCCTCAGGTAATAAGAAAGCAAACCCCCCCTTTGCATGCATTTGGATCGTACCGCGAATTAGATTCATTTTTTCCGGTAATCCATAACGATTTTTACGAGTGCGAATTAATTCTCCTGTTTCTTCCAGTTTATTTAATGACTTCATTAATTCTTTGAATTGATCTGAGCCATCTAACTCGAGTACTTCTTCTAATTCCTGAACAGATAGTGGCTTTGTTGCATTTTCTTTAAAATAATCAGATATTTGCTGTTGTAAATCCTTCATATTGTACTCTTCACCTCTTTTTTCTTTTTTCATAGTATGGCTATTACCAATCAAGTGATGCGAAAAATTCTTCAATATCTTCCTGTACCTGATCTTTAACGTTGCTAAACGTAAGTGCATGTCCAGCATTTTTATACCAGATTAACTGTTTATTATTTGATGCAACATGTTCATAAATATAATTAGCACTTTCCGGATTAATCATTTGATCCTTAGAAGCCTGTAATACTAATATTGGTGTATATAGCATGTCTACATTTTCTTTAACATCTGTTATCGATCTTTCAATTTGTTGGAATAACTCTTTTGATTCATTTAACAAATCTGTTACTTCTTGTTCAATTATGTCTTCCTCTTTTTTTTCAAGTTGCTTATATTCCTTAGCGAATTGACGGAATCCCACCGTAAGTTGTTCTTCATTATCAAAAAACATGGGACTACTCATTGTTACAACGCCTTTAATTGGATTATTACATGCTAACTTAAGTCCTAATACACCACCTAAAGATAAACCTGCTACTGCTATTTTTTGATATCCTTTCTCTTGTAAATATTTGTAAGCATACTGAACATCTTCCCACCATTGGTCTGCAGTCGCACCAATTAAGTCCTCTGGTGATTTACCATGTCCACGGTAAATTGGTGCATAACATGTATAACCTTTACCGTTCAAGTATCTTCCAAGCATTCGCACGTCAGCCGAATGACCAGTGAATCCATGTAATAGTAATACCGCCCGATCATCCCCCCCTTTAAACATAAAAGATTCTGGTTGTTTTATTTTCATTTCAAATATATCCTTTCCAATTAAAATGAGACTGTTATAAATGATTATATTTATCATTTTAGATTTAATTTCCTCTATCTGCAAGTATGACAAATAGATAGAAACAACAAAACTGTCATCCCTAAACCAATTAGCATCCTTGCTAAACAATTTGGGAATGACAGTGATCCAATTTATTCGTTATGTGATATTAAATTTATAAGAAATTCTTTCCATACTTAGTTCAGCATTAAGAAGTCTTTTTACGCATTTTTACTACAGCAATTAATAATATAAAAAGCATGCACAGTAGAAAAATAGAAAGAGGCGTTGAAAGCAGATATTGCCATAATGCTTTTTGCTGTGCATCTGCAATCGTCATCGAACGGACTAAGTTCGTTTCTATTAATGGTCCTAATACTACACCAATAATTGCTGGTGCTAATGGCACATCAATCTTTTTAAAAGTAGCACCTAAAATCCCAATCACAATAGCTATCAAGACATCAAACAAGCTATTTCTAATACTATATGCACCAAATAATGCAAATACAAGTACGACTGGAATGATAAATTTAATGTTTATTTTTAAAATATAAGAGAAATATTTAATACCGAAGGCACCAATTATAGTCATGGCTACCACGGTGAACAGCATGCCGTATAAAAAGCTGTATGCCACATCAGGACGGTTCACAAAAAGATCTGGCCCTAAAATAATACCATGAATGATCAATGCACCAGCTATAATAGCTGTTGTCGGACTTCCAGGCACACCTAAAGCCAATAGTGGTACAAGCGCACTGCCTACTGTGGCATTGTTTGCTGTTTCCGCTGCAATAATTCCTTCTGTATTACCTTTTTCAAAGGTTTCAGGATGCTTTGATGAACGTTTAGCTTCCCCCCCATAAGAAAGAAAAACTGCTAAAGTAGTACCGACACCTGGCAGCAATCCAATACATGTCCCGATAAATCCTGCTTTCACAACTAGAAATTTATGTTTAATAATATCTTTCATGACTGTCATTCTGGTAATCATTTGATCTTTATATTGAATTGCTTCATTAGGTTTTTTTCCAATGTTATGAAACATCTCAGCAAAACAGAACAAACCTAACACTAATGGCACCACACCGATTCCGGCACGAAGATTTACACTATCAAAGGTAAATCTTTCTGTGGCTGTTGCCGTGTCAAGACCAATTGTTCCCAGGAATAAACCAAACAATGCTGCAAAAAGCGATTTATAGATATTATTTCCTGTTAATGCACCAATAATAATTAAGCCGCTCATTGAAACAAAAAACATTTCAGCAGGTCCAAATTTTAAGGCAAATTCTGCAAGTGGAGGTGTAAAGAATATCAGTACAAGGACCCCCGACAAACCCACCTAACATACTAGAAAAAATCGAATAATATAACGCTTCTTTCGATCTCCCTTGCTTTGTTAATGGATACCCTTCCATCGCTGCAGGTGCTGCAACTACATCCCCGGGTACATTTAATAATATCGCCGTAATCGATCCACCATACATACCACCCATATAAATACCACCTAAAAGCAATATACCTAATTGCGGCTCAAGTGTAAAAGTAAGTGGGAGTAATAATGATATCCCAACTGCTCCATTTAGTCCTGGTATTGCGCCCACAAAGATCCCTATTAAAACTCCGACAAATGCTACAAGAAAGACACTTGGAGAGAGAATTTCAGCAAGTATTTGTAAATCCAATTCATACACATCCTTCAAAAATAGAGGCTGCTGCAAAAGTAAAAACTCCTTTTGAAACAGCCACATACTTAATTTTGATAATGATTTTTAGAAATCATCAGCATTTTTTTCAATGATTGGTAAAATTGTTTCGTTTGATTTTTTAAGATATTCTGTAACATCTTCATGATTTAAATAACGGTAAGGTGTACCTACCTCATCAAATTTTTGTTTAATTTCATCACCTTGACCTAGTTCATTTAATGCTTCTGTCAATACCTTTACTACTTCATCAGGCACACCTTCTGGAGCAACAAGTACTCGTGATACACCTAATTGAAGATCAAAACCTTGTTCACTAAAAGTTGGAGTGTCAGAAAACATTTCAATACGTTCTTCTGCTGCATATGCAAGTGCCTTTCCACCTTGTGGATTTAATTCTTGTTCTGCAGTAATGGAAGAAGAAGCACCATTCACATGACCACCCAATAAAGCATTAATTAAATCTCCTCCACCTTCATAAGCAACAGGAGTTGTTTCAATTCCAGCTATATCATTAAATGCTAAAACCATTAATAATCCTAACGCACCTGACTCCCCTACAGTTAATTCACCAGGATGATCTTTTGCATAGCTGACAAAGTCTTCTAAATTTTCAAATTCGCTATCTGGACCCACAAATAATGCGTGTGGCACATCGTCAAAAGCTGCTAAGTATTTAAAACTGTCAAACGTAAAATCAGTATTTACTGTATTTTCTAGTACAACGTTATCTGGATAACCAAAGACACCTAATGTATAACCATCTGCCTCGCATTCGCCATTTCAGAAATACCGATTTCACCGCCAGCACCATCTCTGTTTACTACATTAACTTGCACACCAAGTTTTTCAGATAATGGTTCTGCTAAAATTCTTGCTACTGTATCTCCACCACCACCAGCGCTATAAGGAACAATGATTTGAATTGGTTTAGATGGATAATCTGATCCCGATTCTTCATTTGTACTTTCTTCTTCCGTGTTTTCTTCATCAGTTGTTGTTTCCTCTTGTTGATCGCCTGCTGTTTCTTCACCATTTCCACATGCTACGAGTACGAAACCAATCATAATCAATAATAAAAATAACGAAAACTTTTTAAACATAAAAATTGACACTCCTTTTTAAAATTATTTTTATGTAGGCATACTTATGTATCCCCTTCCTAAATGCACACCCCCTTATCCATAATATAAATATCTCAACAGTGAGTACTATCTTAAAGTCCCACCGTAGATCACAAAACCTATTAAAATATAAGCCTGATTGTTCTGCCCTTTTCTACTCTGTTTTATTGAATGCTTGAGTAAAATTTTCCCGTGGGCTATAGGTTTGTAGATTTAATTAAAAATTAATAAGTGATCCCGACGGCGTCGGCAGTCCAATAAGAATCGTGAATAATACATACATGACACCGACTGCAACTCCTGAAAAAAGTAAACTTTTTCCAAAATGTTTTAGCGTTATTTTACTTTTATCTGATAAATAAGTATGGTACGTATAAATCACGATAATTAACAAGAAGGATGTAATATAATATCCTACTATAGTTATCAGAAAATAGGCTCCAATCATCAATAATCCCGGAATAGCTATTTTAGTGACAAACATTTTAAAAGTAAGTGTAGTATTATTTTGGTAATCTTCCCCCCCTTTATTATGTGCCACCTTTTTTCTAATAAATTCATCAATTATCAATAGAATACCGGTAATCCCAATAGCTACTACGATAATTGTAGGAAATAATGCAGCATCATGCTCTTCAATGTTTAATGTTTCTTTATAGGCAAATATAGAAAACAGAATTAATACAGCACCAAATATATAATTGGACAAATCCCCCCCTTTCACCTCCTTAATAATCGATAAATAACTTTAATAATGTTTCAACAAGAGATTACGCTTTCATTTCCCTATCACTTCTCATTTATTTTTTTAAGAAAAGGAGTAATGAAAGTTTAATAATGTGCTTGTTTTAATTTGCTTACTAAGTATATAAAAAAATTTTTATTTTTCAACCTTATTTTAGAAAAAAAATTTTATTTTTAATTATTTGCATTTACAGAAAGTTATTAACTCCTTGTTATGTATACACTAACCCACAATTAGTGCACATAAAGAAGATTATGCTTTAATATGAACGTGGAATATCGAGGGTGATTTTTGAAGCTTTTGCATAAAAAAGCCACTCATTAGAGTGACTTTTTTATATATAAAGTGAGGCTATGATGAATAGTGATTTCACAGTCGAAAAGCATCGAAATAAAGATGATTCCTATTCCTTCACTAAGTAATTTTTCAACTTACCAAAGGTTTGTTTTACCACATTATCTTTTGAACTCATAACATTAGCATAAATAGAATCTATTAAACTTAATTGGACAATTCTAGAAATAGTCTCATTGGGATCATTTTCTGAGTAATTCATTGTTGTTGTTTTTAAGACTACATCTGCTTTTTTTTGCAATTTTGCATTCGACTTATTAGTGATCACGATAACTTTAGCTTCAGTAGCTTTCACTTCATCTAGTACTTTATTAAATTGTTCCTCAGAACTAGACTGGGAGATTAATATTGCAACGTCATCCTTACGAAGCATAGTGGCTGCTTTTAATTGCATATGCAGATCTGAATAGGAAGCCGTATTTAATCCTGAATCCATAAATTTATGTTGTGCATCAAGTGCGACAATACTAGAGCTTCCAAATCCGTAAAAATGGACCTGACCCGCATTTAACATATATTGTACAGACTTTTTTATTAATCCGAAGTCCATTACTTTTATCGATTCTTTAAACATACGAATATTTTGATTGAATATTTTTTCCGTAATATTCTCTTCATCATCTAATTCTTCTATTTGATCCTCTACAATACCTTTAACAGAATCTGATATCTCGGATACAATGGCGATTTTCATCGCTTGATAGCCTTTATACCCCCCCATTGTTTTAGTAAATCGAAACACACTGGAAATAGCTATATTTAACTCGCCTGCCACTTCATCTATTGTTTTATGAACAAAGCTATCGGGAGCAGCAATCACATAATCAGCTATCTTTTTTTCCGTTTTGCTAAAACTGTCATATTCCTGTTGAATTCGACGTAAACAATTCTGAGGCTGTGTCACAGCTTTCACCTCTGGATAGTAATATTTTCTTTTATTATAAAACTTTTTGGAGAAAAAGAAAATCTTTTTACTTACTTTTTCGAAATTTTTTCTTTTTTAGGTGATTAAAAAAAATTTTATTTTATACTATTATGAGATATTACCGAAAGCGATTACTAAGTGCATCATAAGGAGGAATAAAGTGACAGATTTATATATCATTTTCATTACTGTTATCGCTATTTTAATCTTATTATTTCTAGTTATTCATACAAAGTTACACGCCTTCGTTGCTTTATTACTGGTTAGTATTTTTGTTGGAGTTATTTCAGGTATGCCACTCAATGACGTGATATTATCAGTTCAAGTTGGAATGGGAAGTATATTAGGATATGTTGCCGTCATTGTCGGACTTGGTGCTATGTTTGGACAAATGTTAGAAGCATCAGGTGGTGCCCAAAAACTGGCACATCATTTAATTCTACGACTTGGTGAAGATAAGGCACCTATTGCTCTTGGAATAACAGGATTTCTCGTAGCTATTCCTGTCTTCTTTGACATAGGTTTTATCATCCTTGTTCCCTTGATATACGGATTAGCAAAAAAAACCGGTCGCTCCTTATTGTATTATGGTATCCCTTTATTAGCCGGATTAGCTGTCACGCATAGCTTTATGCCACCTACACCTGGCCCCCCCATTGCTGTAGCGAAACTGCTCGGCGCTGAAATTGGGTGGGTTATACTATTTGGTTTGTTAGCTGGTATCCCTTCTATGCTCATCGCTGGACCGCTTTTCGGAAAGTTTATTAGTAAAAAAATACATATAGATATTCCAGAGTATATTGATTTTAACGAAGTAGAGCACAACGATACAAATTTACCACCAATTAGTGTAATTGCAATAATCATATTAAGTCCGATATTCTTAATCGTATTAAATACACTTTCTTCCCTTTTATTAACAAAAGATACTTTTTATTATAATCTCTTTCAATTTATCGGACATCCTTTTATTGCGCTTCTATTTGCAACATTATTAGCTTTCTATTTTTTAGGACATCGACATGGATATTCAAAAAAGGAAGTACAAATTATTGCCAATAAGGCACTTGAGCCCGCTGGTATTATTATTTTAGTAACTGGAGCGGGAGGAGTTTTTAAAGAAGTATTAATTGATTCTGGAGCAGGAACAATATTAGCAAATTTTTTAGGAAACTTCTCTATTTCACCTTTTTTGTTAGGATTTATAATTGCCGTTATCGTTCGAATTTCACAAGGATCAGCAACAATTGCAATGATTACTTCTGCTAGTATTGTCTCATCCTTAATACACAAAGTGGAATATAGCCCGCCAGAACTCGGTCTAATAGTGATAGCTATTGCATCAGGTGCAACTATTTTCTCGCATGTTAATGATTCAGGATTTTGGTTAATAAATCGCTATTTCGGTATGGATATTAAAGAAACATTTCTATCATGGACCATAATGGAAACCATTATTGCTCTGGTCGGTTTTACAATGGTATTATGCATGGAGTTATTGTTTATTTAATTAACGAGAAAAAAAGGTAAATGAAAAACATTTCGATAACTGGTTGAAAAAAGAAATTTTTTTCTTATAATGAAATGGTGATGAAAAAAATTTCTATTAGGAGGAATATTATATGCAACTAGGTATGATCGGATTAGGAAAAATGGGACATCAGCTTTCATTAAATCTTTTGGACAAGGACCATCAAGTTGTGGCACACGATATAAATGAAGATGCACTAATGGCTATTGCTAAACAAGGTGCAGATACAGCTGCTTCGATCGCAGAATTAGTAAGTAAATTATCAAAACCACGTACCATCTGGATAATGGTATCTGTAGGAGATGCTACGGAGAACGTTTTCACTGCCTTGTTAGATCATGTTGAGCCTGGTGATCGCATCATTGATGGCGGTAATGCCTACTATAAGGAATCCATATCTCGAGGGGAACGCAGTAAAGAAAAAGGCATTTACTTCTTTGATTGTGGAACAAGCGGTGGCATAGAAGGAGCTCGAAACGGCGCATGTACTATGATCGGTGGTGACCAAGAGCAGTTTGAAGAACTCAGACCATTATTTCACGACCTTACTGTTGAAAATGGCTATCTTCATACTGGCCCTGTTGGAAGCGGTCACTTTCTGAAAATGGTACATAATGGTATTGAATACGGAATGATGCAAGCAATTGCGGAAGGTTTTGACATATTGGACAAAAGTCCTTTCGATTATGAATACGAAAAAGTTGCCAATGTATGGAATCATGGATCTGTTATTCGTTCCTGGTTAATGGAATTAACTGAAAGCGCGTTCCAAAAAGACCCAAGTTTGGATCAAATAAAAGGAATTATGCATTCTTCTGGTGAAGGTAAATGGACAGTCGAGACAGCACTTGATTACGAAATGGCCGCACCAGTAATCACGTTAGCATTATTAATGCGATACCGTTCCCAAGAACAAGACACATTCACTGGAAAAGTTGTCGCAGCACTCCGAAATGAATTTGGTGGCCATGCTGTTGAAAAAAATTAATTTATGCACCCTTTCCCCCCCTTAAGAAAAACCGGGAAAGCCCACCAGATCCTTTTAGTAGTAATTTTGAAATGGATAATAGATGTAACCACTATATTTCAAAATGGCTACATTTAAAATGCATTGATACCGCAGTTTATATGCTTTCCTTACTTAGAACAAAAATTTATCTTAAAACATAAAAAAGGAACATTCTCTATTAATAGAAGAATGTTCCTTTTTGCTTTGTCATTAACATTATATTAAATAAGCAATAACAAAAGTAAGAATAAATAGTAACGAACCTGTTACAACCGTTCCACGATGCAATACAGCATCAATACCCTTAGCTTTTTGTTTACCAAATAATTGTTCTGCACCACCTGAAATCGCTCCAGATAGACCTGCACTTTTTCCAGATTGTAATAATACAAATACAATTAATACGATGGCATCAATAATTAATAAAGTCATTGCAACGGTCAACATGTTGCAAACCCCCCCCTTAAACGTACAAATACATATCTACAATGTAGCAAAAAGTATAATAAATAGCAAGAATTTTTTCTGATTATACCAGATTCAATCATGCTATAATATAATGAAGACTTCTATCTTGTAAGGATTGGGGAGAAAAATATGGATGAAGAATCATTTTGGTTTCATACTAAAGACAAGCAGGAGCTTTTCGTAAAATGCTGGAAGAAGACAGATAAACCGAAAGCTATTATTCTAATCGCCCACGGTATGGCTGAGCATATTGAGAGATATAACGAGGTTGCCAGTTATTTTGCAGATCATCATTTTATTGTTTATGGTCATGATCATAGAGGACATGGCAAGACTGGCCAACTTGCAGAGTCATTAGGTTTTTTTGCTGAAAAGGATGGCTTCGACCTTGTAGTGCAAGATTTAATGGAACTTACGACTTTCATAAAGGAAAAACATCCGAACATTCCTATTTTTCTGATTGGTCATAGTATGGGATCATTTATATGTCGTCGATACATGATGCTAAATGGAGATAATCTGAATGGTGTTATATTAATAGGTACAGGTTTCCAATCACCACTGCTACTTAAAGCAGCAAAAAAAATAGCAAAATACATGGTTAAAATAAAAGGGAAACGAACGGCTTCCCCCCATTTTTAAATAATTTGACTTTTTTAAACTATAATAAACGAACAAACCAGCATAGTTCTTTTGATTGGCTCTGTACTGATCAATATGTCATAACGAAGTATAAACAGGATCCATTATGTGGTTTTATTCCAAGCAATCAATTTTTTTACGATTTATATGATGGTATGGAAACAATTCAATCTGCTGCAGATTCGAAAAAAATACCTAAGCTACTTCCATTATTACTGTTAAGTGGTAAAGATGATCCAGTTGGTCAATATGGACAGGGAGTTCAGAAGGCAATTAATTTTTATCAATCGCTTGAATTGTATTCAGTAAACTATCATATATATGATAAAAACAGACACGAAATCTTAAATGAAGTAAATAAAAAAGAAGTTTTTCAGGACATCACGAATTGGCTCGATGGGCAAATTACTTGTAACAATAAAAAGCAATCCATATAATAACCTTGTTATAAGATGATTTCCCTTGAAAATTGACCTGTAAAAAGAGTAAAATAAGATGTAGTATTATCTTAACATATATTATATTAGGAGGTTTTTTATTATGGCGGTTGAAAAGACAGTAACAATTACGGACGAAACAGGAGTCCATGCACGTCCAGCAACAGTATTAGTAAATAAAGCAGGAAGCTATGCAGCTGATATGAACTTAGAATATAACGGTAAATCCATTAACCTTAAATCTATTATGGGTGTTATGTCACTAGGAATTCCTCAAGGTGCTCAAATTAAAATCGTTGCTAATGGATCAGATGAACAAGAAGCATTAGACGCAATTGTAGAAGTCATTAAATCAGAAGGTCTAGGAGAGTAATAATTACATGAGTCAATTAACAGGAATAGCAGCATCTAGTGGAATAGCGATTGCAAAAGCATATAAATTAGCTATTCCAGATCTTTCTATTAACAAGAAGGAAATAGCAAACATAGACCAGGAAATAGATCGTTTATTAAAAGCGTTAGACGTGTCAAAATCAGAGTTGGAAAAAATTAAGGAGCATGCTCGCACCTCGTTAGGTGATGAGCATGCAGAGATTTTTTCGGCTCATTTATTAGTTCTTAGTGATCCTGAATTAATCAATCCAATCAAGGATAAAATTGAAACAGATAACATAAATGCAGAATTTGCATTAAACGAAACAGCTCAAATGTTTATCGAAATGTTTGAAAATATGGAAAATGAATATATGAGAGAACGAGCTGCAGATATTAAAGATGTTACAAAACGTGTAATGGCTCATTTACTCGGAGTTTCTTTTCCAAATCCGGCATTAATAGATGAACAGGTTATTGTTATCGCGGATGATTTAACTCCTTCTGATACCGCACAATTGAACAAAAAATTTGTACAAGGTTTCACTACTAATACGGGTGGTCGTACATCCCACTCTGCGATCATGGCACGTTCTTTAGAAATACCTGCAGTTGTAGGCACAAAAGATGTGACAAAGCAAATCAATGAAGGTGATACCATAATTGTTGATGGCATTGAAGGGAAAGTAATTATAAATCCATCCGCCGAAGAGATTCAAACATATCAGAAAAAACAAGAAGATTTCGAATTACAAAAGAAAGAATGGGCCAAGTTAAAAGATGAACCCTCTGTTTCAAAAGATGGTCAACATGTAGAGCTTGTAGCTAACATTGGAACACCAAATGATGTAGAAGGTGTTTTAAACAATGGTGGTGAAGGTGTCGGGTTATATCGTACCGAGTTTTTATATATGGGTAAAAATGAGCTTCCTACTGAGGAAGAACAGTTTGATGCCTATAGATCGGTACTAGAACAAATGGGTCGTGATAAACCCGTTGTAGTTCGTACACTTGATATTGGTGGCGATAAAGAACTTCCATACCTTGAATTACCTGATGAAATGAATCCATTTCTTGGCTACCGTGCCATTCGTCTCTGTTTAGAACGTGATGATATTTTTCGTACACAATTGCGCGCATTGCTTCGTGCAAGTACTTATGGAAATTTAAAAATCATGTTCCCAATGATTGCTACCTTGGATGAATTTCGTCAGGCTAAAGCCATTCTTCTTGAAGAAAAGGACAAGTTAATTCAGGAAGGTACAGAAATATCTGAATCAATAGAAATTGGTATTATGGTTGAGATCCCTTCTACTGCAGTTATTGCTCGCCAATTCGCAAAGGAAGTTGATTTCTTCAGTATCGGAACCAACGATTTAATTCAATATACATTAGCTGCTGACCGTATGAATGAGCGTGTTAGCTACCTGTATCAACCATACCATCCGGCAATCCTTAATCTTGTTAACAACGTAATTGAGGCTGCACATGCTGAAGGTAAATGGGCAGGTATGTGTGGTGAAATGGCTGGCGATGCGATTGCAATTCCAATTCTATTAGGTTTAGGTCTTGATGAGTTTAGTATGAGTGCAACATCGATCCTTCCAGCTCGGACTCAATTAAAGGAACTATCTAAAGAAGAATTAGCATCTTTTAAAGATCAGTTTTTAAGCATGGGAACTGCTGATGAAGTCGAAGCATTTATCCGTGAAAAGACGAACCAATAAAATAAATAAGCAAACATCCTTCTGATCAATTCAGAGAGGATGTTTTATTATCTAAATTTCTAAGACTGGTTTCGTCATGCTAAAATTTCATGAATTTCTCTTGGAGAATTTACCATATACTTAGGGTTATGTTTTGCAATTACTTCTTTAGAGTCGTATCCCCCCAACTTACCCAAATCATAGGTACATTTACTTTATTACAAGCAATGATATCGCGTTCTTCATCACCTATATAGATTACTTTTGAAATTGGAATACGCTCTTCCATTATTAGTCGTTTCAACAATTTATCTTTACCAAAAACGCTTGTGGAACTAAAAATTTTGCTTACACTGGTAATTTGATATCGTTCTAATACTGTTGAGATATTTTCTGGTGAATTAGTCGATAGTATCCCAATATAATAGCCTTTTGTTTTTAAATTCTCCATTAACTCTTTAATACCATCAATAATTTCTACTTCATGTATGAATTCTTGATATAATCGATAAAATTTAGGCATTAAGAATGGAATTTTATAAAGAGGACATCTTAAAAATTGACCTTTTTCCTTTATCGATAGTTTTCGAAATTTTTCTATATCAGATAATTTTAATTCTCTGTAATTCGTTTTTTGAGCAAGTTTATTCCAACCGGCTACTAGTGCTTTTTTAGAGTCCACAATCGTTCCATCAAAATCAAAAATAATCGTATCAACCAATTCAATCACTTCCAACTTATATTTTTACTATATACTATCACAAAACAATAAAAAGCGTCATAACTTCAAATTGAAGAGTATTAATTATGAAATGGAGAACTGCTTAACATCCGCTATTAATTTCAAAATAACTACTATTCAGTAAATCAAAGATATATCGCATTATCTTCCTGATAAGCAATAAAAAATCCGAACGATAACAAATTCACATTGCAGAATTCGCATTATCGTTCGGATTTTACTTATATCGAATAACTTTTATCTCATTCTTTTTAAAATAACCAATTTAGTTGTTTAGGTTATAGAATGCTGTTTTTCCAGCGTATTTTGCTGTACCAACTAGTTCATCTTCAATGCGAAGTAATTGGTTGTATTTTGCGACACGGTCTGTACGAGACGGTGCACCAGTTTTGATTTGACCCGCATTTGTTGCAACAGCGATATCCGCAATGGTTGTATCTTCTGTTTCACCAGAACGGTGAGAAATAATTGCTGTATAACCAGCTGTTTTTGCCATCTCTATTGCTTCAAATGTTTCTGTTAGTGTACCAATTTGATTCACTTTTACCAGGATTGAGTTACCTACACCCTGCTCGATACCTTGTGCCAAACGTTTCGTATTGGTAACGAATAAATCGTCCCCCCCAACTAATTGAACCTTATCACCCAGGCGATCAGTGAGAAGTTTATGACCTTCCCAGTCATTTTCATCCAAACCATCTTCAATTGAAATGATAGGGTATTTGTTAATCATTTCTTCGTACCAATTAACCATTTCTTCAGAAGTACGAACAACACCTTCACCTTTAAGATTATACTTACCATCTTCATAGAATTCAGAAGAGGCAACATCCATTGCAAGCTTCACTTCTTCTCCTGGTTTATAACCAGCAGCCTCAATTGCTTCAATAATAGTGGAAAGGGCTTCTTCATTTGATTTTAGGTTTGGTGCAAATCCACCTTCATCCCCCCCAACACCAGTATTATAACCTTTTCCAGTAAGAACTTTTTTCAAGTTGTGGAAGATTTCTGCACCCATTCTAAGTGCTTCACGGAAACTAGGAGCACCGACTGGCATAATCATAAATTCTTGAATATCTACATTGTTATCTGCGTGCTCTCCACCGTTTAAAATGTTCATCATTGGTGTAGGAAGAGTAGTGGCATTAAAACCACCTAAGTAAGTATATAACGGAACTCCTAGATAATCTGCTGCTGCATGTGCAACTGCCATGGATACACCTAAAATTGCATTAGCTCCAAGTTTTCCTTTGTTTTCTGTACCATCAAGCTCTAATAGAAGCTGATCAATGACAACTTGTCGAGTTACATCGATTCCTAATAATTCTGGTGCGATAATTTCATTTACGTTTTCTACTGCTTTTAGAACACCTTTACCTAGAAAACGGTCTTTATCACCATCGCGTAATTCTACTGCTTCATGTTCACCAGTAGACGCACCACTTGGAACGATTGCTGAGCCAAATGCCCCTGATTCTGTATAAATTTCTACTTCAACGGTTGGGTTACCACGAGAATCTAATACTTCGCGTGCGTAAACATCTGTAATGAATGGCATAATTATAACTCTCCTTTTTTTCTTCTTATTTTTTAATAAGGCTTTCGCCTGTCATCTCTTTTGGTTGATTAACTTGTAATAAATCTAATAACGTTGGTGCTAAATCGGCTAAAATTCCACCGTCACGTAACTGTACACCATCTTTTGTCACAATGACTGGCACAGGATTGGTCGTGTGAGCGGTCATTGGAGTTCCATCTAATGTCACCACTTCATCAGAATTACCGTGATCAGCTGTAATAATTGCATGACCACCTTTTTCGATAATCTTATCGACAATTTTACCCAAGCACTCATCCACTGTTTCAATCGCTTTAATAGTAGGTTCAAGCATACCAGAATGACCTACCATATCTGGATTTGCAAAATTGAGGATAATTGCATTTTGTGTATCTTTATCCAATTCCTCTAAAAGGGCATCTGTTACTTGATAGGCACTCATTTCAGGCTGTAAATCATAAGTTGCAACTTTTGGTGAGTCGATAAGAATTCGTTTTTCACCCGGAAATTCCTTTTCACGACCACCACTCATAAAGAAGGTGACGTGTGGATATTTTTCGGTTTCAGCAATACGTAATTGATTAAGATTATTTTGTGCCAGAACCTCACCAACGGTATTATCCAAATTGACTGGTTCATACGCCACATATCCATCGACCGTTTCACTAAAATTAGTAAGACAGACAAAATGAATATTTTTTGGCGCTTTATCACCTCGTTCAAAATCACGAAAATCTTCATTTGCAAAAGTACGGGAAATTTGAATCGCACGGTCAGGACGGAAGTTGTAAAAAATAACCGCATCCTCATCCTGAATGGTTGCTTTTGGTGTTCCGTCTTCTTTAGTAATTACCGATGGAATAACGAATTCATCGTATATTTCATTTTTATAGGAGTCTTCGACAACTTCAAGTGGATCCTGATATGTTGGTCCTTCCCCCCCATATACCATTGCATCATATGACTTTTTAACGCGATCCCAACGTTTATCGCGATCCATTGAGTAATAACGACCTGAGATAGTAGCGAACTCGCCTACACCAATTTCGTTCATTTTATCTTGTGCTTCTTTAATGTACTTCTTAGCAGATTTTTGGTTTACATCACGGCCGTCTAAAAAGGCATGTACATATACGTTTTCCACACCTTTATTCGCTGCAAGTCTAAGCACAGCATATAAATGCTGAATATGACTGTGAACACCACCGTCAGACAATAATCCAAAAACATGCAGTGCCTTATTATTATCTCTAGCATAATTTACTGCTTTTAATAATACTTTATTTTCAAAGAAGTCTCCCTCTTTGATCGACAAATTAACACGAGTTAAACTTTGGTAAACAACTCGGCCCGCACCAATATTTAAGTGACCAACCTCTGAATTTCCCATCTGTCCTTCAGGTAATCCAACTGCTTCACCTGAAGCGGTTAATTGACTTGTTGGAAATTTTGCCCAATAACGGTCAAAGTTTGGGGGGGATATTTGCCTGTTTAACTGCATTGCCTTTCACTTCATCTCGAATCGCATAACCATCCAAGATAATAAGTGCTGCTAATTTATTTTGACTCATTTTGCACCAGCCTCCACTAGCTGTAAGAAGGAATCTGCTTCTAGACTGGCACCGCCAACCAATGCTCCATCGATATCTGATTGTCCGAGTAATTCTTCAACATTTGCTGGTTTCACACTACCACCATACTGAATACGAACTGCATCTCCCGCAGCAGCTGAAACTGTGTCTGCTACCACTTTACGGATATGTGTACATACTTCATTCGCTTGTTCAGAAGTAGCTGTTTTACCAGTTCCGATTGCCCAGATAGGTTCATATGCAATAATTGTTGCTTTTACCTGTTCTTCACTTAAGCCGGCAATAGCAGCTTTCACTTGATTTTCGACTATGTTCATCGTTTCATTCGCTTCACGTTGTTCTAACGTTTCACCAACACATACAATAGGAATTAGTTTGTGTGCAAAAGCAGCATGCGCTTTTTTGTTAACTGTTTCATCTGTTTCAGCAAACAGTTCACGACGTTCTGAATGTCCTAAAACAACATATGTTACACCGATATCTGCAAGCATGCTTGGACTTACTTCACCTGTAAACGCACCATTCTCTTCAAAATGCATCGTTTGTGCTGCTATTTTCAAATCTGTGCCTTTTGTTTTTTCTACTAATGTTGGTAAATATGGAAAAGGTGCACAAACAACAGATTCTACCTTTTCTGTGCTCGCTACTATATTTTTAGTAGCTTCAACAAATTCCACTGCTTCACCTAGCAATTTATTCATTTTCCAGTTACCTGCAATTACTTTTTTACGCATCTTCTTCACCTCTCCTTTATTACTTATCTGTTAATACACTAACACCTGGCAGTTCTTTACCTTCCATAAACTCTAGGGAAGCACCGCCACCAGTTGAGATGTGATCCATTTGATCAGCATATCCAAATTTTTCAACAGCTGCTGCTGAATCACCACCACCAATAACAGTATAACCTTCTGTTTTACCTAATGCATCTGCAACGGCTTTTGTCCCATTGGCAAATACTTCTAATTCAAATACACCCATAGGACCATTCCAAATAACAAGCTTAGAATCTGATACGATTTGCGCGAATTTTTCACGTGTTTTTGGACCGATATCTAATGCTTCTAAATCAGCTGGAATTTGATCAATTGTAACTTCTTGCGTATTAGCATCACTTGAAAAGTCATCCGCTACAATTACATCAACAGGCAGTACCAAGTTAACACCTTTATCTTTAGCTTTTTGCATAAATTCTTTTGCTAAATCTATTTTATCTTCTTCCAGTAAAGAGTTACCAACTTCGTGACCAAGAGCCTTTAAGAAGGTATATGCAAGACCGCCACCGATAAGTAAATTATCGACTTTTTCTAATAAATTATCAATGACACCAATCTTATCTTTAACTTTTGCGCCACCGATGATCGCAGTAAACGGTCGGTCAGGATCTGATAATGCTTTGCCTAATACATCTAATTCTTTTTCTAATAAGAAACCTGCTGCAGATGGAAGATATTCTGCTATACCAGCAGTTGAAGCATGTGCACGGTGAGCAGCACCAAACGCATCATTTACATAGAATTCTGCTAAATTTGCAAATTCTTTAGCGAGTTGTGGATCATTTTTAGTTTCTCCTGCTTCAAATCGAACATTCTCAATTAATAAAAGATCGCCTTCCGCTAATTGACTTACTGCTTGATTTACTTCGTCGCCATAAACATGATCCGTTTTGACAACAGATTGTCCGATAAGATCACTAAGACGTTTAGCAACAGCATCCATACGAAGTTCCTCTACTACTTCTCCATCAGGTCGTCCAAGGTGACTGGCTAATATTACCTTTGCTCCTTGTTCTGATAAATACTTAATCGTTGGCAAAGCTGCTTTAATACGTGTATCATCACGCACTTCACCGTCTTTCATCGGAACATTAAAATCTACTCGACAAAATACTTTTTTGCCTTTTACGTCAATATCTTTGATCGTTTGTTTGTTCATTGTACAACCTCCTTGTGCTATTTATTACTAGTGAATCATCTATACAGAAAAAAGGAAGGAGAAATCATTCCCCCCCTTCCCCTTTCAACTTGTTAAGCTATTACAGTCCTTGGTTTTTGAAGAAAACTGCTAAGTCTACACAACGAGTAGAATATCCAATTTCATTGTCATACCAAGATACTACTTTTACCATATTTCCTTCCATTACCATTGTAGAAAGACCATCAATAATAGAAGAATGTGAATTTCCAATATAATCTTTTGATACTAATGGCTCTTCAGAGTAATCAAGGATACCTTTAAGGTCACCTTCAGCAGCTTCTTTAAGTACTGCATTTACTTCATCAACTGTAACATCTTTGTTAAGTTGTGCTACAAGGTCAACAAGTGAACCATCTGGAGTTGGAACACGTACTGCATTACCATTTAATTTACCATCTAATTCTGGTAATACTAGTCCAACTACTTTTGCAGCTCCAGTGCTTGTTGGAATAATATTTTCAGCTGCTGCACGAGCACGACGATAATCTTTATGTGGTAAGTCTAAGATTTGTTGATCATTTGTATAAGAGTGAATAGTTGTCATTAAACCATGGTTTAAACCAAATTTATCATTTAATACTTTTACAAATGGCGCTATACAGTTTGTTGTACAAGATGCATTTGAAATAACATGATGACTTGCTGCATCATATTTATCATCGTTAACACCTTTTACTAGAGTAACATCTGCATCTGGAGATGGCGCAGAAATAATAACTTTTTTAGCTCCTGCATCAATATGTTTAGATGCGTCAGCATGTTTCACAAAAATACCAGTTGATTCTACAACAATTTCAACACCAAGGTCGCCCCAAGGAAGATTAGCTGGGTCACGCTCAGAAAGTACTTTTACTTCTTTTCCACCTACTACAAGTGCATCACCGTTTACAGTAACTTCTTCTTCCAAAATTCCGTGCACAGAGTCATATTTTAGTAAGTGTGCAAGCATATTCGCATCAGTTAAATCGTTAACTGCTACTACTTCTACCTCATCATTTTTTAAAGCTTGACGAAAAACGTTACGACCAATACGGCCAAAACCATTAATTCCTACTTTTACTGTCATGCTTAATTCCTCCTTATAAATATGCTTTAAATTTATATTTAAAGGGACTAGCCCTTTAATAACTCTTTTGCTGCTGCTTCATCCGTAATCAATACATTACTTTTACCTTGCCTAAAGTATGATTGAATTGCTTTAGCCTTGGAGGTTCCTCCTGCTACTGCAATAATATATCGTGCTCTTTCTAATTCCTCTAATTGCAAACCAACCGTTTTTACCTTATGAACGACATTACCTTGTTCATCCAAGTAATATCCAAATGCTTCGCTTACAGCATTTCCATTTATTAATTTTCCAAGAACAGCGTCAGAGGCTTTCCGCCGTTTTGCCATCGTAACAGCATCACCAATACTATGAAGCACAATATTAGCATCATGAATGATGTCTAAAATATCTTTTATTGCTGGTTCTTCAATAATCGTATCATAGGTATCTTCACTCAATGGATCAGGAACATATAACATTCGGTAGTTACCATTTGCCCGTTTAGCCATTTGAGCACAGATTGTATTAGCCTGATTTTCCACTTGTTCACCTAAACCGCCTCTGGCGGGAACAAATGTGCAATTCACAGCATGTTCTGAAGGTTTCATTTGGCTGGCTACTTCTGCCATTGTGGTTCCACCAGTAACAGCGATCGTTTGATTGGAAATTAAGATGGAAGTTAAATACTGTATACATGCTTTACCTAAATCTTTCTTAACAGATAGATGCTCATCACTATTACCTGAAATAATAATGACACGCTCCAACTGTAATTTATCCTTAATTTGTGATTCTAAAACACGAAATTCGGAAATTTCATTCATAAATGCAGATAATCTTTCGATAATCTGCTCCCCCCCATCTGTTGTTAACTGCATGCCCTTTGCTGTTACCATAATAAAACCGTTCTTACTCAAAAAGTCTATCTCACTGCGAACCACACGTTCTTTCAGCTTGATGTTATCGGCTAAACTACGACGTCCAATTGGCTGCATCATTTGTATGTAATGTAATATTTTATATCTTTTCTGCATGACATCAAGCAAATCGGGGAATAATTTTTCTTGAATATCTAATAATTCCTTCAATCGGAAACGCTCCTTTTATAACCGGGAAATATTTGTCCCTCCTAGTCGCATTCCGTCCCACTCAGAACAAAAAATAACTTCCATAGAGAATTATACCAAAATCTCAGAGTTCTCTCAACTATTTTCGAGGATTTTTTGATTTTAGATAATTTTCGATGGTTTCCATGTCGACTAATCCCTTATCAATAATCGTATCGCGATATGTAATTACTGGTATCATCAGATGGTATTTTTCTAATAACTCTTCATCATTATAAATATTTATCGTATCAAATTCAAATGAATAGTCTTGCTGGAGTAACTCTAAGATTACCATCGCTTGATCACAAAGACTACAATTATCTTTTCCATAAAGTATTAATTTCATTCCAGACTCCTTTTAATTTTTGCGATAACATGATAAATCTGCCTAACGATAAACAGCGGTTAGACAGATTTATCACTTAAAACAAATGTTAATTTTTAATAGCCTTCATACCTGTATCAATCATTTCCTGAAGAATTGCTGCCGATTTATGCAACTGACTTAATTCCATTTCTGTCAGATCAAGTTCTAACACTTCACGAACACCATTCTCATTTAACAATGCAGGAACGCCTATATAGACGTCATGTAATCCATACTGGCCATCTAAATGTGCGGATATCGTTAAAATCGCATTTTCGTTGTTTAAGATCGCCTTCGTTAAACGGACTAATCCTAAACCAATGCCATAATACGTGGCACCCTTTCTCTCAATAATATGATAGGCTGCGTCGCGAACATTTTCAAAAATCTGCTGCATATCTTTATGTTTGTAGAAATCGTCTATTCCTGCATATTGACTTAATGGTATACCACCAATTTGCACATGGCTCCATACCGGAAGTTCTGAATCACCGTGTTCACCAATAATATAGCCATGGATGTTGCGGGTATCAATTCGAAAATGTTCTCCTAGTAAATACCGGAAACGGGCGGTATCAAGAATTGTTCCAGACCCAATTACTCTTTCTTTCGGCAAGCCTGAAATCTCTCTCGTTAAATGTGTCAGAATATCGACTGGATTAGAAGCAACTAAGAATATTCCCTGAAAGTCTACATCCATGATTTTTCGGATAATACCCTCGAACACTTTAGCGTTTTTACTTACTAAATCTAGTCTCGTTTCGCCAGGCTTTTGCGGAATGCCTGCAGTGATCACAACTAAATCAGCATTGTGACATTCTTCATAATCTCCTGTTTTAATACTCATTGGATTACCAAAGGCCATCCCATGATTCAAATCACGTACTTCTCCATCTGCTCTATCTTTGTTAATATCAATTAATACCAGTTCATTTACAACACCTTGGTTAAGTAACGCATACGCATAACTTGTGCCGACTAATCCGGTTCCGATAATCACTACTTTTCGTAATTTTGTTTTGTGATTTACCATTGTTTATCAATCCTTCCAATAAAAATAGGATATAGTTATACTATATCCTATTTTATAATGAAGTAATATACATATATGCAGTTTTTTATAACAATTATGTGAACGATTGAACAATCATTCTTTAGACCGCTCTATTTCCAGTGCTTTTAATTCTCTACGTAAAATCTTTCCACTAATTTTTGTCTTTGGTAATTCATCCAACACCTCTATTTCTCTGGGTGCAGCATGGGCCGATAAATTTTTGCGGACAAACAAGCGAATTTCTTCTACTAATTCCTTTGATTCTTTGTAGCCATTTCTTAATGTAATAAATGCTTTCACCAATTCTCCACGTAATGGATCTGGCTTACCAATTACCCCAGCTTCCTCAACAGCAGGATGTTCAATTAATTTACTTTCCACTTCAAAAGGTCCAATTCGCTCCCCCCCAGCGGAATTTATCATATCATCATTACGACCTTGAAAGAAGACATAACCTTCTTCATCCTGTAAAGCCAGATCTCCTGAAATATACCAGCCTTCAAATTGGAAATAGGTTTTAAACTTATCTTTATTGCCCCAAATTTCCTTCATTAGTCCCGGCCATGGCGTTCTTACTGCTAATTGGCCGATTTCACCATGTGGTAATTCGTTACCATCGTCATCCAGGATGCCAATCTTTATTCCCGGAAAAGGTCTGCCCATTGAGCCTGGTTTGATTTTTTCTGCTGGAAGGTTAACGATAAGGTGTCCGCCTGTCTCCGTCATCCACCATGTATCATGAATTCGTACACCTAAACGATTCCATGCCCATTGGATTACTTCTGGGTTGAGGGGGTTCACCAACACTTAACACATGCCGGATCGAAGAAAGATCATAATCTTTATAGAGATCTCCTTTTGATAACAACATCCGAAAAGCAGTTGGAGCACTGTACCAGATGGTAACACCTAATTCTTCGATTAACGAATACCAATTTTCTGCACTAAAGCGTCCGCCCTGAATCACAACAGTTGCTCGATTTAATAATGGCGCAAAGAGACCATAAACACTTCCCGTCACCCATCCTGGATGTGAGGTACACCAGTAGACATCGTCTTCTTTAATATCCAATACCCATTTTCCAGTCACGATATGGTGCTGGACCGCACGATGAGCGTGTAAGACACCTTTTGGCTTTCCGGTGGAACCACTTGTATAATGAATAATTAAACCATCTTCCCAATCGACCCATTCTACAAATGGATCGCCATCCACCGGTTGTAATGGCTGTTGTTCGATATCTTCTACAAATAGAATCGTCTTAAGCGTTGGAATATCTTGTTGTGGTACACGTTTTACCAGCTCTTGATCGGTTATTAATAATGTCCCTTGGCAGTCATTGATACGATCACGAATCGCATCTTCCATAAATGCTTCAAACAATGGTCCGGCAATTGCGCCCACCTTAATCGCAGCTAATATAGCGATATAACATTCTGGAGTCTTAGGAAGAAAAATAAAAACACGGTCCCCCCCTTTTTTCACACCTTGTTCTTTTAATATTCTAGCATAATGATCTGTTTTATCTTTCACTTGTTGAAACGTATAGGACTTTTTCTCGTCCTCATTAATGTAATGTAAAGCTATTTTATCTCCATAGCCGTCATCAACATGACGATCTATCGTTTCATATGCTGCATTAATTTTACCAGTCTTCGCTGCAGCTAATAGCTTCTTAGCGTCAGCCCAGTCAAAATTTTCACGAACGGTTTCATAGTTAGCAAGATTGTAGTTACCTTCTATTTTTTCTATATGTGATGTCGTTACTTGCGCCATGCAATTATCCCCCTTGAAGACTGTTTATTTCTTGTTTAAATCTAAACAATCTAAAATTTCCGATTTTAAATGTGCTAAATATTCACTGCCACGATCTCTTGGACGTTTTTGTTCAATTCTAATTTCTCTCTCGACCTCACCAGGTTGACCCTTTAAAATTACGACACGATCACAAAGGTACATTGCTTCGTCGATATCATGCGTTACCATAACGATAGTGGATTGATACTTCTTCCAAACATCGAGTAACAAATCCTGTAATTGCATTTTTGTAAAAGCATCAAGTGCACTAAATGGTTCATCTAGTAACAATATTTCAGGAGACGTAACAAGCGCTCTAGCGATGGCAACACGTTGCGCCATTCCTCCAGATAATTCACGAGGATAGAGAGCATCTTTATCACTAAGACCGACACTTTCCAGGTAATCAATAGCTTTGTTTTCCTTGTCTTTACGTTTACCTGTCAATCCAAATGTCACATTATCTAACACATTTAACCATGGCAATAATCTTGGTTCCTGAAAAATAAAGCTTGCTGTATCTTGAATTTCTCTCGATACGTTACCATTAATTTCAATTTCACCATCATATTCCGGATCTAAGCCAGAGATTGCTCTTAATAGGGTACTTTTCCCACATCCACTTGTACCAAGCAAACCGATTATTTCTCCCGGCTCCACTTCTAAATTAACGCCTTTTACAGCAGTAGTGCCATTAAATGTACGACTGACATTTCTTAATGCTAAGCTCATTGTATATGCCCCCCCTTTCTATTTCTCTAAGCGATCCTGCCAGTGCAAGGAACGAACTTCTACTTGTTTTAATATCCAGTCTGAGAGCTTCCCAATAATAGCAAACAGGATAATACTCGCTAAAATCGTTTCCGGGCTTGACATATTCTGTCCGAATACGAGCAAGAAACCAAGACCTTGACTAGCGCCCATTAACTCGGCGGCAACGACAAACATCCACCCAAGTCCTAAACCACTACGCATTCCTACTAAGAAGGAAGGTAATGATGCTGGAAGAATAATGCGTTTCACAAGTTGAAAGGTTTTTAAGCCGTACATTTTTCCTACTTCGATTAATTTTCGGTCTACTCCTAATATTCCACTGACAATATTTAAATAGACAGGGAAAAATACCCCCCCAACAGCGATCATCACAATTTTTGATGTTTCACCGATACCCATCCACAGAATAAATAATGGTACCCATGCTAACGATGGAATCGAACGAAATGCTTGAATCATCGGATCAAATAACTGTTCTGCTATTTTATAAAAGCCAACGATGGATCCTAAAACGATTGCAGCTATCGTACCAATAATGAAGCCGGCAAATACGCGATACGTTGTAATCCAAATATGGCCCCATAATGATCCATCCTGACCCAAACTAATGATTTTATCCAATATCGTGGTTGGAGCTGGAAGTTGATTGGTAGGGACAATACCAGCACGACTTAGTAGCTCCCATAATACGATTAACGCAACTGGAATAATACTCCCGTATAAAACAGTTTGTAATAAGGATCCTTTATTCTTTTTCAGCGAATCTTTTTTCTCATCTAATTTTACTTTTGCTTGCGCCGGACTAGCATATCCAGCTGCTGTACTATTTTGCTGCTCTGTCATGGTTTGCCCCCCCTCCTATATTACTTTACTTAATAACTATTCAATCACTTTTTCTGCATATTCCGGATTAATCAATTCATTTGCTAAAGCTTCGACATCGTCTTCTTCTTCAAGATCGCCTGCTTGTTGTAAGACATTTCCGGCAGCAATAATTGCCTCAACATGTGTTTCACCTGGTACAGGATTATCAAGAATCGTTCTTTCTACCAATTGAATGTTGGCAACTTCTGTACTGATACCTGCTTCTTCTGCCAATAACTCAGCAGCTTCTTCAGGGTTTTCTAACACCCAGTTACGAGCTCGCTCATATAACTCGATTACTTTTTCTACATATTCAGGATGATTCTCAGCAAATTCCTCACGAACATTTAAGAAACCATACGTATTTAAATCAATGTTTCTGAAAAATAACTCCGTACCTGACTCTAGCTCATGTTTAGCCATGTGAGGATCAAGACCTGCCCATGCATCGACATCGCCATTCACAAGTGCATTTCCGCCATCTGCGTGTTGAAGATTTACTAACTCAATATCGTCTATTGTCATGCCGACAGAATCTAAAGCTCTAACTAGGAAGATGTATGGATCCGTGCCAAGTGTTGCCGCAACTTTCTTACCATTTAAATCTTCAATTTTTTCAATACCTGAACCTTCATTAGTTACCAACGCGGTCCATTCCGGCTGAGAATAGACATAGACGTTTTCTAACGGTACATCATTAGACTCAGCTATTAGTGCCGCCGCACCTGCTGTAGAGCCAAAGTCCACACTGTTACTGTTTAAATACTCAATCGCTTTGTTACTACCTTGACTTAGTGTCCATTCTACCTTGATGCCTTCTTCTTTAAATGCTTCTTCTGCCCACTCAAATTCTCTTAATACAATACTTGTTGGTGAATAATAAGCATAATCTAAGCGGATTTCTGATGGTATTCCTTCCGCTTCTGTGTCTGATGAACAACCAACCGCAAATAATACAATGATTCCAAATACCGCAATTGTTACAAGACTTCTCAAATTAATTAATGATGCTCTTTTCATTTTAATGTCCCCCTAATACGTTTAATTTCTATTAAATTTCACAAGCATATGTGGAAATGGTTCCTCTTAAACGTTGTGCTTCTTTATACGTACAGCGATTATGAACTACTTGTAAACCACCTTCTAAAGCTACTTCTTCCGCTTTTGGTGACACTACCCCCCCTTCTTGGAGCCAGAATACTTTTGGTTTTACTTCAACTGCTTCTTTAGCAATTTCAATTGCCGCATCCGGACTACGGAATACTTGAACAATATCGATAGCTACCGGAACACTTTTCAAATCCGGATACGCTTTTTCTCCTAATATTTCAGTTTCACGCGGATTTACCGGTATGATCTTATAACCTAAGCGTTGCATTTTTCTGGCAAGTCGATAGCTTGGTCTTGCTTCTTTTCCACTTAAACCAACGACAGCTATCGTTTTTTGTCTTGTTTTTTCTTCGCCATTTTCTGTATAGCGTTCATATGGGGGGAATTTAATGCCCATTTAATTATACCTTCATCATTAACGATAATTTGTTGTTGTTTGTCTTCACCAATTCCTGTCGCTTTTACAATTGCTTGTTCCAGGTCATTTTTTATATCACGAATTGATTCAATCCCAACAGATAACCGAACCAATTCTTCGGTAACTCCAGTTGTTTTTAGTTCTTCTTTTGTTAGTTGTTGATGTGTGGTTGAAGCCGGATGAATAATTAATGATTTCGCATCACCAACATTGGCAACATGAGACCATAATGCAACATTGTTAATTAACTTACGTCCTGCATCTTTTCCACCTTTTATTCCAAAAACAATGATTGAACCGAAACCATTATTCAGAATACGTTTTGCCAGATCATGTGATGGATGACTTTCTAATCCTGGATATCTTACCCAGTCTACAGCTTCATGATCTTCTAAGTATTCCGCAAGCTCCTGGGCATTTTGGTTATGTCTTTCGATTCGTAAGTGCAACGTTTCTAAACCTTGAATAAGCTGGAATGCATTGAATGGACTTAACGCAGCACCAAAATCTCTTAATAATTGCACACGAACTTTTGTAATAAAAGCTAACGTGCCAAAATCAACTGCATATCGAATCCCGTTATAGCTTGGATCTGGTTCTGTAAAAGCTGGATACTTTTCGGAATTCCAATTAAATCGACCACCATCGATAATAATTCCTCCAATCGAAGTACCATGGCCACCGATCCATTTTGTCGCTGAATGTACGACAATATCTGCTCCAAGTATAATCGGTTTGCATCCAAACGGTGTCGCAAAGGTATTATCAACAATTAATGGAATCCCTGCATCATGTGCAATTTCAGATACTTTTTCTACGTCTAATACTTGTAATCCAGGATTGCCAATAATTTCTCCATATACTGCTTTTGTTTGATCGGTAATCGCTGCTTTAAAATTTTCTGGATCGGTTGGATCGACAAATTTCACTTTAATGCCATAGCGCGGTAGGGTTACGTTAAATAAGTTATAAGTTCCACCATACAAATTAACCCCCCCTGCTACGATTTCATCACCAGCACTTGCCAGATTTAAGATTGAGAGTGTAATAGCTGACATACCTGATGCAGTCGCAACAGCCGCAACCCCCCCATCTTCCAGCAGTGCTAACCTTTTCTCAAAAACATCTACTGTAGGGTTACCAATTCGAGAGTAAATATTACCTGGCTCATCTAATGCAAATAATCTTTCGGCATGTTCTGTATCATGGAAAACATAGGATGTAGTTTGATAAATTGGTACAGCACGTGAACCCGTTGTCGGATCTGGCGCTTGACCCCCCATGCAAGTGGATTGTTTCTGGATCATAAGTTGAACGTTTAAAATCTGTCATTTTTATTTGCCTCCCCAAGCTTTAATAAATTTAAATAAATAAAAAGCCTTCTCCATTAGAAGAAGGCTTTACTATTTCAAAGACTTCCTCTTATCTTCCAGGATATACTCCTGCAGGATTTAGCACCTTTTAAGCAATTGCCTAATGGTTGCTGGGCATCGTCGGGCCAGTCCCTCCGCCTCTCTTGATAAGAGTGTTGCATTATAATTTTCACAATCAAAAAAGTCCCTCTAATCTGAGATAGAGAGACTTAAGATTCTGGTTTTGCTCTCTTATCTATCTAAGCTATTCTGCTTAGTGGAATTAGCACCTATATTAAACAAGAATCTGTTTAATGGTTGCCGAGGTTTCAAAGGGCCAGTCCCTCCACCTCTCTGGATAAGAATTATATAATTCCGAGTGCTTTACTCGCTTTTGTTTTTGATATAGCTAACTTTAGCACGACAGATGTGTAATGTCAATATATTTTCTGAAAATTATAAAATTAGCTGGTAATAAAAAACTAAGCCAGTTAAGCCAGCTTAGTTTTAATAACGCGCTCGGAGGGAATTGAACCCCCGCCACATGGCACCGGAAACCATTGCTCTATCCCTGAGCTACGAGCGCATATTTAATTGCAACGACTTTTATTATACCGAATCATCTAATTAAAATCAATTATTTTTAATAATCGAATATGATACGGCTCATAACTGTTTTAGAGCAATCCAAACAACGAGGGTGTCCGCTTCGACTCCTTTAGATTTTTTTATCAGAAGATCAAATTTATCAATTGGTTTTTTGCTTGATATATTTAACTGAAGATAAAAACCTGTGAAAAAGAAATTGGACAAGTCAAAGCGGTTATTATACCTTTCATAAATATGAAAATTACTAAACAATAAAGTGTGACTATGATCAGCAGGAGTTTACAGACGTTTAGTAACCTGATAAATCAATGTTATGTTGCATACTCTTGCTTATTTGCTTATTTTACAGACCCACTAACCAAACCTTCCACTAAATGTTTTTGTAAAAGGATAAAAATAATGATAACAGGTATAACAGAAATTGTAGCAAATGACATTAAATTGTTCCATTCAATACCATAGCGACCTATCGCATTGTAAATGCCTGCTGTAAGAGGCCATAGATCTTGATTTCGATTAAAGGTAATACTATAAATTAAATCACCCCACGCAAAGAAAAAAGATATTGCTCCACAAACTACAATACTAGGTATAGAAATAGGAATAATTACTTGAAGAAAAGCACGTAATCTGCTACAACCGTCTATTTTTGCTGCTTCTTCAAGCTCTTTTGGAATTCCAATAAAGAAGGTTCGTAACAGTAATACTGAGAATGGAATTCCTAATGTTGAGGTAGCTAATACTGGACCCCCCCAATAACTATTCAACAAGTTCAGATTATTAAACACAATAAATAATGGTGTTAAGACTACAGTAGCCGGTAACATCTGAGTAACAAGGTAAATCAATAGCATGGTTTTAATTCCTCGTATTTTAAACCTTGCTAACCCATAAGCTGATGGAACCGCAAGTAATAATACTAACAATGTTGCCAGGCTAGAAATAATCACACTATTCATAAAATATTGTGTTATATCCCCCCCTTGAAGAATTGTGATAAAACTACTAATTTGAAACTCCTTAGGGAAAAAAGTTGGTGGTGATTGAAAGATTTCAGTTTGTGTTTTAAATGCAGTAATAATCATCCAATATACCGGAAATAAAAATACAGCAACTAATATGACTCCAAGTAAATTTTTCATCCACTCTTTTCTTTTATTCATCTCTAAATCACCTCATCCTTTTTAATCATTCGTAAATAGACTAAGCTAATTAATAATAGGATAACAAATAAGATATTCGCAGTTGCTGCTCCTAAGTTAAATTGAAAGTCAGTGAACGAATAGCGGAAAGCAAGCGTGGAAAGAACTTCTGTTGAATTAATAGGTCCCACACCTGTCATTACGTATACGATGTCAAAAACTTTAAAAGTATAAATAAAACCAAGCATCAATACAACCATAATAACTGGGCGTAGCATGGTAAGGTAATATAAAATAATTTTTGAAACCAATTTGCCCCCCCATCTAGACTTGCACTTTCATACACATCTTGAGGGAGACTGCTTAACCCTGTTGAAAGTAAAAGCATATTGAATGGAATACCTACCCAAATATTTGCTATAATTACGCTCCATAGTGCAATTTCGGGACTCGAAAGCCAGCCGATTGGATTATCAATAAGATTTGCTGACATTAACATTTGATTAAAAATTCCTGCATTTGATCCCCATCATAAATTTAAAAAGCAGAGCGGTTACTGTTAATGGTATAAGCCAACTGATCATCATTAATCCTCTTAAAAAACCGGCCAATTTAAACTTCATACTAAAAAACATCGCTAAGAAAAAGCCGATAATAATTTGAAAAAATACACTCCCTACCGTGTAAACCAATGTATTTAAAACAGATAGCCTTCTAAATTCTTGCTTATATTTTTAAGCATTAAGAACCCTACTTTCCTTATTTATTATTAGCGAAAACCTCCCTTTAAAGAGGTTTCCGCCTATTTACCTTCTAAACATATAAATATTACTCTAAAACAGGAAGCTCTGAACCATCTTTCAAAAATAATGGTATCGTATCAATTGGTGCATCACATTCGATATATTGCCCTCCATCATACCTTTTATTTGTGTGTGCATCCTTCCATGAAGCACCTTTTGGCAGATATACTTTTCTGGAACGTGCACCTTCATGCAGAACAGGCGCTACTAATAAGTCAGGTCCAAACATATAAGCATCCTCAATATTCCATGCTTCTTTATCCTTTGGAAAGTCATAAAATAACGGTCTCATTAAAGGCGTTCCTTTTTCATGTGCTGCTTTCATTAATTCAGTGATGTACGGTCGTAATCTTTCTCTCATCAACATATATTTTTTAAAAATTTCATATGCTTCTTCTCCATAACTCCAAACTTCATTATCAGCACCACTCGGACATAATCCACCTCCACTTGTTCCTAAT
Source organism: Gracilibacillus boraciitolerans JCM 21714 (assembly GCF_000521485.1). Taxonomy (GTDB): domain Bacteria; phylum Bacillota; class Bacilli; order Bacillales; family Amphibacillaceae; genus Gracilibacillus; species Gracilibacillus boraciitolerans. Next base: position 28,022 of record NZ_BAVS01000007.1, on the reverse strand, counting down.
GGTTCTGAATGTGGTTCTCGGTCTCCATGTATTCTAAAGACTGGACAAAAGGCACCATATTGGAACCAGCGAATCATACATTCTCTAAAGTCAGGGTCATTAGGATCCCCACCATGAAACCCTCCAATGTCTGTCGTCCACCATGGAATGCCCGCTAATCCCATATTCAAACCGATATTAAATTGATTTCTCAGGGATGCAAAGCTGGAATCAATATCACCTGACCATACAAGTGCACCGTACCGTTGACTTCCAGCCCAGGCACAACGAACTAAATTCACAACATTTTCCTGTCCTGCATCAGTCATACCGTCATAGAAAGCTTTAGAAAACATAGTCGGATAAATATTACCAACTTGGGCATTTGAACCAAGATGATATCGATAATTTTCAAAATCATAGACATTGTATTCAGGTTCTGCTTCATCCAGCCAAAAGGTTTTAATACCCTTATCATAGTAATTTTTTTTAGCTGTTTTCCAAACAAAATCTCTTGCTCCAGGATTAGTCGGATCTAAATATACTGTGTTCCCAAGAAAATCATGCGTAATACGAATTCCTTTCTCTGTCCTTGTTAAATAACCTTTTTGTAACATCTCTTGATAATTTTCACTCTTTTTATCCACCGTTGGCCAAATTGAAACCATTAATTCAATTCCCATTTCATCTAATTCTCGCACCATTGCATCTGGATCTGGCCAATAGTCAAGATCAAATCGCCAATCTCCTTGCTTTGGCCAATGAAAATAATCAATAACTATTAATGATATTGGCAGATTTCTTCTCTTATATTCACGAGCAACCGCTAACAATTCTTCCTGTGTTTGGTAACGCAATTTGCATTGCCAAAATCCCATGCCATAATCCGGCATCATTGGAACGGTTCCAGTTGCTCTTGCATATGATTCTTCAATTTCAGCAGGAGTATCACCAGCTGTTATCCAAAAATCAAGTTGTTTCGTTGATGTAGCAACCCATTCTGTAATATTTTTTCCGAAAGTAACCTGTCCCACTGCTGGATTATTCCAAAGAAAACCATAACCTAAGCTTGATAATGCAAAAGGAACAGAAGCTTGAGAATTACGTTGCGCAAGTTCTAAGGTACAATTTTTCAAATCTAAATATGGTTGCTGATATTGTCCCATTCCATATAACTTTTCATTCGGATTGGATTCAAACCGCATCGTTAATTGAAAATCTCCACCTAAATTAGATTTAAATTCACGAGCATCTACTTTCAAGGCACTACAAAATTCTTTTATATTTTTACGATTCCTAACATATTCCTGTAGTAGCACCTCATCATGTTGATTAAAAAATGTAATTTTCCCTGCAGTAGTAAGCTCTGCTTTTATTTCCCCCATTGGTAATCGCAGCTTTTTCTTCATCAATATTAATTTCTGCATTCTGTTCTTCTGGTTGTAAAAGAGCCCAATCCTCCATACCTATTTCTGCTAAATAAGTAGAGCGAACACGAAGACTATTTTTCCCCCCAAGGTTCTATCCATAATTTTTCACTATCATACTCACGGATTAGTCGATTTTTATCTCTTTTAAATACACTTTCCATCATCTAAAACTCCTGTCCTTCATTTTCCATTTATTTTTGATAAAGGATTATCTTCTTCTACTTGAAGATAACCCAACCATATTTCTACTCCTCTAGTTCTTTAATTTTTGCTGCAGCATCTGTCAACGCTTGTTCTGCTGTTTTTGTATCTGTTAATGTTTCTTGAATAGCTAATTGAATTGCCTCTGAAACTTTTGGCCAATTCGCTGACGGTCCGCGTGCTTCAGCAACTTCCATTATCGGAATAAATTCTTTTACGAGTTCTTCATTTTTCCAATATTCCGCTTCGTGTAACACGTCTGTTCTAGTTGGATAATATCCAGTATCCATCGCAAATTTCTCATTTTGTTCAGGTGCTAACAACCATTTCATAAATTCCCATGCTGCATCCACATTACCATCTTTTGTGATAGAAACATTATCTCCACCTGTAACAGATGCAAATTCTTGATCTTTAGGAATATAGGTAATACCATATTCAAAATCTGCACTTTCACTAATTCGATCAATCATCCATGGACCATTAACCATCATTGCTAAATCGCCTTCGACAAACATTCTAGTTAGATCATCTTGTGTCGCAGTCAAGACATCTTGACTCATGTAGCCTTCTTCAAGCAATCCATCTATAAATTCAAACGATTTAATCGCTTCTGGTGTTTCTAATTCTTTGTAAGAAGCCCCCCCAGCTGAATAAATAAATGGATAAAATTGAAAGGTTGATTCTTCCGATTTAACTGCTGATAAACCAAATCCTTTAACAGTATCAGTTGTTAATTTGTTAGCAGCTTCTTCCAATTCTCCCCCCAAGTAGTTGGTGGTTCTTCGATTCCAGCCTCTTCAAATAAATTCTTGTTATAAAATAATCCTAATGAATTAGTAGTAAGTGGAAGTCCATAATTTTTGTCTTTATAGACCGTGGAATTCATCGGACCATTCAAAAATTGATCCCCCCCTTCTCCCCCCCATTCATTAATACGATCTGTTAAGTCTGCTAATATTCCCATGGAAGCCATTGATACATTATTCACTGTATCAGCTAAGATCATATCAGGTAATGAGTCACCTGCTGTCCCTACTGATAGCTGTCGGTTCATTTCACTAAACGGGACATACTCACTTTTCACCACAATGTCTTCTTGTGAATTATTAAACTCTTCTAAAAATTTGTTTAATAATTCAGCTGAACTTGTATAATGATGCCATAATAATACTTCTGTTTTACCTTCTGATTCTTCTGCTGAATCTCCTTCATTATTATCTTCTGGCGTTATTGATCCATCATCTCCGCCACACGCAGAAATAATTAAAATCAACGCAATACTAAATAAAAAAATAGCATTTTTTTCATTTTTTTACACTTCCTTTCATTTTTTCAACCAATCCATTGGCTGGTTTTTCCATCGACATATAAAGCATCAAGACAATGACTCCGCTTTCATTTCAAACATAAAAGACTTCTATTTTTATTACATCAACCCCCCCTTATCGCAAAATCAATTCAGTTAGTTATAATGAGGAACGTTCCTCATTATTATCTGAACATATTCCATAAAATGAGGAACGTTCCTCATTTTATGGAATTAATATTATCTTCTTTAATGAAGATAATATTTGGCATTTGCTTTTGTTACAATTTCTAATTTAACTATATGCTCAGCATTTTTAACAGGTTGTTCTAGCATTAAGTGATTGAAAGGAATTCGTACAGCTAAACTTCCTTGAAATACTGGATCTTGGCAAATAGTAGCAGTTACTACTTCAGATTGCAGGTAGTTATAAATTTCTTGACTCATATCATGACCAACTAAAATAGGACGACACTTTGTATCAATGCTTTTCAATAAATTTGCTACTTCAGATAAAGCTCCACAAGCAACATAAATACCATCTAATTCAGAAAAATTATCTTTCAATTCATAAAGCGTGTTTTCAATATTATTATGATCGATTTTCATATGTTGAAATTGATGTCTATAATTAATTGATTTTAGGTAGGATTCAAAACCCTTCCGTTTTTGGATCATTTGAGAAGTATCAAGTTCATCTGTAATAATTGCGAATTTCTTTGATCTATTGGTCATTTTTTCTAGTAAATCGCCTGCTAAACTTCCCGAATCAAAATAATCCGCTCCTACATATGACAATCTTTTGCTTGATGGTGAATCATTATTGAATGTATAAATAGGAAATCCTTTTTCAACATTATCATTTATAATTTTTTCTAGCTTGTTTCCATCTTTTGGACAAATTACTAATCCATCATATTTATTAGAATCAATAATTTCATTTACTACTTCTATCTGTTTATAGATATTATCGGGAATTTTAAATAATTGAACATTAAATCCATAATCTTGAATATCTTCAAGTGAATGTTTTATACCCCGCTCTACTTCCTTCCAAAAGTATTGAGGATATTCTGGATAGACAAATGCTATTCGTAAATGCTTTTTTTCGCAAGAAAACTCGCTGATTTATTAGGTCTGTAATTTAGCTCATTTGCTTTATCTAAAACTTTCTTTACTGTTTTGGGACTTACCCCCACCTCTTTTATGAATAACTCGATCTACTGTTGCCGGTGATATGTTTAATTGTTCTGCAATAGTTTTAGCCGTTACTTTCATTTTTCTCACCATTTTTCATCATTAGCTCTCATTTCTTCAGTACTGTTTTAAAAATGATATGAGGAACGTTCATCATTTTTAATAAAATATATTTATTGCTTAATTAACATTGTAAGGGGTTTATGTAATTTTTTCAATAACTATTTATAAAAAATAAAATATCATTGCTTATATAAGAATTTTTAAGTATGATAGTTTAAATAAACATTGTTTAGGGTAGGATGAAATTAGTCAATCAAATCTTTTGACCTTTTTTGACCATTCAGTTAAGATAAATTTAGTTAGTTAAATCACTAATAAATATGTAAGTGTTTAAGGAGGAATTATTTTATGAATTTAATCCCAACAGTCATTGAACAAACAAACAGAGGCGAACGTGCATATGACATTTATTCACGCTTATTAAAGGACAGAATTATTATGCTGGGGGGGAGTCAGGTTGATGATAATGTTGCCAATAGTATTGTTGCACAATTATTATTCCTAGCTGCAGAAGACCCTGACAAAGATATTTCTCTTTACATTAATTCACCAGGCGGATCGATTACAGCAGGTATGGCTATCTATGATACGATGCAATTTATTAAACCAAATGTTTCTACTATTTGTATGGGAATGGCAGCATCAATGGGTTCATTCTTACTTGCAGCTGGTGAACCAGGTAAACGATATGCTTTACCTAACAGTGAAGTATTAATTCACCAACCTCTAGGAGGAACACAAGGTCAAGCGTCAGATATTCAGATCCACGCTAATCGAATTATTGAAATGAAGAAAAAATTAAATCAAATCCTGGCAGATCGTACTGGTCAACCGCTTGAAGTAATCGAAAAAGATACTGATCGTGATAACTTTATGACTGCTGAAAGAGCTAAAGAATATGGTTTAATCGATAAAGTAATGGAAAAGAAACCATCTGATCTTAATTAAAGAATAATTTTAAAATTTCTTAGGCAATGAAAGATACTGAAACAAAAGTAATATGATAAAAATGAAATCCGAACGATAATACGAATTCTTCAAGAATTCACTATCGTTCGGATTTTTTAATTGCATAAACAGAAGATAATATATAAGTTTAACTATAGATCAAAGTGGTGATTTTGAAAGGAAACATTTGCTTAACAACCCGCTCCGGCTTGCCCACTTCGCTTTCCAAGGGGGGGCGTGTCTTCAGCTAACTTTATAAAGAAAGACACTTTACAAAGTGGATCTTCAGATCACGCTGATCCCCCCAGGAGTCGAAGTGGACGCCTGCGCTACATAAGATGCTACAATGGATGTAAGTAGTAGAATTTCGGTCTTCCTATCTCGATACAAAGTTATTACGTTTTTAGAGAGTTCCATCAGATACCAGTCATAACCGTTGCAGAGCAAATTAACAGCGTAGGCGTCCGCTTTCACTCCTACGGGATGTTTTTATCCGGAGATCCACTTTGGCTTGCCAAAGTTAGCTGAGGAGAAAACCCGTGGAAAGAGAAGCGGGCAAGCCGAAGCGATTGTTAAGCAAGAACCCCATTTCAAAATTAACACAGAAGTTAGTAACATTCTCTTCTTTATATGCATCTTATTTCGTTACATCTTTCGGCTTTGCGGTGGGAAATAATTGATATTTCCCTGTCGTATTTTTATTTTTTGTTTCCCTTAATAAATTCAATCAATTCGTGTAATGCCTCCTGATCGTCTGGACCATCCGCAATAATTTTTATCTCGCTTCCCTTTGGCAAAGCAAGGCTCATTAGGCCCATTATACTTTTTGCATTGATTCTTTTCGTATCCTTTTCGATAAAAATTTCTGAGCTGAAACTGTTTGCCTTTTGCACAAACTGCGCTGCAGGTCTTGCCTGTAAACCCGGATCTAATGCCACCACAACATTTTTCTCCAACATAATTTTCCCTCCAATTTGGTAAGCGCTAACATTTTATTCTACTACATAACAGCTTTTCTTATTCATATATGGATAGGAGGAAAATTCCCCCCCTATCATTATTTAACCGGAACTCCTTCATTACGAACCTGTTCAGCGAATTGGTCAATTTTTTTCAATCGATGATTAATACCAGATTTACTGATCTTTCCACCAGACACCATCTCACCCAATTCTTTTAATGACACCTCTTGATGCTCTATTCGTAAATTAGCAATTTCCTGCAATTTATCTGGTAATGCTTCCAAGCCAACTGTTCTATCAATAAAGCGAATATTTTCAACTTGTCTAAATGCTGCTCCAATCGTTTTATTGAGATTTGCTGTTTCACAGTTGACAAGCCGATTAACAGAGTTTCTCATATCTCTGACGATTCGTACATCCTCAAACTTAAACAATGCCTGATGTGCACCAATATAGTTTAATAACTCTGTAATCTTTTCAGCTTCTTTAATGTACGTAATAAATCCTTTTTTTCGTTCCAATATCCTAGCATGTAACTGATAGCCATTTAACAAGTCACATAACGATTGATTATGTTCCTCATGATAATTATATATTTCTAAGTGATAGGAAGAAGTTTCTGGATTATTAACCGACCCGCCTGCTAAAAATGCTCCGCGGATATATGCTCTTCGACAACATTGTTTCTTTGTATATTTCGAGGAAATGGTTTGAATAAACTGAAATGGCTCTACCAAAATCTCCATTTCCTGCAACATGTCTTTTACGCCATCCTTCATACGACAAATATAGACATTATTTTTTTGAGTTTCATTTTTTTACGGACTAATAATTCAACTGGAATATTATAAATTGATTTTATCAAAATATAAATTCTTCTGGCAATTGCTGCATTTTCCGTTTGTACATCTAATGAATAATGATTTTTCGAAAAAGAAATGGCACCATTCATACGGATTAACGCTGCTAATTCTGACTGCTGGCAGCAATCATTCACTTTCTACTTTTGTTAATTCCTTTTTTATTTCGGCTGCAAAAGACAACATTCTTCCCCCCCCTCTCTTTTACAAAATACTTATTATACGTAGTTATATTAATGAGCATAATACATTCGCTACCTTATCTGTATCATGACGTAAGGAATGATTATATTCTTTCACAATATCTTCTTCTATGATTTCTAATCCCATACCTCGCAGTTTATCCGTATCATATTGAACAGGTTCAGCATTTTCCTCGGCATAAACCATTTGCACATCACGAGCTATCGATTTATTATGCATCACAATAGCCTGAATGCAATCTGTCCCAATATGATCTGTGATCGCCTGGACATGGTCAGCTGCAGTGTATTGATTGGTCTCTCCGGCTTGCGTCATCACATTACAAACATAGACAACTTTAGCTTGTGTATGACGTAACGCCTCGCCAATTTGCGGCACAATTAAATTAGGGAGTGTGCTCGTATATAAACTGCCTGGTGCTATCACAACAAGATCTGCATCGTGAATAGCTGCTACTGATTCAGGTAATGGCAGAACAGGATTAGGCTTTAAAAATACACGTTTTATTCGTTTATTAGCTTTTGGAATATTTGATTCCCCCCCTACAATAATTGTGCCATCTTCATATTCTGCATGCAAAAACATATTTTGATTTGCTATAGGATAAATGTTCCCTTTTACATTTAACACGCGGGAGATTTCTTTTATACCTGTATAAAAATCGCCTGTTACAGATGTCATGGCGGCTAATAATAAATTTCCCATTGAATGACCAGTCAAGCCGTTCCCTTTAGTGAAACGGTGTTGGAAGAGTTCCATTAACATCGGCTCCACATCAGATAGGGCAGCAATCACATTTCTTATATCACCAGGTGCAGGCATTTCCATTTCTGATCGTAATCGCCCTGAGCTGCCGCCATCATCAGCAACGGTAACAATGGCAGACAAATCAATACTATGTTGCTTTAGTCCTCGCAGTAAAACAGGCATACCTGTTCCACCACCAATGACAACTATTTTTTTTCTCTCTGACTTTACCATCTATTTATTCCTTTCGTTTCTCAATATCACGATGACTGACATGTGTAATATAATTTTTTTGAAATTGCTTGGCTAAATGTTCTGCAATAGCTACAGAGCGATGTTGACCACCCGTACAGCCAATTGCAATTACTAGCTGGGTTTTTCCTTCGCGTTTATATTGCGGCAGTAAAAAGTGTAAAAGATCCGTTGTTTTTTCCAGGAATTTCTGTGTATCTGACCATTTAAAAACATAGGATGATACTTCAGCATTCAAACCGGTTAACGGACGCATTTGTTCCACATAATGTGGATTTGGTAAAAAACGGACATCAAATACTAAATCGGCATCAATTGGCAATCCATATTTAAAACCGAAGGAAACTGCATGGACAGAGAAAATTTCCTGATCTTTTTTACTGTAACGCTGAACAATCTCCTCACGTAATTCTTTTGGCTTTAACTTAGAAGTATCAATAAAATGCTGAGAACGCCTCTTAATTCATCTAAGATTTTTCTTTCTGCATGGATACCTTCTAATGGCAATCCATCTTGTGCCAGTGGATGTGAGCGTCTTGTCTCTTTATAACGTGAAACTAGTACATGATCATTTGCATCTAAAAATAAAATATGCTCGTCTAACCACTCTTCTTGCCCTAGTGCATCCAATGCTTCAAACAAAGTTTCGAAAAACTCACGACCTCTTAAGTCCATTACCAGTGCTACTTTTTGAATATCATTAGTAGCATCCTTCATCAGTTCGAGAAATTTTGGTAAGAGTGCGGGTGGAAGGTTATCTACACAATAATATCCTAAATCTTCAAAGCTCTGAACCGCTACAGTTTTGCCTGCACCTGACATTCCGGTAATAATTACTAATTTAATTTCTTCCGATTGTCGCCCCCCCATTGTTTAAACACTCCCCCCCTCAATCATTTATATATAAGTATTTTATCATTATATCACCATTATACACAGACTCATTAACCTCTACCATAAAAAAAAATTGGCATAGGTATGGAAACCTATGCGTCAACTATATATTTATTTAAAAGGGGGGTCAATTAGTTAATTACATTGTATCGCATTTATATTTCGTCCGTGTTACAGCCACGTTAATTTCTATTTACGCGTAGATGTCGAAATGATTACAAGACTAGCTAGGTGTACTAACTGTTTCTTTTAAGTTCTCAATATATGTTTGGGCTGCTTGTGCTGCAATACTTCCATCGCCTGTTGCAGTAACAATTTGACGTAATTCTTTATCTCGAATATCTCCTGCAGCAAAAACACCTGGTACATTTGTTTCCATATTTTCATTTGTTGGAATATATCCTTCTTCATTGGTAATACCTAGCGATTTAAATGGCTCACTTAAGGGTACCATTCCTACATAAATAAACGTCCCATCTATCTCATGTTCATATTCTATATCCGATTTTTTATCAAAAAGTGTAACACTTCCGACTTTACCATCTTTTCCATTAATCGATTTTACGATCGTACTCCAGATAAATTCAATTTTTTCATTCTTAAAGGCTCGATCCTGAAGAATTTTTTGGGCACGAAGTTCATCCCGGCGATGAACAATTGTCACTTTTTTTGCAAACCTTGTTAGATAGACGCCTTCTTCGACTGCAGAGTCTCCACCACCAACAACAATTAATTCTTTATTTTTAAAGAATGCACCATCACATACTGCACAATACGAAACACCACGGCCACTAAGCTCTTCTTCACCAGGTACGCCTAATTTCTTATATTGGGCACCTGTTGTAATAATTAAAGCTTTTGTTTTATATTCCTTTGCGCCTGCAATGACTGTTTTATAGTCACCATGATCCATTACTTCTTTAATATCCCCGTAAGCATATTGCGCACCAAATTTCTTCGAGTGTTCAAACATTTTAGTCGATAGATCAGGCCCAAGAATATGTTCATAACCTGGATAGTTTTCGACATCTTCCGTATTGGCCATTTGACCACCAGGTATGCCTCTTTCAAGCATTAATGTATCTAAATTTGCACGTGACGTGTAAACTGCAGCCGTTAAACCAGCCGGACCAGCACCTGCAATAATAACATCGTATATTTTTTCATCTGTCATGGGTTTCATCCTTTCTCTATATTTTAAATTCATTATCATACGTACAGTAAAAAAGATCTACTATTCTGCTCATTTACTTTGTGCCCAGGGTGGTGATTGAACCGACAATATACTATGCTGTTTACAGCCTTCATTCCATAGTCGAAAGGCTGACTCTTCCATTCCTAAATAATATTGGCATGTACTATACCATCTGTAATAGGAAGGATGGCCTTTCAGTTTTGATTTACGCAACATTTTAAAACGATCCATTGCTTTTTCATATAAGCCAATTTGGGCAAAAGTAACCGCAATTCGCAATTTTTGTTGCTCGTGTATGGGATAAATATTAACAAGCATATCTGTATAATATTTGCTAACTTCCTTATTACCCTTAAGTGTATAAAAAATGGCTAGATTCGTAAAACTGAATAATGCATCCGGATGCTCTTTTAAGTACTTTTCTTCATTAGCAATCGCTTCTTCTCTTTCCCCCCCAATAAAAAACGTGGCATAATGATATTCATGACGTGCCTGTGAGAATTCAGGATATAAAGCGATCATCTCCTCTAAGACCGCAATTGCTTCTACCCATTCTTCCCGCTCTAAATGATAAAAAGCCGTTTCCTGATAAACTAGAAGATCATCCTCTTCTTCAAATATCCAGTCCTCATCGTCTTCTTCATCACTAAAATCCAAAAGTTCCAGAAGTTCTTCTGCTTCTTGATGAAATTCACCGTTATCTCCTTTTTCCAGATATAGTTGTGCATATTTGGTTGCATCCTGAAGCAAGCCTAAATGAGCATAGTTATTTGCAATTAAATAATAGCAATCTATATATTCATCTCCATATTTGGACAGAACTTTTGTTAACATTTGATTTGCTATATGATAGGAACCTATTTCGGTGTATACAATCGAAGTTTGGCACTGATATAATGGATTTTCCGGTTTTTCCGATAATGCCTTTTGCAACCACTTCAAGGAGAGGTCAAATTTTTGTTTCTGATAGGCTTCAACACCTTTTTTAAAATAAAAATCCCCCCCTTCAGGAATGAAAGGTATGATATTTCCTTCTATTTGATTTAAATTTTGCACGTCAATAATTCCCCCCCTCCCATTCTTTTTCACTTACATATATTTTACATTTTTATTTTTTTTAAAATACGGCGACTTTAGCATTATAACACACTTTTATCACAATGTAAGACCTAATTCATCACATGATTATGGTATCGATTTAAAATATAGTATGAACACCTTTAAAGCGTTGTTCAATAGGAATAACAAAAAGATATTTGTTTGTTAATTTTAGATCCTTTTAAAATAACTGCTTATAAATCAGAGTAAAAAGCTTAAGAATAAGACTCCATAAGAAGTGATTTTGACTTCTCAGGAGTCTTAAATTTGGCCTGCGAAAAGTAAAATATTTGGAATCTGCTAATACTTAACAAAATTTCCTGCAATTTATTGCTAAGTTTGCTATTTTCCTTTTGATAAAAACATATCCTTTTGATTACGTTCGATCATTTCTTCATTTGTAAAAATTATTCTCATCGGATTTCCAGCAACGAAAGTGCCAGGTGCTACATCTTTATGGACGACAGTGCCTGCAGCGACCACCGCTTTATTTCCGATAGTTACTCCAGGTAAAATAGTACTATTAGTGCCGATCATCACTTCATCTCCAATGATAACATCCCCCTATGCGATACTCCTTTATTAAATATTCGTGAGCCAAAATCGTGGAATTATAGCCTATTACCGTATTTTTACCAATATGAATTTTCTCTGGAAACATGATGTCTACCATCACCATCAAGGCAAATGCCGTATGTTGTCCCACTTCCATTCGTAAGAAGGACCGATACATCCAGTTTTTTAGTTTTAAGAATGGAGTATACCTTGCTAACTGTATGATCATAAAATTTTTAACCACTTTCCAAAAAGGCACGGTCTTATATATATGCCATAAACTGTTCGCATCTTGAACTCGATAACGATCGGTTTTTCGCATGTTATTTCACTCCAACAATTTCTAATAAATCACTCATTTTTTCAAGCATATAATTCGGGTCATGTGCTTCTAAGGTTTTTCTTCCCTTAATGGTCCAAGCAACACCTGCAGTTTGTACACCTGCATTATGGCCAGCTTCGATATCATGATAATTGTCTCCAACCATTATAGTTGTCATCGGATTAGCTTTCAGTAGCTCAATTGCTTTTAATATTGGTTCTGGATGAGGCTTCGCGTGTTCGACATCATCTAAACCGATAAGTACATCAAACAATTGATCCATTCCCGTTATTTTTAAACCTAACTTAGCCGTGTCCGTCAATTTTGTCGTAACAATTCCTAATTGAAATCCTTTGTCCTTTAACGTTTTAATGGTCTCCACCACTGTCGGGAATGCTGTCACATATTTTTCATGATTTTCATAATTATGCTTGCGGTACGTTGCAATCATTTCTTCTACATTGTCCACATTAACCTTTTTTAAACTATCGGTTAATGGTGGACCAATAAAATCCATTATTTCTTCTCTTGTATATGGACGATCACCATATTTTTCAACCGTATGTGTAAACGAAGCGATAATTAACTCATTCGTATCGATTAATGTTCCGTCTAAATCAAATAATATAGTTTCTATTTTCATTTCACAACCTCCAAATTCACAAGAAACAAGCTTTTGCCATGAAGCAAAAGCTCTGATATCTTATTTTTTCTTATTTTGTGTTATTTTTTTACCTTGATACGTATGATCAGCCAGACCTTTTTTGCGTCGATATATCATCATAATAACTGCACCAATTATAAGTATAATCGAAATAAATTGTGCCGTTCGTAATTCTCCAACAATATATAGGCTATCGGTTCTCATTCCTTCGATAAAGTAACGACCAAAAGAATACCAGATTACATATGTTAAGAACATGTCACCACGTCGAAGTGGATATTTACGTAATATTAATAATAATATAAATCCAGCAATATTCCAAACTGATTCATATAAAAATGTTGGATGATACATGGTCCCTTCAATACACATCTGATTCATAATAAAGTCAGGTAAGTATTGATAAAAACTTTGATAAGTAGCTTCACTAATGGGGCCGCCATGTGCTTCCTGATTCATAAAATTACCCCCCCAGCGACCGATTGCTTGTCCTAAAATAAGACTAGGAGCAACTATATCAGCAATTTGCCAAAAGGATAATTTTTTCACTCTAGTAAACACAATTGCAGTAATGACAGAGCCAATTAATGCCCCCCCATGGATCGCTATCCCACCTTCCCAGACGGCAAAGACTTTCCACCATGGCTCGCCAACATAACGATCCCATTCAAAAATAACGTAATAAATACGTGCTGATAAAATAGCGATTGGTATAGCAAACACTACTAAGTCAACGATATAATCTTTTTTAACACCTAACCGATCTGCTTCCATTGTCGCAATCCATAACGCAAGAAAAGCGCCGGATGCAATTATCACACCATACCAATAAATCGATAATGGACCAAGCTGCAAGAATATTGGATCAAGAGCTGGAGCATCACATGCCATATTTTATTCCTCCGATCTTCCACATCTTCTATTAATCTATATCAAGATCTGTTTCAAAATCAGTTTCTTCTTGCTCTCCACTTTGGATCATTTTTGATAGTCGCTGTGAAAATTCCTCTGCCGCATTCACACCCATTCGTTTTAAACGGAAGTTCATTGCAGCCACTTCGATAATGACAGCTAAGTTACGACCAGGTCGTACAGGTAATGTCGCCTTTTGTATGTTAACATCGATAATTTTCATTGTTTCTTCTTCTAATCCGAGACGATCATACTGCTTTTTTTGATCCCAGGTTTCCAGATTGATCACAAGCGATATCCGTTTGTGGGAACGTACAGAACCTGCACCGAATAGTGTCATCACATTAATAATCCCTAACCCTCTAATTTCCAAGAGGTGTTCAATCAATGGTGGTGAGGAGCCAATTAAGCGGTCGTAATCCTCTTGACGGATCTCGACACTATCATCTGCAACAAGTCTATGACCTCTTTTAACTAGCTCTAAGGCTGTCTCACTTTTACCAACACCACTTTGACCTGTTATCAGAACACCAATACCATAAACATCTACCAACACTCCATGCACTGCTGTAAATGGGGCAAATTTAGCTTCAAGAAAATTAGTGATTCTGCTAATCACACGTGTTGTTTTATAGGGCGATCGCATTAATGGTACACCAGATCTTTCACAGGCTTCGACAAGTTCTTCTGGCACTTCCATATCACGCGTAACGACAATCCCTGGAGTAATGTCTGTACAGAGCTGATCCGAGCGATCTTTTTTTTCTTCTTGTGTTAGTTCGGAAAAATAAGATAATTCCGTCTTCCCTAATAACTGTAAACGATCTTTCGGATAGTATTTAAAATAACCTGTTAATTCAATCCCTGGACGTGATACTTCACTCATAAATATCTCACGGTGCACACCTTCAGCACCAGCTATTAGTTCAATTTTAAAGCGATTCATTAAATCTTGCGTGCGCACTTTTGCCATCACTAAGCCCCCTATTCGCATCACTTCTTTTTATATTCATGTCGTTACTATTGTAGCACTTTTTAATATGGATAGTACAGATTTATCCAAAAAATATACGGTGTATTTCTGCTTAATCTCACAAAAATATATTTACTAAAAAACCGCTATGTGGGTACATAACGGTTTAGTCTTTAATTATTTTGTTGATAACCAGATTCATTAGAGAGAAAAGTACCGCAGTGATAATCGCTATGCCGAAGCCTTCGATCACAAAATTATCTCCTAATAAAGCTTGTGTAAACCACAATGTGATACCATTGATAACGAATAAAAATAATCCTAACGTTAAGACAGTAATGGGCAATGTAAGCACAACTAATATAGGTTTCACAATAGCATTCAATACAGCAAGAATCACACTTGCAATAAGTGCTACAGCAAATCCGTCAATCATAAATCCATCAAAAAATAATCAATTAACATTAAAGCGAGTGCATTAAATATAAGTGATAATATCCACCGCATTTTTATTCAACTCCTTTTTGGGGGGGATGATCAAGGCTGCTGCTACATAAAAAAATCATGATGCACTAATATTTCCACGTATAAAATGACTCCATTCCTAACCACTGTTTAGCTGCTTCTTTTACATCTACTGATTCCTGGCTTATTTTAGCAAGCATGCCATCTGCCTGTGATTTATGTGCCATTATCGTTTCGAACTTCTTATGAAAAACAGCTCCTACATCATTGTTAATATCCGGTTCTCCTAACTCCTCTGTATGAGTTCTGCTGATGGCTTGAGCCCACACGGTTGGACGATTCTCTGCTGGGAATTTTTCTACAGCTTTAATTGCTGCAGCGCCAAACGCATCATGGTCTGGATGGACGGCATGTCCGGGGTAATGGGTAATCACCAATGATGGTTGAATCCGATTTAGATACGTAAATAAATGGTCCGCAACCTCTTCTGTTGATTCAAATTCTAATGTTTTATCTCGATAACCAAGCATTTCTAATTGAATATCCATTACATGACATGCTTTGATAAGCTCTTCTTTTCTGATTTCTGGTAACGTTTCTCTATTCGCAAATGTTGGGTTTCCCATATTCCGACCCATTTCGCCTAACGTTCCACACAGATATGTAACAGGGATACCCTTTTCTCTAAATCCAGAGATCGTACCCGCTGCACCAAATGCTTCATCATCTGGATGAGGATAGATTACTACTACATGTTCAGTCACAATTATTCCTCCTTTTTTCTTAATAATTAAATGGTGTTTCGCTTATTTGTAAGGCTACCATTAAACGTCCTTCGCGGTCATGACCAGCCATCAATAATCTATTTTTATCGTCCACTTCAAATTGATTCACACCTTCTGCGTAAATCCAGCCAATATCTAATTTAAGTCCAACGCGATACGTCGCACCAGCACCAACTATTTTACCACGCTGATAATTCACCTTAGCATTTCGGATAAACGCGCCGACATTGTAGGCATCTTGATTAAAATGACTAGCATATGCGCCATTTGTTGTCTCCAAATGTACGTAAACATCTTTATTGGCATGTTGATCAATAATTCTTTGGAGTTGATTGATTTCAATTGCTTCCATAAGTGTGGCCTCCTCTTTCTACATTCCTTATTATTTTAGCATAGTATGAAACGGCGTGCCTGCATGAAAGTTTACGCAACGGTATTGAAAATACTTTTTTATAGATTCAATTGGTATTTAGCTCTCCGTATGCAGACTTTCGACCTTTTCATCAAAAAATGACTGCCCGGTATTGGACAGTCATCTCACTTAGTTGCCTATTTTTGCTTCCATTCGTTTTATATCACGTTCTAAGATTGGTTTGAGATATCTTCCTGTATGAGATTCTTTTACTTCTGCTACCTCTTCTGGTGTCCCGGTAGCAACGACCATACCGCCACCATCACCACCTTCAGGACCAAGATCAATAATATAATCAGACGCTTTGATTACATCTAAATTGTGTTCGATCACAAGTACCGTATCACCATTGTCGACGAGACGCTGAATGACAGCTAATAATCGGGATATATCATCGATATGCAAGCCTGTGGTTGGCTCATCCAGAATGTAAAGTGATTTTCCATCAGATCGGCGATGTAACTCACTTGCTAATTTTACACGTTGCGCTTCTCCACCAGATAGAGTTGTAGCAGGCTGACCAAGTCGTACATAACCTAAACCTACATCCATAATCGTTGCTAGTTTCCGTTTGATTTTCGGAATGTTTTCAAAAAAGGATAAGGCTTCTTCAATCGTCAAATTTAATACATCCGCAATATTCTTGCCTTTATATTTCACATCCAGTGTTTCACGATTATAACGTTTGCCATCACAGACCTCACAAGGGACATACACATCTGGTAAAAAGTGCATTTCAATCTTAATAATTCCATCACCTCGACATGCTTCACAACGACCACCTTTCACATTAAAACTGAAGCGTCCTTTCTTATATCCACGCACTTTTGCTTCATTGGTCTGAGCAAATACATCACGAATATCATCGAAAACTCCTGTATATGTCGCAGGATTGGACCTGGGTGTTCTGCCGATTGGCGATTGATCGATATCAATAACTTTTTCTAAATGTTCGATCCCCTTAATCTCTTTGTGCTTTCCTGGCCTTTGTTTCGCGCGATGGAGTTTAGCTGCAAGGCTCTTGTGCAAAATTCCGTTAATTAGACTGCTTTTACCTGATCCAGATACACCTGTTATCGCTGTGTAAATACCAATTGGAATTTTCACATCTACATTCTTTAAGTTGTTTTCATCTGCACCAATAATCTCAATATAACGGCCATCCGGTTGATGGCGAGTTGCTGGTACTGGAATAAATTTTTCACCGGACAGGTACTGACCTGTTAGCGATTTTTTCTTTTTCATTACTTGAGCCGGAGTACCCTGGGCTACAATTTCACCACCATGCTCTCCTGCTCCAGGACCAATATCGATTAAATAATCAGCCGCTAGCATTGTATCCTCATCATGCTCAACAACAATCAGGGTGTTCCCTAAATCACGCATTCTTTGTAATGTTTGAATCAGTCGGTCATTATCACGTTGATGAAGACCTATTGATGGTTCATCTAATACATACAACACACCTGTTAGAGCTGAACCGATTTGGGTCGCTAACCTGATACGCTGAGCTTCTCCACCAGATAAAGATCCCGCACCACGTGATAACGTTAAATAATCTAACCCAACATTATTCAAAAACATTAAGCGATCGTCTAACTCCCTTACAATCATCGCTGCGATCTGTTTTTCTTTTTCTGTTAAAGCTAAATTGACAAAAAAGTTATTCGCTTCTGTTACAGACATTGCGGTTACCTGACCAATATGCAAATCATTCACTTTTACAGATAAAGCTTCTTCATTTAAACGATATCCATTACAGGCAGGACAATCTTTATTTAACATATATTTTTCCATCTGTTCACGGATAAAATCAGAGGATGTTTCTCGGTAACGACGAGCAATGTTATGGAGAACTCCTTCAAAGAAAATATCTGTGTCCCTTATCATTCCATAATCATTTTCATAACGAAAATGAATTTTTTCCTTGCCACTGCCAAATAAAAGCTTATCCAGTTCTTTCTTAGCCAAATTCCTGACTGGAATATCCATATCAATATTATAATGTTCACAAACGCTTTTTAGCATTTGCGGATAATACTGAGAACTGATCGGTTCCCATGGGACAATGGCGCCTGATTTAAACTTAAATCTTTATTTGGAATTACTAAATCAACGTCAACTTCTAATTGTGAACCAAGTCCATCACATGTTTTACAAGCACCCCCCCATGGGCTATTGAAAGAGAACAAACGAGGTTCTAATTCATCAATAGAAAAGCCACAAATAGGGCATGCATGATGTTCACTAAAAAGTAATTCTTCTTTGTCGATGATATCAACCATTACTTTCCCGTCACCTAGTTTTAAGGCTGTTTCTAACGAATCGGACAAACGGCCTGATATGCCATCTTTTACAACAATTCGGTCAATTACTACTTCTATGGAGTGTTTTTTATTTTTATCTAACTGAATATCATCATTGATTTCACGTATTTCGCCATCGACCCGCAGACGGATATATCCTTCTTTCTGAAGATCCTCTAATACCTTAGCCTGTGTACCCTTTCTGCCAGAAACGACCGGTGCTAATATTTGTAATTTAGTTCGTTCTGGATAAGCCATGATTCGATCAACCATTTGTTCCACTGTTTGCGAAGTAATTTCTTCCCCATGAATCGGACAAATCGGATGTCCAATTCTGGCAAAAAGTAACCGCATATAGTCATAAATCTCGGTTACAGTCCCTACTGTTGAACGTGGATTACGACTCGTTGTTTTCTGATCAATTGAAATGGCAGGGGGATAAACCTTCTATAGAGTCCACATCTGGTTTATCCATTTGTCCTAAAAACTGACGCGCATATGCGGACAGTGACTCTACATATCGACGCTGTCCTTCTGCGTATATCGTATCAAAAGCTAATGAAGACTTACCAGACCCTGATAAGCCAGTCATCACTACCAATTTGTCTTTAGGAATTTCGATCGAAATATTTTTCAAATTATGTGCCCGTGCGCCTTGTATCGAAATAGTCTTTCTAGCCATAACATTCACCTTTCTGCTTTCAATTCTAAAACAGCATCACGCAATTCTGCTGCCTGTTCGAAATCGAGTTCTCGAGCCGCTTGTTTCATTTCTTTCTCCAATTTCTCGATCAACTTTTCTCTTTCCTGTTTCGACATGTCTTTTACTTTTTTTGCTTTGCTTTGATATTGTTCTTCATCCTCTGCCGCTACCGTTGCACGAATCACATCACGAACTTCCTTCTTAATCGATTGAGGTGTAATACCATGCTTTTCATTATAGGCTTGTTGAATTTCACGACGCCGATACGTTTCATCAATTGCTTTTTCCATCGAATCGGTCATTCTATCAGCATACATGATAACTTTACCTTTTTCATTACGGGCAGCGCGTCCCATGGTTTGTATTAAAGCACGCTCAGAACGTAAGAATCCTTCTTTATCGGCATCCAATATCGTGACAAGTGATACTTCCGGGATATCCAGACCCTCTCTCAAAAGGTTAATACCAACAAGCACATCATATTTCCCGATACGTAAGTCGCGAATAATTTCAATTCGTTCTAACGTTTTTATTTCGGAGTGTAAATAAGCAACTTTTAGACCAACTTCTTTTAAATATCTGTTAGATCTTCCGACATTTTTTTTGTTAACGTGGTTACAAGTATTCTTTCGTTAGTCTCCACCCGTTTATTTATTTCTCCAATTAAGTCATCTACCTGACCATCAATTGGTCTTACCTCTATCTCAGGGTCCAGTAAACCTGTAGGTCGAATTATTTGTTCCGTCATATATGGCGTATGCTCTAATTCATATGCACCAGGTGTCGCTGATACATAGATTAACTGGTTCGCCTTTTTTTCAAACTCATCAAACGTTAACGGACGATTATCGAGAGCGGATGGGAGACGAAAGCCGTGATCGACCAATACCTGTTTACGCGCTTGGTCTCCATTAAACATACCACGAATTTGCGGTAAGGTAACATGGGATTCATCAATAACGATTAAAGAATCATCAGGAAAATAATCTATTAATGTATATGGCGTTGATCCAGGTTCACGTAACGTTAAATGACGTGAATAATTTTCAATGCCTGAACAAAAGCCCATTTCCTCCATCATTTCCAAATCATAATTCGTTCGTTGTTCCAATCGCTGAGCTTCCAGCAATTTATCTTCTTCACGGAATTTTGCTAATTGCTCGTTCAGTTCTGTTTGAATATTTACCATTGCTTTTTTAATTTGTCTTCACCAGTGACAAAGTGTGAAGCCGGAAAAATCGCGATATGTTCACGATCCCCTAAAATTTCTCCTGTTAAGGCATCTACTTCCCGGATACGTTCAATCTCATCTCCAAAGAATTCCACCCTTATACAATGTTCTTCACGAGAGGCGGGGGGGATAATTTCTACGGAGTCACCACGTACGCGAAATGTACCACGCTTAAAATCAATGTCATTCCGGGCATATTGAATGTCGACAAGCCCTCTTAAAAGTTGATCACGATCTTTTTCCATGCCTACTCTTAAAGATAATACTTGATTGCGATATTCTTCCGGTGACCCTAAACCATAAATACACGAAACACTCGCTACAATTAAAACATCATTCCGTTCAAATAATGAGGATGTTGCAGAGTGACGAAGTTTATCAATTTCATCGTTAATACTTGCATCCTTTTCGATAAAAGTATCTGTAGATGGTACATATGCTTCCGGTTGATAATAATCATAATAACTGACAAAATATTCGACTGCATTATTCGGGAAAAATTCTTTAAATTCACTATAAAGTTGACCTGCCAACGTTTTTGTTGTGGGCGATCACTAACGTAGGTTTATTGATTTCTGTCACCACATTAGAAATCGTAAAGGTTTTCCCCGTACCAGTCGCACCCAACAATGTTTGATGGTGTTTATTTTGTTTAAGACCTGCCACTAACTCTTTTATCGCACCTGGTTGATCCCCCTTGTGGTTGGAAAGGGGGGGAATGCAAGGAAAAGGTTTGATGTTCCAAAGTTATTCCTCCGATCATTTTTGCTAAAAACAGTATACACTATATTTTTTAAAAAAGCGAACAAATATTCGTTTTTATAATTTTAGGTTCTTTTTTCATTATAACCAATGTAACGGGGGGGATGGTGAAAAGATATGATGCAGATGATAAAAATAATAGAATGTAATAGATCCACTAAAGTGGGCAGCCGAAGCGGATGATTAACAGTTATAAACATTTACAATGGCCACAAGAGTTATTGTGCATATGATAAAATTAAAAAATCCGAACGAGAACAAATTCATCGGTGAATTCGCATACTCTTTCGGATTTTTTCAACTAACCTATATCCCAATCTTTATGTCGTTTGATCGTATTGATTTACTTCGTATAAATCGATCAAATCTATTTTTGGATGTTTATCGATGAACCATCTTAACGCAAAATCATTTTTAAATAAAACGAGAAATTCTCCTTCTCGATCTTTTACTAATAAATTTCTCTCATCGAATAATTTCGCATCCACTTGTTCCTTTTTAAGCCAACGTGGAATCCGCTCGCCAATTGATTCAAGTAAGACTTCCACATTATATTCATGCTTCATACGATGCTGAAAGACCTCATACTGCAATTGTCCTACTGCTCCAATGATCATCGAATCATATGGATAGCCTCTAAATAACTGAATCGCACCTTCCTGGACTAACTGCTCAATCCCTTTTCTAAATTGCTTTGCCTTCATTACGTTCTTAGCAGTTACGCGTTGGAACATCTCCGGCGGAAATTGCGGCAATTCATCAAATTCAAACGTTTGTTTGCTTTCAACCAGTGTATCCCCCCCAATTCGATAGATACCCGGATCATATATACCAATAATATCCCCCCCTGCATATGCTTCTTCTACCGTATCACGCGATGAAGCAACAAATTGCTGGGTCTGTCCTAATCGAATCGATTTTCCCGTTCTGGCTACATTCACATTCATCCCACGTTCAAATTTACCGGAACAAACTCTTAGAAAGGCAATACGATCACGGTGTTGAGGATTCATATTCGCCTGAATCTTAAAAATAAATCCTGAAAAATCAGGATAAACCGGACTGATTACTTCCTGCGTTGTTCGACGCGGACCTGGTGCAGGAGCCATCGAGATAAACGTATCAAAGAATGTTTGGACACCAAAAGGGGGGGCAAGGGCACTCCCAAAAAATACAGGTGTTTGCTCTCCTTCTAATACACGATCAAGTGAAAATTGATCACCTGCTTCATTCAGTAATGCTAATTCATCCACCGTTTCCTGATAAGTGGGATGCTCCGTTAATTCATCCTCTGACATGTCAGACATCGGAATATAGGTCTCATCTTCATTACCATTATACTTAATGAACTGATCATTATACCGATCCAAAATTCCTAAGAAGCGTTTCCCCATTCCAACAGGCCAGTTCATTGGATAGGTTTCAATATTTAAGACGTCTTCAATTTGATCAAGTAATTCTAGCGGTTCGCGACCCTCCCGGTCCAATTTATTAATGAAAGTAAAAATTGGTATTCCGCGCATTTTACAAACTTTAAACAATTTAATCGTTTGCGCTTCAATCCCTTTTGTTGCATCAATAATCATGACCACACTGTCAACTGCTGTTAATGTTCGATAAGTATCCTCACTGAAATCCTCATGCCCTGGTGTATCAAGAATATTTACTTTATGTCCCTTATATTCAAAATTCATCACACTGGAAGTAACGGAAATTCCACGCTGTTTTTCAATTTCCATCCAATCCGATGTCGCATATTTCCCGGTTTTTTTAGCCTTTACAGTACCAGCAGTACGAATTAAATTACCAAATAACAATAATTTTTCCGTCATGGTTGTTTTCCCTGCATCAGGGTGTGATATAATAGCAAAAGTTTTTCTTTTTTTCACTTCATCCTGTAATCCCATTCTATAACCTACTTTCTAATCTACGTACCTGTTAACGTATCCTATTTTACCACTAAACAATCAGACTGAAAATAAAAAAACTACAGGATGGCATCAAATCTGAAATCTGATATAATATAATGATGGATTCTTTGAATAAGGATGGGATCAATTTGCAGCATATACAAATGACAGAAGAATCGATTCGCCAATTAACTGGTGATCGTTTTTATAAACGAGGTTATAGCTATTATAAGAATGGAAAAGTTTACGGTCTTTCTTATAACCCGGAAAATCATTCTTGGCGAGGACTAGTTAAAGGAACAAAGATATATACAGTCCGCATCTACTTTACAAACGAGATGATGATTGATACAACATGCAACTGTCCGGCATTTGCTACCCATGATACGTGTAAGCATGTTGCAGCAGTTCTGCTAGCCATAACTCAGGATGCTCAATCTAATCGCAAACGGTTTGCTGTCGATCGTAATGCACAACAAGTTTCTGTGCAAGATACCGACCTTTTTGCCAAACAGTTATTATATACATTCCGTGATAAATCGCAACACACTGAATCTCCTCAGGTTGTGGAAACGGAATATATGCTAACCTTAACAAAAGCAAGTAAAAACACGCAATATGCGCTTACGATCGAAGTGAAAATGGGTGATAAACGACCATACGTCATTAGAGATATTCGCGGGTTTTTAAAAGCACTAAATAGTGGGGAATCTTTTAAAATAAACCAAAGTTTCACGTTTTATCCGTCTGTTCATTACTTCACTTCAAAAGACCAGCATATGATCGAAATGCTGTTGACTTGCTATGAGCAGGAGCGCCTGTTTGGTAATAGCTATGTGTTAAAGCTGGAACAACCGCGCAGTATTTATATACCTCCAAGTCTAATTGACCAATTGTTAGACCAATTAGTCGAAATGAATTATATATTTAAGCAGGAATCACAGAAAGAATATCCGTCGATCTCCGTCAGTGAAATGACAGATCAAATTCATTTTCAATTAGATTATCAGCAGCAGAAAAGCTATACACTGGAAATGACAGATCTCTCAGATTATTATTTTTTGGATAGTTATCGTTACGTGATTCATAATAATCATTTTTATAAAATCAACTACCAGCAAAAGCAGATTCTCGAAAAATTATTTCGAATTATGCCCTTTCAAAATAAAAAGAAGCAATATATTTCACCTAGCGAGATGGATGTGTTCGTTAAAAATGTGATGCCTCAATTTGAACAAGTCGGCTCCCTGGAAATGTCGGAGCGAATGGCAAAACAGATTAATACGGATCCATTACAAATAAAAGTTTTTATAGATGAAATAGATGGTTCCTTAAAAGCAGAGGTAGAATACCACTATGGTGATACAATGTTTACCCCCCATTCTCCGATAATGGAACAGGTGAAGAAATCGTAAAACGAGACACGGTTAAAGAGCAGGAAGTAATGCAATTGCTTCGGGATGAAGCATTTATCGAGATGAATCAAGCATTATTTGCTTTTAATGATGATGCGATCTATTCCTTTATTCATGAGGGAGTCTATCAAATCGAACAGGTAGCAAAAGTTTATTTATCAGCTAAAGTGAAACAAATGCTTGAGGGTATTGATCAAATTACATTACAATCAAATGTCGATTATCGCCCATCGGAAGGTATGCTTGATATTGAATTTGACTTGGATGGCATTTCCTCCGAGGAAGTTGCACATATTTTACAGGCACTTATTGAAAAAAAGCGGTATTATCGCATTCCCAATGGTGCTCTCATTCATTTGGAATCTGATGATTTTTCTTCTTTCCAAGCTTTACAGCAAAATCTGCAGCTGTCGAAAAAACAAATGGAGAATGGCGTAATTTCGATTCCGGCTGCCCGAAGTTTTCAGGTGGAAGAAGCATTGAATAAAACAGATTATCGGTACAGTGCTTCTTTTCAACAGATGTTAGAGCAATTAAAACATCCGGAACAATTAAGATTTGAATTACCAACCCAATTAGTTGCAGATATGCGTGACTATCAAGTAACAGGATTTCAGTGGATGAAGGCATTGTCCCATTACCATTTAGGCGGGATCTTAGCAGATGATATGGGGGGGTTAGGGAAAACCCTGCAATCGATTAGCTATATGCTATCAGAGGCGAATGACAAAAAAGAACACTACCAGGCGCTTGTGATTGCACCTGCATCGCTTCTATACAATTGGAAAAAAGAAATAGAAAAATTCTCACCCACGTTATCGTCAGGAGTGATCATCGGTGCAAAGCAATATCGGAGAGAACTACTTGAACAGCATAAGGAAACAAATATCTTAATTACATCTTATCCAACCTTGCGTAAAGACCAAGACTTATACGAAGATCATTTATTTGATTGTATTATTTTAGATGAAGCACAAGTGATTAAAAACCATTTAACTTTAACAGCAAAAGCGGTACGTTCCTTACAAGCTAAGCAATTCTTTGCTTTAAGCGGGACGCCAATCGAAAATGCATTAGATGAACTATGGTCGATATTTTATACAATATCTCCTGGTTTATATGGCAGTAAAAAAGCATTCGGTAATCTTGATCCTAACTATATAGCAAAAATCACAAGACCATTTATTTTACGTCGCGTAAAAAAGATGTACTGGAAGAACTTCCAGATAAAATTGAATCAGTCCAATACTCCGAGCTAACCAAACAGCAAAAAGAAGTATATATTGGCTATTTACAACGAATTCAAAATGAGCTGGATCAAACGATTGAAACAAAAGGATTTGATCGTGGTAAACTGCTAATTTTGGCTGGTCTCACTCGCTTACGACAGATTTGTTGTCATCCCAGTTTATTTTTAGAAAACTATACTGGAGCATCAGGAAAACTGGATCAATTAATGGAATTAACAGGGGAGTTAGAAGCAAACGGAAAACGAACGTTAATCTTTTCTCAATTCTCCAGCATGTTGCAAATCATTCGAAAAACATTAGAGGAAACAGGGCATGAGGTCTTTTATTTAGATGGTTCAACCCCCCCATCTGAGCAACGGATAAAGATGGTTGATTCATTTAACGAAGGGGGGGAACGTAGTTTCTTTTTAATCTCTCTAAAAGCTGGTGGAACAGGTCTTAATCTGACTGGTGCAGACACGGTGATTTTGTATGATTTATGGTGGAATCCTGCTGTGGAAGAACAAGCTGCTGGACGTGCCCATCGAATTGGCCAAAAGAAAGTCGTACAAGTTATCCGCTTTATTACCGAGGGTACAATTGAAGAAAAAATTTATCAATTACAGCAAAAGAAACGTGAGTTAGTAGATCAAATCATTCAGCCAGGTGAAACACTTTTATCTAAATTATCAGAACATGAAATTCGTGAATTATTACAATTTAACGAAAAACAAGAGAGCTAATTTAGCTCTCTTGTTTTAATATTGTATAGGAAGCAGATTCTTTCACAAACAATATTCCTAGTTTATGGTGTTCGCCTTCATATAGAGCTTTTTGCGCAAAACGAATTTCTCCACTTAAATCTTTAATCGATAATTTACAAAAAGCTCGATTATTATTTACTGCATGGTAAAACTCTTCTTCATTATCTACTTTTATACCATTTACTTTGACAATTATTTCTCCCGGAATTAATTCCAATTTATCTGCAGGCGTATCAGGTAGTGTACCAAGCACTACAAGACCATTGCCTGCCGGTTGAAAAATGGGCACGTTTTTCTGTTCCACGTTTCGATAGCTATATTGAACAATCTCTTTCCCTATAAAAGCTGCAGCTAATGCGAACACGGTTAAGATTGGTACGAAATAGCCACCAGCCGCTAATAATAAAACCACAATAGCTAGCACTGCGATGCGCTTACTTAACCACTTCGAAGCATGCTTTGGCAGCATCGATTTCGCCACATATTCAAATCCAAGTACATATGGTATGACGATTAATCCAAAAGAGCTACCTCCCACCTCCAATAACGGCCACCAACTGGCAAATGGTTCAATAAAACCTCCTGGTAATAGCGCTACAAAAGGGACAATAGTTAACTTTTTAATACGATGCTGCCCTAAATATTTACCTCGGCTGCTTTTGACAAGATCTGGAAACGAATCAACATGATGAATTCCTGATAAGTACCATGTCTCCGCTAACAACAGCATTCCTACCAAAAAGGGAATATAGAATAAATCTGTTATATCTAAATTTACTATCCAACTAATCGGCAAATACCCTTCACCATAAACATTAACAAAGTATAGGATGGCAGCAGTTATTGGGAGTACATAGCTTGCCGACAACCAGCTAAATCGATTCGCTATTGCCACTACTAACATGATAAACCCTAGCAATAAGCTAAAAGGTATTGACACCATAAAACCGGACAAAAATGATAGGCCAGATAAAAGAATCCCGAATACAATCGCAATCGACCAGGTGTTTTTTGTTTCATAAAAATAGGGATATACTTTGCTTCCAAAGTTTTTCCGATCCTTCTTTACTCTTCGATACCCGCTGATCAGGATAAATAATAAAAATAAATAAATAAATGGTTGCATAAATACTCGCAGGAATGCTAGTACTATTTCCATCACCCAATCCATACGTCTGCCCCCCCTTCCAAAAACAAAATATCTCTAAATATATGTATATAACTTCTATTATGATCAAAAAACTGTAATTTGGCTACCTATTTTTTCATTTAGTT
>NZ_BAVS01000008.1 GCF_000521485.1 Gracilibacillus boraciitolerans JCM 21714 | reverse complement strand
AAAAAAACAGATAGCTCTTAAGGTAAGAACTATCCGTTGTTATTAACTATCTTATTTTAGAGCTGATTTGGCTTTTTCAGCAAGTGAAGCAAATGCTTTTTCATCATTAATTGCTAAGTCTGCTAACATTTTACGGTTTACTTCGACACCTGCAAGTTTAAGACCATGCATGAAACGGCTGTATGAAAGTTCGTTCAAACGCGCCGCTGCATTGATACGTGCTATCCATAATTTACGGAAATCACGTTTTTTCTGACGACGGTCACGATATGCATACTGACCTGATTTCATTACTTGTTGTTTTGCAGTTTTAAATAGTGCATGTTTTCCACCATAATAACCTTTTGCTAGCTTTAAAATACGTTTGCGACGCTGACGCGTAACTGTTCCACCTTTAACACGTGGCATAATAATACCCTCCTATTTAAATCAACGAATCTGTTGTGAAATGTTATTCTTTATAATGTCAAGCACGGAATCATCACAAAATTTGGATCGATTTCCGAACTGTCCCATTAGCTGTACCACCTTATTTAGGTAGCATTTGTTTAATACGTTTGTAATCTCCAGCTGATAAAATAGCTGATTTACGTAGTTTACGCTTTTGTTTTTGAGTCTTGTTAGCAAACATGTGACTTGTAAATGCGTGCGAACGTTTCACCTTTCCAGTACCTGTTTTCTTGAATCTTTTTGCTGTACCTCTGTGTGTCTTCATTTTTGGCATTGTTACTTCCTCCTTGAAACTAAATCTATTTAACTTGTCGCTAACAAGTGCGAGTTATTTTTTTTCGTTTACAGGTGCAAGCATCATAAACATACTGCGGCCATCCATTTTGGCTTTTTGCTCCACAGTGGAAAGATCTTTACATTCTTCCGCCATACGTTCTAATACTTTCTGACCTAATTCTTTATGGGTAATCGCACGTCCACGGAAGCGTATAGAGACTTTTACTTTGTCTCCCTTTTCTAAGAATTTACGTGCGTTACGAAGCTTTGTATGAAAGTCATGTTCTTCAATACCTGGGCTTAAACGAACTTCCTTCAAGTTAATAATTTTTTGATTTTTACGTGCTTCCTTTTCTTTCTTTTGCTGCTCAAAACGATATTTACCAAAATCCATGATACGACATACAGGTGGTTTTGCTTTTGGCGCCACCATAACTAAATCAAGATTTCTTGTTTGAGCAATATCTAACGCTTCTTGGCGAGT
Source organism: Gracilibacillus boraciitolerans JCM 21714 (assembly GCF_000521485.1). Classification (GTDB taxonomy): domain Bacteria; phylum Bacillota; class Bacilli; order Bacillales; family Amphibacillaceae; genus Gracilibacillus; species Gracilibacillus boraciitolerans. The sequence continues at coordinate 109,828 of NZ_BAVS01000008.1, read as the reverse complement.
TTTAACACCTAATTGGTCCCCATTTGAATCAATGAGACGAACTTCACGTGCGCGAATATTCTCATTGACGTTCATATCTTTGCTAATAATCAGCCACCTCCGAAATTTAATAAAGCGTAATGAAACATGATCATTTTAGCGAGACAAGTTATAAAATTTCACATTAAAAAAGTGTCGGTACACGTTGCACCCACACATCCAATATTCATTACAAATAAGTCGGACTTATTGTACCTGTTAACTACATTTGTGTGTCAATCAGGTGAGAAGCGGGTGCTTCTACTTGTCTTAAGATCATATTTAATTCACTCTTAATATCATAGCACGTACCACACCCCCCCCGTGTCAACCAATGTATTAAAAACAGAAAGTAAGCTTCTTCCAATAAAGAAAGATGGAAACGAAGATCACTCCGTTTCCATCTTTCTTTATTAATGCATATTTTGTTGTGGTGCTTTCGTGTATGCATTTAGCATAACATTCATATCTTGATCATTTAATTTCGGAACTTGATAATAACCTTTTTTATTTTGATATAGAAACAGTTCATAGCTCATTTCAATCATATTCGGTACACTATCTGCTATAATCCTGCGTAATATTGGATTATTCATTTCAGCCCCCCCTGCCATTGCAAGTGCAGAACCTGCCGATTTTGTATGTCCTAACATAAAAGAAGAAAAACACTCATCTGAAAATTCGTTAATATTTTGTTTTGGTTTTTTGGGCTGCCCTGCACTCATTCCATAAATAACTTCATTACTTTGCTCCATTTTATACTGTTTTGTAGGAACTTGAGGATCTTGGCCAGTCTGAAAACTTTCTACTATGGTATTGTACATCTCCATCATAAATGAAGATTGGCGCTGCAGGATATCCTTTAATTCCTGATCTTGTATATGCTGATTGTAGAGCTGATACTGCTCTAAAATACCAATTATATTACCAATTAATTCATGTGAATCAAGCATCTCATGTGCTCCATGATTTTGGCTTGTTCCTTGATTGTTCATTGTTTGGGACATCTGTGTATTTCCTTGCATTTGATTTTGCACAATAGTGAACCTCCTATATTTAAAATTCACTTTTATACTCTCCATAATAAATCATAATATGTATAGTACAGATTTATTTTGTCTTAAAGCTATTAAAGAATTAAATGTTCACTAACTGAATATGGTAATTATTTAATAAAAATCCCAACGATGGCGAATTCTAATCCGGGTAGAATTCGTATCATCGTTCGGATTTGATTTTTTTAAATTTTCTTTGTTCCAGACTTTATTTGTTACTTATTGCGTAATGTTCTATCTTGAATTTCCTTTTTAATTAAGGCTTTAAAATCTTCTAATAGAATCGTGTCAGAATTCTTTTCACCATATCGCCTAACATTGACTGCATTTGCTTCAATTTCGTTATCACCTACAATTAATGCAAATGGAATTTTAGCGGTTTGGGCTTCGCGAATTTTATATCCAATTTTTTCATCGCGTTCATCTACTTCTGCTCGAACACCTGCGAAACGTAATTCCTCTTCCACCTTTTTCGCATATTCAAAATGAACCTCTGCAGATACAGGAATAATTCTTGCTTGAATCGGAGCTAACCATGTCGGAAAGGCACCTTTGTATTCTTCTATCAGAAAAGCTACAAAGCGTTCCATTGTCGATACCACACCACGATGAATCACAACAGGCCGATGTTCTTTTCCATCTTCTCCGATATATGTTAAATCAAAGCGTTCTGGTAAGTGGAAATCTAACTGCACGGTCGATAAGGTTTCATCTTTGCCAAGAGCTGTTTTGACCTGAACATCGAGTTTAGGACCATAAAACGCTGCTTCACCATCTGCTTCCACATATTCTAACTTCATCTCTTTCATTGTTTCCTTTAATAAGCTTTGAGCCTTTTCCCACATTTCATCATTGTCTACATATTTTTCTGTATCTGCAGGGTCACGATAAGATAAACGGAAATAGTAATCATCAATGCCAAAGTCTTTATAGACATTTTGCACTAATTCTACTACACGAATAAATTCATCTTTCAATTGATCAGGACGAGCAAAAATATGGGCGTCATTTAACGTCATGGCACGCACACGCTGAAGACCTGCTAACGCTCCAGACATTTCGTAACGATGCATGGTTCCAAGCTCGGCAATTCGTATTGGCAAGTTGCGATAACTGTGTAAGTCATTTTTATATACCATCATATGATGAGGACAGTTCATTGGTCTCAAAATCAGTTCTTCATTGTCCATTTGCATTGGAGGAAATATATCATCCTGATAATGATCCCAGTGACCACTAGTTTTATATAACTCTTTACTACCTAAATAGGTGTATAGACGTGATTATAACCAAGGCGTTCCTCCAAATCTACGATGTAGCGTTCGATTGTACGACGGATTGTGGCGCCATTTGGTAACCATAATGGTAATCCTTGTCCCACTTTTTGAGAAATGGTGAAGATACCTAGCTCTTTGCCTAATTTTCGATGATCGCGTTCTTTCGCTTCTTCACGCATACGCAGATATTCATCTAACTGTCCTTGTTTCTCAAAAGCTGTACCATAAATACGCTGCAACATTTTATTATTACTATCCCCCCCTCGCCAATATGCTCCGGAAATACTTAACAATTTAAAGATCTTTATTTTGCTTGTTTGTGGAACATGAACACCACGGCAAAGGTCAAAGAATTCACCCTGCTCATAAATTGTAACAGTTTCGTCTTCAGGAATCGCCTCTAATAATTCCAGTTTTAAATCATCACCGATTTCTTGATAGATCGCTTTTGCTTCCTTACGACTTACTTCTTTGCGAACCACTTCTAAGTTTTCATCGACAATGCGTTTCATTTCTTTTTCTATACGGGGGGGCAGATCTTCTGGGGTAATGGTTTCTTCCATATCGATGTCATAATAGAAGCCACTTTCTATTGTAGGACCCACACCTAACTTCACGTTATCATATAGACGCTTAATAGCCTGAGCCATTAAATGTGCAGTTGAGTGTCGTAATATTTCAATCCCATCTTCATTCTTGACCGTAATAATCTCGATGGTGCCATCTGTCTCCAATGGTGTACGTAAATCATAAAATGTATTGTCTAATTTTATTGCTAATGCCTGCTTTTTCAATCCAGGAGAAATCGAAGCTGCGATTTCTTCACCAGTAGTCCCTTGATCAAAAGGTTTTACTGTTCCATCTGGAAATGTAATATGAATGTTACTCATAAGTCAAACTCTCCTTTTTTTATTAATAGTTCATTCAGAATGTAGGATAAATAAAAACGCCCATCCCCCCCATACTAATTGTAAAGGGACGAGCGTTATACCCGTGGTTCCACCCAATTTTCTACACGTAACGTGCAGCTCATTGAAAAGTCGATAACGTTGACGAATCGCTGCTAATTACTTACATAAGTGTTCCATAGCAGTGCTCAAAGGTGGTAATAGAATGTGGTCATACAGGAAACTTTCAGCTATGGTTTCCCTCTCTAATGATACGCCTTACAGACTATCTTGTCCTTATCAATGCAAAATTTTAATGTTATGCAATTATTATAACGATTGTCACGTGAAAAATCAAGATTCTTTTTCATCATAATAAAAAGGGAAAAATTCCTTTGAATAAAAACTGAATCGCTCTTGGAAAATAGTCATTATTGTATGAGTTCTAGCTTCTGACAGATCCTCACCGTACATATGAATATGATTTGGTGCTAGCATAATTAGTGGGGGGGAAATATCCCATTCTTCATTTTCCAGGCCAAAAATAAATAACGGAAACTTTGCTTTTAAATCTTGTAAGTCTTTTATTGTATAACGTTCACCATCCTCTCTGAATATTTGAAATTGCGGACCCTGTAATACATGCAATACATCTTCCTCAGGATGTTTTCTTTTCACGAATTCCCTAATTGAATCAATAAATGCTTGATACTCTTCTTCGCGCTTAAATTCATCAATAGCCAGTCCAACCATTTCTGTTAATTGATCGATGTAATGATGTAAACGAAAATGTACAATTGAATCAAATCGAACAAATTCAGTATCCATTTGCAACGTGAAAATAGTGGTTAAAATATCCCGTAATTCATGTTGGTGAATTCTATCCTCATATATTGCTTCATCTTTCTCCAGTAAAGAAATGGCTATGGAGGTAATTCTGTCAATCTCATCTTCGTTCGAAAAATAGTATTTCTTCTTAAGTATTTGTCGGATCATCGCAAGTTCTCTGCACTGAATAAATACCATACTTAATAACAGAGCTAAATGTCTTCTTTTCTCTTCCCATTCCATTTCAACTACAGGGATTAATTGAATATGTGTTCGTTTCATTCGTTTCCGTAAAACCTTCCATTTATCCCCCCCTTCGTTCTTAAGCATCTGATAAAACACATCTGCTTCAGTATCTTGCTCAAAATATACTTCCAACAAGTATCATCACCCTCATCACCATCAAACTGATATAATTATATGGGTGATACTTGAAAAAATAACCTCTGTCCCAAGATTAGACAGAAGTTATTGTTATTCATTCATTCGATAACGATTTGTAAGTTCCAGAGGTTTACTTAATTGCATTATTCGCTCCACAATTCGACCAGCTTTAATTGTCTCTACATCTCCTCTATTTGAAGTTGCCAAATGTTCTTCCAACTGTTCTAAATTATAATTAGATGTGAAGAAAACAGGAAGATCCTCCATCATTCGATACTGGAGGATGGCACCTAGCACCTCATCTCTAAACCAGGAAGATATCGATTCAGCACCAATGTCATCTAACATCAGAACTTCTACTTTCTTAAATCGTTCAATCTTTGACTGTAAGCTGTCATTCTTAATTGATGCTTTCATTTCCCTTACTAATTCTGGCATATAAATAATATCTGATTTTACAGAGCGATTTTTTAATTCATTCGCTATCACACCTAGAATAAAGGATTTCCCTGTTCCAAATGGACCATGTATATACAATCCTTTATGAAAAGTCCCATTTGTATGATTTTGAACAAATTCGATTATTTCTCTAACCACTGCTTTACGTTCGTAGGAAGAAGAATCCATATCCCCCCCTAATTTCGCTTGCTTAATCTTTTTTGGAATATACAGGCTCCCAACTAACGCTTCTTTCTCCAACTGTGCTTCTTCATGAATTTTATTTTTGCACTTCTCATATCTCAAGGATATATCTTTACCATCTATATCTAATTGTGGGGGGGTATAACCTTTAATAATATTTTTACAACCCTTGACATGTGGACACTGTTCACAATTTTTAGATGCCTGTTGATACTCATACAATTTCATAAGATGCCGATTGATATCCTGTTCATCTAACTCCAGATGATTACTTAGCACCTTTTTAATATCAGGATCATTTAGCACATTGCTGCGCTGTTGACTAACATTATCTTTTATTCTTTTATTTGAATTTATCCATTTCTTCATCGCTGATTGAATTGGTTCCATGGCTATCACCCTTACTCATCATTAGCTTGTTGTGCTAGGTATTGCGCTAGCATCTTATCTGCCTCTTTAGCTGTTTTTTCTTTTTCAGCTGTGGATGCAGGTGGTTTCGTGTCTTTTTTCGCTTGTTGTTTCTGCTTTTTATACCAATCTGGAACGATATCTTTTTTAGCATTTTTATACTGATAGCGCTGGTTCGATTTTGAACTAGTTGTCCATTGCTGGTATTTCTTATTTTCAGATTTTGCCAAAGTCATCGCTTGCCTTACTGTCTTAACATTTTTACGCGCCCAATGGCTCGCAATTGTCTCCAAATAACCTTTTGAAAGCTTCATATCGGTTTTTAATAGTACATAATGAATCAGAACATTCATAACACCTGGATTCAGTCCCTGATTTGTCATCACTTCACTTATGACTTTTAAATCGTGCTGAGACGGTTGATTCCCATCTGACAGATCTTGTAATAACTGTCTTGGTGATATATGCTCTAACATCTCGATGAACTGCTCTTCTTTAGATTTAGCGGTGTTCATTGATGGATTAGATGCTACCTTTTGTTTATCTGAAGCTACATGCAATGAAACTTTTTGCTTTGTACCACTTATCAAATCCATACATGCATTTTTAAATTCATTCGTTAACAATTGATTTTCATCATTTATTGACCAGATTAATGCTTTTTCGATATCCTGATTGGATAAATCATACGCTACCATCATTTGGTTAATTAGTTTGCGTGTGTCAGGTGTTAAAATTCGATCGACAGGTAACATTCGCTGCTTCAGCATTTGCTCCAGCCATTCAAAGTCGACTTTTTCTTCCATTGGTATTTCACTTGTCTGTTCCTGAGCCTGAAGCTGGCTTTTACTTGGCTGTCTATCAATTAATTGAAATACTTCTTCAAAGCGAGCAGTTGTTTCATTTTCCTCTTTTGTATAACCCGTTTGTTTTACAAAGGCTTGTTTGATTTTCTTATATTTTTCACTGCCTAGTTGATGGTATAGTAAATGGCTTAAAAAGTCATTTTCGAAAAAACGCTGAGCAGACTGCGGAGGATGTAACAGATAGTTATAGACTTTGTGTTCTTCCTGCTCATCTTCATAAGTTTGCAAAAGTCCTATTGCTTCTAGTTTTCGTCTAGCTCGATAGATTCGATCGAGGGGGGGTAAACCTATATAATTCATCAGCATATGGTGCGTCTGATAGTCTATAGTTAGCGCAGACTCCGTATACAGTGTTTGATAGAGTGACAATGCATCAATGCCTATGAGAGGCTGATAAAGATGTGTCAGAGCGTTTGTATAAGATAGCGACAATTCCTGAGAAGTATGGACTATATATAATTCTGAAGGTAGTAATTTCCCGATGTCTCCTAGTTCCATATATATATAGCCCCCCCTTTCTAACCGTTATTACTTCTTATCGTTACGGATTAAATCTTTTAATTCATCTAAAAACACACTGATATCCTTGAATTGACGATACACAGAAGCAAACCTTACATATGCTACTTCATCTACATCTGCTAATCGATCCATCACCATTTCTCCAATATCATCACTTTTTACTTCAGATGTTCCACGATTACGCAATTCTTTTTCAATTTCTACTGCAATGTTTTCTAACTGTTCTAATGCAACAGGTCTTTTTTCACATGCTCGAATCAAGCCGCGCAATAATTTATCGCGACTGTATTCTTCTCTTGTACCTTCCTTTTTTACTACTATTAATGGTACCTCTTCGATTCTCTCAAATGTAGTAAAACGAAAAGTACATGACTCACACTCTCTTCGTCTACGTATAGAACGGCCGTCTTCAATTGGTCTCGAGTCTAATACTTTTGTGTTTTTATAATGACAATGTGGACACCGCAACCTTAATCATCCTTTGTTTCTTTATTCTTTCGTTCCAACATAATCTAATTCTTTTTTTATTTTATCATAAAGTTTAGGAATTAGTTTATGACTATAGCCAAAGTCAAATGGGACAGCTGATTCTGTTGTTGCAGAAATATCAATTGCTGTACGATAAGGTTTTACCATAATAATGGTCATAATAATAAATGCTTTTCTTCCAGCTTTGTAATTAAAACTAATTTCACCGTGATCCTTTGAGATACCAATAATTTCACATTCTTTCATATTGCTGAATAAAGGCTCTAGTTTATCAAAAGCTTTATCTCTAGTTGTTTTAAAATAATGGGTTTGAAGAGCTGGATCCCAATGCTTATCTCGCGTCTCTGAGTGATTATTAAAATTCTTATTTAACGTGTTACGGAATGACATATATTATTACACCTCGTTATGTAGTTTATTTAATATTTATTTTAACACGTTTTAGAAAAGAAAACGATTAATCTCTATTTGTTACGCTAAATTCTTTATGAGATGTTACCTTTGAATCCATTATTTTGTTTGAACGAAAAAAGGGTGGGACATATCAATTACTTTCCAGCATAAAGCCGAATGATGTGTGTGAATCAAAATGAACACAAGGAAGATAATGCGCACTAACTTATAAGATAATATTGATATGGTATATCTGCGTAACAAGCCGAAGTGGTTGTTACACCTAATATAAATTTCAAAATTACTACTCAGTAAATTGAAGTTATGTCGCATTATCTTCCTTATATGCAATTAAAAAATCCGAATGATAGCAAATTCAATCGGAGAATTTGCATATCGTTCGGATTTTATTTATAATAAATTACTTTTGTCTCAGCCACTTATTGTGCCTTTATATTTTTTATTTGAATAGCGCCCATGCCTCTTGGGACTTCTAATTTTTCCGTTGTCTTTGCTTCCAATTCTTCTTCAATAAAATCTACTGCTACATTCGGATCAATAATGTCACCACAAGTATATACATCAATACTTGCGTAACCATGTTCCGGAAAGCTGTGGATTGTTAAATGTGATTCAGAAATGATTACAACACCACTTACGCCCATAGGTGCAAATTTATGAAAAGCAACCTCACGAATTTCCGCACCAGCTTTAAGTGCCGCATTTACAAACGTTTTTTCCAAACGTTCCATGTCATTTAATAAATCAATATTACAACCCCCATAATTCAGCAATAACGTGTCTACCCATTGTATCCATGTGTAATTCCCCCTTTTTTTACAGGTTCTTTCGAATAATAATGGATGAGCTGCCACGGGGGGGGAAAGTTAGTCCAGAGAGATCCTAACCCTTTAAGCATTCATACGATCGCCTATATTCAAAAGTTCTTAGTACCTAGCATATCATATTTCGAGATAGTCTAGCTAATAAAGACGTGCAAAAGAATTATATCTACTTTTGTCGATTTTGACAAGTTAATTTTTACAAATTGCGCTTTTTTATTTTTCCCTTATTGATTATTTAATCCCCCCCATTCGTTCAAAATTTCCTCAAGTTGTTCCGCTGTATATTCGATTGTACCACTGTTATCAATTACCGCATCCGCTAGTTCGCATTTTTTCTTCAAAGCCATTTGAGCATTCATTCGATTTTTTGCATCTGTTTCCGTCAATTGATTACGCTCCATCAATCGCTGTAATTGAATATCTTCTTGCGTATAAACTACCATTGTTTTATCAGCCAAATACGTCAGATCATTTTCAAACAAAAGAGGTATATCCAACACTATGGTTGTAAATCCTTTTTGAAGCAGCTGTTTTTTTTCATATCCATTTTTTCTCTAACTGCTGGATGGACGATATTATTTAACGTCTCTCTTTTCGATGCATCCTGAAAAATTATCTCGCCCAGTTTTTTACGATTAAGTGTTCCATCAATTAAAAGCACCTGTCTTCCAAACGTCTCTGCAATAATTGATAAAGTCTCTTCACCGGGTTCTACTACTTCTCTTGCAATTTTATCAGCATCAATAACTGGAATGTTGTATTTAGTCTCTAACATATTACTTATGGTTGATTTTCCAGTTGCTATGTTACCTGTTAATCCGATAATCAAATGACACACTCCCTTATACTTAAGAAGCTTATCCATATTTATTATTTTAAAATACGAAAGAAACATTCATCGATTTAATGTCGCTATGATATTCCAATTATAACTTTGGAGCTCTCTCTCATAATCATAAGTAAAAATATGAACTGCTAAATTGGCTGACAGCTCGGACAATAATGGGTACCTCGTCCATTTACTTTTATTTTCATGATAGTATCCTCGCACTTACGACATGCTTTATCATTTTGGCCATATACATTAAGTTTTTGCTGAAACATACCAATTTGCCCTTGCGAATTCACATAAGACCTTATGGTTGTGCCTCCTTGTTTAACAGCATCTTTTAGTGTAGCAACAGATGCTTCTACTATTTGAATCACTTGTTCATCCGTTACACTTAACCCTTTTGTCAATGGATGAATGCCTGCCATAAACAGCGTTTCATCAACATATATATTACCCAGCCCAGCTATGACAGATTGATCTAATAAAATGTTTTTAATATTTCGTTCACTTTTTTGTACTTTCTTTTGAAAAGTCTGAAGTGAGAAATCAGCTTCCAATGGATCTTGAGCTACCAATAGAAGCGGTTTTTTCGTTAATTCTGTCCCTCTTTCCTGTAAATGCATCGTACCTAATTTACGAACGTCCCGATAACGCAGATCTGTTCCATCAGTAAAATGGAAGACAACATGCGTATGGGCCATTAACTCTTCACGTTGAGGATATACCCCCCCGTATTTTCCTTCCATACGCAAGTGGGAAACTAGTACATGTTGATTTAGATCAAATAGTAGAAACTTCCCCCCCTTTCTTCTAATGTCATGGATCGTTTGATTCTTAATTAAGTCAATAAAATGATGATAATCATCTGGTTCCTGTATAATTTTTGGCCAATATATATCAACTGTCTGAATCGTTTTTCCTATGGTTAACTGTTTTAATGTTTGTCTAATCGTTTCTACTTCAGGTAATTCCGGCATTGTCAAAACTCCTACTCTTTATTTGGCGTCATACCATGTTTCACCATAGTCGACATCCACTTTCAATGGCACGCTTAATTCAATCGCTTGCTCCATCACATCTACAACTAATTTAGTAATAACAGCGACTTCTTCTTCTGGCACTTCTAATATCAACTCATCGTGTACTTGCAGTATCAAAGTTGCCTGGTAATTTTCTTTCTTTACTGGTAATCCAATTCAATCATTGCTAATTTAATAATATCTGCTGCACTCCCTTGAATCGGAGTGTTCATAGCCGTTCTTTCAGCAAAACTTCTTAAATTAAAATTACGACTTGTTATCTCTGGCAGATAACGTCGACGATTCATTATCGTGGATACATACCCATTTTGTTTAGCTTCTTGAACAATTTCTTTCATATAAGCCTGAACGCCTGGATAGCTGTCCAAATATCGACTAATAAAGGTTTTAGCATCCTTCCTCGTGATTCCTAAGCTCTGGGAAAGTCCATAATCACTAATACCATATACAATACCAAAATTAACCGCTTTTGCTTGACGTCGCATATTAGAGGTAACTTCCTCTTCCATGACATGAAAAACATCCATTGCTGTCTGTGTATGAATATCTTTATCGTCATTAAATGCTGCCTGCAACTTATCATCTTTCGCAATATGGGCTAACACGCGTAGTTCAATTTGCGAATAGTCAGCTGCAATCATTTTCCAGCCTTTATTAGATGGTACAAATGCTTGTCTTATCTTACGGCCTTCTTCAATTCGGATCGGTATGTTCTGCAAATTAGGATCTATCGAGCTTAATCTTCCAGTTTGTGTTAACGCCTGGTTAAAACGAGTATGAATTTTACTGCTGTCTTTATGAATCACTTTTAATAAACCAGAAATATAAGTAGAGTCTAATTTTTTTAATTGGCGATACAATAATAACTTATCAATAATAGCATGCTTGCCTTGCAACTGTTCTAACACATCGGCCGCAGTCGAATAACCTGTCTTTGTTTTTTTGATTACCGGCAGCTCTAATTTTTCAAATAAAATCGGACCCAATTGTTTTGGCGAATTTATATTAAACGGCTCTCCTGCTAATTCATAAATTTCTTCTTCGAGCTTGTCTAGTCGCTCCTTTAATTCTTTCCCCCATATCTTTCAAACGCTGTTCATCGACTTTAACACCTGTAGCTTCCATTTTGCCTAATACTAAGGCAAGAGGTAGTTCTAGATCAATTAATAATGCCAATTGCTTTTTTTGCTTTAATGCTTGTTCCATTTGCACTTTTAATTTGCTAATCATTTTTGTTTTTCGAACAATATGTTCCTGCCAGTCTTTATCATCACTTGGTAATCCCTTCTTAGCTCCTTTACCATACACTTCTTCATCGAAACGTATGTTTTTCTCATTAAATCGATGACTAATTGCTGGTACATCATGATTATTTTCTGATGGATTAATTAAATAAGATGCTAATAAAATATCAAACGAAATCCCTTTAATCGAAATCGATAGCCGGTTTAACAAAACGGTAATTTTTTTCGCATCAAATACATATTTTTTTTGAGTTTCGTCTTCTGCCCATTTTTTGAATACCTCTGACTTCTCAATCATATCAACAGGAATAAAAAAGTGGCCTTTCTCATTGACAATTGCAGCCCCGATCATTTCTTCCGTATGATAATTTTCGTCTAAGATTTCAATTTCAAATGCATCCTGACCAGTAAAAAGATCTTCTTTCACTTCTGTTACTATTTCATATTCTAAAGCTTCTAAGGTTGTTGTTACACTGTCTTCTTCCGCTCCATCAATTCTGTTTAAAAGAGAGTTGAAACCTAATTCTTTAAAAAAATCATTCAACTTTTGATCTTGATATCCCGAAAACTTAGTATCATCCGCTGAAATTTTAATCGGGGGGGAATCCTGGTCAATCGTTACCAGCTCTTTACTCATAAATGCTTCCTTTTTATTGGCTTCTAATTTTTCTTTTAGTTTTTCACTTGTAACTTCGTCTAAATGGTCATAGAGATTTTCCAGTGTGTTAAATTGCTTTAACAACTTTATTGCTGTTTTTTGTCCTACGCCTGGAACACCTGGTATATTATCAGATTTATCTCCCATTAACGCTTTTAAATCAAGAATTTGCTCAGGAGTGACTTCCATATCTTCTAATAATATCTTAGGTGTATATGTCATCACATCACTAATACCTTTTTTCGTTAGCTGTACATCCACATTGTCTGCTACAAGTTGCAGTAAATCCTTATCACCCGAAATAACCTTGACTTGCCAATTCTTAGCTTTTGCTTGTTTCGCAATCGTGCCAATGATGTCATCCGCTTCATAGTTTTCTAATTGGTAATGTTTAATTTGAAAGGCATCCAGCAATTCACGCAAAATTGGGAATTGTTCGCTTAATTCAGATGGTGTCTTTTCACGTCCACCCTTATATTCCTTATATGTCTGATGGCGGAAAGTCGTTTTACCTGCATCAAAAGCAACAAGCATATGGCTCGGCTGTTCTTCCTCTAAAATTCTTAACAGTATTGTGGTAAATCCGTAAACCGCATTGGTATATACGCCTTTATCATTATTTAATAATGGCAAAGCAAAAAAAGCTCGATACGCAATGCTATTACCGTCAATTAAAATCAATTTATTTGTCATATTAGTGATCTCCTTTTCAATTCCATACATTGCTTATATTTTACCATGCTTGGAAGCAATAAAGAAAGCCAGGCAACATTATCGTCACCTGACTGTTTGATTATTCGTAAAATCCTAATAAGATATCAGCATATGGTGATCCTTGTGGGATTATAATTGTTGTTTCCCCCCCATCGACTGTTTTTTTATAGGATTCCAATGTGCGGTATAATTGGTAAAACTCAGTATCCTGCTCAAACGCTTTATTATACATTTCAGCAGCTTCCAATTCACCCTCTGCCCCGTACTTGTTCAGCTTCTGCGTTTGCTTTAGATAACATTTCTGTTACGTCCCGATCTGCGGTGGCAGTGATTCTGCTTTTCTCTGCTTCCCCCCTTGGGAAAGATATTGCTGTGCTTTTGTTTCACGTTCAGAAATCATTCGATTGAAAACAGATTGTTCGTTTTCTTCTGGAAGATCTGTTCGTTTAATGCGCACGTCATCCACTTGAATACCATAATTATCCCGTTCTAATAGTGTATTTACTCGTTCTGTGACTCTTTGATTAAGATCACCTCGTGTACTTCCTTCTTCATTAATAATTTCATCATAATCCATGGATCCTAACTCTGAGCGAATAACAGAAAAAATAAACTCTCCCATTCTAGCTTCTGCTCCTAAGTCTGTACGAGCATTTGCAATCATTGAAGCTGGGTCTGTGATCTCCCAAATCGCATAATTATCAATAATCATACGTTTTTTGTCTAGTGTATTAATTTCACGCTCCATTACATCATATATTAGCTTTTTATTTGGTAAAGTTGTTATCGATTGTAACAGCGGAATCCTAAAATTTAATCCAGGATTATCTTCGATTCGCACCACTTCCCCAAATTGACGAACAACCTTATATTCGCCCTCTTTTACAACGAACATACTACTAATAAATACGATCAAAAGTACAATGCTAAGCAAAATTATTATACCCATTTTTACTACACGTCGAATTTCCCTGGGTGACATTTTTTTCATTTCATACACATTATTGTTCTCTGTCATTCGTTTCCGCCTCCCCCTTCCTTCGAAGTATTTTCATCTTCTTCAGCAGAATTTGTTACTGGAGGGATCATAGATGTAGTACCATTTTGACCAAGTGGTAAATATTTAATAGTATTCCCTTCATCATTCATAATGTAGATGTTTGCATCAGGCAAAACCTCATCTAATGTTTCTAAGACTAAACGCTGTCTTGTGATTTCCGGGCTATCCTGATATGCATCATACAAAGCATTAAAACCTGCTACATTACCACGTGCTGTTTCAATTCGTTCTATTTTATCTCCTTCTGCGCGAGAGATGATAGCGTCTTTTTCCCCCCTAGCGCTTCTTCATAGATTTCATTTCGATATTTATCCGCTTCGTTTTTCTTTGTATTCATTGTTTCTCGTGCATCTGTAACCTTCATAAAAGCTTGCCGCACTTCTTCATTAGGTAAATCTACTTCCTGTAATTTTACATCCTGAATTGCAATGCCAACTTCATAATCTTCCATAAGACTTACTAATAAATCCAATACCTCATTTTCTATTTCTGCTTTTCCATCTGTAAGTGCTTCATCAATAGTGGAAGAACCAATAATACTTCTTAAAGAAGCGGATGTGGCATTATAAAGAACCTGCTGTGGATTATCGGAGTTAAATAAATATTTACTAGGGTCGATAATCTTCCATTGAACAACTAAATCAGCTTGCAGAATATTTTCATCACCTGTTATCATACGAACAATATTAGCTTGTTCTTCCTTTTCCGGATCATATCCAAAGTTTAAACTAAACGTTTCTTTTGATAAAGTTTCAACGGTCTGGATTGGCCAAGGCAGTTTAAAATGTAAACCAGGCTCAGTGGTTCCATCTTCAGCTTCTCCAAAGGTAATGAGAACAGCTTGTTCTGATTCATCGACGGTATACCAACTCGTTGCCACAAATAAACCTAATACCACTACAGCGACGATTATACCCAGCCAGCTGTATATTTGCTTTAACGTCATTTTATTTCCCCCTTTTACTACTTTATTCCTATTAAAATGTACCATATATAATCTTATTACGTAATAACTATACAAAAAGTTTCACGAAATTATAGCGATTTCAATTTACACAAAACTTTACCATAAAAAAGTGAGAGAAGGCATAAAATCTTCTCTCACCATTTTCTAGGTAATTTTACTATAAAACTAGACCCTTTACCGACTTCGCTTGTAACAGTTATACTACCTTGATGTGCTTCTACGATATGTTTGACGATGGCTAAGCCAAGCCCGGTACCCCCCGGTATTTCTACTTCTTGCTCGATCTACACGATAGAATCTTTCAAATATTCGCTGCCTAGATTCTATAGGGATTCCTATACCTGAGTCTTCTACTTTTATTTCGATTCGATTGCTTGTTTCTTTAATCGTTAATACTATATTACCACCTTCACCTGTATAATTTACTGCATTATAAAGTAAATTCAGCAAAACTTGCTCCAATCGATCAGGATCACCATAAAAACGAATATTCGGTTGAATATCCCTAGAAAATTGAAGAGACTTTTTACTTGCCTGCTGCTCAATTAACGTCATACTATTTTGTAGCCACTCGTCTACTTCGATCAATTTAGTAGAAAGTTTCATTTCTTCCTTTTCAATTTTGGATAATTCAAGGAGATCATGTACTAATGATTGAAGCCGAGTACTTTCTTTTAAAATAATATCGAGAAACTGTTTTCTAATTTCTTCATTTGTTTCGTCATCCTCTAACAATGTTTCAGCAAATCCTCTAATCGAAGTAATTGGTGTTTTTAATTCATGAGATACATTAGCAACAAAATCTTTGCGCATTTCTTCCACACGTTTGAGATCCGAGATATCATGAAAGACAAGAACTGCACCCTTTAGTTCTTTCATATCATTAATAACAGGTGCTCCTACTACTTCAATATAATGTCTTTCACCATGTATCATTATCGTGATATTACCAATCATTTTCTCTTCATACAAAAATGTTTCCTGTACAACCTTATGGATATTTTTATCTTCTAACCCGGCATAATATAAGTATCCAATATAATCAATTGATTTTTTCCCAAACATTTTCAAAAATTTGCGGTTAATTAAATGAACATAACCACGCTCATCAATTAACATCAAACCGCTTTCCATATTGTTTAAAACGGTTTTCCATTGACTTCCTTGCATTTTTTCCTGAATAGACATTTCTTGGAGATTTCGTGCCAACACATTAATTGCATTACTTAATTGTTGCGCTTCTCCATATGGCTTAACATATGTACGAGCATTATAATTACCTTTAACAAGTTCATTTGTTACATTAATAGATGATCTTATAGGTCGAACATAGTTTTCGAACATATGATAAATTAAAACTAATAAAATAATAAATCCAATAATTAAAGAAATTAACACAAAGAATTTTTCCTCTTGTGATACTAAGGGAAGAATCACCACGCCTATTAATAGAAATACTGCAGCCATCATCCAGATATAGCGATAAAACAAATTGATCCTTCTATTAGAATCCATTAATATGGTTCCTCCATTTTGTAACCCAGTCCTCTAATTGTCTTGATATATACCGGATGTTTCGTATCTGGTTCAATTTTTTCACGCAAATGACTAACATGCACGTCAACGATTCTGGTATCTCCAACAAAATCATAATTCCACACTGCACTCAATAGTTGGTCACGTGACAAAACTTTCCCTTTATGTTTAGCGAGATAATGTAATAATTCAAATTCTTTACGAGTAAAGCTTAGCGCCTCTCCTTTAATGGTTGCTTCATATTGTTGGGGGGGATATATCAGGAGGTCTGAAATTTTAATAAAAGGCTGTTCAACGGTTGTCTCACGGCTTTTCGTTCTTCTTAGTATTGCTTTTATTCGTGCAACTACCTCTTTCGGGCTAAACGGTTTTGTTAAATAATCATCTGCACCAAGTTCTAATCCCAGCACTTTATCAAATTCGTCATCTTTTGCTGTTAACATTAATATTGGTGTATCAATTTGTTTTTGGCGCAGTGCTTTACACACATCAGTACCTTCCATTCCAGGGAGCATTAAATCTAAAATGATAAGATCAAACTCTCCCGTACTTGCTTTATTTAATCCTTCCATCCCATCTAAAGCTGTATCTGTTTTAAAACCGGATTTTTCAATATTATACTGTAATAAAGTTACAATAGATTGTTCATCATCAACGATTAATACTTTCTCTTCCATAACAGCACCCCCCATCTAATATCTATATTAACATTATCATACATGCGCAAACAGATAATGTGAATAGCAAGTGACAATAAAAACAAGAAATATATGTAAAATTTTATTTACATTTCTTAACTTTATTTTTACATTAGGAGAAGCAGGAAGTGGACAAGCTGTAGCGGTTGTTAAACATTCATACCATTTCATAATTATCAGATCAGTTAGTGAACATGATTTTTCTGTAGTGCAATGAAAAAAATCCGAACGAGAATAAATTCTTACAGAATTCGTATCATCGTTCGGATTTTAATTTAATATTTTGTTTTATTAATAGGCTGCTTATTTATCATTAGCCATATTTTTAATAATTTCATCAGCAAATTCTGATGTTTTTACTTCTGTTGCACCATCCATTAATCGAGCAAAGTCATATGTTACAACTTTAGAACCGATTGTTTTATCCATAGAATTAAGGATAAGCTCACTAGCTTCTTTCCATCCAAGATGATCTAACATCAATACTCCTGAAAGAATAACAGAAGAAGGATTAACTTTATCAAGCCCCGCATATTTAGGTGCAGTACCATGAGTCGCTTCAAAGATGGCATGTCCTGATTCATAGTTAATGTTTGCTCCTGGTGCAATACCGATACCACCAACTTGAGCAGCGAGTGCATCTGAAATATAATCACCATTTAAATTCATTGTAGCAACTACATCAAATTCTTTTGGACGTGTTAAGATTTGTTGTAGGAAGATGTCTGCAATCGCATCTTTGATAACAATACGTCCTGCAGCTTCTGCATCAGCCTGTGCTTTATCTGCTGCATCGCGACCTTTATCTTCTACGATTTTATCATATTCAGCCCATGTAAATACTTTATCGCCAAATTCTTTCTCAGCTAGTTCATAGCCCCAGTTTTTAAATGAACCTTCAGTAAATTTCATAATATTACCTTTGTGTACTAATGTAACACTCTTACGACCTTCACTAATCGCATATTCAATCGCTGAACGTACAAGACGAGTTGTACCTTCTTTTGATATTGGCTTCACACCTAGACCAGATGTCTCAGGGAAACGGATATTCGTTACACCCATTTCAGTTTGAAGGAAGTTGATCACTTTTTTCACTTCATCAGAACCTTCTTGCCATTCAATACCAGCATAAATATCCTCAGTGTTCTCACGGAAGATAACCATATCAATATCTTCTGGATGTTTTACAGGTGATGGTACACCATCAAACCAGCGAACAGGACGAAGACAAGCAAACAGGTCTAATTTTTGACGTAATGCTACGTTTAAAGAACGGATACCTCCACCAATTGGTGTTGTAAGAGGACCTTTAATTGCAATCTTATTTTCACGAATTACATCTAATGTTTCTTGTGGTAACCATTCACCTGTTTGGTTAAATGCTTTTTCACCAGCAAGAACTTCTTTCCATTCAATTCCTTTTTCACCGTTATATGCTTTTTCAACTGCTGCTTCAAATACACGTTTAGCTGCAGCCCAAATATCTGGACCGGTCCCATCTCCTTCAATGAAAGGGATGATAGGTTTATTAGGTGTTTGTACAACACCATTTTCTACTGTAATTTTTTCTCCCATAACTCAAATTCCTCCTAAAGTTTAAATAATATTTATAACATTTTCATAAGAAAATGGTTAACGTTTATTAATATCCACATACACTTGATTTTGTGGACCAACATACTCAGCTCGAGGTCTAATTAAACGGTTATTTTCATATTGCTCTAAAATATGTGCAATCCACCCTGAGAAACGGCTCATTGCAAAAATCGGTGTGTACAAATCATGTTTAATCCCTAAACTATGGTACACCGAAGCGGAATAGAAATCAACATTTGCAGGTAAACCTTTTTCTTCTTTAATATAATCTTCGATTTTTATCGACATTTCATACCATTTCTCCATGCCATGACGTGCGGTTAATTCTTTTGACATTTTCTTTAAATGTTTCGCACGAGGATCACCTGTCTTATAAACTCGGTGCCCCCCCATACCCATAATTTTTTCTTTTGTTTGCCATTTTATCTTTAATATATGGAATAGCATTATCGACTTCACCAATTTCAAGCAGCATGTTCATAACCGCTTCATTAGCTCCACCATGTAATGGTCCTTTTAAAGCACTAATTGCAGAAGTAATCCCTGAATAAATATCTGATAATGTAGCGACACATACTCTTGCGGTAAACGTAGAGGCATTTAGCTCATGATCGGCGTGTAGCACTAATGCTTTATTAATTGCTTCTACTTCTAAATCTATCGGTTCTTTTCCATTTAACATGTATAGAAAATTAGCTGCATAACTTAATCCCTTTTTTGGTTGGACGACTTCTTTCCCATCGCGAATACGGGAAAATGCAGATACAATAGCAGCTACTTTTGCTTGCAAACGTATCGCTTTACGATTATTTGCTTCATCACTCATATCATCTGCTTCTGAATCATACAAACCTAATAAAGAAATAGCCGTTCTAAGAGCAGCCATTGGATGAACATTATGTATATCATATGATTTAAAATGTTCCACAATTGCATTTGATATCGTCATATTTTCAAATAGTTCTTCATCAAATTTTGCTAATTCATTTTTGTTTGGAAGTCTTTTGAACCATAGTAAGAAGACAACCTCTTCGAAACTAGCATGCTCCGCTAAATCATCAATGGTGTAACCAACATATGTCAATTGATCATTAATAATTGAACTTATCTTCGACTCAGCTGCAACTATTCCTTCGAGCCCTTTCGTTGTTGACATATAAATCCCTCTCCTTTTCTTATCCTTATTGCTTTTCTATTATCATCAAAAACAATAATTACTAGTTACTTTGGAACATCCCCATGCCTATTATAAACAAACAAAAAAAGATAGTAAATGGAAACGATTAAAAATCATCATATTAACTTACTTTGATTCATAGCTTGTACTATATTAATTATTTGATAAAAGGGATACTTTCCAATATTTTAATAATAATATAGGCAATTCCTGCACCGATTAATGGTCCGACAGCTACACCTTGGAAGACAACAACAGCAATAATGGTACCAAGTACCAGTGCCACAGTGACTTGTGGATCATCAGCCAGCAATGTTAACCCATGCTTTGCAACAACAGCAACAAATATACCTGCGATTAATGCTACCCATGCATGGTAGGACTTGATACTTTGCAGTAACTCTTTAAAGCCTATTTCACCTGTTGCAATTGGAATCAGTACAGCAACAGTTATGATAATGACACCCCAGCCAATACCTTTATCTTGAATATATGGAAAAAGTTTATCATCCATTTTAATAATTTCATTCCAAACAATATATATACGGCAACCATTATTGCTTGGTTTTTTGCTATATAACCTAGCAGAAATAAAATTACTAAAAAAATAGTTGAACTTGTTAACATAAATTATCCTCCAAATCGAATAACCAATTTATATCATACCATAATATCCATTGATTTTGAAAAACAAATAGGTTTAAAAGGAGATAGTTTCATGCTCTCTAAGCAAATATTATTTAGAATAGGTTACCTTCTGTTAGTGTTGAGTTTATTCGTGTTCTTGGTCTATTTAATTATTCAATATTTATTTCCCTTCGTTCTAGCTTGTATATTTACGCTGATATTATTACCTATTATTCGATTTCTTCATAAAATTTTTAAAATTCCTTATACTCTTAGTTGTGGTATTACGATATTCATTGCTATTTTAATTAATCTCCTCTTATTTTTCATTGCTGGATTTGAACTGTTACAAGGTATTATTTATTTAACCAAGTGGATACCTGAACATATTCAGTTTTTAATAAGAGAAGTAACAGACAGCTTCAATCAGTGGATACAGCCACTAATACAAAAATTGAATCAATATCTGCATGCTCTTCCTTCTGACCAGCACACATTAATAGAAGAGAAACTATCAGCGATAAGTAATAGCTTAGCAGACCAAGTAGCCAATCTTTTAGAAATCACTCTAAACTGGACCGGTCTTCAAATAGCCAGTTTACCAGGTTCGATGACTGTACTTATGTTTTCCTTTTTATGTACTTTTTTTCTGTGTAAGGATTGGAACAAATTTCATCAATACCTTACAAAAGTCCTTTCAAATACTTATTTAGATTTAGCTTCAACGATTTATCTTCACATAAAAGAAAAGGTAATAAAATATCTAAAAGCACAATTTGCGCTAATATTTATTACCTTTATCATCACCTTATTTGGCTTACTAGTATTTCAAATAGAACACGCCTTTACGATATCGATATGTTTAGCTGTCGTAGATCTTTTACCAATTCTGGGAACAGGTATTATTTTTGTACCATGGGCTTTGTTTTTATTTATTACAGGTGAAACAGCTCTTGCTATTTGTCTTTTTAGTTTATATTTATTGGTTATGTTTTTAAGACAACTATTAGAGCCAAAATTAATATCATCTGCTATTGGCATCCATCCGATTTTAACCATACTTGCGATATATCTAGGTTTTCAATTATTTGGGGGGGTAAAAGGAATTTGGCTTGGTCCTGTTATCTTATTTATTAGTAAAGCATGTGTAGAAGCAAAGCTGTTTCATTTTTTTTGGAATTATATCAGATATAATCAAATCAACGTCGATAAACAGTGAATTTTCCATTATCAATCCACTTTCGCGCAACCTTTTTAAATAAATTCTTAAACGGTCTTCTGGTGATAGGTATTAGAAGAAAGAAGCCTACCGCATCTGTTATAAATCCGGGTGTTAGTAAGACGACACCACCTATTAATATACAGATACCATCAAATATGTGTTCTTGTGGTGGAACACCTCTTGACATCGATTCTCTTGCGTTATTTAACGTTTCTAATCCTTGCTGTTTAGCGAGCCATGCTCCGATTATTCCTGTAAGGATGATCAGTATAATCAACCACCATGGCCCGATATAGCCGCCTGCCCATACGAATAAACCAATCTCCAATGCAGGAACGACTAAAATAAATAAAAGTAACCAGCGAAACATGCAATTCCCCCCCTTCCTCAAGAAACTAACTGAAATCCACACTACCATTATTAAAGAGTAGACACAAACTGCGAACAAGTGACAATTTTGAAAGTATGATGAATGCTATGCAAAAGCTCCGTCCATTTACTTCGCTTCAGTAGTGTTCTACAACTTTAGTGACTGTTAGCATATTGATATCACTACTTATTTTATTTTATTCGAACAGAGATCTACTCAAAGCGGAGGAAAAATGCGACACTCCTGAGGGATCAGTGCGAGCTAAAGATCCACTTTGGAAAGTGCCTTTCTTTTCAAAGTTAGCAGACCGCCGCACCCCTAGGAAAGGGAGTGTTTTTCCGCAGCGACGGATTAAGTCTCATCTACAACTTTTGTAAAGTTTTAGCAACATGTTACCTCACAGTTTCGTTTTACTCTTCTATTATATTTTAAAAAAGAGAAGAAGGCTGGCTTCTTCTCTTTTTGTTATATTATAGTACGCTTGCGTGTCCTGCGTAAATATCACCTTTTTGTGCATCAATCGTAATATCTTGTCCATCATTAATTAATTCAATTGCTTTGTCTACACCTACAATGACTGGAATACCAAGACTTAAACCTACAACCGCAGCATGTGAAGTTAAGCCACCTTCTTCGGTAATAATCCCGGCAGCTTTTTCAATCGAAGGCATCATGTCTTTGTCTGTTCCATAGGTAATAATAATGTCATCTTGCTGAATTTTCAATTTAGCTTCTTCAGCATTTTTTAACAATAATTGCTCGTCCATATGCACTACCTTTGCCAACACCTTGACCTTTTGCTAAGACATCGCCAATTACATGAATCTTCATTAGGTTAGTTGTACCACTTTCTCCAACAGGAACCCCCGCAGTAATAATTACACGATCCCCCCCACGTTTAAAATGATTTGTTTGTAGTCCACGTTCAATCGCTTCTTCTAAAACGTCATCTGTCGTATGAAGTAATCTTCCACTAATTGTTTCAACACCCCCCCATACAAGGGCTAGCCTTCTACTAACCTGTTCATTGAATGCCAGTGCAATAATGGGAGCTTTAGGACGATATTTGGAAATCATCCGAGCTGTAAATCCACTTACCGTTGGAGTTAAAATAGCATCGACATTTAGGTTCATTGCCGTATGGTTCACAGATTGACTAATTCCATCTGTAATTGTCCGATCCGATACTTTTGAGCGAAGATCTAACATACCTTTATGGTCAATTGCTGTTTCTGCCTTTTTAGCAATATTGCTCATTGTTTCAACTGCTTCTACAGGATAATCCCCCCCCGCAGCTGTTTCACCTGATAGCATGATCGCATCTGTGCCATCAAGAATCGCATTAGCAACATCTGATGCTTCTGCTCTTGTTGGACGTGGATTGCGCTGCATAGAGTCTAACATTTGTGTAGCTGTAATAACTGGTTTTCCAGCATTATTACATTTAAAGATCATATCTTTTTGTACTAATGGAACATCTTCTGGCGGGATTTCCACTCCAAGGTCACCACGTGCAACCATTAGCCCATCACTTACTTGCAAGATTGCATCAAGATTTTCAACACCTTCGCGGTTCTCAATCTTAGGAATAATTTGAATATGTGTTGCATTGTTTTCTTCTAATAGTCCTCGTATTTCCAAGACGTCTAAAGCACGACGGACAAATGAGGCAGCAATGAAGTCAACCCCCCCTTGTTCAATACCGAATTTTATATCTGCAACATCTTTTTCTGTCATACCAGGCAAATTAACACTTACGTTTGGCACGTTTACACCTTTCTTATCTTTTAATACTCCAGAATTCAACGCAACCGTTTTTAATTCATTTTTGTCTTTAAGAATTTCTGTAACTTCTAACGCAATAAGACCATCGTCTAAAAGTAAATTAGTTCCGATTTCTACATCATGAATTAATTGTGGATATGTGACAGAAATACGTTCTTCATTACCTTCAATTTCATCCATTGAAACATAAATGGTATTTCCTTTTTTAATATCTGCCATACCCTCTTTTAATGTACCAGTTCGAATTTCGGGTCCTTTAGTATCTAATAAAATTGCCACGGTTTTCCCTAGTTTTTTAGCAGCTTTCCGGATATTTTCAATTCTTGCGCCATGCTCTTCAAAGTCACCATGGGAAAAATTCAAGCGAGCAACATTCATTCCGGCCTTTATTAACTGCTCTAATTTTTCTTGTGATTCTGATGCCGGGCCAATCGTACATACAATTTTAGTTCTTCTCATTTTTTTACGTTCCTCCTTTAGTCTTATCTTGCTCACATCGACTAATATACTGCAATGTCTGATAGATTAAATAGAAAGTTGATTTGATAATTTATACATATTCATATTAATAGTGTGCTTCTCTTTTAGAACTTCTGATATATCATGATCAACTACTAGATTATTTTGAATGCCAACCATACGTCCACCAGCACCAGTTAATAATATATCAACCGCTTTTGCGCCTAAACGGCTTGCTAATACACGGTCATATGCTGATGGAGATCCACCACGTTGTATATGTCCAAGTACAGTTACACGAGTCTCCATACTTGTTTCTTGCTCAACACGTTTACCGTAATCGACTGCACTGCCAACACCTTCTGCAAGGATAATGATACTATGTTTCTTTCCACGATCCTGACCACGTTTCAATTTAGCAACGACACTCTCAAATGTCTCCGTCTCTTCTGGTATCATAATACTTTCTGCACCATTAGCTAAACCAGCCCACAACGCAAGATCTCCAGCATTTCTTCCCATCACTTCAATTACATATGTACGCTCATGTGAGGTAGCGGTATCTCTGATTTTATCGACTGCATCTACTATGGTATTTAATGCTGTATCAAAGCCAATTGTATAATCTGTACCTGGAATATCATTATCAATAGTTCCTGGAACACCAATACATGGAAAACCTTTTTGCGTTAATTTTTCTGCACCACGAAATGATCCATCCCCACCAATGACAATAAGACCTTCTAATCCTATTTTTCTCATTTGTTCAACGGCTCTTTGCTGGCCTTCATCTGTCTTGAATTCTTCCGAACGAGCGGAGTATAATATAGTACCGCCTCTTTGAATAATATCACCAACAGAACCTAGCTCCATTCGTTTAATATTTCCTTCCATTAGACCTTCATACCCATTATAGACACCATAAACTTCTAACTCATGATAAATTGCTTTACGTACAACCGCACGAACAGCTGCGTTCATGCCCGGAGCATCTCCACCACTTGTTAATACACCTATTTTCTTCAAATAAATCACCTCTTTAACAAAAATAAATTGCCCTTATAGCTTTTCTCCTATTTTTTCTCTTTTTAAAATTAAAGAAATTCCATTTAAGATTATACATCAAATAATCTTTAAACTCACCCCCCATAACACTATAATTTTAGCTTATTTCTATCTCCAATGAAAGTTTTTCAACGATTTGATTCTTAATTTGCAAATAAAACGTTTTTATATACATATAATTTATATACTAAACAATTATATGTATATTGATAAATATAGTACAAAAGTACTTTTTAAAGCTCATATAAAAAAGACCAAATTACGATTGAATTTGGCCTTTACGTTAGTATATCTTTTATAAAAATACTATCCAACTCATACTTCAATTAAATGGGAAACTTCTCCGATATTTTTATATTTTTCCCAACGTTTATCTAATAGCGAAGAGCTCGTTACACCTTCAAGTTCTTGCAAGGATTCATCCAACACTCTGCTAATATTCAATGCTTGTGTGACTTTATCACGATGAGCTCCACCTAAAGGCTCAGGGATTACTTCATCTATAATTCCCAGTTCTTTCAGGTCAGGAGCTGTTATTTTTAACGATTTTGCCGCTCGCTCTGCCTGGGTAGAATCTTTCCAAAGCAATGCTGCAGCGCCTTCTGGAGAAATAACCGAATAGGTAGAGTTTTCTAACATATGAATGCGATCGCCTACACCTAACGCAAGTGCTCCACCACTTCCACCTTCTCCAATCACAATACAGATAATTGGAACCGTTAATCCCGCCATTTCCATTAAGTTACGAGCAATTGCTTCACTTTGACCACGTTCTTCCGCAGCTTTACCAGGAAATGCACCTTTCGTATCAATAAAAGTTATAATTGGACGATTAAATTTCTCTGCCTGCTTCATATGACGTAATGCCTTTCGATACCCTTCTGGATGGGCCATACCGAAATTACGCTTCAAGTTCTCTTTGGTATTTTCACCACGTTGATGACCGATAACAGTTACAGGTCTTTCTTTATATTTTGCAATCCCAGCAACAATGGCAGGATCATCACCATAGAGACGATCACCATGAAACTCGATAAAATTCGTAAATAATTGTTCAATATAATCTAATGTAGTAGGGCGATCAACATGTCTCGCAATTTGCACACGATCCCATGGTTTTAGCTTTCCATAAATGTCATTTTCCAATCGTGTTAATCTTTCTTCCATTTTACTTATTTCATCAGACAGATCAATCTCAGAATCCTTCGTCATTGTTTTCAATTCTTCAATTTTCTCTCTTAGTTCTATCACAGGTTTTTCAAACTCGAGAACTTGCTGCATGTGATTCCCCCCCTCCAAACTGATGGATATCAAATATTGTAGCTATCGTGTCTCTCATTTCTTGTCTTGGTATTACTTTATCGACTTGTCCATGTTTCAACTGAAATTCAGCTGTTTGAAAGTCTTTTGGTAACTTTTCACGGATGGTTTGTTCAA
The DNA here is from genome assembly GCF_000521485.1 of Gracilibacillus boraciitolerans JCM 21714. Classification (GTDB taxonomy): domain Bacteria; phylum Bacillota; class Bacilli; order Bacillales; family Amphibacillaceae; genus Gracilibacillus; species Gracilibacillus boraciitolerans. Next base: position 82,724 of record NZ_BAVS01000008.1, on the reverse strand, counting down.
TAATTCGTTGACCCGCAAAGCCTATCAATGCCCCTGGTTCGGCAAAATTATAATCTCCAATTGATGCAAAACTAGCTGATACTCCACCAGTCGTTGGATTTGTCATCACAGATATAAACAATCCATTATCTGCATGTAAGCGTTGAATAGCGATCGATGTTTTGGCCATTTGCATTAAACTTAACACACCTTCTTGCATACGGGCACCACCAGACGCAGTAAAAATAATAATTGGCATCTTTTCGATACGAGCTTTTTCAATCGCTCTGGCAATCTTTTCTCCAACTACAGATCCCATACTTCCCATTCGAAAACGAGAGTCCATTACTGCAATGGCCATCCTTACCTTGTGGATTCTTCCTTCACCAGTCACAACTGCTTCATTTAATCCAGTTTTGATTATATCACTTTCAATTTTCTCTTCATATTGAGAAAAATTCAAAGGATTCTTAGACAATAAATCTTTATCCCACTCTTTGAAGCTTCCTTCGTCAACTAAATAATTAATGCGCTCATAAGCGGAAATTTGATGATGGTGTCCGCATCCTGGACAAACATTTAAATTTTTCTGCAGTTCTTTTTGATAAAATATTTTTTGACAACCGCCACATTTTTGCATCAAACCTTCTGGCACATCTTTTCTTGCTTTATCACCAGGTATTGATGCATATTTTTTCTTTTTTCCAAATAAATCTTTTAACGCCAAGGAAGATTCCCCCTTCTCCATTACACTTTCAATGTATTCTAATTAAAAATCTCTTATTCTAAGTTTCACTCATATTCTGAAACACATGCACATAAAAATTATCATTATAAACCTTATTATTCTGATTTTCTTAAAGATCATGATGGTTTTATTTATTATTTAAGAAATAATCGCTATCTAATTTTTCCAATTATGAAGTTAATTCTTGAAAAGTTTTCCTAACGGGACGAGCCAATTAACTATTTCATTATAGCAGATCATTAATTGATGTAAAGGGAACATTTCTGCTAAGTGGAATGACGCATTACTACGTTAGGCTCTCCAAAAAGGGACTTAAGCTCTTTTATCACATTCCATGCACTATCAACATTGTAATGAGGTGATAATTTATATAGCTGTTGTTTTTGCTCATTGTAAAGAAGGATCGTTGATGAACCCGGATACTTAGTTGCAACCTCTTTTAACTTATGCATTGCTTCTTCATTATTATTGATAACCTTAATATAAATACTGTCATTTGTTAATTCTCTTTCTTCCAATTGATATGGCTGAATTTCATTTATAATTAGTTGTTTTTTATCGTTTCTTTCTTCTACTTTCCCTTGAATAAAGACAAACTCATCTTCTTCTAACCAATGATTTACTTGTCTAAACACATTCGGAAAAATAACGCCTTCCAACTCATCTGTTTCATCTGCTATCGTCACAAAAGCCATCGTTTCTCCTTTTTTCGTACGAATTACTTTCATGGCCTGGATGACGGCTGCCATCTTAACATTTTTCTTTTTTATATTTTTAGCCTGTTGCATGGAAATATATCCGTATTGGCGAATTTTGTCACGTACCTGTGATAAAGGATGGGTAGATACAAAAAAGCCAATCACTTCTCGCTCCATCATCAACTGTTTCATTATTGGCAAAGGATCTGTTTCCGTATATGAAACATCTAAAGCGAGATCACCTTCAAAAAATCCTAATTGATCGTCAAATTCTCTGAATAGCTCACCTTGTTCAATCGCTTCATCTAAACTCGCTAATAACGTTGCTCGATTATCATGTAAGTCATCAAATGCTCCTGCTAGAATTAATGATTCAAGGATCGATCGATTTATTTTTTGCAATGGTACACGCAGGCAGAAATCAAATAAATTCTTAAACAGCTGGTCTTTTCTTGCTCGAACAATTGCCTGGACAGGTTGGTATCCCACACCTTTAATCATATTTAAACCGATTCGTATAGTATTATTTTCTACTCGAAATCTACCGATACTATGATTTATCGATGGTTGCAAAACTTTAATGTTATGGTTTTTAGCTTCCCTAATATACCCCTGAATTTTATCTGTGTTTCCAATATTAGAACTTAGCATTTCAGCAAAAAAAGAAACAGGATAATTCGCTTTTAAATAAGCCAACTGGTAGGCTATGATACTATATGCGACTGCATGACTTCTATTAAAGCCATAATTCGAAAAGCGGACAATCCACTCAAACACTTCTTCTGCTACTTGCTTTGAATAGCCGTTTTTGTTACAACCATTTAAAAATTTCTGTTTATTTTCTAATAATCCTGTTTTATCCTTTTTACTTACTGCACGTCTTAAAATATCTGCTTCCCCCCCATAACTGAAAGCTGCCATTTTGTTTACGATCTGCATAATTTGCTCCTGGTAAACTAATACACCGAATGTTCGAGATAGTATCGGTTCTAAGTTTGGATGCAGGTAATCTATCTTTTTTCGGTGATGCTTTCGCTCAATATATGTTGGAATGAACTCCATTGGGCCTGGACGATAGAGGGCATTCACTGCTACTATATCCTCAAAATTCGTAGGGCGTAATTCACGTAATACTTTCTGCATCCCTTGCGATTCTAATTGAAATACCCCCCGTTTGTTTCTCCTTTTTGTAATAACTGATATGTTTTTTCATCATCAAAAGGTATGCTTTTTAATTCTATTTGAACATTTTGTTGATAATAAATCTGCTTCACTATCTTTTCTATTAACGTTAAGTTACGCAGGCCAAGAAAGTCCATTTTTAACAAGCCAACATTTGCGAGGTCATTCATCGAGTATTGCGTTAATTCGATATCGTTTTGGGAAGGGATTGTAGCGACATAATTGGTCATTACTTGATCACTGATAATTACGCCTGCAGCGTGTGTTGATACATGCCTCGGTAATCCTTCGAGACGATTTGCAACCTTAAATAGCTGCTTTAATTGCTCCGATTGTTTCACATATTCCGTTAACTCTGGTGTCTGCTTCAGCATCGAAGCAATCGAGGTGTTACTGTCACGGGGGGGCAGGGATTTCAAAATATAGGCTGCATCATTATCACTTATTTCCAATATTTTAAAAAGCTCTCTTAATAACGATCGAGCTGCGAATGTACCAAATGTGATGATTTGGGCCACATGATCCGATCCGTATTTATCCACGACATAGCGAATTACTTCGTCTCTTCTTTCATCTGAAAAGTCGATATCAATATCCGGCATTGTCACACGTTCTGGATTTAAGAAACGCTCGAATAATAAATCATACTTCATTGGATCTACATCTGTTATGCCTAATAAATACGCCACCAATGAGCCTGCCGCCGATCCACGACCTGGTCCAACCATAATATGATTGTCTTTAGCATACTGAACAAAATCCCAAACGATTAAAAAGTAATCACTAAATCCCATTGATTGAATCACATCTATCTCATAATGGAGACGATCTGTAATTGCTTCAGTAACAGTCTGATACTTCTTTGTCAGAAATTCATTACATAATTCTTCTAAAAATTGGTCTGCATGTACATGAGTTGAAAGTGGATATTTTGGTAATAATTTCTGATGCAATGGTAAATCAATCTGACACGTTTGTGCTATATCATCTGCAGTTCTTAATAATTCAGGCCACTCCTGATATACCTGTTCTAATTCTGGTAGCGAAGGTAAATAACTTCCTTCTAATTCATTTCCCATTTCTTTTCTCCACAATAACCCTTGATCGATTGCACGTAGACAACTAAAAGCAGTATCATCTTGTTTATGTAAATATCGGATATCTGGTAACGCTACTTTATTCATTTTATACTTTTCTAAAGCAGTACGATAGGAAATCATTGATGGAGATACACCTAGAAATAGATGATCTAAGTTTAGATTAGATGTAATTTTTTCTAATCGAATATCTAACTCTTCACCCGACCATTGTTTTGTCGGAATAATGGAAATGATTTGACCATCCGCTTCCTGCAGTTCAGATAATGTGAGGGAATAACCATGCTGAATACGTGTACTCCATTCCAACAAATAGTGATACCCGGTTTGATTTTTTGCTAACCAAATCATACTCACCGATTCTTCCTCTAATTCCAATGTACCCTGCAGTCCAATAATCGGATTGATCCCTGCTTCTTTACAGGACTCATAAAAAGATATCGCTCCATGCATCACACCTTCATCTGTCAAGGCGAGATGCTGATAACCCAGTTGCTTCGCCTGTTCTATTAAAGCTGGAATTTGAATCGTACTTCGCATCAGTGTATAACCACTTCTTATTTGCAAAACTGTATTTGGCATGGTTTCACCTCCCTTTTATATCTCATGCGCAAAGATTTCGTTACTAATATTATAGCAGACTCGTAACAACTTGTAAGTTGATAAACATATTGAGGACAAGGTTACATATATTTTAATAAGGTCGATGATGATTGGAGTGATACAGATGGAGGAACGATTTGTAGCTACAATGATTCAATGTTACTTTATCGCTTTTGGTGTTATGATCGGTGGTTCTTTTATCGGAAGTATTGGAGCATTTATGGCAGGCGACGCACCGTTTACACATATAAACAGAATTGCCAAAAGTTTGCGTATATGGGCGATCGTAGCTGCTATCGGTGGAACATTTGATGTGATTTATAATTTTGAAAGAGGAATATTGGAAGGTTCAACGATGGATATGATCAAACAAATTTTTCTAATTATTGCTGCCGTTGCTGGTGCCCATACTGCCTTATTAGTCATCGAATGGTTAATTCAGGAGGAGATCCAATAATGCATATTCCTCCATATTATAAGCGACCCGCTATGCAACGATTTCTGGCAGGTGTATGTCTCGGAACGATTGTGGGATACATCCTATTTATTTATATGTTTGGAGAATTGCAGGAAAAATGGATTGAAGAAAATCTTACCTTACGAGCTGAATTACAGGAATTAAATCAGACATATGAAACGTTAGTAAAAAGTCATAAAGAATTAGATGAGCAGACAAAGGATGGTTTAGTGGTAAATGAAATAGAGATTGAATTTCTTAATTTAAGAGAACTGAAACTGGAGACGGATCGTTTAATGGTTCATAAACTAGAAGAAGCGATTAGAACCGAAGCAAATCATGCCATAGGTAAAAAAGTTATAGATATTGCTAATTCAATCGATCTTTTAATAAACACGATAGAGAATAAAACCATTAATATTGATGATTTTCGATACCATGCTGAGGTTTCGCGTATTATCGTTAATGAAAAGGTGAAATTTTCTATAAAACTTAAAATTGGTACTTAGATACTCAAGGTAAGATAGGGCTGTTCATTTATCGAACAGCCCCCCCAATATTATTTACAGAGAGCTTCTAATTCTGCTAATAATGGATCTATGGTTTCCCATTTATAAATCTTTGCCCCCCCTGATGCCAATGGATGTCCGCCACCTTCATAATTTGCAGCTACTTCATTAATAAAAGGTCCTTTTGAGCGCATGCGAACACGTATAACATCATCTTCTTCTACAAATATAACCCATATTTGAATGCCTTCGATATTTCCCAGTACCCCAACAACAGCACTGGTTTCCGTAGACGTCACATTAAATTTTCCCAAAGTTTCCTTTGTTAACTTGACATGGCTCACACCAGTAGGGGGGGAAACCTCAATATTTGCAAAATATATCCTTTTAATCTGGCAATGTTTAGATTTGTTTTATACATTTCTTCATATATCGCAGAACGGTCAAAATCATAAGCAACCAAATCTGATGCATACTGGAAAGTCCTTTCACTTGTACTCGGATATAAAAAGCGTCCTGTATCAGCTACAATTCCGCTATACAATAGTAATGCTGCACGATCTGTCATTTGTAGACCATTATTTTTTTGTTCCAAATAAAATTGATAGATCATTTCACTGACAGAACTAGCGTTTTCTTCTACCCATTGAATATCCCCATATGCATCCACGACCGGATGGTGGTCAATTTTTATTAATTCTTTCCCTTGTAGATATCGTTGGTCTGAAATACGCTCTTGATTTGCTGTATCACAAACAATTACCAGTGCATTCTTATATGTATGGTCATCAATATCATCCATTGTTGCTAAAAAATCTAAAGAAGCTTCTTCTTCACCAACAACATAGATTGTTTTATCAGGGAAGCTTGCTTTTAATATTTCAGCTAAGCCATTTTGTGATCCGTATGCATCCGGATCTGGTCGAACGTGACGATGAATAATAATGGTGTTGTATTGTTTGATCTTTTCTAATATGTTAGATGTTGTCATAACTTTTAGCTCCTTTTTTTATAAAATTCATCAAATAGGTTTTTCACTAGCAATTGTATACTAGTCACGATACAATAGAAAGGTATTTCTATTAAGACCTATTAGTGGACAGGAGGTCAGTAACCTTGGTTATTTTTCCAATTGTTATTGTGGTATCTTTTATTGTGTACCTTTATTATAAAGTGATGTTAACAAGGGACCATGATCCATTGTCTCAAGAAATTAAAAATGCTAAAGCCAGAATTGCGTTAGGTACGTTCATCAGCTTTTTTGGTATAAATCAATATTTATTTTACCAAACACAGCTGGCATTATTTATTGCAATAATTTTTCTGTTCTTTGGAATTGTTCAAGCATACGGAGGATTCAAACGACTTAATCATTATAAAGCAGAAAATGCTAAACGGGCACAAACTAATCAAACATAAGATTCTTTAAAAGCAAATTGCAAATCCAATTTGCTTATTTTTTACTTTTTCGTTGATCATTATTATAGTTCTGGTAGATTGTTATGTTGTTGACGGGAATTGTGGTCGGCTTTACTGGAAATAACCCTTTTTCTAGTAAAGCGAGCTACTTTTCCCATGAAGCGAGAAGGAATTCCCGTCTAGCGAGAGTATATTCCAGTGAAGAAAATTATCTTATACTTTAAATGTAATTTTCCATCCATAAACTTTAATTGGAAAGTATACCCGTTTATTACCGATCAATAAGTTGTGCCATAAGCAGTGCTTTTCCAACGATTTTCCGTTCATGATATACTTCCACATCAACCTTGGCTGTTTTACGTCCTACATCTATAATTTTCGGTTGAACGCTGATCGTGGTTTCTAACTGGACAGGTTTTATAAAATAAACCGTCATATTTTCTACGACTAGATCACCCTTTTTCTGATTTCTTAACAATCTGCGAGCTGCTTCGATAACAAAGGATACAAAAACCCCCCCATATGATAATGTGCCTAATTGATTCGTCATTTGCGGAGTAATTTCAGCTTGATATTTAGAGTGGTTAGGATCAGTTGGCGAACGATCAAAGTAATTAGAAACAATATCATCAATTGTTTCTCCTACTTGAGGTTGTTTTTGAATATTTTGTAGTGCTTTTAATACATCCTGGCGGGAAATTAATCCTTCTAGTTGATGGTGGTGGTCAACAACTGGCATAATTTCAATACCTTCCCATACCATCATATGGGCTGCATATGCTAATGATGTTTCCTTCATCACTGTCATGGGTTTCTTCGTCATTACCTTTTCTATTAATAAATCCCTGTTTCTGCCTATAACATCCTTTGATGTCACAATACCCACTACTTTATTTTTATCTCCAACTACTGGATAACGCGTATGTGTTGTTTGCTCTTCCCACTCATACCATTTAGAAACCTTATTTTTCGTAGTTAAATAATATGTATCCTCAATTTGGTATAGATATCCTCTACCAAAATAATTTCTTTTTTAATGAGCTGATCATAAATAGCCCGATTAATCATTGCGGCCACAGTAAACGTATCATAGCTTGTAGATATGATCGGCAACTGTTTTTCATCTGCCAGCTTCTTAGTAATATCATCGGTATCAAAGCCGCCTGTTATAAGCACCGCTGCTCCTTCTTTTAAGGCTAATTGGTGGGCTTCCGTTCGATTACCTACAATTAATAGCGAATCTTTTTCCGTATAGCGCATCATCGCATCTAATTTCATCGCACCTATAACAAATTTATTCAATGTTTTATATAATCCATCTCTGCCACCGAGCACTTGGCCATCAACAATACTCACGATTTCTGCAAAGGTTAAATTTTCGAAATTCTCCTTTTGCTTGCGTTCAATGCGAATTGTTCCGACACGCTCTATTGTACTAACCAAACCTTGATTTTCTGCTTCTTTAATGGCACGATAAGCTGTTCCTTCACTTACATTAAGCTCTTTCGCAATTTGCCTAACAGATATTTTGACCCCAACTTGCAAAGCTTCAATATAAGATAAGATTTTTTCATGTTTTGTAGCCAATAGTAGCTCACCATTCTTTCATCTGTACTAGTAATTTATCATCTACTTTTATTATACAGATCATCCATTCAATATTCAATTTATTCTTGTAATAATATATATTAATTGCTTGTTAAATATTAACACTCGATACTGTTTTATTATTTTACAAATAACTGTATCAATAAAATAGACCAAAACATGTGACTGTTTTGGTCTATTAGTTAATAATTATATTTCAATACCTTCACCTGGTTGCAAGGCAATGCCTTCACCCGTTTTTACGTTTCTGCAAAAGGCCTCTCCATCCTGATTAATAAGTGGAAATGTATTATAATGCACGGGCACTACTTTTTTTGCCTGCACCCAATCTGCGGCAATCAGTGCATCCTCTGGTCCCATCGTAAAGTTATCACCAATTGGTAAGAAAGCAAGATCGATGTCATTCATCTCACCAATTAATTTTAAATCAGAAAATAACGCTGTATCTCCTGCGTGATAGACAGTTTTACCTTCCGCATAAAATAGAATACCACCTGGCATCCCGGAATAAATCATGTTACCATCTTCATCTTCAAACAAGGAGCCGTGAAAGGCTGGCGTATATTTCACCTTGCCGAAGTCAAATTCATGTGCACCGCCTATATGCATCGGATGGACGTTCAAATCACGAGACCCTAAGTAGGTTGCCAATTCAAATGGTGCAACGACCAGACAATTCGTGCGTTTTGCAATACTAATGGTATCGCCAACATGATCATTGTGACCATGCGTCAACAAAATCACGTCCGGTTCCTGAGCATCTGCGTCTAAATCACTTGTATCATTTCCGGAAATAAAAGGGTCAATTAAAATAGTATGTTCTTTCGTTTTGATTTTTAAACAAGATTGTCCATGAAAAGATACGTTCATATCTTTAACACTCCTTTATTTAAGAGACTCTAGTAATTAAGTACCCAACTCAGGCGTTCTTTGAAACATGTAACTAATAATAATCCCATGATTTTTCATATAAAGGGATTAATAACGGATCAATTAAAGTATTCACACCTATGTTTTTCTGCTCTCCATTGTTATCCAATATATTTCTATCTTCATCTTTTCCAAATGCTGTTAAACTATTCACGGTATCCTCATCTAAATAATTGGTCTCTACCTCCATATTCAGATTATCAAAGTCAATCGGTTCTCTGCTCGCCATTACGAATCCCCCCCAGTTTCCAAAACTCGGAACATCTACATGGAGATTTTCAACAAATAAACCTGTTGCTTCCACAGTATTGGAAATAGTCCAGTAAACCTCTCTCGCAAATACAGGACTTGTAGCTTGTATCATCGCAGTACCAGATGGTTTTAAGTGGTTACGAATTAATGAATAGAATTCTTTCGTATAAAGCTTATTTAAACTTTCATTATTGGGATCAGGTAAATCTACAATTATCGCATCGAACCAGGCTTCACTTTCTTCTAAAAATTCAAAAGCGTCTCGATTCAGAACTTGTACTTTTGAATTCATTAAAGATCGTTCGTTTAATTCTGTTAGATATGGATTAGTATTTGCTAATTCGACAACAGCAGGGTCTAAATCTACTAAGATTATTTCTTCTACTTCTGAGTATTTCAACAATTCTCTAGCAGCAAGGCCATCCCCACCACCTAACACTAGTATTTTCTCTGGTGAGTCGGTATTTGCAATTGTCGGATGTACTAGTACTTCATGATAACGATGCTCATCGATGGAGCTTAATTGTAAGGAACCATCTAAATAAAGACGCACATCCTGATCACGTTTAGTTAGAATAATCTTTTGATAGCTGCTTTCTTCCAAGTGGATGATGGGATCCTTATATATTTTTTGCTCAAAAGTGAGCGCTATTGATTCACCAAAAAACAGACCACCAATAAGTAATAACGCTATGATACCTCCGAATAATCCATGAAATAGCTTCTTTCTTAATTCTTTTCGAAATAAGTAAAGAACAACTAATGCTACCATTAAGTTAACTATGCCGACTAAAAAAGCTGTCTTGACCATCCCTAATTGTGGTCTTAGTAAGAAAACAAAAAGCAGTCCTCCGATTAATCCGCCAGCGTAATCTGAGAACAATACCCTTGCCGTACTTTTTTCTACGGTCACCCCCTATTTCATTTGCTTTGCGGATCAATATTGGTAACTCCACTCCCGTCAATGCTCCAATCGTTAATGTGATCAAATAAAGAAAAAGAGCATCCGTACCAGATGAGAAAAAGGCAGTAGCACCAAACATAAGAAAACTAGAAAAACCACCTATTAAAGCCACAAAAAATTCAATGTAAATGAAGGATAAAACAAGATTCTTTGTAACTCTTTCACTTAAGCTCGCACCAATCCCCCCCATACCTGTTAAAAATAGCGATATCGTTAAAGTATATTGTTTGACGCCATCACCTAATATATAGGAGCCAAGTGCTCCAAACAGCACTTCAAAAATAATCCCGCAAATCGAGACAATGCCGGAAGCCCAATATATAAAATGACTTTGTCTTCTTTTTATTTCGTCCATATATGCAACTCCACCATCTATCTATTAATTTGAAAAACCTGACCTAATTCGAAAATAAGGCCAGGCTTGCTTGTTTATGTTATCGATGAACCTATAACAAATGCTAAACCGACTGAAACACCAAACGAAATGATACCGACAGCAACATTGTTATCCTTTAATTGTTCTTCCACAGAGAACTTACGAGTAATGCCTTCAAAAATAAGGTATGCGATTAATTGTAACAGCACACCATAAGCACCCCCCCAGATTAAAGTTTGCACTACATCGATACTGTGATAGATAGCAAATGACAGAATAATACAGATCCCAATTATCTTACCTGCTATCGATAAGGCTATTGCTTGATTTCCTTTCTTCACTTCATCCCAATCTTTATATTTTGTTGTTACCCACTCAAAAATGGTTAAGCCTATTAATACAACAATAATTGCCGCTATAAAATAGATAAACGTCGAAATAAATGGTTCCATTTTAAACTCTCCTTTTAATTATTTTCCAGTTCCAGGTCCACCACCACGGAAGGTTCCTAGTCCTCGATTTTTTGTCACGCCACCTTTATTATAGGTTCGAGAGGTGGAATATCCTCCATAACAGTCACTTGATCGACAATAATTTCTGCGATTAGACACCCAATTATTACCGAACATGCTATCCAGCACCCGAATGGCAAAGTATGTAGTTAAAAAGTTAGGTGCGTAATTTTTTTGAACAAATTCTTCACTTGCTACTTCAATAAAGGTTGCATTTGCTATGTCTTCACTATCTTTTATGATAATAAATTGATCAGGATATACCAGAATCTGCTGCCCATCAATATAATCACTAATTTCATCTGGCTGCTTAATCTCCGCTAAAATATCTGCTAATTCCTCCACTTCAAATTGCAATGTCCCATATACGTTTGCCGTCGTGTCTTCCCCTACAACTGAATCAACAAACGGAAAATGATTGGAAATGAGCGCTTCCAAGTTGGAATCATCACTATTTTTCAGCATATCAATTATTTCATTCTTTGATTCTGGAACCTGTAAGTCTTCCTCAGCAATAGTTTTTGATTCATTAAATGCCGACATATCCGTTAAAGAATCTGAACCACATCCAGTAAGAATAACTACTGCCATTAAAATAACACCGATTGTCATCATTTTATGCACTTCTCGATCACCTCCTGTTCCTGCTAATCTGTAATTATATATTACCGCAGAAAAAACCTAAAGTCTCACCTTAGGTTCTTCTACGGTAGTTGTTTATTCTTTTCCCATTTTCTTTTTTAATGCTGCTAATTCATCATCGACATCATTTTTTCCTAAAGCGTCAAATTCGTCATCAAGAGATTTACTGGCTGCTGATAAATCTTCACTGGTATCTGCTTCTGCTTCGAATTGCATTACTTTTTCTTCCATACGTTCAAAACCGCGTTTGGAGTCATCATTGCCAATGGAAGACAATGTTCGATTCATTTTTGTACGGGTTTTGGCTGTCTCTGCTCTTGCTTTTAGGGAATCCTTTTTCAACTGCATTTGCTGGTATTCTTTTTTCATTTCATCGAGCTTTTCTCTTAATTGATCTGCATCTGCTTTTGCGCGATCCCAAGATTCACGTAACAAATTCGCTTGTGATTCTTGATCTTTTTTATCTTCCAATGCACGACGAGCTAAATCCTCATTTCCTGCTTCAATTGCTTGTTCAGCTTGAGATTGACGTTTCTCAACTAATGCTTGTGCATCATCCGCTTTTCTTTTTAACATCTTCTCATTTGCGATTTGTTTGGCAACTGCAGATTCCACTTCGCGAATATCTGATTCCATTTCACGCATGAATTGATCTAGCATTTTAACTGGATCTTCCGCCTTATCTAACATAGAATTTAACTCTGAACCTACTACTGTTTTTACTCGTTTAAAAAAATTGAAACATTATTTTTCTCCTCCTTAAATATTTATGATCCTGCGATAATTTTTATTTCAAATGACTCTATCGGATATCCGATACTTACTTCTACATCACTATTCCACTCCTCTATGCTAATAAATGATTGTTCTTCTTTATCACAGTACTCAGCATAGTGAATTTGTTGACCGGTTAAGGAACTGCTTCTTCCTTCCCCCCCTTTTATTTGTGCATGACCACTTTCATCTAGAAAATAGGTGGTGTTATTAAATACAATTTCTTTCGGGAAATCATCTGCCAGCGGTATCGAAATGGTTTCATAGATACCAAGTTCTAATTTATCGTCCATTTCGGCTGCTAACCAGATATTCTTACTTTCACCAAGCAATTGGTAGCTATACCATTTATAGTTGCCTTCCTGATAAGCAATTTTCCCCACTACTTCATAGTCTGCTAAATCATATTCAATAATATCCCCCACTTCTATGGAAAGCAAGTCTCTTTTTTTTACCGTTGCCTTCTGTTCTTTTTTGTTAAATAAGTTTGAAAAGAAACCCACTTAACACACCTCATTTCTTTCTTTAATGGGTCATTACTAATATGTACGGATTTGTATCGTAAAAGGTTTCAAAATTTTATAATGTTTCATTTTCTTTGCTGATGGATAACATCTAAGCCGCCATTGACGTCCACCACTGTGCCTGTGATCATATCAGATTTATTCTCACAGAAAAACAAAACCATTCGAGCTATATCTTCTCCCGTTCCAGATCTGCCAATCGGTGTATATGGATCATGCTTCTTTCTACTCTCCAGAATAGTTGCTTCCTTCATCTCGCCGATGATATCACCAGGGCATACCATATTAGCTGTTATACCATGTTCTGCTTCTTCGTATGCGATGGATTTCGTCAAGGAAACTAATCCTACCTTTGCTGCAGAAAATGCTGCTCGATTAATCCATCCTGCTGCAGTATTAGCACTTTGAAAACCGTAGTTAACAATTCGCCCAAACTGTTGGGACCGCATCGCAGGAACTGTTAATTTCAATAGGTGAAAAACAGCATCGAGATTACCTTTAATCATTTGCTCCCATTCTTCTTCTGTATGGTCTACCAATTTTTTCTTTCAAAAATAAACGGACCAGCATTATTTATCAAATAATCTATGGTACCAAACCTCTTCACGGCTTTTTGTACGGCATTTGTTAAGTCATGTTTGTTGCAAACATCAGCTTGAATAATTTCGATCGATGCCTTTGGGAATTTTTGCTGTAACTGCTCTGCCCGTGCCAGATCCTTAAAATATGTGATCGAGACAGAATGTCCTTCATTTATAAATCCTTCTGTTACTTTCAAACCTAAACCTTTTGTTCCAGCCGTAATCAAGGCGTGACCCATGAGTTTACCTCCTTCAAACTGACTTTGGCCCATCTTCTATGTTACATCATTATCTTTGTTTTTTCTAATATTGTGTTGGTCTTTAACTGATTCATTCAATTATATTCGTGGTTTAGGAATTATAAGAAATTTTTACTTAACAGCCACAAGTAAGCGAATACATGATATAATCAAGATATAGACAGGAAGGGAGAGATCGAGATGGCTTTTGAATATGATCGCATTTTAGTAGCAGTAGATGGTTCCGATGCTTCCGAGCTTGCTTTTAAAAAAGCTGTAGATATTGTATTACGTAATAACGCAAAATTATTTTTGGTACATGTGATAGATACAAGAACAATTACTACTGTTGCTCCTGAAGTATATGATCAAACTTTAGCAGCTCGTTCCGAGAGTTATGCCCAAACTTTACTTGATGAATATAAAGATAAAGCCGCCAACAAGGGGGGTAAAAGATATTACTACACTTGTAGAAATAGGCTCACCAAAAATCAAAATACCGAAAGACTTAGCTAAAAAGTTTGAAGCTGATCTGATTATCTGTGGTGCTACTGGTATGAATGCGGTTGAAAGATTTTTAATCGGCAGTGTATCAGAAAGTATTACCAGATATGCTAAATGTGACGTCCTGGTAGTCAGAAGTTAACTCTTATTATTATATATCAAACCCTGTTTCCATAAAAAGTGGAAACAGGGTTTTTGGTTTTGATTATGTTAACCGAATCGTATCTCTTGCAATCATTACTTCTTCATTAGTTGGGATGACAATTACTTTTACGGGAGAGTGCGGATAGTTTACAAAGGTTTCTTTTCCGCGAATATTATTTAAACTCGGATCCCAATAAACTCCCATAAACTCTAATCCCTTTAATACTCGTTCACGGATTGTAACACTATTTTCCCCCCCTACACCTGCAGTAAAGATAATGGCATCAACCCCCCCGTGCATTCTAGCGGCATAGGACCCAATGTATTTATGAATTCTTTCAGCAAATACCTGTAATGCAAGTTCAGCTCGTCCATCGCCACTATTTGCCTTCTCTTCAATATCACGAAGATCACTGGAAAATCCAGAAAGAGCCAACATACCACTTTTCTTGTTTAAAACATTCATCACTTCAGATGCTGTTTGACCTGTTTTCTCCATAATATATGGGATGAGTGCTGGGTCAATATTTCCTGATCTTGTTCCCATTGTCACACCTGCTAATGGAGTAAAGCCCATGGATGTATCAATAGATTTCCCATTCTCAATTGCTGCAATGCTTGCACCATTTCCAAGGTGACAAGATAATAAGCGCAATTGATTTAATGGTAAGCCCATTAAGTCAGATGCCCGTTCTGAAACGTATTTATGTGATGTACCGTGAAAACCATATTTACGAATTCCATATTCCTGATAATATTCATATGGAAGGCTATATAAATAAGATTGTTCAGGCATTGTTTGATGGAAAGCAGTATCAAATACAGCAACCTCTGGTACATTTGGAAGTACTTCACGAAACGCACGAATTCCTGTTAAATTCGCTGGATTGTGCAACGGTGCTAATTCAGATACGTCTTCGATATCTTTTATCACTTGATCATTAATAACTACAGAGTCATTAAATTTCTCTCCACCATGTACAACGCGGTGGCCAACCCCCCCATCGATTTCATCTAAACTTTTAATAACACCAAACGATGTTAGCTTCTCTAATAACAATTTTACAGCTACTGCATGATCTGCAATATCCCTTGTTTCGACATCTTCTTTATCTCCCAATTTAATGGTGAAAACAGAATTGTCAATTCCTATACGTTCAATAAGTCCTTTTGATAACACTTTTTCGTTCGGCATTTCTATAAGTTGGAACTTAAGTGAAGAACTTCCAGCGTTCACAGCTAAAATTTTACGCAACATTTTCATTCCTTTCGTTCTGTTGTTTACTTATCCTGTCTTGTATAACAATGAAATTTTTGATGTTTCAAAACATTCCCCCCCACTCCATTTAAACACCGCCAGAATAAGTTTGCAACAGGAACCTTTCATGGTAACGTTTCCTTCACAAATTTTATATTTTCTGATTATTTTTTGTTTTCTGAAACAAACCAATCATCTATTTTTGCAAGTATATTGTGGGTAGCGCGAACATCCTTAAAAGAAGGTAGTTGAGCCATTAAAGTTTGTTTAGGTGGCGCGGAATCTTTTCCTTGCTTTTGCAAGACCAAAATACTTTTTGCCTGCTGTTCTGAAGAGAACATCGATAACGGTAATTGTAAAAGTGCTAAAATATGAACATGTTTTTGAAGATACTTTTGCAATCGATCACTTTGATCACTTGCAAATAAAAAGTTTGGAATTAAAAATAATAAATAGCCTTTTTCCTTTGTATACATCAAACTCTGCTCGATAAATAAATGATGGGAATAGGCATGTCCTTCTTCTGCACGCAACTCAAACTTTGCTGCCTGCTCATCATCTGGATAATACCCAACTGGAAGATCGGAAACAACTACATCCACCGGCTCTAGCAGCAAAGATGTTAAGCTATCTTGATGAAAATATTCGACAGAAATTTTCTGTAAATTAGCACTTTCGACGGCTAACTGTATTAAAGTAGAATCAATTTCACTTCCATATCCCTCTATCTGTGCCTCGACCTGATTAATGACTGCCGTAAGCAGATTGGCCGTGCCGCTTGCTGGGTCAAACAAACGAAATTGGCTGATATCAGGTAATAACTTTTGAAGAAAATAACCAATAAACATTGCTACTGAATCTGGTGTCACCACATGCTGCTGTTGAGTGGAACCTTTCATGCCTTTAATTAAAGCTAATTGAATAACTTTCCGAATGTCTTCACTGCTCACACTATCTTGTACTAACATTTCCTTTAACTGACGGATGGAAGCATCCTGTTGATGGGTTAAATCTAAAGCTTCATCTGTCTGGATAGCTCGTAATGCTATAATTAAACTATCTAAATATGGTTGTTTTTCTGTCTTCTCTATCGAAGCTGATAATTCATCCAACGTTACAAAAGCTTTTTCTATATTAAATGACATCGTTCTTTCCCTCCATCACTATTCAAAATGATTCCCTGCCCCCCCATACTGCTATCCATGTTCATTCACTGATAGAAGTCTCACTATATTATGAAGGCAGTGAAATCAAATTGTCTACTGAGAAGCATTTGATCGATTATGAATTACTTATTTGTCTCTTCCTTCCTTTGCTTAAGCATTTCGATTATTTGATCAATAACCTGTGGCCCTTTATCTAACATTTTTTCATAAACCTTTGTCGATTCGTTTAACGTAATCAGCTCGACTCCATTTTTGTTTGCTACTAGAAATGCGGTGGGAGTGATAGAGACTCCACCACCACTCCCTCCACCAAATGGAATAATAGAATCTGATTGGCTGTCTTTCTGACTGCTTGGAATAAATTCACTTCCGCCGGAGGCAAAACCATATTTGACTTTAGATAAGGGAATAATTACACTTCCATCTGGAACATCTATTGGCTTGCCAATTGCGGTATCCACCTCAATTAGTTCTTTTAAATTTTCCATTGTTAAAGACATAAAACCTTCTAATGGATGGGCATTTTCTTTATTTTTATTATCTTCCATTATGACTTATCTCCTTTCATTCTTGCTTCATTTTATTTTCCTGATTTCTTTCATAGTCTTACTCAATTTAGTCGATATCATGCACTCCCCCCCAACCGATTGAAATGACGATTCTTCAAAATCTGCTGCAACCATGAGTTTTGCTTGTTTATCGTTATATGTTGAACTTATCCATTCTGCAATATCTTTCAGAAAAGTATATAAAAAAGCGGTTATGATTGGATCGTCTGTGGCTACAAATGTTTTTGAAGTTATTCGTTCCATTTTTGCGGCTTGCAATATGGATTTCATTGCATCGTATTTTTCTTGCCACTTTTCTTTTTCAGTTTCATTTTCAGTTTCTTTTTCTAACATAGGCATCTCCCAGCTCGCAAAGTCTATTTTTTTTTGAAATAATGAGAGGTGTAAGACGGTAGCTGATAATTGTACAAATTTTTGGTCATCGTCAAATTGCCAATTCAGTAAAATATAAATGCGCAACCGAAAAAAAATCATAAGAAGCAGGAAAATAAGAAGAGCTGCAATTACCAGTAATAAGAAAATCAATTTTATTTCACCTCCAATCCTATTATTTACAAAATGATTTAGAATTATCATAAAAGCATAAAAACGACACATGCTAATCATAGTTATTAATAGGATACGTTTTTAAACCATGATAAGATAAAATTAGATACATATTGATAGGAGGCAGGAATCATGGATACAAGAAAAAATTTATATTTTTATTACAAAAAAGATGAAGATCTTATAAAAAAGTTAGAACCCTTATTTGAATTTATAAAACAAAAAGGATTTGAAATTGTAGAAAACTCTGAAGATGCTAATATTATCATTAGCGTTGGCGGCGATGGTGAATTCTTACAAGCGGTTCGTCATTCTTATTTTCGTCAGGATTGTTTATATTTAGGAATAAAACAACAAGATGAAGCGGGCTTATATTGCGATTTTGACATCGATCACTATGATTCGATGGTGGAATCAATGGAAGATAATTCGTTAGAAGTTCGCCGCTTTCCAATCATTGACGTCACTATTAATGGCGAATCTACTTTTCACTGTTTAAATGAAGCTGCGGTTCGATCAGCTATTATTAAGACCATCGTAATAGACGTGTTTATTGATGATAATCATTTTGAACGATTTCGTGGAGATGGTTTAATTGTAGCGACGCCTACCGGAAGTACTGGCTACAATAAGTCTATAGCAGGGGGGGCAGTTATTGATCCGAAATTACCTTGTTTTCAAGTATCAGAAATTGCTTCATTAAATAATAATCGGTACCGGACATTAGGATCTTCTTTTGTTCTAAATGAAGACCGAAAATTGCGACTTGAAATTATCCAGGATGGTAATGACTATCCAATTATTGGGTTAGATAATGAAGCATATTCGATTCGAAATATTCATTCATTAACTATTCAATTAAGTGATAAACGAATTAAAACGGTTAAATTAAAAAACAATTCCTTCTGGGACCGAGTCCAGCGAACTTTCTTATAAAGTAAGTCTCAATTAATGTAAATAGCAGCTGGGACACAAGTAATTTGATAAAAAAATCCGAACGATATTGCTATCGTTCGGATTTTTATTTGCATATCATGATGATTATTTGCACTAACAGATGAGGTAATTATGACTTGATTATACTGCTTAACAAGCCGGAGCGATTGTTACAGTTACTATTAATTTCAAAATTACTATTCAGTAAATCAAAGATATATCGCATTATCATTGGGCTTTTACTTATATGGGATCATTTTATTTTTGATACATAATCTCTCCGTTTACTATCGTTGCTTTCACTTTTACCTGATGGAAGTGATCTGGATTGATCTTAAATAAGTCTTGATCAAGAATAGTAAAGTCTGCTACATATCCAGGCTGTATTAATCCTCGATCCTCTGCATGATTAATCACGTTCGCACTTCCCTTTGTGTATAGGGAGATAGCCTCATAAACTGAAAGCTTCTCATGTTCTCCATATACGTTACCATCGATAGTAGACCTCCGTGTTATGGCAGCTTGCATCCCTAATAGTGGATTCACTTCTTCAATTGGTGCGTCCGAGCCACCTGCACAGGCAATGCCTGAGTCAAGATATGTTTTCCAAGGATAGGATTCAGATGATCTCTGTTTCCCTAATCTTTCCTCCACCCATGGATAGTCCGAAGCAACGAATGAAGGTTGAATATCTAATACAACAGGAATCTTTGTTAATGTTTCTAATAATTCCTTATTCATAATTTGTGCATGGATAATTCTGTCCTTCAATCCATTACGGAGAGGATATTTCTCGATACAGGCTACCACTTCCTCAATAGCTCTATCTCCAATCGCATGAACGGCTATTGGGTGTTGATACTTTCTTGCCTTTTGAAACAGCAGTTCTAAATCCTCGCGCTTGTGGATTGGAATACCTTCATTTGCAGGATCATCTTGATAGGGTTTGGTCAACCATGCCGTTCTTCCACCTAAAGCGCCATCTGAAAAAATTTTCATTGCTCCGAGAGTAGTATATTCTCCACCATCTCCGTACTGAAGATTATTGGCTAACATATCATCAAAAACAAGATGATGTACTAAGAGGTGTGCTCTGAATTTATATTTACTTGGAAGGACTTCCTGGTATGCCTGTAATGTTCTTCCAAATCCACCATAATAGGATAAATCTTCAGAGTGACCCCCCAACTAAACCTAAGCGAAGTAAATCTTCAATGGCTACTTCAACGGTTTTTTTTAGTCTTTTTTCAGATATACTAGGCATGATAGCCTTTATAATTTCCTGTGCTTGATCTAGTAAATAGCCTGTTGCTTCCCCCCCAGAAGGATACCTTACAATTTTTCCACCTTGGGGTTCTTCTGTTTCCATAGTCACTCCAGCTAAATCCAAAGTTTTAGAATTGACGATGATCGCATGCCGACAGATTCTTGATAAAATCATCGGGTGTTCTGTTGAAATAGCATCCAGTTCTTCCTTTGTTATAATTCTAGGGTTGTCCCATTGATTTTCATTCCATCCATCTGCGATTAACCATTCCCCCCATGTTCTAATTCTTTGACCTTTTCTGCTAAAGCGTTTAATACATGTTCTGCTGATTTCATTTCAGATAAGTCAAGATGTAATAACTTTTCTCCATGTCCAATAATATGTAAATGACTATCCACAAAACCAGGATATAAAACAGACCCTCTTAAATCATATTCGTCATTTATTCGACCAGCATAATTTGCTCGCAAATCTGCTTCCTTACCTATATTAATTATTTCTCCATTATTCATATAAATAGCTTCTACCGTTGATAATTCCTCTTCCATTGTATAAATTGTACCACCGTAGAGAAGTGTTCCCATTATTATCACCTAGCCTATGCCTTTTAATCTTTTGTTAATATGATATAACGATAGCAAAAACTTGGTTATATGAAAAGGATAGTGCATTATGCACTATCCTTTATACTAATTTCATTTTATTTATTTTGTATTGTCATTACTTAATTAACGATTTGCTGACCCATTTAATTGTTGTTCAGCCATTTGTACTAAACGTTTTGTGATTTCTCCACCAACTGAACCATTTGCACGTGATGTAGTATCAGCACCTAAGCTTACTCCAAATTCTTGTGCAATCTCATATTTCATTTGATCTAATGCTTGGCTTACTCCTGGTACTACTAGGTTGTTTGAGCTGTTGTTCTCTGCCATTTGATTTCACCTCCTCTTGACTACACTACTATCATGTACTCAGAGAGATGAATTCATGCATGACATTCACTGGTACTTCTTGTTAAACAAACCAACTGTTAGAGTAAATCATCTAATTCTTGCTCCTGACTCTCTCTAGTCTTTATTTCAACGGTTTCTATGGCTTCCACTATTTCTTCGATATCCGGTTCAAATATCAGGCTCGCTTCGAATTGCTCCACTTTCTCTAATCGTGGTTTGGTTTTTGGTGCATTTGGAACAAATACTGTACAACAATCCTCATAGGGACGAATGGAGATATCATACATATTAATTTCTTCTGAAATACTGATAATTTCAGTCTTATCCATTGTTATTAGCGGACGAATCACAGGATAACTGGTAACAGCATTGATAGCATACATGCTTTCCATAGTCTGACTTGCTACTTGTCCAAGACTTTCACCTGTTATAAGTGATAAGATTCCTTTTTTTCTGGCGAAAGCTTCACTTATTCTCATCATCATTCTTCTCATTACTGTCATCGAATAGCCATGAGGTATCTCACGATGCACCTTTTGTTGCAATGCAGTAAAAGGTACAATATGCACCTTTACCGAGTGACCATAGAACGACAATTTCTCTGCAAGATCTAGGACTTTTTCCATGGCACGGTCACTAGTATATGGTGGAGAATGAAAGTGGATCGCTTCTAACTGCATTCCACGCTTCATCGCTAAATAACCCGCAACAGGACTGTCGATCCCACCAGATAAAAGCAGTAAAGCTTTACCAGAGGAACCAACTGGTAATCCTGCAGCACCTCGTATTTTTTTTGACGTTAGATAGGTAGCCTCCGTTCGAATATCAACGGAAATTTCTAAATCAGGATAATGAACATCCACTGTAATATTTTCCGAATTGTTTAACAAATAACCACCTAGTATATGATTAAATTCTTGTGATCCAATTGGAAAATCTTTATTGGAGCGTTTAGTAGAGACTTTGAAAGTTCGAATATTTTTCGAATCTAACAATAGTTTTAACGCTTGTTCTTTAATCGCTTCCTCTTCATTTGCTACCTTAATGGCTAAACTCATACTTTGAATGCCGAAAATAGTACTACATCTCTCCAGAATAGGTTCTGGATTTTCTCCGTTTAAGACGATATACATTCGGTCATGGTTTTTCTGTACTTTAACTGCAGGAAATTTGATTAGCGCCTGGCGAACATTTTCTGCCAATTGTGTCGTAAATAATTTACGGTTTCTTCCTTTTAATGTTAATTCTCCATATCTTATTAATATATGTTCATATTGCATTTCTACTACCCCATTACTTTCCTTAAGTTTTGAATGATATCATCCAATTTTTCACATAAATAATCAATATCTTTTTCAGTTGTTTCATAAGACATACTGATTCTCAGTCCTGAAATGGCTACATTTCGTGGCTTACCACAAGCAATTAATACGGCACTCTCATCAGTGCTTTTCGAGGCACATGCAGATTTAGTCGATATATATATATCATATTGTTCTAATGCATGTATCACTACTTCCGGCTTTATTCCCGGAATAGAAAAGTTCAAAATATGAGGCGCTACTTGCTCTGTTGGTGTATTGATAACAATTCTTTTATTTTTTTCTAAATGATTGATTAATTTTTGCTGTAAAACAGGTAATTTTGTTGTTATATTTTCTTGCTTTTCTTTAGCCAGTCTCATCGCTTTTACTAATGCAACAATACCTGGTACATTTTCTGTACCGGAACGAATAGCCCGTTCCTGTCCTCCACCATGTGCTAAAGAATAAAACTTTACACCATTTCTTACATAAAGCAATCCGGTTCCTTTTAATCCATGAAATTTATGTCCAGATATCGTACATAAATCAACATGACATTCATATAAAGGCATGGATACTTTACCAAAACCCTGGACATGATCCACATGAAAGAATGCCTTAGGGTATTGCTTTACAATTTCACCTATTTGTTTAATCGGTTGAATCGTCCCTATTTCATTATTTACATGCATAATCGATACTAAAATTGTATCTTCTCTTATTTTTTGTTTTAAACTGTCTATATCAATTAATCCTGATTTATTTACATCAACATAGCTTACTTCAAAGCCTAACATTTCCAGTCCTTGGCATGCTTCAAGTACGGAAGGGTGTTCGATAGATGAAGTAATAATGTGTTTGCCACGACTTTGATGCTGTAATGCAATTCCTTTTATTGCAAGGTTATTACCTTCTGTACCACCAGAAGTAAAAACTATCTCCTGATGATTCACTTCTAATAATGATGCTGCCTGTTCCCTGGATTTTCGCAAAAGTCGTTCTGCATCCATACCAATACTGTGAATAGAAGATGGATTCCCAAAAAAATCTGTTGCCGCCTTTGTATAACTGGCTAATATTTGCTGATCAGGTTTCGTTGTTGCACTATTATCTAAATAGATCATAATAATCCCCCCCTCTTTTACTACTAATATTGCCATATCGTAACATATTTTCTTAAACGCGGAAATATAGGATGCTACAATAGAAAAGATATCTCTAGGAAGGCTAGAGATATCTTTATTATAAACGACTGCATGATTAAAATTTAATGTTTAAATCAGTAAGTAAATCATCAATTGAAACTTTATTATTCTTATCTGTATCAATAGAGATGTTTTTTAATGTCTTCTCATTGTTAAGATCTTCCTCATTTTCTATCACTTCAACCTCTTCTGTTACTAAAGATGGGGGAGGAGCGAAATATAAAATTCCCACTTTTATATGCGTTTATATCTATTACTGCCGGATGTTTCTCTGCGGAAATATATTCGTTTTGATCTAGATCTAAGAGAAAAAATAATACAAATCCCCCCCATATACTTAATGTTATAACAGATAAGGCTGTTACTAGCCACTTCATGATGTTTTCCCGCCTTTACTATTTTAATTTGCCATTTGCTTATAGTTCTGATCCATTTCTTCAATTTTACTCATTACATTTGGATCTACTTCTTCTAAGGCTTTGATTGCTGTTTCCAATGCTGTCTCATACTTATAATTTCTAAAAAACTGCTCCGCTTCTGATAGTTGTGCTGCAAGTAATGGATAGGACCTGCGATATCTGTTGCCATATTGAATAGCTAGTTCGACTAATCGGGCTTGATCTAATAATAATTTAGTTTGTTCCACAAAATTATTTACGGATTTATTTGCCTCACTTATACTATTTAGCACTTTTCCCATATCCAAAGGATGCTTCTGTAAATTTTTAAATACGACTTCGCATTTTTCAGTAGCTTCTTCTAAAGCATTAATAACAAAGGATGGAATCCCAGGAATATTACTTTTTTGTAGTTGCTTATTGGTTCGAATTAAATCCTTTTTTAATTCTGCAAGTTTTTCTTTTGCTTCCATTTCATCTTTACGCAAATCACGAACTTGCACTTGAAAATCTTGATGTGCTTGCTTAAGCTTTTCAAGTTCTTCCGTAAATATATCAAGCTTTTCTTTTATTTCTAAATGATTTGCTTTACGGTTTTTATAATCTACTTCAATCTGTTCATATAGCTTTTCTGATTTTTCTAACCATTTTTTCACACTAAGAAATAATTCTAATTCAGCCTCCTCAATAAAATAGGTTTGCTGCAATTCCTTAATTTGCTCGCTAGTTTCTGCCATACTCTCTTGAATGTCCTGCAATTTTTGTTTTTGATTAGGAAGTTGGCTTTCGACAATCGACTTAGACTTAGCTTCTTTCTCCAATAGCTGAAACATTTCAATTAATCGATCTTCCATTTGTTCTAATGATTCCACAATAGATTTGATCTCACCATTTTCAAGTTCAATAATGGCATCTTTTAAATGACTTTCGTATTGCTTGAGTTCTTTCTCAAAACCAAATTGTTGTACGCGATAACCTTCCTCTTCCATTTCTTCCATTCCCTTTAACAATTCTTTCATTTGATCAGGGATCGTTTGTTTACACTGACGATAAATTTCAGGAAAGGCGCTAACTTTTTCTTCGACAATATCGATTTCTTGAATTAATAATTCAATCAGTTCTTGTGCTTCGATGTAGTTGCCATCTTCTGTTAACTGAGCATATTCTGTCAGTTTTCTTTCTGTTTTAGTCAGTTCCGCTTCAAAAATAATTTCTGCATTTCCAAATTGGGTGCGATTATGTAAAAGGTATTTTTTCAGATCTTTAATTCGTGGATCTAATTCTTCTATCTTTTGACGCGCATATTTTTCAGAATCAAGCAGATGATCGAGTTCTTCATACATATTCTCAATATTTTTTTCAATATTTTTTAATGATTCTTCAACAATACGTAAATTTTTCTTTGATACCTGGATCCGAAATTTATCTGCTGCTTCTTCTGCATCAAGTAAATATTCCTCCATGTCTGGTAGCTCTCTTGTAAGAATCATATCCCAATTTTCTTTCCAGCTCTCAAACTTTTCCTGTGTTTCTCCTGATAGGTTTAATTGTTTTACTTTTGCTAATTCAGAAGTTACATTTCGATTCATAATATCCATCTTCCATGCTTCCAATCGGTCTACATGATCATAAATTTTCTTTCTGAATATGAGTCCCACAATAATTAATGCAATAATAAGAAGAATTCCACCGATCACGAATTCTAACATAAATAATCCTCCTTCAAACCAACCGATAACTGATCTAATATTTTCATTTTTATTTTCATTTATTTTTAACACGATTTTATATTACTTGTAATGATACCATGTTTCTATGGCTTTTTGCTAAAAATATTATTATTTTTTGATTATTTTTATCGAATCTTGTAAACAGAATGAAAAGTTCGTTCAGTTGTCACACACAAAGATGTGTTATATGATAAATAAAATGCTTATATTTAAGGCAAAAAGGAGCGGAGATAAATGTTTGAAACAAAGGATTATAAAGGCACAAAAGAAAAAAATTATCCAATTGTTGTTAAGCAATTAGATGCATTACTTCAAGATGAGCCAGATGCGATTGCAAACCTATCGAATGCCTCTGCATTATTAAATCAATTCTTAGATAATATTAATTGGGTTGGATTTTATCTTTGGAAAGACGATGAATTAGTTTTAGGACCATTCCAGGGCTTACCAGCATGTGTGCGTATCAAAAGTGGCAAGGGTGTATGTGGAACTGCTGTGTCTGAACGTGAAACACAGCGAGTTGGTGATGTTCACCAGTTCACAGGTCATATCGCTTGTGACTCCGCAAGTCAATCTGAAATTGTCGTACCTATTATTAAAGATGGCGAAGTGTATGGTGTGCTGGATATTGATAGTCCAAGCAAAAACCGTTTTGATGAAATTGATCAAAAGTATTTAGAGGAATTTGTAAGAACACTTGAGAAATATATCTAAGAATAAAAGGTTCCTGTTGACTTTTCGTCAATAGCATCATATAATGGAGTTTGTGTAAAAAGGGTAGCCTATGTGAACCGCTTACTGACGATTTTGTTCCTTATAGATTTAAGGTGCATCGTGTAACTCTCTGCTACTAGGGCGAGGATGCATGAAAACAAAATCGCTGTCAAGATAGGAACACACTGTCTTATTTTATGCAAAATTCATATATAAAGGAGAAGATGCACTATGGCTCGCTATACAGGTTCTGTATGGAAAAAGTCTCGTCGTCTTGGTATCTCGTTAACAGGTACTGGTAAGGAGTTAGACAAACGTCCTTACGCACCAGGGAACATGGACCTAATCAACGTCGTAAACTATCTGAATATGGTTTACAATTACAAGAAAAACAAAAACTTCGTTTCATGTACGGAGTAACAGAACGTCAATTCCGCAATCTTTTTGACGCAGCTGGTTCAATGAAAGGGATTCACGGTGAAAACTTCATGATTCTTCTTGAAGCTCGTCTTGATAATCTTGTTTACCGTCTAGGTCTTGCCCGTACTCGTAATCAAGCTCGTCAATTAGTAAACCATGGTCACATTACTGTAGACGGAGGTCGCGTTGACATTCCTTCTTATAAAGTAAAACCTGGTCAAGTAATTGGTGTTCGTGAAAAATCTCAAAAACTAGACATCATTGTCGAAGCTATTGAGGCTAACACTTTCACACCTGAATACGTTACTTTCGACGCTGACAAATTAGAAGGTACTTTCACTCGCTTACCAGAGCGCTCTGAATTACCAGCAGAAATTAACGAATCACTTATTGTTGAGTATTACTCTCGTTAATCGGGATAGACTGAATAAAGAATGCAAAAAAAGCCTTAGAAATGTTGTTGTATCAATGTTTCTAGGCTTTTTCTTATATTTTGATATTTGCAAGATAATGTAGATAAATGTACGTATTTTCGGCCAGTTTTCAGCCAGTTTTTCGGCTAATAATTTATAGCATGGCAGGCTTAGGTAAAGGAATTGTATTCTGCGCTAATCTTTAAATGTTCATTTAAAATTGATTTCATTTAAGTTCTAGGAAAGGACGAACATACCTTGAATTCTGAGAGAATTGAAAGAATTGCAGTAAATAGGATACAGTTTGAGATTTTCAAAAGTGATCTTTTAAAAGATGAAATACCTGTTAATGATAAAACTCCATCATGGGACGGTGAGATTTGGGTATACAGGAATGAACAACTTAAAAAATCTCAACTTGCTGGGAAAGTTCCAGTTCAAATTAAGGGTAAAGAAGTTAAAAATTTTAGTATGGTTGCTAAATACCCTTTAAATAAAGATAATTTAGATAATTATTTTCGTAATGGTGGAATACTTTTCTTTTTAGTCGAAATAGTTTCAGCATCTAAAACTCAAATTTATTATTTAGATTTATTACCAATCGATCTAAAAAAAATAATAAAAGATATGGGTACTAAAAAAACAATTACTCAATCCTTAAAAAGACTAGACATTTCCAGTGACTCACTTGAAATGTTATGTAGGTACTTTATACTCCATAGTGAAAAACAACCCTTATCTCTACTAATTGATAAAGAGTTTGCATTTGATAGCTATAAAATCAAGTTTTTTACCCCTTCACAATATGATGTTCAAGATTTTTTACTGGAACATGGTACTTATGCTTATAGACATATTGATGATCTGGGTATTGACATTCCACTTTATAAAATTAAAATTAAAAACATTGAAGAGGAAACTGATTTATGGATCGGTATTGATAGTGTTAAGTGGTATACAGAAGTTAAACGGGAAATTTCCAAAGAGTATGTAAAGCTTAAATTTGGTAGTTCATTAGAAGTCATCATAAATAAAACAGCAAATGGATCGATGGATCGTCAACAACCTTTAAAAATTAACTTTAATGAAAAAGGCACTATATCCGACCGCATTAAAGATTCTAAGTTTATGTTACAGATGATAAAGGAAAATTCGTTAAATATAAACGGATCGATTATCGAATTAAATAAATTTGAAGACACTTCCAGACTAAAAAACCTTCCAAATTATATTAGTAATCTTGAGGACATTATTGAAACGTTCAGAAAGTTAAACATTCTATTTGATGATGACATTGATGACTTCTCAGGAGAAGAATTAAAAACATTAAATGCACTGGTAAACATTTTTTATAAAGGTAAACAAAGCAATATAGAGACAACCCCCCCTGATAACCCCCCCTTTCTTCAATTTAAATTTGGATCCTATAAACTTGTACTTTTTACAGCAAAAGTACAAGGTAAACAAAAGGTATTTGACCTTTTTAATTTGGCTGATCTTCAAAAACACTTGAAAATAAGAGCAATCTATAACGATCAATCTGACAGTGTAGACCATAGTCCATTTTTAACATTTGATGCTACACTTCTTTTAGAAATTTCAAACTTTGATCCTAAAGTGGTAGAATCTTCATTCAAGTCTTTGATTTGTGAAAATGAATTAAGTTTAACACTTACCAACGACTATTTTCTACAACTGCTACAATATTACGACCAACACGACCATAGAAAAGAAATTTTAGATCTAACTTTAAGTATATTTGATTATTTGATGGCTTTTTCTTCCGGTAATATTAATTATTATCTAAATAGAATGCAGATTATAAAAAGAATGAGGGAGTTCAATAAGCAAGAAAAAGAGAATATTTTAATAATGAAAGAACAACAATCTCATACACCTGATGTATTGTGTGCATTTTATATCCTATTAGAAAGTAAGTTTGAATTTGAAATTACCTTTAGGAAATTATCCAAAGAACAAAGAGAGCATTTTTCTAATTTCCCTTTTTATAATCTTACAAAACAGTGGTAAAAACAAAATGTAGTACTGCAATTTTATTGTAATACTACATAAGTGTGACAATCACTGTGACAAACCTCTAACAGTTGCTATTACTGTATTTGCAGTACTACACAACAAGAAAAGTACTACAATAAAAAAACTTAAAAATTTCATTTGAGGTGCGCGTTTGCATCCCCCCCAAACGGTCTGCAGAATATAGCCATTCATTTAAAAATGATAGGGGGGGCTTCCACTCCCACTCATGTGATGGTATATCACATTCAATTCGTTTTCCAACACATTATGGCATTGATTACAAACCGTTACAACATTATCCTTGTCTAACTTCAAGTTAGGTTGAACAGCTATTGGTATCTTGTGATGATGATGTACTTGTTTACCATAGACTAACTTCCCACATTCCACACAACAACCTTTGTCTCGTTGATAACAGTCAGACTTTAAATCCTTCCATGCTTGTGAGTTATAGAATGATTTATACCTATACCTAGATGGTTTATGGTTGGACCGTCTTCTATGTTCATCACAATACCTACCTGATGCTATTAGTTTTTTACATCCTTGTTCGCCACAGTATTTCATTCTGGATCAGCTGCAGTTAATTCTTCTTGAATATGTTTTCTAATGGTATCTTCCTTAGACATGTTACCTGGTATCTCAATATTGTTTTCTTCAGCAAACGCTAGCAGCTGCTCTTTGTTTAAATGTAAGTCCCCCCATTCAAACAACGCATATAAATGATCGGCACCCCCCCTTGGTACAATAATCGTATCAATTAAGGAGGTGCTTTTTCTATGTCACATCAAAAACTAACAATTGTCCCCCCCGTTTCAATACACCCTGAAGGTAAAAATACGATAACATCCACAACTTCGGAAGATCCTTCAAATAGCATTTGCACAATCAAAATAGCGGCTACTGAAATTTCCTTTTTCAACGGCATAGAGGAGCACATCATCCAATCGGTCATGAGGGAGTTGAAAAATCTATGAAACATGATTATACAAGTGTAAAAAACATATACATTATTTGCGGTAAAACAGATATGAGGAAGGGAATTGATGGATTAGCAACGTTAATTCAAGATTCTTTCGAACTTGATCCATATGGCGATTCTATTTTCCTATTCTCCGCTTGGAGTAAGGATCGTTATTAATGTTTGTATTTTGATGGCAATGGTTTCGCCATGCTTTATAAGCGACTAGATAATGGAAAACTTCAATGGCCAAAAGATGAAAAGGAAGTACGTAAACTTTCGCAACAGGAAGTTCGATGGCTGTTAGAAGGGTTGTCCATTCAGCAACCAAAGGCTATTCAAAAATCACCAAAAGGAGTGTTCTAAATCAATTAAAAAACGTTGATTTAAAGACGTTTCTAGCTTTCCTTAGCTCGTTCAAAATGGTATAATATAACGTAACTAATGTGAACGAAAAGTGGGTGAATGGTGTGGAGAACGCTTCTAAGAATAAAAGTCAAAACGAGAAATTAATTTGTCTACTCGAAGAGCAATTGGCTCATTCGAATCAACAAAACAAAGACTTATCGAAACAGATTGAAGCGTTAACCGATCAAGTGCGCCATTTAACTAAGCTTTTATATGGATCAAAAACCGAAAAATCGAAATATAACGTACCAGACGGGCAAGGTTCATTATTTGATGATGACCCAGCTTTTAGCGAACCAGAGCACACAGAAGAACAAAGCCAACAGACAATTACTTATACTGTTGATCGAAAAGTTAAATCAAAAAAACGAAATGATTCCTTACATGATGGTATTGAAGTAGAAGCTATTCACCATCATCCCGAAAATATAATCTGTGACTGTTGCGAAGGAGAAATGATTGAAATTGGCAGTAAAATTGTACGTGAAGAAGCAAAATTTATTCCTGCCAAAATGATGAAAGTACAACACATTGAACATGCGTATGAATGTAAGGGCTGCAAAGTTGATTCAGCACAGCCGGCACAAATCAAACGCGGGAAAGCACCACAACCAGCCATTCAACGTAGCATCGCAATTCCTAGCGTACTTGCCAAAGTCATCTATGATAAATTTGCACAGTACTTACCTCTTTACCGTCAGGTAAAGGAGTGGGATCGCTATGATTTGAATACCAATGATAAAAACCTTTCGAATTGGGTTATCCGTGCAGCACACGATTGGCTCTTACCTGTTTATGAACGAATGAAAGAGTTGATGATGACTAAATCGGTTTTGCATGTCGATGAAACATATGGACAAATTATCAACCGATCTGATGGAAAATCTGGCCAAGCTAATGCCTATAACTGGGTGTTTCGAAGCGTGCCAAGCCAAGGGCCAACAATGACTCTCTTTCAAAGCGCATTATCACGAGCACGATCTGTGCTTGAAGGTTTTATTGAAGGTTTTTCTGGAACGATTATGTGTGATGGTTATTCTGCATATGATAAGTTGGAAGGTGTTAATTTCGCAAATTGTTGGGCCCATGTTCGTCGATATTGGCTTAAAGCTGATAGCAAAAATGGAAGAATCGGTGTGAAATATTGTGATGATTTATATCGACTAGAAAGGCAATATAAACATTTGTCTCCGAGCAAGCGACGGAAAAAACGCGCTAGCAAAAGCCGCTGAATACACTTTAAACAGGGCAAGTGGACTCAAAGTATTCCTGAACGATGGACGAATTGAAATGGATAATAATCCAGCCGAGAACGCCATTCGTCCCAACGTTATAGGAAGAAAAAATTGGCTTTTCAGTGTAAGTGAAGCTGGTGCAAAAGCAAATGCCATCTGTTTGAGTATCGCTGAAACTACCAAAAGTAATGGGGGGGTTGATTTCTATGAATATATAAAGAAACTTTTTACGGATTTACCAAACCTCGGTATCCTACAAAACCCTGTAATTTTAGATCAATACATGCCCTGGTCGAAAATGATTCAAGCAGAATGTAGCAAAAGTAAATGAAATAGCCGTAATTCGATTAAAAAAATCAGAATTAACGGCTATTAGTGATGCGTACCCTAAAGGTACACTTTTATTTTTTAAATTCGGGCTTACGTTTAAATCATCTAAGTTATTATTTGTTTCATCATCTACTACTTTTCCATTAATAACAGTTTTATCTTTACCAGTCGCCAGATCTACACCACCGATCATGCTCTTAGGATCCTCAGTCACTTCAAAATTAGGTTTCTTACCTGCAGGTACAAAACGTACTCTCTTTTCTTTATTATCCCAATACTCCGTACCTTGTGCAGATATTCTTTTTTTTGATCATGATTATGCATCTCCTTTTTAGATAATAAAAAGATGACAACCATCAGGCATCATCTTCCTTCTTTATATGCTTTTCCATATGTCCAGGTAATTCGTAAACAAATCTTAATAACATTTCAGTAAATTTTAGTAATTCTTCAGCATCATCCTCTTGCATGTCTGGTAATTCATGATTAGCTTCGTTTCCTTTTTTTCTAATATGGTCCACCCATGCTTCACTACCTGGTGGAATATAATTGTTATCTTTTAAAAATTGAACATATGATGCAAAACTTCCCCCCTTCTTTAGAGCCCTTAGATACTGCTATATTCATTAGTAACTTCCTACAACATAATACTGTAGCGGTAAATGCATTAACAGACATGCAATTTCTTGCCTCATCATACAATGCATCGACTTCATCAGGTAAATGTTCAATTCCTAAACCAACTCTTACACCTGGAATTTGTTCATTTATATTTGGATATTTGAAAGTTGGTTTGTTACAAGATGGGCAAATTAAATGTATGCCTTTAATGTTCTCTTTGATGTATTAATTCCTGAATAGCACTTATACCCAATTGATGGTCCTGCATTATTACCACAATGCCCACAAGTATACGAATATCCTTTCATATCGTGTACACTCGATGCCCATTCTCCAAGTAATTGATCCATACAATTACCATCTCCCTTCTGTCTACACTAATTCGACAAAAAGTAAGAAATTCCTGCAAATTCAAGTAATCCATTTGATTAGTTTATTACTTCGTCATAAACATTTTATAAACACCAAAAAATGAACGCAATAATATTAATAAGTTGTTAGCATTAACTGATTAAAAAAATACAAGGAAAATTAAAGATATTGAAAATTGATATTTTTAAGAGAATTACGGAATATACGTATTATGCTAAAGCGTAAGAAGGTGCTGGTGATCCTGAAGAGTTATTTGAGAGTCGATAAAGAGAGAAAGTTGAATATAGTAATTAATTAGCCGATAATGTAAATAATTCAAAAGGATTTTGTAATGTAATATTAATTTTCCAACATTAATATTTGATAGGGCCATATAACGCTCACTTGTTTAAATATGAAATACTATACTAGCAGGATTTTTAAATCTGGATAAAAGTTTTTAATAGCCAGCTACACCATTATGAAAGGATAATTTAAAATGTTTAAATCTTACCCGCCTATGATAGATCCAGAAATATTTGAAGGATTAATGAAAAAACAGCAACTAGCAGTTAACTTTGGTGATTTGCTAAATGATGATATTTTTCACAATACCGAATTTCTAAAAAAGGCAACTAATATCTCTGATTTCATGGAAGGTTTTCAAAACAGTATAAACATACTTCCTTCAATTAAATATTTACAGAATACGAATTTGTTAAGTGACGCTTTCCGACAGTCTACTATTAATGCTATGAATATTGGTACTAATTTCAAAAAAGATTTTTTTCAAAATAATCAATTCAAAAATTTCAGTTATTAACAGAAGTATAGGAAATTTTGATTCCGTAGCATTAAACATTGCAGAATCAATAAGATCTTTCAATGATATGTTTGATATCAATGGCATACCTATCAATGAACTAAATAATGATGAAATCCAAGAAATATTGCGGGAAAAAGCTACAGATATACACGAAGAAACTGGGAAAGCTACTCCTTACAACGTGTTTAGTAATAATTTTATTTGGCAACTTTATCTTCCGGCTTTAGGAGCAATCGATACTTTTGAAGTGTTTGATTCTACTCCGCTCACCCCCCCTGAGTTGATTATTAAGTATTTTTTATTTACCGTAATTCCATTAATATATGCTTTTGCTACAATAAATAAAGAGGGTGAAAGTTAAGTTAATACCATAAAATAAGCCCAGGTCTTAGTTAATGTCTGGACTTATATGTTTAACAATGAAATACTCTTACTTAAACAATTCAGTAAATGTAAATGGTCCAGGTACTCCATCAACCGTAATGTCAACAGATCGTTGGAAAGTTTTCACTGCTTTTTCAGTCTCTGGACCGAACAACTCCATCCACTGCAATCTTATAACCCTTACAATACAAAATAGCATGTAGGATGCGTGTTAAATTACCTTTATCACCTTTTCTAATTGTGACAGAAGCACCTTATTATTTTATACCCATCTACTTTTAACCTTTAATCAAATTGCATATTTAGTTCAATTTTATAAGCCAACAATAAGTATTTTTTTTTTTCAAAATTCCTCATTCTATTTAATAGTCAAAAAAGCGAGGAACCGATATGGCTCTCCACTTTTATACTTATACATTTCTTATATGGTCTGAGAGTTTCTTATTAATATCATTTGCTACTGCGGTATAATGTTTAAGATCACGAGTATTAATCTCGTTACCGACTTAACTTAAAGCGTGCATTAGGATATCCGCGCTTTTGATTCGTTTTATCAATGCTTCTTGTAGCAAGTATCGAAACTCCTTTGCTCTGCCTTTCCTCTTCAGTAATGGATCCTTAATCATCACCTTGTTATATATGCTTTCATAGCATGACTTTATCTTCTTAACTTTTCTCAAGTTATTTTTTCTGCGTTTGAACATATCTTAAACAATATCTAGCATTGATAAAGTTCACTATTAGATCCGTATTTATTGAGTAAATCATGCTTGCGCTTTTCTATGAGTCTAATGACTACACTTCCAAACGATAGACAGTCGGTTCTACAGGTGAATAGATCAACTTGCCATCAATCAGATTGTATAATTTAAAAGCAAACTCATTTAGATGAGCATACATTCCGGTAATTGTTTCAATCTCTAACCCTGCTGAGTTTTCATGTATTTTGAAAGAAGAGAAGTCTCCAAAATAGAAAACTGCTGCCGAATCATTCGAGCCTTTCACCGCATCAGTGAAATCAAGTGGAAATCCTAATAGCATATAACTCACACCACCATCTTCACGGTCTATTGTTTTAAGTGCTGGCTCTCCATTTGGAAGAGTTAGATCTTCTGCATATTGAATAGCTGCTTTATTTACGATCCATCTAGCTTTGTTAATCACATTGGTAGATGGGGTGTTTTTTAATTCCTTAATAATCTTTACTGGTTCTGTTTGAGTAGGAGTAAACACTTTTGCTTTGTTTAAAAGTGATCCAGTATTAATTGCTTTATCGTTAGTACCATTAAACATGTAGTCAATTTCTTTTTTTAGGTACTCTTTTTTCATTAAATCAATAATTAAATCTGTTAAACTTACTTTTCCTAATTTCAAGAGTTTTCGTTTTACCCTGGCCCTCTATGTTAGGATGGTTGTCATATGATACTTTAATGTTATAGTTTAAGTAAATATCATGGAGGTAGATTCTATGACAAAAGATAATTTAAAAGGTTTGATTGTTTTATCTTCTTTAATGACTGTAATAGGTTTAGTATTACTATTTGTCAGTGTTAACTTTGGAATATTTCTTGCTGATAATTGGCTAGCAAATGAAGATTGGGTAGACACTTCAAAATATTTAATGGTAGTGGAAGGTTCTATAAATATTTTGTTAACTGTTGGAGGTATACTTTTTGGAGTTGGTCTTGCTGCCATTATTTTTACTTATTACAAGATACTAAATAACAAATAAACGTAAAAATGAAAACAGGTTAGGCATACTTGTTCGACCTGATTCTTTTATTGGGATAATTGTTAACATTTTTGGTAATACATTAAAAAGAGTGAAGCAGAATATTTTACGTGCTTAAAAAGCTCTAAACTTTTGATATCAAGGTTTAGAGCTTTTTTAATTATAGAAACTATTTTACGCTTACTCCACAACATTCCCTCTTTTTCCCTTGAAAGCTATATATGGTGATGATACATTTATTTTATCAAATAAAGCTAGTAAGTTGAGATAGGAGGAGGGAGAATATGAACGCTAAAAAGTTTGCTGGTGAAAAAGCGGTTGAATATGTGAAAGATGGTATGACTGTAGGTCTTGGAACTGGATCAACAGTTTATTGGTCGATTACTAAGTTAGGAAATCTCGTTAAAGAAGGATTAAATATCAAAGGAGTCCCGACTTCTAAAGAAACGGAAAAATTAGCAAAAGAGCTAGGCATTCCACTAGTATCTATGTCCTCAGTTGATCATTTAGATGTCACAATAGACGGTGCAGATGAAGCGAATCCGAATTTTGAACTTATAAAAGGTGGTGGTGGCGCTTTATTACGTGAGAAAATGGTAGCTTCTATTTCTAAACAATTTATTGTTGTAATAGATGAATCAAAATTTGTTAACCAATTAGGAGCGTTTCCATTACCTGTTGAGATAGTGCCATTCAGTTGGGAAACGACTCTTAAAACGATAAATAAACTAGGCTGCACTCCAAAACTAAGAATAAAAACTGATTCTTCCCCCCCTTTTGTATCTGATAATGAAAATTATATTGCCGACTGTTATTTTGAGAACATTGAAAATCCTGCTGAATTAAATCTTCAACTTAACATGATTCCCGGGGTAGTCGAGAATGGACTCTTTATCAATATGGCGGATACTATTGTTTTAGGTAAAACAAATGGCGATGTAACTGTTATGAGCTAACTTGCTTATAACAAACGAACGAATATGCAATGAAATCATTTAGTTTAAAAAAGCTAGTACAAAACAATTATCGTTTTGTACTAGCTTTTGACTTAATAGGTTATTTCTTATCATCCTGTGCGCCCCCCCACCAGGAGACGCCTTTTATTCCTTTTATATTTTTATAGTGAAATTCCGGATCAACACCTTGTTTCTTTTGCATCGTATAATCCTGTAATACTTGGATCGCAATTTTACTTAATAAGAGAATTGCGATTAAGTTGACGACAGCCATTAATGCCATAAACATATCAGCCATGTTCCATACTAACTGAATGGATGCAAGAGAACCAAACATTACCATTCCTAATACTAGAACACGATAAATCAATAACCATATACCGTTATGATTTAAAAAGCTTACATTTGTTTCACCGTAATAATAATTCCCCCACTACCGAACTAAAAGCAAAGAAGAAAATCGTGATTGCTAGGAAAATCGATGCCCATTCTCCAACATGAGAGCTTAATGCCACTTGTGTTAATTGAATGCCATCTTCAGAAGCCTGATAAAAATTATCATATAATATAATGATGAACGCAGTTAAACTACAAATCACAATCGTATCAAAGAATACGGCCAAAGATTGGACTAACCCTTGTTTAACAGGGTGATTGACACCTGCTGTTGCCGCAGCATTTGGGGGGGCACTCCCCCATACCTGCCTCATTGGAGAATAATCCACGTCGAATCCCGTACATCATCGCTGCACCAATTCCACCACCAAATGCTTCTTCCAGACC
Source organism: Gracilibacillus boraciitolerans JCM 21714 (assembly GCF_000521485.1). Classification (GTDB taxonomy): domain Bacteria; phylum Bacillota; class Bacilli; order Bacillales; family Amphibacillaceae; genus Gracilibacillus; species Gracilibacillus boraciitolerans. The sequence continues at coordinate 44,476 of NZ_BAVS01000008.1, read as the reverse complement.
CAATGCATTGCGAATGATAAGCATAAATACATTAGGAACAGCTGTTATATTAGTAAACACAACATAAAATCCTACCGCCATATAAATAATGGCCATCACAGGGACAATGATTCCTGCAACAGTTGCTATCCGCTTAATGCCACCAAAAATGATAACTCCAGCTAATACCACTAATACTATACCAGTCCAGATCGGATCAATATTAAACGCTTGATCCACTGCTTGAGATATCGTATTTGCTTGTACTGCATTAAATATGAAACCGAATGTAATCGTTATTAAAATAGAGAATAAAATTCCCATCCACTTTTGACCTAAAGCCTTTTCCATATAATAGGCAGGTCCACCTCTAAACCCTTCCTTAGCAGGTACTTTATATACTTGTGCTAAAGTGCTTTCAATAAATGCAGTGGACATACCAATTAACGCTATTACCCACATCCAGAAAACTGCCCCAGGTCCTCCGATAGCGACAGCCAGAGCGACTCCAGCTAAGTTTCCTGTTCCTACACGCGATGCTATCGAAATACTAAATGCTTGAAATGCATTTGTTCCACGTTTACCACTTTGCTCGACAGCTTCCTCCGATATTACTTTAAACATTTCTCCGAATAAACGAAATTGTACAAATCTAGATCGAATAGTGAAAAATAACCCTGTAAAGATTAGTAAATAGATAAGTACATAATCCCATAGTACAAGATTCCCCCCAATCGACAATTTTTGTTACAATATTTTCTAGTGCTTCCAAGTTGTTCACTCCTTCCCGTATGCAAAACATATACCCGAAAATTCAATAATATATACATATTATAATAAAAACAAACAAAATCCCTTATCCAATTTTTGGATAAGGGTATGTAGACTAACTCTATTTGCTTTTAATAGTCTTTCATAGAAAAACTATTTTTATTCTCATATTTATTTTTTTATTCTTATATTTATTTTACTATTGCTTCTACCTTCACAATCCTATTCGCCACAGCTTCTGTTAAATTCTCTATGGTTTTAGGGACAATTGATTTTAAAACACTATTTACCATCGGACCCTTAATACCGCCAGCAGAAATATTTAAATCACCCCCCCTTATTTGTGTTTGATTTCTGGTGATTTCTTCTGCAATAAAAGAGCCATTTCCTTCAATCATATCGTTCATTCCAGTAAGATCAAAGATAACGGTATTTGGCTCTATCCATTTCTTAATATTTATTCTCAATGCCACCTTTTTTTGTAAAATTCCAATATCTCCTTTAAATTTCCAAGTTGATTGTCGCTGGTTAATCATTTGATGATCAATATAGCCGGGTACCAATGGGGCCCAATTATTCATATCACTAACAAATCCCCCCCATACTTTATCAATCGGTATCTCTAACATCATAATGTGTGTTCCACTCGGCATATGCATTCCTCCTTCCTTACTACCTATGTCATTTTTTATGGAAATATTCCGGTAACTTTTTTCTTTATCAAAGATTACATTTAAGATTTCATTCAACTAGAAAATTATGGATAATAAAACGATGTTTAACATAAACTATCATAGTGAATAATTAATAGGAAGAAGGTAAACAAGAATACGTTTGGAGGTGTTGATTATATATAAAAAACAGGAGAAATGGTTAATGGGATTGGCTTTTCTTGTTGCATTGATTATTGGTTTATCACTTATTGGCAGAATTTTTTCAGGTTAAGGAGAGTATATCATGGACAATGGACAAGCAGTATTTTTTAGTCGATTATTAACCGAACTTACACTATCTTTTCATATCATATATGCCACAATCGGGGTTGGCATCCCTTTATTAATCTTTATCGCCCAGTGGATGGGCATTAAGAAACAGGATGAACATTACATTCTGCTTGCCAGAAGATGGACAAGAGGTTTTGTCATCACCGTCGCAGTAGGTGTTGTAACCGGAACTGCAATTGGTTTGCAATTAAACTTATTATGGCCAACTTTTATGCAACTTGCCGGCAATGTAATCGCCTTACCTCTATTTATGGAGACGTTTGCTTTTTTCTTTGAAGCAATATTTTTAGGGATTTACTTATACACATGGGATCGCTTTGAAGACCAGCGCAAACATATGCTATTACTTATTCCAGTTGCCATCGGTGCTTCTTTTTCTGCTGTTTTTATCACCATGGTAAATGCCTTTATGAATGCCCCCCCACAAGGTTTTGAATTTGCTAATGGTGAATTAATTAATGTGCAGCCGATCATTGCCATGTTTAATCCCGCTATGCCAACCAAAGTGGCTCACGTGTTAGCAACTGCCTATATGACCTCTGCTTTTATATTAGCTGCAATAGGTGCATACCGCTTACTAAAAGGTTCCAATCATGAATATCATAAAAAGGCATTATTATTAACAATGAAAGTGGGATTAATATTTTCAGTTGCTGCTGCTATTATTGGTGACTTTTCCGGAAATATTTAGCAGAATATCAACCAGAGAAATTAGCTGCATTGGAATGGCACTTTGAAACAGAAGAATCAGCTTCTCTCACACTCTTTGGAATTCTTGAGAATGGAGAAGAAGTAAAATATGCCTTAAAAATACCATATGCCTTAAGCATTTTAGCACACGGCGATCCAAACGCTGAAGTGATTGGCTTAGATCAATTTCCTGAAGACGAGACTCCACCATTATATATTCATTATTTATTTATGACAATGGTATTGATAGGAATGTTTGCCACGTTACTCTCCGTCTTTTATGTTATGGGTAGTCGGCTGAGAAGTCGATTTATTTTCCGAAGGTTTTTCTTATGGCTGATTGTTGCTTTAGGTCCTCTCAGTATGATTGCAATTGAAGCTGGTTGGTGGCTTGCAGAAGTGGGACGACAACCTTGGGTATTAAGAGGACTATTAAAAACAAAAGAAGCTGCCACTACAAGTGGACAAGTAGATCTGATGCTTTATCTGTTTATATTGTTATATCTGGTTCTCGGTTTTGCAAGTGCCTTTGTGCTGATCAGAATGGTTAAACACAATCCTGTGGAACAAGAACTACTCGATCGTCAAAAGGAAAGAAGGTGATGTCGCCATGGCTTATCAATTAATTGGGATTTCTGTACTATGGATCTTTCTTTTTGGATATATCATTGTTGCATCGATTGATTTTGGTGCAGGCTTCTTTAATGCATACAGTGTTTTTCGAAATAAGCATCATATCATAAGTAATATTATTCAACGATACCTCTCCCTGTTTGGGAAGTAACGAATGTCTTTCTCGTTTTCTTTTTTGTTGGAATGGTTGGTTTTTTCCCTAGTACAGCTTTTTATTACGGCACTGTGCTGTTAGTACCAGCAAGTCTCTCACTCGTGCTATTAGCTATTCGCGGTTCTTATTATGCTTTTAGTACCTATGGTCAATTAAAAAGTAAGATGTGGATCTACTTGTATGGCTTTTCCGGATTATTAATTCCCGCTTCTCTTTCCATTGTATTAACCATTTCTGAAGGCGGCTTTATTAATGAAACAGCTAACAGCTTAGAGCTTGATTATCAAGCGTTATTTACCAGTCCTTTAACCTGGAGCATCGTTGTACTTAGTCTTACATCTGTATTATATATATCTGCTGTATTTCTAACATGGTATGCCGATAAAGCAAAAGATATGGAAGCGACAGCATTGCTGAGAAAATATGCCTTAATCTGGTCCATTCCGACGATGATAACTGCTTCTGGTATTATTGTTGAATTACGATCCCACAACTATGAACATTATCAAAACATGCTTGAACTGTGGTGGTTATTCTTAATCTCTGGCTTGTTATTTCTGGCAACTCTTCTATTGCTATGGCAAAAACGAAAGTATGGTTTAGCGTTTATTCTTTTAATTGGTCAATTTCTAGTTGCCTTTTTTGGCTATGGTATATCCCATTATCCCTATCTTCTTTATCCCTTCTTAACAATAGAAGAAGGCTTTACAAATGAAGGGATGGCTGTTGCTTTAATGGTAGCGTTTATTGCTGGTTTATGTTTATTAATTCCTTCTCTTCTATTATTGTTAAGGTTGTTTCTATTTAATAAAAGTTATGTGGAAGGAAAATTCAAGGGGGGGTGATAAAAGAATGAATGAATTTATTTATTTTTACGCACCATTTTTGGTTCTTATCATGGCCTTTATTGTTACCTTTTGGCTCGTTTCAAAAGAATAGACGCAAAAAGACACCCTCGATTTAATAAGCGAGGGTGTCTTTTAATCAAGATATTACTTCTATCTAAAAACGAATCAGGAAATGTTTTTTCTTGCCGTGGCGAATGATGGTGAACTTATCTTCTATGCGATCTGTTTCTGTTAATTGGTGGGTCACCTCTTGATTTCTCACCCCGTTGATATAAATCGCGCCATTTGTAATATCTTCACGCGCCTGTCGTTTCGATGAAGAAATCCCTGCTTCCACTAATAAATCAACCAATCCAATTTCTTTATTATCGATGGCAACAGATGGGACATCTTTAAAGCCCTGTTCGATTTCTGCCGCATTCAGAGAGGCTAGATCACCACTGAATAAAGCTTCCGTAATTTTTTTTGCTTGCTGTAGTGCCTCTTCCCCATGCACAAGTTTAGTCATTTCCTCTGCTAGCCGTTTGTGTGGAATACGCTTCTCAGGTGCTTCTTTCAACTCTGATTCCAATGCCTCAATCTCTTCAAAGCTGATAAAAGTAAAATATTTTATAAATTTAAGTACATCTCTATCATCGGTATTAATCCAAAATTGGTAAAATTCATATGGTGTGGTTTTCTCTGGATCCAACCATATTGCTCCGCCAGCCGTTTTACCAAATTTTGTTCCATCACTCTTTGTAATAAGGGGAACAGTTAAACCGAAGACTTCTGCTTCGTCTTCTTCCTTCTCAAATTGTTTACGACGAATAAGCTCCATCCCTGCTGTAATATTGCCCCCCCATTGATCACTACCACCTATTTGCAATGTGCAGTTTTCCTTTTCATAAAGATTGAGGAAATCAATTGATTGTAGCATCATGTAGCTAAATTCAGTGAAAGAAATACCATTTTCCAGGCGAGATTCCACTGAATCCTTAGCTAGCATATAATTTATACTGAAATGCTTTCCGATATCTCTTAAAAAATCAATAATAGTCATCGTCGATAACCATTCATGATTATTACGCGCAACTGCACTGTTTTCACCCTGATCAAAATTTAAGAGCCCTGCTAATTGTTCTTTAATACTCTCACTAAATCCTTTAACAATTTCAGCACTATTCAGTACTCTTTCGGTAGAACGACCACTTGGATCCCCGATCATTCCTGTTCCACCACCAATTAATGCGATTGGACGATGTCCAGCTTGTTGAAATCTTTTTAACATTAGAACGGGTAATAAGTGGCCAATATGCAAACTATCTGCTGTCGGATCGAATCCGCAGTATAGGGTTACCACGTTTTTATCTAAGTGTTTTCGTAATCCTTCATCATCTGTTGTCTGCTGAATTAAATCTCTTTTTGCTAGTTCATCTAAAATATGCATGACTACTTCACTCCTTTTTTATTTATATTTAGCTTACAAATATCTAAGTAAACAAAAAAACTCCTCCCATATAAAAAAGGGACGAGATAATCGCGGTACCACCCTTGTTGCAATAAGAAAAATTGCCACTTAAGGAAATAACGATGTAACCACACCGTCTTCATTATTCATGAAGAAGCTCCTGACCGTAATTCGTCATAAGACTTTTTGCCAGCTTACACCAACCGCTAGCTCTCTTTAAAAAGGGAATCTTATCACTACTCCAATCAATCATAGCTATATAAATGTTTAATTGTTATATCATTATTAGCATATTCGTAATGAAAATGCAATATTTTTTAAAAAATTTAACACAATTTCATTTAACGATTATGCTATAATATATATTGGAATAATGGGAGGTAGGAAAATGAATTTTAAAGATTTTTTTCATAAAACATGGCAATCTATGAAAGAAATTTGGCATAAGAAAATAATTCAACGCTCCACCAGAATAAGCTATCATATATTATGGAACATTATTTTGTTTTTCCTTACTGTTGGTATTGTTGGAGGATTTTTCGTTGCTGGACTTGGTGCCGGGTATTTCGCATCGCTGGTGAACGATGAAGAAATTCAAACAGAAGAGCAAATGGCAAGTGCTATCTACAATTACGAAGAAACGTCAGAACTGTATTTTGCCGATAATGTTTTTTTATCAGAAGTAAGCACAGATTTATTAAGAGAAGAAGTTTCGTTAGACAAAGTAAGCGAACATGTTCGAAATGCTGTAATTGCAACAGAAGATCAATACTTTAATACACACAAGGGTATTGTTCCTAAAGCGATTATGCGTGCTATTTTTCAAGAGGTAACTAACTCGGCAACGCAATCAGGTGGTAGTACCCTAACCCAGCAAGTTATCAAAAATCAAATATTAACAAACGAAGTATCATTTGAACGTAAAGCAAAAGAAATGCTGTTAGCAATGCGATTAGAACAATTTTTTAAAAAGGATGAAATTCTAGAAGTCTATCTAAATATTGTATCATTTGGAAGAAATTCATCTGGGCAAAACATTGCAGGTGTAGAGACGGCTGCAGAAGGTATATTTGGTGTAAGTGCGGAAGAATTAAATTTAGCTCAATCTGCATTTATTGCAGGATTACCACAAAGTCCCTCCTATTACACACCTTTTGTTAATGGCGGTGGTGTGAAGGATCAAGCAGGACTTGAACCAGGCTTAAACCGAATGAAAACCGTACTGAGCAGAATGTTAGAAGCTCAATATATAACGGAAGCTCAATATCAGGAAGCACTCAATTATGATATTGTCGCTGATTTTAAACCTGCAGAGGAATCTATTTTGGAACAATACCCTTACTTAATGGAAGAATTAAAGGACAGATCCATTGATATTTTAGTGGAAGTTTTGGCAGAACAAGATGGATATACGGCAGAAGATCTTGCATCAAGTGATATTTTAAAAGAAGAATACAGAATTCGCGCAAATCGCGAAATCGGAAGCAATGGGTATAAAATTCATTCTACAATAGATAAAGAAATCTATGACGTCTTTCAAAAAATCGCTAAAGAATATAATAACTATGGTCGTGATAAATTAGCTCGGAATGAAAATGATAAAAATAAAAAACCAATCATGATTGAAGATCCCGAAACGGGTGAAATGGTTCAATTAGGAGATCAGCCAGTTCAAGTGGGATCAGTATTAGTTGAAAATAAAACTGGTAAAATTTTGAGTTTTGTAGGTGGACGGGACTTTGAAATATCTCAAAAGAATCACGCAACAGAAGTAAGACGTCAAAATGGTAGTACAATGAAGCCACTTGCAGGATATGGACCAGCAATGGAAATGGGTGAAGTTCAGCCGGGCAGTGTTATTGCAGATGTGGAAAAAACATATGCTGAAGGGTATTCTCCTGGAAATTTCTCATTGAGATTTTATGGTTTGACACCCGTTCGAGAAGCACTATATAGATCGCACAATGCAACAGCTGTTTCTGTATTTACTAAAATAAATGGGCCACATATTGTAACAGATTATTTATCGAAAATGGGATTTAGTGCTATTACAGAACAAGAAGGCGCTTATGATTCTCTAGTATTAGGAAGTCCAACAAATGGTATAACAATAGAAGAAAATACAAATGCATATGTTACTTTCGGTAATATGGGTAATTTTGTAGACGGATATATGATTGAAAAAATCGAAACAAAAGATGGCGAAGTTATCTATCAGCATGAAAGTAAAGAAGTTGAGGTATTCAGTCCACAAACAAGTTATTTAATGATCGATATGTTACGTGATGTATTATCACGAGGTACTGGTACAGCAGCTAAATCTAACCTTTCAAATCAAAGTGTGGATTGGGCTGGCAAAACAGGTACAACCAACGATTTCCGCGACACGTGGTTTGTAGCAACGAATCCGAATGTCACGTTAGGCAGTTGGATGGGATATGATTACAATCAACAATTAGATAAAGGCTACAACAATCGTAATAATATATTTTGGGCAAAGTTAGTTAATGCAGCTACAGAGATACGTCCAGAATTAATGGCACCTACAAAACGATTTGAAAGCCCAGGTGGAATTGTTTCAAGATCTTTTTGCGCTACGTCTGGTCTATTACCATCAGATTTATGTAGTGAAGTTGGTTTAGTTCAATCCGATATCTACAATGCCAACTTTGTACCGACTAAGCAAGACTATAGTTTAATTAAAGAATCCTATGCAACTATAAGAGGTGAAGTAGTCTTAGCAGGAGAAAACACTCCAGAAGAATTCACTGACGGAAACGGTGTTAGTTTTAACCCAGAATGGTTAAGAGATATGGGATATACCAAGTTAGCTAATATAAAACAGCTAACAGCAGGTAAATCAGGCACATGGCAAAACATCAAATATCCTAGTGAAGAAGAAGTAAGCGATGATGGTAAAGCGCCAAGTGCTCCTACGTCATTACAAATTAATAACCAACGATTAAATTGGAATCATTCCAGCAGTAATGATGTTGTTGGCTATCGAATTTATCGTGCAAGTAATCCAGACGATAAAAATTTCCAACGAATCGGCTCAACATCAGATACCTCCTTTACAGTTCCAAGTAGTAAAGCAGTGTATCTAGTTAGAGCAGTTGATTATTTTGGACAAGAATCAGCCGAATCGAAATCAGTGATTAAAGGAGACTTCTCTGAACCAGTGCCTAAACCAGAACCTAAGCCAGAAAAACAAGAACAAAAAAAAGACAAACAAAAAACAGAAAAAGAGCAAAAACCAAAACCTAAACCAGAAGAAAGTGATAGTGATGAAAATACAGATAGTGAAGACGAAGAAAATGACAACACTACAAGTAATGAAGACAATGAATCCAGCACAAACAATAAAGAAAAAAATAAAAAAACAGAATGAAAGATTAATATGGTAAATGAAAACACTTTAATCTTTAAAGATTAGAGTGTTTATTTTTTTCTGTTGACTCCTCTACTTATAAGTTATACTGTAAGTATAACTAGGTTACAGGTGGTGATAGAACTTTTGAAACACATAAAGATTTATCAGTCCGAAACTATTAACACAGAGAATGTAAAAATAATCACAGAAGGACCTGTTTTTGCTAAGAAGCTCACATTTCTAACTATGAATAATCAACTTACTGCATTTCGCCCACCTGAAGAACAGTTGAACGCTTTAGTAGAGATCTCAGAATTGCCTGAAGGTAGAATTTATATTGCAACTGTAGATCAGGAAATTATCGGATATGTGACCTATCTTCGTCCTGATCCAATTGAACGCTGGTCACAGTATCCTGATGATAATATATTAGAATTAGGTGCGATTGAGATTGCTCCAGCTTATCGTGGAAATAAGTTAGCATCACTATTAATTGGGCTTTCCATGAGAGATGTAAATATGGAAGATTATATCATTATTTCAACGGAATATTATTGGCACTGGGACTTAAATTATACTAAACTAAGCGTCTGGGATTATCGCAAAATTATGGAAAAAATGATGAAAGCCGGAAACCTATATCCTGCCCCCCACCAACGAACCTGAAATAATAGCACACCCTGCCAATTGCTTAATGGTTCGTATCGGGAAAAATGTTGATCAAAAGCAACAAGAAATTTTTGATAAACTCCGCTTTTCATCTTAAAAGGAGGGCAAACTATGCTGGTAAAAGATATTATGAAAACTGATGTCATCACATTGACCGCTAATGCAACCGTAGAAGAGGCTCTACATTTATTACAAAAAAATCATATTCGTCATATCCCTATTATTAACGAGAGTAATCACGTCATTGGTATTATCTCAGATCGAGATGTACGAGATGCCAGTCCTTCTTTTTTAGAAGAGCACAACAACAGGGGGGGAATTTTAACAAGAACTATTAAAGAAATAATGTCAACTCCTGTAGTAACTACACATCCTTATGAGTTTTTTGAAGAAGTAGCATCTATCTTTTACCAAAAGGAATTTGCTTGTTTACCAGTTGTTAGAGATAAACAACTAGTCGGAATAGTGACAGAAAAAGATATGTTATATGCGTTTATTCAATTAACCGGTACGCATTCACCTAGTACACAGTTAGAGATTAAAGTACCAGATCAAATAGGGGGGGTCTTATCCGATGTATGTCAATATTTCACAAAGCGAAATATTAAAATTGTATCCGTTTACAGTTATCCTGACCCCCCCAAAGATGTAGTATATAAAATACTAGTCTTTCGTATTCAAACAATGAATCCTATGCCAGTCGTAAAGGATTTTCAGAACACTGACTATCAAATTCTTTATCCGTATTGGGAGGATAACCATGAATTCTAAGCAAACAGCTTTTATTTACACCGAAGAATTTTTGCACTATTCCTTTCATGAAGAGCATCCATTTAACCAAAATCGATTACTGCTAACAAAGGACTTGTTAGAAATGAGTGGTGCACTTTGTCAAGACCAGATAATAGAACCGCAATTAATTGATGAAAAGTGGCTTTATGCAGTTCATTCCAATGATTATGTGGAAGCAGTCAAGCAAGCTAGTAATGGTCAGGAAATTGATCAACACAAATATGGAATTGGCACCCATGATACCCCTGGCTTCAAGCATATGTATGAAGCATCTCTCATAACAGCTAGTGGCTCTTTGGAGGCCTGTTATCAAGTATTGTCGGGTAAAGTAAAGCATGCACTAAATATAGCTGGTGGTTTACATCATGGCTTTCCTACACGTGCGTCAGGATTCTGTATCTTCAATGATATTGCCATTGCCATTCAATATATTAGAAAAAACTATAATTTAAAAGTATTATATATTGACACAGATGCTCATCATGGGGGGGATGGTGTTCAGCAATGTTTTTATGATGATCCAAATGTCTGTACGGTATCATTTCATGAGACTGGCCGATACCTATATCCTGGAACAGGTAAAATAAGTGAACGTGGAATAAAAGGCGGATTTGGTTACTGTTTTAATTTTCCCTTAGATGCATTTACGGAAGATCAATCTTATTTAGAAGTATTTAAGGAGTCAATTGAATCTATCACAGAATACTTTAAACCAGATATCATTATAAGCCAACACGGTGTTGATACACATGCTTTAGATCCACTCACCCACTTACATTGTACCTTACATATTTTTGAGGAAATCCCTAAAATCATTAATAAACTCGCACATAAATACTGTGATGGAAAATGGGTTGCACTTGGTGGTGGCGGATATGATATCTGGAGAGTGGTTCCGAGAGCATGGGCGCAATTATGGAGAGTAATGAATGACGATCAGATATTTGAAGGGAAAATTAATTTAGATTGGTTAGATAAATGGAATAAATTAGCACCGTTTCCTCTCCCCCTCAGAATGGCAAGACTCTGATAATTTATATAAAAACATTCCGAGAAGAGAAGAAATCAGTCTAAATAATCAAAAAATGTATAAACAGGTATTGAAATTCATCGAAAACACAAAAAAATAAGAAACCATTTCGATTTTGTTAATTATTAAAGAGAGTTAGGGTGCAATTCGTGATAGTAAGAGCCTTTTCTCTAAACATCAATGTTGCGACCTCTCCATTTCACAGAATGCAAAATATTCACTCTAAATAAGGAGTACCCATATATTGCTGCGAAAAACAAAAATAAAATAGGATAAAAAATAAAAATCATCCACTGAAAGTTTCCACACCGGCGGGCAAACCATGCCGTTTGCACTGCATAAAGGAAGTATAAAAGACCACTCAAGATCATAGTGACAGGGTCTGCTGAAGTGAAAAAGGACAGCAACATTCCTGCACTGATAAAACTCCCGGAAATCCAAATAATGGTCAGCAACATGACGATCGGATGTGTAGACTTTGAAGCGATGGCAAAACTTTTACACCAACCTTCCACAAGGCTTTTAAATCCTTCCGAATACATACGAAAGGATATGATGCCCTTCCCTCCTAGACAATATACCGGAAGATCTTTGTTAAGGAATGCTTGTCCAAGGGCCAGGTCATCCATAATGGCTCCCTGGATTTTTTTATGTCCGCCTGAAAGAAAATAATCGTCTCTGTTACATAAAATACAGGGACCAAACGAACCTGCCGTTTGAAATCGACGTCCCCAAATTGTAAATATGTTCATTCCGACAATCACAATCGTGTTGAAAACAGCAGAAAGATTCTCATACATTTTATGAACCGTATGATAGGGTTGTAGCGAAAGGATCCCCTTTGCGCCTTTTTGTTGATAGGAAAGTAATAAATTTCTCAAGCTGTTAGCATCGGTGAAACAGGTATCTGCATCCAGAAATAATAACCATTTTCCTTTTGCATGCAAAGCGCCACTCCAACAGGCCATTGACTTTCCAGATTCCCGATCTTTCCCTTGTTTTTGTATAACCTTTGCACCATGAGCCTTAGCGACAGTTACAGTATTATCAAATGACTGATCGTCAATAACCAGGACTTCAAATGATTGAAAGTCTTGCTCTTGCAACGAATGCAATAACGGGGGGGTAATCCGGTTCTCTTCATTTCTGGCAGGAATAATGATGGACAGAAACGGCAGATTTGCATGCTTATCTGCCTTCGGAACTGGCAAGGACCAAAACATGAGGATTCCGACTATGATTGCTAAAAAACCGATCACAAGATTTATGATATCTGAAACATCCATTTAATATACCTCCTGTTTATTTCCTCGAATAATCATATAATATTCCTTGATCATCATGCATTAGTTCTTGTGCAGCTATTTTAGCTGATAAGAGTACAATGGGAACACCAGCACCTGGATGGGTACTGCTTCCGGTAAAGTATAAATTGCTACAATTTTTTGCTTTGCTTTGTGGTCGCAAATGGTTGCTTTGAGACAATATCGGCTGTAATCCAAAAGTTGCTCCATTATAAGCATTGAATTTTGACTCGAAGTCTAGTGGTGTAAAGCATGTTTCCGAAACAATTTCTTCTTTTATGTTTTCAAAGCCGCGGATTTTTTTTAGTGAATCTAATATGTAGCTGCGATAATAATCAATGGTTTCTTTGTTCCATTCATACTCTGCTGTAGCTATATTTGAGACCGGCATCAAAATATACAAGCCATCTTTTCCTTCAGGTGCAAGTGAAGGATCTAATTTTGAAGCAATATATACATAAAAGGAGGCATTCGTCAGTTTATTTCCGGCAAAAATATCATGTAAATTTTCATTGAGATTTTCACTGAAAACAAAATTATGTACATGTTCGATTTCTTCATATTTCTTATCCATCCCTAAATATAGTAAAAAGCAAGAACAAGAATATTTCATACTGTCTATTTTTTTATCTGTATATTTCCCTTTGGCAACAGGATGATGAATCAGATTCTTCATGGCATAAGGGAAGTCTGCATTACAAACCACAAAGTCCGAAGAAATTTTTTGATCGTCTACCACAATACCTGTTGCTCTATCATTTTCAATACATATTTCCTTCACATTCTTGCTATAGTGAATTTCCCCACCAAGTTCTCGGAAAAGTTTTTCCATAGACGTTGCCATCGTATACATTCCGCCTTTAATAAACCAGACACCATATAAAAATTGAATCATTGGAATCATGGTATAAAAAGATGGGCTATTCATAGGCGAAATACCTATATACAGAGTTTGAAAGCTGATGAGCTGCTTTAACCGTTCATCTTTAATATATTTCCCAACAAAATGGTCCGCCGTATCAAATGTTTTTAATTTCAAAGCCTTTCTTAACATTGGCAGATTATAAAAATCTCTTTGTTTTCGGAATGGTCGTTGGAGAATGTCATGCTTGGCAATTATAAAACGCTTATATATATCCTGCAAATAATGAAAAAATCCTTCTACGTCTGATTCATTGATTGACTCAATTGTCTTTGTCATTTCTGTAAGGTCAGAAGAAATATCAAAAGGATCATCAGGTCGATCATTATAGTAAGCTCGATACATTGGATCGACTTTTTGCATCGGTATATAATCATCCGGATTGCGTCCACATAGTTCAAATATTTCTCTATATATTTCAGGCATCATGACGATTGTAGGTCCTAAATCAAATTTGTAGCCATTCATTTCAATCCGGTTCATTTTCCCACCTGGTGTAGATTCCTTCTCATATAATGACACCTGATATCCAGCATGTTGAAGTCTAATCGCACTGGCAAGACCGGCAACACCCGCCCCCACCACAATAATCTTCTTTTTCATAGGCAGTTCCCCCCCATTTCGTTATATTGCTTTCATTAGTTGTTTTCGTATGTTCAAGAGATGATAGACTGAATACGTCCGCGATTGTAACGCTGAACAATGATGATCGGCAGGTTAAATAGAAGTGCATAAAGGATCATTACCCAACCGGCCCACAGCGGATTCCATAAGAAAAATAACGGAGCAGGAAGGATTGAGAGCCAATGTGTCAACTCTGCACGTTTTGTTTCTGTAGCGAATATTTTTAAATCATCTATTTTGCTTCCATGTAATGACTTTTTACCGTAACCTTTCTTTAAAAAAATCGTACCATCTATAATTGACGACTTCCATTTCTTTACTTTAAACCATTTTTGCCATAATTGTCCTGACCGTTCCCAACGAAATATCTTAAACCAGTACGTATCTTTAAGAAAAAATTCCAAAGGTAGCCGTAAACAAAGTACAGAAATAAATAGATGAAAAAAAGCCCATGCGAATATATCAATTATAATAATCCAAATGACTGGCAACGAAATGACTGGCACAATCATCCTCCTCAAAACATCATTAAATTTTTATATTTACTCTTTCCCAGGGAACTACCGTTTATATAAACCATTTTCGAACTTCTTAACAACGTTCATATCTTTATCCGAATAAGGTGGATATTTATCCGGAACATGCAAATAATGAAAGGCTCTGTAATTCGTCCTATTATAGCTACATGCTTTAAAACCTGCTTTGCCATGATAACTGCTATGACCACTTGCCCCCCCAATACCGCCAAAAGCGACATGAGGATTTGCGGCATGATGGATCACCTGATTAACACTTACACATGTCGATCGCATATGTTGCTTATAGATTTGGATATTGCTTTTGTTGGTACTAAACATATATGCTGTCAACGCATCACGTTGAATCTCATTCTCTGACAATAAGGATTGTAAATCTGTATAAGGAATAACAGGAAGTAACGGACCAAATATCTCTTCACGCATAATGGAACTCCCTTGTTCTATATCTGTAATCACTGTCGGAGCAATAAAAAGGGTGTCCTCATCATACTCACCACCATACCAAATATCACCCTGCTTCATAAAATCAATTAGTTTTTGAAAATGAGATCGATGGCAAATCCTTGCATAGTCATCACTATCTGCAGGATGGGCTCCGTAAAAAGCTAATAGAGACTTGGATATTTCGGACAGTACCTTTTCATAAATGGTGACGTGTACAAAGAGAGAGTCGGGCGCAATACAGGTTTGTCCTGCATTAAGAAATTTACCCCCCCAAACGATTTCCTGTATGGCAGCTGTTGAAAAACCTGTTTCATCCATGATACAAGGATTTTTTCCTCCAAGCTCCAAGATCACTGGGGGGGTAAGCTGCTGGGACACTTGCTGTAATACAGCCTTTCCTGTCTGCTGACTGCCTGTAAAGAAAATCAAATCAAATGGTAATATTGTCAGTCTTTTAGACATTTGTGCGTCTCCCGTCACGACAACAAGCTGATCGGACGAAAACGTTTGGTTGACGACTTTTTCCAGCAATTCACTTGTTGCCGGTGTATATTCTGATGGTTTGATAACACAACAATTTCCAGCGGCAATCGCACTAATCGCCGGCATAAGGGAAAGCTGGAGAGGATAATTCCATGGACTGATAATCAATACACTGCCATAAGGATTACTTGTTCTTTCTATGACCTCCACGTATCCGAACTTAACATAATAGGAGTGATTAGGCTTGCTCCATTTCTCCATATGTTTGCTTACATAATCGATTTCATTAAGTAGAAGCGCAATCTCAAATGAAAAGGTTTCAAATGGTGCTTTGCCATATCTGATTTCAAGGCCATGATAAAAGCTTCTTCATGATCCAAAAGCATTGATTTAAGTCGCAATAGTAAGCTTTTTCGGGTTGCTAATGAAAGACCAGTGCTGTTCGACATATTCTTTTGTTGCCTTTCCAATAACTCTTTCAGAACAAAAGTATCATTGTTGTTCATTGCCTGTGTCCCGCTTTACTATTTTATCTCTTACCTGCTGACCACTTAAGGTAACCATTGGCATCCCACCACCAGGGTTGACCGTTCCGCCAACAAAATAAAGATTGTCATAGCGCTCACTATGTTTTGGATGCTTAAATCCTTTGTTTTGCTTCCGATCGGATAAGGTACCGTAAATAGCACCACGATCAGAACCATAGACACGTTCAAGATCCTCAGGTGTCCAGACATTTCTTGTTACTATATTTTCCCGTAAATGATCGAGACCCATCTTCTCCAATTTAACAAGGACTTTCTCTGCAAAACGATCATAGTCTTTCTGCGTATAGTTGATCCTGAATATATGGAATGTGCGGAAGAACTTTTAAATTTTCGTATCCTTTAGGGGCTTGTGCCGGATCTGTTTTATTCACGTTAACCAGATAAATAACAGGATCATCTGGCAATTGATGATGATGAAAGATTTTATTCATCTGCTTTTTCAAATTTTTCGCAAAGAAAAATTATGATGAGCAAGTTGTGGATAACTGCCTTTCACACCCAAATGCATGACCAAACCAGAACTGGCTGGTTCAAATTTATCTTTTAATTTTTTGACATAATGTTGATCTTCATCAAGCAACTGCTCATATAAAGGAATGACCTCCATATTTGAAATGTAATAATCTGCTTTCAGTTCTCTTCCATCTTCCAGTAATGCACCAATAATTTTGCCATGCTTTTTGTGCAGTTGAACAATTTTCTTTCCTGTATAAAACTTTACACCCACTTCTTCTGCTAGCTTCACCAGACCTTCACCAAGCAAATGCATTCCACCAGGGACATACCACACACCCTGACTATGCTGCATGTAAATCATCATATTTAACACTGCAGGTGCATCATATGGAGAGGAGCCAACATATTTAATAAAATAAGAAAGCATGTCCTGAAATGACTTATTACTGATTCGTTTATCTATCGCCTGATGTACCGTTGAAAACAGATCAAAATTTTTAAGAGCTCCAATCATTCCAGTATATTTCATAATTTCTTTCGTGTTATCCACGCCATGCTGAAAGTAAATATTTTCTGTCATTTCATATAGGTTTTTAGAATATTTTAATAGTCTCTGATATTGTCGCATATCCCTTTTATTTAAACTTGAATTCTTTTCCAACATGTCATCTAAATTTTGATACAGATCAATCCGTTTGCCATCTGGAAAAAAGGACCGCCATTGATGTTCCAGCTTCACCATTGGAACATAGTCTTTCATCTTTTTTCCACTGGCTCTAAACAACCTTTCAAAAATTTCAGGCATTGTCAGAATCGATGGTCCCAGATCAAAACCAAAACCATCTTGCTCCAACCGATTCAGTTTGCCACCGATGTGATTGTTTTTTTCATATAAAGAAACTTCATAGCCACTCTGCGCCAGAGAAATAGCAGCAGACAGTCCTCCGAGACCTCCACCAATAATCAATACACTTTTTCTTTTCGACAATTTACATCATGTCCTTTCAATTTCCAAAATTCGTTCCACAGTCACATAGTTTCTTTTTGATAAGCAGTCATAATCATTACCTCTTACTGCATCTAGTATGGCTTTGTAAACCTGAACAGAAAGGTAGACAGATCGTTGACTGTCCTTATCAAACTGATCAATGTCAAGTAAAAATCTATGATATAAAGATTCAGCATATCCAGCAAGTTTTTCCCATATGTTGATAAAATTCTGATTAATGATTCCATTTCGTAAATCATCGTATGTATATTTATAACAAGATAAATAATCTGCAGGCAAATAAATTCGTCCCTTATCATAAAAATCCTCTCCAACATCGCGTAAAATATTGGTTATTTGCATTGCAGTTCCAAGTTCAACCGATGAAGACTGTAACACATTAGAATTTTTTGAGGCTATTACAGGCAGAAGCATTAAGCCTACAGAACCAGCCACATAATAACAGTATCTTTCTAATTCATGCATAGTTTTTAAAGTAACAAAATTCACATCCATGGATTGTCCCCCCCATAATTGATCATAAAACGGTTGAATATCCATATTATATGTATGAAACACATGTCTGAGGGCTCGCCATAATGGCTGATCCAACTCTTCATGATTTCTGAATAAATCAAGTTCACTCTTTAATTGATTCAATGCTTTAATTTTATTTTGCACGGAATAATTTCCATCAGTGATATCATCTGATTTCCTGCAAAAAGCATAGATCGCATAAACAGCATTCGCTTTTTCAGTAGGCAGTTTTGAAAAAGCATAATAAAAACTTTTGGAATGCTTTTTTATGATCATCTCACAATAATAAAAGTCCTCTTCTCTTTGCATTGCGTTCATAACGACCTCTCCCAAATAATTGATATTCATCTAAAGTTCCTTTTTCAATATTCTTCGTAATCATTAGGTGAAATATGCTTCTGTAGAATAAGAAACATTTTATTAATTATACTATACAGTAAAAATAATATTTGTACAACTCAATTTAATTCCTATCTATGGAACTCCGCATATCAACAAATATTAAAGATAAAGAAAATATATGGTATACTTAAGTGGAATTTAGAAATAGGAGCGTATAACTATGAACAAGCAACATCGGCGCCCACCAGGACGACCACGAGCCAACGAACAATCACAATCAACTCGTTATCTTATTTTAAAAACAGCTGCGCGACTTTTCTTAGACCACGGCTATCCAATGGTTTCAATAGATGATATCGCAAATGCTTGTCAAGTAACAAAAGCAACGGTTTATTATTATTTTTCCAGTAAAGCTGAATTGTTTACGGAGACAATGATTCAGTTAATGAACCGAATCAATGACCGCATTCAATTGATTTTATCCGAGGACTTGCCCTTGTATGATCGTTTAATAAAGGTCACAGAGGCACATTTAAAAGCAACCTATCATATAGATCTAGACAAAAGCTTTATGCAGGGGGGGACAAAAGACACTCTTTCGGATGAACAAATAAAAAAAATGCAAGAAGCTGAAGAATGTATGCGCAAAGGGATTGAGAAAGTCTTTACAGACTCCATGAAGCAAAAGGAAATTGCAGAGGTCAATCCGCTTTTTTCCACTCATGTTTACCTATCTCTTTTACAAGTCGGAAATGTTAGAGATAAGAATAATACACCGATTTTCCCGTCTGTTAAAGAAACTGCCGAACACATCGTTCAATTACTTTGGAAGGGATTGTTTCAAATTAGTAAGAAATAAAACGTCTATATCAAAAAATAACCCGCTTCTGGTCAATGGATAACTACCAGAAGGGGTTTTTATAATGTCTACTTTTCCATTTGTCACAAAAACTGCGGAAAATGTATAACTTTTTCATGAAATGCTAAAAACGGATTCAGTTTTTTTACAATAACTTCCTAGCTTTTTTGTACATCCTACTCTGAATCTAAAATGACAATTTCTACTCGTCGGTTTGCACTCCAGCCTTCAGATGTATTATTAGATTCTACCGGTCTTGTATCACCATAACCCGCTGAAATGAAACGAGATTCATTGAAACTGTTAGTAGTTAATATATAGCGAATGACACTACTCGCTCTAGCCCCAGACAACTCCCAGTTTGATGGGAAACGAATACTAGCTATCGGCCGATTATCTGTATGCCCCTCCACTCTTACTTCATTGGGTATATTAGATAATAAAGTGCTTACTTTGTCGAGAAAAGCTTTAGCAGGATCTAATACAGTGGCTTCACCTGTTTCGAATAAAACACTTTCCTGTAAGATTAATACAACGCCTTGGTCTGTTCTCATAGCTGAGATTACTTGATTTAAATCATTCTCATTTAAAAATTTTTCTATCTCTGCAAGCAATTCATCTAATTCATCCCGTTCTGGAGTTTTAGTTACGGTTTCAAGACTTTCTTCAGACTGAATATTATCTTCCTTTTCATCATTTGCTTGTGATGTATCTCCTTGTTTATCATCATTCTCTTCTTCCTTTAACACTTCTGTATTCTCTGTTGGATTTTCTTCCTCTATGATAGACGGCATTGCTTCAAAAATTGTCTCACTTCGAAACGCTTCTGCAAGGGCACGGAACTTCTCTGCATCAATTTGTGACATTGAAAATAGTAATATAAAGAATACAAGTATTAACGTGATCATATCCGAATAAGTAACCATCCATTTTGGGGGGGCACCTTTATCTGCTGGACGTGTATTCCTACGCTTCATTAAAGGATTCCTCCGTATAGTTTTCCTCTGCTGCTTCTGTTTTTTTACTTTTCATCTTTTCTGATAAGAAGGCGCTCAATTTCTCTTTTAGAATTCGTGGATTTTGGCCTGACTGCACCCCTATTACACCTTCGATTATAACCTGCTTCATAAATACTTCTTCACTTGTTTTCGTTTCTAATTTACCTGCCATTGGTATAAAAACTAAGTTTGCCAACACTGAACCATAAAATGTCGTTAATAATGCAACTGCCATACTAGGACCTAAAGTAGTTGGATCTTCTAAATTCTGCAACATTAAGATTAAGCCAATTAATGTACCAATCATTCCCCATGCAGGAGCATATTCACCCGCCTTTTCTATAATAAGACGTCCACGATAATGGCGATCTTCCATAGCATCGATCTCTGCGTTCATAATATCATTTATCACTTCTGGCTCGATTCCATCGATAGCAAGTAACACACCTTTTTTTATGTATGGATCATCGACGTCATCTAACTCATTTTCAAGCGCTAACAAGCCTTCACGTCTGGCACGTTCTGATAATCTTTCAAATAAATCTATTAGTTCTGATAAATCATGATCATTTTGCTTGAAGGTCTCTTGAATCACATATCTTGTAGTCTTTATTTGTTTTATATTAAAATTAACTAGCAGCGCTGCGATTAATCCTCCTAAAACAATTAAGACAGATGCTCCTTGAATGAATCCAACAAATCCTCCCATACCACCACTACTCACAATTCCAAACATAATCATTAAAAATCCAATTGTTATACCGATTGGAGTAAATAAATCTCTTTTTTTCATTTAATTTTCTCTCCCTAGTAAAAAACATGACTAAATTAATAAAACTAGAGTGAAGAAATCACTCTAGTTTTATTATCGGCATTTATTTTATTTTGTTGAGTTTCTTTCAACGATTTGATGAGGTAATATTACATTTTGTTCTTCGACTGTTTCTTTATTCATATATTTCGTTAACAAGCGCATCGCAACTGCCCCCCCAATATCATACATAGGTTGTACAACGGTAGTAAGAGTTGGTCGCACCATTGTTGCCAATCTTGTATTATCAAATCCAAAAACTTCTACTTCATCGGGCACTTTGATACCATTGTCTTGAAATCCATGGATGACACCTAAGGCCATTTCATCTGTAGCAACAAAGATAGCTTTTGGGTAATTTTTCATAGCTAAAATTTCTGTTACAGCATCTATTCCAGATTGATAAGAAGTTCCAGCTGTTATAATATATTCTTCCTGTACCTCTTTGTTATGTTCCTTAATAGCTTTTAGATAACCATCGTATTTCTTAGTATTAACGACTGATTCTTCCTGAGCGGTTATATAGATTGGATGTTTTGTTCCATTTCCAATTAACAATGAAGTTGCTTCATATGCTGCTTGTTCATAATCAATGTTAACAGATGGTATTGTTTCACTAGAGTCAATTGTTGCGGCTAAAGCTACGGGAACAGGTGAAGTTTTAAGTTGGTGAATATGATCTTCAGTAATTTCGGCCCCCATATAGATCAGACCATCGACTTGTTTTTCAAACATTGTATTGATTAATCGTAGCTCTTTTTCTTTGTTTTGGTCAGAATTACTCAAGATAATATTATATTTGTACATAGTAGCGATATCATCGATACCTCGAGCTAATTCCGAGAAAAAGATACTTGAAATATCTGGAATGATTACTCCTACTGTGGTAGTTTTTTTGCTTGCCAGACCTCGAGCGACTGCATTAGGACGATATCCTAATCTTTCAATTGTGTTTAGTACTTTTTTTCTAGTTGCCGGTTTTACATTTGGATTAGCATTTACTACACGGGATACCGTAGCCATGGAGACATTAGCTTCTCTTGCTACGTCATAAATTGTTACATTCATTATTTAAACCTCCAATATTCAATTACGGTGTATTTCTCTCATAATACGCTACAAAGAGCATTTCTGCAAAGATTCAACCATATCTACATTATTTATGTATATCATTCACATTATAACAAATTTTTCAATAAAATTAACAATAAAAACAATGATTTATGAAACATTTTGATAAATCAGAGATACAAATAGTCATATTATATTAAAAGTAATTCAAAAAGCCGTTCGATATGGTAAAGAACTTTTAGCATGCCTTGTGGAAAATATGTGATCATCGGATATTCTGCATTCAGTTCCAATTTTGTTAATGGTATGCATAATAAATAGTTATTTATATGCATTCAAGGTCAATCTTGCTGAACTTTTGCATAGTTTGCATCCTATTCTGTGCATTACCACTCGTTCTTAGGAGATTTTTGCATAAAATTACTTTCTGATTAGACGAGTGGATGCGCTTCACTGTATCTTCCTATTTTTCGTCGTATCATAAAGTTCTGCTTAATATCCATATTTGCCAAGGATTATATACTTTTCGTAATCAAAAAAACTCCTGCTGAACAGGAGTTTTTTTTTTTGAATTATTTATTTAATAATTCTTTCATAAAGTTATGGAAGGTTGGAATATCCATTTGCTGTGCTGCATCAGATAATGCTACCGCAGGATCTGGATGAACTTCAGCCATAACTCCATCTGCACCAATTGCTAGCGCCGCTCTTGCCGCAGGAAGTAATAAATCTCTTCTTCCTGTAGAGTGTGTCACATCAACCATTACTGGTAAATGTGTTTCCTGTTTTAGAATAGGAACCGCCGTAATATCCAGTGTGTTTCGAGTAGCTGTTTCATAGGTTCGGATACCACGTTCACATAAAATAATTTGTCCGTTACCTTTTGAATTAATATATTCAGCTGCATTGATAAAATCAGATATTGTAGCAGACATACCACGTTTTAATAAGACAGGCTTATTGGTTTCACCAGCTGCTTTCAATAATTCAAAGTTTTGCATGTTACGAGCACCAATTTGAATCACATCAATATAATTTATAGCTTCTTCAATATGAGCTGGATTAACGATTTCACTTACAATTGCTAAACCATATTCTTCGGAAACCTTTTTCAATATTTCAAGACCTTCAAATCCTAAACCTTGGAAATCATATGGTGAAGTTCTTGGTTTAAATGCCCCCACCTCTGATCACTTTAAATCCTTCTTTTTTGATAGCAGCTGCGACTTCGGCTACTTGTTCATAGCTTTCTACCGAACAAGGACCAAAGATAAAGTGTTGATTACCATCACCAAATTTAACACCATTTATATCAATCACTGTATCTTCAGGTTTTTTCTTGCGAGATACTAGTAATGCTTTACTATGGTCATCTTCTTGCAATTCCAAACCTGCTTTGAATATTTCTTTAAACAAATGAATGATTGTCGAATCTTCGAAAGGTCCGTTGTTATGTTGCTTAATAAGATTCAACATATCACGTTCACGAACTGGATCATAACTACGGTTCGCACCTTGCTTTTCTTTTACTTGACCTGTTTCTTTTACCAATTCCGCTCGCTTGTTAATTAACTCTAAAATTTCCAAGTTAACTTGGTCAAGCTTTTCACGAAGCTGATCCAATTGTTCATTACTCATTATTAATCCCCCCCTACTCCTATTTTAAATTCCATAAAAAATGTTATACTTTCTATATAATTAGGTAAATTATAGCTAAAATTTGTCGACTTGTCACCCATTACTCATATTATTTTATAGAATTTTTTAAATTTTTTCAACATAGAGAGGAAAAAACTTATGACTGAGCAAATGTTCGCCCTTGATATTGGTACAAGATCTGTAGTTGGATTATTAATGGAAAAGAAAAATAATCAATATCATTTAATTGACTATCATATGATCGAGCATCATGAACGTTCGATGCTGGATGGTCAAATTCATGATATTGTTTCTGTATCAAAGGTTATTAAAAAAGTGAAATTACATCTTGAAGAAAAACACGATATTATTTTAGAGAAAGTATGTGTCGCCGCAGCAGGTCGCGCTTTGAAGACAAATCGAGTTCATACGACAAAAGAAATTACTAAACAACCATTGATGAATGAGGAGGATATTCTTTTTCTTGAGCTGGAAGCAGTCCAAAAGGCGCAATATCAATTAGCTACAAATGTAGAAGAAGATCCCAGCCATAATTATTATTGTGTAGGGTACTCTGTCATAAAATATCTATTAGATGGGGAAGAGATCGGTTCTTTGATTGATCAACAAGGAGAAGTAGCAGAAGCAGAAATAATCGCAACCTTTTTACCGAAAGTTGTTGTGGAATCTTTATTATCTGCTTTAAACCGTGCAGAACTGCAATTAGAAGCGTTAACTCTGGAACCGATAGCTGCGATACATGTATTAATTCCGCCTTCTATGAGACGGCTCAATGTGGCTCTCGTCGATATTGGTGCTGGAACAAGTGATATTGCATTGACCTCAGAAGGAACAGTCACTGCGTATGGAATGGTTCCAAGAGCTGGTGAGAGATAACAGAGGCTATTAGTGATCATTATTTGTTGGATTTCAACCAAGCTGAATATTTCAAAAAAGATATTACCCTAAACAAAAAAGCAACTGTAGTGGATATCCTTGGATTCGAACAAGAAATATTATACGAAGATTTAGTCGAACAGGTGTTACCTGCTGTAGATTCACTTGCAAGTTCTATAGCTGAAGAAATAATTGCTTTAAATGGCACCGCTCCAAAAGCAGTTATGTTAGTTGGTGGCGGGAGTCAAACACCGGAATTTGCTAAAAGATTGGCAATTAAGTTAAAACTTCCTGTCAATAGAGTAGCAATCCGTGGAGTTGATGCAATTCAACTATTATCTAAAAATGAAAATCTTCCAATTGGACCTGAATTTATTACACCAATCGGGATTGCTATTGCGGCTAAGCAAAATCCTGTTCACTACATAAGCGTTACAATTAACGATCGAATGATTCGATTATTTGAAATGAAAGAATTAACCATTGCTGATTGTCTGCTTGCTGCAGGAATTAATATTAAAAAGTTATATGGAAGACCAGGAATGGCATCTATTGTTTCCTACAATGGCAAACAAGTTACATTGCCAGGAAGCTTTGGAACAGCACCAAAAATCGTGTTAAATGATCATGACGCAAGTTTGGAAGATACAGTAGAAAATGGGGGTTAGTCTTTACATTGAGAAGGGACAGGACGGCGCACATGCTAGTATGACCTTAAAAGAATTCATCGGCGAGACTAAATCTATAAAGATTTATTATAATGATTCAGCTATTCGATCGCACCTCATATCTTGGTCAATAGTACGAATGTTTCTTCTAATTATATTTTAAAAGACGGGGGGGATAAAATTATTTATCAGCAACACATCACAGTTCAGCAATTTTTGAAAGAACATAATATTGACATGCAACTGCATCAACCTTTTACCATATGGATAGATGATCAAAGAAAAGAATTAGATGAGTACAGTAGCACTTTATTGCATAATGGGCAGATTGCTAGTATGGATGCACTCCTAAAAAATGGGGGGGATAAATTGATGAATTTCTCAGGTAATCAACCGACGCTGCAAGACTTATTAGAAACAATAGGGATAACTTATCAAAAGGAAATGTCGATTACTTATAATGGAAAACCTATTAAACTGACAAAGGAACTTGTAAAGGTCTATCGAAGAGGAGAGATTCTTAATTTAGAAGATAAGATAGAAGATCACGATATGCTCCAGTTTATTGAACAAAAAACAATATCATTTATCTTTCAAGATATCTTTCGGTTTATTTCTCTTGATCTCACTCGAGCAAAAGGTAAAATCGACCTAAAACGGAATGGCCAACCGGTCACATTCTTTGAGGAATTGAAACCTAACGACAAAATTGAAATAAATATAGAAAACCGCCAATCATAATGGCGGTTTTCCAAAGAAATTATATATGACGTATCAAATTATCTACTGTAATATCAAAATGACTGGTATGCCAGCTTGGTTTATCGTTCTCAAATTTAATCACTTGAGGGGATTCATGCTGCACTTTATATTTTTTCGCAATATAATTGGATAGCTCTCTTGAATCCTGCACATACAAACGGTATAAAGGCATTTCTGATTGCTCACTAAAGCTTTCATATGCTTGATTTGCTGAACCACTAATAGGGCATGTCAAGCTATGTTTCAACAGCATCCACTTCTTATTTCCTTGTGTCACTTCTTCAAAATCTTCCATATTTTTAATATCCTTAATTTTCAAACATTTCACTCCTCGTATGTTTAACAAAATAAATCAGATCATTTTAATTGTTGTTCATAAAAGACAGGTGTTAAGCCATCTAATTCAATACATAAAAGAGAAATCATATGATATTACTTTGATTTATCCTCAAGATATCAGGAATATTTTGGTTTAATTATAAAAAGCGGACTACTTTTTATAGCAGCCCACTTTCAAATGATTTTAGACAGTTTTATTTTTTTCTTCTGCTTCCACAGCATTTGCAGCTTCTTCAATAGCCTGTGCCACTTCTTCTGCTGCCTTTTCAGGATCTTCACCTTTATTCATTTTTTCCTGAATTGTAGCTTTAGTTTCTTTTAATTTGTTAGTTAAACCTTGTGACTTTTCTGTTACGGTTTGACCAATCGTCTGTGATTGTTCTTTCGCATAATCTCTCCATTCTCCACTTTTATCATATGCGACACCTTTCCATTCATTAGCACGATCTTTCACAAGAACTGCGCCATGATTTAAATCGTCTCTTAATTCCTTACCTGATTTGGGAGCAAATATTAATGCTAAAGAAGCCCCAACGATTCCACCAATTAATGATCCTATTAAAAAGTCCTTACTATTAATGTTTTGTGTTTCTTCATTACTTTGTTGATTTGTCATTTCTCATTCCTCCTATAAATTTTTATTATTTCTATTTTTATTAAACATTTCCATTACAACTCTACTCCATTTAATAGCTTGTGCTGTCGATTCTTTATTTTCCTCCGCTACACGATGAACAGACTGAGATACTGTGCGAATGGATTGTGTAAAGTCTTTTACACTATCTCCGATGTTTTTTACTCCATCTACTAAAGAATTAAGTTTTGTAGTCTTATCACTGATATCATTTGCAAGATGATTGGTTTTATTTAACAAAGCAGTGGTTTCTAATGTTATACCCTCCATTTGTTTTTCTAAACCTTCTAGGGTATCAGCAACATTTGACATTGTACGCTTTGTTTCTTTTAAAACCTTCACTAAATAAATAACTAAGACTGCGAAAGCAACTGCCGCAATAATTGCTGCAAGATATAATAGTATTTCCATTTCTACATTCACTCCTTCAATATGTAATCAAAAATTATTTTGATAATATGTTATACCCTTTAATATTTATTCTAAACAAGTTTTTACTTAATTACACGTAAAATGAATTATTAATTTCTAAAGAAAAAAGAAGGAAACAAGTCCTTCTTTTTTCTTTGTTAATATTATATTCCACACTAACCTGGTTAATCCTGCTTTTTTAAATAAGTTTTTCATAAGCCTTTTGATATTTTTGAATATCTCCTGCACCCATAAAGACAAGCACACTATCGTTATGAGAAGCCAACATTTCAATATTTTCAAAATTAAG
Organism: Gracilibacillus boraciitolerans JCM 21714; assembly: GCF_000521485.1. Classification (GTDB taxonomy): domain Bacteria; phylum Bacillota; class Bacilli; order Bacillales; family Amphibacillaceae; genus Gracilibacillus; species Gracilibacillus boraciitolerans. The sequence continues at coordinate 16,498 of NZ_BAVS01000008.1, read as the reverse complement.
TAATTTACTGTCGCTAATTAAAGCTTGCAAATCTGAAATCGTTAGATCAGTTTGTGATTCTCTGGCAGAGCCAAATATGTCACATAAATAGATGGCATCTGCTTGAGCTAAAGCTTTACTAAATTCATTCATAAAGGTTTTAGTCCGCGAATACGTATGTGGCTGAAAAATTACAACTATTTCTTTATCAGGGTATTTTTTTCTTGCTGCTTCTATCGTGACTTCTACTTCTTTAGGATGATGCGCATAGTCATCAATTAGTATTTGATCACGGATCTTCTTTTCAGTAAATCTTCTTTTCACACCTTGAAAAGAAACAATTTCTTTTATTTGGGATGCTGAAAAACCTTCATAATGACAAATAGTAATTACTGCTAGCGCATTTAAAATATTATGATCTCCAAAGGAATTAATATGAAACGTATCATAGAAATTGTTGCGTACAAAGACGTTAAAGTGAGTTCCGTACTCATCAATACGGACATTTTTAGCATGAAAATCATTACTGTCATTTAAACCATAATAAAGAACAGGAACTTTTGCCTGAATTGCCTGTAGATATTCGTCATCACCACATGCAATAATACCTTTTTTCACATTATTCGCCATTTGCTGAAACGACTCAAATACGTCATCAATATCCTTAAAGTAATCGGGATGATCAAAATCAATATTTGTCATAATTGCATAATCTGGCTTATACGCTAAAAAATGACGGCGATATTCACAAGCTTCAAACACAAAATATTCACTATTTTCCTGACCTTTTCCAGTGCCATCTCCGATTAAATAAGAAATAGCAGAACTTTTATCAAGTACATGAGCAAGTAAGCCTGTAGTAGATGTTTTACCATGTGCCCCCCCTGTTACAGCTATGCTTGTATAGTGACCGATCCATTCTCCCAGAAATTCATGATAACGATAAAACGGGAGTCCAAGTTCTTTAGCTTTCTTAATTTCTTCATGATCATCTTGAAATGCATTTCCAGCAATGATAATAAGTCCTTCTTTAATATTATCCTCTGTGAAAGGTAAGATCTTAATATCTTTATTTTCTAATGCCTCTTGTGTAAAAATTTGTTTTTCAATATCAGAACCTTGAACTGGCATCCCACTGTCAGATAAAATCTGTGCCAATGCGCTCATTCCTGTTCCTTTAATACCAATAAAATGGTAAGTTTCCATAGAAAGAACCTCCAAAACAATGATAAGCTTTCGTACAACAAATCAATATTGTTTACATTATATTTCATTCATAGCAAAAACCTATGCACAAGAAATAATCATCCATTAAATTTTGTTTTATGTCAAGTGTTAATTTATATTTTGCCTATACCCACATTATTTATCCTATTATATACAAAATACGGATGAATGTTCTTGGTACTATACAGTTACATTACTAAAATAGTTTAAAATACCTACAATTAATTTTTTTCATTTATTAAATCATTTCTACTTAGTAGAATATCCCTTGGTTTACTACCATTTTGACCTGATATAATACCATTATGTTCCATCATGTCGATTAATCTTGCTGCTCGATTGTATCCCACTTTAAATCTTCTTTGTAATAATGAGGCACTGGCTCCATTGTACTCTAATACAAAATCAACTACTTCCTGATATAGTTCGTCAATATCTTCATCTTGTGAGATTTGCTGTATTAATTGATCTTGCTCAAATAAATATTTAGGTGCTGCGATCTGTTTTGCGTAATTAGTAATGCGTTCAATCTCATCATCAGATACAAATGCACCTTGAATTCTTTTGGTTTCACTTGAACCATTTTCCACAAATAGCATGTCACCTTTTCCAAGTAACTTCTCAGCTCCACTTGCATCTAGAATAGTTCTGGAATCCACTTGTGATGAGACACTAAAGGCAATTCTAGTTGGAATATTAGCTTTAATTAATCCTGTAATGACATCTACTGAAGGCCTTTGAGTTGCAATAAGCAAATGGATGCCACACGCTCTTGCCTTTTGCGCAATACGACAAATCGCATCTTCCACATCATGTGGGGGGGATGTCATCATTAGATCCGCCAATTCATCTATGACAATTACGATATAGGGCATATGTTCATTATCACGTTTTTGTCGTTTTATTTTTTCATTATAACGGCCAATATCCCGTGCACCTTCTTTTACGAATTTAGCATATCTATCTTCCATTTCCTGCACGGCCCACTTTAACGAAAAAGTAGCTGCTTTTACGTCTGTAATAACAGGTGCAACAAGATGGGGGGGAATATCATTATAAGGAGTCAATTCTACCATTTTAGGATCAATTAATAAGAATTTCACTTCATGATGATTAGCCTTGTACAGAAGGCTAATCAAAATTGTATTGATACAGACACTCTTTCCGGAACCTGTTGCACCTGCGATTAAACCATGTGGCATCTTTTGTAAATCCGTTACAACAGATTCTCCCTCTATATCGGCACCAAGCGCTACTGTCAAAGGGGGATGTATTCTCGTTAAACGCCTTACTTTCTACTAGTCTTTGTAAGAATACTGCTTCTGGATGTAAATTTGGAACTTCAATACCGATCGTACTTTTACCTGGAATTGGTGCTTCCATCCTAATATCCTTAGCAGCCATATTTAATTTAATATCATCACTTAAATTTTTGATCTTACTCACTTTAACCCCCCCAGGCTCTGGTTGAATTTCAAATCGAGTAACGGACGGGCCTTGTGTTGCATCTACTACTTTAGCCTTAATATTAAAATAACGTAAAGTAGTTTGTAACTTTTCTGCTTGTTGTTGCACCCATTCATCATGATTGTTTTCGGTTTTCGTTTCATCATTTAACAAATGAATCGGGATAGTTTTTTTTACTTCTACATGTTGGATATTATTAAATTGTTCTTGTTGATGCTCTATCTTTTCATCGGCTTGCGGATATCTTTCAGCATCTTGTTTTGATATTATATTCTGTGTTCTTCTTTGTTGCCTCCATTTATCACGAGGGGGTCATTATTACGTTTAACGGCTTTTGAGTTCTCGGCTGCTTTTGGTTTTCCCTTAAATCATTACGTCCAATACTATTAGTAACTTCTATACGATTATTTGTCGGTTTTTCTGCTATATTCTTTTGTTCTTTTTTCTGGTCCTCTTTGGAAAAATCAATTATTTTATTGTCGCTATCTATTTTATCGTTGGTATTTTTATCAGTAGCATTTTCAATTATTATGTTATTTTGCTGCAATGGGATCAAATTTTCGCTATTATCGCTCTTTGCTTCTTCTTTTGTCTCATTACGTGTGCGAAATCCATAGATAGGTGAGGGTATTTCTTGTGCTTTAAATGGTTGTTTATGATAAACATTATTTCGTTGATCGATTATCGATGATTCAATTTCCTCTTCTTCTACTTTATCAATCGCTCTATCCATATATTTGTTAGTGACATTATGTCTTATAGGATATTGATAAGCCATCTTGGTTTCTATTGATTTATACACTGTATCTTTTACGTTATTCTTATTGTTATCAATTTCCTGATGATCGTCATCAAAGAAATGTTCCCATCTTTTTTTATATTCTTCCACATCGTACGTCACGCTCACTTCCTTATTTATGTACGATTTTTCAATCGAGAACTTATTCCCTATTTTAGCATGAAAAGACGCATTGTAATAGCAATTATCTCTGAAGACACACGAAAAACATTATAGATTTCATGCCTTATAACTAATTGAAGAACAAAAGCTCAGAGCGCCGGTTAAAAACGTAGCGACTGGAGCGAATCAACTGAGATAAAGGAATCACGGAGAGCTTGCGAACCGATGATGACTTATCGTAGGATGATTCGTGAAGTCGCCTAGTTTTTGGCGCTCGGAGCTGGACGTGGCTACTCGCGTCTACTTTATCCACAGGGCTTAATTCTATAATTTCCTAGACAAATAAAAAACCCTCGTCAAGGACAAAGGGCTTAGAATTGAAATTCACTTCCAACTATTTTATCAGCAGGTAATACATAGATTCCTTTTTCCTTAGGGGGGGCATTCGGCAATCCTAATTCTTTTTGAGAACAGATCATACCATTTGAATCCACACCTCTAAGTTTGGTTGGTTTAATTTCAAATCCACCTGGCATAACAGCACCAACCTTTGCAACTACCACTTTTTGACCTTTATCGATATTTGGTGCACCACAAACAATTTGCAGCCTATCATCTTCAACGTCGACTTGACACACTCGAAGTTTATCAGCATTTTCATGGGCTTGAATTTTTCTACGAATCCAACCACAAATTTAGCAGTTACATCTAGATCAATTTTTTTTGTGTTGTTTTTCTCGAAAGCCTCGTTTAATTCTGCTAATAGTTTTTCTGTTAATTTCATCTTTCCTGTAGATAAATCCTTAAAATACGTGGAGGCATTAAATATATTAAATCCAACCGTTTCTTTTGTTACTTCATCAAACAATGTAACAATATCCTGCTTTCTTTCAAAAGAAATCTTATTACTGTTTTTCATTGGAAACAGTAATACATCTCCAATACCTTTTTCATTATAATATACAAACATATCTCCGATACCCCCCCTCTTATTTTTGTGGTTTATTCTTGGCTAATATAAAAACTGGTTCTAAATGCTTATCCTCATAAATAAATGGTAAGGAAGTAATTGGCACACGACCTTCTGCAAAGAACTTCATGGTCATTTGAGCGAGAATATCATATCCCATCTCATTCTTAACATCTGTTATAATTAAGACATCCTGATGTGGTACAGCAACAACTAATTCTCCGACAGCATTGGCTTTCATTTCCTCAAGAAAAGCTTCATTTAAAATCCTGCTTGCATCATAGCCATCCTGTGTAGCAATAAAATAGAAATCATTCTCTGCCACGGTATCTTTTTTTGGATTTACATCTAATGATCTTATATTAAATAAAGCTATTTCCTTTAATCTTTCCAAATTCCAGCCTTGTTCGTTTAACATTTTCTTATCAATTAGCTGATAAGTTGTTCCCAAATCTAATGCATAATAAATATTTGTTTCGGCAGTATGTTGAACATAAACTAATTCTTTACCAGCTTTTGTTTTTTTAGGAAAAGATGTAGCACGGATAACCGGAAAAATATGTTTTTCTTCACCTTCTAATTGATGTTCCTCGTGCATCATTGTTAATGATTCACTAACATGAAAGTGTAATTCCTCTATGGCGAGGTCTCCTCTTCTTTCATATTTTGCTATGACATTAGGTATATTTATCGAAACACCTTGCTTTGTATCTTTCCATTCCACACGATATATATCTTTATCACGATTAAAAGATACTCGCCATTCGTCATGTGTAAATAATTCGTCTAATTTTTTTTCATTTTGATTGATGTCATTGTCATCTTCTTCGTCCTCCTTTTCGGAAGAAAACACTTATGGAATTATAACATTATTGATAGAAAATGAAAAATATACAGCATGGCCTCACTCTTCATAACAGTTCATCGTCAAATTTATAAAACGAACAGTATCTTTGCTGTTTAGTTTTAAGTAGGAAGCAAAAAAGGAATCTAACTTTTTGCCAGATTCCTTTTTGAATTATGCTAAGTCCTTTATAAAGTTTTCAATTTCTGATTGAGTTTTTCTATCTTTACTAACAAATCTTCCTAGTTCAGTTCCATGATCATATGCTAAAAAACTCGGAATACCAAAAATATCATGTTGTACACAAATATCTATGAATTGATCTCTGTCCACAGAAACAAACGTGTAATCCTGAAATTTATTCTCTATTTCGGGCAGTACAGGTTCGATAATCCGACAGTCTGGACACCAATTTGCTGAGAACAAAAAGATGACTTTATTTCCTGCTTTCAATTGATTAAATTCTTGTTCTGTTTGTAATGACTTCATAATTGATTATGCTCCCGTCTCTTCATATGCTATAGAATTTGTTATGTCCATCATATCTTTTACATCGTTAATTAATTTATCCTTTGTGCTGAACGTCGTGACTTTTACACCACCAACACCTAGCTGCACTTCAAAATTTTCGTCATGCTTGGTTATGTTTATAAAACCAAAGCGGTCATTATCTTCGAATGATTTTAACCACTGATGATCATTTATTTCTTTTGCTGCTTCATAGTTTAAACGACTTGTGTGTGATTCTAATGCATTATAGAAAAGTATATAAGATTTATCTTCCTTCTTAAGTAGTAAATTACTCACAGTCTGCTCTTCTACTATAAAACCTTCTGGTAAAAACAATGAAAAATTATCAACTTGTTTATTCTGTACTAATGGTTCTGCCTTAAAATGTCGTTCAGCAACATCAACCGCTTCTGATAAGACTTCCTCGACTGGTTTAATGGTCCAAATGCTTATTCCTATTAAAAACAGCAATAAAAAGAAAATAACTACTAAACCAGATTTTTCAAATTTCATAATAATCCTCCTGATATTTTAGTCCTATTTTCCCCCTTTTACTATCATACTATTTTTAAAAAATTCCACAAGCGAAAATTTATTTTAATTTTAAAAATACGTTTCATACTGCTTATATCTTTGCTCTGTTAAAGGAACCAAGTATAATTTTCATTTTTACATTCACCCGTTAAAATGAATCTGATCTACTGTATTTTGATCTGTTGTTTTAACTAAATTAATTAGTAATTCTTTCGCTGCCTGATAATCGTCAACGTGAATGATTGATGAAGGAGTATGAATGTATCGAGAACAAATACCGATGACTGCTGATGGCACACCCTGATTGGATAAATGAACACTTCCAGCATCTGTTCCACCTTGAGAAACAAAATATTGATAAGGTATATCATGAGTTTCGGCCGTATCTAATACAAAGTCACGTATGCCATGATGTGTCACCATCGTAGGATCAAATATACGCAAAAGTGCACCTTTACCAAGTTGACCAAACTCTTTCTTATCTCCGGACATATCATTTGCAGGAGAAGCATCCAGCGCGTAAAAAATATCAGGCTGAATCATATTAGCTGCTACTTTAGATCCTCTAAGCCCTACTTCTTCCTGTACTGTAGCACCAGAATAAAGCTGATTCGGCAATGTTTCATTTCGTAACTCTTTCATTAATTCAATTGCTAAGCCACATCCATAACGATTATCCCATGCTTTTGCAAGTATTTTCTTTTCATTTGCCATTGGTGTAAAAGAAGAAACTGGTAAGATTGACTGACCTGGTTTCACACCGATTCTTTCCACATCTTCTTTATCGTCAGCACCTATATCAATTAGCATATTTTTTTGTTCCATTGGTTTCGCTCTTTCTTCTTTGGTCAGGATATGTGGTGGAATGGAAGCAATTACTCCTGTAATTTTTCTGTCTTCAGTATGTATTTCAACTCGTTGGGATAATAACACTTGTGACCACCATCCACCTAATGGTTGGAATCGAATCATTCCATTATCAGTAATTTGCGTAACCATAAATGCTACTTCATCCATATGACCTGCTACCATAACCTTGGGACCTTCACCATGTTTAATACCAAAAACCCCCCCACCAAGACGATCCTGAATGATTTCATCTGCATATTTAGTTAGTTCTTGTTTCATAAAAGCTCTAACTGCGTGTTCGTTACCAGATGCTCCTGGTAATTCTGTTAACGTGCGAAACAAATCCAATGTTTCTTGATTCATATATATAACATCCTTTCTATTAGCTATAAGCATTACAATTACATTTTAACATATCTTTTCGCTTGCTTTTTTTCTATTATTATCTTTAAGATAAAAGTATATGTTTCTTCAGTCAACTTTTTTAAAGGATGGAGTGATTAAATGAATAAGAAAAACACTATCATTATTGCCTGTATCGCTTTCTCAATAGGTTATTTATTTAGACAACAACAGGATAATAAACAGTACATAAAGCCGGAGAAAGCTTTAATATCTGTAAAGGAAAGTTTTCAAAAGAAATATGAGGTCAGTGGATCATGGATATATATGAAACCTGAGACTTTTCTAAAAAATGATTTGCAATATGAAGTTTATCATGGTGGCATCACAAAATTTATCGATAATCAGCATGTGCCATACGAATTCTATATCGATGCACATACAGGTACCCTGATCGATATGTTGCCACAACACGGATAATATTCTATTTTCAAAAAAGATTGGATAAAAATAAAATCTGGACGATAACAAATTCTGCGCTAATTTGTTATCGTCCAGATTTTTTATATGTTCATTATTTCCTTTTGGGGGGGTTAAATATCGCCAACTCTTTCTATTTATTCCCTTGGGAATCGAATGCGGCTACGATAAATCGGTTGTCCTTTTGCCGAGAATTTTTCCTCATATTCTGTCATGACATTGAAGGGATCATCCAATAAATGCAGATCTAAAGACACATCCTCTAATATACCTCCAAACTGAGAAAAACTTACCAACGAATATTCAAAAAGACCTTTATTATCCGTTTTTAAAATCAATTCACCATTCGGCTTTAAAATTCGTTGATATTGCTCTAAAAATGTATGATACGTTAATCTTCTCTTTGCATGTTTATTTTTTGGCCAAGGATCAGAAAAGTTTAAATATATTTTTTCCACTTCATTATTTTCAAATAAATCTGAAAGATCCTGAGCATCTTCATTTATTAACGTTATATTCTTTCGTTGCGTTTCTTTCACTTTTTCAACGGCTGATACAATAATGCTTTTCGCAACTTCAATGCCAATAAAATGAATATCAGGATGTTGCTGTGCCATTCCATCAATAAACTGTCCCTTACCTGTTCCGATCTCAAGATGGATCGACTTATTAGCTGTTTTGAGTTGCTTCCATTTCCCTTTATATTCTGATGGATGCAATTCAACGACATTTTGATTTTCTTTTAAATAGTCATCTGCATGGTTTATGTCTTGCTCTCATTATTAGTACCCCTTTATGTTATTGTTCTCATTATCCCACGCTTTTCATTCTACTATTACAAAAAATTGGCTTTTGCCAAAAATTCAGCAAAAGCCTCATCCATTTTTTATTCAAGTATAAGATTTAAATAATCGCTCATGCTAAATGTAAAGGTGGGATTTTATCATGGTATTAAACGTAAATAACCAATTAGATTTACTTTATGATCTTCTAAGCTTACATGCGGAAGAATGTTGTGGTAGCAGTTCAGAATGTGAACAAATCTCAAGATTAATAAAATCTATTCAACAACATCCTAATATGGATAATAACCTTTATGATGTAATTAATGGAATTGATCAATATGGAAATAAAGGTGCTATTTCTAACAATTTAGACGACCATATTCATCAGCATCAAACGGATATTCAACAATGGTTACAGGTTATTAAAGATGCCAATCATTGATTTGCTTTAGAAGCTGATTTAACTCATGTAAATGAGTATTAGCTTCTTTGCTTTTTTCACGATTTTCACTCCAAATATAACCGATAATTTCATCCACAATTAAATACCAGTGCATCCGTCTCATTAAATATTTACTATTTTCCAATCCATAATGTTCTAACCATTGATTCCAATCTTGCTTAGGTATATAAGATTGAAGGATTCGGCCGATATCCATTGCAGGATCACCAACACGAGCATTATCCCAATCAATTAAATATAATTCCCCATTAGCCGATAACATCCAGTTATGATGATTTAAATCACAATGACAGACGACCTGCTCACCATAATAAATAGCCGTTAAACGACTTTCCAAAAACTTAATTGCTTTATAGATAGAAATAGAATTACGTGCATTAGTACTACCTTGCACAAATTGTTTTACACGTTCTAAAGTATGATCTGGAACGATAGTTGTTTTTTCGATACGCAACAACATATCTAATAATTCAGAGGAATGATGAATCTTACTTAACAAATTTGCTACTTTAGGGTGCTGAATTTCTTCTATATTTAATGCTTTTCCATCTAACCATTGTTGTGCTGTTACAACATCACCATTTTCAAGACGTTTCGTCCAAACAAGTTTTGGCACGATACCTTGAGCAGATAATACAGCTAAAAAAGGAGATGAATTACGTTTTAAGAATAGTTTCTTATTATTTGATTGGGCAAAATAAGCCGCGCCTGTTGCACCACCGGCAGGAAAAATCGTCCATTCTTCTCCTAAAATAATTTCCACAGCTGTCACCCTCATTTTCTCAAAAAAATCTGTTAACCTCTTTTTCTATAAAAAGGAATAATAATAGATTAACGCAAAATCAGGTATAATTTCAAGAGAAAATTTATAAATCGACAAATTTTATATTTTTTTTATCAAAACCAGAAAGAATCTGACGGATTTTTCTCTTGCTTCCATTCAGGTCTTGAAACTGCGATTGATTCGCAATGTTTAAGTAAGGTACCCGCGATTTTTAATTGATGGTGCTTTAAAGGTACATTTAAGTTTTGTTTCTTTTGTAACCATTGATCATGTTGTTCGCGATCAATATAGACTGTCTGATATGGTTCTATATGAAAATCTATTTTATTTGTACGAGATAAAATTATTTTTTTAACTGGAAATTGCAGATCATATTTTTGTAATATACTTTGTATCACCTTTACTGTTCTTTTCGTACTAATAAGGGGACTTAGAAAGTTACTTTGAATATTATTCTCTTCTATATACCAACTCCGAGAATCATTCGGAATGATCGTTTGATTGCTAGGTCTTTCAATTAATGTAATAACTTCAATTTCCAAAGGGCTTATTAATACAATATCACCTTCCAAAGGACCATTCTTCAATTGAAAGACAGGAAAGTACATTAATAAATGGGTATCAGGTATTCGTTGCAAAAAATACTTCAACAAAAGATCCCGATAATAACGTTTATCAATAAAGGACATTTCATTAATAGTACTAGATGCCCATTTTAATTGAAATGGCATTAATGTATCCAGAAAGTAATACTTCAGTTCTTCCTCAGTCTCAGGAAGGTACTCCAATTCCTTTTTATCATCACTGTCTTTATCAATTTCTTCTGATCGACTCTTAAAGAAAGAACGCCATTTAGAAAAATTGGTATCTTCTATTTTATCTTGATCGTTAACTTCCAGTTTTAACTGCATTTGATCGTGCCATAAATATTTTAACCTTTGCCAATTTTCAGTTTTTAATCGTGAAAATTGACTAGGGTAATGAAAGATATCACGTTGATATCGTGATATATAGTTATCAAGTTTAATTAATTGAGCCAAACTGCCACCTCTTTTCAATATTCCTTTAATATGTTTTGATATGTTTCATGATCACAAATAACATATAGTTCAGCATGATCAGATATAGTTTGATCTAACATTCGGTTGATATTTAATTGATCACGATCAGATACCAGTGTCGCTCCTTTTTCTAATAGTTCATTAAAAGCATCGCGATATGTTTTCCAGGAAGATTTTGTTGGAACAAGATATAAATCGTCTCCATGCGAACGGTTTAATAATTGTCTGAAAATACTAGAAATTCCTTTACGAAATGCAGATCTTACAAATAAGGAAGATATTGTTTCATCTGAAATGATAAATTCATCTATCTTCATATATTTGAAATTTTTAATATGACTTTCTTCCATCACTTCGACAATTGTATGTACTTCAGGTGCCATCGATTCAATTGTGGAAGCTATTAATAGTGTTTTTCCATCCGCTAATTGATTATCCTTGATCATATCATCTGCAAAAATTAACACGGACTTCGCTTCATGAATATTTGCTTTTTCAAGTGGAGCCTTATCACATGCATTACCTCTTATGTAAGATATATTACTATCTAATATTGGCGCCTTCTCTAATTGATCAATGATAACTATTTCAATAGCAGATTCCGTTGCAAGCATTTCTTTAATAGCAAATTTTGCCTTTTGTGACCAGCCGATAATTATATAATGTCCTTTTTCTTTATACACAATATCACCTTCTTCTCGTTTTTTCCGATACATCGTTAATCCGTCAATAATTTTTCCTATTACTAATCCAATTAAACCAATTCCGAATATATACAAAAATAATCCTAACCATCTACCTGGAACTGTTTCTGGATAAAAATCCCCCCCGTATCCAACTGTAGTTACTGTCGTCATAACCCACCAAAAGCCATCAAATAAGGATGGGAAATTCTCTCTTTCAAGTAATACTATAAGATATGAAGAAAAAAGTACCATAATAAAACTCATAACAAAAACAATAACGTTTGAAATGTGAATAGCCTTTCTCATCAGATGTCTGAGTAAATTCATTTCAGCATAACCCCCCATTTTTTTAAATTTTCTGTAAATTAATCGTTTCAGCTAGAAAATATCTCTAATAAAGTGTAAAATAGTACTTACATCATGAATATACTTTAACAAGGTTTTAAGTGAAAACTTTGAAGGAGTGATTTTTTGAGTCAATCAACCACCCGCATGTTAACTCGAGCGAAAGCGGTCTATTTATTCATAAAAGAAAATGGGCCAGTGACTACGAGTCAAATAGCTGAAGAATTTGGTATAACGGATCGTACCGTGCAACGAGATTTATCTTTGCTAGCATATAATGGACTCGTCAATAGTCCAAATCGGGGGGGAAGTTGGAAAATCACAAATAAAAAAGTAAAAATCTCCTAAAACATACGATTGAATATATTCTTAGCCAGTATTTTTATAAGTACTGGCATTTTATCTGTCTTGTAAACTTCTCAATTCATTCTCTGTTAATTCACGATATTTTCCTAACTTCAATTCAGAGTCTAAGATTAAATCACCCATTGCTACTCTTTTCAAATATGTCACTTTATTTCCGACAGCTTCAAACATTCTTTTAATTTGATGGTATTTTCCTTCAGTAATTATGATTTCGACTGTATTATCTTTAATCAAACGTAATTGTGAAGGCATTGTAACATAACCATCCTCTAACATAATACCTGCCGCAAAATTCTCTACATCGTGATCCGAAATGTTGTGAGCTAACATGGCTATGTACTTTTTATCGACATGCTTTTTGGGAGATAATAAATCATGGGCTAATTGACCATCATTAGTTAATAATAACAGACCTTCTGTGTCTTTATCTAAACGGCCTACAGGAAAAGGGTGTAAGATCTTATCCTGCTTTTTAATTAAATCAAGTACTGTCTTTTGATGATGATCCTCTGTAGCTGACAAGTAGCCAGCAGGTTTATTTAGCATAATATAAATAAACTTTTTATAAGAAATGATACTATCATCACATTTAATTTGAACCTGATCTGGATCAATTTGAATATCAGATTTCGTTATAATTTTATCATTTACAGTTATTCTTTTTTTCTTGATTAATGCTTTTACTTCTTTTCTACTTCCATATCCCATATTCGCTAAAAATTTGTCTATTCGAATGGATTATACCCCCATTTATCTGCGAAGCAATTTGTCAATAATAGCAATTCTTCTGCCCGTAATTCTTTCAAATAACGTGGAACTGTAACCTAAATATAAATAGATAGTTCCGCCCACGCCAATTCCAATAAGCATCATAATTATTGCATGCACACGGTTATGATAAACATCAAGAAACATACCTAACGTCACCTTTACAATTAAGATGCCAAACACCATAATTGCAGTAAAAATTATCATTAAGAATGTCAGTTTGAAAAATTTCCTGAATTGAAAATCTATTGCCTTTTTAATTTGCCACAAATTGAGCAAAACCGCAATACTTGTCGCAATCAATGTTACCAGGACTGCCCCCCCAATTTCCTCAAAGGTTTGAATAAACAAGGAATTCAATAAAATTTTAGTTAATATTCCAGCTGATAAGCTAATTAGCGTAAAGCTTTGTCTGTCTATTCCTTGTAAAATCGAAGACGTAACCGTAAAGAATGCAAATGTCAATGCCACAGGTGCATACCAGGCAAACACCTTCCCAGTAAGAGCAAGGTTATCTAAATTAAATAAACTACCATATATGGAATCTGCAAGAATAATTAAACCAAAAATAGCAGGTAATACAAAAAACATGATAATTTGTAATGCTTGATTAATTTGTTTTTTTAATTTTTGCATATCTTTTGCATTATAGGCAGCTGTTATTTCAGGAATCAATGCCAGAGACAGACCGGTTGCAATTGTTACAGGAATAATTACTAATTTATGTCCCTGGACAGTAAAAACAGAGTATACGATATCTGCAACATCTCTTTTCCCAATTTCAGACATCGCATGAATAAATGTAAATTGATCGATCATTTGATATAATGGTATAGCAATTCCAATCAAAACAAAAGGACCAGCGTACCTTAATAATTCTTTTACTAATATAGATATTGGAATTTTCTTTTTGTATTTTTGTGATGCAATTGCTGCATCTATATATTTTTTTCGTTTTTTCCAATAAAAAGCTAATACAACCCATGATGCAATTCCACCTACGAATGCTGAAAAAGCAGCAAAACCGATTGCAGTAGATATTTTACCCTGTAAAACAACCACCACAACAGAAACTGTTACAAGTAAAAAAATTATTCTAATAATTTGTTCAATCACTTGTGATACAGCCGTTGGACCCATTGATTTATTCCCTTGAAAAAAACCTCTCATAATTGCCATACCAGGGATAATAAGTAATGCGAAACTAACCATTTGGATCACATGTTTTACTTCATTCAGTGTGATGTTTTTATTATCTTTGTCAACTGTCCAACCAGCAATTAACTCGGCACCAAAGTACATGATTAGAAAAGCAATAATGCCATTTATAAGCATTATAAAAGTTCCGACTTTAAACATTCTCATACTGGTATAATAATCATTTATTGCATTGTACTTTGCAACAAACTTTGACACAGCTAAAGGGACACCTATTGTAGAAATACTCAACATTATAGAATAGGGAACATACGCAAAACCATAAAGTGTCATCCCTGTTTCATCTACCATATTAGTAAAGGGAATGACATAGATCATCCCCAAAAATTTTGATAAAAAACTCGCTCCAGTAAGCAAGAGCGTTCCACGTAAAAAATTTGAACTCGACATACATTCACCTTTATTCATTAAAATAATATAACAAAACTATTTTAACACAGCATTCTAAATAATGTTATTAATTTTGACAGATAAATTACACTTATATATTTGTGATTCTCTGCATATTAAGATAAAATTTAATACAACTAATGAGTATTTTGGAAGGAAGTATATTTACAATGGAAGACGTAATAGTTATAGGCGGTGGACCTTCAGGACTAATGGCTGCAATTGCAGCAGCTGAGCATGGGGGGGGCAAAACTTTATTAATTGATAAAGGGAATAAGTTAGGAAAAAAACTCGCTATCTCCGGTGGTGGACGATGCAATGTTACCAACGTTTACCTGCTGATGAGGTTATTAAACATATACCTGGTAACGGACGGTTTTTATATAGTGCCTTTTCTACTTTCGATAACTATGACATTATTGATTATTTCGAAGGACTTGGTGTTCCATTAAAAGAAGAAGACCATGGAAGAATGTTTCCTTTAAGTAATAAATCTAGTGATGTTGTGAATGCATTATTAAATCAACTTGATGAATGGAACGTTAGCGTAAGAAAAAACACTAGTGTTAATACTATTAATTTTGGAGATACGTATCATGAAATTATATTAGATGATGGCACTAAGTTAGTTACAAAAGCTATTGTAATAGCAGCTGGTGGAAAGGCAGTACCACATACAGGTTCAACAGGTGATGCTTATCCATGGGCACAAAAGGCTGGTCACACAATTACTGAATTATACCCTACAGAAGTTCCGATTGTGTCAGAAGAAGTGTTTATCAAAAAGAAACTGTTACAGGGAACAGCACTGCGTAATATTAGTCTTTCTGTATATGATAATAAAGGTAAAAAGGTAATTTCCCACCAAATGGACATGTTATTTACTCATTTTGGTATTTCAGGACCAGTTGTCTTACGATGCTCTCAATATATTGTGAAATTATTAATAAAAGGACAAAAAAATGTCCGTGTTAGTATTGATTCAATTCCTGCGATCACTGTGGAAAAAATCACAAATAAAATAGAAAAATTAATGAATGAAAATCCTAAAAAGACATTTAAAAATATAACTAAAGGAATAGTACCAGAAAGATATTTAGAATTTTTATTAAACAAAGTTGATATACCTCACAACTTAAAAAATGCAAATATATCCAAAGAAAAACTTGAGCAATTTATAGAAAATCTAAAGGATTTTTCTTTTAATGTACACGGTAGTCTACCCTTGGAAAAAGCCTTTGTGACTGGTGGTGGTATTTCAATAAAAGAAGTGGTCCCGAGCACTATGAAGTCAAAGTTAATGCATGGATTATACTTTTGCGGAGAGGTTTTAGATATTCATGGTTATACTGGAGGATATAATATCACAGCGGCAATGGTAACTGGCAGAGTTGCTGGTATGCATGCAGCATGGGAAAGCATTAGTTCATAAAATATAAATACATCACTGACTATATTTAATATAAAATTAATAATACTATTATAAAAATAGAAAAAATCCTTAGTCTAATTAGACTAAGGATTTTTAA
>NZ_BAVS01000009.1 GCF_000521485.1 Gracilibacillus boraciitolerans JCM 21714 | reverse complement strand
GTATGTGTGGTAGTCGCTGTTTCTGGTAAAGCTGTCAAAGCTTCCCGAAAATTGCGACGTGCATGCACCTTATCCGAGAACTTAGATAAGGCCCATTATCCAAGAAGTTTGATTATCCCGGAAAAATTGAGAAATTCCGCATAATTACTTTATTTTTTATCTTTTTTCTTGAATAATTATGATCTCTTTATGCAATGATGGAAATATAACCATACAATTGTATAGGAGGTTTATCTTATGAGAAAAGATTATCAGTCAATCGAACAGCTAACAAATGGACTGTTAGAGGAGCTTCAAATAAAATGCTATGGAAAAGAAACACTAAATAATTATAGGCGAATATTAAAAAAACTCATACTATATATGCAGCTGAATGAAATATCTTCGTATTCTTCTGAAATTGGTAGAGCCTTTATTGAAGATTACATTTCCACTCATGAAATAAGTGTTTCTTTTCAAAAGACAATTAGCTCAGTAACAAAAAGACTAAGCGATTATTGTGATGGAAGGGCATACTCACTTCAACGGAAGAAATCTTCTGTTAAGTTGCCAGAAAACCATGCGGTTTTTCTTGAAGATTACCTCTCATTTTGTAAACAGAGTGGAAATCGGTCAAAAACCATTAATTGTAAAAGAAAATTCTGTGGAGATTTTCTGGTCTCTTTGTTGTCTTTGAGATGCAATGACATAAGAGATGTAAATTCCACACAGATTAGTAAAGCCTGTTTGATGTTTCATAATAAGGACGCTTGGGCGGTTATTCGAATGTTCCTTAAGTATCTTTACAAAGAAACCGTGATTGAATACGATTATTCCACCATTGTCCCCCCCATTATAAAAGACCATTTATGGTCCCTGTCACATATTCGGAAAATGAAATTTTTAGGTTCGAGAACGCTATAGACCAATCAAGTAAAATCGGAATACGTGATTATGCGATGCTACTTCTTGCTACTCGGCTTGGGATGCGCTCTGGAGATATTGCTGGCTTGACTTTTGATGAAATAAATTTTGATGGAAATTCTATTCATATAGTGCAGGAGAAGACCCTACAACCGCAAGAATTACCACTGCTCCCAGAAATTAAAGATGCTCTTAAGAATTATATTGAAAACGCACGTCCGACAGATAATGATGAACGTTGTATATTTCTCCGTCAGAATGCTCCTTACCAGGGAATAACCACTTCGGCTATTCGATTTGTAACTACAAGATATTTTCAAAAAGCAGGGATTGACATTTCTGATAAAAAGCATGGTTTACATACATTCCGGTCATCTCTCGCTAGCTCCATGGTTAATAATCAAGTACCATATGATGTCGTACGTAAAGTGCTTGGACATACGGACCCAAACGCAATAAAGCATTATGCAAAAGTTGATATAGAGCGTTTGCGTGAATACGCAATAGAGGTACCAACACCTTCCGGTGTCTTCGAAGCTTTTCTGAATGGAGGACGGAGTTATGCCGGACTTTAAAAGCATCTTGCGCATTGAGTTTGCCGATTTCTTATCAATGAGAGAAGTTGTATTAAGTGAAAGTGCCTATGCTCATGATTGCCATTATCTTACCTCCTTCGATAGCTATTTGATAAATTGTAATCTTCAACATAAGGAGATTTATGAGAGCGTCATAACCGAATGGGTTAAAAATTTATCAGGAAAAAGCAGTTCCGTTGGCAATAAGGTTATTGTTATACGAATGTTTCTCCGGTATTTAAGCAGTATGGGTATTAGGGTTTTTATGCCGCCAATACCGAAGGTCACAGATGATTATATCCCGTATATTTTCTCTGACGAGGAATTGAAAAGGATTTTTGCATTATCCGATAATATTATCCTTACAAAGAGCCAACCGAATCCTTATATCCAGCTTGAGTTTCCAATGATGCTCCGAATCATGTATGGCTGTGGGTTGCGCGTAGGGGGGGAAACTCTAGCTTTGAAGATGAAGGATGTGGATCTTGATGGTGGAATCCTCATTCTAAAACAGACAAAAGGAGACAAGCAACGGCTAGTACCTATGCATCAGACTTTGACATCAATCTTAATTAAATACTGTTTAGCAATGGCGTTGATAGGAAAAGCCGAAGCATTATTGTTCCCCAGTGCAATACAGGAAGTACCACTTTCTGTAAAATCTGCCCGTAATAAACTCAATACCATACTGAAATATGCCGACATATCGTTGAAAGGTAGAGCAAAATGGGAACGTGGACCATGCCTTCACTGCCTGCGGCATGTGTTTGCCTTTAAATCCTTTACAGAAGCTGAAAAGTCAGGGCGATCGATTAATGATTCTGTTCCCTATTTATCTATATATCTGGGACATGATAGCCTTAAAGAAACGGAGAGTTATCTGAAGTTCAGCAGCGAATTATATCCTAAAGCTATGGAGCTGTTTGAGGATTACACACTGCAGGTTTTCCCGGAGGTATCTTGTGATGAATAAAGCATCTGATTTTTTAAGGCTCCTTGACGCTTTTATTTCCACCTATCTTCCGTGTTCCGTTGGCGCAAGCCCAATACAGTTAAATCCTATAAATATGCATTTCGCCTGCTCATCGAATTCATGTACAAAGAAAAGGGAATTGAAGCTGACAAAATAACCTTTGAAAAACTTGACTATATAACATTAACGGAATTTTTTACATGGATTGAATCGGTGCGTGGTTGCAGTGCATCTACTAAAAACCAACGGTTGTCTGCAATAACCTCTTTTTCTGCTTATGCACAAAACCGGGATTTTGCTGCGGCTTCTGTTTTCAGGAATAGTGTGAATAAGATTCCAATGAAGAAAAGTCAGCATAAGCAAAGGGCGATTCTTACCCGTCAGGAAGTCACAATACTTTTAGCTCTTCCTAATGATAATAGGAAAATTAGTCTCAGAGATAAAATTTTGCTCAGTCTTATGTATGCAAGCGGAGCGCGTGCACAAGAAATATGTGACCTTACGGTCGGTAATCTTCAGCTTCATCAAAAAGGCGCTACACTAAATATTACGGGAAAAGGCAGAAAGAGCCGACGTATCGGGATTCCTATTGCCTGTGCGATCTTACTTAAGCAGTATATTGAGTATAAAAAAATCAGTGATAAACCTGAAAGACATATATTTTCAAGTCAAACGCATGAGCATATGACAGTATCTTGCGTAGAAGGAATATTCAAAAAGTATATAACCATTGCTAAAAAAGAAAAACCGTCCATGTTTCTTGCTGGTAGTTATTCACCTCATTCTATGAGACATACAACTGCCAGTCATATGCTTGAAGCCGGAGTTCCTTTGGTTGTAATAAAAATTTTTAGGTCATGCATCTCTACAGTCGACTCAGATTTATGCGGATATTTCCCAAGACACGGTTAACAAGCATTTAAAAGAGTGGAATGAAAAATGGTTCCCTTCAAATATAGATGAAAGAATAACTTCTAAAAGGTCAAATAGAATTCCAGATTTTCTGAATTAAAACCGAGATTTGTATCGAATAATTATCTAAGAAAAAAGAGAAGAATTGCTGTATTTTAAAGCATACAGTAACTCTTCTCGGATAATTAATCTTCTTGGATAATGCGACCAGCATCCAATCAATGTGACATTGGGTAATCCATTATAACCTGGATACCCGTCAACATGCAGTAATCCTTGAAATCCATCCAGAAAACGTCGTGGATGTTTGGCGGCTCTGGTTTGTTGATAATCGTATAAAACAATAGGATTATCGGTATGACCAGATCGGTATAACCACATATACGAATTGGATTTTGCTGGTCTTCCTGGTTCAGATAAAACCTGCAAGGTAGTCTCATCTTCATGAGCGATATCAAGCTGCAAAAGTTGATCATGCATTTCATTGTAGATAAGCTCTAGCCATGTATGAGCACCATATAAAATCCAATTACTTAGTGTCTGACGCGGAATAGAAACACCGAATCGTTCAAGGTTTTTCTCTTGTCGATAGAGTGGCAATCCTTCCACATACTTTTGCGACATAATATAGGCCATCGCCGATGGCGAGGCTAAACTTCCTGGGAATACCAATTGTGGCATAGGCGCTGAGACGATCGGTGTCTCTATCTCATGCTTTTCACAATGACGGCAACTATAGACGTGATTAACGTGCTCCACCACTTTCACTTGCGCTGGAATCACTTTTAATTCTCTTCTTACTTTTTGACTCATTTCATGTAGATTTCCACCGCAACATGAACAAACCTGTTCCTCTTCGGCTAAACGATATTCCACCGTTTCCGTAGGCAGGTTTTCCAGTTTTGCTTCACGTTGACCTTTTTGCTTTTTGCGTTTATATGTAATCGTTTCGACAGTTGGTTCTTCTACTGCTTTATTAGCTGTATCTTCCGCTTCATTGAAAAGAGATAGTTGGTCTGGATTGGTTTTCTCACTAGAAGCACCAAACCTACGTTGTTGGCTTAATCGGAACTGTTCCTCATACCATTTCAATTTTGCCTCCAACTCTTCCTTTTCCATTTCAAGCTTTTCGGCACGCTCTTTAAAATATTCAATTGATTCTGGGTTAGTGGATGAATTTTTCATACCATAAGTATACGAAAAAGAACCCGAATTGACTAGTCGGATTCTCATAATTTTTATGATTATCTTATAAAATGGTACGTGCTTTTACTTCTCGATGTGCATGTTGTTGATGAATAGGTAAACCATCTAACAGCCAACGAAGTTGGCGATGACTAATGGACATCGCCTCGGCTTCTTCACCGGAAGGCCAATGAAACCTTCCACGTTCTAATCGTCGGTAATGAAGCCAAAAACCGTTAAATTCCCATTCTAATATCTTTAATTTATCGCGTTTGCGATTACAGAACACAAATAAACATGGTGAAAATGGATCGAGATCAAAACTTTCTTGAACAATGACAGCTAGTCCATCTATCGATTTCCGCAGGTCAGTATTTCCTTTTGCTAAGTAAACCCGATCGTAACTTCTATTATGTAGCATAATTTATGAAATTACACGAAGGATTTCAGCTACTTGAATGGGATCTGCACCAATAGGAACTTCTACTGCGTAATCATGTACATGAATAAAAATAGGACTGCTTTTTATGGTCGATGAACTTTCTGTAACCTGTACAGGAAGCCAATCCGCTTCTTTTGTGCCTATGCTTTCTTGTTGGAACCTTCGCTTCCAGTAATACATTTGATGAAGATTAATATCGTGTTCTCTGCACCATTTGGCTGCGCTAAGCCCACTCTCTTTCCATTCCTTCATACGAGCTTCCCATTCTATTCGTTTATCTGATAATGTCATGGCATAACCTCCTACAAGATTTATTATAATGACATTATCTCACGCTTTGAATGATGGCAGAAGGTGTACATTATTTGACGCTTACTTTTCGGATGATCGTAAGGTAGATAATCCTAAATTCACTCCCAAAATGGAGAAGAAACTCAGACGTGAACAGCGCAAGTTGTCCAGAAGAGCATTAATCGAAAAAAAAGAACGGTATTAGCCTATTGGAAGCGAAGAACTATCAAAAGCAAAAATAAAGAGTGACCCGCTTACATGAAAAAGTAGGGAACCAACAGAACGACTTTCTAAATAAGCTTTCAACAGCTATCATCAAAAACCACGATGTGATCTGTATGGAAGACTTAAACACAAAAGGACTGTTGCGAAATCACAAACTATCGAAAAGTATTGCGGACGTATCATGGTCTAGCTTTGTTGCAAAATTACAGTATAAAGCGGAATGGCACGGGCGTGTGTATTTTGCAATTGAGATTGAGCCAGTTAAAATTAATTTTCTTCACAAACTTTCACTGTGATTATTAAAGAATGCTTGGCTTGATACGGAGCTTTTACGGGCATGACTATTTTGCGAAAGAGTGCGATATATAGATGTTTCGCACTTTTAGATAGGGTATCATGCCCACATCTCCGTATAAAGCTATTTTGAGGATTGCTAAGTAAAAAATTCACAAAGTTTTTGGGGCGTACTTTTGGATTAACATGTGGTTCAATTTTTAATTAACATATACAGGCGTGACATCATCAAGGTGGATAAATGGTTTCCATCTAGCCAGATATGTTCGGAATGTGGTCACAAGGATGGCAAGAAATCACTCGATATTCGAGGATGGATGTGCCCTGCTTGCCATGTCCATCACGATCATGACATCAATGCTAGTAAAAATATCTTGCCCGAAAGTCTAAGGCAGTACACATTGGAATAGTC
Source organism: Gracilibacillus boraciitolerans JCM 21714 (assembly GCF_000521485.1). Taxonomy (GTDB): domain Bacteria; phylum Bacillota; class Bacilli; order Bacillales; family Amphibacillaceae; genus Gracilibacillus; species Gracilibacillus boraciitolerans. The sequence goes on along the minus strand of NZ_BAVS01000009.1, from coordinate 102,665 downwards.
ATTAAACACAACCGTAGGTACTACGGGGGATAGCCTGGTAAATAAGAGAAACCGCTGCTGGTTAAGAAAAAAATGAGCAAGTATGCTCTCTTCCCAAGAATCTCGTGACTTTAGTCATGAGAGGTTCAATTGTTGTTCTTGGAGCGTTCATTGTCTAACTGTTGTTGTAGCTCATTGATTTTCTTCTCGTGAGTTTTCCGTTCACCTTCCAAATGTTCATACAATGCTTGGAGTTTGTTGCTGTATTCATTGTTAGCGTTTGTCAGATTTTTATGATGCTCTCTTTCAGCGTGTAACAGGGCTTTCTCTCGTTCAATGTCTCGTTGTTCATTAAGTCGCTCTATAGTGGTCTTATGTTTTTCTGTGAGGGTGTTCATTTGTTGCTCATTTTCTTTTATTGTAGCTGTTAGCTCATTGTTCGTTTTGTTGAGTTCATCAATATTCGATTGGTATGAGTTTCGCTCGTTAGTTAATACCTCTTTGAGTTGATCATTCTCATCAGCATAGGTTTGATACTTGGTGACTAACCCATTGAGGGTATCGTTTTTTTCCTTGTATTCAGAAATTAGGAGCTTGTTTGTCTCTAATGTCTCTCTCATTTCGTTTAATTGTTTTTCCAATTCTCCTTGTTCTTTCAATGATTCTTCCAGTTTATGTTCGACATCTCCGCGTTCGATTTCGGCTTCTTTGAGTTTCATTTGATATTCCGATGTGATTTCACGTTGGTGATCGAGTTTCGTTTCGAGGTCACTCACTGCACTTTCCTTCAAATATACGCTACGGTTTACCATGTTTGATACGAGTTCAAAGATCCTCGTTGTATGTACTTCTAATTCGTTTAAATCAGAGGCGTAATCCGTTGAATTTTCCTTCATACTTTGAATTTCAGTTAATGCAAGAGCTTTGTTAAACCAATCCTTCGCTGTTAGTCCACTTGTTTCAATTGCATCCTTTGCTTTTTCCTTGGTTTCGTTGTCCAGTTTAAAACTAAAAGTTGAATATTTGTCATCAGACATGTTATCACTCCTTTATAGTTGTCTACCTTTAATCGTTAATATATATATATGTCTACCTGGTTTACCTATGTCTACCTTTATTTTACCATGGTCTATATAGGTTTACCAGTTTTTAATAGTGTACCGCCAACATTTTGACAAAACTCTCGCTAAGCCATTTTTCCATAGAAAAACCGATATCTCTTACTCTAAGAGTATCGGTTCAGTAGTTTATCCATCTTATGTTCTTAAAGATTTGAGTTCTGACTTTTCTTCAGCCTGGGTTTATGAATATCTTCTTCTAAATTTTTAGCTCCGTTAATGTTTAGTGGTGATATTTTTTTAAAAAAAGGAGCTTCTATAAAATTGGAAGTATAGTCACTACTAGTTTCGCATAAATTTATATTTAGTTGTTAGTGCACCATATTCGCCTTGAGAATATTATGCCGCGAACTATTGAAGCTGCACATTTTTAATTTAGCATATATAATACAAAAAGAAGGGAGCTAGACATTCTCTTTTCTTCATTTTTGTGAATTTATTTGAACTACTTTTTCAGCTATTACTTGTAACAGTTGTGGGTTATTAGTTATTGTTTCAACCATGTTTTGTGATTGGGGTTGTTTTTTAGGGTTTGAAACAATTGGTACTTCAACACCAAAATATTTATTTACAAGACTTTTTTTTTACCTCTTTTCGCTTTTCTTCCTCCAAGTCCTTGAGATAAGGGTCAAGTGAAGCTAATTCTAACTCTATTTTTCTATTACGTCTTTCTTCTTGCCTATGATTTGTGGCTTGTTTTGCTCCGTAGGTAAATAATGTTAGACCTACACCAGTTAAAATAAACCTACTAATCAAAGAAGTCCATGACATTGTTCCGTCATGCTTAATAATAAACTCATAACCAAACCATAACAGACCTATTAGTGAACCAATTGAAAGTATATTCCAAAAGAAAGCCTTCCGACCTTCATTGTTGGCAATATTTTGATAGCCATGAGCAAGACCTTTCATACTCATGATACCCAAAATTTTCTCAGCTTTTTGATTCATTCCAATAATTTGATCTAATTCTTCTTGTGCTTTTGTTTGTAAATCATCAGTTAAATTATTGAAGTCAGTTTTCTGTTGTTCAACTTGTGTTTTGAACAAATCTTTTTGTTCCTCAATTTGATTATCTAGAATCTCCTCATTTGACTGAAAAATTCCATTAAATTCATTCTTGGTAGCAGTTATAAGTTGAGAAACTTTTTCATTTCTTTCCGTTTGTCCGTTTAAAAATTGGTTTTGGAAGTCTGAAATAATTGAGTCGATACGTTTTTTTTGGTTTTCGATAGATTTGTAAGTTCGTCCAACTTTTGTTTAGTGGTGCTATATGCTGTGTTAGTATCATTAACGTCCTTTTCTAAGTGAGATAAATGTTGTCCAACTGATTGTCTAAATTTAATCACAGCACTTCTAACACCTTCAATGTCCTCTGGTGTCTGGATGACTAATAATTGAGATGAATATTGAAGTAAAGTTTCAATATGATTGAGTGCATTGGTTAAGTATTGCTCATTTCGATTATTTTTGAAGTTAGTTACTTCATTTAATATTTGGGAAATCGGATTGTTCATAGTTTGTAATGTAATAGTTGACACTAGCAAGGGGTCAACTCTATCAAGTGCATCTTTTAAAAAAGTAAATGTTTCTGTAACTCTTTCTAACATTTCTATTTGCTTACTTGTTTTGTCAGTTGAATTTATTTCATCAACAATTTGAAGGACTCTATCTATACTGGTGTATGTTGCATGACCTGTAATTCTCTCCGCTTGAGCTAACAATATAAAACCTCCCTTTTTCTAATAATCCATTTATTCCAAATTATACAACAAAATTTGCGTAATTACTTCATAAAATGACAAAATCCATACCGTTTTTGGGATATATAGAAAGCTCTAATTTCTACAATGTGGAGAATGATATTCAAAATTTTCTTTACCCCTCTTTTTGTTGTATTTTTATTTGGAACATTTTTAAACGATTTTATGTTAAGCAATCCATACATGAAAGATTTACAGGTTCAAATTAAGGATGAGGATATTAAAGAAGTATTAATGCTATTGAAAAGCAAAGGGTATGACATATCGAAATTCACCATATTTTCCTTTTTTAAAATCCTCAATGGGTTTTTTACTCGATTGATTTTATATTAGGATGAAGCTCCGTCAAATAAGAAGATAAGTAGTACTTCACCAATGATTATTACTGCCAACTTCGGGTAGGCGCACCAACATTTATTCATAGACATGCGCTTACTCTTGGTGCAGTGCACACAATTCAAGGATTTTCGAGCGTTGCTTACCCTTCACGCAAAACATAGTAATAATACATACCGGGTATGAATCACTGGTGATCAATAACCGGTTTATTTTTTGTGAAAATGTGGTATACTAAGTAATATGAAACGACATATTAAAAAGACCGTAGCGTGAACTACGGTCCCTAGATACCCATTATTTGATAGGAAATTGGCGTTATCTAGTGTATTACCAGAAAATAGCCCTTCCCCATTTGGCAGAACAGGGGGGGCTATTTTTTTGCGTTCAAAATAGGACAACGACTGCGATTAGTGCGATAATCATTGTCGAAAATTAGATCATGATCGTTAAAGCCTGGAATGTCGTCATGGCATCACCCCCCTTTTGGGGGGGATAACACCAATCACCCTATTTTATTAGTACAGATGTCGAATGAGTACCTATCCCTTATTATACCATAAATGCCTGTACCTTACTGTTATATAAGATAATCAATCGCCGTGATAATAAAGGTTTCCATAAAATTATTACTCAGTATGTGAATCCACTAATTCCTTATATTGTTTATAGCGATACAAAGAAAAAGGGTGCGTCAAATGAAAATAGCTCAGGATGTCTGTTTCGGATTCCCCTCTTTGGATATGGTCCAGGATACAGCTATTTCGTAAATGCTTGGCCGAAAGCTTTCGCAGATCCGCCCGCCACACTTCGTCTTTAATCATTTCTTGTATGCTTCGCACGGATAGTTGTTTTGGTTGTACCTTTGCGTAATCGTATTGATAATCATTGCTGCGATTATTAAACGAAACAAATAGTGGTTCTTCTGATTTCCATTTTGGTCGTTTTAATGGGGGGCAATTGTTGCTATATAATCACGGATATAGGTCATGTGTGTATTGGCTAATGTATAATTGATTCGCTCACCGTTCCAGTTAAACTCGATCGTAGACTGCGCCAGGTTGATCATGCGCATCGTAATCGACGTGATTTCTTTTGGACGAAGCCCCTGATAACGCATAAGATGTACGATCGCTAAGTTGCGAGGGATCAGTATGTCTCTTGCGATAGACTGGATCGGTCTTTGCATGGATTGCAGCAGCTGGTCCATTTCGTTGTTTGAAATAAAATCACTGGATTGCAACGGTGGTGCGCGATAGATATTCTCCTGTTCTGAAGATGAATCGACAGGCACGTGATAAAATGCCAGGAATCTGTGAACCAATGAGAGGTGACGCTTGATCGTTGTATCACGATAGGATCTTTCTTTTAAATACGCCACATAAGACATAATTGCAACAGCATCTACATCCAAAAGGTCTTGGTTTATCGTTGTGTCCAGCCATGATATAAATTGCTGAAGGTCCGATCGATATTGTTTGATCGTTCCGGGTTTCTTTCCGTTTTTTTCGAGTTCGATAAAATAGCCATGAAGATAAAAAAAGTTATCCATTTATACCAGTCCTTTCTATAAAAATTTTACGCATCCAATCTATTTATTATTTAACTATAACTCTCTTGCCATGAAAAGTAAATATATGTTAATGAATTGCTCAGCATAATTTATAAAATTTATTATCCATTCCATATTATGTAAACTTCTATGTGACACATATCAAGTTCCTAAATTTTACATTGAAATAAATGGTAATTATATCTATTGATAAAATGGATCATGTTACCATTTTATTTCACAAAAAATAAGTTGTGATAATGCTGTCTTATCGCAACTTATGGTGATATACTAAAATTAGAAAATTAGGCACATAAAATTATCCAATATTATGCAATAGTAAAAAATGGTATTTTTAATTTTGGGTGTTATTAATAAAAAATGTAGTATTTAACATTATGTTTTTATTTAGCAATATTATCCAAAAATAAGGAGTGAAAAAAATGGCAGATGTGTTACCTGTGAATTCTTTCAGAAATCGAAAACGATATGCAGAGAGAGAAAATTTTATCCAGGAGCGATCCAGAAAAATAAGTGCAGGTTATCAAAGTGATATTACACAATATCAAAATTATTGTGTAGCTACCGTTCAATCAGAAGGTCTGGAATCAATGCTCGATTATTTGTATGGATCTGTCATGGATCAACGAGTGAAAAAGAACACCTGGGAAAAACGACTGTCCGCAATAAAAAGATATCTGACCGTAAACTATGATGTGGATTTTGCATCTGAAAAAAAGGTCTTACAAGACGTGTCGTATATTCGTAGTTTATATGACGACATCGAAAATAAAAACCTAACACGCATAAAAGGAAAGCAACGAGTAGATCAAGAGGACTTGACGAACTTAATCAATACGTTACCGATACGAGAAAAAGCGATCTGTCTCGTGAATCTCATCACAGCCAGTCGGCCAAGTGAAATGATTGCGATGAAAATTCAAGATTTTGATTTGGATGATAATGCCGTTTCGATCTATATGAAGAAACAGAAAACCTGGTTTGATAAACGATTGAACCAACTCACAGTAAAAGCGGTGAAAGATTACAAAGCGACCTATCATTTAAAAATGGATGATTATTTTGTAGGGAGAGTCTATAAAAACGGAAAGTATAAAAGTGCCAAGATTTCAACCGAGGCTTATCGAAAGTTTTTACATCGTACGCTTGGACTTACGGCGTATAATCTGAGAAAAACCCAGGTGTCGTCGATGCACGAAAAAGGGGGGGCGGATCTCATTACGATCACGAAACAAACGGGGGGGCATCGTTCTACCCAAACTCTTGCGGATCACTATTTAAATGTGTCTGATAAAACAGTGGATAAATTTTTGTGAGACGAGTTTCTTCCTATTATATATGTTTTATATACGTTAGGATTAATGATCAATTATATAACGATATCTTGGGTGATGGAGTCAGTGCAGTATATGCTAAGGCGTTCTCTTATTATTTACGAGGATGCCTTTTTATTATACAAGGTTTTTACTGCAGGATTTATTTTGAATGGGTTATCCCTCAGATGTTGTAAGTAAGAAGGGCGTTTATGGAGAATCGGTCAGGTTTCTTGTATCTGAGACGCTTCAGACAACTAATTTTTAATAACAGAATATTTTTAGCTGCTATATGTAGTAATTTTTATTATTCTTTCATGATTAAGGCGTATTTATTAAAATTATTGATCATGCTTAGGAGATAGGTGTATTTATTTTTATTAAAATATTGGATGCGTAAAATTTTTATTATCTTATTAAAAGGATCGTCAATAATATCCGTTTCTATGCACGTTTCCTTGAGCAAGGCTTCTGCATTTAGGACAATTATCCAATAACGGGAAGTGATTTTCTTTCCCCATTGCTTCGTAATCTTCAATATTAATTTTAAAATCATGTAAAATGATCATAAAAATTCCCCCCCCTTATAATATGCAAAAAATTTAGCATATTATAAGGGGGGGAAGTACAGTAATCATACTGGAGGAATTTAAACAAAATAACCCCCCCATTTTGGATGGAATAAAGTGAAGCATTACATCATTACAACAGCAAAATTCTGTATTAACTCTTCTATTAGCTGGTTTTATTTATGTCATTATAAATTATCTAATTTTATCTACCAATACATCTTTAATTTGAAGTGGTTCCGATTTAACCTGAAGTGCATTTGCAGTTTTTCTATGAACCGTTATACTTGTAGGTACATATATTTCGGTTGCTTTTTCTTGGGCTCTTTTTGCTCTTAACTCTAATACATAAACCCATTTCACACCATCTTTTTGAAAAATCATATCTATTTTCCGATTTTTAAAAGTGCTGGGAATCGTTTTATTTATAAGTTTGACACGACACTCAAAATGGTAAAGAAGGTTGTACAAGTTAGGAAGAAATTCTATCCGTTGTCTGTATTCTTTGTAGGACCATTATCAGCTGCAGCTATAAAGGGAATATCCCATTCACCATTTATTAATCTTTCATATTGTTTTTCTGGCTGTTTTACGTCAAGGTTATTCCAATGCTGAAGACCCATCAGATGTGGTAACTGATTACGCTTGGTCTCAATTACGAAATACGGTATCTTTTTGCTCGTCGTAGAATATGTAAAATATCTTTCCGCTATATGCTCATCATAAAATAGTGTAAATTTATGCAAATCCATCGGTTCCTCTTTTGAAAATCCCCCCCTAAATCCAGTTGCCCATTGTATAGTGTACATAATCGTTTCCCCTAATAAAAAAGGTCCTGGCGAATTGCCAGAACCTTTGAAATTTCAGTGGTAATAGGTGGCCCATCTATGCCTTAGGGCGATGGCAGCCGCAATATTCTTTTTCACTACTCAAGTTTTGAACAAAATCTTTAGCAGTGCCGTTGCGTCGGAGCAGGTCCCTATTAACTAACCCGCTAAACATGTATTTTCTACATTAATAATACCATTCTATACGGTAAATGTAAAGTAGACCATCTGAAATTTCCCTAATAGTATGAGTTAACTTGGATAAAATTATGTAAGTAAACTTGTCTTTTACTCATAAAATCTAAGTCATTTAGCAAATGTAGAAAATTTTCCACAATAATCACCGCAAATAAGTAAATTCATTCTAAATTGGTGTCTAGCGTTCTATTCCATAACATCTGATTCTTGCCGTGTATTCATGGTTAATAGTCGGAGCTATAACCATTCTTTTCCATAAGGAGTCCGATCAGCAAAATTCAAAAAAAATATACGCTAAGGAATTATTCAGAAAATCCAAAATAGCTGAACGCCTTATAAATAAAGGGGGGGTTACTAGCACTTTCACCCTTTTGGGTTATTCAACAACACGTGTAATAATTAATGTGCAAATCATTGAAAATGTCAAGGAGCTAAAACGGCGTACTAGCGTTCCAGTTTTGTTGAAAGGAATATTGCAGCCAGAAGATGGGAAGTTGGCATTTTGATCTTGGAGTGGATGGTATCATTGTCTCAAATTATGGTGGTCGTCAGCTTGATGGTATAGTTTCAACCATCGATGCTTTGCCGCAAGTAGTACATACATGTTAATAGAAAAGTTCCGATCTTACTTGATAGTAGTATCAGACGTGCAATTAATGCTGTTAGAGCCTTGGTAATAGGTTATTCTGGTATATTAATTGGCAGACTAAACCTATATGGACTCGCGACAGATGATCAAAAAGATGTTGAAAAGATAGTGGTGCGGTTTATCCAGGAAGCTGAGGTTTCACTGACGCTTTCCGGTGTTAGCGATTTATCTCAAGTAAACCATTAAGGTAACATTCGAGATCCACGGCTCGATGAAAAATTAATTGATATATCAGATTGATTCACTCTAGCTTTCTTAATCCTGTACGGTCTAGCATTTCTTGCACCCCCCCTTCCTGACAAATGCCATAAGACCGCCAAGAACAAGTTGCACAGATACTGTTAATATCATCTGGCACCACATATTTTCGTATTCGTGCTTCAATCTCTTCCCATTTCAGTACTTGCCCACTTTGAATGCCGAGCTTTTTTAGTATGGAGTCATCCCGTTTATAAATACTATTATTTTCACAGTGATAGTCATGGGAATCAGCGGGATATTTTTCACATAATTGATCTGGTCCGCTTACTAAATAAATATCTGTCTTTGGATTAATTCTTAACGTTTGGTGTAATGCAGTCATGTTTTGAATGTATTCTTTAGAATATCCCATCCCTCTGTAGCCTAAAAGGCAAAATAGATGATGTCCCCCCTCAACTTATACATATTAAATCCCCCCCATTTTAAAACTATTTTATAATAATTGTTAACATCTATTATAAAATAGTTAACGTATGTTTTATCGAACTTTGGCGAGAAGACTCATTCCTCAAAACGCAAAGCGTTTAGGTGGGAAATGAATCGCTGTTTTTTTGAAAAAAAGTAATGTTATCCTTTGTACGAATACTCGTTCGATAGTATAATAGAAACTAGATAAAGGAAAGGGGGTGAACAACCGATGGCTGTTCAACATAAAGCATACCAGTACCGTATCTATCCAACAAAAGAACAACAAACCTTCATTGCACAGTCTTTCGGTTGTTCACGTTTCGTGTTCAATCATTTTCTCGAAAAAATCAAATGTGCAGATGAAGAAAAACGAAAAACACTACAAGTGAATGCGTTTAGAAACGAACTTAAAAGCATGAAAACCGACTATGAATGGTTGAAGTTGGTCGATAGCATTAGCTTACAAGCAAGCGTTGAAAACTTAAACGATGCTATGGTTCGTTTTTTCAAAAAACAGAACCGGTTTCCCGTGTTTAAAAGTCGTAAGCATCCGGTAAAAAGTTATACTACTAAGTCCGTGAATGGCAATATCAAAGTGACAGATACACATATTAAACTACCCAAAATCGGATGCATTCGATACGCTAACAGTCGTTACATCCCAGATAGTGCGGTGATTAAATATGCAGTTGTTCGTCAAAATGCAGCTGGTAAATATTTTGTGGCCATCAACGTTAAGGAACACGTGGACAAAACGAATAAAAGCCACCAAACCATCGGTTTGGATATGGGGGGGTTAACTGATTTTGTCATTGATTCAAATGGCAACAAAATCAACAATGAGCGTTATTTCCATTCTTCAGAGAAAAAGTTGGCCAAAGCACAACGTTCTCTTTCTCGAAAACAGAAATTTTCGAATAACTGGTATAAACAAAAGAAAAAAATCGCTATTTTGCACGAGAAAATAGTAAATAATAGAAAAGACTTTCAACATAAGCTATCCTCTAAACTCGTTCAACACTACGATGTCATAGCTATCGAGGATTTATGTGTATCAGATATGTTGAAGGATAAAACATATAGCAAATCCATCCAGGATGCTTCCTGGAGTGAATTCATTACTATGTTAGCTTATAAGTGTGATTGGTATGGCAAAGAACTTGTAAAAGTAGGGAAGCATTTTCCTTCTACTCAGATATGTTCAACTTGTGGTACGAAGCATCCGATAACCAAGGATCCTTCTATTCGCAGTTGGACTTGTCCGACTTGTCATACTTCACACGATAGAGATGTGAACGCTGCCCTTAATATCCATAAAGAAGGTCTGCGTCTATTAACCGTCGGTGCGATGGGGGGGATAGCCTGATAAACTTAAAACCGTTAGGTTTTATAACTTAGGAATCCCCCCTCCTCAATAAGCTTTAGCTTGTAGGTGGGGGGGTAGTTCAAGATAACACATTCTTTGGTTCATCACAGTGCCAAACTTTTGTATAATCCTGCTGCTTCAAGCTTGTGGTGTTTTCTGAGTAATGATAATTGGCAATAAAATTTATAATAATATTTACTGACTGTCATAGAGGATCAGCTAATTATGGAATATACCCTTTCATTGCGCAACTCAAAACAAGTTTTAATTAAATGTAGTAACAAATATGGATGGAATATATCGTCGGAAAAGATATTGTTTCAGGTGAACAAGGGATATATCGTGCGAGGGAAGATTATATCGGGGGGGTTATTTTTCTCCCAATTTTATTTTTGTAGCGCCCCCCCATAAAAAGAATACATGAAAAGCGATGGCATTGTTTTCTATAATGGACACTTCATTATCTAAGATGTATAAATAAATCTAACTTATTCAGCGAGTACTTCTGCTAAAACAGCAATAGAAAGAGAGAAACCATTTCTAGATATGCAAGTGAAACAGCTTTTGAGATATTTCTGGGAAACCTTGCAAGGGAAATAACTCAAAACGTATCACTTGCAAAACCTACGTTAGATAGAAGTCTTGTCGTACGCTCCATTTTGAATCAAATGCATTCTTTTACGCAAATGCCTTTTTAAAGGATGGAGATATCTGTTTGTTAAATTTTCCACTTCATCTTCATAGTACACGTACGTTAAATTGTGATGTTTATCTAATATATGTATGGACCTCTGTTGCATTTCATTTTCGTAAATTGTGTGGATCTTAAAACGCTCTTTCTCTCTATTACCCAGCATTGTTTCTTCACCCTCTCCTTTTCTGTATTTGTGCACTCTTTACTTTCTAAATATAATTGTTCAACTTCTGCTTTAATGAGATCTATATCTTCCTTAGTTAAATTATCAAGTAGGCCATGTTGGATATCTTTCTCCATTTAAACATCCTCTCATGTATGACATATATATTATTTCGACATAAAATGTTAAATTCCTTCCAATTATTTTATATTTGTATATTTTTTTGTAGGGGTAGCGTCAAGAAAAACGCAGATTTACAAAGCTAAGGAAATCTCAATATTAAAAATCCCATTTATAGAACAAAAACTGTTACATTTTTCTATTTTCTGGTACATACAACCAGCAAAACGCAGAAAACATATGCTAAGGAATTATTTAGAAAGTCAGAAATAGCCGAACACCTTATAAATAAAGGATTTATAATTTACTAGCATCATTACCCTTTTGGATTGTTCCATAACTCGTGTAATAATTAACATCCTATAAATAGTGAGATATTAAACTTTTGAATACTCTTAATACTTTAGCATACAGAAACTTATAAATTTAGTTGTCAAGTTTTGTTTAGCATATGTTTTGCGCGAAATGTTGGTAAGATACCTAGTAGTAAATATAAGTAAGCGTCAAATATAACACACTACTTGTTGCTCGAGTAGTGTGTTATAAGTGCTATCCAAGACCCTAAATTTGGGGTTTGAAGTGGTACTCTTCCCTGTACTGTGAATGACATATCAGATTCCCAAAAAATCTCCCTTTTATCCCATTCGACCTTCACTATCTCTGGCTTTAACCAATTACTTTCAGAGATATTTAACCATTCTAGTTGCACTTCTTCAGAATAAATCCAAGTAATTAAATCAGTTGATCCACCATTTGGAAAGTAAACAGCATATTGCTGTCCAATATTCGCTATACAATAGGCTTCATTTTCTTTTTGATTATTTAAAAGATTATTATTTGGATCACATTGATAGATATCGAACTTTTCAATCAATTTGCTCATTGACTTTAGTTGAATCCTAGCATCTTTTGACAGACCTATACCCCAATACATGTTATCTGGTCTATGGAAACGTGCCGATGCACACCCACCAATAATATCTCTCCAAAAACGCTGTATCGCCTCGTCTTTTGTTCCAGCATATTTGTTAAAAGTTAAAACTGGCCCTGAATGTTCTGAGTTACTTCCATAAATTTTCTCATTATTTATCGGCACATTTCCTTTAGAATTAATAATTTCCCTAAATGACATTAGCATATCCCAATGCCCCCCTGACCTGTAGAACCATTTGCATCTTGGTTAATTTGAGATATATCTACAAATGAATAAAGATCTTTATAGTAACATAATGCTTTTACTGAACCTTCGGCATGCAGTTGCATAGTGGTTATTTCTATTTTCTTTTGTTGACTATTAGCTAGAGATAGTAGTTGTTTAGCCCAATAATTTTCCCAATCCAATCCTGCCCAGCTTTCGTTATTAATGTTATACAATACATGATCGTAATTTAAAGTAGTTTCTAATAATTTTTTTATATATTTTTTTTGATAGTACATAACTTTTTCATTATTGTCTGTTACCGTATGAAAGAAGCTACTTTTACTATTCAAGTCTTTTGATTCATAATTCACATTGCAATTTGGATTCCAAGGATGAATATCCCATAGTTTTTGTACAGTTAAATCCCATTGATCCCACAAAGTTAATTGAACAATAATATTTCTATCTTCGGTTTCTTCAAGGAAAAATTCTAACCGATTCCAGTATTCTTCGTTCCATTGATTTAAATCATATTTGTTTAACTCAATTTGCTTAAATGCATAAACATTTCCATTATCTCTATCAGACATGGTATTACGAACATAATTCCCACCCACCGATTCAAGAAGGTTTAAGTGATTTGTAAGATCTGTATTCGTCCACTGAAACAAATTATCTTCATCACTACCTCCAATTAATAAAATGGGCTCACCTTTATATTGCCAATATGAAGGATTTTTAAAATATGGTTTTATTCTATTTTCATTCTTCATTTTTCCCTCCTGAAACTGATTTAAGTATTTTATTCAAGTCCATATTTCTTCGCTTTTTTAATAGAAATATTTATACATTGCTGCATATCCTCTGCTAACAACAAGCCTTTATCTATACACTTTTTAGCATCTTCTGTTATAATACTTCTATAATTTTCTATATCATTGTACATTGCTTTTAGTTTTTCTTTAGAGAATGGTTCTTCATAGCCATAAATGGAGCAGCTAAAAGCGAACTCTTCACTCAATGGGGTAGAAGAACCTAGATACTTGCATACTGGAAAATTTATAGGGGGGAAGTCTCCACCCACCAATAGAATTTCCATTTTCATCTTTTACATTATTTAATTCATCATCTACTTTTATTTCCTCTACACTAATTGGGTGTTTTCCGTCTCGAACCCACATGTACATACTATGTTGAGCAGCTTGAAAAGCAAACTCATGAGGAAAATTATTCGGATAAAGTTCTTTTCCATGGTATAAAGATGAAAATCCAGCTTTTTTGAGATCTAAATCATCTTTATAATACTCATCTGACGTATTCTGCGTATTATGGCTAGGTCCAGTAATATCATAAACTCTATAATATTCGCTATCTTCCATTCTAGAGTTATGGTTATTTAAACTTACATTTTCACTCTCAGTATGCATTTCAATCATTGGAGATTTAAGTTTTGGTAATGTCAGATCAAGAGTAGTAGGATCAGTAAGATCTTCTTGATTTAAATTGGGCGTACATAAACTTACAGTTCCATAGGAAAGGTATCCATTAAAAAGGTCTTGATCTTCACTATCATAAGCAAAGTCTTTAATAAAACGTATTAAATATCCTCCCGATTGTGACCATCCGCTTAAAAACTGGTAATGGTCTCCATAAGCTTTAATTGGATTTGCATCACTAGCACTCTTAAGCAACTTTGCTAAATCAACCAACATATCCCAAAATAGCCCGTCTTCTGTTTCATAAGAGGAATGGCCTGCAATATTACCGAGTTTTTCGTCAGGTATCTTTCGATTAGGGGGGGTTTGATTAGGGTTTTTCCATGATAATGGTGAATAACGCTCCTGATCAAACCGAAGTAGCGCCTTCAACACATTAGGTTTACTTGTAATTCCTACATAAATGTCTCCATTACGCATCATAAAATCCTTAGTCAGTACCCAGTTTCTATCAATGTCAAAACCTGCTGTTGAATTTAGTATCTCCACAACAACATTTCCACTAAAAGATTTTATATTAGTCGGTCTTCGTATGATTATTCGATTAACATAGGGCGCGTCAGTAAAGACCTCTTTTTTCTTTTTATTTTGCATACTATAGACATTAGCCGTTCCAGAGATAAAATATTCATCTTCTCTGTATCCATTCTCTTCTAATTTGCATTTTTCCATTGATGTGCCAAAGGGATGTGATTTCTTTTCTGTAGGAACTAATTCAACTGTTTTTATATTTGTTCCTGCTACTATATTAGACATTTTTAAATTTCTGCTTCTAAAAAATAAACAAATATTAATTTTAAAATATTCGACTTTTCCACTTGCTCGTTAACTTGATGAATAGGAATTAATCGATCCCCAAACAAGCTAGACTCGAGGAATACATAAAATAAAACATTCATTCAACATATTTTAGTAGCAGTCTTCACCTTCCTTTACTGAATGAGATTTGTGTAACTTTGATATTATAGTGTTAACAGAGTGCATGATTACACATTTTTGATAATTAAAAAAATATTATGGATTAAATAAAATCCATTCATTTACAATCGATGATTTTAGAAAGTTGGAATACTATATCTATTACCAACTTTCTAAAAGAGCATATATTACTTGATACCGTTTATTTTGGCCCATTCGTCTAACTGTTTTTGTTTTTCAGCAATGATTTTATCCATCCCAGCATCATTTAAGCTTTCTATGAACTCAGAATAATACTTATCAAAATCTAATGCTCCCGATTCCAAACCTATTCGATATTGCTCTTTCACGTTACTTACTGCTGCAATCTCTGTACTTACAGGAGCGCTATTAAAGTTAAATCCTAGTGCTTTTGACTTAATAGAATCATTATTGAATTTTTCTATCTGATTCCAAAGTTCAGGGTCCTCGTTTTCAAATACATATGATAAGAATTGATTACCAGTTAACCAACTTGTATTAAGGCTATAACCTACATTTTCTGATGTTACACCATCTGGATATTTTATCACTTCATCTGAAACCTTTTCGAAATGTTCTCCCTCAATTCCCCCCCAGGTTAACAGATTATATACTTCTTTGTCTGAATACATTAAATTTAACAGTTCTACTGCTTTTTCTGGTATTTTTGAATTACGTGGTACACTCCACATAATTGATGCAACATTAGAAGTAGTTGCTACAGGATCGAAAATTTCAATTGCCACCATTTCAGTATCCATGTCTCGTGAATTTTGTTCTTCAATACCAGGTTTAAGTGCCTGTGAATAAGTAACGATTTTTCCTTCTTTTAGCAATTCATTTTTTGTTGTTTGTGTAGTGGCCACATCTGGTAAAATTAAGTCTTCTTCATACCAACTTCTAAATGTTTTTAACATTTCAACATACTCAGGCATCTCGTAATAATTCACTACCTCTAAATCATTGTCATAATTCGGTAACACCCCCCCATTGAAGTCAGATAAGGGATCTACAAATCTTAAAAAATAGGCAATTGATTCCCCTGGACTATTTGAGGTTAATGGATATAAATCTGGCTCCTCTGCTTTAATCATCCTAAGAATTTCTCCCATATCCTCCAGAGTATTAATTTGATCTACATCAATGTCATATTTTTCAACATATTCTTTTGGCATCATAAATCCATAACTAGCCGCAAAATCTCGTACGGTTGGGACAGCATATTGTTTGGCATCAATTTGCGTAGCTTTTAAAAAATCTTCACCTACTGCATCTATAATACCCTGCCCATGTTCTTCTAGCATGTCACCAATTTCGTGTAATTGCCCTCTACTTACTTGTGGACTAAATTGCTCTGATAGAACAACCGCGAGATCCAGTTTTTCATCACTCGTTAACATCAAATTCATTTGTTGTTGATAGGCAGAAATAGATAAAGTAATAATTTCAACTGTTGCATTAATCTTTTCTTCTGCTAGTTTACTTAATTCAGCTTCCACTTTATCCAAATCTTGTGGTTCACCATAAAAGTTTGGAAAAGCTACTATCAAATGCTCTGTTTCTTCATTTGTTTCCGTATTTTCTCCTGCTTCTTCTTCAGTATTTGTTTGATTCCCACTCTCTGCATTACTGTTGCAAGCGGTTACAATTATCATAAGAACAACTAACAAAAACATGGTTAAAAAAAATTTCATTCTCATTTCATGACCTCCCTTTTTTTATTATTACAATTAATATAATAGCAATTAAAAAAGCTTAGTACTATCGCTCTCAAGACATTTTCATAGCGTTTTCATGACATATTAATTTGCTTTTTTATTTTTACACAATTAAAACAGAAAAAATAAAGACGCCATTAGAGAAGATCAAAAAAAAGAACAGATAGGCGTAAAAGTAACTAATCTTCCATTACTCTTAATTGAACCTATTCCATTCATTTAAAAATCAACTTAAATTAACTATTTAATTCAGCGAAAGAGCAACCCAAAAAGTTAGATTATTTAAACTGCTAACTTTTGTTCATTTTTTATAAATACTTGATGACTAAACCACATTATGACAAAAGCAAAAACACTACCTGAGAAAAATATGATTAATCCTGGTATCATATTTAATATAAATACAAGACAAAAAACACTTGCAATTATAGTTATGGTATAGAGTGGATTAGCTATTGTTATTAACAGTGAATTTTTGAATATTTTAATAACCGAACTATTATAATGAACAACAATCGGCGCCATATAAAGGATAGATATAATGAATAAGAACATTAAGATATAAAAGAACAATAATAAAGGTTTAAAATAATATAAATCAACAGCTCTTAAGATTTGTAATTCAATGTATAAAAGCGCCCAAATAAAAAGAAGGATAAAACCCGTTTTTTGACTTTTAAAGTATTCTTTTTTAAATACATGAACAAATTGTTTAAAAACTGGAATCTCATATTCCTTTAAGACCCATTTCCTGCATACCCCAAACATAGCTATTGTTGCAGGGAAAAAACTAAATACAAATAAACCAATTACCGAAAAAAAATCCATAATAGATTTAACAGTGCTAAATTCATTACCCAAACTGAAAATGTGTAAAATACATTAGCTAATTTATCCATAAAACATCTCCCTTTATGATTTCTCTTAATATCTTTGCAATAATAGAAAGCTGATGCTGATATTGAATCAGCATCAGTATTCAACAATTAACTTTCTTATTCTTTTTCTACACCATTAATCTCTGCCCACTCATCCAGTTGTCTTTGCTTTTCTTCAATAATTTTTTCAATACCTGCTTCTTTTAACCTTTCAATAAATTCTGGATACACTGATTCAAGATCTAACGAGCCAGTTTCTAGTCCTAAAAGATATTGCTCTTTAACATTTGACACTGCAGCAACCTCTGTACGTACAGGATCTGAATTAAAGTTAAAACCTAAAGCTTTAGACTTAGTTGCTTCTTCATTAAATTCTTTGGTTTCTTCCCAAATATCTGGATCCTCGCCTTCAAATACATAAGAAAGGAATTGATTACCGAATAACCAACTACTATTAAAACTATATCCAATGTTTTCAGAGGTTACCCCTTCCGGATATGTAATAACTTTATCCGATACTTTTACATAATGTTCGCCTTCGATTCCCCAACTAATTAAATTGAACATTTCTTTATCCATATAGAGAAGATTTAAAAATTCCATTGCTTTTTCAGGGATTTTTGAATTTCTTGGAATTCCCCACATAATACTTGCCACATTTGATGTAGTCGCTACAGGTGGAATAATTTCTGCCGCTACCATATCTTGATTCATATCTCTAGAATTTTGTGTCTCAATACCCGGTTTCATTCCTTGTGAAAAAGCAAATATTTTTCCAGCTTTTAATAACTCATCTTTTGTAGTTTGGCTCGTTGCAATATCTTGGACAATTAATCCCTCTTGATACCACTCTCTTAAAATTTCTAATCTTTCAACGTATTCAGGCATTTCATATAAGTTGACTACCTGCAAATCATTATCATAATTAGGTAATACCCCCCCATTAAAATCAGATAATGGATCTACAAATCTTAACGTTTCCATAATGGATTCACCTACAGTAGTTGATGTTAACGGTTCCATATTTGGCTCGTTTTCTTTTACCATTCTCAAAACTTCACCCATGTCTTCCATAGTTTTGATCTGATCAACATCTATGTCATATTTATCTACATATTCTTTTGACATCATAAATCCATAACTAGCTGCCATATCGCGAACAGTTGGTATCGCATATTGTTTACCATTAATTTTAGTGGCTGCTAAAAATTCTTCTCCAACCGCATCAATAATTCCTTGACCATTTTCGCTTAAATTATTATCTAGTTCATGTAATTGACCTCTACTAACTTGTGGACTTAACTGATCTGCTAGAATTACCATCAGATCTAACTTTTCATCACTTGTAAGCATTAAGTTCATTTGTTGCTGATATGCAGAAATGGATAAAGCTAAAATATCAACTGTAGTATTGATTTTTTCTTCTGCAAGTTTACTAATTTCTGTTTCCACTTTCTCTAAATCTTCCGGCTCTCCATAGAAATATGGAAAAGCAATAGTTAATGTCTCTGTTTCTTCATTTACCTCACCATCTTCATCACTAACCTGCTCATTACTCTCTGTATCAGAGCTACACGCTGTTAAAAGAACTATAAACACAGCTAGAAAAAAAACTCTCAAAAAAAATCTCTCTTTCTTCTTCATTTCTTAACCTCCCTGAATGACTTTTCCTTTACAACATAAATCATATCAGTATAAAATTCTTTTTACTAACACTCTCATGACAATATTGTTAACGATTTCATGATTTGTGTTCCCTTTAGATAAATATAGCTATTAAAACTTCTTTCCATCGTTTTACCTCATATATTTACTTGATCGCTTATCTTTGATACAACCAGACCAATTTAATCCAAATCCAAAATTGTATACGTGTTCATCTGTATCCATATAAGGTGCCATATCATGTGGAACATCTTCATACTGTTCTTCAACCGTTTTCATATTAATAGGCATTTGCATAGGTAGGAGTCCTGTTGGCTCTGCTTTACCTGATACAATGTCTAATAAAGCTTGATCCTGAACTCCAAAATGTACAAGTAGACCTTCGACATAAGGTTCAAATTCAGATACAATAGCTGGGTTTGATAAATGAAGAGAACCATCACTGGTTTATCTTTCATCTTTTCTTTAGTTTCTAATACTAAATCAAGATCCGACTCATTGTTTGTGAATACCTTTTTACCTTTATAGGAACGATCTAAAACCTCTCGTGTATCACCGGCTATACTTCTTGGTCGTACAATTGTGGCTTCGTACGGGCGATATTGTAAGCTAATCGGAATGTAACCTGAGCCACCTTCTTCACGATCCCTTTTATGATAACCACCACCTGAATCAGGTCCCTTTATACAAACCAATGCAAAATCAGCTTGTTCTGGATCATCGGTTACATGATAAAATTGCTTTACTATATCTAGATGAATCGGATATTCCATTTTATCAGGAATTTTGTTACCAAACCAATCTTCTTGTTCTGGATAATAACGCTTAGGAACATATACCGTTAACTTGTCTTTTAGTGGTAACAGATTCTCTTTGTTTTTCAACATCACTATCGATTGTAATTGTGCTTTATACCTTCTGCCATAAATTCTGGATTTCCAACAATCTTACTACTTCTCCTTCATCTAGATAAGGATTTTCAAAAAGGCCGGTTCGGAAAATATTTTTTAATAGTTTAATAGCAGAGCACTCCATACGTTGGCGCATGAATGCTTCACCATGTTCAGCTACTCCCATTTGATAAGCTTCCAAAATCGGTTCTATTTCATTATTACCACCAAACTGATCGACGCCAGCCATCAATAGCTTATAATGTCGTTCAGCAACGGTTAAGTCTTCTACACCCCATGGCTTTCCTGCAAATTGATCAACAGTTTCCGGCTCATCTGCTGTGATTAACCAATCCGTGCAAACAACACCATCATATTGATAGGTCCCCCCCTGTAATAAATTTTGAATCAAATATTTATTGTAAGAATTGCCGACATTCTCACCGTTCACTTGGTCTTGATCATAGGAAATCGTATAGTAGGGCATTACTGCTGCGGCTTTTTCCGTTTTCTCCTCTAATTTAAAGGCACCTTCCGTAAAAGGCTTAAGATGTTCCTTGAAATTATTTCCGGGATAGACAGCATATTTCCCAAATCCCCCAATGAGCATCGCGTCCACCTTCACCTGATCCACCACCAGCCAATGCTTCACCATCGCATTGACACTATCATATCCCCCCCAACCGTCTTCAATTTCTGCATCTGCCGTTGAGGTTTGAAAACCATCAATATACGCTCTACACAGATCTGTAGATAAATGTGGATCTTCACCAAACGTCCCTTCAAAGCGATACCAACGTGGATCTGTTGCTATATCAATTTGTGGAGAAAGAGCAGTTGTTAAACCTAATGCTCGGTATTCTTTTGCCGCTATCTCACCAAATCGTTTCACAACTTCAGGGCTAAATGTTGCCGCTAATCCTAAACTTTCCGGCCACATCGAAATATGACCACCTGCACCTTCATTAAATTCTTTACTCGCATCACTAGCATGGCGCGGATCGGAACTGTTATTAGCTGGGATACCGAATCCGACACCTTCTACTAAAGCTTGTACATTATTATTCCATTTTGCTGCAACGTTTGGACTTTCTACTGTTGTAATCAAAACATGACGCAAGTGATCCGTTGCCAAAAATTCTTTCTGTTGATCAGATAGTTCCCAAGGCTGAGCATTACTGTCTTCAAATGTGCTGCCACTATATGTACTGACAAATGGACCTCGTGTTGCAGGAATCGATTGATGTCTACTGTATAGCATGAGACCTGCAATTTCTTCGATGAATAATTTGGATGCTAAGTCTTTTGCACGTTCTACTGCAGATAAGCGCCAATCTTTGTAAGGTTCTAATCGGCCGCTTTTGTTGAGGTCTTTGAAACGATAACCATCTTTTTTCAGAAACTTGATACCTGAATCTGTTGAATATCCTAAGGTAGGTCCTTTGCTATTCTTTATATATTTAATCATTCTCTACACTCCTCTAAAATTCTTAACTCCAAATTACTTAATTATATACTTTCGAAAATAATAGATAGGTAGGTTAAAAATTGTAACTCAAACTCAACATATTCGGTTAACACAACATTTTTTTACGGAATTCTGAAGGATTATAAGATGTTTTATCTTTAAAAACTTTAGAAAAATGAGAAAAATTGGAATATCCAACTGAAAAGGCAATGTTACTGATCGAAATGTCAGTTTTTAGAAGTAGTTCCCTCGCTAATTTTATTCTCTGATCCATTATATAATTTGAAAGCGGTATACCCAATTCCTTCTTAAAAAGCCTTGACAAATAATCTTCATTTAGAAAAACTTGTTCAGCAATTTCTGATCTAGAAAGATCTGGCTTGTCAATATTTTGATCTATATAACATAAAACTGTTTCAACAATAGTATTTGTTTCCTTTACTCTAGAAGTTTGATAAGCAGCTTTATTTATAACATGACGAATCCATATAATCATGTCTTTAATAGAATGTACCGCTTTGTTTGATAGCTCTATTGACTCTTTAGCACCAAATAATTGATAAGCTTGTATTCCTTTATAATTTAATACTAAATAAATCATCTGTAACAAATTCTGTTGAAAATTCCTTAAAAAATATACATTTACGTCTTTTGCTTCTTTTAAATATGTTTCAATTTCTAATGAAACTTGAGTGAATGCACTGTTTTTTAACATATTAACCCAAGTCTTCATGTCTGGTAGTTGAATATCTCTATTTGTTTTCATAGCATCTTTCAGAAATAATAAAGTATTATCGTAAGTGACATTATTAATTTCTAATACTTTTAAATTTTCCACTTGATCATACATATCGACAAATGCAATCTGCTCTCCAAAATAGCAAGTAAGATCACAGCGAAACCACATATTACACAGATTGATAAATTTTTTCCCTTTTTCTTCTAAAATAGGTCGATAATACGATTCTCTAGCATCCATGGTTACAATAATTAATGATAATTCATCTTTTAACTGAATATAATTGCCTTTATTGTCACCATCAAAAAATACTTCCTCAGCTAGTTTTCTCACTCCATATTCTATCGTTTTTTGATCACTGCTTGAATTATATGTATCCATATGCCATCTTTGTATTCGAATTAAAATAGGTAGGAATATTAGTTTATTAGAAAATGGAATATTTCTTTTAAGTGCAACTTTTTCTATTATATTCATTTGATTAGGAATCGATTTATTAATAATGTCTAACCAAAAACGTTCGATAATTAATGGGTGATGAAGATTCCATAGCTTTTTATAATAATTTAAGTTTTTCAGTTGATCAGATTGGTTAATTTGATCTATTGCCTTTTTAATGACCTTCTCTAAATCTTCTTCTGAAGCCGGCTTTAAAAGATAATCAACGCTACCTAGTTGGATGGCCTGCTTTGCATAGGAAAATTGAGCATGACTTGTTAAAAATATCAAAGGAATATTATGATTTTCGTTTGTCATCCATTCTAATAATTCTATCCCTGTACCTTGTGGCATCTCTATATCACACAAAATAAAATCAATTTTTTGATTTTTAATTATTTTTTTCGCTTGTCTAATGTTTATAGCAGAAACAATTTCAGAAATATTAAATTGTTCTTGATTAATATCGCTTTGTAAACCTTTTATGAAGAAATAATCGTCATCAACAATTAATAAACGGTACATATTATTACCCCCCTTGCTTTATTCTTCAATTAAGATAAAGGAATAAATACTTCCACAATCGCTCCTGATGGTTGATTATTACGAAATTCCAAATAAGCATGTCCATCATATAAAAGTGTTAACCTTCTATCTATATTCCATATTCCTGTATGTTCTCCTTGTTCATTAACGATTGTTTGATGGCTATTCAGTTTGGTTAAGAGTTCCTCAGAAAACCCGACTCCGGTATCAACTATATTGATATTCAAAAATGGGGGGGCGTCTTTCTTTTCAATTATTTTTACTTCTACGTTAATTTGTATTTCTTCATCTAATGAGACAGCGTGCTTCACTGCATTTTCAACAAACGTTAATATAAGCAAAGGAGGAATTCGGGTATCCTCTAAATAAGTTGGAACGATAATAGTATAGCTAAATTGGTTAAGATATCGTAATTCTTGTATTTTCAAATAGTTCGTTGTATGTCCGACTTCATCTTTTAAGCTAACAAATGTAGACTTATTACGAAAAACAAATTGAAAATACTTAATTAATGATAATGTCAATTCTTTTATTAATTCATAATCTTTTAGCTTTGCTAAACTATACAATATATTTAAAGAATTTAAAAAAAAAGTGAGGATTTATTTGTAATTTCAAATGTTGTAACTCTTCATGTTGCTTATTTATTTTTTCCTCATAGACATCAATTTTTAACTGTTCTATTTGTGAAAGCATACGATTAAAGGTCTTATTCATTAAAATATATTCATCAGCCGATTTATACTCTGAGATTCGGTAGTTCAAATTATTGTTTTGAATATGCTTCATGGCTTTCACTAAACGGTAAATCGGAATAAGTATAATTTTTCTTATAATATAAAGACAAACTGGAATGACAAAAAGAGATAAGACAATTAACATCCAACTCATTCTCTGTAATAATGGAATATTCTCTAATATTGTTTCGTTAGGAATAGCAGATACCAAGCTCGTGTCAGAATTAACTGATTTTTCTCGAATAATAACAGCATCTTCACTATTTTCAAATGATAAGTTTTCGATGGTACTTATTTTTTCTTTTATTTGGTTATCTGCTAATCCCCCCCATTGATTTGCCATAATATTTCCATCACTTGAAATAAACCAACTTCCACTTTTTGGTCCTAAATCACTGATTTCTATTCTTGAATTTAACCTATTCAAATCAATCCAAGCACCAAAATAAACATCTCCTCTTTTAATAAAATAAGCAATATAATACTTTTCACCTATTTTATGTGATTGCCATTTATAGGTACCGCTTTCATTCGACCAATTATTTTCAAGATAATCAATAAAATAACTATTTATATCTAATTGTTTTGTATATGCTGGTCGATAATTATAAACACTAATTAAATCTTGTTTTGAGATCTTATAAACCCAAAAGGCATCAATTACACTGTATAGAGGTAATTGTTGTTTTAAATCATTTACGAAAAGAATTTTTGCCATTGAATAATCGGCATCCGATCTTGATTGTTCAATAGAAAGAAAATTATCATCTAATGCAATCATATTGTGGATATACATATTCGTATTCTCAAGATCTCTGTCTAATTGATTCATGTAACTTTCCATTATGTTTTGATAAGAACTAGCAACTTGGCTACGAACAACTTGACTAGCATACGTATTACTATAAATCAACAATAAAATTAATGGAATTGTCATGATAAGTATTGTGGTAATTAATTTAAAACTAATCGAATTATATGGAATTTTTTTTATTATTTTCACTTTAACCACCACGCATTTCTTTAGATGACCTTTTAATTTCCATCATTATATGTTTATTTTCTGGTTATAGCAATGCATAAATGCAAATTATCTAAGGAGAGTAATACTTTTTTTATAATAATTTTTGTAAAGACTTTAACACTCTTAAACAATAAACACATTAATAAGAAAGCGTTATCATTTATCTGTGTTGTATATGTTTATTTATTTTGTAAAGCTAACCATTGAAGAAGTGATACATTTTTTCCATTTATATTTACTGGCGAATCATCGTAATCGAAAGTACATTTATCCTTTAGCATATAAATCCAACTTGCATGTCCAAAAAATTCAAATGGCTTATCTCCTTCATCTGTAAAGGTACCTGTGTTATCTACTATTTTATCAAAAAAAGTAAAATGAACATCTGATGCCCCAGCTTTTAGTAGTCGCTTATAGGTTGGGATAACAGTCGTATTAGGATCTACAATCGTATCATTTTTGGTGTGTGTAAACCAAATAGGAGTGTTTTTAATATCCGTAATTTGCTCATCAGTTATCAGATCATCTTGTAGCGCTTCACATACAGGAAATGCTGCAGTAAAAAATCCAGGATAATCAATGATCATTCTCATCGTCATAAAACCACCATTAGAACAGCCACCGATGTACATACGATTTTCATCAATATTTGAATGTACATCGATAAATTCATCAATCAGTAATTTCAAAGCCTTCACATACTTGGATTTACCACTCATTGTATATTTTCCAGTGCCATCATCCATCCACATTGTTGGTACTTGTGGCGCAAGTACATAAGCTCCATTAAAAAGTTGTTGTATTTTATCACTCGATAGGTTTACAACATTGTTTCCAGTATAAGCAATAGTAGTGTCATAACCACCTTCTCCCGCACCATGTAACCAAATAATTAAAGGATGTTCACCTTTGTTTTGTATCGGTTTGTAATAACCATAACGAAGCGATGTCTCCATATTAGTAGGTTCACTATTAGTCCAACCTTTTATTTGATCCATATTATTGCTAATAAGTTGATCATAAACAAGTCCAAGAATTTTATCTTTTGTTTTTATTTCTTTTATTTGTGTGATATAGAAATTACAGTAAACATATTCATTATGTGATTTTAATAAAGCTATCTCAGAATTTATACGATAAATCGGTTCACATTCAAGTTCTAGCGTAGCATATTTACCCTCCACTTTGATGTTTCCTTTCTCATCTGACGCATATGTTTTAATCACTTTACAATATCCTTTTGACAAGTACTTTTCTTCTGATGTAAAGTCCTTTCTAAGTTCAAGTACATCACCGTTAATTTTATTACGACGCTCAACATACACATTAAAAGTATCCTCAGCTAAAATTTCTGACTCAACAGATTCAGGCAATGGAAGAATTAATTTTGTTACATAAGGTCCCCCCCAATCTGTAACTTCTGTAACCGTCTTGTATGAACGATTCACGTTAAAAATCCTCCTTAATAAACATTTTTTTACTCAAACGCTCATGATAGAATTAAAGTATTCTATATTTTAGAATACTAGGCTTAATATAGACTTTTAAAAAGGCTAAGCTCCTTGAGTAAAGGACTTATAATTTAGATAGGAACTATCCTTTGACACCACCAAGTGCAATTCCTTTCTTTAGATACTTTTGAAAAAAAGGATATGCAATAAGCATTGGTATGACACCAATCGCTGCAATCGCCATTCTAATAGAAGCACTAGGTAAATTTGCCATGGCATCGCTCGCTTGTCCACCTAGATCAGCCGTTCGCAAAAATTGAATATCCTCCAATATTCTATTTAATAATACTTGTAAACTATATAATCTTGTATCTGTAAGGAATACTAAACCATTCATCCAATCGTTCCAAAATATAACAGCTTGAAATAAACCAATTGTAGCCATTATTGGTGTGGCTAAAGGTAAAACGACAGACCATAATGTTCTCCACTCTCCAGCACCATCTATCCTAGCTGATTCAATAAGCGCATCCGGCACCGATTCTTTGAAAAATGTTCTCATCAATAGGACATTAAAACCGTTCGTGAGAATAATTGGTATAATAAGAGCCCAAATTGTATTCTTTAAATCAAATACTTGTGTATAAACAAAATACGTTGGCACTAATCCACCATTAAAAAGTAGAGTGAAAAATACAAGAAACGCAAACAAATTTTTGTATGGCAAATCTTTTCTTGATAATGGATACGCTAACAATGATGTTATGACTAAACTTATAACAGTTCCGAATGCTGTTATAAATAGAGTTACTCCATATGCTCGAGTAATTATGTCATTCATGTTCCATAAATATTTATATGCTTCCAAACTCAATTCTGAAGGAAAGAAACTATAACCTTCTGCAAGAATAACTGCTTCATCTGTAAGGGACGCAATAATTAATAATACAAAGGGTACTATTGCCAAGACTGATAAAATTATCATTACTACATGACCATATATTTGCCATCTTTTTTCATCGTTCATAAAAATCCTCCTTTACTTTTGATAGTTATTTTAAAATAATGCGTTTTCCTTACTAACTCTTCTAATTATGAAATTAGCTGTTAATACTAGAATAAATCCTACTATAGATTGATATACACCAGCAGCTGTAGCCATGCTCACATCACCTAAACCAAGTAACCCTCTAAATACATAGGTATCTATTACATTTGTTGTATCAAATAACATACCTGAATTCATTGGGACTTGATAGAACAGACCAAAATCAGCGTAAAAAATTCTACCTATCGCGAGCAAGGTCAATAATATAATAACTGGAGTTATCAAAGGAATCGTAATTTTAAATATTTGTTTAAACTTGCTGGCACCATCTAACTTTGCAGCTTCGTAATATTCTTCACTTATCCCAATAACAGCGGCAAAATAAATCAATGTACTAAAACCAATACCTTTCCATAAATGGACAGAAGTTAATATATACGGCCAATACTGCGGCTCCATATACCAGGAAACTCTATCCTCTCCTATGGCTGGAAGAACTGTATTATTCATAAAACCTGTATCTAAACTTAAAGCTGAATATACTAAATAACTAATAATTACAAATGAAATTAAATGCGGCAATAATATGATACTTTGATAAAATTGAACAAATATTTTATTTTTAATTTCATTTAATAATATAGCAATCCCAATAGAAATCGACATTGTTAAAATAATAAATACTACGTTATAAAGAATTGTATTTCTTGTAATGATCCACGCATCTTTAGTACTGAATAAATATTCAAAATTTTTAAATCCTACCCAGTCACTTTCTATAATACCTACGGTAAAATTTATCTCTTTAAATGCAATTACCATACCTAACATCGGTAAATAATTGTTTATTAAAAAATAAAGCAAACCTGGTAACATCATTATAAAAAGAGGCATGAATTTTTTCAGGTTTCGTTTCCTTTTTACTAGAATTGTCCGCTTTTCTTCTTTATCAATCTTAGAAGTTCGCTTGTCCTCATAAATTGCTTGCTCCAATTTTAACCCTCCTCATAATCACTCATTCTAAAACCTGTTATTAATAGGATTATCAATCTAAATAGTGAACGCCACTTCCCCCCTTTCCAGAATGTCTCTTCTTTTTAATTCGTTTGATTACACTCATCATACACTCTACAAAAGCTTTCCGCTATTGCAAAAAAGCCCTTTCATTATTGATATTATGACTTTTTGCAATTTTTATTTTTACAAACTACTAATTAGGTTCTTATCATAATTAACAAGAAAATTTGCATTAAAATTGCTTTTCCATTAAGTAATATCGTTAAACTAATGTTGAAATAGAAGTATAAGTCTTTGTGTATTATATTCTTCAAAAAAACAACCAAAAATAATCATTCATTTTGATTTTTGGTTGTTTTTTTGAAATATCTATTTTTATATTCAAATTTCAATTTCAGGTTTGCGGACTGTTGACACAAACAACTTAATAAAACATTTTTATTACTGTTTCTCCCTTGAAACAGTCAAAACTACTCTTTTGTATGATGTGAGTGGTTTATAACCATTGTCTGTAGCTTCTAGAATAAAATGTATTGTTTGACCATTAGCCGCATCTGTAGGTACTTTAAACTGGCTTGTAACTTCAATCTCATTTTTCATCAGCTTAGCAACCTCAGATGATCCTGGAGCCGGAACGTTAAATGGATAAGAGCACCCTATCCCCCCCATTTTCGTATCTTCTTCTACAGAAATCAACTCTAGCTTACCCGGATAAGTACCAGTCTCCTCATACTGTCTCCAATGTCCTATTAAATGATCTCCATCTGGATCTTTAACGATTGCCTTTAATGTGATGGTTTGTCCAGGTTTAACAGTTGTATCTTCCAATCCAACTAACTCGACTACAGGATGATGATTAGAATCCTCGTATTCTGGCGTAACAGTCCACTGTATTCTTGCTGCAAAGTCACGTTGAGCAGCTCCAAACCAACGTGAGGAAGCGTAGTCTTTCGAAGCTACGTTATTAGAATCGATATCTTTGCCATTTCGACCTCCCCCCCAACCTCCATAGCTTGCATCTATATGTGCATCTAAACCATTATCCAAGAGGTTCATATACATAGATGTGTCTCCTTCAGATATCCAAGAACCTGGTTCTTCAACGTTTCCATACCATGAGACGTAACCGAGTTTCTTCAGTTGTTCTACCGTCACCCTTGAAAAACCAAAGAAATCAGCGATATCATTTTTATGCATTTGTTTTCCATCCCCCCCCAAACCATATAGAACTCTCCAAACGGTCCGATCTTAGAAATGTTTTCTTTAGTCCATGCAGCTGAAAGATAATGACAGTCTTGAGGTTGAACGACTTTACGTGCCATGTATCCCCAGATTGTTGTCGCCATCTCACGGAACTCAATATTCGGCCAATTTGGCTCAATATAGGATGCGTAAATACCATCTTGATCACCAAATGATTGAATAATCACTTTATTCGAAACTTTTTCATATATATTCTTCCACTGACTACTGTTTTTGTATTTTTCTTCAATTGATAGAAGGGCTCTTCCAATCGTTGATTGACCTGCTCCAGTTAATAAATAGAGTACACCAGGCTTATCATCCAGTATTAGATTTTTTATGAGATCAGAACCTGAGCTTTCCTTTGATATATCTCCAGGGAACTCCACGTTTCCTTCGCAGACACGAGAAAGCAACTCATCTGGATGAGGATAGCCTTCAGCATGTACCATAAGATTCGGATATACTTTTGCATAAATGCCGACAGCATCTTCTAAAAAATTTGATCCTTCATCCCAGCGCCAGCTGGAAATCGGTCCAATTCCAAGGTCAGAGTGTTCAGACTTCCCATCAAACAAAGTTCCTTTACCATCACCTTTCCAATGAAAACGGCTACTTGAGTAAATCAATCCTTCTGTTTCAAACTGATTACTGTAAAGCAAATATCTAACCATTGTATTGAGATCATCTAACTCTGGATCATGCATAATTACGGTACGGAGTTTTTTATCCCTTGCCATAATCTCATCCTTTCCTTTGCATAATCTTATCTTCTAATAGTTCATTCTTATCACTGAATATAAATATAAAGTCATAATCTGCTAAGTGAACTCTTTAGCACCGTGATAAACTATTTTAAGACAGTCTGAACAGCGGTTTTCCATTCGGAATAAAATTTGTATCTTTCTGTATCATGCATTTGATTATTAAATTCTGTTGTATCTCTCTTTAATTTTTCAATTTCCGATATGCTGTTCCATACATTAGTTGCCAAACCAGCTAAATAAATAGATCCTAAAACAGATAATTCAGCAACATTAGAGGCAGTTACTTTTTTATTTAATATGTTACTTGAATACTGCATTAAAAATTGATTGGATGTCGCACCACCATCAACTTTTAAAGAAGGTATCTTTAAGTCTGTATCCAGCTCAATTAAATCCAATACATCCTTTAATTGATAGGCAATGCATTCTATACCTGCTCTGATAATATGCGCCTTTGTGGTAGATCGATTCATTCCTAAAATAGCTGCTTTTGTGTTAGGGCTCCAATAGGGAGCACCTAATCCTACCAAGGCAGGAACAATGTAGACACCTTCATTACTTGGTATCGAATTTGCTAAACGCTCTGCTTCATCAAATGACTGAAATAACTCCAAGTCATGATGTAGCCAACTTAACACATCTCCAGTTGTACGAATTATACCTTCAATGGCATAGCTGACTATTCCATCGCGACCCCCACGCAACACACGTTACTAACCCTTTTTCTGTTTCCATTAATTTATCAGTATGAACTAATACAGACGTACCTGTACCAAAAGTAGCTTTGGTCGCACCTTCTTCAAAACATCTTTGTCCAAAAAGGGCTGCTTGTGAATCACCAATTACACCTGAAATCGGAATATCTTTCAATAATATATTAACATCTGACACCCTACCGTAAATCTCATCACAATTTTTCACTTCTGGTAGCATTTCTTCGGGAATTCGAAATAAATCTAATAATTCTCTATCCCATTTTAACGAATAAATATTATATAATAGTGTTCGACTAGCATTTGTTACATCTGTTGCATGCGTCTTCCCTCCTGTTAACTTCCACACTATCCAGCTATCTATAGTACCTACAAGTAAATCTAAATTAGCGATCTTTTCTTTAGCACTTTCTACATTTTCCAAGAGCCATTGAATTTTAGTGGCAGAAAAATAGGGATCAATTGTAAGCCCAGTTTTCGATTTAATTAATGCTTCATAACCATTCATTTTTAAATGATTGCATACTTCCTGTGTTCTAGTACATTGCCATACAATAGCATTATAAATAGGCTCTCCAGTATGTTTATCCCAGGCTAATACCGTTTCTCTTTGGTTTGTAATACTTAATGCTTTGAGACTACTAGAGGGAACAATAGTTTTATTCATTAACTTATTTATTAAAGCTTTCACATTATCATATATTTCTACGGGATCATGTTCTATCCAATTGTCCTGGGGGGGATAATATTGTTGGTGTTTTAGCGAATCTTTATATACAATTTCACCTTGTTCATTCACTAATATTAGTTTCGTACCAGAAGTACTTTGATCGATTCCTATAATATACTGTTTAGACATATACTACACCTCAATTATGATGAATCATTTCTTTCGCAATATTTGAAATGTTTTCAGCATTAATACCATAATGTTTAAATACTTCTGGAGTTTTACCTGTAATAGCAGGTTCATCAGGAATACCGATAATCTTCATTGGTACTGGGTGATTTTGTGAAACTACTTCTGAAACAGCTGCTCCGAGTCCACCATAGATACTGTGTTCTTCTAATGTTATGATTTTACCTGTCTCTTTAGCTGCTTTGATAATGGCAACTTCATCTAATGGTTTTATCGTATGCATATTCAGTACTCTACAATTAATATCCGAATCCTTTAAAGCACACGCTGTATCTAATGCCACACGAACAGTTTCACCTGAAGCAATGATGGTAATATCATTTCCCTGGTTCATTTCAACAGCTTTTCCTATTTCAAAGTCATAGTCTTCATTTAAATAACTATCTTCCACAGGATTTCTACCAATTCGGACATAAGCAGGTGTGTCATAATCTATAAGCGCTTCAATCATTTTTTTTGTCTCATGTCGATCTGCAGGCATCATTACATGTAAACCTGGTATCGCTCTTGTTACTGCTAAATCCTGTACAGAATGGTGTGACATCCCTAACGCACCATAACTAACTCCTCCACTAATTCCGATTAACTTTACATTTGAATTGGAATACGCAACATCTACCTTGATCTGTTCAATACTCCTCATACTTAAAAAACAAGCTGGTGAAGCGACAAAAGGTTTTTTCCCTACGGAAGCTAAACCTGCTGAAATGCCAACTAAATTTTGTTCTGCAATCCCCACTTCAATTAATTGCTCGGGCAATTCATTCCCAAACTGCACCATAGAAGCAGAACCACGGGAATCACTAGTTAATACATAAATATCTGAGTTTTCCTTAGCTAAATCTAGTAGAGTATCACTAATTACTTTTCGGTTAGCAACTTTATTACCAGATCGTGACTTCAAAGCTATATTGTTCATTTCAAAACCTCCAATCGTTCGGTAAGTTCATCCATTGCTTGTTTATATTCTTCTTCGCTCGGTACTTTGTGATGCCATCCAACTACATTTTCTGCTAGAGAAACCCCTTTACCTTTTACGGTATTGGCAAGAATTAAAGTAGGTTTATCTGTTTTATATGGCGCATTGTTTAACACTTCTACTAATTCAACAACATCATTACCATCTACTTCGATTACTTCCCAACCAAAGCTTTTCCATTTTTCATCCAATGGTTCATTATTCATTACATCTCTTGTACTTCCAGTAATTTGTAAGTTATTTCGATCAATAATTCCAATTAGATTATCTAACTTATAGTGAGACGCAGCCATTGCTGCCTCCCATATAGATCCTTCCGCTTGTTCGCCATCACCCATCAAAGTAAATACTCGATATGATTTCCCGTCTTTTTTAGCTCCTAATGCCATACCGACTGATATAGATAAACCGTGTCCTAAAGCTCCTGTATTCATTTCAACTCCAGGCATTTTATTATTGGGATGGCCAATCAGTTTAGAACCAAATTGTGAAAATGTTTTCAATTCATCTTTGGGAAAGAATCCTTTATCAGCAAGCACAGTCCAATAAGACTCGACGGCATGACCTTTGCTTTGTACATATCGATCACGATCTTGCCAGTTTGAATTCTCTGGATCGATACGCATCACTCCATAATATAAAGCAGTCAATATATCTGTATTAGATAAAGACGAACCGGTGTGGCCTGTTCCTGCATTGTATATCATTTCAAGTAAGTCTTTTCTTATTTGTATAGATTTTCTTTTAAGAAAACTTTCATCTACCAAAACGATCATCCTTTCATTAATTTGTTATTTTTATTGATTAATGTCACTACCACGCAACCATTTTTTATTTCAGTTTCTGTCGGATCGACAGGATCTGGATTAAGACCGGGGATATACTGACATGCTTCATATATAACCGGGATAACATTTGCATGAATACCTGTTGAATGGTGAATATATGGACCTTTTACTAATGTTTCTTCCCAAAGAGGCCAATCATTCACTTCAACCCATACGTAAGATCCACGTGAGAAAGGTCCTTCAATACCTTTTGCTTTACCCAAGAAAATGGAATACTCTCCATGATCACCATCAAATCTAGCAATGGTCATATCTCCCCCCCCATTATTTTCCCTTCATGAGTACCGGGAGAATGATCTTCAAACAAGAAATGTCTTTTTAGTTTAGGCTTTTCTTCTTCACTTAAAGAAACGGGAAAGTTACCACAGTGGAATAATAATTCTCCGTTTGGATTTTCTGGGTGTCTTACGGTAATATCAGCAAAGAAAGTCGGCTTTGTATTTAAACTAGCCGCTTGCACCATAATTGATGTAATTGCTCCATGAATATCTGTCTCACACGTCACCGGGATTTGCTCATCTGTAAGAATGGCATTTGCTAGACATGGCATAATACCTATAATATCTTGCAAGGTTGACCAACACTGGATGGCAATAGCGGAACTACCTGTTTTCTCTGCCATATGTTTCATTGCTACTTTTAAAGAAGCAATGCGACGAACATGGTCATCTCCAACTTCGCTCCAATCTAAAGTCTCCTTAATATACTGAATAGCTTCTTCTAATTCTGGTGTATCTGTTTTTTCTACTTTTAATGTAGCTTTTTTAATTTCATCTAAGGTGACTGGATGAATTTGAATTCCAAATTTCTCTAATAATTCCCCCCTCATTACAAATAACAGACCAAAAATCAGATGGGCGTGTAGATATTTGTAAGATTCTTAATTCTTTAAAGCGCTTCACAACATTTGCTGCTCCGATAAAATTTTTAAAACCTCTTTCAAAAACTTCCGAATCGACAGCACTATTTGTTATATAGGTAAAAGGTACATTAAAACGACGAAGTACTTTACCAGTTGCAAACATTCCACATTGTGTATCTCGTAATCTCATTCCATTTTCTAAAGGAGCTTCATCTCTTGGCCCCCATAGCAATACAGGTTTATCTATTTCTTTTGCAATCCGGGCAACAATATCTTCTGTTCCAAAATTACAATGAGGAAAAAATAACGCATCAACACGGGCATCTTGAAATCTTTTAATAACCGTTACTTCTTCGTCTCTGTTATAAAGTAGTCCCTCATCATTAATACCTTCTAAATCTACTATCTCAATATCTAATTCAAAACTTTCAATCTGATTTCTGATTAACTCTTTGTACTTGTATGCGTCTTCTTTACTGAAAACAAACCGTCTTGTTGGTGCAAATCCTAATTTTATTTTGTCCATCTTGTTTCCTCCTAACTCTTTCTCTAAGTACTATCTAAATCTTATCAATATAATGTGATTTTAAACTAACACTCTCACGACCGTTTGTTAGCGTTATCATGACTTATTTAAGAAATGGGGGGGAATTTTACTTTTCTATGGAAAATTCAAGTCACAAAGATAGTGTAATAAAACACAAAATACCCTTCTTCATAAACTTAAAGAAAGTTTGATATTACACCTGAATTATTAATACATAAAAATTAAGACATGAACTAAAATTGAAACGATACAAATTTCGTTACTGATGAGAAAATTTGATTGTCATTTCCAAAATTGGTGACGAGGTAAACAGTGAATGCTAGAAAATTGGCATTTTTGGACAGACTACTCCCTTGGCCTTGAGAAATAAAAAATTTGAAATGAGTAGTCATTCACTCTAGCTTTAGCGTTTGAATTCGCTGTAGCACTTTCCAGAAAAATGATTGGTACACGAAACTAGAAGATAATTTAAAGTAAAGGTAATGCCTTGACTTTACCATTTTGCTTGCGACTTTAATGATCTTCGTTCGTATTGTTTGAATTTACATACTTCTTTTTTCTTTTGGAAAGCAAAGTGTGTGCAACCCATTCGTTAAGTTGTACACTAACAGACTTAACATCATTTTTACTTCATTTAATTGAAAGGAATGACTAATCATTTTATCGAGGTAAAAGCCATTTTTTGCTTCCTTGATACAGTTCTCCATCGTCCCTCTTTTCTGGTAAGAACGGACAATATCTTTTAGTGAAAAGGCATCTTTTAAGTTAGTAACAAAAAGGGAATGTGTAAAAATAATTCCCCCCTGCAGGATAAACGGACTGAATAATCACTTTTATCGGTTTGAACCATGATTTCGCTTGATATTCAGTTTTCTCGTAATAATATTCTATTTTTGTCACTTCGGCTGACACAGAGGAAGGGTGAAGTTCATCTGCGAGTCGTTGCAAATTGGCATTGGATTTCAAACGAATGATGTAGTAGACCATTCCGTTTTACTTAATTCATACACAGCAGGGACAGCAAAACCGCTATCCCCCCCACGTAAGAACGGTATAATCTCCGGGAATTTTTCGTTGTAATGTTCGATAAGAGGTTTTACAAAATCCACCACTCCATTGGATGTATAGATATTGCTTGGTCGAAGTTGGGCTTTCATAAAGTCGCCCGTTATGCCAGCAAAACAAACCAACGGTGCCGTAATGGGAATTGAACGCATTAAATTCTTGTTCGACATATGAATCAGCATGTGTGGAATCCAGATCAAAAATAAGTCCTTGTGAATCTCGGAATTGATGTGCTTTATCCAGGAGTTCTTGGTTGCCTTGAATTAGTTGTTTCATGGATTTGGCATCAAATCGTGGATAAAACGAGATAAACTAGGTTGAGAAGCCGCATCTGTTCCAATGATTTCCGTTAAGTCAGGGTCATTCATCAATTGATTAGCCGCATCACCTTGGGCATTTTCGGTAATGAATTGATAAATCTTTTGACGAAGCAAGTTTTCATTTGAATGCGTATAGTAAAGTCTTTCGTCTTTCAGATGTAGATGTTGAGCCAATGTTTTGGAGAATCCTTTCTGTTGGTTATTTTGTGGTGATTTATCTGTAACAGAATTGAATTCTTTTTTCATTTATTTGATGCACGGCCAAATTTGCTTCATTCGTTGGTGGATAAGTATTCGTAAGTTATCTAAGGATTTCTATGAATAACTCAAGTTAGAGCTAACTTTTTTGCTTCTTTTCTACAAAAAAAGACAGGTTACAGAATAAATCTAATAACCTGTCCATCTTCTTTATAATTTTTCAGAAACAAATTTGTTTGTTACTTTCCTATCAGCAAAGTTTTCAATGTATTCTTCTTTGACACCAAGTTTTTCTACTTTCGCTTTAGAAACACTTAGTAATGTGTATGGATCAGCAGTAAAACCATCTACAATTAATGATTTACAGAATGACTTCAATTTTCCAGAGTCATTCCAACTCCAAGATTCATAGGGTTTAATGAGCCATTTTTGACCATTAGCTTCTACTTCACCATTAGCTTCCACATATTTTTTTAATTCAGCTTTCATGGATTTAACAGTAGCTTCTAATCTTGCAATCTCATTAGCCATTTCAACAGCCTCTTCACGGGTTAAGGTTTGTTGTTTTTCAGTAGTTGCTGCAATCATTAAGCCCACCCCCCCTTTTCTACTTCAACTAATTGAGCAAATTGATAATGACCTAATGCAATATTTTTAATGAAGGTACTAGCTTCTTCATACGTTAAAGTATCTACTTTAAGAAGTCTTGCATTGTTTTTGATCGTAGACAATAGGATGAACTTACCTTTTGTATATTCCATAACATTTTTGCTGTTTTGGCTGCTGAAGGAAATAAGTAATTTTTCAATACCGTTTATATCCATTCTCTCCTGTACCTTTTCTGCAGGTGCAATACCTAGCTTTTTACGTTCTACTGTTCGATTTTGCATAATAATAATCTCTCCTTTGATTTTTTATATATAAAAAGATAATCCCAACATTAGATATGTTTAACAGGATTATCTTTATAACACTTCAAGGTAAACGGACAATGCTCACAATAAGCACTAGCTCGATAAGAAAATAATTCTTTTCTCTTAGAAGGAGAAAAATCCACCATCTCTAGCTTGAACTGTATTTCCTTAACAAGACTTCTAGCCCATCTAACAGCGTGTTCTCTTGCTTCTTCGTCAAAGTAATACTTACTTTCACGTTTGTGTCTTAGAAACAGCAGAGAACCCCTTATTTTGCCTTTGAGTTTTCTCTCTTTTTCCATTGCCCAAGCATACAAGCCAACCTGAAAATTATCGGTTACTTCATAGGCTTTGAAATTCGTTTTAAAATCATATATCTGATTTCCATCTATTAAATCAATATATCCCCTTATAACCGGAGAATCCTTTTCCGTTGGGAATAGAGGAACAGAAAAATAGATTTCTGTTTCCCCCCCTTTTAAATGGACCAATGGTGCTTTTAAAACTAGTTCTTCCACTTCGATTGCAGTTACTTCTTCGTGAAAGTCAGCTTCTATCATTGCTTTTTTAATAGCTTCCTGAAATGTTTCTCCATTCAGT
This sequence comes from Gracilibacillus boraciitolerans JCM 21714, assembly GCF_000521485.1. Classification (GTDB taxonomy): domain Bacteria; phylum Bacillota; class Bacilli; order Bacillales; family Amphibacillaceae; genus Gracilibacillus; species Gracilibacillus boraciitolerans. Next base: position 64,159 of record NZ_BAVS01000009.1, on the reverse strand, counting down.
AAACACTCAATTGCTTTATGAACAGCTTTTCCAAGTGCTAACGGTTTAGTAATTGGTTCTTCCATTCCAAGAACATATTTATAATAAAACCGTTGTGGACACGTCTCATAAAGTGATAAACGACTAAAAGAAAATTCTTTCATGATAATCTCCTCAGAATGGAAGATCGTTATCGTTTATAGCTATTGGTTGAGCATTAGCGAATGGACTTTGATTGGTGTTTTGAGTATTTTGATTTTGGCTTTGGTATTGATTATTCGTATTCCCTTGATTATTACCACCATTGCCATTCTCCCACTTTTTAACTTTAATGAAAGTTGGTAGACCTTGAACGATAAACTCAGTCACATACACTTTTTTCCCATCATTGCCTTCAAAATTACGTACATTTACTCTAGCAGTAATACCAATAATATCGCCTTTCGATAATTGGTTTGCCATGTTTTCCGCAGTTTTTTGCCAAGCAACAACATTGATGAATGATACACCTCTTTCACCATTCTGATCAGGGATCGGTTCTGTAAGTGCAAGACTGAAATTAGCTACTGCAGCACCATTTGGTGTATATCTCAACTCAACATCTTTTCCTAATCTTCCTACAAAATTACAAACGTTTAACATATTCATCATTCTCCTTTAATATTTTTTTATTTAAAGTGTATCGTATGGATGCTGTATCTTCATTAACTCAGATACATTCATTTCCACTTCAAACACTTCATATTTACTCTCTTGGAATAACATTTTAATCAATTCATCTACAAATTTTTCTTGCAGCTCAAACTCTTTTTGCTTACAAGATGCAATAGCAGATGATAAATTATTGGATAGCAAGCCTGTAAAAAGGAGTTTATAGCATAGTTCCTTTTCTTTCTTCACATGACTTGTCCAATCCTGATAAACTCTCTCTCGATAGTTTTTATAAAGCTCTACATCATAGTCTCGATTTTTTATCCAATCAATTTTTGGATAACCGATTAATTCGAGTTGTGATCGTGTAAGTTGTTCCGCAGGGTGCTTCTTATAAGTAGATCCACTCTTCTTTCGGACCTGTTCAATCAGTTTTTCTTCTGATTTACCATCCAGTAATGATATGAATCTCAACACGCCCCCCTGATTCTTTGCAGTGCCAACATTTAAAAACATTTTTATCTTCATTTAAAGAAAGATAAAATCTATTCTTATTGCTGTCAGCATGACAAAACGGACACTTAAACATGACTTCTTTTTTACCTCTTGTCTTAAAGTTGCAGTCTAGCCCATGACTATCTGCTACCTCTACAATATTAGGTAATAAGCTCATGTTTCGTTCTCTCTCCTTTTTCCATAAACCGTTGACTAGGTACAGGTATTTGCTCTGCTTTCAAGATGTATTTCGGGTCCACGTATTGTTGCAATAACACATATTTCGTGCTATCAATTTGACGATATATTTTATATTCATTTATCGCTTGTCGAATATAAGGACATTCGTGATAACCGTATGCTCTGCATAAATGGCAATTATGAATGACTTTTATCGTCATATCTTTTTGCAAAGCACAAAGGACTGAAGAAACACCTTTAAAAATAGTCGGATAGGTGACTATGAAGTAAATACCTTTCCCATTAAAAGCTGTTATTGGTTTAATGTTTAGTTTTTTTATTTCATTCAACATTTTCATGCACCCAATCCTATGATGGAATTAAAGTTGCTATCCTGCTTTATTTTAAAAGTGCTTTTACTATTAACTGCTAACCCATCAACCAACTTAACTACATCAGGATCTTTAGCAAAGACTTGCAGTACTTGACCTTGATCGTTAGCTAATTGACACTCAATATACTCAACACCACTACCTGATTTACCTTTTTGCTTTGACGTAAGAGTGGCTTCTGCAGAAAACACATTTTCTTGCGGTTGTGTTTGCTGTTGTTGAGGTGGCTGATTATTCGGTTGTATAGGTTGTTGCTGTTGTGAGTAAGATGGCGCTTGTTGGTTACCATCATCATCTTTGCTTGCAATTCCTAACAATGAGGTTAAGATATAGCGACGACCATAACTAATTGCACTTCCCACAGCTTGAGAATCATTCATTTTGTGGCCTACTACTATTGGTAATTCTAACGATTCCATTTGTAGCGTTTCACCACTTTCATGAATAATAATAGGAGTAATTTTTACAAATTGTTTTTCAATTGCAGCGATAACTCCGTTAGGATCTGCGGTTTGTTGCGTTTCTGTTCTTGTCGAAGGATTTAGCATAATCGCTAGTCCATGATTAGACAGAGCAGGTCTGATCGTATCCAAAATATCTGCCAATGGCGTATACTTACTATTGGTGAACGGATTATCAGCACTATTGGTAAGTGTCTGCATTTCTCCAATCACCTTCACAAGTGCAGCATAAAGCTCTTTCTTTCCTTCTACTGTTTGATTTTGCATAATAATAATCTCTCCTTTAATTTTTTTATCTATATAAAAAGACGATTGTTATCTATGTGAAAGAACATAGAATACAATCGCCTTTTTATATCTAAACTATTAATTTTTTTGAAAATGGGTGAAACAATTTTTTTGTTGTCTCCTGATCCAGTAACAAAGGGATGTTCAGAAGTGAAAAATTTTTGTTAGGCTTTCCTTTAGTAAACAAGGATACTCTAACCACTCTAAATACGAGTGAAAACAAAACTAAAACTATACAGATATTATAACAGAAAATTGTTATCTTTATCAAGCTTCAAATTAAAAACAAAAAAATAGCCACTATCCGATGTGGAATAGTGGCATGTTTGATTAAAAAATCAAAAGAGATATTATTATTATTAAATTAATATTAAAACAATAATCAGAGAAAGTCAATGATTTTAGCTTGTAATCCATTCTCTTGTTTTATCATTAAAATGCCATAATATGAACTCTCTCTTTTTTAAATGTTCATCCACCACAGCTCTTAATTTTAAAGATTGTTCTTCTATAAACATTTCCAATTCCTTTAAATACTGTATATTTTCTGTAACAACAAAAATCCGTTCTTTAAAGTTTTTTTTCCATTTCAAGTATAATGTTAAATCTTTTAATCCATCACGTTCCACGTAAATATAATATAATTGATCGTTTAGGTATATACTTGCGGTGAAAGGTTCAGGCGCAGGTGCTATTTCAATATCTTTAAATAATTGGCAAAACTGAAAAAATAAAAGTGCTTTTAAAACTTTCTTCGTGTCCAGCTCAATCCAGTAGTTATCTTTATATTCGGGCATCATGTTGTTTGCTCCGAACCTTCCTACCGTATAAATAGGTATTTCTTGTGATTTACCATCCTGAGTAGTTTTATATAAAGTGTGGCGTACTAATAAATGTTTTTCGCACATTCTTTTAATATGCTCACGACTTAAACCAAACAGATATTGCAATTGTAATCCACCAATTACACCGACACACGATATAGCTTCTAATGCAGCATTTTCTTTTTCGGATCGGTTTTCATTTGGTTTATCATATTTCGTAGCAGAGGGAATTTGAATCCACATGATTTCCCATTTGTGATCTATAAAAGAAAAAGGACTGATAAAATTATTATTGATAGCCTGATCCATTGCTTATCTCTCCTTCCTTTTAAATAAAAGGACTGAACATTTAAAGAATAGGTGTTCAGTCCTTTACATATCAGGATATTAACTTTTCATATCCAATTACTAATGACTTAAATCCTAGAAAACTCTTACTATCCTCTGAATCTATTTGTTTTTGAATTGCTTTAGAATAAGCGTTAATGCTTAAATTTCCATTGTTTTTTATTTCATTTTCTGCAAGAAACAATATTTTTCCATACTTTATGCGGTAAAAAGTATCATATTGATCTATTTCTTTTAATAAATATTCTTTCATTCTATAGTATCTCATTTGGCTACTCCTTACAGTTTTGGTGAACAAGATTAATCAAGCACTCGTATAATTTTAGATCTGATTTGTTCCTTTTCAATATCGACTTGACGAATACGTACAAGAACACGTTCCCCCCCTTTTGTTACGTTTTGGAATTTTAAATGTGGTGCTAGGCTGTCCACCCCCCCTTCTTCTAAGTTGACGAATACACCATATTCAGGGACACCTGATACAACCCCCCCTACATATTCACTATTTTTGTGATAGCGAGTGGCACAGTCAGGAAATGGATTTTTTAATAATGGTTTAGCTGATACTTTTACTTCCTGTTTCTCTTTATCTATTTCCGTTACTTGTACTCGAATGTGATCTCCTGCTTTGAATTTATCTCGTAAATCTTCAATCCATCCGTATGTTAAATCTGAAACATGGACAAAAACATCAATTCCACCAATATCGCCAATAATATTAGATTGGTACACTTCTCGAATAACGCAGTGGATATTATAGCCTACATCTATTTTTCTTAAAGTTATTTCTGCTGTTTCTTCTCTCGCTTGTTTACGAGAAGCTACAAAGATATTTTGGTCTTTATCATAACTTAATACTTTGAATGCAATATCTCTCCCTGATAAAGCTCTATATTTGTTTATTGCCTGTTGATCATCGGGATCAATACCTGATTCCGCAATTGGAATTAACCCTTTAATCTCGTTAAAACGAATAATACCGCATAACACTTTTTTGCTGTTTAACTGTAAGGTTTCAAAACCTTGTAGCATACCAGTAATGATTTTATTGTTTTGATAAGCTGATTGAATTTCCTGCCATTTTTTGTTTACCTCGTCAACTGGCTTATATTCTGCCTTATTTGGATCAAAACCTTCAATTAATACACTGTTTAATACATCTGCCATCTTAAACCTCTCCTTTTATATCATAATTTTTTATTTTGGAACACGTTTTAAAAGAATTTATCAGTATTGCTTTTTTCTTCAAAATCTTCCTTTTTAAAGTTATTTGATGAATCCTGCAAGTGTGTTGAAATTATGGTTGCTCTTTTTCGTGGTTCTTCCTCTGTATCTTCTGTTTCCTCTACATTTTCCTTTAGAGTATCAGCATTATCTTGTGTATCTTCGACCATAACTGTTGTTGTTACAGCTTGCTTTTCTTCTTCTATTTCATCCAATGAAAGTGTTCGTGTAACGTTTTCCTCTGTTTCTAAGGCTTCATTCTTCTGTTTCCTTTCACCTATTTCACTAGATGTTTTTTGCTTAGGAAAAACTTTTGACATAAAGGCAATTACTTTTTTGCCATATGAGTGTATCTTTGGTTGTTCATCTTCCCATATACGCTGTTCTTTCCAATCTTTAGGTACAAAGTTCCCTATACCTTCAAACGGTTTTTGTGGCGTACCATTATGCAGGATTCGGCATATAAAATGGAATCTTTTCATTTGATCCTGCAAGTGTGTTTGAGAAAATCGGTATTCTTCTGTTTCTGTATCACGATACGTATCAGGAAGAATCTTGGTAAAAAGATACGATTTCTATAGGTTGACTGTCTCATGGTGATTTTATCTTTTCCAAATTCTTCAGCAAACTCTTTGGCATCATTTGCAGAAAGACCACAAAATGCTATTTTATTACGACAATTCGTTAAAATGGCATGTTTCATAGCTCTTGCTGATATTCTCCCTGATTCTACTTCTAATTGCCCTAATGACTGGATAGCGAATACTCCTGCTACTCGATAACTTGCGGCCATTGATAAAAATATCTCCACATCTGGATTAATATACCGACCGTATTCGTCAATAATCATAAAGTGATCTGTCCTGGTTCTTTCTGTTCCTTTTCTCCTGAAGGTTGCATTCTGTAAGTGCATAGCACAAAACATACCAAATGCATCACCACTTTTCCGCAAACTACCAATGCTTGTATTGATTAATAAAATCCCACCATCTGTAAAGTGGCTATCCAAATTAATATCAGATGTTCCTGTAATAATACGTCTTAGTTTCTTATTGGCGGTTATGTTTTCTAATTGGGATCTCAACCCAATTACTAATTTTCGATATTGTTCTGCTAAAGAACCTAACAGCTCATTTTCAAAAAAGGGAATGAGTTCGCAGTTGGGATCTTTCTTCTTTAATTCCTGCACGCGTTTATTTAATAATTTTTCATCTCGTAATGTTTCCAGTACGTCTAAGAGGTCTAAATCATCACCTTTTAACTCTTTTAGAAGTTTAGTGATATTACGTGATGAAAGCTCTTGTACGGTTTGAAAAAAGGCTTCCTGCTTTCCGAAAAGGGATTGCAAGACAGCTACCGTTGCTTCTGCCACATCATCTGTATCTCCTTGCATCACATTAAACCTATCTGTATTTTCAGGATCATCAGGATTAATATAGGTATATTTCAGTCCTATTTCATCGCAATATTCCTTAATGTCCATGATTAAATCTGATTTTGGCTCAATGACACTTAAACCTACTTTTTTTCCTCGTTTTTTTTGTACCAATACGCTAAAAATAATTGGTTTTAACAGCGTGCTTGTTTTACCGCAACGTGTTGGTCCTGTAATTAAAGTGTGTGTGAATGGATCATCACCACCCCCCCATAGTATAGGTTCTCCCATCTTTTCTATCTCCCCCCTTTCCTATTTCATTTTTAAAGGTATTTTTTGATTTATATCTCATGTTGTCGTATAATAGAAATACCTTTAAAATTTCTTTTTAGAAATTTCTTTCTTGCACTACATTTCGTTCGATACGTAAATGTAGTGCATTATTTTTTTCTTCTACTTATACTGAATAGCTAAATCACTTACCGATTTCTCCATAAAGAAGTAGCTAATAACTATTCCTGAATAAATTGCTAATGTCAGCCCCATTCCGAAAATCCCTGTCGATAGAAACGTATCGTATAATTCATGTGCTGTAAGTGATAACAGCAATGGCATACATAAGACGATCAACATCATTACCATGACCTTATGTTTCATATATCGTTTTCTCCTGAATAATTCATCACGTTTTACGATTTCAAAGTTGATACTTTTATTTATGTTACTAAATAAATCTTTTGTGTTTCCACCCTTGTCATACTTTATTTGCAATATCTGATGAAAAATATCAACGGAAGAAAAATTATACTTTTGAAAATGATCTGTTTTCATTTCCGCATTTTTCCTTAATTCATTAATGGTGATATTAATATCTTTCTCAATTTTTGGATCTAACGTTTCTTTGGTTGTCTCAAGAGCTTTTAACACGTTATAGCCTGATTGCAAGTAAAAGGTGACGTTCGTTGTATATTTCTGTAATTCTTTAAAATAATGATTTTCCACTTGTACTTTTTTATCTGTATACAGAATGAAGTAAAAGGAAAATAGAGCTGTTATGCCACCTACTATAAGGCTTATATTCTGATCTTTTGTAATAACCCATAAGTACCCTGTTGCTAAACTGAAAATTAATAACAGATTTAATACAATCTGTATAAGTGAATAAGTTTCCAGTAGAGCTTTCATATGTCTCTTCATTTTAAAACTCCTTTCATTACACACTTTTCAATGTATTTACACACTTACACCACTTGCTAATCCTAGTTTTGCTTCTTCTTTTATAAAGGGATAAGGTAGTAAGTGATACAATTCTTTCTCTTTTAATTTCCTTAATGTATCTTCACTTAATGGATTCAATTCAACGATTTTCTTATATTCCTTTTTCTGTTCATCATAATCTTTGCTTACTTTATAAATCGTGCGGTATTCAATTCCGTTATCATTAAATCCTGTATACTCCACTATTTCATCTATATATCTTCTAATCCCTTCATCTGTCGTTTCAGATGCCATGTGTATACCGATTTTTAGCACATTCACAATATCTTTCCCAAGCAAATATTCGTTCATCTGATAGCGTTGGCCGATCATTGTCATTATTCGAGAGGGAATACCTTTGGCATCTTCTGCATGTATAGTGGTTATAATAGAGTGACCTGTTAAGGCACTTTCTAGCATGTCGTAGGCTTCTGAACCTCTTGTTTCTGCAATGATTAACCAGTTAGGATTGTTACGCAGCCCTGCTTGAATCAGTGAATTAAAATTGATTTTGTTTTCTCTTGTATCTTCCATTAACGTCTGCCAACTATTTATATCTTTTTCGGGGGGGTATAACGCTTTAATATGTGAATCCATCGTATCTTCGATCAAAGTAATCTTTTTATTATCAGGGATAAAACTTGTTAAATACTTCTGCAACTCTGTTTTTCCAGTTCCTGTTTCCCCCCCTGCAACAATCGTATTTATATCGCCTTGAATCAATACGTTTAATAGCTGTTCTACTTCTTCATTTGCAACTTCACTTAAATCAGTCATAGCAAGTATTGGCTTAGAAATACGAATAGCAAACGTACAACCTGAAGGGCTGACAGCCGAATGAATGAAATTAACACGTAAGTAGGAAAGTTCTGTGTCCAATATAGGATTATTTGTGGTAAACTCTTTTCCCATTTCATCTGCAATACGTTTTCCGAGTGACATCACATCATCATCAGAAGGTTGTTTATCAGTTTTATAACGACCTTTTTTATTATCCTGCACATACATAGTCGTTCCGTTATAAGAAATATCCGTTATCGTATCTTCTTTTAAAAAAACACCTATAAAGCTTTGTTTAATTAGATGCTGTATTCTTTCCTGGAGTTCTTTATCCACCCTTACCAGTCCTTTCTTTTTTAATTGGTATTACATCAAAGAATTAACGGATGTAAAATAAACCATCATAACGATTCCTGCAAATCCGAGAATGTAGGCTAGTGCGTATATCATAATCGGTGTCGCATGTTTCTCCATGCCATTCACTTTATATTCAATTAGATCATTTACTTTATTGTTTTGAAGCTCGTTTACAACACTTTCTAATTCTTTTAAATCGTTTTTATTAATACCTTCCTGATGAAATTCATAAATTATACCTATTATCATTCTGGCATCACTAGAATTAATGTAATCCGCAAATTCCATGAAAGCATCACGTTGCGATTCTTCATCTTTTTCTAACTTAACGACTAGCTCTTGTACTTTTTCTTTTAACGGTTCGTGCATGTAAGGTACAATTGCGCGCAATGTTTTATACACATTTCCTTGTGTTTCTATTAAACTGACGAAGTATCTTAAAAATGTAGGGAAAGCATATTGATTGATAATATCTCGCTTATTTTTTCGAGATATTAATTGGAAATAAGGAAGTTTGTAAGCTGCTAAAATAGCAATTGGATAGCCAATAAGCATCAATATATTCTGTTGTTGTAAATAAACTAGGGTATAAACTATAGTAAACAGCAGAATTAATAATATTCGTTTTATAAAAAACTGCTTTTTATCCACCTTAAAATAATCGAAGTACATTGTTTTATTTCTTTCTAAAATGAATTCTGACACCTATATCACTCCTATCTTCTTAGTATTACCGTCGAATTTCGTGTCTGAAAATCTTCATACTCATAATCCATTATGATTTCTTCTCCTACTGGAACTGTTCCACTTACTGTATTACCGTTTCCATCTGTAAAAACAATAGTAGCGCCTTGAGATTCTAATTTAGTTACTACTTCTTGTACTCTTGGGGTAATACCACCTTCTGCTGATACCAACTGCTGCACTTCAGCAGACGTTGATAATAGTTTGGTGCTATACACATGGTTCACATATGTATTAATACACAAAGGTAGAAGTCCTATTGCGAATACAAGGAGAACTGCTATAAACCCTGTTTTCTCTCCCATATGCCATTTCTCCCTTCTTCCCTAATACTTTTTCAAATCAATTCTTTGTTCAGATCTTGAAATGATTTTTCCTTTATCCATAATCTTTACTAAGAATTGAACACTTTCTATATTGTCATCATTGCTTGTTTTGTTTCCCGATCCATCTAAAAACATATAATCAACTTCTATATCCTTGCCTTGCTCTTTATGAGTTTTAGCTATGTCTAATATCATGTTGTTTACTATCGCCTTTTTATCTATCTTGTTATCGGTATTCTCTCTCATTTCCCCCCCTATTTGCGCTGATTTTGTTGCTATCTGCACTTCTTGGGTAGCTGTAACGTTGGTACTGTGCCTTACCCCCCCTGCATTTGTGATAAGGATTATCCCCGAAACGAAGATAACCCCCCCTATTACTAAATACTTGATCCAACTTATCATTTATCCACCTCTTTCCTTTAATAAGAAAGAGAAGGAAGGATATTTTTTACTTGATTATATTTTTTATAAATGTCTGTAGATCGGAAGCCATGAATTAGAAAGTTTCTGTCATTTGAAATGTCTTTTAAATCACTTATTTGATTCGATTTAATCGTAATGCTGTTATCATAATTAGCATTTAACACCTTGCTTCCTGGCTGCTCATTGATTACTGGATCATCAATCGGATTACCTAGCAGATATTTTTCAAATTCTAGATTCTCTCCTATATGCAAAGTAGCATCTGATAATCCTAATTCACCTACAATATAATCATTGCTATATTGTATATTTGGCTCTTGCTCGCTGTTCCCATTGATATTGAAATAGTATCTCGATCCATTAAATGGACTGTTTAAAACTTCATCTTCATAGGTTTCTCCTGTGAAATCCTCATATTCCTCTTTCGCCTTTTTATTAATGGCTAATATGCTAACCTGTGTATGTGGTAAAGAAAAAAGTAAACCGTTATTTTTGGTGACGAAAAAATTATCTTCTGTTTTGTAGTTAATAGAGCTGTTATTTTTCATATTAACTCGTAACGGTATCGCAATATCTGAATACGTGAAAGATGTTGTATTCTTGTACTGTTCTTCTAAATTTTCGTCTATTTCATTTGGAAAGTACCACAACTCGTCAGTTAGTGAATATAACGGATTACCAAGATCTGAACGATAGGTGACTGGTTCATTAATTTCTATCCATGTTTGTGTTTCTTTTGTGATCGTCGAATTATCCACATTAAAATGTTCCTGCTGATAGCTTTCATTCATGTTGGACAGGTTCGTAGTACGACCAACAATTAAAGATATGTTATTGGTCGGATAAACGATCTCTTGTTGATCCTGATATTTATGATCACCTTTCATTGTTTTATTAAATGTTGCTGTTTCTTGATATGTCCAATCTGGTTCTCTGTGAGAGTATGTCCATTGTATGCATCCATCGGATCGTGATGATGAGCACGTATACACATCTCGATAGTAGTTTGTGTAATCATAAGCAAAAGCATAGTTGATATTCTTGTCTCTCAGATCATGTGGATCATTTACATAATAGTTTTGCGGTGCTGTACTTGTTTTACTGATTACACTTGGACTGTTTATTTGGTATATGGAATTTCGTGTAGCAAAATGGCTTCCTGCAATTCCTGCTGTATTTCTTAACTGAACACGACTAGGGGCATTGGCATTTTGTTTATTTAATTGCCATATGAATTGACCACTCGCTTTTCCATTACCTGTACTGCTGGCTTGTCCGCTATTTGTTGGATTGTTAACAACTGCATATACCCAACCTTGATAACGGTACACTCTTGTATCACTAGTTGGTTTTGTTACAAATCCTTCATAACGGTACACCCTTGTATCATTTCCTGGTTTTGTTACAATACCTGAATACTTAGCTGTCCAGTTTTCAGAGCAAGAAGCATTTGGAAAACCTGTTTTCGCACAATATCTATTAGGTGATGCGCTTATTCTATAAAGCGTTCCTGAATATCCCTGTGCATCATTGTAACTCTCTGATGAAGGCATAATTGATTTTGATAATCAGGACTTGCTAACCTTTTCCCTTCGGAGTTATATACATATACTAGTGTGTTATAACAAGTATAGTTTGCATTTTTGCTTTCTGAAGGTGTATAACTACCACTATAAACATAAGAACTTAGCGATCCACTATAACCACTTGCATTATAATAAGAGGTTGTTTGTCCACTAATCCAAATAGTATCTGAAGGTGTATAGCTACCACTATAAATATAAGAACTTAGCGATCCACTATAACCACCTGCATTATAATAAGAGGTTGTTTGTCCACTAATCCATTTCTTATCATCCACTATCTGTTGCGCATATACATTGTTAAAATTAAATAAAAGGATAAATAAAATTATCCCGATTGAATAGATTATTTGCATTACTATTTTCAAATAAATTTCACTCTCCTTTTTAAGTAAATAGATTTTTTCTAATATCTTCAGAATAATATTTATATACAGCTTAGTTATTAATCTTTTAATTGAATATAAAAGTACCCTGTAAAATTAAGTTACTACTTTACAGGTACTTTCGTTTTAGTAATTTGTAATATTGACAAATTCAGGAGAACCTTCAAATTGCTTAATACTAAATGTATATTTATTTAACTTTACTGAATTTTTAGTGGATTGTACTTTTTTTACAGCATTATAAATTTCATCTTTTGTTAAATCTGCGCCCCCCCTATAAAATACAACATGGTAAGCCATAGTGAATAGATCTTTTTCATTATTTATCTCGTAATTACCTACAAAGCTTTTTTCTTCATTCGGAACTGGCATATCTATATGAGTATTATTCGCTTCATCTAGCCATGTAGGTTTAACAAATTTACCATTATTCAATATATACTTCGGGTTTTCACTATTATCGTCTCTCCACCAATTAGTATTATGCGTAAAGACAAATCCTTTTATGGAAATAGGATTAATGTTTAAATTTCCATCTACAAGAATAGGATCATTAGGATTAATAGGCTCTTCGATCACTATTGTTTTAACTACTATGCTAGTAATTGCCTTTATTCCTTCATATTCCGCTGTTAGTTTGGTTTCACCTTGAGTAAGTCCTTTTATATTTCCGTTTTTAATTATTGCTACACTTGAATCTTCAATTAGAAACCTGGTATCCTTTGTTACATCTTTTTTTGTTCCATCTTTATATTCAATAATTAATTTAAGTATGTGGGAATCTCCCACTTTTAAAGATTTCTCAAACGCAAAATCGATTTTTGCTATATTATCAATATTACTTGATGGTTCTTCTCGATCAGGAGACTCAGGATTAACCACTCGTTCTAAGAATGCAGAAAATTCAGCTCGTGATATATTTTTTAATGGGTTGAATTTACCATTAGTGGCCCCCTTTTACAGCACCAAATTGATCTAATGCGTTTATATCATCATACGCCCAATATTTATATTTCACATCAGGAAAACGTAAGGCCTTATCTTTGTCTCTTAAATTAATGTTGTATGCTCGTACAAGAATAGATGCAAGTTCACCTCTTGTTAATAAATCTTTTGGTCCAAAGTTACCGTTAGGGTAACCTTTTATAATCGCTTCTGTTTTTCCTGTATTGATGTAAGGTTTAGCCCAAAATTTATCCGTTACATCAGGAAAAACACTATCACTATTATCAAGTGGTAATCCTAATTCACTTACAATCATCTTAACAGCACTTGCTCTTGTAATAGGTTCATCCGGTCTGAATGTTCCATCGGGAAATCCATTAATAGATCCAACATCAATTAAATATTCAATATTGTGCTGCCCCCCCCAATGTCCTTGAATATCATCAAATGTTTTAATAGGTGGCGCACTATCTGCTTTTGTTACTTGATTGCTTTCGGCTCCTGTTAATGTTGGTGCGATTAACACCGATAGAGATAAAGTTGCGATTAACGTCTTTTTTAATTTCATCATTCATTCTCCTTTTTATTTGTTTTTATATTAAAAAAACTGTTGTTTTAATTATTGTTAAGGTGTTGCTGTTGGTGTTGTGTAGCTTCCTAATGAATCATCTACTACGCCTTGCATTCCATCTGTTACACTTTGGATTAAATTTGGAAATGCAGTTTGAGCAACTAGTAGAATACCAACCATTACAACCAATACAATTAACATATTTGTAATACCGCCTGACTTTTCGCCCATTCTTTAAATCTTCCTTTCATTTTTAAAGTAAATTTTTTCTTCTTATTCAAGAGAAAAATAGATAAATAATTGTGTTCTTAAAGAAATCTCCTTTAGTCTGTTTTCGGCAAGATACAGACACAACCAGTATAAAAAGGAGAACGAACATGGTTGCTGACCAGTTTTAAGCACTTCACTCGCCCAACTAGAACATTCGGTACATTACTTTGGCAACCTGCTCAAGGAATATACACCTATTCAGTTTTTTATTTTCATCATTCTTCTCTAACTATAAATAATTTATCGCGCACACGATTAAATTGTCTGTTTTAGGTATTCAATTTTTCTTAATTCGTCGTTTTTTCTTAGTCGTTTAGCCACTTCCAAACCAGTTTTATCAATGACTGTTTTTATATCCTTATATATAATTGTAAAGTCTTTCACTTCTTGCGTTTTAGCGTTGATTGCACACATTCCTCTTTTTTTGGAGAAGAATAGACGGTACATTTCTTTGTCAAACGTTCTTATGTATCCTTCTTTTGCTAAAACCACTACATCATACATGGAAACTCTATCACGAAATCTTCTAGGCAATCTCATGTTTGTTGTTTTCACCTTCTTCCATTGCATGAATACATTGTTCTTCTTTTTCATAAGCATTTGCTAGTTGATCAAAAGGAATTTCGCAAATGTGCAGATCGAATAAGTAAATGAGCTTTGCGATACTCGTTAATCGCAGGTCATTATGTGTTCCTCTTTCCCAATTGGAAATGGTTGAAGCTTCATATCACATAATTGAGCCATTTCGTATTGGGTCCATCCCTTTTTCTCTCTTTGGTCTTTTAGCCATTCAGCAAATGTTTTTTGTTTTGCTGATCCCCCCCCACCTTCTTTATCCCTCTTTCATTCTAATATTTGTTCAAAATATTGTTTCAACCTACACAACAATAAATTAGTACTAAATCATTAATAACAATTTATTGTTATGTTTATACCATTATTATATATATTTTCAACACCTTGTCAACAATTTATTGTTATTCTATAAATCGAACAATTCGAGTTTATTCGACATTTTTTTGTTCATGTTATATAATTAACTTAGTATTATTTCTTTGTTTTTTTACTATTTACCGTGCTTTAGTTACGACATATTAATTATCAGTGTTCTTTTTAAAGCTACACAAGGTAATAACTAATAAAGAAAAATTATAAAAAATATCAATTTTTTGTTTATTTATTCGTTTACATTATATAAAATGGTAGCAAAGGCGTTTTATTTTGTAACAAGACGTGAATACTATTTGTAATAGGAAATACAAAGTGTTCTTTTTCGGGCGATTAAAGGGAGGGCTTAATATGTCTGAACACAAGATGAATGATAAAAGCAAAGACGTGGAATTACTATTTAAAGCAGTTAGACATAGAATTTTATATCTTGCAAAAATTAATGATTTGAAGATTTCTCAAGTGGCTGCAAGGGCTGGAATAAGACAGTCAACGCTTAGTGAATTTATGAGAGGAAATTCTAATGGGTTGCGAATTGTAAATCTCTATCGTGTATGTCGCCATGCATTTGATATGTCATTGATGGAATTCTTTAATGATTCGATTTTTGATGATTCCATTATGAATAATGATATGGATACGTTTTTCATGTCAAATAAAGATGATACAGATCAAGATTCAGAAAAAGATAAGGATGACATATCTTCCCTTACTTGATTAATTCTTTAAGTGCTAAATAAAGTATATTTTTTTAATAAAATCAAACACTTTTAAAGTGTATTTTAAAATACCTGCTGTTTATAATACTATTCAGCAGGTTTTTATGTTTTATAATTTGGAACATTTGTTCGTCATCGAAGAGCAATTTGTTATATTTTTTTACTGCATAAAGGGGGGGGTAGCATTATGATTATACGGATTTATATGTATATATTAATTAAAAATTGAACCACATGTTAATCCAAAAGTGAACCACAAAAAGTTTGTGGATAATTTTATTTAGCAGTCATCAAGATTGCTTTATACGGAGAGGTGGGCATGATACCCTTTCTAGATACCGCGCTATTTAGCAAAATAGTCATGCCCGTAGAGGATCCTTGTCAAGCCAATATTTTTTTAAAATTACAGTGAAAGTTTGTGAAAAAAATTAATTTTAACTGGCTCAATTTCAATTGCGAAATACACCAACAGACAGGAGATATGTAAAAATAAATCTTACAGAATCCGAAACAAGCTACATCATCAAAATAAGTAAGGACATTTATTTAAATATGGAATTCATGTTTAAGGATTCGGATAATGAAGATATTGTATCATTCGAAGTTTGTATAACAAACATTAGCAGTCTCTTGCATAAATTAGATAAACAGTAATCTCAACAAAAGTATTTTCAGCCTTTTATTTAGCCAACTAATTTAAATAAATTTCATAAATCCTTGTTTAATTAACTGCTAGTTAGCTTAATAGATTATTATATATAGTTGTTTAAAAGTGACACTTTTTGCGCAATATGTGTCTACTAAAAAATATAAGATTTATCCTCACTCTGTCTAAAAGTATAAATACAGATTATTTGGTATTGAGCGTTCATTAAGTGCAAAGGTACTCCTTATGACAGCATTTGAATTAAGCTTAAACAACATATCTACTTCTCTATCAGTTATAGCAGATGTTGGCTCATCCATCACAACAATTTCCACTTCAAATGATATAGCTTTTACTATTTCCACCATTTGCATCTCGACTACACTTAACGAAGGTAATTTAGCTTTCGGATTTATCGTCAATCCAATTTCATCAAATAAATCTTTCGCTCGTTGATTCAGTTCTTTTCTTTTCACTACACCTAAAAATTTATAAGATGATTCTCGACCATTAAAAATATTCTCAACAACTATCATCTCAGGAATCGTCTCCAATTCTTGGTGTATCATGCCTATTCCTGCATTTAATGCATCTTTGGGATTATGAATTTCTACTTTTTCACCATTAATAATGATTTCCCCCTTGTCTGGGCGATGCTCACCTAATAGTATTTTCATTAAAGTAGATTTTCCAGCGTCATTCTCTCCCATTAAAGCATGAACTTCTCCTTTTTCGATATGCAGAGAGACATTTTCTAAAGCAACTGCCCCCTGGAAATACATACATACATACATATATCATTCATTTCTAGTAGTACCTTTGGTTCGCTCACATTTATCCTCCTTCTCTCTTTGTACAACTGCTTTTATTATAAAATGACATGAAAACTGTAACATTATAAAAAATACAGCCTTCTTATTATTAATTTTTAAGATTTTTTGAATTCGCCTACAATTTTATTGTTCAAGACATTTTTAGAACGAGCTAATATAAAAAAGAAAGAATCAAAGGAAAATCACTAAGATATTTTCAGTTCCACTGAATATCTTAGTGATTTTGATTTTAATCATAGCCAAAACTTGATATATGAATAATTCAGTAATAGTATTACATACAATTATTCTATAAAAGTTTCAGATCCATAAAGATCGAACCACTCTTTTCGAAATTGATTAACATTTGCCTCAATAGTTGGTATATTAAGAAACTCATCTATAATATCGGGAGAAGCGGTAACTCCATGAGAACCTATCAAACTAACATCTAATATTTGTTGCGTATTCTTAAAACTAGCTGCCAGCACTTTACAATTTGTATACTCTTTTGATAATACTTCTACTATATTCTTTACTACTTGGACACCATTTCCTGTTAAGTTATCAATTCGATTTACATATGGAGCTACATAACTTGCTCCTGCTTTTGCTGCTAAATATGCATTCAATGGAGTATAAACTGTTGTAGCTAGTGTTTGGACACCTATAAGGCTTAATTTTCTGATCGCTTTTATCCCTTCTTTTGTTACAGGTATTTTTATGACAACATTTCCCGATAAAAAATCTCGAATGTAGATTGCTTCTTTCACAATTTTTTCTGCCTTTTGAGCAATTGTTTGGACAAATAAAATTTTTTCATCACCTAAAACACATTGTATTTCTTTTAATAAAGGTATAAATGGCCTTTCCTCCTTAACAATAATACTTGGATTAGTTGTTACCCCGTCGATTGGATAATACTCACTTATCTGTCTTATTTTTTTATATTTGCAGAATCTATAAATAGTTTTATTTCCCTCACCCCCCCTCAAATTCAGAAATATAATAACTTAACTTTTGATAATCTTAACCTAGTTATCTAAAAAAATAAGACTTTTGTACTTTATGAATAAATACGAATGATATCACCTTGGTTGATTTCGTGAATTTCAGTATCTTCTAAGTATAGTGTTCCAGGTAGTTCTGGATCTTCAGACCCGTCAAATTTTAGAGTAATATGTCCTAGAGAAGTAAGGTTTTTTTCAACAGCGTCACCTACAGAAGTGATGTTATATTTGTTATTACCAATTTGAAGGATATCACCTACCTTGATTTCATTGTCAACATCATTAACAGTAATTGATAAACAATAATCTGATAGCTCCGTTGGTGCATTTTCATCAAATAAAATTAATATCTTTTCTCCAAGAAAATCAGCGACCGAGGAGCCAATTTTATTAACTTGCGTTTCAAATTTTATCTGCATATTCAAAATCTCCTTTATTTATATTTCTCAAATTTAGAATAATTTAAAAAAGCAGGAGCAGGATTCAGTGAAATAGAATCCTGCATACCTGATAATCTATATTACTTATTCGTATAAACCAAAACTTGCTAACCATGCGATAAATACAGTTGGTGCACCTGTTAAGAATCGACCATAAAGAACAGACGGCACTCCTACCTCTACTGTTTCTGGCTCTGCTTCTGCTAAACCAAGTCCTACTGGAACAAAGTCAGCGGCTGCCTGAGAGTTGATTGCAAATAATGCTGGTAGTGCTAAGTGAGCTGGTATATTACCTTTTCCAATTTCTACACCAATTAACGTCCCTACTACCTGAGCAATAACTGCGCCAGGCCCTAGGAATGGAGATAATAGTGGGAAAGAACAAACAATTGCTATAACCATCAAGCCCCAAACATTCCCTGCAAATGGTGACAAGAATTTAGCAAAAAGATCACCAATACCTGATTCTATAATAATCCCAACTAACATAGCTACGAATGCCATAAATGGTAGAATTGTTTTGAGTACTGTATCAATAGCATCTCGCCCTGCTTGATAAAAGACACTCACTACAGAACCCATACCCATACCTATTTTAGCCATCAAGCCTCTAGGTTTTTGCTGTTCACTGATTTTCTTTTCGGAGTTATATTTAAATTCTTTATCATTTGCCTTTTCCATTGTAGCAGTCGTCTGTGTAACTTCTTCGCTAGCTTCTGTAAGTTGGATATTCTCATCTTTAACTCCAGAGACATAAATATCTTCTGTAATGTGTTTTGCTAATGGACCACTTCGACCAGTTGGCATAATGTTTATTGTAGGTATACGCTTTTGTGGATAAAGTCCACATCTTAATGTCCCACCACAGTCAATAATAACACACGCCATTTCACTTTCAGGCACACTTGTTTTAAATCCATTAACAAGTTCACAACCTGTAAGATCTGCAATTCTATCAGCAATGTCTGGTTTTTCTCCTCCTGTAATATATACAACTTTATTCTTTTTTTCAGTTGGAGTTATTACTAATGGACCACCAAATCCACTAGCACCTTTTGTAACTTTAATCGATTTAAACGTTGTCATTTTATTTCACCACCCAAATTATAATTTAACGGAATCTTTCAATTCTACTTTTTGTTGTTTAGCGACATAAGCTGTCATAAAGTCTGTAATCCAACCTCTAAAGAAGTTTGTCACAATACCTACTAAGAAATAACGAAGTGCTAGTTCAGCAGTATCATAACCAAGCGTTGTAATACCTGCTGCAATACCTAAGAATACAAACAATTCTCCTGGGTTTACGTGTGGAAATAACCCATTATGTGTATGACACGAAAAGATGCAGCTGCATAGTAACTAGGTTTGAATTTTTCTGGTAAGAATCTCCCTAGTGATAAAGTCATTGGATTTGCTAATACAAATGTCCCGATAATCGGTAATATAAAATACCTTGTAAATGGATTTTTTCCTGATTTTTTAGCTAAGCTTTCTATCTTTTCTTCTCCCACTAAGCGAACAAGTGAATTCATAGCAACTAATAACATAATTAATAAAGGTACTATTCCTGTTACAAGATCTACAAATACTTCCCCCACCATGTCTGAATAAATCCATAAATTTCTCTGCACCTGTGATAATAATATCCATATTAATTTCCCCCTCTTTCTTTCAGCCCTTTTTAGGAATTAAATAATCAATCCATCCCTTTTTAACTTTCAACTCGCCACCTTTTGAAATAACATCATAATTATTTACTGCGTCTTCAATTGCCAGTTTAGTTAACTTGTTTACATTTCGATAATCAGCATCCGAAATTTTTAATAGGTTTATTCCATTAAATCCTTTTAATTCTCGAACGCGGGAAAATACGGTTACACCTTGCATTTTTGCGGCCCTTAAAATGTTATTATGCTTATCAATTGCAAACATAACAACAGTCCCAGCCTGGAACATACCTGTTTTTTTTCCGATAGCTACACGGCCTAAACCCCTTAATTCACTATACCTTCTATTAAAATGTTTGATTTGCAAAAAACCAAAAACACTTTGTAAAAGCCATGCAATACCTATCATTATAATAAGACCCCAGACCATCGTTCCACCCCCCCTTTTCCACTAATTATAATACCTACTAACACCGCATCCGCCTATAAATCACACCGATATACTTTTTAATTAAACTTATTTACCTTTTTTAGAATTTCCGAAGCCTCATTATAACAAGTAACACTTGCTAGTTGATCAATTAGTCGCGTATTATTTGCAATACGTATGATTTCGTCGTATATATTCACTAATTGATGCTCAACCACTTCAGATTGTTGTTCTGGGACGCCCAATAAAAATATAAGTTTTACTTCTTTACCATCCTTAACAACTTCTTTAGGGAAAATTCCTAATGCCAGTTTAATTTGTTCGGATTTATGATTAAAGGTATGAGGTAACGCTATATAACGATCAAAAACCATTGATCCTTTTTTATCTCTTTCCCTAAGACGTTTTAAAAATCTAGTATCCACTTGACCAATATTGATTAATTTGTCAACTATTGTAGATAAATTATCATCATAGCCAGTTTCGCTATCTAGTATAAAGAAACAATCTTCACTTATCAGATGATTCAAAATCGAATTATTAGTACTACTATCCGCCTTTGACATAAAAGTTTGTAAATAAGCTATTTCCTCAACCTTCCTAGAAATACGATGTTCATCAAATATCTCATTTATTATAATTACTGGTGTTGTGGTTTCACATGGTAACTTTATCGTAGAAAATATAATGTCAAATTCATTTAAAACGTCTTCTGTTACTTCTGTTTCTGAAAAAAGGATTAATTCTGTATTTTGATTTAAGATACGTCCTAATTGATTGGCAACTAGTTTAGCTGTTCCTCTTCCTGTACCACAAATAATTGCTGCATTTCGTAAATGTTTCACCTTATTTTCACCTTGTGAGATAAACACCTCAAAATAAAAGGCGATATAACCAATTTCATCGTCCGAGACTTTTAGGTCATACTTATTTTCTATTACCTCACCTGCAATCTTTGCCATTCGAAATGCAACAGGATACTTTTCTTTTAAATCTGCTAACATTGGATTTTCTATTCGCAGACCAAACATCAATCGGTTTAACATAAAGGTCAGATGATATTGTAAGTCAGTAAAAAAGGAATGATTTTCTTTTATAACATTTTTATTAAACCCAATATTTTCAACAATTTGCTCCTGGAGTTCCTTTATTTCATCTGGAATAGAAATATCGGCCATTGTACGATTATTTGCTGGTGTTCGTCTACCAGCAATTGGAATAGTTAAAAATAAAATTTCTATTTCTGGGATAGTAACTGGAAGCCTTTTCTCTATTATCGTTGCAATTTCTAACCCGATTTTATAGTCGAAAGTATATCTTAACTGATCAAAATTATTTGGTATTTTTTCCAATGGCCTATTGTTAAGTAGTCTGTCGAGCATAACAATTACAAATTCCATTAATCTTTTTTGTGTAGTTGATTCAAAATCATATTTAATCATACTCTTGATTATCTCTTCTGCAATATCATGATCTAGTGGATAAGATCTGTATAATACATCAAATACATTATCCATTATAAAAAAGCGTATATCTAACTCATCACCACTCAAATTCATGCCAGTGTTTGGCTTGCCATATATTTTTAAGTTATAGGCTTCCAAAGATACTGATGCTTTTTTTAACTCATTAACCAGTGTGGTTCGGCCAATGTTCATCTGAAATGCTAATTCATCTAACGTATATTTTTCTTCACTATTAATTAACTTATCAATAACGAATGCAATACGACGTTTTGGTGAATCAACTATATTTTTTTTGAAATTCACTTTCTCCATTAGGTTTTCAAAGTTAGATTGATTTTGAATAGATAACCAAAATCCTTTACCTCTTTTATTCTCGATGCATGCAGTACCTTCTAAATCACCATTTAACTTTTTAATATAGTTACGAATTGTTCTCGTTCCTACCCCAAGGGATTCAGCTAAAAAATTTAAGGAGCTATATTCCCTTTTTTGTGTTAATTCAATGATCTGAATTTCTTTGTCCTCCAGCATAAAGTCAGACATTTTTATCACCCTCTTTGTTAAATGAATGCCATTATATTAGATTAGGAGACTTTTGGTATTATAAGTAAACCTTCATTTCTAAGGCATCCATTAAAGGAAATCTGACTCTTTCTATTAACCTCGGGATTTCCCACCTGAGATATTTAGTGTTGTTCCCGTAATATAGCTTGAACGATCAGAAGCTAAATAGGTTACTAGATCACCAATTTCTGTTAACTTTCCTTCTCTTCCAAGTGGAATAGATTTACTATAATCTGTAGATAATTCATCTACTGTCACTCCACGAGTGTAAGCAAGTGCTTCATTATAGGCATCCGTTCTTAAACCCGTTGCTTCCACAATACCAGGAGCAATTCCTACTACTCGAATATTAAATTTACCTAGTTCCTTTGCCCATGCACGAGTAAAAGAAATAATTGCTCCCTTTGTAGCGGAGTAACAACTTTGACCTGCAGACCCTTCTTGACCAGCTTCAGAAGACACATTTATAATAACACCTTTCTTCTTGTTTAACATTACCTTTGCAACAGCTTGGGCAAATAGATAAGGTCCTTTTTGATTAACTGCCACCATAAAATCAAAATCTTTCTCGCTTAGTTCATACTCTGGTTTTTCACCCTTATCATCACTAGTAGTCTTGGCAAGTTGACACCTGCATTATTCACTAAAATATCTACAGAACCGAATAGTTCCACTGTCTTTTGTACTGCATTATCTACCGATTGTTTACTGGTTACATTACATGAAATAAAGTAAGATCCATCTTCTCTTTTCCCTTCTTCTCCCTTTATATCAGCAATAACAACGTTTACTCCATTATTTAAAAATTCGTTCGCTATTTCCTGACCGATACCAGAAGCCCCACCTGTTACAATTGCAACTTTTCCGTCTACATTCAGCCAATTACCGTTCATTAATATTTCCTCCTCTTATTATTTTTTACTTCTTTTTGTATTCGGTTTCAGTATAGGAGAAAACCATGTGTAAATTAATACAGACTTCACTTAAATGTGAAAAAGTCTGTATTAACAATAGTGTTCATTCTACATAAATAACTCATGTCATAGCTTTTAAATCAGCTATCTACTTGACATGAGTTGGACCATGTCATTAATTATCGTTAGAAAAATCTTTAACTCCGACTTTTTGTGGATCAAGTTTATGCCACTTAAAAATATTTTTGTTTATTACAGGTTGACTTAATGGAGATTAAGAAAAACCGGGAAAGCCCACCCGGTCCTTTGTCAAGATGAGAGGACATCCGAGAGTTTGTATTCATAACCATGATAACCTTTGTAGTATTCTGGATAGATTTCTCCACCACAGTTCTCACAACTGAATTGTGGTGGAACGCTCGGATCCCCCCCTCCATCCATGATGTCAAAGTCTCGTACCACACCGTACGGGATTTTTTCTTCTTCATGGCAAACCAAACAATGATAGTTGACGGTTTGTTGGCTCTTGGATGGTTGTAGATGCTCTCTCCCTTTCTGTTTCTTCTGTTTGTTTTTCTTTTTTTGGTTTTTCGCTCTCCGTGAGATGACGGATCATCCTTTCTAAATAGTTTCTAGCTTCCTGATTGACCGCTACTTTTATATGCAACTGCCCTTGATATAGACACACTTCTCCCATATATTCATAATAATTATCACAATGAGGGCAAATCATAGGATCTTTTCTACCACTAGCTATCATGCGCTCTCTCCATGTTTGACGACGAAGAAAGGTTTTTACTTTTACAATGATTCGATCTACTTTTTCCTGCCACGTTTCCATGAGTTTTCTACAGATGGACTTGCTTCGACGAGCATAGATGCCATAATGACGGATGGTTTTAAATTGTTCGTCTGGAATATGGCGAACGAGACACTGGATAAATTTTTCTACCATCATGGTTTCTGTCATAAAAAGAGGAGTTTAAATTACCACTCTATAAGTTTCATATTCACACAGGTAGAGTCTGTGATTTTAAAAGACGCAATAACAAACTACTTAAATCAATACAAGAGTATTTTTATTATCCTAATATCTTTTAAAAAGCATTATAGACACTTTATTGTTCATTATTTTCATAATATTCTCCTAGTTTAATGTATATTTCATCTGACTTCATTAACTGATCAGCTTCTTTCCTTCCGACACGCCATGTTTTATTATGACGTTGATTTCCTCTCACCTTTTTATAAGATATTTTTGCTCTTACATAAGCCATCACACCATAAATCGTTAGTAACATCATCATTGCCAACGTGATTTTTGTCATTGTAACATTGGTAAATATCGCTTCCCACTTCCATATCATTTGAATATAATGCGATACAATTAATGTAATACTGATAGGTATAAGTGAAACAAGTGTAATCTCTTTAATACGATTGGAGTGTTCATGAATTACATGAATAGCGTATAGGCATAGGGCTAATAAACCTATGTTGAATGAAATAAATGGACTGGGGGGGTATACCAATTAAAATAAGTTGTGACTAGAAATATTGTGGCTGCTAAAGAAAGTGTTCCAACAATGCCGTATTGAATTTTCTCGAATGTTGTATTCATACCTAATACCCTTTCTTTTAAATGTTATTTTAAATTAATGTAGCTCTTTTTTATTAACTGCCTTTTCCGTTTCGATTTCTATTAGGTATTTGAGATTCTTATATAATATCGTTTGTTCTTCTTTATCCAAATCTGGTATTTCGTAGCGCAAATCATTTCTTCCAATTAAGTCTAAAAAGAGCTGCAATTTCCCTGATATGCTATTTCCCTTAATCAATTTTCTACTCCTTTGATATGGTTTGTTCATATTTTCACATGCTGATTTTATATTAGAATATCCTCATACTCCCCACTTTTAATTTTTAACAGCTCTACATTATCCCATTGTTCTAATTCCTTGATGATTGCAGTTTCTATTGATAACACTAAGACTAAGACTTTTTGATTGTTGTTCCATTGTTTTTCACTTTGAGAATTATGATAAGCTTGTATCGAGTGAAATTTATTAAAATCGCTATCTGTTAGATCCACTAGGAAGTAAACTTGATTAAAGTATTCTACTGTTGTTTCAAATGCTTGTCTTTTCTCCTGGTTATCCTTTTCGATAATCCGCAAGTCATAATAATTACAGAGGGTGATGATCCATTCTTGCTTGGATAATCCCTTTGTTAATCTTTTCACATGCAAAGTATAAGGCTCTACGATCATTTCTCCTGCTGTTTGTACTGGTCTTCGTTTCATCTTTCTATCGTCGTGTCGATATTCAGTTTCTGTCATGCCATAATCTATAAAATGCAGATAACTGTTCGCACCCTTAAAGATGATGATATTATCGTGGATTTTATTTTCTTTATCATATTCCATGATTTCTTTTTGAATTTTGCCAATTATATTTTCGTTTACTTCTCGATCTAGTACGTATACACCGTATCGCTTCTGTTCAGGAGATATGACCATACCTTGTAGGTGCGCGCGATAATCTATATCATATTTCTGTTTTGCTAATCTTGAATCCCATATTTCCCAACCTATTTTATAGTAGTGATAGAGTACCTCATTTGCCAACAGTATTTGTTGTACCTGATAGTCTTTCACATGTTGGATGGTTTTATGGTTTACAGATTGCTCTACCTCTGAATATCTGAGTAGCATATTTTTTCCTCTTTCGGTTATTTGGTGTACTGCATATCCTTTTCTGTCCTTCCTGCTTTTGTTCAAGATACTTGATTTGATATATCCTTCTTTTCTCAGGACCAGCAAAACATTTTCCACGTATCTTCCTGTACCATTAAAAAAACGTTCTCTTATCATTTCAGTAGTTAATACTCGATACTCCAGCAAGTCTTTTAATATCAATATCTGCTTATCTGTTAGATGCTTATCGTATACAAATGTGTCCATTTTTACCACTCTCCCATCATGTGCGTTTCAGACTGTTATAGTTACGTATTCAAACTATGATTTTGCCTACTCACTATAACTTCTTTTCATTGATCAATTTTTAGTAATAATCTATTTTCTAATAAATACTTGACATTACTATGTTTATTCATCCTAAATACCATGATAATTAATGTGATTTTTATAGTGACAATTGAAGAATATAAAATTGATAATAATCACATTAATTGTCATACTACATTTCAAAAAAAGTATGTAATTCTTCTTTTTCTTTTCTTATCTTTTCTTGCCATTCTGATACTGTATAAATGTTTTGCTTATACCTATATTCATTAATGATACTTTCCATTTTCTGATCACAGAAATCCAAGTAATGATAAAATGGTATAACCAACAACTCCACCATGTTGCATATAGAACTTTTCCCATAATAATAAGGCGATACGTGTTCATAATTATCTTCTGGAATAATACATGTTTTTACCACAGCATCAATGAGTGGCTTATACACAAAGTTATCCATGTCTCGCTTAACCCTATCTTCAAAATGATGAATGATAAATACTACAGATTTATCTATAATTGGAAAATCAGCTGTTTCATTAAATTGTTTTTTTGTTTCTTCTACTAAAAAATCACCCAAACATAAACCATTTTCTAATTTAAATTTTTCTCGTTCTTTAAAATACTTCTTTCTATGAAGTAAAACATGAAGATTTTCTTTATAGAAGAAGTGATAATACGGTATTTTTTCTCCCTTTACCATAAAATGATTTTGCATATACATCTGTCAGCTCTCCTATTTTAATATTTTGTATACATTGTTTATCCCTTTGGTATCACGCTTTACAGCGCCTTTTTACTAATCATTGTTTACATTTAAAGTTTATTTTGTTGATATGTACATTTATATGTTTACACTTTTCAAATGAATTGCACTTCACACTATGAAATATTAGGATTTATAAGTGTTTACAACCACTTATTCTGTTTGTATACATTTTTTGGTTTTTATCTCCCTAATCCCCCCCTTGTTACACAAGGCTTCATTTATGTTTACATTTACTATTAGTTTATAAATTGACCCACATATTGCATTGGATCTACAGGCTGACCGCTGATTCTAACCTCGAAATGAAGGTGTGTTCCATCCCCCCCACCACTAGAAGAATATACATTTCCTGTGTTTCCTACATAACCTATAACTTGTCCTGCTTTTACTTCAGTTCCTACAGGGATTCCTTTTTCAAGCATATGAGCATAGTGTGTAGTTACTGCACCCCCATGATCTATGTCTACCTTATACCCATAACCCCCCCCATTATTAAATTGAGAATAAGTTACCACACCATCTGCGTAGGCGACTATTGCTTTTCCTCGTATTCCGCCACTTGCTACATCAATACCATTATGATTTCTGCCATTTCTTACTCCAAAGGACGAGGTAATATTTTTTGAGTATGGCACGACCCAAGCTGATCCATTAATAACTTCGGCCATTGCCTCGCCACCTAACATTAATCCGTTAGTATAAGAAAAATAGGTAGCTAATACTTTCTCTACATACCAATCTGCACGATTATAGGCAAATATAGCATTTCGCATAGCTTCTGTTTCATCCGATCCATTCATATTGCTACTTAAATAATTAGCAGCAGTATACGCAGCATCATAAATATTAAACATATCCACCACGCCATCACCATTACCATCTACCCCCCCATAACCGCCATATTGATTTATTATTGACGGACTGGTAAGTGCAGATTCAGGTATATTTGCGTTTCCTAATGAGCTGATTTGACAAGTTGGATAACCCCATCCGATCACGGTACAAGGCATAAATTGAAAGTGTCCAATTGCGCCTACCGGACTAACCATAGGCTTTATTTGAGAAAAATTTGTTTCAATCTTATGAATAGATGCCAATAATATCCAATCAATTCCATAGGCTTCTCCTGCTTCCTGATAGATTGCTATATTTTCAGGGGGGGAATTTGTTCAGCCCCATATTCTGATAGGCTTGTATCATTATTTGCACCTAATAAAAAAATACTTCCACTTATAATACCTATAATTGGTAGAACTATAGCAGATAGAATGATCCCTAATGCTAACACGATACCTAGTATAATCATTATCCCTTTTCCGTTAGATTCTGATTGTTGCATCTCTTTCACCAACTTTATTGTAGTTTAGCGTATGCGTAATCATGAACTTTATATTGATCATCCACTTTTACAATCTGTAATGTGTACTCCACTATTTCCTCTTTTTCTTCGCTTTTGTCTTGATTAAGCACATTGCCATTAATTCTAGCAATTAATTTAATATATTCTCCATTTGCTTCAAGAGATTCATATACATGTATTTCTTGAACTTCCCTATAAAACTCTTGGAATGTAGGTCTTGTAATACCTTCGCTTAATTTGTTTTTTAACTGATCAGTTATATAAAACTGATATTTTTCTTTATACATTAATGGATATTCCCCATTAAAAGAGTAAAAGTTTTCACTGAAATTTTTAGCTAATTTCATAGACTGATCTATTTCTTCTTTTGTATAAAAATCTTCTAATCTATCAACTGTTTTTTTGCATTTTCATTAAAATCAACTGAAATATCATCCTGGTATTCATACTCGCCATGTAGATAGTTGTGTTCATGTTCATCATCCTCTTGATGTTCATGTTCTTCTGTTTCATGCTCTGATTCAGAATTGGTTTCATTTTGCGTGAAACTATACCTTTCTTCTTGTGCTTTTTGTTCTTCTTTTTCTTTTTCTACCATTTCTTCTTTCTCTTGATTTGCTGATATTTTATTTCCAAGATAGAGTGATAGAGCTAATAGCACAATCGCAAATACGATTATGCTATTAATAAGTCTTTTTCTAAATAAATCTGACATTGTATCACCTACTCTTTATCCATTTTCCTTTTCTTCATAATCATGGTTAGAAAAATCTTCTAATGTTATCTTTTCTTCTTTTGGTTCATCGAAATATTTGTCATTTTTAACAAAATCGTTTATGGAATATATTCTTGATTCGTGTTATTTCCTGTATTAGAAACTTCTCTTTTAGGAATATCCTGAGTTGGAATATCATTCTCTATAAATTCTTGTTGCGTATCTTTTGTATTATGGTTGTTAGTTGGTATCGAATTACCTTTAGGACTATTAGAGTTTATTTTGCTTTCTCTTATTGGCTGCGGATTAATACCATTGTTTTCTACATCTGATTGGTCAAATTTTGTGATTTCAATAGATGTACCACTTTCCGTTCCTTGATGCATAGGCTCTGTAACTATCGGTATGTCTTTAGGTTCATTTGAAAATTGTTGACTGTTTGTATCCAATTTTGGAGTTTGTAAAGGTGTTGATTCATTGTTACTTTTACTATAATTATCTAATTTTTCTAAAGGTATCTCTTCAGTATTGATAGATTTATCTGCGTGAACTTCAGTTTGATGATCCTTTCCATGATCTATATTTCCTGTAGATTTCAATTGATTAGTTTCATTTTCCAACTTTTGATCAAACACTTTTCCATGCACCTTATTTGAGAAGTTTGTAGCAAAATCTTCTTTCGGTCTTTTTTCTTCTATTTCTTGTTGTATTTCACTCATGCTTGTGTTGACCAATTCATCATCTACAGCGTTTAAATCTATCCCTTTTTCATGTAACTTTTGAGTAGCTTCTTTCGCCATAGGCTCTGCTATTCCATGTTGTGACATTAGTTTTTCTTGAAAATCATCTTTTGTTTGCTGTATTTCTAATTGTTGCATGCTTTCTGCTTCTTTTTGATCGCTAATAGCTTGATTTTTATTCATGCGATCATACATCATTCCTGTGGTTGCTACGGTTCTTGTTGCACTACCAACATCATTTTCACCAGTTGCTACACCACCAAGAGAACCACCAACACTAGCACCCATCATAGCCCCCCCTTGTGGTGTTCCAGTTACAATACCACCGGCAACCGCACCGCCAACCGTTGCAGTTTTTGAGACAGCAGATTTTAATGGATCAGTATACACGTTTTTTATTTCCTCTCTTAGATAACCAATTTGTTGAGATCCAAGTGAGAATATTCTAAATATGCGTTTTCTTAATAAAAAGAAAGTGGTCCACAACGCTAATTGACACCAACTTAAAACAATAAAAGATAGTATAGAGCTAGAAGTAAAGGTACTCATAACTGAGTTCATGAGCACATTCGTCAGCATAAATACAACCAGAGCAATTACTGATACAGCTAGTTTTAATGCTAACGGTATGATTAATTCTAAAAAGTACCTTATAATTACTCCGAATTGATTTGGTAAAGCACCCCCCCAAATAAACACGAATGGTGCTATCATTCCAATGGCTAAAAACCAAAATTGAAATAATAATAAACTAAATGATAATAGTAATACTGGAATAGAGTTAATCATAAAAGAAAACATAGTAATAAATTGAAAGGTGATTTTTTCAATTAATTTCGTTCTAGTCATCATAGGATTACCACGTTCTGTTACTTCTTTTAACACTATATCGTCTCTTGTATCACTATTAGGTTTTGCTCTCAATAATTGCTCGATTCTACCCTTACCTATTTCATCTTCGTTCATTGTTCCATATTGAAGGTAAAGATAGGGTTTATGAACAAACACATTCCAAATTGATTCAGAAAACATAGACTGAGTTGTAGGGTTTTCTATGTTATTATTATCATTTACTACGGTATTAGCTTGTCCTGAGATAATTAAAGCACTGGCCTCTGTAGAGATATTATTCAGTCCTTTAATCACCTCTGAATAATTAGCAAAAAATAATAATGCTATGATTAAAGCAAGTACAGATTTTATCAATGTACTAAAAGCTGTTATTTTCGCTTTTTTATTACGAACATAAAAAGGGTATATACAGCTATAAACAAGATGATAAGCGATAGAAACCCACCAAATAAACCAGATGAACCAAAAGATAAATTATTGATCCCTGTCATGGCTATTACGGTACTTTCTATTTCGTCTATCATAATGTTGATAAAGTTTAACAGTGATACAGAGTTCAGAAGCCATATCAGAGCTACTGTAGCAGTTTTTAAAACAGTAAAGGGTAATTCTATTACGAGATTATGAATAAGCTCAAACACAAGATTTTCTGCGCCATCTTTGGCTTGTTTAAAAGGATTTAAACCATCTATAAATCCTTCTTCTTCTAACTCGCTAGAATCTATAAAGTCAATGGAATAATAGACTTTTTCATTTTGATATTCACCAAATGATGAAGTGAAAAATTCATCATTAGTCTCTTGATAATTAATTTCTGTATTTGATTTTGCATCAACTTCTACTGCTTTTATATGTATAGGTTGTATGAAACAAAAACTGATAATTAGAAATGATAGTATTATGTAAGTGATCTTTTTCATGTTTTCCCCCCTCAAGATTTTTCAGGGTATTCTTTAACTGCAAAGGTGTTTGCAGCATATCTATCCATTACTTCTTTCACTCCTACTGGCGTGAATTTACCGTCTATATCATCTAAATGGTGTTTGCTATGATGGAGATTACCACTCCCTGATACATTCATAACAAATATTTCCCCTTCTACTTCTTTTAAAAGAAAAATTAAAGGTTGTTTGTCATGCCCTGATCTGAAATTTTTATATTGAACGGAATAGTATATTTCTCTATATTGATCATAGAAGTAATCAAAACCATAGATACCTAGATAATCACCCATTTTTTCTAATTTCTCTGTATCTAGGGGGTTTTGTTGTTTTTGTAGCATTTTTTATCTCCACCCTATCTTCTAATGAAGAGGGATGGAGGTATTGCTTCATCGTGTAATAGTCCTCTGCTATTACACTTTTGGCATATTCATTTATCACCTTGTTATATTCTCCGTAATTACTAGAAGGTGCTAACTCATGTTTTTGATTGCACCCAACAACTAATATCATTAGCATCAATACCATTAGAATCATTAATATTTTTGCTTTCATTTTCTGCTCCTTTATGATACATATTCCGTTTGTTCTTCTTGTTCTTCTGGATATTCTATCTCACCAATATTACGTTGGCGTTCTCTTTCTTTTTCTTCTTCTGAAGAAGTGGAAGAATCAAATGCGGTTAATAAATCACTAAATACTGGATCAATTTTTATGGTAGCTGTACGACCATAGATGTCTTGAAACAAACATGTTCCCTTTTGTAACGAACGAAGTTTTTCTACATTTTTTCGAGTTATAGGTAGATTTAGGAATTCCAGCATTTCCTCTGCTTCTTTTCTCGTTCTTAGACCGAATGAAAACTTCATCCCTACATTCGCTACATCATCCCCCCCATGATCTGTAGCGTTTTGAGAACCTTTAATCAATGTTGTATTGTAGTAACGACCTTTTCTAATAATAAAGTCCATTAGCTCTCGGCCAACAGGGGGGGATCGATCTATGGTACTTGCTTCATCCTGTAAAATGATTTTATGGATACTTCTATCCTGGTTAAACATGTACTGTTTTGTATAAGCAGTAATAGATATTAGAATCGCTTCCGATATTTGTTGTTGTGTTCGTGGTTTCTTTGTTTCTTTATCAGGGAGATTTAAGTTTTGGACCATTAATATTTGAATTGGTTTATCTGCTTTTAATGAACGATAATCTTGTCCAACTTCACCGAATAAAAGGACTGAAAGGTTTTGACGTTGAAGCGTTAGTAAAGCATCTTTTACACGTTCTAAGGCTTCATACCTTTTATCACTCATTTGATGTCCACGTTGTTCATATTGTTCTACAAGATAATCAATTGCAGCCCCTATGCATGGATCATCCATTTCTCCCACATATTCAATCGCATCACTCAAAATGCTGTATTCTACATCATTGATGCTTGAATTGGTTAGATAGGATAGAATATCTAAGGCTATTGCTTTTCCTTCCTCTAAATCTACACTTGTACGGAATGGATCAAGACATCCTGCATCCTTCTTACTTTCCCCCCCTAGTGTCCACTTAGAAATATACTCTTTTGGGATCATCGGAAGTTCATCCCAACCCTTGCGATCACCTTTTGGATCAATCACTAAAGCCATACTTCCATTAGCAAGAACCGATAAATATAACATTAAATTCATCTCAAAACTTTTCCCTTTACCAGTCTGTCCTGCCACTAATTGTGAAATAGAATCTTCCACGTTTCCTAATCCCTCAAAAGCCTTTGCTGCTAAGTCAGGTTGGATGAATACAGGTCTACGTAATCGTTCTGTATAGCCTATATAGAAACCTCTATTATCGCCAATGTTGGTTGTTGCCCCCCCAAACATCATTCCTGAAATAATACCTGAATCGCATTCGATCTTATAATCATTGTTTATTTGACGACTACCGATAATTTTTTCCATCATCAGATTTAGTTGTTCCCCCCCAAACGGTGCTACTATTTTTATGCCATATTTTATTAGCTCATTTTTAAGTAATTTAGAACGTGTTTCTAATTCTTTTTTTGAATTAGCCGTAATTTTAAAAACGAACGAAGCGTGATACGCAGGCTGCCCTGTTTTCGTAAAATAACTCTCTGCCTTAATTGTTCCATGCTCTGATATATCTAAGGCAAAATCAGTATTAATTCCTGCTTCTTGTGCGTTTTGTCGTTGATCTCGATATTCTAATTTTTTATTGGAAAGTCGCTTTGTCATACGCTCATTCGTTTGGTGATATGCCTTACGGAAACGGAAATAGGAAAATTCATTCTTGACTGAATATTATAGAGCCATTCAAAATTAGGAAAATAATTCTCACTATCCATTGAATGTGCTACAAGATACTTAACGTGCATCTCTTTCACTTCATCATTGACTTCTTTTCTAAATATCAAAGATGTTGGTGTATCTTCCTCTATGTTTGTATTCTGTAAATCAAAGAAAGCTGTTTCTTTAGGTCTGATTGCTCGTTGTGATCTTCCTTCATCATCCAGACCTTCTACTTTTTCACCAGTTGTGAAATTTCTCCTTTTTTTAATATCAGAATTGGATTGCATAACAGAAAATTCTTTTTCTAGGAGATATACAGCTTGAGCTGTGTTTAATTCCTTGATGTTACAATTGAATGCTGATCTAATACTATCCATTGCTGTTTCAGATTGATCTTTCCACATTTTTATTTCTTCTTCTAAAATATCCATGCTGTGCAAACCATTAGCTCTATTAATTTGTGCATTTACACCTTTAAAGAACTCTTTTATGCTGCTGATTAAACCTAACCCTGCGTTTGCATCCTTATATTTATTCAAATCAGGTATTAATTGAACACCTATAAATTGTAGATATTCACTTGTTTCCTGAATTTCTTTTCGTTTACTTAATGCTTCTTTCGTAGCTTCCATTAATCGAATACCATTATCTTTTAATAAATAATTTTTCATTTTAATATCTTCGATCGTTGTTCCTAATATTTCCTCTATATTGCTAGGAAAAGGTTCTAACATAAAATGAAGGTCATTTTTATTATTGAATAAAAATGCTGTTTGAGATTGAAATGGTATTAACTTATCGTCGTGATCAAGAAAATCATAATTAAATCCTGATACTTCATAATAAGCTGTCACCGTTCCATCTTTGGAAAAAACTAAATTTCCATCAATATGTTTTATCGGAAAATCTAATACACCTGTTTTCAAATATATTCTCCTTTCTGTTTAATCAAGCTGATCCTTGATATATGTTACCTTTGGCATTCCTTTACTTTTAAATTTCGACTTTTTTGGTTTAAACCGATCATTGGAGTGGTCCTCGCCAAAGGTGATCGTTGTATATCCCTCAAATTCATATCGCATTAGCTTTTTTACCTCACGCCCTCTTGCGTATGTTATTCCTTTTTGTTTTCGCCAATAATAAAGCAATATCGAACGAAAATATTGTAATGGCAATCTTCCTTCTGTAACTACATCTGATAGCACATACGCTATTGCAAAAGGGATCATGATTAAAAATACAGCTGGCATCCAGTTAATTAGAGAACCTAATATCGGAGTGAAATATAGAACAATCTCGATTACTACTATTGTTAGAAAATAAAGAATTGTTTTTAAGGGTATTGGTCTGCCTAAAGACAGACCAAATAATTGATAGATTTTTCTTTCAAATTTCAAGTAATCATTAAGTACATATAACGGTATTTTCGTTTCAGTATTATTAGCCATTTACATTACCTCAATTGTTTAAACTCAGTTTTTCGGTTGCAAATTCAGAAATATTTTTAATAATATCAGGGGGATATGATAAACACACCGATAAATGCACATCCAATAATGACCCCTATCATTGCTATCCAAGCCCTTTTTACCCCCCCTGTAACAAAGATCCCGATAATCAAAACAATAAATAACACATAGCCTGCTTGTTCCTTAAACCAGTCAAAAAAGCTTTCTAAACCCATTTTCTATTCCTCCTTTTCACCCTCGTTATTATTTTCTTCCTCTGTTTCCTCTATTGTTTCTACTTGCTTATTAGCAATATCATCAATTCCTGCTACCATATATCGCCCCTCTCTTTTAACTAAATTCAATTGATAGTTGGTAGCAAAACTAATATCAGATTTTGGATCTTTAAATATCACTTCTGCAACGGCTAAATACTCCAACTCGTTTTCTCCCAAGAAAATATCTGAGTTCTTGATTTGATTAAATAGGACAGTTTGTTTAAGCCCAGGTGTTAGATCTTCTGTATAAAGGAGATAGTTTAACTTATCTTGACTATCTTCTGCGTAAGATGAAAAGAATGTACTTAAAAATTCCTGTATTTCATTCTTTTCACTTGTATCAGCTTTTTTATATTTTGGCGTGCTTACGCTTTTTACAGTGGTTGCTTCCTCTAAAAATGTAAACTTAGGAAGCTCGTATACACCATATGTTTTTCCATCATACGCTACTGGTACAACGAAATATTTCTCGCTTTTAATGGTTTTGGCATCCTCGCCTGATTCCTTTAGTTCATATTCTACATAAAACGTGATATGAGCCACATCTTTAGCTTTTTCCTCTATTTGTCGCAATTCTACATTCCGAACTACAGCGTTTTTCTTCATATTAGTAAAATCTATACCGCCATAATCATCTAAATCCTCTATCATGTATTTACTCATGATAGATTTGCGGTTATTTTTGCCTTCATCCGTTGCTTTCCACGTAAAATAATCTTGCGTGAAGTTTTCAGCAAATTGAATCGCTTCATCTGTCGTGGCGTGGTTTTTGTTAGCTTCTAAGATTTTTTTATAATCTATTTCTGCATTACTACTGCTGCCGCCAAACATCGTAACCAGTACAACTAGAACCATAATTGAGAATAGTGACCAAAAACTGATCACACCCATCTTTCTAGCAATGAATCCTTTAGGCTTTACCGATACGTTTTTTGTTTGTTTTCCTAAGTTCCTTTTTGTGTTTTTCATCCTCAGACGTTTTTTTAAAATAGAGGAGTACTTTTTCTAAAAAACTTTTAAAGGTAGTTTTATTTTTCACGCTTTTATCTCTCCTTTCCTTTTATAATGATTTTCTACTTGTTCCTGCTAATACACCAATTGCAATGATGATTCCGACTGTTGCTATTGTTCCATACTTCACTTTGGATGATTCATATAGTCCAATAACGACATCAACGAATTCCTGCCATAAAGGTTGTAGTTGCGGGAATGTTTCTAAAATTATGCTTCCAACTATTATTACTAGGAAAAGTCCTAATAGAATTTGTAGAGCCATACGAAACAATTTAATCACCACCTTTTTTATTCTTCTTCTTTGCCACCATCAAGTATGACGAGCTTATTCTCAGAAAGTGCTTTTTGTCGCTGTTGTTTCATGCGCAACTCTTTTTCATCAGCTTGCACAACTAAATGCACTACACAAATAGGTACTTGATTATCCTCTTTCCAGTTTGTGTTATGCCATTCTACTTTCTGTATTTCCTTGACAATTGTTGACAATTCCACCCCCCTTGAACTTCCCTACAATTACTTGTCCAATTTGTGGAAAATCATTTTCATCTGCACGTACTTTATACTTTGCTGAAATATACACTACCTATCACCTCTCAGTTTTTTATTAATCTATCTTCATTTCCTATAGGTGTTTCATTTTTTTTTAGTCATACTCTCAAATTAAGAGAAGCATCGGACTAAGGGATAATTATCCACCAAATATACTTATAGATTCTTGCATAGACTTTTTTAAACTATCACTTATTTCTGTGTTATTATTCTGGTTATCAGTAGAATTTGAATTCTCTTTTATTTCCAATGAGCCTGATTGCAATATATCAAATAGCATTTTCATTTGTTCTGATTGCTCACTTTGAAACGTATTAATCTTTTGTTCCAGTCCTTTTATATATTGTTCATCCTTAAATTCTTGCTGTAATTTATCTATTCCATATTTCAATATTTTTTTTATTGCGTTTGATTGTTCTTGTGTTGGAAATTGTTTCAAATATTCTTTTATATCATTGTCGCTTTTCGTTATTCTGAGTGAGTATACTTCTTTAAGACACATATAATCCCACCTTAACCTGTTGCTACTTTAGTTGATGGAATATCGCCTATCATAATCTTTCCTATCCTGTAATAACCAATTGCATTAGCAAATTGACTAGCAACAATAGATTCTAAACGATTATCAAAATTGCTTTGTAGGTAGTCCATAAATAGTGAACCACCACCACCTACTACGTAAATATGATCAAACGTATCTGATTCATCTTTCCACAATTTATTTATTCGATCATTAATTGCATTAGCAACGGACTCGTGAGCTTCCCTGACTTCTTCCGTTAAATCAATCTTCTTACCCTTATAGGAGATATTCTTTTGAGATAAAATGCGTTTTATTTTATTTTCTGATAGATCTTGACCACCTGTTTGATTTCGATAGGCTACTTTAATATTTTCATATAGGTTCACCACACCTTGATCTAAGGTGTCTGAGAAAGGTGCAAGTGCTTTAAAACTAGCATTATCTTGCATTTCAATAACGCATAAATCAGTTGTGCGAAAGCCAATATCTATTACTGCTATCTGATTTCCTTCAGCAAATAAATCTTTATTGGTGGTTTTTCCTTCATGATTTAATAATGTAGCCCACAGAGCCGAAAACCCTTGTGGGAAAATATATGCTTCTTTTATTACGATTTGTTTTTGTCCTTTTGTCTTACCTGTTATCCATTCTATATTGATGGTTTCTTGCAATAATTTTTGTTTGAATTTATCTTTTTGGGATTCCATATAACTTAATGGTAAGCCAGTAAATAAAACAACTTCTTCTGTTCCCTTTTCTACTACCAATTGAATAGCAGCATGCATCAATATTTGAGAATATTCGTGATTATATCTTTCTCTTTCAAACACCCTCGATCCATCTGTAGAGTTTTTTAAAGCCATCTCACCTATGAAGTAATGCTTCCCATTCAATTTGATATGAATTTCTGAAAGGTCTGTTTCCTCTTGTTCCTTTTCATCAAGAAAATTGGCAAGCATCCTTTCTCTTCCTGAACCAACAACTGAAGGGAATAATACTTTTTTGCCATTAGAACTAATTACTTTAACAAAGCCATACCCAACGTCTACTGCTACATATTCCAATTTTTTCATCTATTCTACTCCTTTCAATTTATAAAATTTCTAACAATCACATCTTGATAAATAGTGAAGATGATATATACTATTAGGGTTAATCTGGCAATACGATCTATGAGAATATAAGTAAATCTTGGAATGGATACACCAATATCTTTTTTATATGGATATAATAGTTGTACTTTTTCAGTTACCATATCACCTAATACATGAGCTATGATTCCTGATATGATAGCTAATGCTATGTAGAAGTCGAATAATATTACTGATAGACTGAAACAAATAGTGAAAAATAATAAAGAATGCGTGAATGTTCTATGTTCAAATATCCAACCAATTGGAATTGAAATAGGAAAAAATAACTTTCCAAACTTAGATCTTGGTTCATCAAGATCAGGAATAATACTGGAAATTCCACCAATTATCGCACCTTTCCAATCGTTTGTTACCATATATCCTAAAGCAACTCCTGACAATGCATGTGTACTCCATTCCATCATATGCACCCTCTCTTAACATTAAAAAAAGCCAATTTTAATCTGCATCCTTTGTTATAAAAGGATATAAAAACAGACTAAAATTGACTTTCTTTTTACATACTTATTTATGGTAAGTATGTATTGGTTCTATTTACCCTTGTATGGTAAAGTAAGAGAATGTGTGCGGGTTCCCTTACCAAACGACTAATCAAATAATAACAATTTATTGTTATTATATATAATAATAGCTATTAAATCAACAATTTAATATTAATATTAAACAAATTTTTGTTTTAATATTAATGATGGAAAATATTTGTGAAATTCTTCTTTAATTATTTATAGGAATTTAGTACAATATAGAAAGGATTACAACTTCACATAAGGAATGGTGGTCAATGGAAATAGTGAATAATGACACAACATACACACATTTAATAATAGGTTGTACCAAATGCAAAAAAACATTGAAGTGATGAATGAAGATCATATGGCAATTTCTTATACAAAATATTCTGATAAAGATTTAGATGATTTATTTATTAGTAATTTTCAATGTATTTTTTGTCATGAACGAATGATCGTAACACCCCCCCACTTAATTAATTTATTTTTTGAGTTCCAGGATAAAGGTTATTTAATAAAATTTGTTGAAGATCGAGTAGAAGTTTTTAATAAAAGTAGTATTATTATTTTTAATAAGTATGACAATGTTAATAATATAATAAATGAAGATGCTGCTGTACAGAATATCATAAATAATGATGAATTAAGTTGCATTTATGAAACTGCTCATGATATAGAATCTAATAATTTTGAAGTCATCTTACATGATTCACGATTGCCGATTATTGATTCCTTATATTTTTAATATATAAATTCCCCCCACATAGAAAATTAAGTAGTTCCGATAACGTTGAGAAAACTTAAAAACACAGCCATATTAACATGCGTTTTCGCAACGTAAACAACAAGGCAGTTAACAATATAATTAATACACCAAAAAAGCTTGGGACATCCCAAGCTTTTTGTTATTAAATGTGTTGTTCTTATTCAATTAAAGGGAGCGCGCAACAAGTTCTGTCATAAGCGCTTTTGCAGTGTGAAAATACAGGAAGTTTATTAGATAAATTTTAACTTTACAACAGAGGATTGGAATGATGGAACCCTATTTCCTGAAACACTCCCATCAATACTCATGCAGGCATCATGATTGACAGATTATGGGGTTCAAAGCACATGTTGTTTCGGCAGAAGAAAGGCTAAAGTCATTCCGTCGGAAAAGGTATGCTAACTGATATGCCGCATGACTGAAAAACTAGATAAGGTGAGAATGTTTCAATAGTAGAGAACTGACTAACTTCCGAATGTACAGGTCTAATGTTAGAACATAGTGTAAAGCTATATCCCTATCAACGTTGGGTGGGTGGTGTAGAGTAAAAATGCCTCCTTTGAAATACATACCTAACAAAGGCGGTATCGCGCTCACAGGCTTAAAGGAAGCACCTACGTTTAGAATGGATAGCTACGTTGTATAAGTAAGGTGCTTGAGAAGCAGAAAACGTTGAAAATAAGAACTGTCATCCAAAACGTTTGCTATAAGGTGAAAGCTGAAATGCATTTATTCTTGCGAAGGTAGGGCTACGACTGACGAAACTCTTGTAATAGGAGTTAAGGAACAGCCCCAAGTCTAGCGAAATACAATGATAATTTTCTAAGCGTTCATCACACCGATCGGGTAGGAATGCGAGGTTTTTCGCAGTGCGAGCTCTCAACAAGTAGAGTAGTAGGTACCATCTTGTCTAAGGGTAACGAGGAACTTATAGTCTCAAGCACATAGCGTTAGACGAAACGCGGAACGACGGAAAACTGTCACATTCCGTGTAGAGCACGGGAAAAACTGGAGATTCCTTCAAAATAATACCACACTCCCTTTTGTACCCTATGCAATAAAAAAGTTAAACTAAAAGAATTATTGATGAAATGGACTGGGGGGGTTAATGTAGAAATTACTACATTACCCATATTTTCAATTAAACGAAATGGATTCTATAATCATTTGGACATCCACGTTTACCATCCTCATTAATTCATCAAGTATTGGTTTCATCTCTTCATTCTGTAATAATTCCGTAGGGGGGCTCTGCTAAGGAATTAGATGCGTAAACTTTTCCGTCATTTGTAGTAATATATATATTCATACCTTGATCATGATAACCATAGAATTCTGAATCATTAAAAATTAAAAGGCTAAAAATATATGAAATAACTTCTCCATCTTGTACATAATCAAACGTGATACTTGCTTCCGCACCATTATACCAATTGTTTTCATTTACATTATACTTATCTGCCCAAGATTCTGGGAATGTTAGTGTGAAACCATATTCCTCATTTTTATACACTAAAGATTCACTTGGAGACGCAGTTTTATCTCGATTATGATCTGCAAATGCTTGTGACTTCTCCTCTTCCTCCATGTCTTCTCGCATATTTGAAATGGCACTTTGCCTAATTGATCATAAACCATTGGCTTTTCAAATATTCCAATGCTTCCGGGAACATAAGCATCTAAAATTTGGTAATTGCCATCCAATAACATTTCATAATTATAAGTAGAAAGACTGTTCGAACCATGTACATCATAGGCGGAAGTGATATAATAAACACCATCTTCACGCTTTATAATATTGCTATTTTCATAAGACTCATGGTTAATTGCATCAGGGTTACCCTGACTATAGAATGTAGTGATATAATTCTGTGCAGCTTCATATGCCTTAAAATTTCCACTTCTCTTGTCTACATTTTGCATATCTGTTGTATTTGTTATCTCGCCACTTGAATGGGTCGTGGTTTCTTCGCTACTTTCAGCACAACCACTTATAATTAATGAAAGAAACACTAGAACAATCCATCGTAATTTCAATTTTCAACACTCCTCATATATTATATTATATTCCTTAATAAAATTTCGCATTGCCTCAAGGTTGACTTTTTAAAATTTTAAATGCACTTTTACCCAAACTTTGACTTTTTTAATTCAGGCTTACCTTTAAACAAATACTTTCCCAGTTATTATTAATTTTTTCCTTAAACTCTTCTGCTTCATTAACAAAAGAAGCGACTGCTCTTGTTCAGCAATCGCCACTCGTTAGTG
Organism: Gracilibacillus boraciitolerans JCM 21714; assembly: GCF_000521485.1. GTDB lineage: Bacteria > Bacillota > Bacilli > Bacillales > Amphibacillaceae > Gracilibacillus > Gracilibacillus boraciitolerans. The sequence continues at coordinate 21,476 of NZ_BAVS01000009.1, read as the reverse complement.
AAAAATAATTATATTTCCGCCATACCAATTTAGATGATATGACCATTAACTTTAGTGTACCTGTACAGACACCCATTCGCGAATTGTTATAAAGCGTCCATTGAAGAATATATTCTTTCTTTTATTTTTTTGTCTCAAAGTTTTAGAGTCTTACTCTCCAACCATCCCATCTGCGTCATTATCTCGCATATAAGTATAACCAATGGTTGTCATGGATAGGCATGCTGAAACCTGCATCTTTTGCTTCTTGTATGGTCACTTGTCCATTACCATTCACATCAACGCTAGACACATCCCCCCCTTTTTCATCGGAACTAGATGGATTTGAATTAGAAGTGTCCTCGCTATCTGTTAAACCTAGTGACTCATTAACATCATCGGGATTGACATTATTGAACGTATCTACTATCTCATTACCATTTATTGTGTACGTATACTGATACTTTGAAGGTATTTGGGTTTCTGTGTCTGCATAAGAGATAATGGCTTCAAAATGGCTTGCGCCACCTGCGTTACGTATCGCATCTTCCATGTAGGCTTGATCACCGTGTCGGTTAAGTGTACTTTCTTGAGGTGTGATATTATATGCGTTGGATACGCCACCAAGCGAATCCGCAATCACATGTCCTTCATCGAGTACATCACTTTCAACACCTGGTACTTTCGCTTCGTCTGAGAAATATCTGCCCGATGATAATACATCTTCTGTATCGTCATCCTGCAAAATAATTTCCTCTGCAACTACCCTTACCAACTGACCATGCTCGTTCGTAAATGCCCAATACTCTCGATCTCCAAAGCCAATATCTACGACAACACTTGATTCTCGATTTCCACTTAATTCTCCACCATCTACATTTATTAGTTCGTATCCTGAAAACAAGTCATCATTTGTTTCAATTGGCGTTTCCTCTACCTCTGGTTCATCAACAACCTTAGTAGAAGCTTCTTCTTCACTATCTTTATTAGTATTAGCTGGGGTTACTTCTTGCGAATCCGTTTCTTTATCTGTTTCACTATTCTTATTTGTATTAACTGTGGTTACTTCTTGTGGATCTGTTTCTTTATCTGTAATGGATGCATCTTCTACGTTGGTACAACCAAACATAAAGATGGTCGTTAAAAGTAAGATTAAATAGTTCATTTTCTTTTTCATTTTAGAACGCTCCTATAATAGTTTCATATTGTCCATTCTATAAATCTTGAATTGTTAAAATAGGTTAATTATTGATACTTCCAATTACTTTAAGAACATCAGCTTTATCAAATCTATCCCCCTTTTCTGCTGCATTAGTTGGAGAACTGAATTTTCATAATCTTTAAGTACATTTTACCACATAATGTTATAAAACATTGGTAAATCAACGAAGATATGTCTGCGATTTACAGTGCTAAAAAGTATATAAATACAAATCCATATACCATTTACAATGTTTCTCTACGAAAACGGAGATACTTAATAGAAAATCAAGTTTTTTTATTGACTTAATTTCTATCAAAGAAATTTTCCTTTTTATAATGTATTGCTGATAGTACCCATTCTTTTAGAAGTGATTCCATTTTATATATCGGTCTATCTACTTTTTTAAACATTTTCCTTACAGTATGTGTAAATTCAGTATCATTTAATGTATCTATATCATCCCTAGTACACTTAGAATCAATTAATTGGACATATGTATTATAAAAATACTCTATGGATTGAATATCAAATGTAGGATCATTTACCAAAACCTTAACCTGATCGAAAAAGTATTTTTTTAAGCCCATAGGTAGATTGGTAGATTCAATATAATCTTTTAATTGATCTTCTTGATTATGGTTTTGGTCTTGTGTGTTATTTTTATGTATATTATCTTTATGTGTATTATCTTTTATATTTATTCTATTATCTGCTGATTTTGTGCTTCCCATTTTGGGCTTCTCATTTTGGGCTTCCGAAAATCGGAAGCTCATAGCTTTAGCTGATTCCTTGTTTTCTAATTCTTGTACTTCCACGTTTGTAAAAGGGGGGGTTAAATTAAAATAATAAATATAATCCCATTTTTTACCTTCCCTTCTTCTTAACTGAATTATATATTTTTCCTCTACTAATTCTTCCCATGCATTTGCAACACTCGTTTTTTTGTTTTTTGGAAATCTTGTATAAACTTCTGTTTTATTCAAATTCCAAGTTTCAGGATAGGATTGTAAATTACAAAGTAAACCAATAGCTTGTAAACTTAACCTGGGATGTTGTAGTAAACCTCTGGGAATTATTTCAAATCCTTTATCTTTTGCATAATTTTTTATATTTCCTTTAGACATAATAAAAGCTCCTTCTCATTTTAATTTTGAGAAGAAGCCCCACCAATTTTTACCCCCCCGAATGTTATAATCATTTATATAAAACTATTAAGAAATTATGTAAGATGTTACTAGAATGTATTGACCTTTTTTTTAATATGTTTTATAATCATTATATAATTTAATCAGATTTTTTCGAGGGAGTCCTTCTACTTTGGCGAGTGGTGGGGACTTCTTTTTCTTTGTATAACAATTTTTTGTTACTTTATGTAAGATTATATCATGTTTTGTGGAATTGTGAATACATTTTATTGTAATTTCTTTTTAAAATGAGACTTAAATAATCTGTAATGTCCGTAAAAATCGGAGCGCAGTAGATAAATTCTTTTTATATAATCATGTCGTTTAATTCTTAACTCTTCCTTTAAATTTTTTAGGATTTTCATAAAAAAACAAACAAAAAGCACCATATAAAGCATCATTATAATAATATGATCGTGCTTCTGATGGACGGGGAATCTATTTCACAAATTTATCATCATGATTTCCCCCCCTCAGTAAAATAACCTGGTCACCATATTGTTGTTTTAATTCCATGAATCGTTTAACCAATCCACACGAATCGACCATATCCCCCCCTAGAAACACTAATGTTTCTGTTTGTTGCTTATATTTTTTAGTAATTCATCTAATTAACTTATGCAACCATGTACATCTGATAAAATAAAACGCATTTTAAACACCTCTCGTTATAATTTAAAAACGACAGATATTAAGCATGATTGTTATAATACCTGTCTTAATTAACCTTTTTAAAATTTTACCTATCCATTGGTTGATTGGGAGTATTCTGATCTCCCTTGTATTCGTTTATACATTCCTCACATTCAACAAAAAACCCTGTATATCTTTCTACCATTCGTAGTTCGGCTTCTGTATTTGAAACCCCACAACACATGCATTCTTTTACTACCAATGCCATATTTCTTCTCTTCCTTTCTTTGTTATATGTTAAAAATTTGTTGTGCTTCTTCATCTTCAAAATCATTCGCATGAAACACACTGTCTGAAAACATATCGACCGTTCTTCTTTTTGCTTGATTTCCAATTAATAAGCTCAACACCTGAAACTTATCCTTTTCTTTATGTCGATTAAAAGATGTAATAAAATCTTGAGAAATATTGTCTTGGCCATCTGTAATGAATATAATGTCAGCATCTTTAAAACGACTTTTATTTATAATCTTTTCACTTAGCATTAAAGGTTGAGTGAAATTTGTTCCACCGTCTAAAAAATTATTACAAAGTTCGACCATTTGAGAGGTAGATATTTTCCCTTTTGGATATTCTTTGTTATACGCCTTGTCGCTAAAGTTGATTAAAGCAAAGTCACGCTTTTGTTTTTTGGCAATACTCATAAGGGCAAGCGCAAAACCTTTGGATTGATCATCTAACTTTCTCATTGAACCTGATTGATCCAAACAAAGAATGATAGATCCTTTTCCTAAAGTGCTTTTTCCTTCGCTGTTGTATTGCAATGTCTGTCCTTCTGCTAATCTTCTAAGAAAGTCAGCTTTCGCTTGTGGAATAGCTAAATAAAGCATTTCGCTAGGCAATATCCGGTCTATTTCATTTCCAGTCGTTACACCGGATTTAGATATAGATTCCTTTGACTTTTGCTTTTGCTTAGATTGAGCTATTCTTTTGAATCTACCAGTCCATTCAGCGATACGTTTCATCTTATGATTAGTTTTTAAGTGAGCAGCAAGAGTAAATTGATCTCGTAAGGGGGGGATCTTTTTCATTTCTGCTTGTCCTTTTCCTGCTTCCATTCCACCTAAAAAATTTTCCATATTTACTTTGGTTTGTTTTGCTTCTTTTGTTGCTTCTGTTAGGATTTGAGATAATTGATCGCTGTTTTTATCTTGCTTTAATGAATCTGAAAGAGCTTTATTAAACTGTTCCATAGCTTGCTGATATTCTTTGGAATGTTTATTATCCAATGTAGTATTAATCTGCATGTTTTCATAAGACTGCTTCAAGCTTTCATCTTTTTCTATTTTCTCTTTTATCCATTCCATTGTTTTTTCAGAGAAACCAATAGTGGATAGAGCTGAATGAAGATCATCCAGTATAGTAAATTGATGTGTATCATGAAAAGCATCTTCCTGAAGCATACGGTCCATTATCGAATGGTTGTTATATAAATCCATTTCGATACCTTCTTGATCCAGTAAAGATGGTTTGTTTTTATAAAAGCTACTCCACATATCACCGATTAACTGATCAAATTGCGGAATATCTTCACCTTGTTTTTTAATTTCCTTCAGTCCTTTTGACATTTTCAATAGTTCGTTAAACCTTCTTTTATCAAATGAATCTGCATTAATAGTAGGTTTTTGATAAACATGTTCTTTTCTTTTTAAGGCATTAGCCATTTAAAAACTCCTTTCAAATCGAATATTAAAATACAGACAACCTTATTTGATTGCCTGTTTATTTCTTCTAAAATATACCTAGCTGTTTAGTAGCGTATTCATCCCTCGTATTCTTTAGATAATCGACAAATTGCTGTTGTTTTGTCGCATCATCTAATTGGATCTTAGCCACTTCATCAGCTAGAGCTTTTAATTTTTTCATAATTTCTAACTCGTCTTTAGCTATATCACTATGCAATAACTCAATTAACTCATTTGCGTTTTGCTTCAATTGTTCAAACTTTACTTCGTTTACATCCGAACAATGGTCATACACAATATCACGAACGGTGTTTCGTTGTTCAGGTGTTTCCCAAAGTGTATTACTTAAAAGTCCTAAGTCTTTTAAGACTACTTGCGTACGTTGATCAATAAAAGCTTTTGCCTGCAATAGTGAAAGTGATTGTTTAAATCTTCTGTCAGATGGTCTGATACCTTCATCTTTTAATTCTGTACGGATAGTAGCCAACGTGTTTATTGCATTATCTGGAATAATTATTTGCGCTACTTCCGATTGGTATTGTTTTAATTCATCCAATGTTATGGTAGGAATTTGAACATTGTTATCTCCTTTTAATAAAGAAATAAATGCTTTTTCTTCCTTGATGTAATCTACCTCGTAACGTAGCAGAAAACGATCAAACAAGGCTTCTAACCCTTCCCCTTCTTCGGGATACTCATTAGATGAACCAACAATACTCATCAAAGGAGTTTGTACTGGTGAACCGTTATTATAAAACAACCGTTCATTGATGATAGTAAGTAAGCTGTTTAAAATAGCACTATTTGCTTTAAAGATTTCATCTAAGAAACCAAAATGAGCTTCAGGTAGCTTATGACTTGTATTTCGCTTGTAAACCCCCCCTTGCTCTAATTCTTTTAGTGATAATACTCCGAATAATTCTTCAGGAGTGGAAAATTGGGAAAGTAACCATTGAAAATAGTTACTCCCTTGAACAATATTTCCTAATTCACTAGAAAGTTGAGATTTACCTGTTCCTGCATCACCAATGAATAAAACGTGTTGCTTAGATAACATAGCTGTCAATAACGCTTCGACTTCTCCTTCTCTTTCATAGTATTTTTGATTTAACGCTGCTTGAATATCTTGAATTTTAGACATAATAATAATCTCTCCTTTAATTTTTTTATCTATTTAACTCTCTTTTTTTATGATTTAATTCAACTTCTTTTAAGTCATTACCTCTCTCTATCTCAGAAGCAATTTTTTCTAAACTGGCAGCTATTTTAGGAACATCGCCTTCATAGAAATTGCGCCCAAGTACGGTATTAAAAAATTCTAATGGCATAACTATACTCTCCTTTATTATTTTCTATTGACATATTTATTGGTAAGTGCCATAGCACTTGCACGTAAATCGTCTAACTGATCTTCTAAGGACTCAACATGTAATGAAATGTTATCCCGATAATTTTTATAGGTGTTAGCTACTCGTTTTGCATCTTCAATCGCATCTTGAATTTTCTTCTTCGGCACATCCATATTTTCAAGCTCCTGGCATCTTGCTAAGGCTTGCATAAATTCATTTTCAAGTTTTTTAAGCACCATATCACGATTATCTGATGTGTCATACAATGGTATAACTACACCTTCTGAATGAAGATCCGTACATAATTGCTGTAACATCTTTAATTCATTCGTAAAAGAAGCAGGTACAAAATAAACTCCACCATTTGGTCTTACAGCTGTGGGTGCTAAAGAGGAAAGATATTTCGACACCATCACACGTAATTGCTGTGACGAGTAAAACCGCATATAGCGTTCAAATTTATGTTTGGATTGATGTGCTAACTCCTTTGCTAGTTCTTCACTATCTTTGGCAATTACTTTAAACGTGCCATTCTTTTTATCCAATTCAATAATGGCAGCATCGACACGATAGTTTAATCGTTTGCCTGATTGATCTACTTCTTCAACAACAATATTTCGTTGTACCGTTTTCGTGTCCGCATATACTTCTCTTGTTAAGAAGTTTTGCAATATATTAGGATTTTTGGTTGGTACTTTCTTCTTTTGAATTTCTGTTGTAGTTCTCCTGAAAGCGTCAGATGGTCTAATTTCATTTGGTAACCAGGAGTGATCGATTCCAATGTTATCGAACAGTTTAGATAGATCCTCCCGAGTGACTTCCACTTCTGAGTGGATGGAATACCAAAAGATGCTACCTAAAGCACCTTCACCTTTACTTTCCATTGCTACGACATTTCCGTTACGAATGTTTTCATTTACACTCATTAACATCTCTCCCTTTCTATAAAAAATAAGTCAAGCAACTAGTAAAGCCGCTTGACTGTTTCTTCTCTTTAGAGATAACCTTTTTCTTTTAAGGAAATAAAATTACCATCACCGATAATAATATGATCCAATACTTCAATTCCAATCATTTTCCCTGATTCTTTCAATCTCTTTGTTACCTGTACATCTTCGTTTGACGGAATGGGATCTCCACTTGGATGGTTATGGCACACGATAATAGAACCACTCGCTTTCTTAATAGCAATACGAAATACTTCACGTGGATGAACAATGGAAGCATTCAAAGACCCTATAAATACAGTTTCTTTGTGTATTACTTTATTTTTCGTATCTAAAAACAATGCAACAAAATGCTCTTGTTTTAAATACCTCATTTCATTCATTAAATGATCAGCTGCATCTTCTGGGGGAACGGATAATATATTTATCCTCTTTATGAGCAATAGCATATTTTCCTAAGTTAATAGCGTTAAATATTCTTTCTGCTTTTACTCTACCCACACCTTCAATCTGCATTAATTCTTCCACAGTAACATCGAATAAATCATATTGTGATACTGCTTCTGAAATAGCTATTCCTTCTTTTTCCCCCCCTACTAAATTAATGAATAAATCTCTCATTTATATCTCTCCCTTTAAAATTTCTTTTGAATTTTCTCTCTTCTTTATAAAATCTAAATTTGTTGAATATCTTCGATTAGACACTCTTTGCAACAATAATTTTCTCCTTCATATTCCATTGCATCTACTTCATTTTCATTGGTGATCGTTTCATCACAAATAAAGCAATTTGCAATACGGACTGGAAGTACATCATCCAATGGATCATTTTGTGATATATAACCACGCTGATTCATTTGAGTAATGTCAGGGTGTTCTAAGCTCATTTTTAAACTCCTTTCTTTTTGATTTTTTATATAAATAAAAAACATTCCTTGCCTACATGCAAACGCACATAGAAAATCAAGAAATGTTTTAATATATCAATCTATTTTTTTATAAATTTACTACATAACAAAATAATTTTAATCGTTCATGCACTCTGTAAATGAGGACATTAAATACATTTTACGATGCCTTTCCTCTTGAAATAGAGGATGCGCAACCACTCAAAGAGTGAATAAAAAAATAATAATACAAGTAAATCATAGCAAAGTATTTAACATATATCAAATACTTTTTATACAAAGTTTTATAAACTTACTTTTTATATTACGTTTCTTTATTAGATTAAATAATATTTTATATATACTGATAAGTAATTTTATCTAATTACTTAATTTTATAAAGAAACAAATAATGTTATAATTGATTAATATTAAATTAATACTTATATATAATATATTATTTATAATCAAACGTTTAATATTACATAAATGTATACATATTATGAAACTTAATATTAATTTTCTGAATTTAATATTATAGAAAATGCGAGATAGTCGATGGGTTTCTATTAGGGTAGGATTTTAATGAAAAATCAAAGGAGAGATCATTATGAAGTTACTTTTCGAATTACATCTCCTTATTATAGCCATTAATTAATTAAACATATAATTACGTAATATAAATAGTTTAATTAATTTTATAAAAAAACAATTCATTTTATAGTTAATGAATATAATAATGATTTTTATACTTATTATGTTCATAATAAACAAACGTTTAATATTACATAAATGTATACATATAAAAAACATAATCTTAAAATTTTAAAATTAATTATATAAAAACGTTGAGATAGTTGACGGATTTCGATTAGAATAGGATTATAGTAAAAATCGAAGGAGAGATTAATATGAGTAAGGTCATTACTTTTGGATTACAAAAAGGCGGTGTTGGCAAAAGCACAACAGTTGGTGTCGTATCTCATTTATTTGCTAAAGATGGATACAAAGTGTTAGTTGTGGATATGGATTCTCAAGGAAATGTGTCAGAAACTTTATCAGGTTTATCTTCCAATGAATTTGAAGATAAATCTATATTTGAAGCTATCATTACAAAAAATCCAAAAGAATATATTTATAAGGCAGATGAAAAAATTGATTTGATACCAGCAAATAATTATTTAGCCTTATTTCCAAAATGGATTTATACAAATGATTATTTCGGAGATACATTTGATTTAAACGGGAAAGCATATGAACAATTAAAGCTAACTTTAGATTCTATTAAAGATGATTACGACTATATATTAATTGATACACCCCCCCCTGCTTTATCAGAACAAACTACAAATGCTCTGATTGCTAGTGATTATGTAGTGACTATGTATGAATGTTCGCAATATTGCTATTCTGCTATTGAAAATTTCTTCAAATCCATTGAGTCTGCCCAATCCATCCAGGAGAGAACCTATAATAAAGGGTTGAGGAAACTAGGTATATTAAGGACATTAACTGATAAAAGACGATCTGATGCTAAAATGTTTAACGAATTAATAGAAAGTGATTATCCTGAGTTAGTGTTTAATACTATTATTACAAGGAAGGCTAGTACAGGTAGATTACCAGTTTTCGGATTTAATGCAGACAATAAAGAATTAAATGATGCAATTAAAGAGTATAAGGATTTCTACAAAGAACTGTTGGCTCGAATTGAAAGGACTGAATAAAAACATGGCGAATACAACACAACAATTACAGGAAAAAATGAAGAAAATGCAGGAAAAAAAGAAGGGGGGGAAAAACCCACAGGATGAATTACTAGAAAGGGAAGTAGTAGAAGAAAAGAATACTCCTGTAAAAGACGAAAAATCACAAACAGAATCTACAACAAATGCTGCTAAAAATACAAAAGAAGAACCTAGTGCAAGTGTTAATACTATTAGTGAAACGGAAGAGGATAAAAGTGATAAGGAAGAAAAGAAAAAACAATTAAAAGCAAAGTTGAAACCTCAAAAAGTCGAGGATACACATATCAGAAGGACCTTTCATGTCAAGAAGGAATTATCAAAAAGATTAGATAAACTAGCTGGGAAAAGTCATGGCTTCAAAACGGAATTTATTAATTTTGCAATAGAACAGGCATTAGATGAATTGGAAGAAGAAATTGATTAGTATTAATATAATGTAAGTTATTGTGTGTAATAAAAAGTAACATAAAACGTTTAAGTAAATGTAAACATATATAATATTAAATATTAAGAAGTCTTATTCCATATAAGCATGGTCTCGAGAAACAAGCATTGGATAATATAATGGGAAAACACCTTTAAATACAAGGAAGTCTATTTAAAAAACTAGATGATACACCAAAATTAGCAAGAAGCAATATAAGGGATCACATGGATCTCTATAAACATGAACAGCATCATTAATAAATAGATTATCAATAACCGACATCTATTTATTTTGGGTAGTCGGTTATCCTTGTCCATCATGGAGCAATTTTTTCCTGTACCAGAATCTGATACAGGAAAGAGTTGATCAGTAAAATGGGAAAAGGACAAAAATTATAACCCCTCCTTATTTGATTATATAGCAAGCAGTTAGAAAAAAGTAATCCATAATAAGCTAAAAGTTAAAATAGGAAAAATATTTTTTCTCGCATAAAGAGAGGTCGATGAAATTGGCTACTTGCCAATTGATTTTGAAGACTTCAAGTTGTTTTTCCAGCAACTTGATGTGATATATGAAAAGAAAAGTACAATTTTAACTACAAAATACAAATTTTAACAATGAGGAGATATGTTTCAGGACGTCAAAAATAGCTACTACCATCATAGACCGAGTTCTCATTGGTGAACATAACTGGAGATTCTTGCCGACACTTCCTTGAGTAACTCTTCATACGTGTGGGAACTGTTTATCATTTATAAATCCGATAATTTTTTTCTGAATTTATAAAATTACTGTTTGTGGGATGAATATACTATAAAATTTGATATAATTGTATCATAAATTTATTGAACAGGTGATTACCTTTTAGGGGGGGGTGTGTACAAAATGAAGGTATTTAACAATACTACGAAAGTAGTAAAAGATGATTTAGAGCAGGTTATACTACCAAATAGTCGTATTTCTATTGCAGCTGGTTATTTTTCCATCTATGCTTACCAAGAATTAAAGAAACAGTTAAGTAAAATAGACTCCTTACGTTTTATTTTTACATCTCCTACTTTTGCTTCAGAACAGTTTCCAAAGGAAAAAAGAGAATTCTACATACCGCGATTAAAAAGAGAAACAGGTCTATATGGTACTGAATTTGAAGTAAAACTCAAAAATAAATTAACCCAGAAGGCTATTGCTAAAGAGTGTGCGGATTGGATTAGGAAAAAGGTAACCTTTAAATCTAACTCAACACAAGATAATATGGGTGGATTCTTAAATGTTGAGAATAAAGATGACCAGAAGTTAACATACATGCCCCTAAATGGATTCACAAGAGTTGATATAGGTTGTGAGAAAGGTAAGAACGCCTACAATATGATAAATAAATTTGATGCACCATTTAGTAGTGAATACGTTCAACTCTTTGAAAATGTTTGGGATGATGATAAGCGTCTTCAAGATGTTACAGAAGAAGTGATTGAGACTATTTCAGAGGTTTATCAGGAAAATCCGGCGGAATTGATCTACTTTTTAACTCTATTTAATATTTTTAGTGAATTCCTAGATGATATAACAGATGATGTGCTGCCAAATGATGCAACTGGTTTTAAAAATAGTGTTATTTGGAACAAACTTTACAATTTTCAACAAGACGCTGCACTAGCAATAATCAATAAACTTGAAACGTATAACGGGTGTATTCTAGCTGATAGTGTTGGTCTTGGTAAAACTTTTACTTCGCTGGCAGTGATAAAATACTATGAAAACCGCAACAAAAACGTTTTGGTTCTATGTCCTAAAAAACTGAAAGATAACTGGATGACTTTTAGAGGAAACCTAATCAACAATCCACTTGAAAAAGACCGTCTACGATATGATGTTTTATTTCACACAGACTTATCTCGTGAGCGTGGAGATTCTGCAATTGGTTTGGCCCTTGATCGAATCAACTGGGGGGGGAATTACGATTTAGTGGTTATAGATGAATCACACAACTTTCGTAACGGAGGCACAACAAACGGTGAATTTGATGAAAAGGAAAATCGGTATTTAAAATTACTGAACAAAGTTATACGTTCAGGAGTAACAACTAAAGTTTTGATGCTTTCTGCTACCCCTGTTAATAATCGGTTTTATGATTTGAGAAATCAACTTGCTTTGGCATATGAGGGTAAAACAGAGCTAATCAATTCAAAGCTCAACATTAAGTCAGATATTGATTCGATTTTTAAACAAGCCCAAAGAATCTATAACAATTGGAGTAAGCAACCACCTGAACTTCGAACTACGGATACATTGCTTAAACAGTTAAGTTTTGATTTTTTTGAGGTATTAGATAGTGTAACAATAGCGCGTTCAAGAAAACACATACAGCGTTATTATGATACTACTGAAGTTGGTACATTCCCGCAAAGAAAAGAACCAATTTCTAAACGTCCAAAATTGACAACATTGAATAATGCAATTAACTATGAACAAATATATGAACAATTAGCTGGTTTAAACTTATCTATTTATACTCCTACGAACTATATTCTTCCTAGTAGGTTAAGTAATTATATGGATTTGGATTCGGAAGACAGTAGACGTTTAACTCAAAGTGGACGTGAGGAAGGAATCCGTCGTTTAATGAGCATTAACTTGCTGAAAAGGATGGAGAGTTCAGTTCATTCCTTTAAATTGACAGTTAAACGAATTTATGGCCAAATTATCAAGACGATTAAAACAATAGAAGAGTTCCGTTCAAATGCAGAAATTACTGTTAGAGATATCGATTATAATGATTTGGATTTAGATGATCAAAACATAGATATATTTTGGGTAGGAAAAAGTTTAGAATAGACATCAATGATATGGATTACTTATCATGGAAAAGGGATTTAACCGCAGATAAAGAGGTCCTTGAATTGTTAATCCTAATGATTGAGGATATAACACCAGAATACGATTCAAAACTTAATGAATTATTGAATGTCATAGAAAACAAAATTGATAATCCTATAAATAAGGAAAATAAAAAGGTTATTGTTTTCACTGCTTTTTCTGACACAGCAGAATACCTGTACGAAAATGTAAGTGAGTTTGTTAAAAATCAATATGGTTTGAATACTGCGTTAATTACGGGATCAACTGACAAAACAACTATTAAAAAATTTCCAAATGATATGAACACTATTTTAACTTGTTTTTCCCCCCAATTTCAAAGGATAAAGAATTGGTTACACCAAATGACAAAAATAATATTGATATTTTAATAGCAACGGATTGTATATCAGAAGGACAAAACCTACAAGATTGTGACTACTGTATAAATTATGATATTCATTGGAACCCAGTACGTATTATCCAGCGTTTTGGACGAGTTGACCGTATTGGAAGTAAAAATTCAGTGATTCAATTAGTGAACTTTTGGCCAGATATAGCGTTAGATGATTACATCAACTTAAAGAGTCGTGTAGAGTCAAGAATGCGTATATCTGTAATGACCTCCACGGGTGATGATGATTATATAAATCAAGATGAGAGTGGAGATTTAATATATCGGCGTAAACAGTTGGAAAGACTTCAGAATGAGGTTGTAGATTTAGAGGAAATGACCACTGGAATATCCATAATGGACTTGGGTTTAAATGAATTCAGAATGGACTTACTTGCTTATATAAAAGAAAATCCGAATTTGGAACGGACTCCATCAGGCATTCATGCAGTAGTATATGGGGGGGGAAAACCTGGAGTGATTTTTGTATTAAAAAACATAAATAGAATTGGAGATGTCGAAAGTCATAATAGGCTTCATCCATTCTACATTGTCTATATTGGTGATGATGGTGTCGTAATAATAAATCACCTTGAACCGAAAGCAATACTTGATATGATGCGGTATCTTTCACGTGATGGAAAAGAGCCCGATATGGAGGCGTGCCATATCTTCAATCAAGAAACAAATGATGGAAGAAGGATGGAACGAATGTCTAATCTGCTTCAGCAAGCAATTTCATCTATTATTACAGTTAAAGAAGAAAGTGATTTAGACAGTTTCTTTGGTGCTGGACAAACTACATTTTTAGCTAATAATATATCTGGTCTGGATGACTTTGAGTTATTATGCTTCTTGGTGGTGTTAGACGATGCTCAGATTTCCAAGCAAAGCTAAAGTGGAGCGTATTATACCCAAAGATGCATTCTACAAGAATCTCAACCTCAAAAGTGATATAAAAGAAAAATTTGTTTCAGATATTAAACGGATAGTATTGGAATTCAAACTATCATCAGATACTTTAAACGTTGATAAAGGCAAAGAAACATCAGAAATCCTTGTTCTATCTATTGAGTTAAAAAAACAGGAAATAGATTATCGTATTGTTGAAAATATAGCACGTCAAAATGCTCATAAATTGATATTTCTATTGAATTTTCAAGATAAAGGACAATTGGCAATCTTTTATAACAAACTTTATAAAACAAATTGGATCCCATTAGAAGAAATAAACCTGATCGCGAAAGGTCTTAATCTTGATATCATTTGGGATGAATATATCGAACAAATTACTTTGAAAAAGAATGTTATTTCTAATACTGATAACATTACCGTAGAAGAAAAACTGCAAAAACAAGACTATATTCAAAAATTACAAAAAGAAATTAAAAGATTAGAAAAAAGATCACGAAAAGAAAAACAGCCTAAACAACGTTTTGAACAATTTACTCGTCTTCAAGAATTAAAGGAAAAATTAGCTCAAGAAAAAGGAGAATGATAATGGATAAACTAAAAATGCATTCTTTGAACAAAATAAAGGATAACGCTAGTAAAATCGGTGAGTTATTTCCTAACACATTGACGGAAGTAATTAAAGGTCATAATGAAGATGGCACTCCGATAGTAGAAAAGGTTATTGATTTTGTTTTGCTACAACAAGAACTTTCCGATTTTATAGTGGAGGGACCCGAGGAGCGTTATCAATTCACTTGGCCAGATAAAAAAAATTCGATATTACTAGCTAATGCTCCTATTACCAAAACTTTACGTCCTTGTAGAGAAGAAAGTTTAAGTTTCGATTACACCGAAAATCTATATATTGAGGGAGATAATCTAGAAGCTCTTAAATTGTTGCAAGAAACTTATCTGGGAAAGGTTAAAATGATTTATATTGATCCACCATACAACACTGGTAACGATTTTATCTATGAAGATGATTTTAGAATTGACCATGATTTCTATCTTGCTAATAGTGGGCAGTTTGATGAAGAAGGTAATCGTCTTGTACAAAATCTAGAAAGCAATGGAAGATTTCATACCGATTGGATAAACATGTTTTATCCCCCCCGTATAAAATTAGCAAAGAATTTACTAACTGATGATGGGATCATTTTTATTAGTATAGATGACAATGAACTTGAGAATGCTCAAAAGGTTTGTAATGAACTTTTTGGAAAGTCTAATCATATTGCAACTTTGGCTGTACAGTTGAATCCTCGTGGCAGACATCTGGATAAATTTGTTGCAAGAACTCATGAATCTATCCTAATCTATGGTAAAAACATTCAACTTTCTTCTACAATGGGTGGTGTTCCAAAAGAAGGAAGGATGATTGAGGAGTATAACAAAGTAGATTCCTTTGGTAAATATAGAATCCTTGGATTAAGGAATCGAAATCAATCGTTTAATCCTGTAACTAGGCCAAATCTATATTATGCTTTATACGTTAATCCGAAAAATGGACAAGTTTCGTTAACAAAAGATGAAACATTCACTGATGAAGTTTGGCCTGATGCTCCTGATGGAACTAAAACATGTTGGACATGGGCGAAGCAAAAAGTTTTAAAAGAAAATAATCTTCTTATTGCTGAAAAGTCTGGGGGGGAAGAATGGAGGATTTATCGAAAGGACTACCTTTCGGACCCAAATGGAAATGTTGCTAAAACTTTAATTAAGTCACTCTGGACAGATAAAGAAATAACAAACGATTACGGAAGAAAAGTTATTAAGGATTTATTTGGAACTAGTATCATGGATTTTCCTAAAGCAGTTGAGTTAATTAAAAAACTTATAATTACTGGTACAGATGAGAATTCAATTGTTATGGATTTCTTTTCTGGTTCCGCGACAACTGCACATGCTGTTATGGAGTTAAATGCTGAAGATGACGGTAATCGTAAGTTTATCATGGTTCAGTTAGCAGAAGAAACGGATGTTAAATCTGCTGCTTTTAAAGCAAGGTATAAAACAATATCTCAAATTGGAAAAGAACGAATCCGACTTGCAGGAAAAAAAATATTGGAAGATAACTTTGAAGTAGTCGGAAAATTAGATATTGGTTTTCGCGTATTGAAAGTTGATTCTACTAACATGCAGGATGTTTACTATCACCCTACAGAGTATACGCAAGACTTGATATCTGAACTTGAAAATAATATAAAGATAGATCGTACTCCTGAAGATCTATTATTCCAAGTTATGTTAGATCTAGGAGTGTTACTATCGAGCAAAATTGAAGAAATGACAATAGGTGGTAAAAAAGTATTCACCGTGGCCGAAGGTTACTTAATTGCATGCTTTGAAAACGAAGTTACCAGTGAAGTGATTACTGAAATTGCCAAAAGGAATCCTTATTATGCGGTATTCCGTGATAGTAGTATAGCAAACGACAGCGTGGCAACTAACTTTGACCAAATTTTTGAAACGTATAGTCCTACTACAGTAAGAAAGGTACTGTAGAGGAGGTGTCCAGATGAAGTTTAAATTTAAAGTCCAACAATATCAAACTGAAGCAGTAAATAGTGTAGTCCAAATTTTTGAAGCTCAACCTTTTAGCAGTCGAGTTAACTATGTAAGAGATATAGGAATAAAAGAGAAAAAACAAGCCTATCAAACATCTTTGTTTTCTGATCTGGAATTGGCAGATGTGGATGAGAATACCGGTTTCAAAAATGCAGATTTGACATTAACAGACTCCCAACTACTTTTGAACATCAAGAATATGCAAGCTCATAATAATATAAAGCAATCTGAAAAAATAGTGAGTGGTTTAGGAAGATGTAGTTTAGATGTAGAAATGGAAACTGGTACTGGTAAAACATATGCTTACATTAAATCTATTTTTGAACTAAACAAAAAGTACGGATGGAGTAAATTTATTATAGTTGTCCCTTCGATCGCCATACGTGAAGGGGGGGTAAAAAAATCCTTTGAAATAACACAAGAACATTTTATAGAGCACTATGGAAAAAAAATACGATACTTTATCTACAACAGTAAGAACCTTACAGATCTTGATAGTTTTAGTTCTAATGCAGGAATAAACGTAATGATAATCAATATACAAGCGTTTAACACAACAATGAAAGAAGGAGGAAGAAGTAAAGAAGCTCGTCGTATATACGAAAAATTAGATGACTTTGGAAGCAGAAGGCCAATTGACGTTATAAAAGCAAATCAACCTATACTTATCTTGGACGAGCCTCAAAAGATGGGGGGGAGAAAAGACACAGAAAGCATTAGCGAATTTTGATCCGTTGTTTAGTTTGAATTATTCTGCTACTCATACCCATAAGCATAACCTAGTATATGTGTTAGATGCTGTAGATGCCTATAACAAGAAATTAGTGAAAAAAATTGAAGTGAAAGGTTTTGAGGTAAAGAATTTCAGAGGAACGGATAAATTCTTGTATCTGGAGAACATTATAATTTCATCAAATAAGCCGCCAAGAGTAAAAATAGAACTTGAGATTAAATATAATAAATCTATAAACCGTGAAACACGTATTCTTGACGTGGGCGATGATCTTTACCATGAATCAAAAAAATTGGAACAGTACAGGGGGATATCTGATTAGCGAAATTGACCCTATAAGCGGTACTGTTACTTTTACTAATGGAGAAATACTCTCTCGCGGCGAAGTTGTAGGTGATGTTTCCGAAAGAGACATGCGTAGGATACAAGTAAGGGAAACAATCATTTCTCACTTTGAAAAGGAAAAGCAACTATTTGAATTTGGCATTAAGACCCTTTCTTTATTTTTTATCGACGAAGTAGCTAAATACCGTGTATATAACGTGGATGGTGAAGAAGAAAACTCTGAGTATGGAGAGATGTTCGAACAAGAGTATATTAATGTACTGAATGATTACATTACACTCGAAGATACACCATACGTTCGATATTTAAAAGGAATAGACCCTAATACGACTCATACGGGATATTTCAGTATTGATAAACATGGACGTAAAGTGGATAGTCCTACTAAAAGAGGGTCTGATGAAAGTGATGATATTTCAGCCTATGATTTGATACTAAAAAACAAAGAACGACTTCTTGACTTTAAAGAGCCTGTTCGTTTTATCTTTTCGCATTCTGCTCTCCGAGAAGGATGGGACAACCCTAATGTCTTTCAAATATGTACATTAAAACATGGAGGGATAAGCCCGATACAAAAGCGCCAAGAAGTTGGCCGTGGACTTCGTTTATGCGTAAATCAAAACGGAGAGCGAATGGACCTAGAAAAAATAGGCGATGCAGTCCACTCTATAAATGTGTTAACTGTTGTTGCAAGTGAAGGTTATAAAGACTTTGTTGCAGATTTGCAGACAGGTATTAAAGAAGCACTGTATGATCGTCCAACTAAAGCTACTCCTGAATACTTTTCTGGTAAAACAATTATTGTTGATGAACAACCAGTGGTAATAGACGCTAATCAAGCCAGGGATATTTATCGGTACCTTATTAAGAATGATTATATTGATGATAATGACAGTGTTACCAATGAATACAGAACCGACTTGAAAAATGAGTTATTATCTCCTTTACCAGAAGGTATAAAAAATCTGGGAGAAGGTATTCATACTTTAATTCAAAGTGTATTTGATGAGAATGTACTAAAAGAAATGATTGATAATGGAAATAAGACAAAGATTACAGAAAATCCTTTAAATGATAACTTTTATAAAAAGGAATTCAAAGAATTGTGGGGGGGTTACATTAACCATCAATATGCCTATTCTGTTGAATTTGATAGCGATGAACTGATTCAAAAATGCATAAGACATATCAACGAAAATATGTCAGTAACCCAATTAAAATATACAGTTACTTCTGGTCAACAAAATGCAAATTTAGATGAGCACTCTATAGAACGTAAAGAAAGTTTTAAATCACTAAAATCAAGAACAGAAACACTGCAACATGCAGCAACTAGCCAGATTAAATATGACCTTGTTGGGAAGATTGCTGAAGGTACTACACTGACTAGGAGAACAGTAGTGAAAATTTTATCAGGTATTCAAAATCACATATTTGCATTGTTTAAACAAAACCCTGAAGAATTTATCACTAAAGCAATTCGCTTAATTAAGGAACAAAAAGCAACCATGATTGTAGAACACATTCAATACAATCAAATTGATAAGCAGTATGATAGTACAATATTTACTACTGATAAAGGATCAGCAGATTTTACAAAAGCATTTAAAGCGAAAAAGCATGTGCAAGACTATGTCTTTACAGACGGTATAGCAGAGAAAAGCGTTGAGCGGAAATTCGCAGAAGATATGGATATAGCTGACGAAGTCAGTGTATACGCAAAATTACCAAAAGGATTTGCAATCCCAACACCTGTTGGAAATTACTCACCCGATTGGGCCATTGCATTTTACCAAGGTGCTGTTAAACATATCTACTTTATAGCTGAAACAAAAGGTAGCATGAGTAGTCTTGATATCCGCCCAATTGAGAAGGCAAAAATTGCTTGTGCTAAAAGAGTATTTAATAGTATTTCAACGAATAAAGTAAAATACCACGAAGTGGATAGTTATCAAAGTCTACTTGATGTAATGGAAAAAATATAAAAACGTATAACAATTATTTTTAGGAGTCAACTTAAGTAATAGTTGACTCCTATTTCTTTAAAATTAAATAAGCACGGGGTGTATGGATGCATATAATTAAGAACAAGTATGTTGAAAAAATTAAGAAAACAAGGTTTTTGCTTGAGTATAGAGTATGCTCAATTTTAGAAAAACATGGTTGGAAAGTGGGGTGTCTATTTAATCCCATTTACCAATATCCGACAAAACAGGTATGGGGGGGTAACAAAAGGGTAACGCAATCAAAAAAAACAGTTCATTAATCTAAGTGAAAGATGTTACTCTTTTGTTTTATTAAAATATTGATATGAAGTACTTCAAATAATGATTGTGAAAATGTTATCTCCTAAGGCAAGATGGATGTCCTGATAGAAAGCGTAAATTTATCCTGACTATTAATTTATTCAGATGGATATATATTTTACTTTTATGTTTCTTTTATGGGCTTAACTTGTACTCGTAACAGATCTCGCAAGATCAGCAGCACCTTTTTCCTTATAGCCGGATTAAAATACCTTCGCTTTTCCTCTTTACGTTTAGCATAATAAGTATACTCGGTAAACCCCCCCTCTGATCTATCCGTCAGTAACACTTTTAATTGATTAATATGCATTTGTTGCTTCAGCTTTTTTCTTTCCTCAATAGCTTTTCTCTCAGCTACTTCCAATAACTTTATGTAAGGTTCATTAATTTTAAAAATGCTGTTGTTACGTAATGTGTTTAAATCCTTCTGAATGACTTCAATGGCCATACTTAAAAACAAATACCGGCTAGCGATTTTAAATTCTTCATCAGTTATGTTTCGCATAATATTTCACCTCAGTAATAAGAACATTTGTTCTTATTATACGCTATGTGAAGTAATTTATACAATATAAAATAATTGGAAGGAATTTTATATATTATGTCAAATAAGTATACATGTCATAGTGAAATTGGAGGTTATTCTGTTGAATGATGAATATTTGAAAATGGTTGAAAAGGATTCAAAGAACATCCCAGAAGCAGACCGAGAACATTTTATTCGATTTATGACAGATGAAAAATATCAACAAGAAAAAATGTTAGAGTATTTGGCAAATACATTAAATCAAAAAGTAACAAGAGAGTTATTGAAGAAGGCACTTAAATAATTGGTGTCTTTTTTATTTTTTCCCGTTAGTTTCGTATTATTAATTGCTCTTCCAGATCTTAAAAAGATCTTTTAAATGTCTATGTATCTAATGCAGAGATGAAGCGGAGATTCTATTGATTTTGGTAAAATGAATCTTATGTTTTTTTACTTTTTTGAAAGTATATTGGGACTGAGGTAAGTATATGTATAACAACGAATTAATAAGAAAACAGTATGTTAATAAACCATCATAATCTGAACTTTAAATGTAATATATTACTTAATCCTGAATTATTCATAAAAAATTTTAAAACAGTCAAATCCCTTGTTTTAATGAGGGTTGTAACCAAAACATCATTCACTTAAAAAATGAAAAAAGAACCCATTTCTGCTAAAGTTAAAAGTACGA
>NZ_BAVS01000010.1 GCF_000521485.1 Gracilibacillus boraciitolerans JCM 21714 | reverse complement strand
TTCATGTGTGTGGAGGGGGGGCGCATTAAATCCTTCTTTACTTCGATTAATATTTAAATGGAGATCATTAGGTAAATACGTGCTTTTCTTAAAAACATAACTTACTTTTTGCAAAGAAACACACCCCTTTTCAAACATGTATTATCCTTTCACTGCCCCGCTTGTCATACCTTTCATTACTAGTTTATTTAATATTAAATATAAAATCAATGTTGGTATAATCGCAAGAGATATAGAAGCAAATGTTGGACCCCCCCACTCCCTTTGACCATATTCTCCAGTAAAGTTAATTAATCCTGTTTGGATGGTTCTTAGTTCCGAATCACTAATAAATGTCATAGCAAATATTAAGTCATTCCAAACAAAGAAAAACTGAACCAGTGCTATTGAGACGAATGAATTAATAATCAATGGAATTGATATTTTAAAAAAGATTTGATATATATTTGCACCATCCATTATTGCAGCTTCAATTAATTCATTGGGTAACGTCTTATAGTAACCAGTGAATAAAAAGATTGTTAAAGGTAATCCAAATGCAATATAAACTATAATCAATCCCAATAAATTGTTTAAAAGTCCTGTTTGATGATAAATTGTAAATAAGGGTAACAGAACGATTTGCATTGGAATCATTATTCCTCCTAAAAAGACCAAAAGGATTGTATTATTTAATTTCCATTTCATTTTTTCAATCGCAAAAGCAGTTGCTGCACCAAACATTAAAATTAAAAACAATGAAGGAAATGTTACAAAAATACTGTTTTGAAAGTACGTACCCATGTTCCCAATTGTCCAAGCATCGATATAGTTTTGAAAATGAACTCCACTAGGTAAAGCATACATTGGATTCGAGAATTCACTTGGATTTTTGAAAGAAGATAAAATTAACCAAACGATCGGATACACTGTAATTAAAAGCATTATAAAAATAAAAATCTTCCCAAAAATATTACTAAAAACTTTTTGTGCGAACATAACTACCCCCCCTCCTTAATCAATATTTTGACGTGAGTATCGATAAATAAGTAATGTCACCATTAAACAAAGAATTAATAAAAATACTGCTACTGTACTTCCATAGCCATATTCATTATAAGCAAATGCACTATGATACATATATAATGTCAACGTAGAGGTACTCGTTCCAGGTCCTCCATTGGTTAGCGCTACAACAGATTCGAATACTTTTAATGTTCCATTCAAACTAAAAATTATAGCTGAAATTAAAATGGGTTTGATCATCGGAATAATGACAAACCTTGATAATTTCAAGCCATTTGCCCCATCAATTCTAGCAGCTTCGATAACATCTTCGGGTATATCAATTAATCCCGCATACAACAGAACAGCATAAAAACCCATTGATCGCCATATATCCATAACAACAATTACCCAGAATGCCGTGTCACCATTTCCTAACCATGCCTGTACCCACATATCTAAATTCAGCGAACTCAATAAGCTGTTAACTAAACCAAGCTGTGGAGTAATTTCGAATATTTTAGAAAATAATTGTGCAACAGCGACAGCTGGTAACACGATTGGGAAGAAAATAAGCGTTCTAATTATTACTGAAAAACGTTTTAATACCAGCACATAAAAAATAGCTAATATTAATCCTAAAAACACTTGCCCTGTGGTCACTAATCCTGCATATTTTATGCTAAGCCAAAAACTACTTAAAAACTGACGATCGGAAAAAATATTTACGTAATTTTCAAAACCAATAAATGTAAAGCCTCTGATTGGTGAACCCTCAAAAAAGGAATATCCAATCGACCATACAGTTGGTATTAATACTGCAGATAAAAAGATCAATAAAGCAGGTAAAATAAAAATCATAATTGCTTTTTTATCTCTTAATACACTTTGCATGAACCATCCCTCCTCATTTTTATGTAATCAATGAAGGTCCGAATGTTCGGACCTTCATGTTGAATCGTAAAATTATTCAATTTCCTGTGCTAATTCAGACATATACGTTGCTGGATCAATCGAGTCTGTGATTAATAACTGAGCATTATCCTCTGCAATTTGCTTTGTTCTTGCATCAAATTGAGCCTCAAACCATAATGAACCTCGAGATACTTCATTGATTTTCTCACTGACCATTTTGGTTAAAGGATTACTATCTTCAGGCAATTCATCAATTTTGAATCCGGAAATTAAACCTAAATCCTCCATTGCCCGACCTCCATAATCGGAAAATACTGCTTTCGTCCATTCTTTCATTTTGTCATTATATTTATCTTTTGAAAAAGCCATAATTAAGCCTGCATTCATGTTATATTCATCCAATGTTCCAACTCCACCTTCTACTGTTGGTACATTAAAGAAACCAATGTTTTCTACTCCAATCTGATTTCGCTCTTCATCATTAAAATCTGCTAATGCCCATGACCCCATATAATAAA
Source organism: Gracilibacillus boraciitolerans JCM 21714 (assembly GCF_000521485.1). Classification (GTDB taxonomy): domain Bacteria; phylum Bacillota; class Bacilli; order Bacillales; family Amphibacillaceae; genus Gracilibacillus; species Gracilibacillus boraciitolerans. The sequence continues at coordinate 93,248 of NZ_BAVS01000010.1, read as the reverse complement.
TGGCTGCATTACCTTGCAGAAATAAGTCTACTGCTGCATCTGAATCGAGGGTATTTGCCCCTTCACCAAAATAACCTTTTTCCGCCATGTCTTTCACCTGCGTTGCTGCCTTAACAAAACCTTCATCCGTAATATCTAGCTCACCACTACTAACTCTTTCCATGGCATCTACACCATAATATCTCATGACATAGGCGTTAATTAATCTAGTAATAGGCCACTTCTCTTTACCTGCAACCGCAAAAGGCTGTATATCATTTTGTCGTAAGGTTTCAGCGGCATCTAACATTTCTTGCCATGTAGTAGGGATTTCCAGACCGTTTTCTTCAAAGATTTGTTTATTAAACCAAAAACCTTCAATGTTCATTGTGGTTGGCACAGCATATAGACCTCTGTCACCACTTAAACGTTTGAGCAAATCTACTGCACCAGAATTAAGATTTTCATATATTCCTAATTCTTTAAAAGCTTCCTCAACATTTAACACCGAATCAGCATCAATTAATTCTTGCAAAGGTTTTCCTGATTCATAATCAAATACTTCAGGTAAATCGTTACTTGCTGAAAGAAGTTGAATTTTTTGAACTAATTCCGTTTGAGGCACTGTTTCAATATCTATCTCAAGATCTGTTTTCTCTTCAGTTTGAGAAACGTAAACAGGCACCTCACCTCCACTAGCATTATTATTTGAGAGATAATGAACACTCTCATCACTAGCTTCATTTGAGGAGGCTTCTTCTCCTCCTGTGTTGTTTTCACTTTTAGAACTACTTGAGCATCCCGCGACAAATAATGCAAAAATTATTACTAAGAATACCTGAAACGCTTTCTTTTTCATAATTTTTCCCCCCCTTCCTCTTTTTAAGATGATTACAGTTTTAATTGTAAGCGTTTTAACAATTAATTATAATTGCTTTATTATTTGGAATAATGTCTGTTTTTTTTGGATTATGTTCATTTAATTCCCTCATAATGCAAAATAGGTTGTGTGAGTTAGGTATTTCATTCACACAACCTATTTTCTTCATTATCCATTTTTATATTGACCAGGGCTTATACCTACTTTTTTCTTAAAAACTTCAGAAAAAATGTCGATACGTATGATAACCAACTTGTTCACTCACATCAGTTACTTTCTCTCCTTTTTCAAGCATAGTTTTTGCTTTATTTATTCTTACTTCCGTGACATATTTAATATAGGAAATTCCCATCTCCTCTTTAAATAAATAACTGAAATAAGTAGCATTCATATCCACATATTCGGCAACTTCATTCAATGTAATAGGTTGATTGAAGTTTTTTTCTATAAATTGAATTGCTTTTTGAATACATGGGTGTTTATCCTTATTATTTCTATCCAATCCTGCTAGAATACCTTCTATTTGAGTCTTTAACCAAATTTTCATTTCTGATTTTGATTTAATTTCTTTAATTTCCACATGCGGAATATAATTCATAAATAAATATTCAGATCTTGCTAATTCTTTGGCTTGTACTGTTTCAATAACCAAATAAATAAGCTTCAGAATTTCTCGTTCTACTATATCTGGTTCTAACAATTTATTATCAATAATATTTAAATATTTTGCTACATATAGTAATGCTCGGTCCCTATTCAATTCAGAAATACTATCTCTTATTTCCTTTATCACTGTTACATAATCTTCTGAAATATATAACTACGTTTCAATTCATCATAAGAGTGAAAGCCAGGTTCAGCTACGTATTGACCATATCTTAATGCTTTTAAAGAATCATTATAACTTTTTAACGTGCCTTCTTTCTTCTCCATTGTTGTGCCAACTCCAACAATAGCTTCTAAGGAATCGACATCATCCTCTAGTATACGATCATAAGAAGTGATCACACTAAACTTATAAAAAACATAAATAAATTGATCTTCTAAATGAAGTTCTATAACAGAATAGGTCGATGGTGTTCCTTCTTTCCAGTTTAATCGCTCAGAAGAGGTCAAAACAGTAACACTTTGGACTTCAAATTCTGACAATTGATCAATGATATTTTTCCATTTTTGCTCCGCATTATACCCTTTAAACAATAATTCCATCGCAGCTCTTTCTAGTTGTTCCTTATAACTTAATTTTGATTGAGACTTTAAACTATTATATTGTTTTTGTTCTTCTATTTTCGCTAAAATTTGAGGAATTAGTTCTTCAATTTTTTCAATTGTAATAGGTTTTTCTAAATAATCAACTACACCCAACTTTAATGCTTTTTTAACATAATCATATTCTTTAAAACCACTAAAAACGACACAAGTAATTTCAGGAAAAATATCCACCACAAATTCTATTAATTGCAGTCCATCTAAACCTGGCTTACGAATATCGGTTAAAATAATATCTGGCTGGAGATCATTCACTACTTTCATCGCTGTATTGCCATCTGTAGCACTTCCCACAATTATTATATTATATTTAGACCAATCAATCATCTCTTGTAAACCTTTAATAACAATTGGGGGGGCATCATCAAATATAACAGCTTTAAGCATGAGCATGACCCTCCTTATTTAACGGAAAACGAATAGTTATCGTCGTACCTGCATTGACTTCGCTTTTCACAATAAATTCACTTGTGGATCCATAATATAATTCAATTCTCTCTCGAACATTCTTCATCCCGAACCCTTGCTCTATCAAATTAAGGTCTTCAATTCCTACTCCATTATCTGAAATTGTAAATCGGACAAATGAACCTTCAAGTTTGCCAATTATCTTTATCAAACCTTTACCAATTTTCGGTTCAACACCATGAAAGACAGCATTTTCGATAATAGGCTGCAATAAAAGCTTTAATATTTCCTTATCTAATAATCCTTTATCCACTTCTTCTATAAAATCTATTCGATCCCCCCCATACCGAATATTCTGAATCGTAATATAGTGACGAATGTGTTCTAGTTCTTTTTCGATTGGCATAGTTTCCTTCCCCCCCGATTCAGAGCTAATTTAAAGCTTTCTGAAAGAGAAATAGCCATTTGTGCAATGTTATCCTGTTTTTCAATGATAGCCATCCAGTAGATTGAATCTAAGGTATTATATAAAAAATGTGGGTTTATTTGCGATTGCAAAATCCGTAATTCTGCTTCCCTTTCCTTTAACTGAAGGTTTATTACACGTCGATTTAATTCATCATTTTCCCATGAGACCTTCTTAAAAGTCTCAGCAATAACCCCCCCTATTTCATCATCTTGAAATTGTTCCTTAAATTCTTTTTTCCCCCCCTTCGACCAATCTAACATCATTCTTTTAATTTTTGCTAATGGTTTGGTAATAGATTTTGATAAAACGATGGATAAAATAATAGATGCTAAAGAAATTATCAGGACAATTGTAATAGTTAAACGACTTATTTCATGGGTTTCTTTGAACAATACCTCTGGTGAAACTGCTGTGGCAAACGTCCAGTTTGTTGTTGTATTCTTCGCATTAGTAATTAAATATCCTTGATTTTGTAATTCCTCCAAACTCCTTGGATTAACATAACGATCATTATTATTTCGCGAATCAAAAATTGTTTGATTATTTTCGTCTTGAACTGTAAAATGATTCGACTCATCTGGAAGCATCTTAGAAAACACTTTTTTATCTAGATTAACAATTAAAATGCCCAATTTTTGAAAAGGATACTCATTAGGATCTAATAATAATTTCACTGTAGAAAATGTGCTACTTGGCACATCGTCACCTAGTAATACATTATGGCTAAAAAATACCTCTTTTCCTTTTGCTCGGACTATTTCCTGATGCCAATCGCTATTCACAACATCCTGTGTATTGCCCTCATATATACCTAAATTATCAGAGCGTCCATAGCAGACTGCTCGATACCGATTATCAATAAGACAAACAGAATTTATATTATTTTGATCAATAAAATATTGAGACATTATCCGTTGTATTTGGAGAGCAGGATCATTCCCACCAATGACCCCTCTTTCACCATCCTCGGATTTCGCACTTACTTTTAACTCTTGCTGCAACCTAGAGTTTGATAGAATCAACCTATGTAACTTAATGACATTATCAAACATTAAGTCCGCAACATCATTAATGGTTTCTAAATGATTTTGATTTGTTTCCACATGTTTTTCACTCATCGTATTTTTAGCAATATTAAATGAAATAATGCCCAACAGAATCAATGGAAGCACTGATAATAAAATCATTACAATAAGAAAGCGAGTTCTAATATACTGCCGCTGGAATAATGATATAAAACTTTTGCAAATTCTTTTCATGTAAGCGCCCTCGTTTTAGTTTTCTTCATATATAAATAAGTGGACTTTTCACTATAAAGATAGTATCTCACATATTCCTTCAGGATAATATCTCTGTTTTATTTCTAAAGTTATTTAAAAGTAAAATAAGTTCACAATTATCGACGGTATTCACTTAACTTTAACATTCATATGAATACATTAAGCTAGTCAAAAGAGACAAATATACAAGGCATATCAGACAGCTTTAATAAAAAACTCATTAATCAATTTGAACCTTTCCTACTTCACATAACTAGTTTAGATAATCACTAAAATAATTCAGCTTTGACATATAAAAAACACTTTGTCTTTATTACCATGTTAATATGTCCTGATTACCTATCATGTTGTTATTAAAGAAATACTATAATTAAAATAGATTATTACTACTTATACCAAAGAATCAAGGAGGAGAAATTTTGAATACACAAGAAAATTTTACGAAAATAAATAACTTGAAAGTTGAAGGTAGTCATAACCCACTAGGTATTGATGCGGAATACCCTCGATTTAGCTGGATGATGGAATCAGATTTACAAAGGCAAAGGCAAAAGCAAACTGCATACCGAATTCTTGTCGCATCAAGTCCTTCAAAGCTAACAGAAAGGGATGCAGATTTATGGGATAGCACAAAAGTGATATCCGATATCTCTGTAGCCATTAAATACAATGGCAATATACTTGAACCATCAACCAAATACTATTGGACCGTTATTGTATGGAACCAAGATGATATACCAATACAAACTGAAGAAAATGCTTATTTCGAAACTGGTCTCAAAAGTACAGATGGTATAACACGTTGGGATGGTGCTAAATGGATCTCAATGAAAGGTAAAGACGTTAATAGTAATGGTTCCCCCCCACTATTTAGAAAGGAAACGAAACTAAAGGGTACGGTAAAAAGCGCAAGACTATATATATCGGCCTTAGGAGTATATGATGCTTATATAAATGGGGAAAAACTCGGAACAGTTACGGAAGATGATAAAAGTCTTGAGATTGATTTTATGCCTCCAGGATGGACGAATTATGACGCTACGATTCATTATATGACCTATGATGTAACAAATTATATAAAAGAAGATGCTGTAACTCTTGCTGCTGCTCTAGGAAATGGCTGGTGGAATGGGCGTATTTCAAAAGGGAACGAAAAACACGGCGAAACTACCTATTATTCTGGTGAAGAAAACGAACTTGCCTTATTTGCTAAGCTATTCATTACCTATGATGATGGTTCTATTCACACCGTGGTAACGGATACCCAATCTGATTGGAAAGCAACAGATACAGGCCCAATACGCTCAAACGATATCTATGATGGAGAAGAGTACGATGCAACCATGGAAATTCCAGGATGGAATAAAAACGATTTTGATGATTCAACCTGGATGAATGTAAAAGAACATGACTACACAAAAATTTTCCGCACGCAAAAGTAAAAGCATTTAATGGAGAAAAAACACAGTTCATTGAAAAACTAAATCGACTACCTCAATCTATTACTTTCTATACAGGGGTAATCAAACAAGAAGCGAGTAAAAATGGCCGAGGTGTAATCGATGTTGACTCCACCCGGACTATTCTTGACACAGAAAGAGCTAAAAAAAGTGATGTCAGTATCACTGATCAAGATACAGTTATTTTTGATCTCGGCCAAAACATGGTAGGAGTTCCAAACATCACTGTTCAAGGTGAAAAGGGAAGCCAAATTAAATTACGTTTTACAGAGATGTTAAATGACGATAGTGAAGGCGCTGATGGCCTGAAGGATCGATTTATACAGCAAGCTTGCGTTCTGCAAAAGTAACCGATTATTATACACTAAAGGGAAATGTAGGAGGTGAAACTTACAAACCTACTTTTACATTTCATGGATTTAGATATATAGAAGTAACCGTTGTTTCACCGAATACTACCATTCATGTAAAAAGTTTGATTGGTAAAGTTATTATGTCTGCGCTTCAGCAAACTGGAAATATCACCACCTCTCATCCATCTGTCAATCAACTGTTCTCCAATATTTTATGGGGACATCGAGGTAATTATCTGTGGGTTCCAACCGATTGTCCACAAAGAGATGAGAGAGTTGGTTGGTCAGGTGATACACAACTGTTCGCAAATACAGCGTTATATAATATGGATGCTGCTATTTTCTTAGAGAATTGGATAGACATGTTAAAGGATTCTCAAAACATATACGGAAATGGCACTTTCCATTCTGCATCCCCTGGTGGGCGTTTCTCCGATTTCTTTGGAGTAGTTGGAAATAGTGGTTGGGCTGATGCTGGAATCATTGTTCCGTGGACAGTGTGGCAAATGACGGGAGATACAACCATTATCGAAGAAAATTACGACGCCATGGCTAAGTTTATTGATTGGATCTATAAGCAAACAGGAGATACCTATCGAGGACCAGGCAGTATTGGAGATTGGTTGAATTTTCAAGGGACTGCTACACAATTAATGAGTGATGCATACTATGCTTATGACGCGAAGTTAATGATGCAAATGGCATTGGCAATTGGGAGACAAACAGAAGCACAAAGATATAAAAACCTTTTTGAAAGTATTAAACAGGAATTTATCAAGAATTACATTAAAGTAAACGAAAGCGGGAAATTAACACTAAAATCCTCCAATGGATCTGCTTTTGATTTAACAAATTTTTATAATTCTGCTCCTGTCGAAGATAATAGTCAGTGTGCTCTACTCTGGAGCTTAAAGTTAGGATTGTATAAAAATGAAGATCAGAAACAGCAAATGATTAATTTACTTGTGGAAAATATAAAAAATGATAAGAAATATAAGACATCACATCCAGATAGCAATCGAGTAAATTATGCAGAAAACACTTTGTCCGTTGGGTTTTTAGGCGTCAATGTAATCGCTCCAATCTTGTCAGAAGTAGGCCATTCGGAAGTTGCCTATTCATTACTGTTACAGGATCAAATGCCTTCATGGCTATACTCCGTTAAAAATGGAGCAACTACAGTTTGGGAACGTTGGAATTCTTACTCTTTAGAAGATGGCTTTGGTGATGTAGGGATGAATTCCTTTAACCATTACGCTTATGGAGCAATTGCCGAATGGATGTATAAGTATATGGCAGGAATATCACCTGATGTGGAAAGACCAGGATTTAAACACATCCATTTACAACCAAATATCGATCCAGAAAAGCGTCTTACTTCCGTAAGTGGTGAGTATAAGTCAGTCTATGGCATCATCAAAAGTGAATGGAATATTAAAGGTAATACACTTCATTATCATGTTTCTATTCCTGCGAATACAACTGCTACAGTCTGGCTTCCTACAAGCGATGTAAACAAAATAAAAATTAATGGAGAACCAATCGAGGATTATAGCAAAATTAATGATATCGATTTTAAGAATGGAAAAGCAATGATTCAAATAGAATCAGGTCATTATCAGCTTGAATCTATTTATTAATATAGAAATGAACAGATCTCCAGCTAGTTCAATTAGCTGGAGATCTGTTCCTATTTTAGTATATTTTATTCTCACCTCTTTAAAGATCACAAACTAACATGTCTACATTTTATACCAATGATTATATAGTTTTTTACTTATAAAAACAGAGCCTTAATCTCAAGGCTCTTATTGCAATTTATTTTAAAAATTTCCTCAACAAATATGTCGGTGTGCAACTCCAGGCATGACAATAACTATTAATTAAATGATTACCATAAGGTGAAAATTCCTTATCGGTTGGATTATATAATTCCCAGAACGTATCTGCCCCCCCGTCTTGAAGCATGCCACCCCAATACATCTTCATCCAATTCGTTGCTTCATGGTCTAAACCTACTAGAAATAAGGCTTCCACAAGATGATGATGCATGTATGGTGTATTCATCTCAATTTTAGGCGGTTCTGTTAATAATCTTTTTAACAATACTCGGCTTTTTTCTTGATCCAGTACTTCTGCTAGCACCATCCATACTTGGGTTGCCCACGATACTTGTTCTTGTTCTCCACTTACGAAAAATCCTTGCCCTTCCTTCCATAAATATTTAATAGAGGCTTCTTCTACTTTTGCTAGCTGAGTCAACATAAAATTCTTTTCGTTTTCTTTTTGAAGGATCTCCGCTAACTCGATCGCGCGTCGTAACGCATAAATTAAAATTGCCTGTGAAGGCCCTTGTTTATTCAATTCTGGGTGCCAATCGATAAATGACCACCAGCTGTCATCATCCTCAACAATACACCTTCTATCTAAACGTTCTATCCCAATTTCTATTTGACGATATGCAGTCATCCATAAGTCATGTATTGCCTCATCATCTTTAGTTGCTTGATAGTAATCATAAAGTGTAGTCGTAAAAAACAACGAATAATCAAATAAAAAAGTGTCATCCGGAATCAAAGTAGGTTCTACGAATAAATTTGCTGATACCTGTCCATCCTGATTCGGAACCGCTGCAAATTGATATAAATTCCGTTTTACTAATTCATTGTTTTGAACTGTTGCATAGTTTGCCATTGCCTGCAAACGCAGATCTCCCAACCACAGTCTACGATCACGTTTTGGGCCATCTTCAAATACATCCTGCATACAATCTTGTAATGTCTTGATACTAACACGATCTATCTCAACTAACTCTTTATCCTTATGCTCAAAGGTATCCACGTTATGAACATCAGCAGATGTAACGGCTTCTATTGACACATTATCAAAAGATACCTTATATTTTGGAGATGTATCCAATACTTCTATCTTTAAATAGCGAAAACTATATCGTCTTGGTAACTTAAGCTGATTGGGCAAAACATCTACATGTATCGTTTCTTCCTGTAACCACGAACTGCTAATCCAGCCATCATAATCAGAAAAAGACTCTGCCATTTCTACAGGCATTTCACCAAATGTTAGACGAAGATGTAACGGTGCATCAGGCGGACTTCCTACAGGTTGAATATGTAAAGAAAGATACCCGACCTGATGATCGCCAAAGTCAAGAATCACTTGATCTCCCTTACCTAATACTTGCTTAGATAGTTCGCCTGCAGAACCACCAGATTTCACTTCCCATCCATGAATTTTCCCTTTGTTTTTCACTACTTCGACAATTTGATTAACCACGACGTTTTCTCGATATAAAATTGGTCCTAAGTCATCAGCAATTTGCTCAAATCTTCCATTTCGATTGATCTCAAATGTCTGATTTTGTTGAAAACTCATTTTACACTCCCCTTTCTTTGTTTTATATTAAGAAAAGCACGGGAATTATCATTGGATACCAAATCCAATATACTTCCTCTTTTTCTCCTCTTCGCTTAATTACAGAAAATGGCTAGTAGTAACATCTACTAGCCAAGCTCCTTAATACGCAAATAAATAGTGACCTGATCCCAAAGTAACTGTTGTTTCTTCTACTTGTTTTTCAACGGAAAGAATTCCTTCTACTTCAGACAACTCTTTCCCATTTTCTTTCACACTTTTTTTGTCTACACCAACTAGCTTAACCGTTGCAGTAGTATTTGGCGGAACGCTTACTTCTAACTGCATATTACCTATCACATCTTTTTTCCAGGCACTCTTAATTTCACCATACATCGATTTAAGCGTTGCTTCCGCCCAATTTAATCCATCTCCGACATAAGGCTTGACGGTAAAATGCTTAAATGCTGGCACTTCTTCATCTAATTCAAGACCTGCAACTTTCCGGTATAACCAATCACCTATCGCACCATAGGCATAATGGTTAAACGAGTTCATATCAGTACTCCAGAAGGAGCCATCTTCTTTAATGCCATCCCAATGCTCCCAAATCGTTGTTGCACCTTTGGTAATTTGATAAAGCCAGGATGGATAATCTTTTTGGAATAATAATCTATAGGCTACATCATTCATGCCGTTCTCCGATAACACATGATTGAGATATGGTGTGCCAACAAAACCTGTTGTTAAATGGTATTCATTTTCTTCAAGTAATTCACATAATTTTTCTGCAGCACGCGTTTTCGTGTTGGTATTAACTATGTCAAACATCAATGCCACAATTTGAGCTGTTTGCGTCGAAACAGCTATCTTACCATTTGGTGTGACAAATTCATCGGTAAATGCCTGAATGATGTTTTCTTCCAAATCAGCAAAATAGTTAAAATCTTCTTCAATCCCTAGTATTTTGGCAATTCTTTTTACTAAAGAAGTAGAATAAGCGAAAAAGGCAGTTGCAATATAGGGGGGGCGATCGGTTGCACCTACATAGCTATCCGGCTTCGCATCCAATGCTACCCAATCACCAAAATGAAAGCCTGTATTCCATAAATAAGGATTATCACCCTGCGCTTTTATATAGCCTATCCATGCTTTCATGCTATCGTATTGCTCTTCAAGTATCCGTGTGTCACCATACGCAATATAAAGGGTCCACGGACAGATGACAGCAGCATCTCCCCCCCAAGCGGCCGAGCTAAATGGTCTTGGATTAGTATGTTGATGTGGTTCTTCCATATCATCTAACACATTCGGCACTACAAATGGTACGCCACCATCAGCCTCTTGATCTGCTTTTAAATCTCGAAGCCATTTGGTGAAAAAGGGTCCAATATTTGCCAGGTAACTAGCCGTCCGAACAAAAATTTGTGCATCTCCCGTCCAACCTAGACGTTCATCACGTTGCGGACAATCGGTTGGCACATCTAGGAAATTACCTTTTAATCCCCCAGAGAATATTGTGTTGCAGTTGATTTATCAGTGGATCAGAACATTTGAAATCGCCTGTCAATTCCATATCGGAATGTAATACGACTCCACGGAAATTTTTTAATTCCATTTGATCTTCATTAAAACCAATCAGTTGAATATAACGAAATCCTTGAAAAGTAAAATGTGGTTCAAATGTTTCCTTACCATTACCTGACAATATATATTTATTGGTTTGCTTTGCGGCACGAAGATTTGCGGTATAAAAGTTTCCATCTCCATCCAGGATTTCGGCATGTTTGATTTCTACTTCTTGTCCAGCTTTACCTTCGATATCAAAGGACACCCACCCAACCATATTTTGGCCAAAATCAATGACGGTCTCACCTTTTGGCGTTTGCATTAGTTCTACTGGCTCTAACATATCTATTTTCCGAACAGGTTCATTTTCCTGTGCGACTAAGATATCCTTTGTATGATTGATAATTTCTACCGACTCTTTCGCCTCAACTTTAAATCGAGCATCGTATGTTTCACCATGATAGATCTCAGACATACGAATGGCACTATCTGATGCTTGCCAGTTTTCATCAGTGGTAACAACCACTTCCTTCCCGTTTTCCATTTCAATGTGTAACTGTGCAAGTAATGATAAGCGATTTCCAAAAATATCTTTCTTTCCTTCCCATCCAAGATTCCCCCCCTTATACCAACCATTGCCAAGTAGTCCTAGTAACTCATTCTCACCATTTGTTAATAGATCTGTTACATCATATGTTTGATATTGTAATCTGGTTTGGTAACTCGTCCATCCGGGAGTAAAGTAGTCGTCGCCAACACGATTACCGTTCAAATGTAATTCATATAATCCTAGTGCTGTTGCATAAACTCTGGCTTTCTTTATTTCGCCATCCACATGAAATGTTCGCACTAATTGAGGCGCTGGTTCCCCATTCCATTGACGTGGAGCAGCAATCCAATCTGCGACCCAATCTTCTTTATCTAACAATCCCATTTCAAAATAACTGACTTCAGACCAGTCAGAATAATTACTATGGTTATCGGATACCTTCATTCTAAAATAATATCTGATTCGTGATTCTAATGTCACTTCTTTTAAAGCTATAAAATTACTATCCTCTGTTTTCACTTCTCCAGAATCCCATAAGATATTTCTGAATATATCATTATTTGCCACTTGAATTTGATAAGAAGCTTGCCTCACATTTCGTTGATCTGAGGTTAATTTCCAACTAATACGAGGAGCAATTACGTCAATACCAATTGGGTTTTCTCGATATTCTGTTCGTAAATCTTTTACTTGTAACATTTTTAAAAAACCTCATTTCTGTAAATTATCCTTTAACTGAACCTGCTGTCATACCTGCCACGATTTTCTCGCTAAAAATCAAGAATAAGATAAATGGAGGAATCGTAATTAATAATACATTCGTAAATAATAGATTCCAATCAGTACTATACATACTCATAAAATTATAGAGTGTCAACTGTACAGTGGCATTTTCTGAACCTGGAAAGAAATATAATGGATGTACAAAGTCATTAAAAATTTGAACAGCATTTAATATAATGACAGTGGAATGGATCGGTTTCAACATCGGAAAAATAATGCTGAAAAAAAGGCGAAATCCACCACAGCCATCGATAATAGCTGCTTCATCAAGCTCTTTAGGGATAGTTGCGATAAAACCTGTATATAAAATAATCGAAAATGGAATAGATATTGCCACCATGACTAAAATAATACCTGGAAAGGTTTTAAATAATTGAAACTGTTCCAGTACCCAAATCGTTGGAACAACAGCCGGTGGAATCATTAAACCTGCTAAAAAAGTAGTACCAATTATATTAATGGTTTTTCCTGAACGGCGTTGTAATACAAATCCGGCCATTGATCCTACTACAAGCAAAATAACGATTGACGATACCGTAATCACTGTGCTGTTAAAAAAGGATAACAGCAGCATATTATCTCTTGCTGCTAATACATCCTGCATATTTTCTAATATACGAAATTCAGAAGGCCAAGCTATTGATAATTGTGATGCATCAGCACTAGTTTTCATCGCGTTCACAACAATAAAATAAAATGGAGCTAAGAATAAGGCAGAAAAAATTACTACTAATAATGTTTCCAGAACCGTTCTTGTAAGCTTCTTTTTTCTTCGTTCTTTTTTGATTTCTTCCTGTTGATTCATTATAGATCCACCTCTTTTCGGTTCAGGTACTTAAAGATCGGGAAGACAATTAGTGCCACCATCAGGAATAAAATAACATTCCCTGCTGTAGATAACCCGTAAAAACCTGCTTGATATTGCTTATAAATAATCGAAGCAATTAAGTCTGAACTAAACCCAGGTCCTCCACCTGTCATCGCCCAAACTAAATCAAACGTTCTTAATCCACCAATTAAAGCTAGGATAATAACAGCATTTATCGCTGGTCGAGATAATGGTAGAGTGATATACCAAAACGCATTCAGTTTATTTCCACCATCAATTTGATGGGCTTCATAATAATCAACTGGAATGGACATCATTCCTGCGATGAATATGACTGTTGCGATCCCGACACCTTTCCATACATCTACAAAAGCAACAGAGTAAATAGCTAGATTAGGATTACCTAACCAATTCGGACCATCAATTCCTACTAGTCCCAACACCATATTAATCAACCCTTCTGATGGGTGCATCAATACACTGAACGCAATACCAACTGCTATTGTACTTACTAACACAGGGAAAAATACCATTGAGCGAATAAAGCGTTTTGTTCTTAATTTAGCAGTTAATAAAACTGCAAAAATCAAACCTAGCACTACCTTTAATCCTGCTGTTAAAAATGCAAAAATAAAAGTATTTTTAAAACCAATCATTAAAGATGATTCCTCAAAAAACATGATATAGTTATCAAAGCCTATCCATTCCCAATCCGTTAAATTCCATCTTGTAAAACCGAAGAAAAAAGACATCACAGTTGGATAGAGGAAGAATAAACCATAAATTAACCCGGCTGGTATTAATAAAGCATAGCTATACATCTTATTAACTCTCATACATTGTCACCCCCCCAATACTTATGTTTATTGAAAAAGCCCTGTTACTTTGGAAATATTATAACAGGGCTTTTTTTATTATCTGTTTTACCAGCCTTCAAGATCTAATTGCTGCGCTTGTCGTTCTACATCTCGATCATATTTTTCTGCACCCTCTTCAGGTGTTATCATTCCTAATCCTACTTCTACTGTTATTTGCTCTAAGTTAGGGCCTTTTAATGGCGATAAGAACTCTAAAGCTGGCCCTACTTTGCCTTCTTCCAAATATGCTTTCATATCTTTCACTGCTGGATAAGCATCTTCAGGTAAATCTAAGCCTTCTACAACATAGGGTCCATTAGCTTTCAATACTGACATCAGTGTTTCCATTCCTTCGTCAGATACAAAATATTCTACCCATTGTTTCGCAGCTTCTGCATTTTCAGAATCTTTATTTACATAGATAGAACCTGGCATCCATTGCGTCATCCCATGATCTTCCGGATCATCTCCAGGCTGGCCGAAGAAACCAATATCTTCAATCGCCTCTGGATACGTATCTGCTATAGCTGCTAACGCAAAGGTTAACATTGGATAATGTGCTGCTTCTCCAGTAGCTAGCATTTCTAAAGCATCTTCATAACCTGTCGCTGATTCTTCATCGTTATAATATCCAGCATCTTGTAGTGCTTGTAATTTTTCAAATCCTCTTAATGCAATTGGTGTATTTGCAAACTTCGCTTCATTATTAGTGAATTTTTCTGCAAATTCCGGATTTTCCGAATAGACATTATAATAATCGGCTAATAATACTAACTGAGATGTCCAAGTATCTTTATATGAAGCAACTACGGGAATTTTTCCAGCCTCTTTAATAGCTTCATTATTTGCCATTAATTCTTCCCAAGTATGGGGAACTTCTAATCCTAATTCTTCATAAACTTTTTTGTTATATAACCAGCCGCCAGCAGAACTTGCTTCACCTGGAATACCATAGACAGCATCTCCTACTGCAACTGTTTCTTTAAATTCATCTGTTAGACGATCCATAAATGCTTCCCCCCTGATAGATCCATGAAATATTCAGAAGGATTTAAGGCTTTAAAAAGTGAACCAGAGTTATACCACATTAAGTCTGTCATTTCACCTGTTGCTAGTCTTGTTTTGACAATATTATCTCCTTCAGTTCCACCTGGCCGAAGCTCAAATTCTGTCTTAATATTAAATTTTTCTTCAATATCTGCGGCTACAGCTTCGATTCCATCAGTTACGGTCTGATTATCAATAAGAAATGTAAGTGTTGTTTCAGGATTTTCCTCTTCTGTACCTTCTGCAGTATCACCTGAATTATCATTTCCCGTATCTGATGAACTGGTATCCTCATCATCTCCACCGCAAGCTGCTAATAATAAAAGTAATAAAACCATGAAACTAAACAATAAATTTTTGAATGTTAATCTTTTCATTTATTCAACCCCCTTATGTTTTTGCTACAACTTAATTATATAAACGCTCTCATTAATAAAAAACCTATTTATTTAACTATAAAAGGGGGTGATTTTTACTAAATTTAATCACCCCCCTTTTCTGTATATTTTTATAATCCTTTGGTGTCATACCTGTAACTTTTTTAAATACGGTGCGAAAATGCTTCGGATCCTGATAGCCTACTAAAGCTCCTACCTCTGCTGTTCTTTCCATACCTTTATCAAACAATTCTTTCGCTTTAGTAATTCGAACATCTGTCAGATATTCAGAAAAAGTCATAGCAGTCTGTTCTTTAAATTCTCTGGATAAATAACTTACACTTACATGATGTTCGTCCGCAAATTGTTGAAATGTAATATTAGTGGAATGAAAATTAGCTATCCAAGTTTTAATCATGGGAATAAGATGCTTAGGTGCAACATCATGATGTGGAGTAACTTTAACTATTTCATTTAATAAATTTATTAGCCAATTCTTTAATTGATCAAACGTCTCTAATGATTCTAATTGATCAAAATAACGATCACCCTCAACTATTTTGATCACATTACTGGTTGATTGCTGTAATTTATAAATAATTGCATAATACATATCTAGTAAAAATTGAAATAATTGCTTTTGCAGGATTTTTTCCTTCTCGATCAGCTCCACTAAATCATTTATTTGACGCGGTATCGATGCAAATTGATTTTCTTTAATTTTATTTTCAATGATCCTTACAATACTCCATAGCCCTTGCAGTTCCTTTTCACTTGTTAAATTATGCTGATCCAAAATTGTAGTTTCTCCAAACAATTTATGTCTATCCATTAATTGTTCCGCCTCATGGAAACATGCATTCAGTGAAACGTCCGCACTTTTTAGCAGGCTACATACATGTATTTGACCAAACCTATATAATTCCTGATAAATATCTGCCAACGGGAAATCCATTAAATATTTTTGATTTGGATTAGAGATTAATAGTACTTTTCGTTGAGCATCTATCGATAAAAACCAGCATATTTCATCTCTTTCAATTAAATCTTCCATATTTTTCATTTCTATTGACATGGATGACGAAACAGTTGCCTTCCAATTACTAACAAGCAGATATATCAATACAAAAGACTGATTATCAAAACTTTCCATATCGAAATTATTTTCTTCTACCGATTGAAATAATAGCTTGTTAATCGACCAATGCTGTTTCTCAGTTTCTTCACGTTTTCGTTCCTCTATCACTTTTAACCGAACATCAATCGTATCATATAACGCATCTTTCTTTATCGGCTTTAATACATAATCAGCCACGCCTAATTGTATACCTCTTTTGGCATATTCAAAGGTATCATGAACAGTTAATAAAATACATTCCGTTCGTTCATCGAAGGATTTGACCTTTTCTATTAACTCCAAACCGTTTATTCCTGGCATTGTAATATCTGTAATAACAAGATCGGGAGGTTGTTCTTCTAAGGCTTCTAAAGCATCCTCTCCATTTTCAAAATAGTACATATGATGTTTGGATTCATATTTTTTTAACAAAGTTTGCAATTCTAATAATGCCCAATATTCATCTTCAACGATAAATACATTCATGATGTTGCCCCCTCTCTATATAACGTGAGCTGGTAGAATAATTGTCACATTCGTCCCTGTATTTTCTTCACTATCTATTTGCATTCGATAACGATACCCATACATCAATTGTAAACGTTGCGCTATGTTATTCAAGCCAATACCTTCCGTATCTGTTTTCATCCTATTAGTACTTACCTTTTTTCTTACATATTCAAGTGTTTCCGGATTCATTCCATTACCATTATCCTGGATTTTTATTACCAGATCATTTTCTTTAAGAAAAGCTTTTAATAGAATCACGCCTTCTGCCTTCTTATCCTTCAACCCATGATTAACAGCGTTCTCCACAATAGGCTGAATCAGTAATTTAGGAATTGAAATTTGATTTGCTTCAGGTGAGATATCTTTGGTTAGGACAAAACGGTCACGGAATCGGTGTTGTTGAATACGCATATAATTTTCTACATGGGTTACTTCTTCTTGTAATGTTACCGTTTTGTCCAAATCCTTCATACTATATTTAAATAAATCAGACAGAGACTCCGAAATCTCCGCTACTTCCTCCACACCCTTCACTCGACTAATCGATTTCATAATATTTAATGTGTTATATAAAAAATGTGGGTTAATCTGTGATTGCAAAGCAGATATTTTGGCATTCTTTTCGGTAATACTTGCCTCATAAACTTCTGTAATCAATTTATTAATACTATCTAACATATTATTATAAACTCTAGTAAGTACATCCATCTCAGGATGGCCTGTCAATTTCATCCGATCCGTCAAATCACCTTTCTCCACTCTACGCATCTTTTGAATGATACCGTTAAATGGTTTGGT
This sequence comes from Gracilibacillus boraciitolerans JCM 21714, assembly GCF_000521485.1. Lineage (GTDB taxonomy): Bacteria > Bacillota > Bacilli > Bacillales > Amphibacillaceae > Gracilibacillus > Gracilibacillus boraciitolerans. The sequence goes on along the minus strand of NZ_BAVS01000010.1, from coordinate 75,341 downwards.
AATATTATAGGACAACAGATAAGAGATAACTCCAATAACTGAGAACGCCACAAGACCACTAATGGCAATAAAGAGCAATATCTGATTTCGTTCATAAATAATGAATTCATTATCGATTAAAACTACTGTATTCCAGTTTGTGAAATCAGAGTGATCATTGGCATAAAGATAGGAATCGGATTGCCATGATAATGTGCCGTCTTCGGGCTCATTTACTGTTACAGTAGGTAAATTTAAGCCTACATTATTTTCTCCAATTAATTCTTTTCTGTGATCATAAATGACCGATTCATTAGCAGACATCACGAAAATTCTCATATGTTCTTCTAATTCATCGACATTATCCATTTCTAATAATTTTTCAAAAATGGTAACATCAATATCAATTTTCATTGAGCCAATTCTATTTCTTTGCGGGATTTTATAGATATCCCGAATCAGTGAGACGACTTGCTTTTTCTGACCATTTAATTGTTCCACTTCAGAGGTTGGAAGTATCAAAAATTCATTTTTATTTGCCGCCTTCAATAATTGAACCCATTCTGGATCTTCTGTTGCATATCTCACTTCCATATCGCCACTTTTTTCATAATCAAATATTGTGCCACTATCTGTGTGAATCGTTACTGCTGCCACATCGGATTGTGGGTATACTTGATTAAATAATCTAGGATAAAGACTATTACGAATAGAAATGTCATTATATAAGAGATCCTCTTCATAATTGGATAAAGTGTCCTGAATAACTGAGTCTGTAAAAATTGCCAATGATAGTCTTTCAATATCCTCAAAATATAAATCTATTGTTCTGGAAAACTGAGTGGACAATACCTTTGACATTGATTGTGTCTGATTTTTCATTTCATTGACATTGTTTAAATACATCACAATACCGATTACAGTAATCACAATAACGTAAACGCTTGCAAAAGTAATGAATATTTTATTCCTAATGGGTAATGACCGAAAAAAATGTCTCATATTATCCCCCCCCAAGTATACATTTTTCTAATTGCGACAATTATAAGCTTGTTTTATGATAAATTCAATATCATTATTAAACCTTCAGGCAAAAAAATAGAGGCTCATTTGTTATAATGAGCCTCTCCATGTCTTACCCTTTATTCTTATTGTATACGTCAAATCCAACTGCGATAAGAAGTACCATACCTTTAATCGCTTGTTGCCAGTCGATACCAACACCGATCAGTGACATACCATTGTTCATGACGCCCATTACAAGACCACCAACAATCGCACCGATAACAGTACCAACACCACCAGCCATTGATGCACCACCGATAAATACGGCTGCTATCGCATCAAGCTCTAACATGTTCCCTGCTGCAGGTGTTGCTGAGTTTAGGCGGGCAGCAAACATTAAACCAGCTAATGCTGCTAATACACCATTGTTAACAAATACCCAGAAAACAACGCGCTTTGTTTTAATACCTGATAAATCTGCCGCTTTCTTATTACCACCTGTTGCATAAATATGACGACCCATAATGGTATTTTTCATAACAAATGTGTAGATGATAATTAGAATAAATACAATGATTAATACGGTAGGAATACCTTTATTTAATGCCAATTGATAAACAAACCAATTAATAGCGAACAATAATAAGGCAAGCTTTACAACCGTCAACCAAAGTGGAATTACTTCAAAATTATATTTCAATTGTGTTTTTCTTTTATTAAATTCCATGTAAATTAATACTAAAGACAAGATAATTGATAACACTAGTGAAACGATGTGTAAATCTCCGGATCCTAGGAAATCAGGCACAAAACCACTACTAATTTTTTGGAAGGATTCTGGAAAAGGTGCTAATGATTGCCCATCTAATAACCAAAGGGTTAGACCTCTAAAGATAAGCATCCCCCCCGCCAAAGTAACGATAAACGACGGTATACCGACATAAGCTATCCAGAAGCCCTGCCAAACCCCAATTAGGCACCTACCACAAACGCAATTAATACTGCAGCCCAAACAGGAACGTTCATATTAATTATTAACACACCTGCTATAGCACCAACAAAGGCAACTACTGAACCTACTGAAAGATCAATGTTCCCAGTAATAATAACAAGAACCATACCTACTGCTAACACCAAAATAAATCCATTTTGTAAAATTAAGTTAGTGAGATTTAAAGGCTTAAAGTTAATCCCATCTGTTAAGATCCAAAAAAGTCCTGTTATTAATACAAGTGCTATAATCATCCCATATTGACGAAGATTATTTCGAAATAAGTTAATTATTGTTTCCATTACTAGTACCTCCAGTTCCGGTCATATAGCGCATCACATGTTCTTGATCAGCTTCGTCTTTGTTTAGTTCTCCCGTAATTTTCCCTTCATTCATCACATAAATTCGATCTGAAAGACCAAGTACTTCTGGAAGCTCAGAAGATATTACTAACACAGCTAACCCTTGTGCAGCCAATTCATTGATTTGTGTATAAATTTCAAACTTAGCACCAACATCGATTCCTCGCGTTGGTTCATCTAATATAAGAATATCCGGTGCGGTAAAGATCCATTTACTTAGTACAACCTTTTGTTGATTACCACCGCTTAGGTTTCCAACTAATTGCTCAAGAGTTGGCGTTTTAATATTTAATTTTTCTCTTAATGCTTGAGATTCTACAACCTCTTTATTTTCATCAATAACGGTTGACTTCGAAATTCGTTTCAAATTAGATAAGGTAATATTACGTTTTATATCATCAATTAAATTCAAACCATATGTTTTTCGATCCTCTGAAACATAGGCAATACCATGCTCAATCGCTTGACTAACCGTATTAGCATGAATCTGTTTCCCATTTTTAAATAATTCTCCACTAATTTTCTTGCCATAGGACTTACCAAAGATACTCATGGCTAGTTCAGTACGGCCAGCACCCATCAAACCAGCAATTCCAACAATTTCGCCTTTTTTAATATTAAAATTAGCATTATCAATAATCTTTCGGTCATGTTGCTGCGGGTGATAAACGTCCCAATGTTTCACTTCAAATACGATTTCTCCAATATTTGGAGTTCTGTCAGGGAATCGGCTTGTTATTTCTCGTCCTACCATCCCCCCCTTAATAATTCTTTCTTCTGATATTTTTTCTTTAGTCGCATCTAACGTTTCAATCGTTTGACCGTCACGTAATACCGTAATTGAATCCGATACATAAGTAACCTCATTTAATTTATGGGAGATTAGTATAGAGGAAATACCTTCTGCTTTTAATTCAAGTAATAATTTCAATAAGTTTTCACTATCGGTTTCATTAAGTGCGGCTGTTGGTTCATCTAAGATTAATAGCTTTACATTTTTAGATAACGCTTTTGCTATTTCTACTAGCTGTTGTTTCCCGACACCAATATCCATAACAGCTGTTTCGGGTGAATCTTTTAAGCCTACTCGCTCCAATAGTTTTTTTGATTCAGAGAAGGTTTCCTGCCATTTCATAATCTTATTGGTTTGTCTCTCATTGCCCAAGAAGATGTTTTCCGCAATGGAAAGGTACGGACTTAACGCTAACTCCTGATGAATAATAACAATGCCTAAATTCTCACTTTGTTTAATGTCCTTAAAGTGACATTCATTCCCTTCAAAATAAATGGAACCGTCATATGTTCCATAAGGATATACACCACTAAGTACTTTCATCAAAGTAGATTTACCTGCTCCATTTTCGCCAACGAGTGCAAGTATCTCCCCCCCTTTTCCTACCTGTAAATTTACATTATCCAAGGCCTTTACTCCTGGGAATGTCTTTGTAATATTCCGCATTTCCAATATTGTGTCAGACATTAACTTCACCACCTTCAAAATCTGTAAGGAACAAGATTAGTGGTGATCATGACCACCACTAATCTCTTATTCTTTATTTTAGTAACTTATTCTAATTCGTCTTCAGAATAGTAACCACTGTCCATAACAACTTCTTGATAGTTATTAATATCTACAGATACTGGTTCTACTAGATAAGTAGGAACTACCTTCACATTATTATCATAAGTTTCTGTATCATTTACTTCTGCCTCTTCACCTTTAAGAATTGCTTCGGTCATATCTACTGCCACTGCTGCAAGATCACGAGTATCTTTAAATACGGTTTGTGTTTGTTCACCAGCAATGATTGATTTAATAGAAGCTAACTCTGCATCCTGCCCAGTAATTACAGGTAATGGAAGATCACCAGAACCATAACCTACACCTTTTAATGCTTGGATAATACCGCGGCTAATACCATCATATGGGGGGGAAAGCACTGCATCTACAGTTTCTCCTCCAGAGTAAGAACTGCTTAAGATGTTTTCCATACGGGATTTTGCAGTATTACCATCCCAACGCATGGTTGCTGCTTGTTCAAAATCTGTTTGATCACTTTGTATTACTAATTTACCTTCATCCATGTAATCCTGTAAAACACTCATAGCTCCATCCCAGAAGAAATATGCATTATTATCATCTGGTGATCCACCAAATAATTCAATGTTAAATGGTCCTTCTGCGTTTGGTAAATCTAATGCTTCTTCAATATATGAAGCTTGAAGTACCCCTACCTGGAAATTATCAAATGTTGCATAGTAACTAACATGTTCACTTTCCATAATTAAACGGTCATAAGATACAACTTCAATACCTTGTTCATTTGCTTGTTGTAATACATCTGTTAAAGCGGTACCATCAATAGAAGCAATAACTAATACATCTGCACCTTTTACTATCATGTTTTCGATTTGCTCGATTTGTTTATCTACGTCATCTTCAGCATATTGTAAATCTGTTTCATAACCTAATGCTTCTAATTGTTCTACCATGTTGTTTCCATCGTCTACCCAACGTTGAGAAGATTTCGTAGGCATTGCTACCCCAATTAATCCACCATCTGTTTCTGCTGCTTCTTCTCCTCCATTGTCAGAAGATCCTCCATCAGTAGTGTCATCTCCACCACAGGCAGCTAGGAATAAAATAAAACCAAATAATAGTGCCAATAAACTAAACTTTTTCATTGTGTAACCCCCCCTTTCAAATAATTATATTTTATTTATTGCTTGGTTATTACTTTACCATTTTTCAAAATGTAAGGCTTTACATTTTATTAAACTGTTTTTATAAAATTTTAACCTAATTGTAATTTCATTGTAATATTAGAAAAATCAAATTCGAAATTTAACTAAACTGCGTAGTAAATCTTTCACGACAGTATTTTGATAACTGTAATCCTGCGCTGCGGAAAAACACTCCCTTTCCTAGGGGTGCGGCTTCAGCTAACTTTGAAAAGCAGAGCACTTTCCAAAGTGGATCTTCAGCTCGCACTAATCCCTCAGGAGTCTCGCATTTTTCCTCCGCTTTGGATGGATCTCTGTTCAAATAAGATGAAATAAGCAATGATATCCATGTGCTAGCTGTCACTAACGTTGTAGAACCCTATTAAAGCGAAGTAAATGGACAGAGCTTTTGCTTACATTCATCATACTTTCAAAATTGTCACTAGGTCGCAGTTTGGGTCAACTATTCAACTGATAATCATTTGTGTTTATCAAAAAAACTCCTATCGTTAGTTTTCTGCTAACAATAGGAGCTTTTTCTAGATTTGCTGTTTATATTGTTTTGGTGTGATACCCATTGATTTTCTAAATGTCGTACTAAAATAATGTTGGGAATCATATCCAACTCTTTCCGCTACTTCTCGTATGCTAAGATCAGCAGATTGCAAAAGTTCCTTAGCTGCACGCAATCGCGTGTTTGTAAGAACCTGTACATACGAACTACCTAGTTCCTGTTTAATCATTCTACTGAGATACACTGTAGATACATGCAGTGATTCTGCAATACTTTCCAGAGTTAAGTCAGGATCTTGATAATGCTTGCGAATATAATATAATGATTGCTTGACAAGAGGTGACAACCGCATATGCTGATTAAGTTCTTGTTTTACCTCATTATATTGCACATGAATATCAACGGAAGCCAATGGTACATATTTCAAATAAATTCGCTGATCCAATTCTTCTTTCACTTGCTCTTCCAATTTCACTGTTAGGTCAGTTGGCACTTGCTCCCATAATAATATAGTAATAAAATGAGAATCCTCTATAAAAATAGCATGCAAGTAATCTGATAATAGACCTTTTAATAGATTTTTAATAGCTAATACCTGCTGTTGCCGATCCTCCTCTTCAAGTAAATGGTGTCCGGCTTCACCATCTGCCCATTTAACCATAATAAAAAACCAGGAGGATCATAAGGTAAATCTAAAAATTGTAATTGACTTCTTACTTCATCTTCACTTAAATTACCTTCAATCCAATCAAGAAAAAAGCTTTGCCTTAGATGTTCGTGGTTTTTTTGAACTTGTGTAGAAGCCTGTTGCAGATAATTCTCCTCTTGTTCTTTCATTTCTAATAGTTTACTTAAATCCGTTAAAATCTCCTCTAATTTAGTTGGATTTACTGGTTTTAGAAGATAATCCTCAACTTGAAGTCGTATTGCCTCCTGCGCATATCGGAAATCGTCATATCCAGATATGACCACCATCCGACAATTTGGAAGCTTTTCTTTAATATGCTTCATTGCAGCTATACCATTCATAATTGGCATATTTAAATCAATCAGCAAAACATCTATTTCATGCTTCAGCGCAAACTCGACTGCTTCTTCTCCATCTTCAGCTTCTGCTATTACTTCCATGTCAAAATTCGACCAATTCACCGAAGATCTTATTCCCTCACGTATAAGAAACTCATCATCTGCTATAAGCACCTTCCATTTGGACATTGTTATCACTGCTCCCTTTCTTGATCCGGCTCATTAAGTATTGGCATTAAAATCGTCACAGTTGTTCCTTTGTCTTCCATGCTCTCTATAGAGATACCATAATCTTCTCCATGTGTTAATTGTATCCGTGCTTGTACATTTAACATTCCGTAACCTTTTTTATTTCTAGTCTCTTCGGGATTTTCAGTACTTGCAATGGAGTTTGCAAGGGCAATACGCATATCCAATAATTGTTGCTTTGACATCCCTTTACCATCATCACTAATCGATATAGCAATTTGTTGATCCAACTGCTTAGCATGTATAAAAATATGCCCTGGTCCTCTGCGTTCTTTAATTCCGTGATAAATTGCATTTTCTACAATCGGTTGTAAAATAAATTTTAAAACGGCCTTATCTTTAATTGAGTCCTCTACCTCAATCTGGTAGTTTAATTTATCTCGATATCTCGTTTTTTGAATGGTTAGATAGCTTTCAATATGCTCAATTTCTTCTTTTAATAGAATCACATCACGGCCCTTGCTGAGTCCAATTCGAAATAGTTTTGCTAAAGACTCAACTACTTCTGCTACATCATTTGCCTGCTGTTTTCTAGCCATCCATTGTATCGTATCCAATGTGTTATATAAAAAGTGAGGATTAATATTCGCCTGTAAACTTCGAAATTCTGCATCTCTTTTTTGGCGCTCCTGCCGTTCCGTTATATGCATCAATTCATTAATTTTTATTAACATTTTGTTAAAACTTCTACCTAATAATCCTACTTCATCATACCTTTTTTCCTGGTATCTAACGTTAAAATTACCACCCTCAGCTTTTCTCATAAACGACATTAACTGTACAATCGGCTTCGAAATGGAATGCGACAGGAAATAAGAGACCGGAATACCAAAAAACATGATGATAAAAATAAATACCACTAAATAAAAATTAATTTCACGCAAACCGAATACACTTTCTTCCGCTGGAAATACCCCCGACTGTCACCCAATTAGCAAAAGGGGGGGAACGTTGATAAATAAATTGAATCTGTTTTCCTTTTATTTTTTTGAAAAAACACCTGATAACTCATCACCTATCCAACTTAATGGCACTTTATCCAAAATGGGTTGGGTAGTTGATAGATGTTATTCCCATTATCATCCATAACCATTAGGTATCCACTCTTCCCTAATGTTACATCTTTGACTGTTTCAGCGATTACCCGTAATTTTAAGTCAATTAAAACAACTCCTTGCACTTCTTCAGTAAAAGGATCATTAATTGCTCTCACGACCGTTACCACATCATCATTCTGATAATCGACAATAGAATTCAGACGCCTTTCCATAGGTCGTCCAATTATTTTAAATATACCTTGATTGTTCACAGCCTCTTGATACCATGACGCTTCCGTTAGTTCCATAACAGAAGGTGCATATAATTCATTACTTATATAATCTCCTTTATGATTAACAACCATAATCCCCCCCGCAACCTCTGATGATACAGCAGTAAAGTCACGTAAGAATCGTTGGATTTCATATTTATTATCCGATAAGACAGCAGGGTCGATTTCTGAAGTTTCCAAAAATTGCTGAACTTCATCATTATTAGCGATCATATATGTATAATTCTGAAGATTACTAATATAAAATTCAAATGTCTCATTTACTTTATCTATCAACTGAATGGTATTATCATTTACTTGTTCCTCCATCACACGTTCAACGGTCCAGCTTACTAAGAGAGCCAAACAAAAGATCGGCAGAATACTGATTAGTAAAAAATGGAATATAAGCTTATATCGAATGGGAAAATTATTTATTTGTGTCCAGCGCTTCATCTGCATCCATCCATTCTTTATTCACCAGGATAATATTCATTCACATTATCCTTTGTTACAACCGTAATTCCTGTATCTACATACCGTGGTAAATTCGTTTCCCCTTCTAGTTCTCCTGCAATATCATGTTGGAGGTGAAATAAAAATTGAAGAGACCAGTAACCCATTTTCCAAGTACCTTGAGCCATTGTTGCGGAAATTATTCCATCATTTATCATATCTAATGTCCCTTTATCTGTGTCAAAACTAATGATATGAATATCCCCCCCTTTCTTTTGCTGGTCGATTACCGCCTTGCCAACACCAACTCCACCATTAGCCTCCGAGGCAAAAATTCCTTTAATATTAGGATACTCTCTCATTAATTCTTCTGAAACCTCCTTCGATATCATTTGATCGCCACGGCCATCCTTTACATCTACAACTGTCATTTTGGGATATTCCTTTTCAATTGTTTCTCGAAAACCTTCTGTTCGTTCTTTGTGATTTAATTGATTCGGATGAGTCACAACTCCTACTTCCCCCCCTGCTTCATTTAATAACTCTGCCATTTTATCTGCTGCTGTTACACCTGCATAATAGTTATTTGTTCCTAAAAAAGCATATGCTTTACTATTCGGAGCATCTGCATCAAACATCACAACAGGGATTCCTGATTCTACTGCTTTATCAATAACAGGATTTAGTGCTTCTGGGTCCATTGTAGAAATAGCAATACCTGAGGGATTTTTAGCAATTACTTGTTCTAAAACAGTTATTTCTTCATGGACATCATATTGAGTTGCCCCCCCCTATATTCTACAGAAACATTTAGAGCCTCGGCAGCGTCTTCAAAACCTTTTAGCGGACGTTTCCAATAATCAATACCAGCCTGAAAAGTTACCATTACATAATTTTCATCTATTGTACCTCTTAATTCTCGATCCGACCATTGATTATCTGTCGTTTCCTCTGATTGATATTGATAGACATATATGACAAATAAGCCAATTAATATTAAATAAACTAATAAGATCTTCTTCATTATGTAACCCCTTCCATTTGGACATAGTGTTACCTGTTCATAAGCCTCACTATTGATGGAACTCTCATTTCAGCACTAACCTAATTCGATTGTACTAAAATTGTATATGAATATTAACAATAGATCAATATTAATAAATAAGACCGTTTAGATATAAGAAAAGACCAAGCTTTACACTTGGTCTTCCATAATTATTCATATTCTTTTTTTAATTCCTTTGAGCTTCTTACTGTATCGATATGGCGGACCATTCCCACAATTTCTTTTCGCTTGTTCTCTAAAAATGGTGGCAAAGAAAGCTTTTCACCTAGTGTTTCATACGGCTCATCACCCATAAATCCTGGTCCATCCGTTGCCAGTTCAAATAAGATTTGTGGTGCTACTCTTGTATATAACGATTTGAAGAAAAAGCGATCAACATAACCGGATGTCTGAAAACCAAAACGACGATAATGCTCATCCCATTGATGCAATGTTTCCAGATCATCAATCCGGAATGCTGCATGATGTACAGTACCATAACCTTGTTGAGCCATTGGTAAGTCATCGTTTTCCTCCACGATAACCTGTGCACCATTTCCACCTTCTCCTACTTCGAATAAATGATAAGATCCTTCATGATCAATATTTTTAAACAGTAATACTTTTTCCATAACTTGATTAAAATGTTTAAAATCCTTAATACGAACTGTAATAGGACCTAGTCCAGTAATCGCATACTCATTTGGTATCGGTCCATCTTGCCAAGGTGTCCCGGAAGGAACTCCTTGATTATTTTCATCTGATATCAACTGATAATTTGATCATCAAAATCAGTAAAGGAAAGCACCTGTTTACCGAATTGTTCTTGTATCCCCCCCTCATGCTGAATATTTAGCCGTTCAAAACGTTTTAGCCAATAATCCAGTGCTTGATCAGACGGCACACGAAAGGCCGTTCTGTAAATTTCATTTGTCCCATGAGATCCTTTAGGGATTCCCGGAAAATCGAAGAAAGTCATATCTGTTCCTGGGCTCCCTTTATCATCTGCAAAAAATAAATGATAGGTTTGAATGTCATCCTGATTAACCGTCTTCTTAACTAACCGCATACCTAATACATATGTGAAAAATTTATAATTTTCTTCGGCACTACTTGTAATTGCTGTGACATGATGCATGCCCTTTAGTCCGTTCATAAACTCATCTCCTAACAAGGATGTCATTTAGTTTGAATTCGAGATAAATATAACAAATCCGATAAAAAAATACAAATAAAAGGTGATATCACTATGGATCATCACCTTATTTTTATTATTTCCACCATACATCAAACACAGTCACTGGATCTTTTCGTTTATGACGTGATTTTATATATAAATTTTCGATTGTTTGTGCTTCCTCTTCTGCCACTTCTTTTCCTTCTAAATAGTCATCGATCGCTTCATAGCTTACACCAAGGGCAACTTCATCCGGCAGCTGTGGCTTGTCACTCTCCAAATCAGCAGTAGGTACTTTCGTATATAGATGTTCAGGGCATCCCAGCATTTTTAGGATCGATTTACCTTGTCTTTTATTCAAGCGATACAATGGCAAAATGTCAGCAGCACCATCACCATACTTCGTAAAGAAACCCGTTACTGCTTCCGCTGCATGATCAGTACCGATAACAACACCTGAAGTTGCAGCTGCAATATCATATTGTACTTTCATACGTTCACGAGCTTTCGTATTTCCTTTGACAAAATCACTAATAACTCCGAATTCTTCGGCAACTGCTGTTTCGCTTGCATCGACTGCCGCTTTAATATTTACCCGTACCGTCCGGCTTGGCTTAATAAAATCAAGCGCATCTATACAATCCTCTTCATCTGCTTGTTCCCCCCCGTACGGAAGACGTACCGCAATAAATTGATACGTTTGCTCCTTTTGCTGTTCATTTAACTCATTTACAGCAGTTTGACACATATACCCAGCCAGAGTCGAGTCCTGCCCCCCCGGAGATACCTAGCACAACACTTTTTAAAAAAGCATGCTTCGTTAAATAGGCTTTAATAAACTCTACACTGCGACGAAATTCCTCTTGTGGATCAATGCTCGGTTGTACTTTTAAGGTTTCCATAATTTCCTTTTGTAATGATCGCATACTATAAACATCCTTTCTTCATTTTACTTTTTTCACTTTGCTTTTAATATCACGAATTAAGTTCATCTTATTTTCCCAACATGCTTCACTTAAATCAACTGGATATTCTTCCGGATTCATTGTTCTTTTATATTCTTCCCATAACAGTTTCATATTACTAATCGTATACTGCTGTATTTCCTTGAGAGAAGGATTGCTATAATTAATGACTCCATTTACTACGATTTCCTGATGGAGATTAATCGCGGTAAAATTAGTAACAAACTTACTTATATATGTATGCACCGGATGAAACATTTTTAAACGTTCTTCTGTTTGAGGATTCTCATTCTCCAGCGCAATATAGTCACCTTCTGAATGTCCATTCACATTATTTATGATTCGATAAACTTTTTTGCTTCCCGGAGTTGTGACTTTTTCAGGGTTAGAAGAAATCTTGATCGTATCTACCATTTCACCATTATCTTCAATTGCCACTAATTTATATACTCCGCCTAATGCTGCCTGATCATAAGCTGTTATTACCTTCGTACCAATGCCATAAATATCTATTTTCGCTCCTTGTGCCTGCAAGTTAAGAATCGTATATTCATCTAGGTCATTTGATACAATAATTTTCGCATCAGAAAAACCTGCATCATCTAACATGTACCGAGCCTGTTTTGATAAATAGGCCATATCTCCACTATCCAAACGAATACCCAGAAAATTAATGCTATCCCCCAAATTCCTTCGCCACACGAATCGCATTTGGTAAACCAGAACGTAATGTATCATATGTATCTACTAAGAAAACACAGTTTTTATGTGTGCTGGCATATTTTTTAAATGCAATATAGTCATCACGATAAGCTTGTACCATAGAGTGGGCATGGGTTCCGGCAATTGGTATGCCAAATAGTTTCCCTGCCCTCACATTACTAGTGGCAGAAAATCCCCCCCCAATGTATGCAGCGCGTGTTCCCCAAATTGCCGCATCCATCTCATGTGCTCTTCTAGTTCCGAATTCCATAACAGCATGATCGCCTACCACGTACTTAATTCTTGCTGCTTTAGTAGCTATTAATGTTTGGTAGTTCACAATATTAAGCAAAGGGGGGGTTTCAATTAATTGCGCTTCTGCCAATGGTGCCTCGATTCTCATTAATGGTTCATTTGCAAAAACAACTTCTCCTTCTTTCATAGATAAAATAGTACCTGTAAAACGCAAGTTTCTCAGATAATCCAAGTAATCATCCTGATACCCAGCGATTTCTTTTAGATAGGCAAGGTCACTTTCCGTAAATCCGAAATTCCTGATAAAATCTAATACACGCTCCAACCCAGCAAAGACAGCATAACCATTAGCAAAAGGTAACTGCCGAAAATATAATTCAAATACAGCTTTATTGTCTGCTTTTCCATCCCTCCAATACGTTTCTATCATGTTAATTTGATATAAGTCCGTATGTAGCATTAAGCTATCATCATCGTAAGTCATTGTTGTTTCCCTCCAAATTCTGTCACCTTTGCTCCTAATATATATTCGAAAAGGTCAAGTGCCTGTAGTACCTTATGTATTGGGCCAATATTTCCCATATTTATTTTATAATACGAGCTTTCCACCAATTTTTTATACTTATTATAACCTTTAAATAAATTTACTATTTGACTTTTTATTATATCAAATTAACGGAAAAATGTCAGAAACTTTTTCTCTATTGTCCTATTTTTTGATATGATAGAGGAAATGCAAAAACTTAGGAGATGTCTGATATGCAGAAAAAAATAGTTTTAGCAGGTGGTACAGGATTCATAGGTGATTATTTCAAAAAACAATTTAGTAAACAAGGGTATGACGTTAAGATAATCAGTCGAAAAGCACCCGCCATTACATGGAATGATCAGCAAGGAATAATTGATGCCTTAGAAGGCGCAGAAATGGTAATTAATTTAGCAGGTAAGTCCGTGAATTGCCGTTATCATGACAAAAACAAAAAGGATATTATCACTTCTCGTACCGGTACAACCAAACTTCTTGGTGATGCGCTTAATCATTGTCAAAACCCACCCGAATTATGGATTAATGCGAGTACAGCTACTATTTATCGACATGCAGAGGATCGACCAATGACAGAGGAAAATGGAGAAATTGGTACTGGATTTTCCGTCGATGTTGCAAAGAAATGGGAAAGGGCCTTTTTCAATTTCTCATTACCAAACACAAGGCAAATTGCTCTTCGCATTGCCATCGTTCTTGGTCCAGACGGCGGTGTGATTACTCCTTATAAAAATTTGGTTAATTACGGGCTCGGTGGGATACAGGGAGACGGAAAGCAAATGTTTAGCTGGATACATGTAGAGGATTTATTTCAAATTACCCAGTTTTTACAAAGCAATACGCAGCTATCTGGTATTTTTAACTGTTCTTCTCCAAATCCGATCCCAAATCATCATTTGATGCGTGCGTTACGCCAACAATTAAATCGTCCTGTCGGTTTGCCAGCCCCCCACACCATTATTAGAATTAGGTGCTGTCTTCCTAAAAACAGAGACAGAGCTTATTTTGAAGAGTAGATGGGTGATACCAAAACGATTAGTCGATGCTGGATATCGTTTTCGCTTTATAACAATTGAACAAACATTAGAAGACATTCTTTAATTTCAAAAAGTTACCTAATTAATATCGACAAAATGGAGATCTCAATATAAGATTAATTTGAGACGAAATTCATTTACATTTCACACATGTTTCTTGTATAATTGAAGTAGAATATGGAGTGAGTGCAAGGATATCTCCTCACACTCATGTGGTATTACTCGGATCATCGCTTGGCAGAGCGGTGATCCTTTTTCTTGTGTCTCTTTAGGTTCAGTATTGCATTGATTAAGTTAAGACAGGCCACTGCAATACCGAGGCCTAAAACCACAAAGGTCAGAACCACTTCCATATCTTTCACCCCCCCCTTTCTTTATAGAGGGTTGTCTACAGTATACCATAAATAAGAACATGTGTTCTACTATTAATAAAAAGTTTGGACTTTTCACCTAGAAAAGTCCAGATTTTTTTATAAATTATTGATAAATACTCGTATAATATCCGTACCTGCTATTATCGTTCCTAATGTGCTTCCTAAATTAGCAAACACAATAATTAGAAGAATCCTTGTCACTTTATTTTCCCAAAAACCCTTTAACGTATGAACGTCATCTGATAATGATTCAAAGTCAGATACATGTGGTTTTTTCACCAGAGCTTGTGCAAAACCAGCAAACCACCCAGCAGCCATTAACGGATTAAGAGAAGTAATAGGAGCTGCTACCAATGCCGTTAAGATTGCTAATGGATGGCCTAAAGCTAATAACACACCTAATGCGGAAAATCCGCCATTCCAAATTAACCAGCTCATCACCTGCTGCCACCCAGCTACAGGATTAGATATAAAGGTAAAAGCAATTAATGCAATAATAACTACAGGTATAGACCAGCCAATGATTTTCGGTGCTTTTGACTTTGGTGGTAATGTCGTCAATTTTTTCAAGTCATGTTCTTTATGAATTTCTTTTGTTATCCCCCCCGGAACATGTGCAGCCCCCCCTAATACAGCTACAATTTTCTCCCCCCCTGGTGCTTTTTTAATTTTTTGTGCTAAATATTGATCACGTTCATCAATCAGTGGTTTCTTCAAACGTGGAAATGCCGAAGAAAATTCACTTAACACACTATCAATAGAATCCTGTGTCTTCATTTTTTCCAATTCTTCTTCTGTAATGGTTTCCTTTGAAAATACGCCGCCTATTACTTGTGTTAACAATAGCATCTTTCCTTTAAAACCAATACTTCCCCAGATTCGAGAGAAAGTTATTTGGATATTCCTATCTGCTAATACTAATTCAGCTCCAATTTCATTTGCTGAATCAATGCCTTGAATCATTTCTTGTCCAGGCTGAATGCCAAATTGTTTAGCCATTCGCTTCTGAAAAGAAGATATTGCTAAATTCATTAACAATAAGGTTGCTTTCTTTTCCTTGATAACCTGGAATATATCCATGTCCTTCCACTTACTGCCACTGACTACTGATTCATAGCGTTGCTTATCAAGCTCCACACAGACTGAGTCAGGTTGTTCTGCTTCAATTATTTGTTTTACTTGCTCAGCACTTTGCTTGGACACATGTGCTGTTCCAATTAATATGTATTCTTTCCCATCTAGTTCAATTCTTGTTATATTTTGATTTTCATCTGTCATCAGTGAACCTTCCTTATAAAGTGCGACTTGATAAAGTGAGAATTTGATTTAAATTATCTACTTTTATTAGTATAAAGGATTGTATCAAATATTCCCACTAAACAATAATATATTTTTTAAACCTACAATTAAGAGTCGCATAACGAAGATAATGCGACATAACGCCTGTGGCAATTTTGAAAGATTTTTACTGCTAAACAGCCGCTCCGGGTGCCTTCGCTATTAATTTGCTCTACAACGATTAAGACCAATATCAATTTGACTTTTCAAAAGGATAATACCTATAAATCGAGATAGGAGAGTCACAATTTTACCACTTGCTGCTATTGTTGAATATTATTTAGCGCAGGCGTCCACTTCGACTCCTGGGGGGATCAGCGTGATCTGATGATCCACTTTGTAAAGTGTCTTTCTTTACAAAGTTAGCTTAAGACACGCCCCCCCGGAAAGCGAAGTGGGCAAGCTGAAGCGGCTTGTTACACCTAATATAAATTTCAAGAGTACTACTCAGTAAATTGAAGTTATGTCGCATTATCTCCCTTATATGCAATTAAAAAATCCGAACGATAACTAATTCTAATGATAGAATTCGATATATCGTTCGGATTTCACAGTTATAAAATTATTTTTTACCCAGACTTTATTAATCTCTGTGGACGATTCTCTTTAATTCTTCTGCTACAAACTCCACATTAGTACCGACAATAATCTGATAGTTTTTATTATTTACTCTTATTGTACCACGAGCACCGTGTTGCTTTAATTTTTTCTCATCAATATTATCGGTATTACCTAAGGTTAAACGTAATCGCGTAGCACAGTTGTCAACATGTTCAATATTTTCCTTACCACCTAGCGCATCGACAAACTGAGCAGCCATGGCAGTATAATCATTTGATTCATGTGTCACTTCATCATTAGAGTCATCCTCATCATCTTCACGACCAGGCGTTTTTAAGTCAAATACTTTGATAACGATGACAAATACAAAGAAGTAAATGATCGCAAAAATAATTCCAATTAAAAATAATAGCACTGGCTTTTGAGCAATACCAAAATTCAAGAAGTAATCAATCGCTCCTGCTGAAAATCCAAATCCATGATGAATATCTAGAAGGTATACAATAACCATGGATGCACCGGTTAGAAACGCATGAATCACATATAACAATGGTGACAAAAACATAAACATGAATTCTATCGGCTCCGTAATCCCTGTTAAAAATGACGTGAAGGCTAACCCACCAATTAAACCAGCAATCGCTTTACGTTTTTCTTTTTTTGCGGTATATATCATAGCTAATCCCGCTGCAGGAAGACCAAACATCATAATTGGGAAGAACCCACCCATGAAAATACCAGCTGTTTTGTCGCCAGCAAAGAATCTCGATAAATCACCTTTTATTATTTCTCCTGCCGCATTTGTAAATTCTCCAAATTCAAACCAAACTAACGTATTTAAAACATGATGTAAACCAAGTGGGATTAATAAACGATTTAAGATACCAAAAATACCAACGCCGGCTGCCCCCGCATTAATAATCCATTCGCCAATTCCATTAATAAAGCTTTGAACAGGTGGCCAAACCACACCAAAGACACCAGCCAGTATGACCATCGTAGCAGCCGTAACGATTGGAACAAATCGTTTCCCACCAAAGAAGGCAAGCCAGTCGGGTAATTTAATATCATGAAAGCGATTGTATAAAAGACCAGCAACAATACCCGAAAGTATACCACCCAATACGGCCATATTAATATTTTCGTTAATAGCTGATAACGCATTTGTTAATACTAAATAACCAATAACACCTGCCAATGCTGCTGCACCGTGTTTATCCTTAGAAAACCCTATGGCAACACCTATTGCAAAAATTAAAGGTAGTTCAGAAAAAATAGCATCTCCCGCTTTTGCCATAAACTCAATACCCAATAAATCATCTTGTCCTAAGCGCAACAACAAAGCAGCTGCAGGCAATACAGCAATTGGCAACATCAGAGATTTACCAATCCGTTGAAGAAAATTCATCATGATTATCCACTCCTTTTTTCAATTTTTAATCAATCGTATAATAGCATAAAATATTTTATTTGTATATACCAATTTTCTTAAAAATAGATAAAATCCTTAGATAACAATATTTAATAAATTATTTGTCTAGACATATATAGCTATACTTGTTATTATTAAAACAGAGACATAATAAAGGTGTGATACATTTGAATAATAAATATATATTAACGAATTGTGTGGTATATACCGAAAATGATATCCATAAGCAAGGCTTTGTAAAAGTGCGCAATGGAACAATAGAAGAAGTAGGTGACATGAACCAGCTTTCTGATATTTCCGACTATCAGGAAATTAAATTAAATGACGAAAGTATGGTTATTCCAGGCATGATTGATGTTCATATTCATGGTGCAAACGGATCTGATGTAATGGATGGTACAACGGAAGCATTAGAAAATATTTCATCTGTTCTACCAAAAGAAGGAACCACAAGTTTTTTGGCAACTACGATGACACAAGAAAATGACACCATTGAAGTTGCCTTATCCAATGTGGCACGATATCTACACACGAACACTGAAAAAACGAACGCTGAAATTCTCGGTATTCACTTAGAAGGACCATTTGTAAACAAAGAACGCGCAGGCGCACAACCAATACAATATATCCAACCTGCCAATCTTTCGCTTTTTCAAAGATGGAATAAACTTGCTGAGCAGAACATAAAATTGGTGACTTTAGCTCCTGAACAGAAAGAATCCCGTTCTTTAATCGAATATTTAGTAACTCAAAATATAATTGTTTCCGCTGGCCATACAGATGCAACGTATTCGCAAATGGAAGAGGCAGCAGATCTAGGGGGGGTATCTCATATTACCCATTTGTATAATCAAATGAGAGGATTTCACCATCGTGATCCAGGTGTGGTGGGAGCAGCTTTTACAGATCCACGATTTTATGTGGAACTTATTGCAGATGGCCTCCACTCCAGCCCAGAAGCTTTGCGAATTGCAACAGACCAAATAACAAGTGATCGTCTCCTACTTATTACTGATGCAATGAGAGCAAAGTGCCTTAAGGATGGTAAATATGATTTGGGTGGACAGGTTGTAAACGTAAATAATCACAAAGCAACATTGGATGACGGAACAATAGCCGGAAGTACCTTAAGATTAAACGATGCATTTAAAAACATCTTACGATATAGTTTATTCACCATCCGTGACCTTATTCGAATAACGTCCGAAAATGCTGCGAAAGAGTTACAAATATTTGATCGAAAAGGAAGTATTACACCAGGTAAAGATGCAGACATTGTCGTATTAAATAAAAATTATGACGTAGAAATCACTCTTTGCCGTGGCAAAATAGCATATAACAGAGGTGGCACATTATGAAAATAATTCAAACTGAAAACTATCAAGACATGAGCAACCACGCAGCAAATATGATACTTGATCGCGTGAAAACTGCTAACAATATAACGCTCGGATTAGCCACAGGTGGAACCCCCCCAAAAAAATTATATGACTTATTAGTTAAGGAATATAATGATCGTTCTGTTTCTTATCGTCATGTAACGTCCTTTAATTTGGATGAATATATCGGCTTAGCAAAAGAGAACAAAAACAGTTATTATTATTATATGTACAACTACTTTTTTCAGTATATTGACATACCAAAAGAACAGATCTATTTACCTGATGGCTTACACGACAACCCTTCCGTTGCATGTCAACAATATGACCAATCCATTTTAAAAAATGGAGGAATTGATGTTCAATTATTAGGATTAGGCGAAAATGGACACATCGGTTTTAACGAGCCTGGCAGCTCTTTTGATGAGAAGACACATATCGTGGAATTAGCGGATTCCACTCGCGAAGCAAACGCCCGTTTCTTTGATGATATAACAGAGGTCCCTACCAAGGCAATAACAATGGGGGGGATTAGCACGATAATGAAAAGCAAAGAAATTATCATGCTTGTATCTGGCGAAAACAAAAAAGAAGCGTTTTCCACTTTTTTATCGACTGATGTTACTAACCATTTTCCTGCATCTATTTTAAAAGAACATCCAAATGTAACCATTATAGTGGATCAAGATGCATTAGGAGAGGAGTTTAATAAATGATAGATAAGAGCTCCCCAATTCCGCTTTATCACCAAATTGAGGAAGTGATCAAGCAAGGAATTGAACATGGAGAATATCAGCCAGGAGATGTATTACCCGCTGAACGTGTATATGCTGAACAATATCAGGTCAGTAGAATGACCGTAAGGCAAGCGATCACGAACTTAGTTAATGAACGTTATTTGTATCGGATAAAAGGCAAAGGTACTTTTATAGCGGAGCCAAAATTAGAGCAGAACTTAAAAGGTTTAACAAGCTTTACAGAAGATATGAGCGCGAGAGGGATGAAGGCGAGTAGTAAAATTAGTAAGTTTGACATTATCCCGGCAAACCGTAGCCTTGCCGAACAATTAAATGTGGACATGCATACGCCAATATATGAAATTAAACGAGTTAGATTAGCTGAGGAAATACCGATGGCGTTAGAACGCACCTATATCCCGGCAAACCTAATCAAAGGATTATCAGAAGAAAGGGTTTTATCCTCGATATATAAATATGCTGAAGAACAAATGGGATTAAAGATCAAAAGCGCTACCCAAACCTTAGAGGCTACGATTGCAAACAAAGAAGAAATTAAATTACTCGAGGTCGACCAAGGGGGGGCGCCAGTGCTCCTCATGAAACGAACATCTAAACTTGAAAACGGGCAAACCTTCGAAATAGTGAAATCTTCCTATCGTGCAGATCGATATAAATTTATGATTGACTTAGAACGGTAGGAAATTTGGGAGTGTAAATAATGGAACAACCGACTACAGAATCAATAAATAAAAATACGATTACTATGGATGAAATGTCCACAATGGAAATTGTTGAAACGATGATACAAGAAGATCACATCATTCATTCCGTACTAAAGCAAAATAAACAACAATTAAGTGAAGCGATTGATTTAATTACATCACAATGGCAAAAGGGCGGCAGAGTAATCGTTGCGGGGGGGGCTGGAACAAGTGGCCGAATAGGTGTATTAGATGCGGTAGAATTAGGTCCTACTTTTTCCGTGCCTTCTGATAGATGGATTGCATTACTAGCAGGCGGTGCCGAAGCTACCTGGAAACCAATGGAACAATATGAGGATTCAGAAGAAGCAATTATGGATGAATTAGACAAACTGAAATTGCAGGATATCGATACCGTTATCGCAATGACAGCAAGTGGTTCCACCCCCTATGCCATTGCTGCTTTACAATATGCAAAAAAAGTACACGCAAAGCGTATTTCCATAAGCTGCAATTCAAAAACACTCGCTTCTGAGTTCAGTCATATAGCAATAGAACTTGTAGTAGGAGCGGAAGTAATTCGTGGTTCAACGAGATTAAAGGCAGGTACGGTACAAAAGATCGCTCTTAATATACTATCCACCGCTACGATGATCCGATTAGGAAAAGTATATCAGAATGAAATGATCGAGATGCAGTTAATTAATAAAAAGTTAGTGAATCGAGCAGTTAATACCCTAATGCAATTAGCTGATATTTCAATGAATGAAGCACAATCATTAATGAGACAAACAAATAATAATCTAAAAGAGGCTTTATTTATGGCACTCACACACGCATCATTAGCAGAAACAAGGAACACCTTAGAAGTACATCAAGGTCATTTAAAAAAAGCTATCCATACCTATCTTTCTAAATAGGAAAAACGTTACTTACTATTATCTTTTAACCACTTAAAAGCCGCTTCACGATTCTCCCATGACACGCCATGTTGAATAGGATACGATTTAAATGTTACCTCTGCTCCTAATTGGTTAAAATATGCGTTGGCGCTTTCTCCCCATTCAAATGGCAACACAGGATCATGTTCCCCATGGGAGATAAAAATCGAAAGTTCCTTTACAGAAGCAACATTATTCTTTACTATGTCTGGCAGATACCCACTAAATGCCATCACTCCTTTGATTTTTTCACCTAATACCAGAGCTAACGACATCGACATAATTGCTCCTTGACTAAATCCAGATAAAAAGATTTGATCTTCAGCAATCGGAAAATGTTGCTTTGCTTCTCGAATAAATTGGGCTACCTTAGCTAAAGCCTCTTCAAAAGAGGATTGTTCCGGGGGGGTGCCAAGTTGCTCCATTTCAAAGAAAGCATATCCTGGCGGTTGAATTATCGGTCCCCGTATTGCAAAAATAAAATACTCTTCCTGTAAACCATCAAACAGTGACAGCATATCTTGTTCATCGCTACCCATCCCATGCATCACAAATATCGCAGGATAGGTGGCATTTTCATCTACATTGCTCGGTTTCCTTAGTTCATAATATAAAGATAGATTCATATGTCATTTCTCCTTTTTAATAAATTCTTTCCACATTACTATTGCATCTAGTGTACTCGAAAATATTGCTTTATTCATTACAAGTCAATTATTTTTAAAATATATGTTTTAACATTTAGAAAAACGGGTAGTGAAAGTTACAAGGCGAAACACATTGATGTGAAAGGCACAGCCTTGGCGGAAAATTTGCTTTACTGAAGAATGAAGACTTGTCTACTGTAACACATGTAAAAAGAAAGTGATTTTTTGTGGAAAGTGCTTTAGAAACTGGCTACGAGTGAGATTGTGATTTTTGCAATATTCATGCCGAATAAGGTAAGCGCCAGTCGTTTTAAACTTTACGGCGAGTATAGGAACGATCGTCAGTAATTAAACAGTTTATGAATAGAACGTTTAAGACAATTTAATAGGAAAACATCCAATTTTTCCGCGTGCACAGAAAAGACATGGTCCTTAATGGAGCATGTCTTTTCTTCGTTCTTCCTAAGTTTATAGTTATCAACCTTTTCTTTGTAACAAAAATGTAAATTAAGAAACACAATCGTAATAAAATGTCACAAATAAGAGTTTATAAAAGATTGTCAAGTCTCTATTTATTGTAAATGTTTCCTGCAAGACCATATTCTCATATTTTTTATCTTTAATCGTACTGCCAGATATAGACGTTTCGGTTAATCTAGTAAAATAGAAAATTCATCCAAAATTATTACAAAGAACTCATGCTATGATAGATTTGCATCAAACAAAAAAAAGGAGTGTTTAAAAATGTTAAAAAATTTCACTATTATTAGCTTATTATTAGCTGCTTTATTGTTTGGCAGTGGATTTTCATCAGATTCTACTTTATCAGTTGAAAGGAATAGTTCTAGTAATTTTTTGCAAACATTTAAAATAGAAAGAATTTCCGAGGCTAATCTTCAATATTTAATAAAGAGATTCTCCAAAGAATTAAATATTGAGGAAGAAACAATAGAAGAAGAGTCTTCTCAAGAAAAACCTACTGATCATCAAGAAACAGAGAAGAATGGGGGAAGCACAACCTGATCCAAGTCAGGAGCAATCTAAGCAAGAAAGTCCAGAAGAAGGAAACAACAAGAAAGAAACTGAGGATTTAGAAACTGCCCCCCCTCTGAAGAAGTATCAAAAAATAAAGAAACAGAAACTACGAGCCAAATGGCTGAAGTGAATCAATTTGAAAGACAGGTTGTAGCATTAACAAACAAAGAACGTGAAAATGCAGGATTGGCTCCGCTACAACTAGATACAAAGCTAAGTCAGGTTGCTCGTAAAAAATCAAAGGATATGGCAACGAATGGATACTTTAGCCATACTAGCCCAACATATGGTTCACCATTTAATATGATGCAACAATCGGGTGTGAATTATCGAACTGCCGGAGAAAATATCGCTAAAGGGCAACGTACACCTGAGGAAGTGGTAAACGGTTGGATGAACAGTGAAGGACACCGCGCCAATATTTTAAATGGAGATTTTACACATATTGGTGTTGGTTATGTAGAAGATGGTAACCATTGGACACAACAATTTATCGGGAAATAAAGTTATCTTTTCATCAGTGAAGGTTTAACTGACATTTATCACCTTGATAAATGAATTAACACCTAGAGATATCAAAACTATCTCTAGGTGTTTAACTGCTAATCAATAGTAAACTATAAAAAACCCTTAATAAATACTCATATTCCTATTTTTCCCCTTCATTAATTGAAATACTCCATACAAGATTAATCCGATTGCAACAATACCTAACATCCACTGACCAAATGGTTGTTGAGCTATTTTCTGTAGCGCTCCATCCAGCCCTGCTTTCACTTGTAAGTGTGAGGTGAATCCAGTCATAATAACAAATATCCCCAGAACAACAAACGTTAATCCTCTGGCAAAAAGACCGATTCTCCCTACCTTTTTTCCTAGATTTATTTCTCTATTATTCATCTCTGACAATTTGAATTTTTTCACGAATTTTTGTGTATATCCATTATAAATTTCTCGTATCCCGACCACAACGATTATTAAACCGATCAGAGCTACAATCCACTCACCTAATGGCATCTCTAAGATTGTAGATAACCAACTAGAGCTACCAGAGCTATTACTAGGTAACACGTTCTTAAAGGATTTATAAGCTAATGATAAATAAATGATTCCACTAACCAAAAAGGTAATTCTCATCATTACGTCTTTTAGCTTGCTATCTTCTTGAGAGGGACCTTTCGCTGCTTGCACTAATTTCCATGCCCCCCCATAACCAACTAGGCCAATCGCTACTAACCAGACCACTACATTTCCAAAAGGTTTACTTGCAACAGATGCAATCGCACCTGATGTATCTGTAGTTTTACCACCGACCCCCCCTACAGCTGACAGAACAGAGAGTACCCCCCCTACCAGAATATAAACAACACCTTTTGATAGGTAACCAAACCTGGCCATTCCCCTTAGCCACGGCTTTACGTCGGTTGCTTTATCCGCTTTATTTTTTACTGTCTCTTTCATATTTTTATCAGACATTTATTTGTCACCTTCCTGCATAAAACTATTTTATAAATCTCATTATTCCCTTAATTATAAAGATGAAACTCAACGGAAAGCTATAAATTCACAATAAGATCAAGAAACCTATTATGTTTATGCTTTCATAAATTGGGAATGATAATTTATGTAATAAATTTTAAAATGGAGGTGGTTCGATGAGTCACGAAAAATATAAAGATCTTTTAGAAACGTTACATGATTGTATGACAGAATGTAACCATTGCTTTAATGCATGCCTACAGGAAGACAATGTAAAGATGATGGCAGAATGTATTCGACTAGATCGTGAGTGTGCGGATATTTGTGGATATTTAGAAGCAGCAATTTCAAGAAATTCTCCATTCATTAAAGAATTAGCTGCTGTTTGCACTAAATTATGTACAACTTGTAATGAAGAATGTAAAAAGCATGACCACGATCACTGCCAAAAATGCGCAGATGCTTGTTTCAAATGTGCAGATGCTTGTAAAAAGGTTACCTAATAGTTAATAAGGAGCGTGAAATAATGCCTTGGGATACAAAAGATTATCCAAGCTCTTTAAAAAACTTAGATAATACCGTTCGGAAAAAAGCGATTGATATAGCCAATGCTATGATTGATGAAGGATACCAAGAAGGTCGTGCTATTCCTATTGCTACAGAACAAGCAAAAGAATGGTATAAAAATGCAACCGATAAAGAGATTAATGAAGTAAAGCAAATGAGTGATGAGGATTTACGTTCTCGTGGTGCTAATCCTGAATCAAGCCGACCTGAATTATTGAAAAAAGGGGGGGAACATGTTCTTCCACATGATGATGGATGGGCAGTTAAGTCAGAAGCTGCTAAACAAGCATCTGATGTTTATTCCAATAAACAGGATGCCATTAATCGCGCAAAAGAGATTGCAAATAATAAACAAACGAACGTAATTATCCATAAAAAAGATGGAACTATTCAGAAAAATATAAATTACGAATGATTTTAAATAGTACTTTAAGTGTATGGTAGAAAGTAAAGAAGGCTGATCAAAGTCATCTCTCCTTTGATCAGCCTTCTATTATAGACACACTTAAAAATTTTATTTATGTAAGATAACTTTTTTCCCACCTGGTACTTCTACAATTTCTTCCTCTACATTTAACCATACTGAAATGATGGAAGGATTGTACACAAAATGACTGTTCGCTGAAAACTTAAGATTACGAAAAGCATTGATATAGTCAACAATATCAATATTAGTAGCATACCAAATGTCACTCCGGTTACCAATAAACTCACAGAATTGCTCGATAACTTCCCAATTTTGGTCATGATCAAATTCATAACTATGTCCCCAGACATAAAGCATATTTAAATATTGCTTTTTGTCTAGTTGACTGAAAGTATCAGCTAAGTCCATCAGATTATGATTATGATGACAGGTCGGATGCCATTCGATGAAATTATCCGGCAAATCAAAATTCCCTGTACTATGGACAGTTCTTGCATATTCAATCCCCCCCATAAATGGAAGCATATCTTTTATTAATTGATTATACGAACCATTTGGATACGATAACCCTCTAACGGAATAATCTAATATTTCTTCTAGTCCTTTTCTATCTTCCATAACTTCCTCGATGATTTGTTCCTTAGATGACCTGGCGATCGTGGGATGTGTCACTGTATGTGCTGAAACTTCATGACCATGATATAAAGAGGAAATCTCATCTGCTGGTATTCTATCACCCTCACCTAATAAACCTGAATTTAAATGAAACGTCCCTTTTATACCGTAATTATTAAAAATTTTAACCAACCGTCGATCCGCTGATTTGCCATCATCATAGCTCATCGTTAATACCTTGTGTTTTCCCTTTGGGAAAGTCATCGTTACTTTTGACAATTCCGTCACCTCTATATGTAAATAATGAATTTTTTTTTAAAATATTTCTAGTTACTAGCTATTACAATACTTTTCTAAAAAAATTGTTCAAAATGTTGTTAAAGTAAGCGGTGTTATAGCTTTTGGTAGATTGACTTTTATTTCATTTCATGATTAAATAAAAAAGCCGTCGAATAAGTTCTAAAAACCCGGGTTTAGGATTTCATTCTTTATTGTGACGGATTCTATTAATTTATATATCTTCAAATTCTCCGTACTGATCCAATCATTTCTTGAGATAATGATTTTTCTCTCTATATGATTTGATCCATACTTGAGCATTTTTATTTCTATAGTATTAAAATAAATTGCTGAGGTGATATTTTTTGTTAAAATACGCTATATTATCTGTTTCACTTATTACTGTTATGGCTGGAGCTATCATCGCACCTGCTATTGGCTCTATCGCAGTTGCCTTTCCAGATGCATCAGGTTTCGAAATCAATCTACTAACTAGTCTACATGCAGCCTTCATGATCCCATTTGCATTTGTGTCAGGATTCTTATGTAAATACTTTTCTAAGAAAGCCATTCTTTTATTAGCATTGGTTCTATATCTAGTAGCTGGCCTTGGTGGTGGTTTTGCTCCAAATATGTTTATCCTATTATGTACTCGTGCACTATTAGGTATATCAGTCGGATTAATGATGCCATTATCTACAACTCTTGTTTCCGATTATTATGATGGTGAAAAACGTACAAGCATGATGGGTATGGTAAGTGCCGCAACTAATCTTGGTGCAATTATTGCAATCATGATTGCAGGTGTATTAGCTACTCTAAGCTGGAATGCAACTTTTTATGTATATGGAATTGCAGCAATCGTTATGATTTTTGTTGTGGCTTTTCTACCACGAAAAGCACCAGTTGGCAACAAGATCAAGTCAGGAAAACAGGCTCCTTTGCCTAAAGCTAAATTAGCAAATTATGCGATAATGATGTTCCTCGTATTTGTTGTCTTTTATTCGATACCTTCTAATATGTCATTATTTCTACAAGAAAGTAATATAACTAACACGATCTTAACAGGAATTATAATTGCAGCATGTTCATTAGGTGGATTTCTTGGTGGAATGACTTTAGCAAGATTTCAGAAAAAACTTAAGGTTGCCTATGTACCCGTTCAAGTTTTGCTTCTTGGTATCGGATTTGCCATGATTGTCTTTACACCATCTTTGTTTTTAATGGGACTTGGTGTACTCATACTTGGTTTTGGTTACGGAAGCTTAGTACCTGTCATATTTGATGGAGTATCTAAGATTTCATCAGGAGCTCAGGCAATGGTTGCAATGGCAACTGTTCAAAGCTTTATCTATTTAGGTCAATTCAGTTCTCCTCATATTCATAGTTTAATAAGTAATACATTTGGTGACGGAAGCGTAAATTATTCCTATACCATTATGGCAATAGCATTATTGATTGTTGGCGCTGGTTTAATTCTAAAAACTGTATATAATGTTAAATTTACTAAACCAAACGAAATAGCTGTACCAGAAAAGGAATCAATTTAACAATAACAAGTAAAAATGGGGTGAGAGAGGAAACTTTCTCATCCCATTTTATTTACAAATATATTATAAAATCAATAATGTAATTGCTTACATTATAACGGATATCTAATTACTTGTAAACGGTTAAATTAAAATCAATGGTTACTTTTTATAATAAATATTTAAAGGCACTACGTATTACATCTCCGCGACTTATAATCCCTACTAATACATCATTTCGCTCAACAGGTAATTTTTTAATTTGTTTTTTACCTAGAATTCGTGCAATTTCTTCAATATCTTCGTCCCACTTCACCGTATAAATTGATTTCTTTGCGATTTTCATCACGTTATAATCAAGTATTTTCCTTGCCCGTTCTTCAAACTTATCATCGTCACCGTGAAGGAAATTGACAAAAGAGAATGCGTTCATCATATTTTCTTTATGTTTGCCAATATATCGCATGATATCTCCATCACTAATGTAACCTATAATTTCATTTCGATCATTTACAATTGGAAGTCCACTAATTCCATTATTAATAAACTTTTCGATGACAGATCTAACGGTATTACCTTCCATTACTTTGATTACTTGTGTCTTCATAATTGACTCAGCATTCATTTTATAACATCCTTTTTCTTTCATAATTAACTCTATCTATTATTATAATACCTTTTAGCAAAAAAGTAACCTAGCATTGTAAAAAGTGGCAGAATATATAGAAAAGACATCAAGGGAACATGCGGCTTGCAATATAAACTATCATTCCTCATAGAAAGATTAGTTTTGTTTAATAAACTCCGTTATTCGTTTCATCTTTTTTACATTGCTTATCATTTCATAATTTATGCTATGATAAAGAAAAGGATTTTTTAAAAGAGGTGACAACTATTATGAAAAAGTGGACAAAAACAATTAAAATCAACGCACCCATCGAACAAGTTTGGCAATATTTCAACGGTTCACTGAAGAACATGCAGAAAATAATGCCTCAAGTAGTCGGTCATCAACCCATTAAGGAAACTGAAGCAGGCGTTGGAAGTATCTATCGTCAACAATACCAGGAAGGGAAACGTATCGAGGAATATGATGTTGAAACAATTGAATACAAGAATGAGGAACAAGAAAAAGAATTAAAGGTACAGTTTACCCTTGCCAATTTGTTCGACATTACGACACATTATGAATTAGAAAAAACGGACAGCGAAACGACAACATTTACGTACACGACAATTAATAATCCTTTAAAGTGGTATGTGAAGCCGTTCTTATTGTTTACTAATGATAAAGTGGTGATGAAATTTTTAGAGAGAGTGAAACATGTCGCAGAATCAGAGTTTACTGAGGGGGGGAGAAATAGATGGCTGAGGGAGAAATAACTCAGCTCATAAAAAAATACCCAAAAAACATTCAAGATATAACAGAAAGCTTACGGGAGTTGATTCTAAAGTCATCTGAAGAATGGACAGAGGAAATTAAATGGGGGGTGTGCCTTCCTATAGCATTCATAAAAATATATGTTATCTTCAATCTTCTAAAAACCATGTTAATCTTGGTTTCTATCAAGGAGCGCAATTAGAAGATACATACAATTTATTAGGAGGAACAGGTACGCAATTGCGACATATTCGTGTAAAAAAGTTGGAAGATATCGACGAATATTTAATGCAATCTTATATTAAAAAAGCTATCATACTGGATCAAAGCTAAAGAGGACAGGCACATTAAAGTGGTCCCTATGTCAAGGACACTTTTAAAAAAAGCCTTAAATTTAGATAATTAATTTTTCCGTGTCTTAGATGTATATATGAATAAAAATTTTATTAACTTACATTTTTTCTAACTATATCTGCAGATAAAATATTATCTATTTTAAACTTTCTTACTTTATTTCGATTCATTTTTAAAACCTTGAGGAATCGCTTTGTGATTTTGTTATTGTTATCAATGTAAAAAATAACTATCTTTTCATTCTACTGTAAAGACATCTTTAACAAAAATTTCATACCGAATCACAACCATTTTCTTTTTATTTTATCACGAACAAACATTCCTGTAAATAAGGTGAATATTTATTATTACCTATTTTACTTTGTCTAAGTATCTATACAATGAGGTATTACTGACTCCTGTTGCATCTTTAATTTGTTTAATCGTATAATCCTTGCTCACATACATTTTTATAGCCATTTCTACTTTGTCGCTTTTTTTGTAGGTCTTCCTCCTTTTTTCCCCCCCTAGCACGTGGTGCTAGGAGACCAGACTTTATTCTT
Source organism: Gracilibacillus boraciitolerans JCM 21714 (assembly GCF_000521485.1). Taxonomy (GTDB): domain Bacteria; phylum Bacillota; class Bacilli; order Bacillales; family Amphibacillaceae; genus Gracilibacillus; species Gracilibacillus boraciitolerans. The sequence goes on along the minus strand of NZ_BAVS01000010.1, from coordinate 44,680 downwards.
TTACTAATAATATCTCGTTCTAACTCTTCACTTGCCATTGTACGAAAAAAAATTCCCCCCCATTATTGTTTTCTAATTGAGTTGCTATTAGTTCCATAAACTACCGTTTACGGAACTAGTAATTTGAGGATTTATGGATTATAAGAATTTCATGTTGATGTAAATTAATTGTAAATTATTTAATAATCTACTTTATATATTTTGAAATATATTATATAGTATGGATATAGTTAAATTATGGATATAGAGAAGGTGTTATCCTATTAATTCCAAAGTCAATACCCTGTTTTGAGAACTTATAAAAGGTTTGATCGTTAAAAAATAAAAGTGTTTTTAATCTTTGATCAAATTTAACTACTTTTCGATTTATTAACTGACATTTCTATCACCAAAGTCATTGCTTTAGATCTGCTTTAAGCTATGGGAAATTCTTAATTAAAGTGATCCACCATGGAGTGATTAATATATTAAAAGAAGTGATTTTTATTGATTACAAAATAGGCATTCAAATACTTGTTAGCTTTGTTTTTTTTCTATTTACTTTATATGTATCTTTATATGAAGGTAGCAATTTATTACTAGATACACCAGAGTGGAAATATACGACAAAATTCACTCACTTAATTTATGAGAATCCTAGCCTTCCAGAAGATATTACTAATATCGATCTATATTTATATGCTGTAAAATATTATTCTTTCTTTCCTATAATGAATTTAATTAGCGGTTTATATTTTTTTATACTCTTAGTATATATAGGGATAAAAAGGAATTTAAGGAGAATGTCATATGTTTTAGCCATCACTGGTTCAATTTTGATTATTCTGTCTCTACTGTTTTTCAGTTCATTTTCAATTGGAACGATAATCTACCGAATAATACTATTTATTACAGGTTTAATTTTCTTAGTTTCACCGATGTTATTAAAATATAAAAAGTGAGGAGAGTCTAAAATGTATAAATATGCTCTTAATGTTATTGGAATAATGACTATTGTTTTATTAAGTTTTTTTCTTACAGATGAAAATGTAATGGCGAAAGATGAATTAAAAGTAAAACATTTTGAGACATATGAAGAATTACAAGATTTTTATAAAAATTCAAAAGATTTAAGTATCTATTTACAAAACCCTAGTTCTTCAATAATGCAAGCAGCTGATTATGACCCGTTAACATATCATTTTGGTAATACAAGTTTTTCTAATTATGTATATGTTGGTGGCGGAAGGTCATTTTATTAATTAGGTACTGCAGATATAGAGAGTATTGATAGAAAGAGTTATGAACTTCAAGTGTATGATACTTATGGAACATATTTTGGGAAAGCTGTAACTCCAGCACGATCAGGTTGGATTCATATAGACTTTAGACCACTCCTTCAGGGAGGTACGTCATATAAAATTAAATTAGTGAGTCCTGGTAGTGGAACAATGCGTCTAAGACAAGGAGATATCAGGTACTTTTACAGCTATTAAGTTAGCATTCACAATTAATAAAGGGCAATTTAAAGCTGTATTTTTGACTATATTAATATTGTGCCAAAAATAAACTGTGTATATTGAGTATTGCGGACGGATTGAGCCAGTTGTGTGGAGTTTTGAGCCACCATTTGCGGACAATAGAGCCAGTGAGTGCGGAAGATAGAGCCCCCCCATTCTTTTTTCGTAAAGGAGAAATTAATAAGGAGCCATTGGAATGTGTCCAATGGCTCCTTATTTTATTTGAATCTTTTATCTTTTAACTGCTCTTTTATAATTTCAAGAGCCCAAAGGAATCTTGTTGGGATTAGTAAACCGAATACAACTCTTTTCCATATTCAACTTTGTTGTCATATGTTTGGGATATTCGTTTTCAAACCATTCCAGCAATTGAGGATTCGCATAGATTCCCATGTGATAGACTGATATGTGATTTTTTTGAGCATCTATGCTTAAAAAGGAAGGGGAGTATTTTTCTCGCAATGATATCCCTTAGGAAAGGTTGACAAAGGAACTACAAAAGAAGGCATGCCATATTGCATCACTAATTTAAATCCTTCAGGTAAATTTTGTTCGATAGTTTGAGCTAGTTTTCTAAATGGCTCGTGCACTTCTAGTCTTTAGCTTCTAGGTATTGTTCTACAAAAGAGTCGTCCATGCTTATTCCTCCTAGACTAAAATTTTCTTTCATTATATCACAGTAATTCCTGTGTCTACTCATGCACTGTTAAGCTACCTGCAAAGTTAACACATAAGGCAAATGTTTAGATAATAGGATTGTTTTTTGTTATAAAGGGTAAAAGAACTAATAGAGATTTCTAACTTATGTGTATAAGGAGCTATAATCATGATAACTTTTGAAAATGTTACCAAGCAATTTCCAGATGGAACAACCGCTGTCAGTGAAGTAGATTTCTCCGTCAACAAAGGAGAATTCTTTGTCTTAATTGGCCCTAGTGGCTGTGGTAAGACAACCTCATTAAAAATGATGAATCGACTCATCCGTTAACAGCAGGAACCATCTATGTCGATAACAAACGAATAAGTGATTACAAAATCAATGAACTGCGATGGAATATTGGATATGTTCTTCAACAAATTGCCCTCTTCCCACACATGACCATTGAAGAAAATATCGCTATTGTTCCTGAATTAAAAAGTTGGGATAAAAACAAAATTAAAAATCGAGTCACAGAACTGCTGGAAATGACCGGACTTGACCCAGATACATATCGACATCGAACCCCGAGTGAGCTGTCAGGTGGCCAGCAGCAACGCATTGGTGTGATTCGGGCACTTGCAGCAGATCCTGATATTATTCTAATGGACGAACTTTAGTGCCTTAGATCCGATAAGCAGAGAAAAATTACAGGATGACATTATTGATTTACAAAAAAAAATCAACAAAACAATCGTATTTGTAACCCACGATATTCAGGAAGCTCTTAAATTAGCAGATCGAATCTGTCTGATGAAGGAAGGAAAAGTAGTGCAGCTGGGTAAACCGCAGGAGTTCCTGACAAACCCTGCTAATGATTTTGTCCGCAACTTTGTTGGCTCTTCTCATCATATCGGAGATGACTTCTTATTGAAGCATGCGGTGCACCAACTGTCTGACACTCCACCAGAAGATGCGTACACGGTGAATGTAGCCACTTCTTTACAAGAAGTATTAGATGCGTTATCTAACAGAGATGAGGTATATGTTACATCACAAAATAACGTTATCGGAAAAGTCGACCGTAAAATCATGGTCGATTACTTCGCAACGTCACTTAAAAAAGGAAGTGAAAAGCATGTCTAATTTCTGGAATGTAGCTCAGGCAAGACAAGATCAATTATGGCAAGCATTGTTTGAACACATCCAAATTTCATTCATTGCTTTGTTCTTTGCCGTGCTCATCTCAATCCCGCTCGGTATATACTTAACAAGAAAAGAAAAAATTGCAGAGCCGATTATAGGTGTCACCGCTGTATTACAAACAATTCCGTCTTTGGCTTTATTAGGTCTTTTTATTCCACTATTTGGAATAGGAAAGGTTCCTGCTATTATTGCACTCATTTTATACGCATTATTACCAATACTGCGTAATACGTATACAGGTATTAAAGAAGTAGCTCCTTCATTAGTTGAGGCCGCAACTGCAATGGGAATGAATACCTCTAAACGATTGTCGAAGGTAGAATTACCGATTGCGATGCCAGTCATCATGGCAGGTATCAGAACATCGATGGTACTGATTGTCGGAACCGCTACTTTGGCTGCCTTAATTGGAGCTGGAGGCTTAGGGGGGGATATTATTCTGTTAGGTATTGACCGAAATAATACATCACTTATTATTCTAGGTGCCATTCCTGCTGCATTATTAGCTCTGTTATTTGATTTATTGTTGCGAAAAATGGAAAAATTATCCTTTAAGCAATCATTAGTGACATTAATTGTGATTATCACCATTTCACTGCTGTTTATCATTATACCTAATGTATTAAATAACGAGGAAGATACATTAGTAATTGGAGGAAAATTAGGCACAGAACCTGAAATTTTAATTAATATGTATCAATTGTTAATAGAAGAGGAAACAGATCTGGAAGTGGAATTAGAACCGAGCCTTGGAAAAACCTCCTTTTTATTTAACGCATTAAAGACAGGCAGTATTGATATCTACCAGAATTTACCGGGACTGCAATATCACAATTTCTAAATGAGACAGCTACTAGTAACGATGAACAGGAAGTCTATAACCAAGCGAAGCAAGGGTTATTGGAAGAATTTGATCTAAGATTCCTAGAGCCAATGCAATTTAATAACACCTATGCTTTAGCCGTACCTCAAAGTTTTGCTGATCAACATAATCTCGAGACCATTTCGGATTTACAAGCCGTTGAGAAACAGATAAAGGCAGGCTTCACACTAGAATTTTCAGACCGTGAAGATGGTTATTTAGGGATACAGGATTTATATAACTTAAACTTCCCAAATGTCACAACCATGGAACCTCAGCTACGGTATACAGCAATTGAAGAAGGTGATATCAATTTAGTCGATGCCTATTCAACCGATAGTGAATTAAGAAGATATAATTTAAAAGTATTAGAAGATAACAAGAATCTCTTCCCACCATACCAAGGTGCACCACTATTGCGTCAGGAGACCCTTGATCGGTATCCAGAGCTAGAAGAAGTGCTTAACCAATTAGGTGGAAAGATTAGTGATGATCAAATGAGAGAGATGAATTATCAGGTCGCAGAAGAAGGTGTCAGCGCCAAAGAAGTGGCACAACACTACTTACAAGAAGAAGGTTTAATTGAGGACTGATTTAGAAGAAAAAGGTATCCGTGTGATGGAAAATACCCGACGAGTTAATAAACATGGCAGACGCTTAATTTATTTAAATCCTGCTGATACAGAAGGAACGATTATTGAGTATTGTGATTATCCAGGAAAAATGGAATAAAAGCTTAAGTGAATATAAAACAAGTCGGTCAAAGAATGAATGACCGACTTGTTTTACATTAAATAAGATTTTGATATTCTCTTTTCCCCCCCTATAGTATTCGCATAATAATCACTTCTTGTTTTCTTTCGTTATTTATTCCTTTATATTTTTAAACATAATTATAGCATGATTATGTTACTATAGAAGGTAGATCTCTGGAACATTAATCAGACCCTAGTTTAAGATACCCCGCAGCATTTTTTATATTTTTTCCCACTACCACAAGTACATGGATCATTGCGACCAATTTTTTGATTTTTAACAATTGGTTTATTTCCTGAGGGAATTTTCAAACTCTTTTTAGGTATTTTGGGTAACTTCGCCTTTGTAGTTTTGTGTTTGTTAAAGATATACCACCCTTGTAATTCTTCAATGGTATTATCAATGTATTTATTATGTATATCGCTTTTGCTATACTCTAATTTTGCCGTTTCAGCTTCTGCCATTTCAGCTTTTACATCACTTAAATCAATTACGCCAGAATCTACTAACCCTTCTTCATAGGCCCATTGAATATCTGGAACTAATTCTTCCAAATGCAAATCACATGCAGAAGCAATTAGATCTGCATATAAATAGGATGTCATCCTCTTACTTTTTAATAGTTGACGGTAATAGGCTGAAATTTCTTCTCGATCCAACTGCTCTTGCAGTACTAGTATCGTTATTGCAGATATTGCCTGACCTCTTGCAAACTCATAGGCATTTTCATTTTCTAACAATTCCTTTAGCGCATCTAGATCACCATTATAAACGGAAGCTAGTACTCTACCACTACCTTCTGTAAGGAAATCGCCTAAAGTCCAATTTAATTCATCTTCTGACCAATGTAATGTTTGCATAAATTTAGGAAACAATGCTTGTTCCCTAAATTGAGAAAGTAGATAGAATGCATAAAGATGCCCGAAATAGTTTTGATTATCCGAAGTAATACTGGGATCATCTATAAATTGATCAATAACTTGTAATAACTCAGGAATCGCTTCTTCCTTATTTGCTATGATTTCTTCTAATTCCTTTTTTGGAAATTTGCCTTTTTCAATAAAACTAATTTTCTCAATTAATTCTCTCATGATTTCGAGCTCCTTTGTCTTTAAGAGTGAGATTAAATAACCTTTGCTTGTAACACTTCCTTCAATAATTGTAACGCACTTTCCTCAGAAGGATCATTTGTACCAAGCTCACCGCGGAAGGCTTTGTTGAGTATAGATTGTTTTAATTGGGCTGTACCTTTTTCTAAATTCATAATTTCTTTTAATCGATTTTCTTTCTCTTTTAAAGAACTTAGATAATTAGAAATAACTATTAACTCTTTTTTAGGGGGAACAGGTATTGGTAACGAAGCTAATTTTTGAGAGTTAATATTAGCTTGACCCACCTGTTGCGTTACCATCGATAACAAAATTCTTCTGCCTATGTGGCTATTAATATATTCAGTAACATAGGGAGCAAATATATCCTTTTCTACTAATCTTACTCGAATAAGATACGATGCAAAGGTTACATCATTCTCAAATTCGTTATCAATTCTTGCCGTTTTACCCACTAATTCATAACTATTTGTACGATTAAAGAGTAAATCATTTTTTTCCAAATCTAATTTTTCTATATCTCCATGTCCTTGAGGTAAATACTTCAGATTTGTGAATTTAATAGACCCATCTACTATATTTCCCATTCTTAGAACAGGTACGCCAGAATGATCATCATTTGCCTTAGCTGATGTTCCGTATGTTGAAGCATTAATTAATTCGTTAAGCCGTATCCACCGCCACTCCTTAGGTAAGACAAATAAGTTGTTTAAGATACTTTCATCTAATTGATTTTTAAATTTTCGTTTCTTTTTATTCTCTCTAAAAGTTGAGATCCATGTATCGACATTTTCACCATAAGTGTTTCGCATCCTCCAATTTGCAGTCAACTCTCCATTAAATGCTTTTGAATGGACACTAGCTCTTCTTGCTTCCAGTGAATCCTTCACTTCTTTAATCAACCGTTGTGCTTGATCAATTTTTTCAAAGAGTAGGAATAATTGTAGACGGGATCCCCCCCAAATATTTCTCTTGTATGTAATGCAGGTGTTGCCGTCAATCCTATTTTTACCGCATCAAAAAACTCTAATACTTGGCGATATTTACTGACATAATCCTGATGATCGCGGAATTTCATTTCAAACTCACTCATTTCACGATCCAGGGTATATCCTCGGTGCGCTTCATCGACGATAATACAATCATATTGATCAATCGTTAATTTAGATTTCTCATCAGTAGAAAATAAACGCTTTAACATCCCTTGGACGGTTGCGATTTGTACCTTTGTTTCCTTCTCCGGTACCTTATCCTCTAATGTTTGCAGGTTATATATTTGGTAAAAAGTTTCTTCTTTTTCAATTTTGCTATCTTTAAAGGCGGCTTCCGCTTGTTCTCCCAATGCTTTACGGTCAACCAAGAAAAGCACTCGGTTGAATCTGCCGGATTTAATCAACCGGTAAATTAAACCAATTGCCATTCTCGTTTTACCAGTACCAGTTGCTTATGATAGGGTCTACCATTCGTGGCAAAGAGAAACGGCACAAAACAATCTCCCCATGGCTCAAAAATTTCTTCCTCACCTTTTTGAACGACTAGCTTTGCATAGTCCTTTGCTTGGGATACCGTAGAATAAACATCTTTGCTTTCCTTTTTCGCCTCAATTATTCCGATTAATTTCATGCCAATAAATAATGCATAATCCGCATAACGACCTTTTAACGGCCACTCGGCTATCGCTTTATTTTCCCCATGTTTCGGACGAGCCCCTTTTGCATAACGAATCGTTTCAGTGTCCACTTTCCAATTTGCAAGCGCGAGTTGTTGATCAATATATTTCCTCGTTTGTTTTTCGGTCTGCTCTAATTTGGCAGCTAGTGTATAGGCAGTTTGTGTTCTTTTTTGTTTAGAATCCGCTTCCACTGTCGTTTGCTGCTTGCGAATTTTTGCAAGTTCTTGTTCGATTGCCTCTAACTTTTCTTCATATTGTTGGGTAAGCTCATTAACTTCTTCTGAAGAAATCAATTGAGAATCTTCTGGGTCTTGATAGGGGGGGGCACTTCAAAATTCCAATCTCCATACACTTCCATATACCATGTGGCTAATTGATAGGCGGTTCGATGAATTATCTTAGCTTCTTCAACTGTTCCATATAATGCTTCATGTGTTGCTTTGTTTCCAGACATTCTGATCATTTGAAATAACTCATTGATAGAACGTGATAAAACCTGTTCCTGATATAGTAAACGGAGTCGATCCACTTGGCTCATGCCATATGGCTCGTCCACTTCTTCAAACGCTAATATGTATTTTGTCATTGTTTCCGCAAACAAACGGAATTTACCAAGGGCGGCCATCTGTCTTCTAGAAAGTAAAAATTACTTTTTGTCATCATGATCCCTCCGCACAGAGTAATAGTATATATGTATTATTTTAATGGATAATCCTTGTTTTGGGAAGTGCTTGTAATCTGCATATATATATGTTATGAAGCCATAGTTCCCCCCCTATATAGCCTTATGATATGTATTTAACATTTTATAATAAAAAAGTAAAATAATAGGATGTGATTCAATTACATTATTTTAAAATTTCATTTATAATATGAGAACATTCTTCTATAATTTCAACTGGGGCTTCACATTTGAAGGTAAGGTTACGAGGTCGCCAATCTAAACTTCTAAGTTGATCTGCTAAAATAACTCCTTGAACAGAAAGCTTCCTTGGTAGCTTTACTTCAAATGGATATCCTTTTTCTTGCTTTGTAATAGGGCAAGCAAACAAAAATGTACCTTTATTAAATATTTGCGACGATATAACTATAGCCGGTCTATGGCCAGCTTGTTCATGTCCGAATTGGGGGGGATTAAAATTCATGAATACAATATCCCCCCTTTTTTAGGTATATATTTCACCATAGTTCTTTACCCTCCGGTTTCCCCCCCAATCAATAGGTTCATGTTGGTTTTCAGGTGTTATTTTAGACATCATTTCTTCTAGTGTTGGTTTCCTTTTTGTCGGAGTTAATTTGATCGCATTATCTAAAATTTCTATTTCAAGATCTGAACCCTTATCCAAGTCAAATTCACTTGCAACTTGTTTTGGTATTCGAATGGCTAAACTATTTCCCCCCCATTTTTGAACTTTTGTCGTCATTTCTGCATCTCCTTTCTTCTTATTATTTGTCTCCATTATATCACCTCCACAGAGTAGTGTATACTATATGTATATACATTATTTAAAATTTTATACTCATTTTTTAGATGTAGTGTATAATCTTGCTCTATTAAAGATAATTATCCTGTTATTATAGTTTTAACTCCTGGTATGATATGATTTTACTATGTATTGCAGAAACTCTACTGACAAAGCCATAGTTCCCCCCCTGTAAATCTTGGTATGATATGATATTTCCCTCGTAACCCCTTTTATATCAAGGGGGGGTTACGGCATTTTCCTTTTCTAAAAACCATTTTAATTATTTCAAAAACTGAAATACTTTTACTTTTCTTAATAAAAAATTTAAAGTTTCAATAAAAAAGCCTGCATCTGCAAGCTTTTTTTAGAAAAAATCTGTTATTTTTGAATCTATATTTTCGTTAGGAGATGCTTTCCCAAGAAGTATACCCATCTTCTCAAATTGTTTTTCTGTAACTTTCAATGTTCTTATTGCTCCATTTACAGGAGGTATATTTTGGTGCAGTCGTTTCATATGTTTTTGAACTGCCTCTTCGCCATTACAGATTCGGTAATAAACAGAATATTGAAGCATTACATAACCATCATTTAATAAAAATCTCCGAAACTTCGTATATGCTTTTCTTTCACGCTTGGAAACTACCGGCAAGTCGAAAAATACTAGAATTCTCATAAACTTACTCATACGCATGCATTTCCAAGGATTTTAACTCTGGTAATACCAGAAAATTAGTATCACCATTACGGCATGCAGCTACATAACTTTTGACCATCCAATCCACTCCATTTGTAATACTTTGTTTTTCACCTTTCCAATAAGAACTATAGCTTAGTACATTAAACAATTTCTCTTTCATATTATTATTCCATTCAGAATCTTCCCTCACATAATGAGCAACCGTAATATCTACAAAAGGGCGTAACGGTTCCATAAAGTCATCTGCTAGATTAAAAGCGTTCGTTTGACTATCATGAAAGATTCCAAGCGAAGGTGTAAAACCATAACGCACAAGTGCCCTTGCTACTAATGATCTGATTAAACTATATCCATAATTCAAAGCAATATTCTGGGGGATCATCTCTTCTTCTTGTAAAATGTTCCCCCCCAAACAATTTTATGAAATAATACTTGGCAGCATAAGCTTCTTTATTTGTCCTATCACCTGACTCCACTTGTTTCGCCATTGTATAAAGAGTATCTGCTTGAACTGACAAATAGGCTAGCTCTAGGCATCTTGCCTGGTTTTCTATTTTAGATTGCACCACCTTTTGCCAGATTCTTTTTTTAAAAGGCTTGGACAAGCTATATTGCATATCCAGTACGACCCTTTGTCTGGAATGCTGATGAAATGGTTGTAAAATAGCATTTGGAATTCTTTTTTGGTCACAAACAATTAACTCCACATGATTCTTTGCACATTCGCTTAATAAAACACCGTTTAGGGTAATAGCTGGATCTTCAATTGTTAGAGTGCAAATATCCTCTAATGGTACTTGTATACTATCATTTTGTTTGATCACTAACTGTTTATTTTTCACAGATAACTTAGCAGGATTGCGTATGACAATATGTCTATAAGCCATAAGCTAGTTCCTTCTGCACCTTTTGCAAATCGCCTATTGGTGTAATATTATATTTATCAAAAACAAGTAAAGACTGTACCCCCCCTGTTCTGTCATTAAAACTATGATCATTTTTTATGATTGATATGGCTCCTGTAGCACTATCAACTCCTTTAAAGTAAAAATAGCCTTTTTGCCAGTCCACAGTTTTGTTCTTCGCAATTTTTGTTTTTTTACTCTTTTTTAGCTGTAGATAAACCAAATCATTAGGAAACAAGCTAAATCGATATTGATGTTGATCATCTTTCTGAATCCAACTTTTATATGGTTTTAAAGCTGTAATAAACCGATTAGGCCTATTCCCCCCCTGCTTTATATCTGCTACATAAACAGGCAACAAATAATACTTCTTCGTATTCACGTCTTGATAAACATCTGTGCGAGCAATGCTTGCATTATAGGCTATTGTCTTATCGCTTTCTTTCACAGATACATAAAGACTTTTCTTCTCTTCAATCTTAACGGATCGAATGATAGGTGCTTTACTTATATTTTTCGACGGTTTGTACAGTGGTTCTGCAAATGCCTTTTGCACATTTCCTTCATACTCTAAATAACGCTCACGAATAGCGTTGTATGTTTTCATATCATCTTCTTTACGATACATTGGAAAATGTCCAGTTTGCTTATCAAATGGGATTTTTTCTAGTTTTGTTTTCGTGACAGCAAGTGTATACCCTTCTTCTGTTTCGCCCTTATTACTTCTCAAAGTAGACTCATGAATTTGTCCTTTCACAGAACGTTTAGGCATCCACGATGGAAAAATCGGCTTTACCTGCTCACGAAAATTAGAATCATCTTCATACAAATTGTTAATGGTCACTAACTCTTTCATTTTTTCAGGATCTTGAATCAAGCGGGTTCTTAATTCACGAACAAACCCTTTCCATGGTGTCGGAAACCTAATATTCATTTTTTTTAGTGCTTGTTTACACATCTCTTCATGTTGTTTAAAATATTCACTTACTTTTTGCTGGGACGGTCTACTAGTCGCAACGATCGCCGCATCCAAAGCATGATGTAAACTATTTTCATCTCGGTCCTTATTAAAACCCCCATCGTTTCCGTAATACTGCTGTGTAAGCTCCATTGACCGGATAAACATTTTGCTTCGATTTACTGTCAAAATGTAATGTTTCTTCTATATAATTTTTCAAAAATCGGGTGATATACCTTGTATCGTTTAAGTGACGATCACGAAATTCCTCTTCCGTTCTTGTAAATGATTTGTTTTTTAAATGTTGTTTTTTCTTTCTGGTAATAGGCAGATTATCCACATATGTGCAAAAATCGTTCCATCTATCCTCATCATAACCAAACCATTCATATGGTGTCTTGTTTTTCTTGCCTTGATTTTGATCAGATAGCACTAACACTTTGTTATGATTACTATCATTAAAACTTCTACTATAAGGAATGATATGATCTACTTGAACATAACCTGGTTCTAATAACCGATCTGTTGTAATTGGTTGCCGCGAATACATACAACGTTCTCTTTGTTCTTGCCATAATTTCATCTTTAGAATATCATGACCTGTAATATCTGATTTCCCTGGCATTAAATTACTAATTTCTTTCTTTGCCTCTTCATTTATTGCTCGGTTATGATTAAATGCCTTTTCAATATCCCTGCGATCTTTATGATTTCTACCCATTTCACGCGCTAATTCAATATAAAGATGATGAGGAGAACCATATTTTTTTATCATGCTATTTAGTACTTTTCTTGTCTGCGTTAGCGCTCTCATTACAACAGGATTACGTATTTCATCTTCAGGAATAACCGGTAATAGTCTTTGTTTAGGTAAATCTCTCTTTTCTTGCAGATTATAGCCTGCATTTGTTATAGCCTCTGTATAATATTTCCCTTGTTCCATGAAAGGTAATATTTTATCAAGTGCCTTTAGCGACAAATGACTAAATTTAGAAAAAGACAATTTTAATAATGCTTCAATAAGTTCATCGTCATAACGATTATTAGCTAGATTCTTCATCGGTCTCTTTTTACTCGTAATAAATTCATTTTTTAAATAGTCACGAATGTCTTCGTCATTTTTAAAAACCGTTAATGCATAGCCAAAAGTATCAAAATCAATTGGAGATAATTCATCTAATTGCTGTTTACCAACTTCTTTTTTAATCACTTGTCGGATCTCATATTGCTCTTTCATCGAAATAAAGTCTATCTTCTCATTTTTCGCTAATGTTTCTTGCTCATCATAATAAACTTCACTGAACTTCTCATCATCGGATAGTTTTAGTGTTTTTCTAATATCATGATAAGTTGCTTTTTGCTTACTAAAAATTTTCTTCATTACTAACTCTCTTTCCTCAAAAGAAAGCTTTTGTTTATTAACAGAATCATTAATAATATGTAACCGATTAAGTTTATCTAATGCCCGAAACTTACTAAATGAATACGTTGCCTTCGGTGCTCTTTTTTCGTTTTTCTCCAACGAACAATTACCGATCTTCGCGAATATATCTTCTTTTGAAGCAAATGGACGTTGGGACTCCCATATTTTCACGTATTGATCTCGATGTTCATCTCTGGCGAAAGGATTACCTAATTCTCTTTGCTTATCAAAAATAGCCACTATTTCCTTTTTAATATCTGAACGCAATAACACACCTGAATAGTCACCATCTTTATTACGATATGGACGTTCCTCATCAACGAGCATATGCGATATAGTCCGATATTTTTTTCGGTCATCAATTCATGGTTTTCTTTGATAGCTGATAGAACCTTTCCTGACTCTTCTTCCTGTTCTTCGCTTTTACGGTTTGATTGATAACCACGATGCTTTGCGCAATGAATCAAAATTCTAGCAATCTTCACGATCAGACAGAAGTTGTTCTGTTCCTAGCTTGCGTAATAACCAAACATCTCCATCATCTTGTGTTAACGGATACAATTCTTCTATTTCTTGCGGTTGTAGTAAGTTACTATATAAGATAAAATTTTTCACTCTTTCTACGCGATGTTTCCGTCTTCTCAATCTTTTTCTAGAAGAGCGTGCTTCTCGTCTCGGGGGCTGCTAATGATGACCCGTCTTTAGGATTTTCTGCCACCTCAAACAATCTAACTCCCCAATCTTCGAGTCTGTTTTTATCTATATTGATAATTGCCCAACCAACAGACGTTACACCTATGTCTAATCCAATATTATATTTCAATGTACTCCCTCCCAACTAAGGATAATTTTTACTTCTTTATATATGAAAAAAATGACTAAATTACTTTAGTCATTTTAACGGGGGAGAAGCCGGATGATCCGATAAGGCGATCCCCCCCAACGCCTCGGCTTAAAAAAGCCTTACCATAGTAACTTCCTATAAACCTTAGTACGATATGATCTGTGAGTTCCCTAACTCACGATTCTATTATACACCATATTGGTTTTATTTGTAAAAAAAACAAGTGAAAAGTATTAGTTCCAATGAATCTCCATACGCTAAAAGAAACCCATTCATCCCTTCTATCTATCCTCCAAAATATCCGCTAACACATCTGGATAATCAGTAAAGATTCCTGTCACACCCCCCCAGTCTAATAACTGTTCCATTTCTTCTGACTGATTAACTGTATATGCATGCACTAGAAGGTCAGTACCTTTTATTTTATGGATTAAGTCTGGATTCAATGCTTGATAAGGCGCTCCAACACCAATTGCATATTGCGCTATTTCTTCAAAATCAACTTCAGACAATTTCTGTTGTTTCTGATGCAATAATTGAATTAAAGGTATGGAAGCATCCAATTGATGTACCTTTTTTAAACTTGCCGCACTAAAGGACTGAATGATAACAGAGCCTTCCCTCCTATTTTCTTCTAACAAATGATGAAACGATAATGTTTCAAGCAGTTCATCGATCATACCTGGATACACAGATGGTGCTTTAATTTCAATATAATAATTGACCTCTGTCCCAAATTGATCCAAAATCTCAGCTAAGCTAGGTATCTTCATTTTTTCGAAATCGGGGTTCGCTAATTTGGGATTCTCCTGATTAAACCAAGAGCCTGCGTCTAACCTTTTTAAATCTCGTAATGACATATCACTAACTAACCCATCATAACCAGTTGTACGTTGAAGCTTCTGGTCATGAATGGCTACGAGCTCGCCATCTGCAGTCATATGTAGATCGATCTCTAAATAATCCGTGCCCATTTTCTTTGCATACTCATAGGAACGGATTGTATGCTCTGGCGCATGTCCAGATGCTCCACGGTGTGCAATATTTACTATTCGTTCCGGAGATAGCAGGGAAGCAGATTCCTCATGATTCAAATTATTTACATTCTGCACTTGTTTTGAATTGGTTAAAGATGTAAAATAAACCATAGCACTCAAGAATATAATTACCGCTAGTATCCATCTAAGATTTCTTTTCATACAAGAGCCCACCTCCAATTATTCATTATACATAATGAAAACTGTCACAGATCAGAAATACACCATTCTTAGCAAAAATTAAAAATTAACAAATATTTAATACAATTTTATATTTCCTTAATGATAATTCTTTATACTATTTTGATACAGGGATGCATATTGTTTCCATGACACAAACATGGGGGGGTAAACCATTGAAAATTTTAATCACAACGGAATGTTATATTCCTGTTATTAATGGAGTGGTTACATCTATTGTGAATTTACGAAAAGAATTACAGATTCTCGGACATGATGTGCGCGTTCTAACCTTGTCGACTACTAATAAATCTTTCCAAGAAAGTGACATATATTACATGAGTTCCTTAAGTATGGGGAAAATATATCCTGGAGCAAGAATTTCATTATCTACCCATCATTCATATTTAGAGGAAATGATTAAGTGGCAACCGGATATCATCCATAGCCAATGTGAATTTAGTACTTTTCGAATTGCAAAACAGATTGCTAAAACGATAAATATTCCAATTGTTCATACGTACCATACGGTATACGAAGATTACACACACTATTTTTCTCCTACTCATAAATGGGGGGAAAAGCGATGGTGGCGTTATTTAGCAAAAAAGTATTAAAACATGCTTCCTGCATCATTGCACCCACAAAAAAGGTGCAATCACTATTAAATAGCTACGGCGTTAATCAAAATGTACACGTTGTTCCTACGGGTATTTATTTAAAGCCGTTTCTAGCAGATTTTCACCCTGATCAAAAACAATCTTTACTTAAAAAATTAGATATCCCCGAGGATCACCAGATTCTTCTATTTGTCGGCAGACTTGCAAAGGAAAAGAATATAGAAGAGGTTTTAGACTATTTTTCCAAATTAAACACGCCAAAATTGACATTATTAATAGTTGGAGATGGACCACATCGCAATGATTTACAGCAATATTCCTCCTATCTATCAATTGAGAAGAAAGTAGTTTTCACTGGATTAATCAAGCCTGAAAATATTGTCTCTTATTATCAGATTGCTGATCTGTTTGTCAGTGCATCCAACAGTGAAACACAAGGTTTAACCTATATAGAGGCACTGGCATGCGGACTTCCTGCAATATGTAAAAACGATCCATGTTTGGAGAACGTTATATCAAACGGGAAAAATGGCTGGAAGTATAACGACTATACCGATTTTCAAAAAGCTGTACATTCACTCTTAACTAATCCATTACTCTATCAAAAATTTTCATTAAATGCCAAGGAGGGAGCAATTCGCGACTACTCTTCCAAAACATTTGCTATCAAAATGGAAGGTATATATGCCCATACGATAGCAGAATACTATTTGAAAACGGAATACGTATTTTAAATGAACAAAAAAAAGATAATCAAGCTATTGTGGCATTTTTTTACTATATTAACTTTACTCATCTCCGTCCTCTTCATCATATATGGATTACAACAAGATATCTTTTATTCTGAAAGGGCGTTGGAAACCTTTTTTGAAAAATTCGGCATTTGGGCACCTATACTTTTTATTATTTTTCAAATTATACAAGTAATTCTTCCTGTCGTACCTGGTGCCATTGGTTGTCTTGGCGGAATTCTCATATTTGGACCAATATATGGCTTAATTTATAACTACATCGGTATCTGCATTGGATCAATAGCTACCTATAGTATAGCAAGAAATTATGGCACTTCATTTATTAGCTTTTTAGTGAGCAAAAGAGTTCGTCTTAAATATCAAGAATGGGTCAATCATCGTCGTTTTGATTTTCTTTTCACACTAGCTATTTTTTCACCGATTGCTCCTGATGATTATTTATGCTTCCTTGCTGGCACTACGAAGATGAAGTATTTAAAATTTATATCGATTATTTTAGTTGGTAAACCTTTACCTATTACGATCTATAGCTTTGGGCTTGAATGGATTTTTCGCCAAATCATATTATGGTTATAGTAACGGAGGATGATTATGAAAGTACTAATATATGAAGGTTCCATTGAGTTAGTAAAAAAAAGTGGAATCGGCCAAGCAATCAAGCATCAAAAAAAGGCATTAGAACTACTAAATATTCCATACACCGTTAATAAAAAAGAAGATTATGATATTGTTCACCTCAACACTATTTTTCCAAATTCACTGATGATGGCCTGGCTAGCGAAGAGAAAGAACAAAAGAGTGATCTATTATGCTCATTCGACAATGGAAGATTTCCGTAATTCTTTTATTGGTTCAAATTTATTAGCCCCACTTTTAAAAGTGGATTACGTTCTGCTATAATCACGGTGATATTGTACTGACTCCAACAGACTATTCGAAACATATTCTAGATCATTATAGGATAAAAAGACCTGTCTATCATCTTTCGAATGGTATTGACACAGAATTTTTTAAGCCAACAGGGGGGGAAGGGCGCCAGCGATTTCGTAAAAGGTATCATATTGGAGAAGAGGAGAAAGTAATTATCTCTGTCGGCCATTATATGGAACGAAAGGGCATTCTAGATTTTATAAAGTTAGCAGAACAAATGCCTGAATACCGCTTCTATTGGTTTGGTTATACCAATTTACACATCGTACCAGCAAAAATAAAACGTGCCATCCAGAATAAAGGGGGGGCAAATCTTTATTTCCCGGGATATGTCTCAAGACAAGAATTAAGGGATGCATATGAAGGAAGTGATGTCTTTCTTTTTTTGACCCATGAGGAAACAGAGGGAATTGTATTATTAGAAGCTTTAGCAGCTAAAATTCCAATAGTAGTTCGGGATATACCTATTTATAAGAAATGGTTAAAACACAACCATACTGTCTATAAAGGAAAGACAATAGATGAGTTTTCACAATTATGTAAAGGTCTGTTAGAAAAACAGTTACCGAATTTAACTGCTAATGGATTTGACTTAGCTTCAGAACGGGATATTAGGGTAGTCGCTACTAAATTAATGAAATTTTATCATGCATAAGTGGTTACAGTTTACTACTTTCTATCGTGAGATTTCTTCTAAAAATGAATCTCTAAAACCTTTTTCAATTCTTTTAGGATATTTTGATGTGTTTCAACGGAAATAAGCGGATAGCTGGGATTATTGATTTGGTCAAAATTAAAGATAATTGTACCATCTGTCATTATTTGAAAAGCATATTGATTTCTTTGTTCTTCCACTCCGCTTTCTCCATAAAAGCCAAAGCGGTAGTAACTGTCATGGTTTTCTAGTTGCTGAATGAATTCATCAGTGGTCATTTTCTCTGCCTGTAATCCGTCCACCATGGTTAATACTCTTTGAATCATCTCCTGATCTTCAATCGGTTTAGTCAATTCCTTAGAGGTGAAATTGTTTTCTACCTTTTGGACATATAACGTATTAGCAAAATCCTTATCATCTATGTTAACTGTTTCTTCCTCATTAGCGCAAGCACTTAATAGACCTAAACAGATTATAAAAAAAATAGATATTCTCTTCACTTATAACTGCTCCTTCCATTTCCTTAACGGATAGCCTCTCTTTATTGATATACCCCAATAGCATAAAATTAAATACATCATTAAAATAAAATAAATCATGATGTGAAAAATATCCAACTTGGTATTTTTCAAAGTTTTTATTCTCTATTAATAAGACGGTTTAACTGACCTATTAGTTTCAACTTATATGGAAAAAATCTATTTTTTTCCAAAATAATTTACACTTCACAATAATTTATAAGTTGGATCATTTAACTTTTATGCTTTTACGATTTACAATAAATAGTGAAATACATTAGAAAGGGTGAAGCATGTGAAAATATTAGTAGTTGGCGCTAATGGCCAAGTTGGAAAACATCTCGTAAACTTCATTCAGAAAAAAGAAAACATGGAAGCAAGAGCAATGATTCGCAAAGAAGAGCAAGCATCTTATTTCAAAGATTTAGGTGCAGAAGTTGCCGTAGCGGATTTAGAGGATGAAATTGAGAAAATAGCAAAAGCGGCTGAAGGCGTAGATGCGATTGTATTCACTGCGGGATCCGGGCCAAAAACTGGTAAAGACAAAACCCTTATGGTTGATTTAGATGGTGCTGTTAAAACTATAGAAGCAGCGAAACAAGCAAATGTAAAACGTTATGTAATGGTTAGCTCCTTTGATACAAGTCGTGAAGCAATTCAGTCTGCTCCAGATGCTTTTGCACCGTATATCGTGGCAAAACATTATGCAGACGAATGGTTAAGAGCTAGCGATCTAGACTATACCATTGTGCATCCTGGTGGCCTAACAAATAATCCAGGTAAAAACCAAGTGCAGCTAGGCGAGAAAGTAGACAGAGGCGAAATTCCTCGCGAAGATGTCGCTAGAGTAATAATAGCTGCTCTTGAGAATAATGCCACGATTGGTAAAGCATTTAAAGCGGTAGAAGGCAATGCATTTGTTGAGGACGCAATTAAATCAATATAAACATTAGAAAATCCATTTTTGTCTATTCGGCAAAATGGATTTCTTTACAACCTTTATATGTTCTTAAGCATGAATTCTTATTTCTTTCCCTCCAGATTTCATGTAAATATCAAACAACAGATTGCTCATATTTTTCAATAAACTGCTTCACTTCCTCTATTTTCACTGAAGAAAAAAGTGGCTCTAGTTCTTTTGAACCTGATATAAAAAATAATATGGGTTCATAAGTGTAAGAGTGGGCAATGGCAACTGTAGAAGCAAACCCACCCATAATATGTGTTTTTCCTGTCATTAAAATTCTCCTTATAGCATTCTCACTTAAAAAAGGAACCAAGCTGTTTTCTGTTTTGCTTGATTCACTTTTATTAGTAATTTAGCCAACAATTATTCTTTCTTTTGGATAATGATAGCTCAGTTCTTGTGTTTCTTTATGGAAAATAAAAATAAAAGACAAAATCCCGATTCTGCCGATAAACATGAGGGAAATGATAACTATTTTACCAATCATACTTAACTCTGGTGTGATCCCCATCGATAAGCCTGTTGTACCAAAGGCGGAGCAAACTTCAAATAACAGCTCCATTAAAGAAAACGGCTCTGTTTGGGTAAGTATTACTAATGATATAAAACAAATTAAAATGGCTAAAAAACATACCACTACGGATTTAATAATATCCTCCTCATGAATTTCACGTCTGAATACTTTAATATTTTTCTGTCCCTTAGAGAATGAAAAAATCAATAATACTATTACAGCAAATGTGGTGGTTCTAATACCGCCTCCAACCGAACTTGGAGAAGCACCGATAAACATTAGAAAACAAATAGCCAACAATGTCGGTACAGTAAATTCGCTAACATCCATCGTTGCCAAACCACCATTTCTTGTCGTGGATGACTGAAAAAACGCATAAAAAAATGATTCATGCCAGCTTTTATCAGCGAAGAAATGATTTGCCTCAAATAATAAAATGACAATAGTTCCAAACAGCATCAATGCGAAAAACGTCACCGTCGTCAATTGAGTGTATAAAGTGAAATGTCTCTTGTTTAATTTTTTAGATGTTAAATAATCTTTTACTTCAATAAGTACGGGAAAACCTATTGCACCTAATGTCAACAATATAATGTTGATAAATTGAACAAAATAATCCTGGGCAAAAGGGATTAAAGAACTTCCGGTGATATCAAAACCTGCATTAGTAGTAGCGCTAACAGAGGCAAACAGACCTTGCAGATATGCCTCCTGCCATGTAGGAAAATAGTTCAAAAAATAAGTACCTAATATCATTGCCCCCCCACAAACTCTATCAGTATAATAATCGCCAATATTTGTTTCATCAAATGCACTAGACCAGATAAATGGGATCGATTCTGGTCTTTACTTATGAGTTGTCTTTCCCGCAACCCAATTTTCTTCCCAATTAAGAGCCAAAAGAATGTACCTAACGTCATAATACCAATTCCACCAAACTGGAGAATAAATAAGAGTATGAAAATTCCGGGTGTACTAAAGGTGTCCACAGTTGATACAACTGCCAATCCAGTCACACTAATAGCACTTACAGCAGTGAAAATCAGATCAACAAAACTCCATTCAATACCTGGCTTAAGGGTTATAGGTAAGCTTAGTAGAGCAACAGATAGGAGTACAGCCAAAACATAAAATAATACAATAAGTTGTGCCGGACTAAGATTATTTAATTTTAAAACTTTCATCATTTTGTATGTCTCCTCCGATTTTCAAAAGTAGAGTCCTTCTTATTAATCCTAATAAACAAAATCAGCTGTATTTAATTGCTTCTTCTGCATCATTGTCAACATCAATTTTTGAATGTCTAAAGACCAAAAAAAGACCAATACAAATAATGGTCTTCGGTTATGCCCACGACCCTTCTCTCATTAATAAAACAAATAACGCTGACGAGGTTAGCTGTCGGATTAGGAATAGAGAGTATCCCGTCTTACCATAAGTAAGATTAACCCCCCCTGAGATAGACAAGTCTATCAACAATGGTTCCCCCCCCGCTTCTAAAAGAATTAAGCGAATAAAAGGTGTTTACTTTTATTTTTTAACACAATTAAATCTACTCCTGTTTTAGTTTTCTGTCAATAACATTTTTATCACGGTGCTAATCATCTGTATGGTCCTCAAGAAGCTTAGTCTCACTTTATTGTATTCAATTATTCCGTGATGAGATTCCACCCAAATACTCCTTTATTGAAAAAAGTTTGCATATAAAAAAGAATGACCACTTCGATATAGTATCAAAGTGGTCTTTTGTAATTTTAATATCTAATAGAATCTTTTAAAACTAGAGAAATGTTTTTTCCAATAAGAATTATTTAAGCTAACAATTTCGACTCCTTTGGAACCAGCATGGATAAATTGATTATCTCCTACGTAAATTCCCAGATGAGAAATGCCAGATTTATAGGTTCCTTCAAAGAAGACCAAATCACCGACTTTTGGATTATTTACATAATAAGAACGATCATAGTAGCCTGTACTAGAATAACGACCCATTTCTTTACCGGCTTGTTTGTAGACATAATATATGTAACCACTGCAATCAAAACCACTTGTTGTCGTACCACCCCATACATAGGCTGAACCTTGCAAAGCGGTTGCTACTTCTATAAGTGTGGAGACATTATAGTCCACACCAGCTGGTTTTTCTTTTTCCGTAGTTGGCTTATTTACAGAAGAAGTATCCGTGGTATTTTTTACTCCGACATTTAGTTTTTGTCCAATATAAATTCGATCTGAGCTTAAGTTGTTCCATTTCTTCAAGTTAGTAACCGTCACACCATATCTTGTTCCTATATGAGATAGCGTATCACCAGACTTGATAGTATATACACTCGTTGAAGCGCTATTATTCTTGTTAATAGAACTTGAATTGGAGGATGAAGTATTTTTGTTATTATTATCGGAAGTCGTATGATTAGAACTTGGCTTGCTAACAATGAAGACATTTCCTGGATAAATCAAGGTAGTATTTAAATTATTCCACTTCATTAAATCATTCAGAGAAATACTATGTTTAGATGCAATACCACTTAATGTATCCCCACTTTTTACAGTATATTTACTTGAACTGCTATTAGTAGGTTGATTGTTTTGACTTTTACTATCTTTGGCATTGTTGGTTTTACTTCCTGAAGAGGATGCATCTGTTTTTAAAACTTGGTTTGGATATATGATGTCAGATCGAAGCTTATTCATATCAATTAACGACTGAACATTTGTATTATATTTCTGAGCAATTTTCCATAACGAATCACCACTTTGCACCTTATATGATGCTGCCTCCGCTTCGTCTACACCGATTGTTGCTGCAGCAATGGCAGCACCCAGTGTTACTGACATGATTACTTTCTTATTGGCCATTAACTATGCCTCCTGTTTTTAGTCGATATTTTCTTTATATGGACTTTAAAAAAGCATATAATTATTTGATTTTGTCTCCAATAGATAGAAACGTAGTATATGTAATTAAGAGTAGGTTGGAAAACTTTTATTTAAAATCCACATTTAGCCACATTATACACTATTTTGACGAAAAATAATATATTTTATTTAAACATTATATTTAGTTCTAAATACTCACCATAACTATAAACTCATATTATGACTGAAATTAAGATAAAACCCTATTATATAAGGACTAAAAACAGTAAATAACGTATTTTTTAAAAATTAAAATTATAGAAATGCGAGAATAAAATTTAACATTAATAGAGTAAAAGTAAATTATTCAGAAATAATTAATATATTATATTACCTAATTTATTATACTATTAATCATATAACATATTAATTATTATCATGATTATAATTAGTTCAACCCATTCATAAAAATAAGTCAATCTAATCATTTGAATATATAAGTAAATTATTATATAGTAATATAAAGTCAGGAGATGAGCTATGATGATAACAACGACAATGGAAATTGAAAAGTCTGCCTTAGTCTTGAAATTATTAGGTGATAAAACACGATTAATCATGATGAAGCTTTTAGAGAAAAATACTTGTTGTGTTTGCGAATTTGTAGAAATCTTTCAAGTCAGTCAATCGTCGATCAGTCAACATCTTCGAAAATTAAGGGATGCAGACTTAGTCAAGGAGGAAAGACATGGCCAGTGGATCTATTATTCCCTGCTTAAAGACCATGAATATTTTAATTTAATCGAACAAATTCTAAAACAACTGCCAAGTCAAGATTACTTACTAAGAGAATTAGAACAAAAAGGAATGCGCATTTCCTGTTAATCTTTTTACTGAAATAATACTACTTGAAAGAAAGGTGAGGTTTATATGTCTAAAAAAACAATTTATTTTTTATGTACAGGAAATTCATGCCGAAGTCAAATGGCGGAAGGATGGGCGAAAGAACACCTAGGTAGTGAATGGGAAGTTTTCAGTGCTGGAATTGAAGCACATGGTTTAAATCCTAATGCAGTTAAAGCAATGAAGGAAGTAGGCATTGATATTTCTGAGCAGCAATCGGAGATCATTGATCCGAATATCTTAAATAATGCGACATTAGCTGTAACACTTTGTGGCGATGCAGCCGATAAATGCCCATTAACACCTCCTAATGTGAAACGGGAACATTGGGGGGGATTTGATGATCCCGCTAAGGCTGAAGGCACGGACGAAGAGAAATGGAAGGTCTTCCAAAGAGTTCGCGATGAAATTGGCGAACGAATTAAACGTTTTGCCGAAACGGGCGAGTAAAAAGAGATATCAATTAGGAGTGATACCATGGAAAAAGTTGTGATATTAGGAACAGGCCCAGCAGGCTTAACAGCCGCGATCTACTTAGCACGAGCAAATTTAAATCCAGTTGTAATAGAAGGAACAGAGCCCGGTGGACAACTTAGCCTAACCACAGAGGTGGAAAATTATCCTGGTTTTAAAGATGGCATTATGGGACCAGAATTAATTGATAATATGAGAGAGCAAGCCCAAAAATTTGGTGCTACTTTTAAAAATGGCTGGGTATCCAATGTTGATTTATCCAAACGACCTTTTACACTTGAAGTCAATGGTATAGGGGGGGATATTACAACCGAGGCACTGATTATTTCAACCGGTGCATCTGCAAAAATGTTAGATATTCCTGGGGGGAAAAAGAGAATATCGGCCGAGGTGTAAGTACGTGTGCAACATGCGATGGGTTTTTCTTTCGTGACAAAAAAGTCGTGATTGTAGGTGGAGGAGATTCCGCCATGGAAGAAGCTAATTACCTCAGTAAGTTTGCCAGTGAAGTAGAAATCATCCATCGAAGAAATGATCTTAGAGCATCTAAAATTATGCAGGATCGCGCAAGAGAAAATGACAAAATTAGTTGGAATTTAAATAAAACTCCATTAAAAATAGTAAGTAAAGATAATAAAGTACACGGAATAATGGTTAAAAATAACGAAACAGATCAAGAACAGTTAGTGGAAACGGATGGTATCTTCCTGGCAATAGGACATAATCCAAATACAGAATTTTTAAAAGGACAAATTAAAACAGATGAAACAGGTTATATTCAAGTTACTCCTGGAACGACGGAAACGAATATACCTGGAGTATATGCCTGTGGTGATGTCCAGGATAATAGATATCGTCAAGCGATAACTGCTGCGGGAACCGGCTGTATGGCTGCATTAGATGTAGAAAGATATTTAGAAGGCAGTGCCATTCAAGATTGGAGTATTACTTTATAATTAACTTAAAAATTGTCTTTTCTATTTATTAAAAACGATAGCGAATAAAAAAGAATTCATTTTGTATGAACCTATACCAAAATGGATTCTTTTTTACATATAGACTTCAGATATCATCCATCCACCGTTTTATCAATTTAGAAGTTGAATGAAAGAGGCGAATCGGTTGGTCTGCTATTTCTACTAAAACATAGGTACCATGATTACCAAAACATTCCGCCAAAAACTTCTCCAAAATAGATATGTCGTCTTCTGTCTTAATTAAATGAACATTTTCATTAATTTGTTTGGTATCATAAAGCATCCAAAGCCGTTTATCTAAACATGTTAAAACTTTGTCATAATGGGTCTCATAGGAAAACAAGTATATTTTTGATGCCATTCATTTACTCCCCTTTATACAGTTAATAATCCTCCGAAATGATTCGCATACAGATGAATTAAATATTTAAAATAACGTGAACATAGAAAAGACTAGTCTAAACTGAGTATAACTTTTTTATGTATTTTTTCATATGGAATAAATAGGTAGTCATAAATAATGGTAAAACGCGCAAAATATTTTTTGTATAAGATTTAAAAAGGAGTCAACAAAATGACAGTTATAAATGATGTAAAAACTACTTTAGCAAACTTAAAGAGCGCACAAGCAAGTTTTGAAACATTTGCACTTGAAACAGAGAATCAGCAAGCAAAACAACTTTATCAGCAATCTGCAAACGACACACAATCTATAATTAATAGCATAAAAACTCGTATTACTGAAATCGAACAGGAAGAACCTCAATACAAACAAGAATAATCATCAATGGAAAAGGTTAGCTCATAACAGGCTAGCTTTTTTCCTCTAAAGCCTTTCCAAGGACGGGGGGGAAATCCAAAGGAGAAATTAAACGAATGCTTGTAGGAGCTACTGGTGCCCTGCTTTCCCCCTTTAACAACTCAACCAAATGAAACTATACCTTGTATTGCACATGCCGTTTCAATTGAACCTGATCCGGGTGGCAACAGGAATGTTCGAAGTGACCAGCGCGGGTATATCAGCAGCTATCGTATTTGGCACATTGGCCGCAATTATTTTTAAACCTAAGGGATAAGGAGTAACAATCATGACAGTAAGTTCTAATGTAAAACAATGCCTCGCCACAATAAAAACCATAGAATCCGGACTTTCTACACTTGCAATCAACTCAGGAGATGAAAAGGCTAAGCGCCTCTTTCATGAACAAATGCTTGTGATGAAAGAAGTGAAACAGGACATCATGAATCGAGTTGGAGAATTGGAGCGGGAAGAAGATCAGTATAAAGGTTTTTAATCCAAGGAGGGATCAAAGTGCCAGATTGGTTAGATATAGCTGTACGAGTCATTCTCTTTATCATCATTTTATTTCTTTTGACAAAGCTTTCAGGAAAAAAGCAGTTATCAGAACTATCTTTTTTTGAATATGTGTCAGGTATTACGATTGGCAGTATCGCAGCCGAAGTTATCATTAATACGGACAATAGAGTTTGGCACGGCATAATTGGGATATGCGTATTCGCTTTATTCATATATCTTGTAGAAATCGCCTCCCTTCATAGCAAGAAATTTCGTGACTATGTGGAAGGGTCTGGAACAGTGATTATTAAAGACGGAAAAGTGTTGGAAGACAACATGAAAAAGGAAAAGTATACGACGGATGAGTTGCTGCAGTTACTTCGAGGTAAAGATATTTTTGATCTTTCAGAAGTCGAATATGCCGTGCTTGAAGCAAAAGGTTCGTTAAGTGTTCTTCCTAAAAAAGATTTCCGTCCTATAACACGAAAGGATCTTGGACTACCGAGTGTGAATGAAAAAGAGCCTTACACTGTCATAATGGATGGGGAAATTTTAGATGAGGCTTTAACAACGACCGGGAAAAACAGAGCATGGTTACAAGCAGAATTAGATACACAAAATATTACAATTGAAAATGTATTCCTTGGTCAGATTGATACATATGGTACACTTAGTATCGACTTATTTGATGATAAGATACAGGTTCCAACGCCGCAGGAAAGACCCCCCCTTATGCTTGCCCATTTAAAAAAATGTCAAGCCGATTTAGAATTGTTTGCCTTAGCGACAAAATCCGAGTCAGCCAAAAACATGTATGCAAAAAATGCCAAAAAGTTAGATGAATCCATGCAAAAGCTACTACCTTTTCTAAAAGATTAGCTTATATTTAGGGAAATTTTTTTAAGTGTTTGTGTAAACATGATCATCATATGATATTTATTATTATAAGAATCTAAACTGGCAAAAGAGAAGCGTCGCTCTCACTCCATTAGTTGAAACCTTTTATACGTTTAGTCCGTATATAGAGTAGAGAGGAGCTTATATAGTATGAAAAAAATAGCGATATTGTTTGCTTTTGTTTTTTCGATTATTTTTCTGCCTCAGCAGGCTTTTGCCGTTGATTTTTCTATTAAAAATACAGAAATTAATGCCTATTTAGAGGAAAATGGCAATGTGCAAGTGACAGAGCAGCATACCTATCAATTTGATGGTGAGTTTAATGGCATCACCCGCACGCTTATTCCAAAAAACCACACACAAATAAAAGACGTCCAAGCATTTGAAAATAACCATTCCTTAGATGTTGAACAAGAAAAAAATCTTTATAAAATTCATAGAAGTGGGGGGGCAGATGAGCAAATTATGATCGACATTTCTTACACCATCACGAATGGTGTAGAAGCAGACAATGAGCTTGCACAATTTTACTGGCCTTTCTTTGACACTAGCAATGAATCAACTTATCAAAAAATGGATATTTACATCCATCCACCTCAGCCAAGTAAAGAGGTACTAGCCTTGGGTTATGATGAAGCATATGAAACATCAAATATTGGCTCTGATAGTATAGTTCATTTTGACATGGGAGAAATAGAAAGTGGAACAAAGGGTGATATCCGGGTAGCCTATGATGCTTCTCTATTTTCTGCTTTAAGCCAAATACAGGACAACACGATTCGTGATGAAATTCTAGGAGATAAATCAAGACTGGAAGAAGAAGCCGCAGCCTACAAGAATAGACAGGAAATTTTAATGCGTATTTCGCCATTCATATTAAGTGCCTTTACAATATACTTAATCGCACTATTTATTGTGACAAGGAGAAAAAAGAACAGGAAGTTATGGGAAGTAGCACGTAGCTCGTCCCAGTCTGGCCTTTTACCAAAACAAGAAATGAGTTTACCTGCTACCGTGCTTTATATGAAAAACATGTCTGCCAATAGCGAATTCCTATCTGCCGCTTTATTAGATCTGGTCAGGAAGGGGGGGTATGCCAAACGAGATGAGGATAATACATTTATTATTACAAATGCTAATACAGATTATCGGCATGAAAGTATATTAATCAATTGGCTATTTTATCAAATAGGTGATAATGGTGTTTTTACCCTATCATCACTTGAAGCATACATTGAAAACAAAGACAACCATTCAAGCTACCAGCAAGATTTTCAGAAATGGATCCAGGCTGTTAAAGAAGAAATAAAACAACACGAACTTGTTGATAGACAGGTAGGTTTAAGAGGAATAACAGCAGTAGCAAGTTTGCTCCTTATTCCATTTAGTATCCTTTTAGGAGTACATTCCATTTTTACGTGGATGTTTATCGCAATCTTCCTGTGTGTTACCTTATTGCTATTTGCTATCATCTATCAGCCTAAAACCGTCGAGGGAATTAGGATTAGTCAGAAGTGGAAAGAATTCAGTTCCAATTATGATAATATCAGCGAAAAGGAATGGAACAATTGGATGAGCGATCAACAAATGCAGGCATTTATTTACGCGCTCGGTACTGGAAACAAGTCAATGCAGAAAAAAAGCGAAGTTCTAAGCAAAAGGTTGCAACCAAAG
This sequence comes from Gracilibacillus boraciitolerans JCM 21714, assembly GCF_000521485.1. Classification (GTDB taxonomy): domain Bacteria; phylum Bacillota; class Bacilli; order Bacillales; family Amphibacillaceae; genus Gracilibacillus; species Gracilibacillus boraciitolerans. The sequence continues at coordinate 15,392 of NZ_BAVS01000010.1, read as the reverse complement.
ACTCCTGCTGATATGAGTCTGCAAACAACTGACATAATGATGTTTGTACTGCTGGCAAGCACGCTCACCAATAAATTCGACAAAGCAAATACAACAGTCTCAGCCGCTGCAAACAGTAATGGCGGTGTTCCCGGCGGTGGGACTGGTGTTGGTGGAGGCGGTGGTGGCTCTGGTGCTTTTTAATTTTAAGAAAAAGTGTGCTCATGACAAGCAATTTTCGTATTTTCACAGAAATGAGGAAGCATTTAGATAGTCAGGTGCACCAGAAATGTTAAAGCCCCCCCATATAGAGCTAAGACATACTGAAAGGTACCCACATACAAAAGCTGTTCACTGTTTACAGTAAAATGAGCAAAAAACCGAACTATTTCAAATCATAGTTCGGTTTTCACTCGGACTAAAACTTTTTGTTGTAACGCTTTATTATTTATTTCACTATACTTTTACTTAGTCTTCGATATCATAGCCTTGTTCTTCGATCGCATCTTTCATCGCATCAATGTTTACTTTTGATTCATCAAAAGCAACCTCTACTTTACCAGCAGCTAAATCAACCTCAGCTGCTGAAACGCCATCTAATTCTTTCAATGCCCCCCTCAACAGCCATTTTACAATGACCACAGGACATGCCTTGTACATGTAACGTTTTTTCCATGACTTTTCACCTCCTTTAAATGTTGTACTACCTATAACTTCACTCGTTTTAACCGAAGGGAATTAGATACAACACTTACAGAACTTAGTGCCATCGCTGCACCAGCAACCCATGGCGCAAGTAGTCCAATAGCTGCAACTGGAATTCCGGCCGTATTGTAACCGAATGCCCAAAATAAATTTTGACGAATGTTTCTAATTGTCGCATGACTAATTTTAATTGCCTTCGGCAGGAGCAGTAGCTCGCCACCAAGGATCGTAACATCAGCAGCTTCAATGGCTACTTCTGTTCCTGTACCAATCGCAATGCCAATATCAGCGATCACCAGGCTGGGGGCATCATTCACACCATCGCCAACCATGGCAACTTTTTTACCTTTAAGCTGAATTTCTTTTACTTTATCTGCTTTTTGTTCAGGTAAGACTTGAGCAATTACTTGATCGATGCCTACTTGCTTGGCAATCGCTTGTGCCGTTCGCTCATTATCTCCTGTTAACATGATAACTTCTAAGCCTTCTTCTTTCAGCTCTCTAATTGCTTGTGATGCTGTTTCTTTCACGGTATCTGCTACAGCTACGATCCCTTGATACTGGCCCTCAACAGAGATTAACATCGCTGTTTTTCCATTCACTTCATAATCGATTAACTCTTGTTCTGCTCCACCAACTTCAACTTGGTGGTCTTCCATTAGTTTTCGATTTCCAACTAAAATATGCTTATTAGAAATTGTGACTTCAATACCTTGCCCAGGTATCGCATTAAAATGATCTACTTCCATTAATTCAATATTTCTTTCTGCTGCATAGGCAATAATGGCTTCAGCAAGTGGATGTTCCGACCCTTTCTCTGCACTTGCTAACCATTGTAATGTTTTCTCATCACCTGTAAAATCAGTTACCTCTGGTTTTCCTTTTGTGATGGTGCCTGTTTTATCAAGAATGATCGTCTCTAACTGATGCGTTCTTTCCAGGTGTTCTCCACCTTTAAAAAGGATGCCGTTCTCTGCAGCTTTTCCTGTTCCAACCATAATAGAAGTTGGAGTTGCAAGTCCTAACGCACATGGACAGGCGATAACAAGTACAGCAATTGCTGCAACCAATGCTGGCTCCAATTGTCCAGGCTCAACTAATGTAAGCCATACAAAAAACGTTACGATTGCTATTGCAACTACGATTGGAACAAAATAACCTGATATGACATCTGCTAGCCTTTGAATTGGTGCTTTTGAACCTTGGGCATCTTCGACTACTTTGACAATAGAGGCAAGCGCGGTATCCTTTCCTACTTTTGTTGCTTTCATTTCAATAACGCCATTTTTATTGATTGTTGAACCGATGACTGTGTCCTCGATGTTTTTTTCAATTGGTATCGATTCACCGGTAAGCATTGATTCATCAATAGAAGTTCTTCCTTTCATAATCTTGCCATCAACAGGAACTTTTTCACCTGGTTTGACTACTAAATGATCACCAACCTTCACTTCTTCGACTGGCATCATCATTTCTGCACCATTTCTAATAACACGAGCTTCTTTCGCCTGTAAGTTAAGTAAAGAGGACAATGCATTTGTTGTTTGACTTTTTGCTCTTGCTTCTAGGTATTTTCCAAATAAAATTAATGTAATTAAAATAGCACTTGTCTCAAAATACAGATGGGGGGGCATATAAGATGGATTTCCTATTGTTTTAAATGTTTCGTATAAACTATAAAAATAAGCAGCACTTGTACCTAATGCCACAAGTACATCCATGTTCGCTCCACCATTACGGAGATTTTTATATGCTCCAACATAGAACTGCCAACCGATAATAAATTGAACAGGTGTTGCTAAAAGAAATTGGAACCATGGATTCATAAATATATCGGGTATCGTCATGTTAAATAAATGAACCAGCATCGTTATTAACAGCGGCGCAGCTAACACAGCGGAAATCATTAATTTCATCTTCTTACTCTTCATTTCCTTTTCTTTATGTGTTTGTCTTTCTGCTGCTTCTGCTTTTGGTTTCGCATCATAACCGGTATTTTTAATTTTCTCGATGATTGCTGTAAGATCTACTACATCGGAGTTATATTCTATAGAAGCTGTTTCTGTTGTTAAATTTACATTTGCAGAATGAATGCCTACTTGCCTATTTAATACCTTTTCAATACGGGCTGAACATGCTGCACAAGTCATTCCCAAGACGTCTAATTCGGTTTTCTCCATTAAAACGCCATAGCCGATATTTTCAATTTTGTTCGTTATCTCTTCAATGGATGTTTTTTTTGCATCAAAGTCTACCGAAGCCTTTTCTGTTGTCAAATTGACTTGTGCTTCGACTCCATCCATTTTATTTAACACTTTTTCAATACGAGTAGAACATGCCGCACAAGTCATGCCTGTTATCCCAAGTGTCGTATGATTTTTATCGCTCATTATATGTTCCTCCTTACTTGGAAAACTGCTTCATCACATTCATTAATTCCTCAATGGTTTCTCTGCCATCACCATTCCTGATAGCATCGCTGACACAATGGTTGAGATGTCGTTCCGTAACAGAAAAGCCGACATTCTTTAATGCAGATTGAATAGCACTGATTTGCACTAAAATATCTACACAATAACGATCTTCTTCCACCATCTTTTGTATCCCACGAACTTGCCCTTCTATACGTTTTAAACGATTTATGACTTTTTGCTTCTCGTCTTGTGTTCTAGGTTTACTTGGGTGATCCTGCAAGAATTTATCCAAATAAATCACGTCCTTTTTCTTTTATATTTATACCATACCCCCCCCATATGGTATATTTGTCAAGAGGAAGCACCTCTACCTATCGAATTAAGTCGTTCTCTCTCGCCCTTTGGTATTGTTGATTTTGAATAAAGATTGATCAAAAATATGATGCAAATATTAGTTTTATAATAAAATCAACGGTTCTGAAAAGTTTATTTCTACATTTTGCTGCGAAAGGGGGGGTTATATTTTGTTTCTTCTGGGTATCAGTTAGGTCTTCTGGTTAGAGATCTGTTAAAAATCAAGGTAATTGAAACAAGTGGTGGCACATTGCGAAGAAAGGACCGATGATATTAATACTTCAATGGAAGCTGTCGGAATCTTAAATAATGGCCAAATGGGCGAACCAGATAGTTTTGAGACCACCGGATGGTTCGCCTGGAGTAAAGCCAAGAAACATTGGAAATTCTTTTATTGTCGGCCATGTAGACAGTCGTGAAGGTCCAGCTGTGTTTTTTATTTAGACCAGCTTAAGAAAGTAGACGAAATAGTAATTAGTAACAAAGATGGCGAAGAAAAAAATATATCGTCGAAAAATTTAAAAGCTATCCAATGAATGACGCACCTATGGAAAAGTTTTTTTGGAGAATCACATGAAAAGCGACTTAATCTGATTACCTGCACAGAAGAATTCATCCGTGACAGAGGTGGCCATCAAGATTGGTTCGTTGTTTATTCAAAATTTAAAGAAACCTTTTCATCTCTATCTTGTAAATGATAATTAAAAATTGAACCACATGTTAAGCCAAAAGTGAGCCACAAAAAGTTTGTGAATTTCTTATTTAGCAGTCATCAAAATAGCTTTATACGGAGAGGCGGGCATGATACCCTATTTAAAGGTGCGAAATATCTATATACCGCACTCTTTCGCAAAATAGTCATGCCCGTAGAGTCTCCGTGTCAAGCCATGAATTCTTTGAAAGTAACAGTGAAAGTTTGTGAAAAAAGTTAATTTTAACTGGCTCATTTTCAATTGCGAAGTGGCACACTTTTCACTTGCGAAATACACCTTCTCAATTATATTAATCGTGTCAGTATGCTTGGCTATACTCCTGCCATTCAGAGTCAAGAATCGTTTGAATGATAGAAAGCATAGCCCCCCCCTTTCCGTTGAAGTTGGAAGTTTTCCATTAACCAAGTATTCGGAAAATATTAATGTTTCTTGGATACTTCTAAGAAGTGCTTCTGGAATATCAATATCAATTAAATCAGAAACACTAATATCGAGCGAAGTAGCGAGCTTATTGATAATGGGGAAACTTGGTGCACGCCTAATTTTTTTTCAAGTTTGCTGATGTAGCCCGCATCTACACCTGTCATACGCTGTACATCCTTAAGCGAATACTTTTTTTCTTCCCTATAAAATCTGAGCTTTTCTCCAAAGTTTCTTGGCATTTCTCTCCCTGTTTTCATACTGTTTCCTCCTCACATATCTGCTTTTTAAGCAGAACTGCCTGTTAATTCATTCTTAATGAATTCCTGGAATTTTAAGAACACTATATTATAAGCAGGAAGCAGGAAACTATAACTCTAAAACAGCATGGTTAGACAAGGTACGAGTTTTAATTATGCCAGTTCATTTAAGTAAGAATGTAATGACTACTTTGCGTTTGCTATTCAGATAATCCAGCAGTGCTTTATTATCTTTTTTTATTTTTTGACTTCTTGGGCTGGGAGTTGGAATCGGCACATAAACTCCTCTTGATTTTCGCACAATTTTTCTTTTTTGATTCATACGACACCACTTCTTTCTCACATTTAGTTAGAAGCCACGTTTTGATAAGATGCGAAGAACCTTCTGATTAGCTTTTTTTAAAGGTTGGCTCACCATAAGTTCTATGGGGACTTGCATTACTCGTCTATTAGGATTCTGGCATTTCGTTCGGGCTATTACTTTTCTCAATCTCCATCACCCTTTTTCATATTTTCATTTCACCCGTTTGCACATTCCCTTGGCTGTTAGACAGGAAACGTTTAAACAAGCCTCTTCTAAGCAAGCTCAATCGTATATTTCTTCACTCCAAAATTTAAACTTCTTACTCTTCCTCTTATCTGAACTAAGTAGAACATGAACATTTTCCTGCATTTTATATTCTTCCTTCGTACTCGCTCAATCCTCTCTTATACAATTTTAAAATCGTTTATAGCAATACTGATTATTTAACCGTCATTTTTCAATTAATAGGTCTGAAATTGTTTCCTTTATTAACGTGAATTCTTCTTCTCTTGTAACTTCTTTAAAGATGTCTTTATAAAATATGTTGTCTATCATTAACCACTCTTTAATATCCTGATTGACTAATTCCATATTTATTTGCTCAAAACCTTCAAGTGCGTAATCTTTAGATGTTACTTTTTCGTCATTCATCATTCCGCCTCCTGGTTCTTAGATTTGATTCACTTTCATGACTAATTTGAAAATTCTAAACTCATTGACCTCAGTCATTTTCATGCATATGCCATCATTCAGCCTATGATATAGATTTTAACGTAATAGCCTGCCATAAGAGCTAATATCAACATTAATACATCACCGATAAGTTCGACCACCAGGTTCTGCACCTTCTCTTTTAAATTCATTTTGTTTCACCTTCTTTCAATAATGTTTGAAAACAAACCATATAAAAAACGCTCAGTCGGGTGACTAAGCGTTGGTTAGAAATAATTTATTGAATTTTGGTTTTGGAAATCTCTCATAGGAATCTCAACCTTTTCAAAAATTTATTATTTGAATTAATTATATTTCTTTTCAACTTGAAAATCAATTATTAGATAGACAAGATGCAAACCAATCCTCCTCAATAAATGGGGGGGAGATTTTGCAATCCTTCATCTTCTCCCTAATCCCACAGCTTTACAGACGGATAAATTCACTATATTTTTATTCATTTCATTCTGTATCCAATTTGTCCACCTGTTCCAAATTCTCCGTTATGATGCGACATTTTCTTGAATGTTGTACCTCTTTCTTCTTCTTCACATGCCAAGTTAATGTTTTCTCTCTGCATCGCTTAGTCCAAGTGTTCCAGACTCTCCGTTATGAAGTGACATTCTCTTTTGTATGTCTCTAAAAATTACTCTTAATCGATTTTTCAATATTACATAGGGCTATAACATTTTTCACTTCCTTATCCCTTTACTTCCTTAAAACCTTTTCCTTCTATGTACCCGTCAAATTAAGTCGTTCTCTCACCCATTCTTCAAACCCTTTCCCTGACTGACTTTCCATATATTGTAGGCGAATTAGTTGTTCCCTAATTCGCTCTTTTTTCATCCTATTTTTTGTCAGATTTCATGATTTTCAGGTAAATAAGTTGTTCCCTGAAATGCTGGATTTCCTCTTCTTTTTCTTGCTTTTCTCATGCTTTTTCTCGCTCTTTAACCCGCTTCTTTTTTCTCCCGCTTTCCTTTCAAACCGAAGGTTTATCAGGCTTTCTCTCACATTTTTCTTCTCGCTTTTTCCCCACGTTCTTTCTCGCCAGGCTTTTTCCTCGCTCTTTTCCTCAAACAAAAAACACGAGGAAAATCGGATGGTGATTCCGATTTTCTCTCGTGTGAGGGAACGTTTAATTTGACTAAGAATACAGTTTATTTTGCTAAGGAAGAACTTAATTTAGCTGGTACAACTTAATCTATCGTCTAGTGTGCACTTATTCCACTGTAACTGATTTCGCTAAATTACGCGGCTTATCTACATCACAATCACGGTGGAGGGCTGCATAGTACGCAAGTAATTGCATTGGAATAACACTCACTAATGGTGTCAATAGATCATGCACTTGTGGCAATACAAAAGAATCACTGTCTTTTTCTAAACCTTTCATACTTACTACACAAGTGTTAGCTCCACGTGCTGCTACTTCCTGCACATTTCCGCGAATAGAAAGATTTACACTCTCTTGCGTTGAAATGGCAATGACTGGAGTTCCTTCTTCAATTAGAGCGATGGTGCCATGCTTTAATTCGCCACCAGCAAAACCCTCTGCTTGAATATAAGAAATTTCTTTTAATTTTAATGCTGCTTCCTGTACCACATTATAGTCGATCCCACGTCCAATAAAGAAAGCATTACGTGTTGTTTCAAACATTTCTTTGGCAATACGTTCAAATTCATCTTTTTGGTCTGTTAAAGTTTCCATTGCACTTGCGACAATACCTAATTCCTGCAATGGATCAAAGGATAAATCGATACCTTTCGCTCTTGCACTGTCTACTGCCAATATAGCTAAAACAGCAATCTGAGCAGTATAAGCCTTTGTTGATGCTACTGCAATTTCTGGTCCTGCATGTAAATGCAAGGTATAATCTGCTTCACGAGAAAGGGTTGAACCAGGCACATTAGTAATCGTTAATGCCGGATGCCCTAAAGCTTTGGTTTGCACTAAAACAGAGCGACTATCTGCTGTTTCACCACTTTGTGAAATAAACAAAAATAATGGTTTTTCAGATAAAAGTGGCATATTATAAGAAAACTCACTGGCAATATGCACTTCAACCGGGATGTTTGCTAATCTTTCAATAAATTGTTTACCTACTAAACCAGCGTGATAGCTCGTTCCTGCTGCAATAATATAAATGCGATCTGCCTTTTTCACGGCTTTACGAATATCTTTATCCAATTTAATTGTATCGTTCTTATCTTGATATTCTTGAATAATTTTGCGAATTACAAATGGTTGTTCGTCAATTTCTTTCAACATAAAGTGTGGATAGGTTCCTTTTTCAGTATCTGCTGCATCTATTTGTGCGGTATAAGCTTCGCGATCTACAACAGTACCATCTAACTTTTGAATTTCAACACCATTACGCTGAACCAATACTACTTCTTTATCTTCGATTTCCACATATCGATTCGTTTCTTTTAATGTCGCCATTGCATCACTTGCTATTAGATTAAAACCATCTCCTAATCCAACAAGCAATGGGCTTTTATTCTTAGCAACATATATGCGTTCAGGATTTTGGTTATCCATTAAAGCAATCGCATACGATCCCTTTAAAACAGATAAAGCTTTACGGAAACCCGCTAATACATCATTTGTTTGATTAACAAACTGTTCAATTAATTGCACAACGATTTCAGTATCTGTTTCACTATGCAATGTAATGCCCGTTAAAAACTCATTACGTATTTCGTAGTAATTTTCGATTACTCCGTTATGAACTAATGTGAAACGGCCAGAATTACTTTGATGTGGGTGAGCATTTTCTTCATTTGGCTCGCCATGTGTCGCCCAACGGGTATGTCCAATACCCATATTTGCACTCACATCTCTGTCTACCTTATCCCTTAGGGTTGCAATTCTTCCTTTTACTTTAAAGACATTCATACCGTCATCATTTAGTAATGCAATACCTGCTGAATCATATCCACGATACTCTAATTTTTCTAATCCATTTAATAAAATTTCCTTTGAATCATTTGCTCCGATATAACCTACAATACCGCACATAGCGTTGTTTCCTCCTTAAAATAAGGGGGCAAACAAACGACCGATGATTACTTACTTGTAACAAGGGGGCGTTTATTGCCCCCCCTTTCTCGTGTTTGATTGGTCATCTCGTTTTTATTCTTGTACAAAAAGTTGCCTTTTCGGTTTCGAATCAAAACATATCGGTTGAGATGTACAACCGGGAGGTATCCGCCGATTAAACTCGATAAACCTCCTCCTCGTCAGCTATGGTTGTTTACGTTCCTCATAGCCCAGGCGCTTTACAATAATATACTTCGTAGCTCCTTTCCATTTTTGAGTAGGTCATGTGTAGAAAATAACATAATTAATTTTACTTGAAACGATCTTTTTAATCAACAATTAAAGTAAAAGATCTCATATAATAATATGCAGGATGATAAGAAAAGTGAAGAAGAAGCTATGAATAAATCCATAGCTTCTTGATCTTACTCTTATTCTTGTATCCCCCATGACTTGTTGTATCACTTCTACAACTTCATCTACATAACGATTGCAATCGTCTAGTGTGGGTGCTTCTACCATTACTCTTACCAACGATTCTGTACCTGATGGGCGGACCAATACACGACCTTGATCACCCATTTCTGCTTCCACCTTATCAATAGCATCAATTACCGTTGTATTCATCATCACTTCGTTTTTATTAATAACTCGTACATTCTTCAAAACTTGTGGAAACTTCTCCATTTCATTTGCTAGCTCTGATAATGGTTTGCCTGTCTCCTTAAGTACATTTACTAATTGAATTGCAGATAGCATGCCATCCCCAGTAGTACTATAGTCTAAAAAGATAATATGACCAGATTGTTCCCCCGCCAAGATTATATCCTTCTTTACGCATTTCTTCCATCACATAGCGATCGCCAACTGCCGTTTTATTACTTTGCATTGCGTTAGCTTCCAAGGCTTTATAGAAACCGATATTACTCATTACAGTTGAAACCACCGTAGAGTGACGAAGCATACCCTTCTGGTTCATGTATTTGCCTATAATAAACATAATCTGATCGCCATCGACAATATTTCCTTTTTCATCAACAGCAATTAGGCGATCCCCCCCGTCTCCATCAAATGCGAGACCGATATCTGCCCCCCCTTTCTCTAACACAAGAGCCTGAAGCTTCTCAGGATGAGTCGATCCTACTCCATCATTAATGTTCAAACCGTTTGGAGAGGAACCGATTGTTGAAATATCTGCTTCCAAATCAGCAAAAAGATGTGAAGCAAGACCTGAAGTCGCACCATGAGCACAATCCAAAGCGATGTGTAAGCCATCAAATTCATTATCAATGGTTTCCTTTAAAAAATGAATATACTTTTGACCACCTTCTAAATAGTCATTTACTTGACCAACATTTTCTCCTATTGGTCTTGGCAAATCATCTGTTTCTATATCTAGTAGTGCTTCAATTTCTGCCTCTTGTTGATCGGATAATTTAAAACCATCTGATCCGAAGAATTTAATACCATTATCCTCGACAGGATTATGAGAGGCTGAAATCATCACTCCCGCTTGTGCATTCATAACTTTAGCCAAATAAGCAACTCCAGGTGTAGAAATAACTCCAAGTCTCATTACTTCTGCACCAATAGAGAGCAGTCCTGCTGCGAGTGCATCTTCCAGCATGTTCCCTGATATGCGTGTATCACGACCAATGAGTATCTTAGGCTTTTCTGTTTCCTTTGTTAATACATAACCGCCACAGCGCCCGACTTTAAATGCGAGTTCCGGTGTTAAATCTTTATTTGCTATTCCCCGGACCCCATCCGTTCCAAAATATTTACTCATTTTCAAAATCTCTCCTTTTACGATACTTATCCAGTTTTTTCTTCTATTATGTATTATTCTTCTGATTCGATATCTACCGTCACTTGTTCAAATTCTAATTCTGTTTCTACATCTTCTGCTACATCCTCGGCTAAAATGAGGTCTATTGGTACTTGATGTTCACCTGGGGCGAGACCCCCCCCAACATCAATCGATAGTTGAAGGTCCTCTGCTGTAATTCCTTCTAAAACAGAAGGATAACCCCTGATGGTTACATTCATAGTACTTGTTGCCGGATCTTGAAATGAAACAGATAGCTCGTCTAATTGTTCTGCAATATTAATTGCAACATCTTCGACAGTTTCTTCTTCTATAGACTCAATATTTACTGTAATTGTTACAGTATCGGCAGCGATTTTTCGTATTTGCTCAGGAACATCTAACTCAACTTCCATTGTCCCACTTTCTGTTATTTTACTTAAATCAACTGGTTTAGTAGTTATTTCATTTAACTCTGCTAAATAATCTTCAGCTGCAAAAACTTGCACTTCCTCTGTTTCTAACTCTATTCCACTCAAACGCATTCCTTCTGGTAATTCATTTACTGTTTCTACCGTAATAGGTACTGTTTTATTTGGATTATTTATTTCTACTGTAACATTTACTGTCGGTGGATCGATTCTTACATTTAATTCATTTCCTTCATTGTCATATACTTTAACCGGCACATTCTCAATCGTTTGTGTTTCATTAAATCCGTTGGCATCTACAAATCCTTTGATAATAGCAATCTGATCGACAATACTTTTTGAACTAGTTACTGTCACGGTCTCAGGATCAGCATAAACATTCGCTATTTCAAATCCTTCTTCGACTTTATCACGATTGATAACATCCATTGATACATCAAATTCTTTACTTGCTCTTTCTTCAATTGTTACTTCCACTTCTTGTGGATCAATATATACTTCAAGTCTGTCAGCAAGCCCTGTGTATTCCAGGGGTACTGTATATGTTCCTGGCTCTAATCCTTCCAAATTAACAAATACATCAAAATTTCGTTGAAACTCCGTTGAGGTAACCATACTTACTGAACCTTTTAAAGTTACAGTAACTGTTTCCGGTACGCCGCTAACTACATATTCTTTCTGTTCTATATGAATTTGAACAGGTACATCTTCAATTGCTTCCGTTTTATTCGTTGTTGCAAATGGGTTTTCAAATCCATCGTCATTATCATACATGTTTTCATCAAATGCAACGACAGCAAAGAGTAATACAGCTAGTAATAAAGCGACAACTCTAATGACCCATGGTTTTTCTAACCATTTATTCATTTCGTTTACCCCCCCTCCAATTCCATGCCTTTGTCGTAGAGGTTTTAAATTTATTTACCAATTCTGTTTCCAATATTTCCGTCAATTTCTCTATAGTTAAATTGCGGTGCAGTTCCCCCATTTTTTGTACATGAAATATTTCCAGTCTCTTCTGAAACAATAATTGTTACTGCATCTGTTACTTCACTTATTCCTAAGCTGCACGGTGACGTGTTCCTAACTCCTTTGAAATAAAAGGACTTTCTGACAAAGGCAAATAACAAGCTGCGGCAACTATTTCATCTCTATTTATGATAACAGCTCCATCGTGTAAGGGGGGGTATTAGGGATGAATATGTTCGTTAATAACTGATTTGTTAATTTCCCGTTAATTGGTATACCTGTCGAAATATAATCACCCATTGCCGATTCTCGTTCAATCGTTATTAAAGCACCTATCCTTCGCTTACCCATGTATTTACAAGACTCAGCAATCGATTGAATCGACTGATTTAACTCCTCTTCCTCTGAGGTGCTATTTCTGGAGAAAAAACTTCCTCTTCCAAGTTGCTCTAATGCTCTTCTTAATTCTGGCTGGAACAAAATAATAATCCCAAGTGGTCCCCCCCACATAATAACCTGCCAAATAAGAATACGTACTGTACTCAGTTCAAAAAGGACACTGGCAAGGTATATTAATATAACCACAAATATACCTTTAAGAAGTTGAATCGCCTTTGTGCCACGTATAAGCATTAATAATTTATATAAAACGTACCAAACGATTGTTATATCTACTGCGACTTTTAAAAGATCTAGTAAGTTCCAGTCACCATTAAGCATGCAAACACAACCTTATGTCCATCCGAATCCTCTTCCTATCTGGTTTTGTAATTATAACTTATTATAGCATATTTCTAAGGTTAATAAGAAATGGCTGCATTCCTTACTGTTTGCATATGCCTTTCTAGTGCATAAATAATCCGTCATTCTAAACTAAACACACTTTGAACAAGGTCTTTCAGTTTATACCACATCCAACTAAATATTTGATCAACTTCCTTTATCTCACCGGTTACTTTACCAGCTGATGCCGAAAGATGATCACCATTAATTACGATAATATCTCCTAAAACTTCTCCCTCTATCTTAACATTACCATTCTTAATTTCTAAATTATTTTCAATAACAACGTCTTTAGGAACAATCACTGTATCATTTTCAACGATTAGATTTTGTCCTTTGGGGGGGTAGCTGAGCTGTTGATCCTGATTCCACGCTGAAAACATTCCAGAAAACATCAAGACAAAGAAGATCGCTGCCGCAGTTAATAATGGATGGAATTTCATCCACCTTTTTGCTGTCATTCGTTTCTTTTCTTTTGGCAATTTGGCCATGACATTACTAGTAAATGTTGGGGAAGGCTTAATTTCTATATTAGCAGTAACCAATGCTACTGTTCTATTTAACTCTTGAAAATGCTTTTGACATGCTTCACATGTCTGTAGATGGGAGCGTAACTTATATTCACTATCTTTTGATATATCACCATCTAAATAGTGATGCATTAAATCAATCATCTCTTTATTACATTTCATTTCACTCACACCCCTTATACATCGCGAAGCCTTTTTCTTAAAGCTTCTCTACCCCCCGATGAACTCTAGTTTTAACTGTCCCAACAGGTAATGCTAAAATTTCACTAATCTCTTTCAAAGATAATTCATCCAAAAATCGTAATGCAATAATACTACGATATTTTTCAGGTAATTGCATGATTTCCTGCTGTATAACACTTTGCATCTCCAAGCTTTCTACTTCCTCCTCTGGTAAAGCTTGTTCTGCCGGTATTTGCGAATATAAGTCTAGTCCATCTGTACCTTTTATTTCAGCATCAAGATAATAATCTGGTTTCTTTTTCCTAATCCTGTCAATCGTTAAATTGGTTGTAATTCGATAAAGCCAAGTAGAAAACTTCCTGTTCTCATCAAAAGATTGAATATTAATATATGCACGAAGAAAGGCTTCTTGTGCAATATCTTCAGCCTCATGCTGGTTACCAACCATTCTGTAACAAATAGCAAAGACTTTGTTTTGATAAAACTCTACAATGTCTTCAAATGCTGATTGATCACCTTTTTTTACTAATTTTATTTTTTGTTTGATTTTCTCATCGATCATCTTATTACCTCCGCTACATTTGCGGTTAATTTATTTACGTATAACCATCTCAAATGGTTTCATAAAAATTAAAAATTTTAATATTAATTTTCTATAGTTATTATAGCAAGAATACAGGAATATTTGTTGATGAATTACAATTTTTTCAGATAATTGTAAAATTTTAATATTCAATGCTGAGAAATATGGTTGTGAAAATTTTACAAAAATAAAAAAAGCTAATTCCAAAAGGAACAGCTTATACAAACATTTTTTTATAAATTTATTGGTGGAGCCTAGCGGGATCGAACCGCTGACCTCCTGCGTGCAAAGCAGGCGCTCTCCCAGCTGAGCTAAGGCCCCCGAAACTAAATAGTTTATTAGATTGGTGAGCCATGCAGGATTCGAACCTGCGACCCTCTGATTAAAAGTCAGATGCTCTACCAACTGAGCTAATGGCTCTCTTTATAATAATTTATAGTGTATAATTGGCTGGGCTAGCTGGATTCGAACCAGCGCATGACGGTACCAAAAACCGTTGCCTTACCGCTTGGCTATAGCCCACCAAAAGTAGTAAGCTTACAAAACTAGTGTATACATAAAAAAAATAATTATACAATGGTGGAGGGAGTAGGACTCGAACCTACGAACCCGATGGGAGCGGATTTACAGTCCGCCGCGTTTGGCCAACTTCGCTATCCCTCCAAAACAAAATATAACTAAATGGTGCCGGCCAGAGGACTTGAACCCCCCCAACCTACTGATTACAAGTCAGTTGCTCTACCAATTGAGCTAGACCGGCTTAAATGGTGGAGGATGCAGGGCTCGAACCTGCGACCCCCCCTTGCTTGTAAGGCAAGTGCTCTCCCAGCTGAGCTAATCCTCCGCCGCACAGGATGTGCAAGTGCATGCCATCCTTAATAAAAATAGCTAATACTAAGTAATAGTGATGACCCGTACGGGATTCGAACCCGTGATACCGCCGTGAAAGGGCGATGTCTTAACCGCTTGACCAACGGGCCAAAAATGTAATTAAAAAGCAGAGCTTCCAGCCGGACTTGAACCGGCGACCCCCCCTTCCTTACCATGGAAGTGCTCTACCACTGAGCTATGGAAGCAATTATAAATGGCTCCACAGGTAGGATTCGAACCTACGACCGATCGGTTAACAGCCGATTGCTCTACCACTGAGCTACTGTGGAATATTACACATCTTTCGATGCTTCACAAAGCTAGTATATC
>NZ_BAVS01000011.1 GCF_000521485.1 Gracilibacillus boraciitolerans JCM 21714 | reverse complement strand
GGTAACTTAATCTTCTCCGATTTACCAGTTTCAAAATATTCAATAAAGGAGTCAATCGAAATTTCTATTGCTCTTATAACAGTTTGCATTTTATAGTCGATCAAGACCTTTGCATGCAGTAAGTTAATAAGTTGTATACGATAATTTTTAGTTAGAAAACCTTCCGGTGGATGGTTAATGACAAAATAGTCAATAACTTGACGAAATGGTTCAATAATATCAGATGCTAGATTATGAGGATTCCTTTCCCCTTTATGATAAATACCTAAGCCGGAAATTAGACCTTTTGCCACCACTGTTCGCGCAATTGCCGAATGCGCAATGGCATATCCATAATCCAACGCTGAATTTTCAATATAGTTTTGATTGCTCCTAGTGTAATGTTCGTCAAAGAAACTATTAAAGTAGATTCTTGCAGCTTGTCCTTCTATATTATTTTTATCTCCAGACCTAACTTGACTAGCAAGTTCGTTCATTTTGGCAATTCGATGTTTTTCAATATGGTCTCGTCTCATTACTTCTGCCTGATTGCGTATTTTTCCTTGAATAATTTTCTGCCATAATATACCTTTGTATTCTTTTGTCCAATTCAACTGTTTTAACATTTGTCGATACTGAAGTACGTGACCCGTAACAGGTTGAATTACACATTCTGGCAAGTACTTCTGATTACATAATAATACTAGAATATTATGTTTTGACAACTCAATCATCAGACGACTTGTCAATTTACAAGTGAGATCCTCTATGACAATAGCAAAAATATCACGTAAGGGGGGGATTTTTAATTCGTCATCAGATTTTCTAACCTTCAAATTATCTAATTGCAACGATAACTGATCAACATTGGTAATATGAATGATTCGCCAACCCATTTAATCACCTCTCAGTTTATTTTTGAAAAGTATTCTTCCATTTTTCATTACTAACAATATACTGATTTCCTAATGTATCGGTTGATAATTTATTAAAATCATTGGTATTTCTTGAAATTGTTTTTACAATTCGTTTATTTGCAATACTATGCTTATCGCAATATTCTTTATAATCGAATTCAACTGTATTTAATTCGATACGATTAAGCTTGTCATTATTTACTCCAATCAGCCTGAATTTTTCACTATTTAAAATCAATAAATCATTTTTATATAGGCTGAATTTAAACGTTGCTATAGAACTAATATTCTTTTCATTTAAATTTTTTTCATATGCTTCTTTGCCGAAATAATATTCGTTTTTCCCTTCTTTAAGGTCGTTATAACGTACTGTTACAAATTTATATGCATTATTATCTAGATAAACATCCATTCTAAATGGTTTAATGGATAGATTTACTACTTTTTTATTCTTGACTTTGAACTTATCTGATAGATCATGATATTCGCTCAATTTTTGGCATAATACTTTATGGATTTTATAACAGGTCCATTCCCTTTCTTACTATATTTACGTAAATAATCACCAGTCTCTTTATAAAATTGATGTAAAGGATTTTTTACCTCACTATATTGATCAAATACCTGACGTAACTTTTCAAAAGTTTGTGGATCATGATGATACATTAAAAGATTTTCAGGATGTTTACTTATAATTTTTTCCAACTTATCATTATCTTTGTCATAGATATCTTTAACTTTATTTATTACATATTCCTGATCATCTTTTATTCGGGTAGAGAATAAGGTATCATTCATTAATTGTCTATTCGGTTTCATATCTATCTTATGAGAATACTTGTAGTTGTTATAATTTTTTACAGCTACAATTTTATTCATTTTTTCTGTAAAGGCTGCACTGAATTGATCTTCAGACAATATTTCACCTGTTTCTGAATCAATCATCTTATCATTTGCATAGATAAGATGATCTGCTTTAAATGCTCTCTTATATTCAAAAATATGATTAGCCATTGCTACTATAAGGGCATCTTCTGCATGGTGTTTATAGTCGGCTCCTCGATCTTTTTTAAAATCCCATAATTTTCGAAGATAATTTGTGAATGCACCATTAATGGATTTCACTTTCACAACTTGATCATTTGCTGCGAAAAATTGTTGTAGTGTATTCAATATTTCTCTGGTTGCATACCTTGTATCCACTAAATTCCGATTGATAAAATCTTTTTGAACTGTGAATTTATTAATATCACGTTCTTCTAGTAAATACTCTTTCTTTTTGCGTGATAGTTTTTGTGATGACTTAGCTAGCTGTAAGACATGAGCTTTAAACTTGTCATAACTAACAGTAGTTTTATTAGATTGAAAATATTGAAAAGGGGTTACATTACCTTTCTTTTGGTTCTCTTCATTTCTAACTAAAACCTTATT
This sequence comes from Gracilibacillus boraciitolerans JCM 21714, assembly GCF_000521485.1. Lineage (GTDB taxonomy): Bacteria > Bacillota > Bacilli > Bacillales > Amphibacillaceae > Gracilibacillus > Gracilibacillus boraciitolerans. Next base: position 91,339 of record NZ_BAVS01000011.1, on the reverse strand, counting down.
ACTTTGTGAGTCATCAAATGATACCGATCTAGGGATAATATGATCAATTTCATAGTTTTGCGGTTGATTGATTAAATCTTCTATTGGAATAGATTTTAAAGAATACATACACATACCATCTTGTAAATGCCATAATCTTAGCTTATTGAATAATCCTTTTGATGGATTTAAGTCCTTTGATTCTAGTTTGTCACGCACCTGTTTATTAATTGCCTCGTTTCTTTTATTCATGTCCCTTAGAAACTTCTTTTTATCATCACTATTTTTCTCACGAGCTAACTCTATGACAATTTCACTCGGCATTCCATATTTTTTGATGATCGCATTAATTATTCGCACTGTTTGCTTAAATGACCTTTTCACAACTGGTGAAAGGATAAAATCATCAATTTGTTGATATGGAATGTATTTTTTATTTTGATAATCAACGTCTTTTGGCTTAAAACCCCCGTTCTGTTATTAATTGCATTTGATTCTTAGAAGTATGCCAAAGATCAGGTAATATTTGATGGATCATTTTTAAGCTTAAGGAATGCGTTCCAGTATAACTAAGATCACTGATTCGATCCATTTCCTCTTCATTTAAAGGAAGATCAATATTTGCCAATTCCTTTTTTATATCTTTTTTAGTTTGATAAATAGTTGCTACTTCTGCTATTTTATCGAGGACTTTAGGAGAATCTAAGATACTGGGTTTGCTAGTGATTTTTTTTATATCGTGAAAAGAAGTTAAAGTAGTAAATAAAGGTTTTCCTTTCGCATCGACACGAAATCCTTTGATATCATGCTCATCAACGTTTAATTTTTTGCAATCTTTTTTAATGAAATAGATTTATTTTCCTTAAATAACTCATCTATTATTTGTTCTTTTTCTATTTGAGTTATTTTTGTATTTTCTTCCCTATTTAGTGTCAGATTATTTAAATCATTTAATAAGTTAAAAAGTTGTGCAGAATGAGATTCTTTCACAGCTCTTAATTGATCCGGAAAATAACTACATTTCCCCCCCATCATATTTTCATACCATTTTTTGATATCTTGATCCCAACCGTATTCACTGCCGTAACCAGGTCCGTCATAATATTCACGTCTATTACTCAATAGTTCTAGATACTTCTCAATAAATTGATTGGTAACCTTGTGATTATGTAATTGCTGATTTTCCAATATTTTATTTGCTTCTTTTATATAATCAGATGTCTGAAAGCGATTTTGATGACCACGTATTTGACCATCTTCATTCAACCTATCTACTTGAACTTCACAAACGTATTTATTATCAAGAAGTTTTTTATTACGCTTAATTTGTTCATAAGTTGAAAGTTCATTATTAGTAGTACTATCATCATCTGCAACTTCTACATTATGTATCCCTCTTCTTTTTATCAAATGGGTTAACGCTATGGTTAACTCCTCATTTGTAAGCGTTTTCTTTATGCCTTTTGCACGTATATGATATGGAGTCATCTTATAGTTTTCATAATTAACTTGCTCACCCTCCTTCCATATGTCAAATTCATGTAGTAGTTGATACATTCTTTCCAAACGATGATGTCTTCTTCTTAATAATCGTCTGGTACCTCGGTAGCTACGTCTATTTTCATTAAAACTTTTATCGGCTTCAGGAAACAAACGCACTCCTGCATCTATAATATTTTGATTTGGGTCAATTACTCCCCATCCTACCGAACCAATTCCAATATCTAAACCTAACACATATGGTTGATTCATAGATCAAACCTCCTAAATATATTTAGTCCATTATAACCAAAATTAATTAATTTTTCTATGTTTTTTGAAAAAAATACAAAAAAGAACACTTACAATTATATGTAAGTGTTCTTTTTAGACCCTACTGAGTCAATTCCGGCATTAAGCCTTATTTTAGTAGGTTCTGCGTTTTTTGGTAGTAATACAACCCGTCGGTTATATTTGAGACAATTACAATTTATCATTTTCCAGTACTTTTGTCAACCATTTATGGCAATTTATTCCCCCCCGCTACTCGATAAAGCTCATACCATTCTTCACGAGTCAACTTCACTTCGGATGCTTTTGCAATGTCCTGTAAGCGTTCAGGATTCATTGTCCCAACAATGGGTTGCATACGTGCAGGATGACGCAGAAGCCAGGCGATGGCAATAGCGGATTTGTTTGCGCCTTTTTATCAGCAAATTCTTGTAGCTTTTCATTTAATACAGGGAACTCTTCATTATCTACAAAAACCCCCCCTTCAAAAAATCCATGTTGGAATGGAGACCATGCTGAATGGTCATATCGTGCAGGCGACTATAGTCTAAAATTCCACCAGCACGAACAATTGCCGGGTCGTTCTCCATATTTACGTTAAGTCCTGCATCAATCATTGGGGGGGTAAACATCATACTCAATTGTAATTGATTCGCAATTAACTCTTGCTCAACATTTTTCTTTAATAACTCAATTTGCGTTGGATTATGATTACTTACACCAAAATGGCGAACTTTCCCACTTCTTTTTAACTCATTGAAAGCCTCTGCTACTTCTTCAGGCTCTACTAAAGTATCTGGTCTGTGTAATAATAAAATGTCAATGTAATCTGTATGTAATCTTTTTAGACTTCCTTCAACAGAAGCAAGAATATGCTCTTTAGAGAAATCAAAAAAACCATTCCGAATACCACATTTAGTTTGAATAACCATTTTTTCACGAATTGTGGGCTTCATATTGATGGCATCAGCGAAAATTTCTTCTGATTTCCCACCACCATAAATATCTGCATGATCGAACATATCAATTCCTAATTCAAGTGCATTCTCAATGACTCGATTTGCATCCTGTTTCGATAGCTTGTTCATTCGCATACAACCTAGTGCAATTTCACTGACATGTAATCCGCTCTTACCAAGTTCTAGTTTATTCATCTCTATCACCTCAGCATCATTTTAGCACAGTGAGCTTTTGTAAGCGATTAAATTGCTTGTCCATATATTATGCTTTTCTCACACATCGTTACCAAATAAGGTAGGAACAAAACTATTCTTTCATCGCTAAATACAATGCACCTTTAACGCCTGCTTCATCTGTTAATCCTGGGAAAACGATATAATTATCAATTTCTTGTTCTGTTAAATAAGGTGAACTTACATAACCGTTTAACATTTCAAGGACTTTGCGTCGAATCAGAGGAAACAGCTGCTTTTGTTTCATGACACCTCCACCCATAATAATACGTTCAGGAGAAAGGATATAGATATAACTTGTTAATGCTTGGGCCAAATAAAAAGCTTCCATTTCCCATACCTGGTCATCTTCTGCTAGTTCATGGCCTTTTTTACCCCCCCAACGTTTTTCCAGTGAAGGACCGGCTGCAATACCTTCTAAGCAATCACCGTGATATGGGCAAGTTCCTTCATATGTATCATCTGGATGACGACGAACTTTAATATGCCCCATTTCTGAATGTGACAATCCTTTTAATGTTTGACCGTGAAAATAAGCACCTGCTCCAATACCTGTTCCTACTGTAATATATAAACAAGTATCTACATCTGTAGCATTGCCCCCCCATTTCGCTTCAGACATTGCTGCAACATTGACATCTGTATCAATTTTTACTGGAACACCTAATCCTTCCTTTAAGGCTGCACCTAATGGATAATCTACCCAATCTGTTTTCGGTGTTTTTTGTAACTGCCCATATGTTTTACTTGTTTCGTTGATATCAATCGGGCCAAATCCACCAAGTCCTAACCGTTCGATACCCTTATCCTTAAAGAAAGATATTACTTTTGGAACCGTAATATCAGGATGTTCTGTAGGAATCACTTCTTTTTCTAATATTTCTCCTTGATCGTTGCCTACCGCTAAAACAAATTTTGTTCCACCCGCTTCAATTGCACCAAGTTTCATTGCAATAACCTCCCCATATCTTTTGTGATGACAATGGATTGTCATTCATGTCTCTAAGTCGAATTTCCTTAATCGTTTGTTTCATTTTCATAATTTATTTTAGCATAATGAAATAGCTTAATATATCCTTTATCTTTTGTTTTTATCAAAATGCTCCAATTCCTCCAAACAAAACGGCTCTAGTCTAATAAGTCGTATATAATTGGGCAGACTATCACTATCCTATGTTGAAGAGGAGGTGAAATATATAATGGAAGGATTTTGGATACTCGTAATCCTAACAGCCAGTCTCATCATTTTATTAATGCATGCAGGATTGCTGGTAGCACAAATTGCTTTTGCTTTAATAACAATATATTTGATTCCTGCTGTTTTCTTTCTTTACTTGTTTATCATACAACTACTATTCGGATTATGGATATTATACCGAGTTTTTAAAGCAGCAGAGTTTCAAACTACTTTGGAATTGGAGAAAACCAGTCGTATTGCTCAGTATTATACAGCAGAGAGCAGATCGGGCATTAGGAAAAACTTTTTATAATGGGGGTAATTTATAAAGCGAAACTATGATCAGTGGATATTAGTTAGTTTTATTTATTCCGTTATTTGCTTCTTACAGGGAAATCTCCCTGCGCTGATCCTAGTTTTCCTCGTTATTCGCTCCTTACAAGGAAATCTCTCTGACAGTGACTAAGGATTCTCACGTTTATTGTTGATTCTTTTAATTACTGTAATAATGCTGGATTATACATTTTTATTTTTACATATTTTAACAATCATTTTTTCTTCTTCGAATTAATGACAAATAAAGTAATATTGTAAGCTTATCAGCCGAATTCTGTTATAATATGTTAGTTAAAACTATCAAAGGAGCACCGACTAACATGTTAAAGCAATTTTTTTCTTATTATAAGCCACACAGACGATTATTTATCATCGACTTTACAAGTGCTGTGATTGTAGCCATTTTGGAGCTTGCTTTTCCGATCGCTGTGCAATGGCTAATTGATGACTTACTGGGGGATGAAAATTGGAACCTGATTGTAACCGTCATTATTTTATTATTCGCAGTGTATTTATTAAGTACATTTTTACAATATGTCGTTAGTTATCTGGGACATAAGCTAGGAATTAATATTGAGACAGATATGCGGGAGGAATTGTTTACCCATGTCCAACGGCAATCCTTCCGTTTCTTTGACAATACCAAAACTGGTCATATCATGAGCCGCATTACTAATGATCTATTTGACATTGGCGAACTTGCCCATCATGGTCCTGAAGACTTTTTTATTGCGATCATGACATTTACCGGAGCCTTCTGGATCATGTTCACGATTAATCCAACACTTGCCTTAATCGCTTTAGTGATGGTGCCGCTTCTTGTCGCATTAGTGACTTACTGTAATATGGCAATGAATAAAGCCTGGCATCAAATGTATCATAATATCGCAGACGTCAATGCTCGTGTAGAAGATGCGGTATCTGGTGTTAGAGTTGTCCAATCCTTTACAAATGAGGATTTTGAATTAAGTCGTTTTAAAGGAGACAACGGGCGATTTCGCAAGGCAAAAATCAAGGCATATAAAGTAATGGCAGCTACCCATTCAATCATTTACATGATGACTCGCTTTCTTACGTTAATTGTGTTAATTGTAGGGGGGGCATGGTTAAGTATTAATGGAAAACTTACTTATGGAGAATTAGTCAGTTTCGTTTTATATACCAATGTACTGATTAAACCAATCGATAAAATCAGTGCATTACTTGAGCTATATCCTAAAGGGATGGCTGGGTTCAGACGGTTCAGAGAAATTCTATCCAAAGAACCTGAAATTAAAGATCATCCCAATGCTAAATATGTGGACAGACTATACGGTAACATTAAATTTGATAAGGTCGATTTTTCTTATGATGATCAGATGCAAGTACTTAAAAATATTGATTTGGAAATAACACCTGGTGAAACGGTCGCTTTTGTAGGCCCTTCAGGTGCAGGAAAAACAACCATATGTTCCTTGATTCCAAGATTTTATGATGTGAACGGTGGAGCCATTACAATAGATGGTATCGATATTCGTGACATGACCAAAAAATCACTTCGGGACCAAATCGGAATTGTTCAACAAGATGTATTTCTTTTTACTGGAACCGTTCGCGAAAACATTGCGTATGGTAATCATCAAGCATCAGAAAAAGAAATAATCGAAGCTGCTAAGAAAGCACATTTACATGATGTAATAGCCGATTTACCGGATGGCTATGATACCCAAATCGGTGAACGAGGCTTGAAATTATCTGGTGGGCAGAAACAGCGAATGGCAATAGCTAGAACCTTTTTGAAAAATCCACCTATTTTAATTTTAGATGAAGCAACTTCTGCTTTAGATACAGAAACGGAACGAATGATCCAAAGTTCACTCGACCAGTTAGCTGAAAATCGTACCACCCTGGTGATCGCTCACCGCTTAGCTACTATTCGGGATGCAGACCAAGTTATTGTAGTTACCACAGAGGGCATTGCTGAACAAGGAAGTTATCAGGAATTACTCGCTAAAGATGGGGGGGTATTCGCCCGATTGCATAACATACAATATCAACAGAATTAAGATTTATAGTGGTGGAGGACATTTTTATTATTTGTCCTTCCCCCACATTTATAAAAAATTAATCGGTTAACGCCGTGTTAAAAACTCCTACTTATCTTCCCAAAATAAATCATCCAATGTTTTATCCAACGTCTTACAGATCGATATACATAACTGTAAACTTGGGTTGTACTTGCCTTGTTCTATTAATCCAATTGTTTGTCTTGTCACACCTACCTTCTTTGCAAGCTCTTCCTGTGACAAATCATGCTCCACCCTTGCTACTTTTATTTTAAGATATTTTCGTTCCATTTTTCACTTTTTCATCAGTCGTAACAACACGACATCCTCCTCACCCGATATCCCCCCCAATACGAGCACTTCTGATTTAAATCCGGCTATTCGCATCGGAGGGAAATTGACCACTGCTGCAATTTGTCTACCTAACAAAACATCAGCATGATATCTTTTGGTAATTTGTGCAGAAGATTGTTTGACTCCTAAATCACCAAAATCAATTTTTAACTTTATTGCAGGCTTTCTAGCTTCAGGAAAATCCTCCGCATCAATAATCGTTCCAATACGGAGATCCAATTTTGAAAAATCATCAAAAGTTGCCATTCTTAATATTTCACTCCTTATAGAAATTAATTTTTAATTATACGTTTTCTTAAGTTCTATCCACAAAATTTTGCAATTCAGCTATAGTAATTGAAATCACTGATAAAAATAATTCAAAAGTCCTATATAGCAAAAAGCTTATAAATCAACTTTTCTTCGATTCAAGATAGAATGGAAGTCGAATGTTTTGATTGAAAAATAGAGGAATATGATTTAGAATACAACATATAGTAATCACGAAAATCCAAACAACAATATATTGTATTCAAAGGCCAACATTCTAAAGTATGGCTTTCTATCAAAGACAAAAGTTAATATCTATTATAAATGGAAATCCGCTCCTTGTTGAGCGCTTTTATTATGTAAATGGAGGAATTTTGATGACAACAGAAGTTAAATCTATTAAACAATCGGTCATACAGGCTTTACAAGAGGCGGAGGAAAAGTACGGTCTAGATACAACAGATATCCAAAAACGGATCGAAGCATCGACGAAATTAGACAAAGACACAACACAAGAAGCTCTGTTTTATTCTTTAAATCGGATCGCGATGGATCAACCCAACTGGACATTTGTTGCAGCACAGTTTCTTCTTCAACAACTCTATGAAACAGCTGCACAAAACAGAGGATATAAGGCTGATCAACAGTATGGCGAATTTTACCACCTGATTGAAAGCTTAACTAATATAGGGATTTATAACAAAGACATTTTAACACACTATAGTAAAGATGAAATAGACGACCTTCAGTTGGCGATCCAACCAGAACGGGATAACCTTTTTAACTACATAGGATTATTTTTATTAGCTGACAGATATTTAGCCAGAGACCATGATCGTAATCTATATGAGTTACCACAAGAACGATTTATGGTGATCGCCATGACCTTAATGCAAAATGAAGCACCTGAAAAAAGACAAGAACTGGTCAAAGAAGCATACTGGCTTTGAGCCATTTATATATGACAGTCGCTACACCTACGCTTTCTAATGCAGGTAAAAGCTATGGACAATTATCTTCCTGCTTTATCGATACAGTGGACGATTCGTTAGATGGGATCTACTTAAATAACTGGGATATCGCTCGTCTAAGTAAAGATGGCGGTGGAATTGGCATCTATTACGGTAAAGTTCGTGCATTAGGCTCGGATATTAAGAAATTTAAAGGTAATTCTTCAGGTGTTGTGCCATGGATTCGTTTATTGAATGACACTGCCGTAAGCGTGGATCAGTTAGGTCAGCGCCAGGGTGCAGTTGCTATTTATTTAGATGTATTCCATAAAGATATTATGAATGGCTTTTAGATCTAAAAACAAATAATGGTGATGAACGGCGCAAAGCACATGATATTTTCACAGGTGTATCGATTCCTGATTTATTTATGGAGCAATTACAGGAAAAAGATGCGAATGGCAAAAGTGTCGGTGAATGGCATACTTTCTGTCCTCATCAGGTGAAACAAATAATGGATTGGAAAGATGAACATGGCAATCCTCTTGGTTTAGAAGATTTTTATGATGAAAATGATCATAGATATTTCACAGAAAAATATTGGGAAGCTGTTCATCATCCCTTATTGCCAAGAAAAACGTATCGTGCCATGGATATTATGGCTCGTGTGATGGTTGCACAATTAGAAACAGGTACACCATATATGTTTTACCGTGATGAAGTAAATCGTCAAAATCCAAATAAACATAAACGTGGCATTGGAAAAACATCGATCTATTGTAGTAATCTGTGTACGGAAATTGCACAAAACATGTCACCAACTACCATTACGAAAGAATATCAAGACGAGGACGGTAATATCGTAATTGTTCGTAAACCTGGTGATTTTGTAGTTTGTAACTTATCCTCTGTTAATTTACCAAATGCCATAAGATCTGAGGTATTAGATCGTTTAATTTCTATCCAAGTTAGGATGCTCGATAATGTTATTGATTTAAATACCATCAGTGTTGGACAAGCTGAAGTTACCAACAAAAAATATCGTGCTGTAGGCCTTGGTACATTTGGCTGGCACCACTTACTTGCTTTAGAAAATATCCATTGGGAATCAGATGAAGCTGTCGAATTTGCAGACAAAGTATATGAAGATATTGCTTATTACACCATTAAAGCTTCGATGAAACTTTCAAAAGAAAAAGGATCCTACTCCGAATTTGAAGGATCAGAATGGCAAACAGGCACTTATTTTGACAGACGGGACTATCACTCAGATCGCTGGAATCAGTTGCGCCAAGATGTTGCAACATATGGTATTCGAAATGGCTGGTTAATGGCTGTTGCACCAAACTCTTCCACAGCTAAAATTGGCGGGTCAACAGATGGAATTGATCCACTATATGCAGTGGAATATGCGGAAGAAAAGAAAAACTTTAAATTTAAGGTAACAGCACCTGACTTAGATCATGTGACATACAACTATTATCGCCGTGCACGTCACGAATTAGATCAAGTATGGAGTATTAAACAAAATGCAAAACGACAACGTCATATTGATCAGGGTATTAGTTTTAACTTTTATGTACGCCACGATATCAAAGCAAAAGATTTACTGAATTTACATGTTGCTGCATGGGAAAACCGTTTAAAAACGACCTATTACGTTCGCAGCACATCTCAAACCGAAATTGAAGAATGTGAAGCATGCCATAGCTAAAAAACATTTATTATTGATGCGCAGCAATTTTCAACTTTTACTGATGGAGGACGAGTATTATGACAGAAGTAGATCAACCTTTAAAAAAAATTAAACTATTAAATCCTACTTATCCAAATAAAGCAACAGGCATTATTAATGGACAATCTTCTGGTTTACTTAATTGGAACGACATTGCCTATCCACAAATGTATGATTTTTATCAAACATTACTTGCTAATTTTTGGAAGGCTCAAGAGATTAATATGCAAGACGATATCAAACAATGGGATAACTTATCCGAAACGGAAAAGGATATCTTCTTACGCATTAATACTCAGTTAGCATCACTGGATAGTCTGCAGACACCGACGATGACACATGTGATGGATTATGTGACAGATTCTAGTTTTAAAGCAATATTCGCCGTAATTGCACAACAAGAAGCAGTACACAATGAATCTTATTCCTACATTCTAAGTTCATTAGTTCCATTACGTGAACAAAATGAGCGTTTTACTCAGGCGAAAGAAGATCCGATTGTACGCAAACGCAACCAGCTTATTTTAGATAGTTATGAATCATTTCGTGACAATCCAACGCCACAAAAGTTATTTGAACTAGCCATTAATTCGATCAATCTCGAAGGCATCTATTTCTATGCCGGCTTTGCTTTCTTCTATCATTTAGCACGTCAGCAAAAAATGTTAAAGACTAGTACGATGATCAGCTATATCCAACGCGATGAAATGCAACATGCTTATTTCGTATCCCAATTTGTACGAATTCTTTTAACAGAAAATCCTGATCTAAATACAGATGAAAACATTGAATTCGCATATAAAACAATCGATCAAGCCGTTCAATTAGAAAAAGAGTGGGCAGATTACATTTTAAAAGATATCGAGGGCATTGATCTTGATGAGTTCCATGGCTATGTCGAGTATTTGGCAAATAAACGATTCCGTCAAATTGGTCTCGATAATTATTATTCAGAACGGGATAATCCGATGGAATGGATTCATGTCTTTAGTGATGAAATGATGAACGAAACGAAATCCGATTTCTTTGAACAAAAATCTCGAACATATACAAAAGTATCTTCATCTAACGGTTTTGATGAGTTATAAAGTGAGACTTCAATCAGTGGGGGGGGTTTTACGGACGGTTAGCGCCGTGATAAAAGGGAACTTCAAAAGGAGGAGATATCCAATGAAAGCCGCTATTATTTATAGTTCTGTCACTGGTAATACCTCTACCCTTGCGGAAATAATTCATGAAAAAATGGAACAACGGGATATTAAAACAGATTTATTTACCATAGATCAGTTTCAAAATCATTCCTTAAAAGACTATGATATTATTGCAGTGGGAACCTATTCATGGGATAATGGAGATCTTCCACTCGAAATGGAAGAGCTGTTTGAACAATTTGAAACAGAAGATGTAGATCATGTTACTACAGGAGTCTTTGGAACTGGGGGACAGCTTCTATCCTTATTTTTGTGGGGGCTGTTGACTTACTTAAGGATATGCTTTTTGTCCATACTCATTTAGCTGTAACGTTAAAAGTAGAGTTAATGCCTCAAGATGACGATTTAACTCGCTGTGATAAATTTTGCGATCGATTAGTGAGGGAACTAGCCGTTGTCTCATAGAAAAAGTTGATGTTCTTTAAACATCAACTTTTTTCATGAATAATGTGAGGAGAATGTATATGATTATCGAATATTCACTTGTCTTTTTAGGAGCTGCCATTCCCTGGTTTGAAATCGCTCTGGTTATACCACTTGGTATTATCTCCGGTTTAAATCCGATCGCCGTCACTTTGATCGCTTTTATCGGAAACATGGTAACGATATTAGCATTGATAATTGGCTATGATAAATTCAAAACATGGCTCGCTAATAGACAAGAAAACAAAAAATCAAAAAGACAAGAAAGAGCAAGAACAATGTGGAATAAATACGGCCTTCCCGGAATGGTTATGTTAGCCCATCTTCATCGGATCCCATATCGCTGCCTTTATTGGTATGACATTAGGCGCAACCAAGAGAGCAACACTTATCTGGTCTACCTTCAGTCTTGCATTCTGGTCGCTAATTTTTGGTGTTTTTACAGCATTAGGCTTTGATTTTTTGTTCGTCAATAAATCTCATTCAACAACAAAAAAGATGCCAGTCAGCGTAAAAATGCCAGATGTATTGTAGCGTTATTAATCAATGGAGGTTGGCGCACCAAAAATAGTGGTATAGCCACTAATGGAACTGAGAATTCGTTCTGCTTCTTCATCTGACATAGAACCATATCGTTCCACTGCGTCAACTATTTTTGGGAAGAGATGAATATCACCAGCACTTGCAAAACCTGCAATCCCTGGAAAAGATAAAACAAAATGAACACAGGCATCTATGATTTCCTGTCGATCAAATGGCTTATACCATGTGGCATATGGGCGCTCTTCTCCCTCTATCCAAGGAGCCTTCGCAACTGCTTTAATAACACGTACAGCCGTTTCTTGTTTATTTGCTTCCTCCATCAATGCATCAAAAGCTTGTCTATATTCTGGTAACGAATACATATAATAATTAAGAGGTAACAAAACGGTTGCGAATGGAAATCTTCTTAGTGCTTCTAAATGAGTAACCGGTGCTTGATGGCCATGGCCGGTAATCCCAATTTCTCTAATTACGCCTTCTTCTTTTGCCTCTATCAACGCTTCTAATGCTCCACCTTTAGCTGTACATTTATCAAGCTCTTCGATTGTTCCTACCGCATGCAATTGCAACAAGTCTACTGAATCCACTTTCATTCTTTCTAGAGAACGATAAATCTCTGTTTTTGCTTCGTCCTTCGTTCTTTTTCCTGTTTTAGTTGCTAAAAATATATCATTTTGAATTTCACTAATGATGGGAGCTAGACGAAGTTCTGCATTACCATAATCAGCTGCTACATCAAAGTGATTTACACCATGTGCTAAGGCATGTTTAATCGATTGATCAGCCTCCTCTTGTGTTACATCTCCTAAGCTTGCCGCACCAAACATAACGGCAGATCCTTGATAATCGATTCTGCCAATTTTTCTTTTTAACATGTCAATCTCTCCTTCCACAAAATTATTAATCGCTTTGGACAAACTATTATATAAAGTTTGTAATCCAACGATCTATAATAACGCTTTCATTACTCTTCTTTTTAACTATACTAAAAACAGAACGAATTAACGATCAAAATGCTCACGCAATCTGTTACATTTGATGAATATTACTATTCTGCTGTCATAACAATTTTTATTTTCATTGATGCATACAAAGATTGCTGATTTTCTTAGACAATTTCCCTTTTTACAAAATAGTTCTTATTTCATTCGAGTAAATACGTTATAATAAAAGGTGACTTGATTAAAACAAAAAGGTGATTGCATGCACTCATTATATACATGGCTGATTATTATCCATATCTTTTCTGCTATTGTTGGAATTGGTCCTGGCTTTATCCTGACAACCATTGTAAAATCCGCCAAAACAATGCCTGAAATTCGGCAAGCCTTTGCAATGAAACGTAACATACATATTTTTGTAATGATTGGTGGCATACTCGTCTTAATTACAGGAGTGTGTATGGGACTTCTGCAGCCAATGCTTTTTCAACAGGGCTGGTATATCACAAGTATGATCTTATATTTTATCGCGCTATCGCTAGGACCAACTTTCTTAAAAAAATACTCATCACCGATTAAGGAAATGATCAGGGATGAAGAGAAGGTTCAGGTACCTGCAGGCTATCAAGAGCATATTCAAAAATTATTACGTGTAGAATATCTCGAAAACACATTATTATTAATTGTAATTTTCCTTATGATTACAAAGCCATTCTAAAGTATGAAGAGGTAGGGAATTTCTCTCCTGAAATCTAAATGACGGAATTCTACCATTTACATCCATTGTAGATGTTATACAGCGCAGGCGTCCACTTCGACTCCTGGGGGGATCAGCGTGATCTGAAGATCCACTTTGTAAAGTGGTCTTCTTTACGAAGTTAGCTGAAGAGCATCGCCCCCCCGGAAAGCGAAGTGGACAAGCCGCAGCGGCTGTTACACCTAATATAAATTTCAAAATTACTATTCAGTTAATCAGAAATATCAACTAATTTTTGGGCGAGTCTCTTTCGCTAGTTTGTTTGTTTTCTTTCTAAGTACATTTCGACCCATGGGCGAATTGCAGTATATAAACCTGCAACGATCAACCATGTAAATGCTAAATAGGTCCAGCCTTTGAAAAAGGCTAAGCTATATTCATAACCAGTAATAAACATAATACCCGGGAAAACAATGATAAATACAAAGGTTAAACCGAATGCCCAGCGTGTACAAAGCTTCCCATCTTTTATTAATTGTTTATCTTCCATTGATTACACCACTTTCTGTTTTATGACTTTTCTATCAGCTTCTACTTTCTCATCATCAAAATCAAAGCTGCGGAATTTATCTTTTAATGAATTAAAATCAAATTCCTGATTACTAATTAGCCCATGACCGATAGCAATCACACCACTTACTAAGAACACTGTTACATTACCAAATAACATCGAATGTAATTCACCTAATGAAGAAACAGAAATCTCGCCGTAACGTAATTGAGCTGTAATCACCCACACGGTAATACCTGTAATCATCTATAAGGCACCATAAAAGTTTCCTGTGCTTGTTGCTTTTTTCCACATCAGACCTAACGTTAACGGAATAACAGCCCCACTAACGAAAATCCCCATTGCCATATAAACGAAACTTAAACCAATCCCCACTTTGAATAGTAAAATAGAGAATAATCCCATTGCTAAACCGAAGCTTAGTGTAACAATACGCGATACTTTTAATGTTTTTTCCCCTGATGCATGAGGATTAATCGATTTTCGATAAATATCTGTCACAATAATATTTGTGATTGCGGTAAGCTCGGCAGCACCTGTTGACATTACTGCCATAAATAACATGACTAAAAATAGAATAGAACCAACAGAACCTAATAAATATTGTGCCATCAGTGGAGCGGACGCGTCAGGGTCACCGATATTCAACCCAAGCCCTGCTGCACTCACACCTAGGAACGTTGCAATCGCAAATGGAATAGCAAACCAGGCGATCCCACCGTAGATATATGCTTTGGATGCGGCACTATCCTTACTTGCGATTGCACGCTGCCAATAGGATTGGTCAACGAATACTGTACCAAAGTTTCCTATTATATTGATCATTCCGAAGAATAAACCTGGAATGGAGGCCATTGTAAGCATCTGGCTTTGCTCGGGAATTGCCTGTAATCCTTCGTATATAGAAGTCACACCAAATTTTACATATACCACTGTCGCAAAAATTGCTAATATAACAAAAATCATGACAGTATTTAAATAATCTGCAATGAATGAAGCTTTTAGACCGCCAATCATCGTGTAGATGGTAAAGGTTAAAGGTATTAAAAATGCAGCAATATAAACGTTCATACCTGTTAATGAATGAAGTGCAATCGCACCACCTAAAATAACCATAGATGTTACAATAATGTTTGTCATTAAGCCAAAACCCATCATTAATTTATGATTTTTTCATCAAATCGTTTGCCCACAAATTCAAGAAATGTATGTGCTAATGGTGCTTTACGTTTTAAATGTATTGCCACAATTGCAAATAATAGTACTTGAATACATGCACCTGCCGCATACCAGTATGGTCCACTTATCCCGTATTGGAAACCTGTCGAAGATGACATCATCAAAGTTGCGGCCCATGTCCATGCTGCAATGATGGAGCACTTGCTAATCCAACTCCTACACTTCTGCCTGCAGTACTAAATTGTTCTGCTGTCATTTTCTCTTTACGACGGCGCTGCATGACAATTGTCAAACCTGTGAAAAATATGCCAAATATTAGTAATATAAGATAACCTGTTGTGGATGTTAACATAACTTCCCCCCCTCCATTTTTTTGTTATAGAAGCTCTCCGGAAAGCTTTTTGAATAGTTAGATTATTTAACAACTCTTAGGTTACCTATGATTATCTTCCTAAACAATTATCATGTAAGAAAAGCTGACATCGTTTTTAAAAAAGGAGTTAATCGTTCTATGAAACTAGCTGGTTTTTATTGCTCTGATAACTTGTCGTAGAGTTTTTAATCTAATATAATAGTAAATAAGTCATTATTGTAATTTTTAACAACGAGGTGGTAATTATGGATAGCGCTATATTAAATGACCTACTTGAATTGGTGAACAATGCGATACCTGGTAATCGGTTATTTTTAGGTCGAACTACAGAAAATACGTTTACCATTATTCATACAATTGATAAAGAGCAAACAGGAATAGAACTTCATAATAACCAGACAGTTGATTTAAATGAAACTTATTGCCAACAAATTTTTTCAAACCAGCAAAAACCAGTTATTATTAATGATGCTTTAGAAAATAGTCTAACAAAAGAACTCGCAGTTACTTCTGAACAAAATATCCGTTCCTACGTTGGGGGGGTTCCTGTCTTTTATAAAGATGGCGACATGTATGGTACGTTATGCGCTATTAATCCTAATAAAGATAATTTCTCGTATCAGACAGTAGAACTGTTAAAAAAATTCTCGCGGCTTTTTTCATATGTAATTGAATTGGAACGGCAAGCTACTATTGACAAATTAACCAACACATACAATCGCAATTATTTATTTGATCATTTTTATGGTTGGGGGGGAAAATATGGGATACTAATGGCTATTGACTTAGATGGCTTTAAGCAGGTAAATGATACGTATGGGCACTCTGTCGGGGGGGATCAGGTATTGCTGGAATCAACCAATCGAATCAAACATATCATTCGTAAGGGAGATGCACTAATCCGTTTAGGAGGAGATGAATTTATACTAATCCTTCCTCATGCAGATCAACAGGAAATTCGTGGTATCGCAGAAAGAATCTTAGCGTCTCTTGGTAATTGGTCTGAGTATACCCTGCCAATTACTTTATCCGCTAGTCTGGGTATTGTTCAATATACAGACGAAGCCCTCACAACCTTGCTAAACGTTGCGGATCAGGCTTTATACCAAGCAAAAGAAAAAGGAAAATCAAACTATGTAGTGGTTAATGAAGATTAACTGCATGCATCGATATTCTTGTTACACGGTATAATAAGTGATGAATGCACTAAAAATTTATTGAACTTTTTTAAAAATCCGAACGAATGTGTATCGTTCGGATTTTTTACCATTATAAATTCTCTTCCTGCTTAGTAAAGATACTTTGATAGATTGCTTCCATTTCATTTTTTGTTCGCGGTAAATCATTGGAAAGAAACCGTACCAAATAGCCAGCATTACGGAGTCTCGTTGTACTCACCTGATGGTCATTTTCCGTGTAATTCCATTTTTCCGGATCCAATTCCTTCGCTTGATCTATCATCCAGATACTAGCAATATAGTGGTAATGACCCATCACGCCTATGTGCTTTAACGTTTGTTTAACAGGCTCAAACCGTAATCCGTCATATACCACACAATCGTCTTCCACCCAAACTTCTAACATCGTATGACAGTTATCAAACGTAAAGGTTTCACCACGTTTTTCTCTTCCCGGGTATAAAATTTCTTCCCAATAAAAACTGCTGTTATCCTTCATGTCGACCCGTGTATGACTTCGGAATGAACTCTCTGCAAAGGGAATCACTTCTTCCCGCTTCCAGATTAACGAAGCAGCTTCTTCTAACGTAACCTGTACCTGTTGTGTACTCGGATGACCATTAAACGCTGGATAGACTTTAGTTGCCGCTTGCGGATGAAGGGTTACATGTGTTCCCGCTTCCAGCTGCATCGCATACCGATTCGTATCCCCTGCAACTAGTCCTCCAGAAGATTCCATTAAATAAACGGTTACATCATGTGGATTCGTCACATACAAGCCCCTGCTTGCTTTTAAAGGTGGTTGATAATAAACATCTTTGATGATCGTTCTATTATTTCTTAATCCAAAGACAAGATCGAGTTTCCCCTCCATTTAAGAAACTTCGCTTCCTTCAAGTAACATCGCATGCTTAATCCACTCGATTACTTCTGGGATACCTTCCCCCCCTTTTTTAACATTAGTAAATAAAAATGGTCGTTCTTTTCGTGCTTTTTTGGCATCCTGTTTCATTAAATCTAAATCTACTTCCACATATGGTGCTAAATCAATTTTATTTACTAATAATAGATCAGACCTTGTTACCCCCCCTGGTCCACCTTTTCTCGGAATATCGCCACCTTCTGCCACATCAATCACATAGATATAACCATCAACTAATTCAGGACTGAAGGTTGCTGATAGATTATCTCCACCACTTTCTAATAATATAATATCCAAATCGTCAAACCGACGCTTCAATTCATCAATCGCTTCAAAATTCATCGATGCATCTTCACGAATTGCGGTATGCGGACATCCTCCTGTCTCCACCCCCCCAATGATTCGATCTTCCGGTAAAATACCTTGCTTGATTAAAAATTGCGCATCTTCTTTCGTGTAAATATCGTTAGTGATTACTGCGACACTATAATTCTTGACCATTTCTTTTGATAGTTTTTCAACTAAAGAGGTTTTCCCTGACCCAACAGGTCCACCTACTCCTACAATTACTGGTTTCATTTTGATTTCCCCCCCTTTCTTATGATATAACAATCTCGAAGTTAAATATTGATGCTTCATTGATGCTAATTCCAAACCGACAGCATGGTTGGAAACATCCATTAATGATCGATCTAGCACGTGCTTTGTTGCTTTTTCCATTTCGGGTATTAAGCAATGAATCACTTCAATACCCGCCTTTTGTCCTAATGGAATGGCTCGAACCGCATTATGAACCAACCCAACAATCGAAGAATATAAAAAGGTTAACACGGTGGTATAAAGATCGAATCCCATATCTTTTGCATATAAACTATAGACAATTGGAAAATGACTGTAGACCTGTTTCTGA
The DNA here is from genome assembly GCF_000521485.1 of Gracilibacillus boraciitolerans JCM 21714. Classification (GTDB taxonomy): domain Bacteria; phylum Bacillota; class Bacilli; order Bacillales; family Amphibacillaceae; genus Gracilibacillus; species Gracilibacillus boraciitolerans. Next base: position 72,603 of record NZ_BAVS01000011.1, on the reverse strand, counting down.
TCTAGAAGTTGTTGCCAATTTTCCAATGAAGCCGTATCACTTACCGGTAAGACAGCTTTTAAAAACTGCTTACCAATCATACTGCTCGCTTCCCTTGTTTCTAATGCGTTTTTACTTGCATCACAAATCTTATCCAAACGCATTAAATCAGATAAGGGTTCTGTTATAAAAGCTTCTTTGACAAAAATACCATCTGTATACGCTACGTTTTCATGTAGATACATACAACAAAAGGAAAATAAGTCTTCTTTTGTTGCAATAAGATCAGCTTGAATAAATGTCTCCATACCGAATGAATGCGTGTAAGTTCCAATCGGGAACGCAGAATCATGAATATGCATTAAATAAAGAAATTTAGTGCTGATGCCCTCTGTATTTAAATGGTTCTGTGAATCTTCTTTCGGTAGCTTCATATCGTACACCTACTTCTTTAAATAGACGTTCTAATGTTTCATCATATCGAACGACAATTTCTGTTTCTGATATCAGACATGGTGTATGCCTGTTACCCAATTCAAATGCGGTCTTTCCCATCTGGATAATATTCTCAGGATATGCCACATATACTTTTTCCTTTTTTGTACGAATCACGATTTGCTGATCCGAATCTTCAAACACGACATCGCCTACCTTTAATGGAGCTTTTTCCTCTAAAGATATCGCTACATCTGTTCCTTTATCGGTTTTCTTTCTTAAAATACGTTTATTTAGCTCCTCCCAATCTAGTTCAATCCATTCTCGATTCGGATGGTCTTTTGGCTGTTCTTCAATATTCCTTACTATTTCTTTAGTTAACAATGACGCTTCCCCCCCCTTAAAATAAATAATAACGCTGTGCCATTGCGACTTCTTTAAATGGCTCACATGTAATCAATTCTCCATCTACTTTAACCTCATATGTTTCTGGATTCACATCAATTTTCGGAGTTGCTCCATTCAGTGGCAGATCCATTTTGCTAATATTCCGACAATTTTTGACGGGCACAATGATTTTTTGCAATCCCAGTTGTTCATGGACCTTTTCTTGAAAGGCGATTTGTGAGATGAAAGTAATCGATGTACGATACTTCGCACGTCCTAAGGCACCAAACATCGGTCGCATCATGACGGGCTGTGGTGTTGGAATCGATGCATTCGGATCACCCATTTGTGCGTAAGCAATCATTCCACCTTTAACTACTGTTTCAGGTTTTGTTCCAAAAAATTTCGGATCCCAAATAACAATATCTGCTAACTTACCCGGTTCCAATGAGCCGACCTCTTCACTAATGCCATGAGTAATCGCTTGATTAATGGTATATTTGGCAACATAACGCTTCGCACGGAAATTATCATTCTCTGCTTGTTGATCCTCAGGTAAAAATCCCCCCCGTTGTTTTTTCATTTTATCTGCTGTTTGCCATGTTCTTGTCACACTTTCGCCAACACGTCCCATCGCTTGAGAATCAGAAGCAATCATGCTAATGACACCTAGGTCATGCAGTATATCTTCAGCCGCAATCGTTTCTGGACGAATCCTGGAATCGGCAAACGCTACATCCTCTGGCACATTATGATCTAAATGATGACATACCATTAACATATCCAAATGCTCATCAATAGTATTCACAGTGTATGGTCGTGTCGGATTGGTGGATGAAGGCAATACATTTGGGTAGGAAGCAACCTTCATAATATCCGGTGCATGTCCACCACCAGCACCTTCCGTATGATAGGTGTGGATGACACGGTCACCGATTGCATGGATGGTGTCCTCTACGAAACCAGCTTCATTTAATGTATCGGTGTGAATTGCTACCTGCACATCCATTTCATCTGCAACGGCCAAACATTGGTTTATCGCTGCTGGTGTCGTCCCCCCAATCTTCATGTAGCTTCAAACCAATTGCTCCTGCTTTTACTTGTTCACGTTGGGGGGGTGCTGCTGATGACGCATTTCCTTTACCAAAAAAGCCTACATTGATCGGATACTCTTCTGCGGCTTCCAGCATGCGCTGAATATTCCATTTACCTGGTGTACATGTAGTCGCATTGGTTCCTGTTGCAGGCCCTGTGCCACCACCAATCATCGTTGTATAACCTGCCGCTAATGCCACTTCAATTTGTTGTGGGCTGACAAAATGGATATGAGCATCAATCGCGCCTGTTGTTACGATCTTTCCTTCACATGCGATCACTTCCGTCGAGGCACCAACCACCATATTTTCAGTAACACCTTCCATCACATCCGGATTTCCGCCTTTTCCAATCGCTACAATTCTTCCATCCTTCACACCAATATCCGCTTTTACTATGCCTGTATAATCTAAAATTAAGGCATTGGTCAAAATTAAATCAAGAACATTTTCCTCTCTTGTTCTTGTACTGCTTTGACCCATACCATCACGCAATACTTTCCCACCACCGAACACACTTTCATCACCGTATGTCGTATAATCTTTTTCGACTTCGATCCATAGATCTGTATCAGCTAATCGCACTTGGTCACCCGTTGTGGGTCCATACAGTGATGCATATTGCTGTCTGGATAGTTTCATTTACACCGCCCCCCCTTCCTAGAATCCACCTTGTTTTAGTTTCTTGGCTATCGACTGATGGTCGGAAACATCACCATTTGTAAGATTATTTAATCCATAGACTTTACGATTTCCGGCAATTTCCACGAGTTCCACTTCTTTTTCTTCACCAGGTTCAAAACGTACAGCTGTACCTGCAGCTACGTTCAAACGAAATCCAATCGTTGCTTCTCTATCAAACTGTAATTCACGATTCACCTCTAAAAAATGAAAATGTGAGCCAACTTGAATTGGTCGATCTCCTAGATTAGCTACGTTTATCTTTTTCGTATTTCTTCCTTTATTAATTTCAATTGCTTGTTTTGCTAATTTATATTCACCTGGAATCATCAAACCACCTCCCCCCCGTTACATAATCGGCTGATGAACAGTAACTAGCTTCGTACCATCTGGAAAAGTTGCTTCAACCTGCACACTTTCAACCATTTCAGGCACACCTTCCATTACCTCATCTGCCGTCAATACGTGTTTACCTTCCTGCATCAGTTGGGCTACGGTTTTTCCTTCACGTGCTCCTTCTAATAAATAACTGCTGATAAGAGCAATTGACTCAGGATAATTAAGCAGGATTCCTTTATTTTTTCTTTTTTCTGCGAGTTCACCTGCTACATGAAGTAACAATTTTTCTTGTTCTACTGGTGATAATTTCAAAATCGTTCCTCCAATCTTACAATAAAGTAATAGATAACCAGATCCAATGTCATTCAAGGACATCTACTAGTTAAGTATGGTCTCATTTGTTTCTCTTCATTGTTAACCCTAGCATAACAATATAAACGAACGCGATTACATTGTCAGGTTTTCTGACATGATTTTTTATGCAACAAGATAAACAATGATCACGCGCTGCTAGTCCAGTCAAAATAAATAAACTAGAATTTCGATTTGGTGCTTTTGTTGATAATTTCATTCTATCTTTCCTTTTTATACACTTAAATAACGAAAGACTTCTTCATCCTTCACTTGATCAATATCATTTTGATAAACAATTGAGCCATGATCAATTACATATAAATAGTCGGCTACACTTTTGACAAAATCTAAATTTTGTTCCACTAAAATCATGGAGGTATAGGCGGTTTGTTTGATATCTATTAAAACATTTTGAATTTCCTCTACAATATTAGGTTGAATTCCTTCAGTTGGTTCATCTAATAATAAAAACGACGGGTTCGATACAAGCGCTCGGGCAATTGCTAATTGTTGTTGCTGACCCCCCCACTTAAATCTCCTCCATTTCGTTTGGTGAATTCTTTTAATATTGGGAAATAATCATAAACCTTTTCATCAATTTTTTTTGCTTTCCTGCCTCTAATCCAATTAGTAAATTCTCATAGACTGTTAGTTTAGGAAAGATCTCTCTTCCTTGCGGGACATAACCAATCCCCTTTCGCGCTCTCTGAGAAGGCCGTGTATTAGTGATATCTTCTGATTGATAGTGAATGGAGCCTTGCTTTGGAGTGAGAATACCAATAATCGTCTTTAATAATGTCGTCTTACCTACCCCCCCATTTCTTCCCATTACACAGATAACTTGATTATCTTTCACCTCCATTTCTATTTTATGAATTACCATACTCTCTTCATAGCCAGCTTCGAGTCCATTGATTGTTAACATTTCAATCAACCTTTCTACCTAGATAAACTTCTCTTACTTTTGGATCACTTTGAACCTGTTCCATCGTACCTTCGAAAAGTAATTGACCTTCATGCATCACTGAAACAATATCAGCATATTTCTTGACAAAGTCCATATCGTGTTCAACAATCAATACGGCACGATTCTTAGCTATTTTCGTAATTAATTCTCCAGTTTTGTTTCGTTCTTTTTTAGACATACCCGCTATTGGTTCATCGAGTAAGATTATATCCGGTTCTTGCATTAACACCATCGCTATCTCTAACCATTGTTTTTGTCCGTGCGCAAGTGATCCAGCTGGTTGATCTTTCGCCAGATACAAGCCAATCAAATGAAGCATTTCATTTATTCTTGATTCTTGCTCATTGGTCCATTTTGCTTTGATCATCGAAAAAAGGTTTTTCTTTTGTTTCATCGCCACTTCTAAATTTTCTAAGACAGTCAATTCTTGAAAAATAGATGGTGTCTGAAACTTTCTTGAGATTCCTTGGTGTACAATTTGATCTTCACGTAATTTAGTTAACTCCCTTTGTTTTTGTAAGGTGATTTGTCCATCAGTAGCTTTTGTTTTACCACAGATCACGTCTAATAATGTTGTTTTTCCTGCTCCATTAGGTCCAATTACAAAATGAACAGAGTTCGAATTTACCGTGAAATACAACTTATTAATTGCTTTGAATCCATTAAAGTCAACTAACACTTTTTTCAACTCTAATACTGTTTGAGACATTCTTATTCTTCCTCCTTTCGTTCCATTTTTCAAACAATCCCGTTAAACCATTTGGTAAGAAAACAACAACAAGGACAAACAATATACCTAAAAAGTAAGTCCAATATTCAGGATAAGATTCGCTAAATCCCGTTTTAGCTGTATTAACAAATACTGCGCCAATGATTGGGCCAATTAATGTTCCGCGTCCCCCCCCTAATGCAACCCATAATACCATTTCTATAGAGGGAATAATGCCAATCATAGTTGGTGAAATAATCCCAACTTGTAAGACAAAGAGCATACCTGCAAGACCGGCTATTGCAGCTGATAATGTATAAATAAATGTTTTATATGCTGAAGGATTATAACCAAGAAATCGCATCCGGTTTTCTCCATCACGAATCCCGATCAACACTTTTCCAAATCTCCCTTTCACTAGCATTCTACTAAAGAAAAACACTGCACCCAATATAAAAACTGTAATCCAGTAAAAAGCTGTCTGTGTAGAGGAAGCATTGATGTGGAATCCAAATAATGTTTCAAAATTAGTTAATCCACTAGTACCACCTGTTAAATTCTGACTTCCGATAAATAAGGTAACAACGACTATCACTAGAGCTTGTGAGAGGATTGTAAAATAAACACCACTGATTCGATTACGAAAAGTCAAGTACCCTAGAAAAAAAGCAACAACCGCTGGAATAATGACACCAAGTAAAATAGCAAGTATCGGATATTGGAATGGTATCCAAATAAGTGGTAGTTCACTCATTCCACTCCATGCCATAAAGTCAGGAATAGCTCCTCCAGTTGCTTCTAATTTTAAATACATCGCCATACAGTAGGCACCTAATCCAAAGTAAATCCCATGTCCTAAACTTAACACCCCCCCTGTATAACCCCCCCACAATAAATCTAAACCAATTGCTAAGATAGCAAACGCTAAAAATTTTCCAAGTAAATTCAAGCGAAAGTCTGACAATAACATTGGAGCTACTAATAAAATGAGGAAAATTAAACTAAATATGACTTTATTACTCAACAGTTTTTGATAGATCGTATTTTGCATATTTAAACGCTCCTAATTTTTAATCTAGTGATCTTGAACGAAACATAACAAGTCCTGATGGACGCCATTGCAAAAAAGCGATGATTAAAAGGAATATTAATACTTTTCCAATCGTTGCATCAGTCACATATTCAAAAATGGTATTAAATATACCAATTCCAAATGCACCAGCAACTGCTCCAAATAGTGCACCAACTCCACCAACAACCACCACCATAAAGGCGTCAATAATATAACTTGTTCCTATAGTTGGGCCTATTGCTCCTAATAATGTTAATGCGCAGCCGGCAACACCAGTAAATCCTGAACCTATTGCAAATGTCATCATATCTACTTTTCTAGTTGAAACACCTAGACACTCTGCCATTTGACGGTTCTGCATGACAGCACGGACTCTTCTCCCACTTGCAGTTCGGTAAAAATAATAATAAATACTGATAAGACAAACTATCGCCAGCCCTAAAATAAACAGTCGCGAATACGGAAATATAAGAGAGCCTACTTCCAGTCCTCCAGATAAAAATGATGGACTTATAACACCAACATTTGGCGCACCAAAAATAGATCTAGCCGTTTGTTGTAAAATCAGACCAACTCCCCCCCACGTAGCTAATAAGCTATCAAGTGGACGCTTATATAAATGTCGGATTAATGTTATTTCTAATAAAACACCAATTCCTGCTGCAACTACTAGTGCCACTGGAATGGATACAATAAAATACAAATCATAGTATTGGGTGGGGGGGACGTAATCCATAAAAATATGTTGAATTACGTAAGTGATATACGCTCCAGCCATTATTAATTCTCCATGTGCCATATTAATTACATTCATTAAACCAAATGTTATCGCAAGTCCTAAAGCAATTAATAACAGGATCGAACCTAGACTTATTCCATTAAATAAGGTTAATATGATTTCATTCAATCCAATCAGTCCTTTCTTTCCTGAATGAAGTAGAAAGTTGACAGCGCCCATGTTTTCTTTTTTTATACTCAAATCACTTATCATTTTATGTTTATTTTACTAACATTTCATGTGAATAAAACATCAAAAAAATGTTTCTACTTTATTATATTTTGTCAGTTTAGTAGTTTATAAGTACGTTCAAGCGCTTAGAAACTTGGAGACTTTACACATCTTGTGAAATTAAGTGATCATTCTGCTTAAAATGACTCCTGAATCTCATTTGATGTGAAAGTCACTAAGTTTCTAGTGGGTCGCTTGCACGTCATTTATTTTATTCCGCTAAATTTTATTCCGCTAAAGATTCACTTAAATCCTTAGCCCACTCGTATTCTTTTAAATATGGATCAGGTTTTATTGCTTCGTCTGAATGCCACAATTCTGAAATCATTCCATCACTTTGCACTTCACCAATTCTCACTGTTTTATATACGTGTTGATTATCACCATCTATTATCACAGTTCCATTAGGTGCTTCGAACGTAATTCCTTTTGCAGCCTCTTTCACTTTATCCACCTCTGTAGTTCCTGCTTTTTCTACTGCTTTCGCCCATAAATAGACACCAAAATAGCCTGCTTCAATTGGGTCTGCTGTTACAGCATCTTCACCGTATTCTGCTTTATAATTAGCTACAAATTCTTCGTTCGCTGGTGTATCTGTTGTTTGGTAATAATTCCAACTAGTTAAATGTCCTTCAATAACATCTGCACCAATTCCTTTAATTTCCTCTTCAGCGACACTTACAGATAATACGATTATATTTTCTGATGAAACACCCGCATCCTTCAGCTGTTTAAAGAATGCAACATTACTATCACCATTTAATGTATTGAAAATAACATCTGGATTTTCACTTTTGATTTTTGCAATCACTGTGTTGTAGTCAGTATGTCCTAGTGGTGTATATTCTTCTCCAACTATCTCTGCACCTTCTGCATTTAATTGTGCTTTAATAGCTGCGTTCGCTGTTCTTGGGAAAACATAGTCAGATCCTAAAAGGAAGAACGAATCCCCCCTATTCTCTAGTAACCAATTAACTGCTGGCACAATTTGTTGATTTGGGGCTGCACCTGTATAAAAAATATTTGGTGAAGCTTCCATTCCTTCATATTGAACTGGATAAAATAACAAGCCATTGTTTTCTTCAACTACTGGTAACATTGCTTTACGACTTGCAGAGGTCCACCCACCAAAAATGGTAGCTACGTTATCCTGTTGTAATAATTTTTTAGCCTTTTCTGCAAATGTCGGCCAATCAGAAGCTCCATCCTCTATTACTGGTTCTAGTTGCTTGCCGAGTACCCCTCCATTTTCATTTATTTCTTTAATTGCAAGTAACTCTGCTTGCTGGACAGATGTCTCACTAATGGCCATTGTTCCACTTAATGAATGTAAGATACCAACTTTAATCGTATCTCCCTCATCTTCTGAACTACCTTCAATGTTATCCGTCACTGCATTTTCTTCTGTTTCTTCTGGTTGATCAGCATTCGCTGCATTATCTACTGCTGAACATGCCACCATAAAGCTTGTCAGCAATCCTACAATCAATAAATAAAATAGATTTTGCATTCTCATTTCCTTACCCCCCATCTCAATATTATTTTGTTTATAGGAGTAGACTAGCATAATCGAACAGGACCTTCTCACACTATGTCATATTCTTTTACACAATAATTTAATTTTCTGATATTTCAAAAAGGAAGTTTCGTTGCGAAAACATAGTCACTAGCTTGTAGAATTATTTAAATAAAAAGGGTCTTTCGATAATGCACTGATTTTTTGAATTATTGTCAGCAAAATCTTAGATATTACTAAACTTTACCCCCCCGTTATATATGAACAAAATATGATACAATATGAAAGGTCTTTTTAATAGTTTAAAGGAGGATTTTTTATGCAACAAGATAAACAATTATCACGCGCTACTGGTCAAGCAAAAATAAATAACTTAGAATTTCGATTTGGTGCTTTTGGTGCATGATTCCTTTATTATTCTTTGTGGTCTGGGCAATTACCACGAGTGTATTGCAGCTTTCTTCTGAAATTGGTCTTGTGTTAGGTGCGATTTTTGGTATTACTTTAGGGTTGTTTTTCTCTAAAAGTAAATGGGCAGACTATGCACAAGGGTTGTTCGAAGGCCTCGCTCAGCCGATCGGTGTCGTTGCGATGGTCGCATGGTTTTATGCTGGTATGTTTGCACAGGTTTTACAGGTTGGCGGATTAGTGGAAGGGCTCGTATGGGTTGGAACCGTAACTGGATTTACAGGCGGGCTTTTCGTTGGTCTGACTTTTATATTAGCTGCTACTTTTTCCACAGCAGTCGGTACCGGATATGGAACAACTGTTGCTTTCTGTACATTAATGTTCCCTGCCGGCGTAGCAACTGGAGCAGATCCTACCATTCTCTTTGCAGCGATTCTGGCAGGTGCAGTATTTGGTGATAACTTAGCTCCTGTGTCAGATACCACCATTGTTTCTGCTACCACACAAGATGCAGATGTTCCTGGTGTTGTACGCAGTCGTTTTAAATATGCTATTATGGCGGCGATTCCAAGTCTTATTTTATTTATTGTCTTTGGCGGTGGCGGTTCTGCTAATCAACAAGCAAACATTGAAACAGCCACAAGTCCAAATGGCCTTTTAATGTTAATCCCATTTGTGATTGTATTAATTCTTGCTATCTCAGGTCATCATATTATTACTTCTCTGACATGGGGAATTCTCACTGCAGTTGTGATGCTGATAATTTTTCCAATTGGAGCATTCAGTGATGTGATCCGCTTTAATCCCGACTCTGATAGCATTGTCGAAGGTGCCTTGGTCAATGGTATTGTCGGTTATATGAATATGGCAATCCTGATTCTGTTAATCGTTGCATCAGCACATCTGTTGCGTTTAGGTGGGACAATGCAAGCTATTACTAATGCATTAGTAAAATGGATTAAAAATTCTGTTCGAAAAGCTGAACTCGCTATTTGGGCGATTGTTGCCCTATTAAATAGTGCAATTACCATTAACACAGCGGCAGAAATTGCAGCAGCACCTTTTGTGAAGGAAATTGGAGAAAAATATAAGATCCATAGTTATCGACGAGCAAATATGCTTGACGCGATCACCTCAGCACTTGGTTATATTTTTCCTTGGGGGGGTGCACCGGTATTGCTCGGCTGGTCGACGATATCGATGATGCAGGAAACATACGAATGGTTGCCAATTGTAGCACCTACAGCTGTTTTCCCATTTGTATTCCAAGGCTGGTTCCTGGTCATTGTTATGCTAGTAGCCGCCCTGACAGGATGGGGGGGACTGCGTTTTCAAGGTAAGAATGGTGAAGAACTAAAGCAACCTCCACGATCTTAAAATAAGGTAAAATGTTTCAAAGTAAAGAGACGGTTCTTTAAAATGAACCGTCTCTTTTTTTATAAAGTTAGTTGAAGAGTACTTCCCCCCCGAAAGCGAAGTGGGCAAGCCAGAGCGGTTGTTACACCTGATATAAATTTCAAAATTACTACTCAGTAAATCGAAGTTCTGTCGCATAATCTTCTTAAAGTATAATAAATGAATCTTTATCTACTAACAAGGACCGAATGGCTTTCAACCGGTTTTTTCGATTAAGCTGCATTGATAAAAATTTGTTACTAAAAGAGGGAGAGTTTCTCAATTCGTACACACGCCTCTTGTAAACGTTCCTCGCTGTCTAATAATCCAATTCGAACAAATCCTTCTCCTGCTTTACCAAACCCATTACCAGGTGCCACTACCACGTGTGCTTTTTCTAATAATAGATTAGCAAACTCCTCTGACGTATATCCTTCAGGAGTTGGCATCCAAACAAAAAAGGAGCCACTTGCTGTTCCACCATGCCAGCCAATCTTTTCTGACTGTTGTAGAAAGGTCTCTCTTCTTTTCTGATAAAGTTGATTTAATTGTTCAACCGATTCCTGCCCATCGTCCAAAGCTTTCTTTGCAGCTTTTTGGATCGCTCCGAAAATACTCACATAATAATGATCCTGTATTAACTCTAATGCTTTAATAATCGAAGGGTTTCCCACTGCAAAAGCTACACGCCATCCCGCCATATTAAAGGTCTTCGAAAGAGTATAGACCTCAATACCTATCTCTTTAGCGCCTTTCGACTGTAAGAAGCTCTGTGGCGGTTCATCAGAATTTCCAATCGCTCCATATGCAAAATCATGGACAACACAAATGTGATGTTCATTTGCCACTTGAACCGTTTCATCAAAAAACGCTTTCGTCGCTGTAGCTGCGGTCGGATTGTTAGGATAATTTAAAAACATTAATTTTGCATCATTCAGATCCTCATGAGATAGATTATCATAGTCTGGTAAAAATAGATTTTCCTCTAATAATGGCATATGAATCGGTGAAGCATTTGCTAGAGCAATTCCTGACATATAGTCCGGATAACCAGGATCAGGGAGTAACACTTTATCATTTTCGTTCAATAGACACTGACTTATTTCAACAAGACCTGTTTTTGCTCCGAATAATATCGCAACTTCAGAGTTTGGATCTAGATCGACCTGATATTGACTTTGGTAAAAATTCGCGATAGATTCTTTTAGAAAAGGAAATCCTTGAAATGGTGGATATTTGTGAAACTTTGGATTATTACTCGCTTCCTGTAATTCTTCCACAATAAAGGCTGGGGGGGTTGGTTGATCAGGATTACCCTGTCCCAGATTAATAACATCATGTCCTGCTTCCATAAGTGCTTGAGTCTTCTTGACTAATTTCGCAAAAAATTGTTCTGGTAAACGTTTTAGTGCCTGTGAATATTCAAATTCCATGATTGATCACTCTCCATATAAATGTGGTACCCGACTCGTAAATACAGGAATGTTTTGGCGGATTTCTTTTACTTTCATTAAATCTATGGTCGCTGTAATTGTTGCTTCTTTCTCTGCTGGTCCTGCTTTTACAAGCTCTCCGAAGGGATCAATTACAAGTGATTCGCCAGCAAAATTGGTACCATTACAGGTTCCACTGCTATTTGCCGATAGAACATAGCATTGATTTTCAATAGCACGTGCATACTGCAAATATTTCCAATGGTCTTTACGTGCTGTCGGCCATTGTGCAACGATATGAATCACTTCCGCCCCCCCTGTAATACTAAGGATCGCATTAATTCTGGAAAACGTAAATCATAACAAATAATGACTCCCATTTTAATCCCATCTAACTCGAAGATTTTCCCTCTTTCTTCTCCACCATTTAAAAATTTTGGTTCATCTAACATCGGCACAAGATGAATCTTATCATATACGTAAACTACATCTCCGTGACGATTAATAATGTAGCTCGTATTATAAATAGCTCCCTTTTTTTTAATGGCGATGGAACCTGCAATTATATTAACCTGAAACTTCATCGCAAGCTCGCGGAGAAATGGAAGACTGTCTCTCCCATCCTGATCTGCTAGTTCTTCTAACCGATCAAGCGCATAACCGGCATTCCACATTTCCGGAAGGATAACGGTATCTATATTAGTATCAGATACTTCATTTTCCATCCATTTTTCTATTTTTAATCTGTTTGCTTCCGGATTTGCTACGACAACATCCATTTGATAAATCAAATAGTTCACATATCTCACCTCTACTAGATTCTCTTTCTCCCATTGTAAAACATAACATTAAGATTAGCGAATAAGTGCTCTGACGTTTGTTATATGGAAACTCACAAATTGAAAAATACAGAATTCAAAAACCCTCATGTTGATTATAACCCTTCGTTTGAAAGATAAAATACAGGTAATAAAAAGTATGGAACATTCATCTGATCCATATTATGTGAGGCTATGATCATTAAGGTTTTTACCCAATGAACATAGCCACACTTTATTAGTTTAATTTTACTATTTTATTTAAGAATCTAAAGATAAATCTTTCTACATAAACAGGTCAAAGGAATTATTGCCTAGGAGGTTAAATCTTCATATAATGAATTGATAATACTAGTTTTATTGGATTCGTTATTGTATTATGATGTTTAACAGTTACCTAAAAGAGGGTATAAAGTATCGTATTTTCAAAAAAAATCAATCAAGGAGAAAACTATGACAAGTATACCAATTCAATACAACTATTCCATTGTGGCTTTATCTATTTTAATCGCAATATTTGCCTCATATACAACAATAGAACTAGTCAGCATCGCTAGAAATGCCGTTAAAACAAAAAAATCTAAATGGCTGTTTGCAGGAGCCGGTACGATGGGAATCGGCATATGGGCTATGCATTTCACAGGAATGATAGCCAGTGGTATTGGTGATATGGATCTACAACTTAATGTGATTGCGACCGTTATCTCATTAATTGTGGCAGTTATAGGGTCCCTTATAGCTTTTCGCTTTATTATTCATAATAAGGTGAGAATTTCCTCTCTATTATTAGCCGGTATTATCATGGGCTTAAGTATTGCTTCCATGCATTATATTGGAATGTATGCAGTGGAATATAACCTATATATGGACCATCATTTGTCCATTTTCCTATTATCTATTCTTATGGCTATCATAGGATCACTCATTGCATTGACTATTTTTAGTAGAGTGAGTCACAAAAATTTATACATTTATCAACTTCCGATTGCTCTTATTTTAGGTATGACAATAAGTTCGATGCATTATGTCGCTATGGCTTCTTACACCTTGTATAATAAACCACACCTACATACATCAATATTTTATGACCTTACATTTTCTATTGATTCAAATCTAATGATCAATTCTTTAATTGTGAGTTATGCTATTATTTTTACCATAACCTATACGATCACATTAAGAAATAAACGCATTCAATATCAGATGTACGAAATGGCTTTTCATGATCCTTTAACAGCCTTACCTAATCGCTATTTATTAGATCATCATTTTCATAAAACATTGCAAAAAAGCAAGGAAAAGACGGAAACGTTTGCTGTATTATTTTTAGACCTTGATAATTTCAAACATGTAAACGATTCTTACGGCCATGAAATTGGCGATTTATTTTTACAACAGATTGCCGAAACATTGACATTGATTTTAGAAGAGAGAGCCATTATTTGTCGACATGGTGGTGATGAATTTGTGGTTTTAGCAAAGAAAACAGATAAACAAACAGCCTTACAACTTGCAGAAGAAATTAGAGAGGAATTTCAGTTACCAATCAGAATAGATGGTCACAACATTGCTTCTAGTTTTAGTATTGGGGGGGTTAGTCTTTATCCAGATGATGGCTTAGATATGGAAACGTTAATCAGAGCAGCTGATCAGGCAATGTATGCCGCTAAAAATAATGGCAAAAATAATTTTCACATGGCAAATAGCTAACAAGCAGTGAACGGTACCAATAATATTTATTACAGAACAGCAAAAAGTGGCTCAGACAAAAGAAATTGATAAAAATGATCCTTTAAGTAACAAGGATCATTCTTCTGAAATAGGATCGTATCAATTTGTATCTTCTCATAAAATGCTGCTCTATCAGTTTGAAATATCTTCATGCCCATTCTTGCTTGCGTTGTAGAATATTCCTATAGCGCAGGCGTCCGCTTTCACTCCTGCGGGATGTTTCCTCGAAGATCCACTTTGGCTTGCGAAAGTTAGCTGAGAGGAAACCCGCGGAAAGGAAAGCGGGCAAGCCGGAGCGGTGGTTACACTTATCACCCTCTTGAACATTACTTTACTACTCCGTATATCGAAATTATGTCGCATTATCTTCCTTATATTCATTCAGCTTTATAGTGGAGAACAATTGATATGTTCCAGCCAATTTTTCACTATATTTACATAATAGAAACTCATTTACAGTACTCTACTACCTTTTGATAAGAAAGATCTCCTCCAAAAATATCTAAGGCACTTCCTACGGTGACGTTCAACTTCCCTTCCGATAACTGTTCAAATAGTTGAAGGTCTTCCATTGAACGTACACCACCAGCATAGGTTGTTGGTATCATCACATAATCAGCTAACAATTCAACTAATTTTCCAGCGATGCCACCTCGCTTACCTTCCACATCTGCTGCATGGATCAGGAATTCATCACAATATTGTTCCATATCCCTAATGGTTGATTGCGATATTTCAATATTACTGAACTTAGTCCATTTATCTGTGACGACATACCATTTCCCATTTTTTTGTTTACAGCTTAAATCGATTACAAGTCGGTCTTTTCCGATTTTGTCGACCAAGCCTCGCAACCGATCCATATGTAACTCCCCATCTTGAAAAATATAGGAAGTCACAATAACATGGGAAGCACCAGCAGCTAAAAATTCCTCTGCATTATCGACATTAATTCCTCCACCTACTTGCAAACCACCTGGATAGGTTTGTAAAGCCTTAATAGCTGCATCCCTATTACCATCACCAAGCATGATAACATGCCCACCACGTAATTCATCCTTTTTAAACATGTCTGCGTAATAGCTGCTATCATATGTAGAAACATAATTTTCGATGACTTCTTTATTTTCCTGATTTAATGTGGCCCCAACTATTTGCTTCACTTTTCCTTGATGTATATCAATACACGGTCGAAATTCCATTTTATCACATACCTCTCGATGATTATTGGGTTAATAGTTTTATTTTAGATTAATTTACACAAAAAAGAAAGACGTCACATCAACGTCTTTCTTTTCCAGTTAAAATGCTCTCTGATATTGTATTGGCAAGGAAATCTCATCACCTAATTCATGGGCTGCATGAATTGCCCAGTAAGGATCACGAAGCATGCCACGACCAACTGCTATTAAATCAGCATCCTGATTTCCAACAGTTGCGTTTGCCAGATGAGGATCTTCCAAACGTCCTACAGCGATTACTGGTACATCTAATGCCTTACGCATTGCTCTGGCAAAAGGAACCATATAACCTGCATGTGCACCAGGATTGCGACTCGGCGCCATTGCCCCTTCGCCACCAGCACTAATATGAAACATATCCACTCCTGCTTGTTTGTACGCTTTTGCTAAGTCTATGCCATCCTCTAATACGTATCCTTCTTCAACAAACTCTGTTGCAGAAATTCGCATGATTAATGGCATCTCTTTTGGCATTTCTTCTCTGACAGCCTGAATTACTTCACTGCCGAAACGCGTTAGCTCGCTATATTCATCTTCACGCTTATTTGTGTATTCAGAATGGAATTGATGAATTAAATAGCCATGTGCGCCATGTAATTCAATCGCATCAAATCCAGCGTTGACTGCGCGACGAGCTGCTAATCGATACTTATCGACCATTTCTTTTACTTCTTCCGTTGTTAAAGCACGTGGCTCTTTATATTTTTCACTGAAACGAATCGCCGAAGGAGCAACAGGTGTCTCTGCATCTTCAGCCTTTCGACCAGCATGTGCAATCTGAATCGCTATTTTGGAACCATGTTCGTGGACACTATCCACTATCCGTTTATAGGCAGGAATTTGATCATCAGCCATAACCCTAAGCAGTTATTAGTAATGCGACCATCCGGTTCTACATTTGTCATCTCAACGATAATTAGACCTGTACCGCCAATTGCTCTACTTACATAATGTGTATAATGCCAATCATTTGGTGTCCCATCTTCTTTTGTGACGGAGTACTGACACATCGGCGGCATGACTACACGATTTTTTAATTCTAAATTCTTTATTTTAAATGATCTAAATAATGGATTCATTTGATTACTTCCCCCCCCTTAATTCTATTTCTAAATAAGTATATCAAGAAACAAAACAGGGAGCACATAATTGAACCGAAGAAGGAAACAAAGTAAAAAATATGCGCATCCTCCTATCAAAATATTATTAGGTCATTTTTCTACTATTTAGGTCACTTTTCTATATATTATTTAAAATAAGATTTTATATTAAGCTGATTATCTTACTTTCTTAATATTTCTTCTCCAAATCAAATATTCTAACAAAATGATACAAGTTATAAGCC
The DNA here is from genome assembly GCF_000521485.1 of Gracilibacillus boraciitolerans JCM 21714. Classification (GTDB taxonomy): domain Bacteria; phylum Bacillota; class Bacilli; order Bacillales; family Amphibacillaceae; genus Gracilibacillus; species Gracilibacillus boraciitolerans. Next base: position 55,690 of record NZ_BAVS01000011.1, on the reverse strand, counting down.
ATGTTAGTCCTAATAAAATTCCTGCTAGAATATCTGTGAAATAATGTACTCCTAATACTACACGACTGAACGGTATTAAAACTGCAAATAAGCCAACAATTATAATCATCGTCGATCTCATCCATCCATGCGATACTTTTTTCCACAGTAAATAGATGAGAAAACCATAAAAGGCGATCGATCCAGTGGAATGACCACTAGGAAAACTAAAGCCAGTTCCATCATACTGGGCAATTAATTCCGGGCGATCCCGTTCAAAAATTAACTTTAATACTTTAGTGAAGGCACTAATCCCTATCATATTTATTATAAAAAAGATAATGTACCATTTGTTTTGCCTGGTGATCAGTAAAAAAAGTACAATCAATACGGATGCAATCGTTAAAAACAAAACAGAACCCGCTTCCGTTAAGAATTCCATCGTTTGATAAACCAAGCTATTTTGTTCAAACACCAAAATGTTTAGAAAATAGTGATCCATCTCGAATTTTTCCTTTTCTAATACATCTTCTGCTAATTCCACAAATACTGTCATCATTGTTATAATAGTTAAAAATCCAATAATAAAAGTGATTAAAGCAGCTTTTGAAACATCTTTTATTCTCATTATCCTCACTCCTGTAACCAGTTTTCCCTATTCATAAAATCCAAAACAATATTGTGGAAAAATTGTGGAAAGATACGCTTTTTTGTTATTTAAATGTAATATTGCACGATAAACATTAGTAAGACAAGGTTTAGACTAAATATTTTAAAAATACATATTTGCATTTGCTGACTATTTTGTGTTTCAATGAACAGACAATCAAATTTATATGGAGGTCGTAAATCAATGAAAAAAATAGTAATGCTTTTAATGACAATGACTTTAGCTATCGTTACAGTTGCTTGTAGCAATAATGATACAGCTGAAGAGGAAAATACAGAAGAACCTGCTTCTGAAGAAACGGAAGCTGATAACGAGGATGCTGAAGAAGAGACTGCTCCAGCAGAAGAAACACAAGGGGGGGAAGCAGTGAGTGAAGATGAACTTGCAGAGGAAGATCAAACAGTTGCGACTGTAAATGGTGAAGAAATTCTAGGTGCTCAATATAATAGTATCTACCCACAGCTTAAAAATATGATTCAACAGACTGGTCAAGATGTATCAGATACAGAAGCTATAAAAGAGCAAGTACTGAATGAATTAATAACACAGGAACTTATTCTCCAGGATGCCCGTGATGAAGGATTAGAGGTAGATTCAGAAGAAGTGGAAAATCAAATTAACGGCCTAAAAGATCAATATGGTGATGAATATGCAGCCGCTCTAGAAAGTCAAGGTTTAACAGAGGAAGAATATAAATCACAAATGGAAAAGAGTTTGTTAAGAGATCAATATATGGAAACTGTTATTGGCATTAAAGTAACTGAAGAGGAAGTAGAAGACTATTATAATCAAATGAAGGAACAAACAGAAGAAGAGGTACCACCACTAGAAGAAGTTGAAGCACAAGTCAAACAACAATTAACTACCCAAAAACAACAAGAAAAACAAGAAGAAATTATGGCTAAATTTGAAGAATTAAGAGAAAATGCTGAAATTGAACAACTAATTTAAGTGAACCCCCCCCTGAATAGGGGGGTTTTTATTTTCTCCAAATCAATATATTAACAGCTAATAAGATACCGATATAGACAAACATGCCATAGGGAAATAAACGAGCTACATAGTGGACAAGGCCAAATAAGACAAGCAGTGCCAGCATTCCAAGAGTTTCACCTGTCTGTTTATTTTGAATCATTTTGAAAGATTCGGAAAAAGGTAAATGATCTTTAAAAAAGACTTTATAACATATCCGTCCATATATAAAAGCAGCTAACAGCAATCCAATCAAAAACGGTATGATTCTTTCTGTGAAAATAATAATAAAAATCACACTCAGAATAAGATAAATAGGTACAAACAATTTAGCCAGAAAAGCTTTTAAAGTTGCTCGATGACAAGCATTTATATCGTTAATAGGAGCTGCCCGATAAACCCAAGCGCCTTTTTCGCTATTGGAAAATTGCAGCATTTGTACACCCGCAGGTATCATCATAAACCCAACATACATAAAAAAATACGTATTACCATTTCTCAACTGATCAAGACTACTTATAACCAAGCTATTAATGATAAATATGAACGGAAAAGCGAGAGCCATACCAATCGAAGGATAAACCTTTAATTTGTAATCTCGTTCTGTTTTTATCATGCGACTAGCAAACGTAAAGAATACTTTTTCCTCCTTGTTTCTGGTTAGTATCTTAGAAAAACCATTCATCCACCATTCCTTCGATTGCTTATGCTTTCCACTATGAGTTAACAATTTTTCTAAATTCCGTTCAAAGGAGGGTATTAATTTTATATACAAGCATATCGATAGAAATGGTACAACAATCCCTAAGATTGCTAGTATCATATTCTCTGAATTGACGGTGCCATTCATCACGATTTCATAGATTGCACCATACCAGAACGGAGGCATAAAAAGGTGCCACCATTCAAAGGAAAAACTGATATTAAGATCAACTACTTGAAACGATCTTGCTACTAATTGATAGCCAACAATCATTGAAATACTTAACAAAATTTGAATATAATTAATGATGTCTTTTAATTTCTCGCCATCAAAAAAGCGAAGAATAGTGATATATACTACTGCTGTCATAATCAGAACAAGCAGATTAATAAAGATAAGCACGATAAGACTCAATAAAAAAAAGACTATACCGTGGATAAACAGACCAATAATCATCGGTAATCCGACAAACGCAATCGTTAAAATTACTAAATAAATGGTGACGTGCACTACTTTTGCTGCATTTATAGTTCTGGCGTCGATTGGTTTAGTGCCAAGAATCATTTTATCCCTTACATCTAACATAACGTTCGAAAAATCTGAAATCATCGACGTCATAATAATGAACATTACAATTGAAAAAAGAATACTCATTTGAAAAATATATTGCTCTCCAAATAAAAAAGCGATCAAAATTAATCCCATTAGCGCATAAACCCATAATGATTTCAGAAATTGATTGCCTGATTTAGATTGTGTCTCATTAAAAATGGTAGGAACTCTTCTGGCATCCATCGTTAATTTCACTTGCAAAATATGTCTCATCATCACATAATCCACGCCCGTTTTTTGAAATAAAAAACGGAACTTATCCAATATTTTTAATGACATAAAATTAGTCATTAATATCACCATCTTCTACAATCGACACAAACTTACTAGCAATTTGTACATGCTGATCAAAACCGGTTAATTGATTAAATATCTCCTCTAAAGATCCTTCCTTATTTTGTTGTTGTAATTGCTCAAAACTTCCATCTGCAACAATTTCACCATTTGTCAGTAGAATGATACGATTACTTATTTTCTCCACTATGTGTCCATAATATGAGAGGAATAAAAAATCGTTTTACCTTGCTTTGCAAACTGATCTAAAATCTCTTTAACAATCATCATACTATTAGCATCCAGCCCACTAAGCGGCTCATCCAAAAAAGTAAATCAGGATTATGTATCAAACTTGCAATCAGTAATACTTTTTGGCGCATCCCTTTGGAAAAAGAGGATATTCTGGTATGCAGTACATCTCTTAATTCGAATAAATCCATTAATTCTTCCGCTTTATAGATGATCTCGTTTTGTTCCATTCCATACAATCCACCAACAAAAGATAAGTATTCCATCGGTGTTAAACTATCATAAATTTCGCCATTTTCAGGAACGTATCCTATTTTTCTCTTAAATGCTATATTGTCATTTTTAATATTCTGACCAAATATTTCTATTTCTCCATTAAAATCTGTAATAAGGCCTAACATCATCTTAACAGTGGTACTCTTTCCAGCCCCCGTTAGGACCTATGTAGCCAATTATTTGTCCTTTATATACTTCAAGATTAATAGATTTTAATACTTCTGTTGCGCCATAGGACTTGGAAACATTACGTAAAGAGAGCACTGATTCTTCAAATTGATTCATATGGTCACCTCCACCCATATCTTAACATAATTTTACTTTTAATTCTTTATTTAAGAAAAACTTGGTAGCATTGCTTAATTTCATTAATTGTTGAGTTATTTAATTAGCGAAATAAGAAATTTTTCATTAGTGGATTCACTTCAGGTGTGTCTCTCGTAAGCGATGTGCACTCTTGTCGGGGGGTTCTATCCATTCTTCTGTTTGAAATACCGATGAGATACACTATCGTCGGGGGTTTTCATCCATATATCTGCTTTAAACCTCGATGAGATACTCTATCGTCGAGGTTTTCATCCATATATCTGCTTTAAACCCCCCCGATGAGATACTCTATCGTCGGGGTTTTCATCCATACATCTGCTTCAAACCTCGATGAGTTGCACTCTCGTCGGGGGTTCTAATCATTCATCTGCTTCCATTACCGATGAAGGACAAAAAAGCATACGAAAAAATTATATTTCACAAATAAAAAACTACCTCTCCGCATAAGAGAGGTAGTTTCTAGTAACTTATTCTACGCCTTCTGTCCATTCATCCACTTTATCTTGGTTTTCTTCTATCCAAGCTTGTGCTGCTGCTTCTGGATCTTCTTCATTAACAACTATGTCAACCATTACGGAGTTAATGTCTTCTTGGGTCCAATTAAATTGATCTAAAACTTTATAAGCATTTGGAAGGTCTTCTTCAAGTCCTTGGCGAACCATTGTTTCAATATTTTCTTCTGCACCAAATACACCTTTAGGATCTTCTAAATACTTAAGATCGTATTGAGAGAACATCCAGTGCGGAGACCAACCAGTTACAATAATTGGTTCTTCATTATCGATGGCTTCACCTAGTGCAGTTGTCATTGCACCACTAGAAGAAGTTTGCACATTCCAATCAGCCAGGTTTTCGTATTTTTCAACTGCAGTTTCTGCTGCATCTACAACACCTGCACCAGGCTCAATACCAGTAATCTTTTGATCTGCTTGATCTTTTAAGTCTTCAATTGAATTTGCATCCATATACGATGGAACTACAAAACCTATTTTTGCACCTTCAAGATTTGGTCCTAATTGTTCTAATTGATCACCAAATTCACTAAATTGTGCTTCGTGTGTCGCTGGTAACCATGCTGCTACCATACCATCTGCTTCTTCATTCGCAACTGCTTCCCACATTGCTGTATTTTCAATAGCAGTAAGTTTCACGTCATAACCTAAATTTTTCAATACTTCGCCAACAACATGTGTAGAGGCGATTTCTGTATCCCAGTTAACATACACTAATTCAATTTCTTTATCTTCGCCAACTGCTGCAGTTTCTCCACCATCGGTTTCTTCTGTAGTGTCTTCATTATCTGAACCACCACATGCTGCTAGTACTAATACAAGAGCTAGTATCATTATTAATCCTAAAGACTTCCATGTTTTCAACATGAATAGATCTCCCCTTTTCTTTATAATTTATATTTAAACCTTCCAGTAATACTGGAAAAGTTTAGATCCTTATCCTTTGTTCAAGTTTTGTGAAACTCGGTCAATAATAATTGCTAAAATTACTATACCTAAACCTGCTACAAATCCAGGTCCTTCTTGTGAACGTTGCAATGCTGTTAATACCTCGTTACCTAATCCAGGTGCACCAATCATCGATGCAATAACAACCATGGACAATGCAAGCATAACGGTTTGATTAACCCCAGCCATAATCGTTTTTCGAGCCATCGGTAACTCTACTTTAAAAAGTTTCTGTGAGCCTGTTGTACCAAACGCTTCAGCAGCTTCCACTAATTCGGCCGAAACTTGTCGGATACCTAAATTAGTAAAGCGAACAACAGGTGGCGTTGCAAATATAACCGAAGCAAAGATACCTGGAACCATTCCAATACCAAAAAATACAACAGCAGGTATTAAATAAACAAACGCTGGCATGGTTTGCATAAAATCCAAAATGGGCGTAATAATTGTTTGTGCCCATTTACTTTTTGACATCCATATACCAGTAGGAATACCTATAATAATCGATATCACACTAGCAAAAACAACTAATGTGAATGTAAACATTAGCTCTTCCCATAGCACTTGATTATAGACAAACCATAGACCAACTACAGAAAATGCCACTAATCCAAATCTTTTTCCAGATACAAAGAATGCAATAATTGCAACAATCAATATAACAATTAGAGGTGGTACCTGACTTAACCATTCAGCAGTAGATTCCACAAAATCTCCAAAATCATTTTTAATTGGATCAAATATAAATTCAAACGTTTTTTGGGTCCATTCTACAGCTGCATTTATCCAATCTGCTAATGGTATCTCAGGTATAAAATTAAGCATCTGTAGTCACCCCACTTCCATTCGCTAGTGCAGCAATGACAGCACCACGAACAATAATACCTTTCAATTTACCGTCCTCAACAACAGCTACCGGAACTGGTGCATTATGGATAATTTCAAATATATCATGAACAGAAGTATCCATATTTGCGGTTGGCATATCTGTACGTAAGATGGCGTTTAAATCTTTTTTATCATTTTCTCGAGCATTCTTAACGTCGTCAGCAGTCACATAGCCTTTTAATTGTCTCGCGCGGTCCACTACATAAAGACTTGATAAACCTTGTTCACGCATTCTTTCTAATGCCACTCGTGGACCATGTTTTTCAATATCAACTGTTTCTGGTCGTTTCATAATGTGACTAGCTGTTAACACTTTAGATCGATCAACATCTTCCACAAAGCGTTCGACATAGTCATTAGCTGGATTCATTAATATTTCCTCAGGTGTGCCGATTTGGACAATCATTCCATCCTTCATCAAGGCAATACGATCTCCGATTCTTAAGGCTTCATCTAAATCGTGTGTAATGAAAATAATCGTTTTTTCATCTTTTCCTGAAGATCTAATAATTCATCCTGCATATCCTTTCTGATCAAAGGATCCAGTGCAGAAAAAGCTTCATCCATTAAAAGTACTTCAGGATCATTTGCTAGCGCTCGTGCTAAACCAACACGCTGTTGCATACCACCTGACAATTGATCTGGATACTGGTGTATAAAACTTCCTAATCCAACTAATTCTAAAGCTTCTTTGGCTTTTTTAGCTCTTTCCTCTTTTTTCATTCCTTGAATTTCAAGTCCAAATTCTGCATTTTCAAGAACCGTACGAAAAGGAAATAATCCAAACTTTTGAAAAACCATACTCATTTTTTCACGACGGACTTTTCTTAACTTTTCTTTACCAACCTTTGCAAGCTTTTGTCCTCCAACTTCGATATCCCCATCTGTTGGATCAATCAATCGATTTAAAAGTCGTACTAGTGTTGATTTACCACTACCAGAAAGTCCCATAATTACAAAAACTTCCCCCCCTTCTTCCACTTCAAATGTGGCACGATTAACACCAACGGTACACCCTGTCTTTTCTAATACTTCTTCTTTTGAATAACCCTCATCTAATAACGAGGATGCTTCCTTGGTCTTCTTACCAAATATCTTTGATAAGTTATTCACTTTTATAACAGACATGAATTCATATCACCTCATTTTTCGACTTTTTTTCGCTCGTTTTTTTATCACTTCTACAATGCTAACGGTTTTAATTATAAATTTCAAGCGTTATACACTGTTTTATCTGTTTATAAAGTTTTAACTTTACAAATTGTGCGCCTTTCCATTACTATAACTTTATTATTCCATTGATTTTATAATTATGTGGTGTAAAGTTATAAACATAAAGTGGTTGGAAGGGGGGATTGGATCTTTTATGGCATCAGAAGCTGATAAAGTACAGTTAGAAAAAACGAATAATCAAATTGTTTCAGAGTTTTCAAAAACATTGGAAATGTTTTCCTTAAATAAAACAGAGGCCCAATTATTCGTTACCCTATATTTACACGAAGCTCCGATGACATTGGATCAAATGAAAGATGCATTGGGGAAGAGTAAAACAGCAATGAGCTATGCCATTAGACGATTGCAGGAATTTAACTTAGTGGAACGTGTTTGGCAGAAAGGGGTTCGCAAAGATTTATATGAAGCAAGACAAGATTTATATAAAAAATTCATGAAGACGTATGTCAATCGTTGGTTGGAATCGCTTAACCTCCAGATTAACAACCTAGCTGGGATACAAGAGGATTTAGATCACTATCCTAGTGATCAGAAACAACTTATCACACATAAAATTCATGAGGCAATTTCCTTTCACAAATCATTAGAAGAAGTATTTTCTAATATAAAGAAAAATGATTTTCTATAGAAAATCAGGTAGGTAAACACCCATTATCCTCCTGTTATGCAATTAAAAAATCCGAGCGATAGCAAATTCTAATTGAGAATTCGCATTATCGATCGGATTTTACTTTTATCCCAGCCTCTTTAATCTCTTACTATATTAACTAACTTCAATAGTATTTCTCATAAATGGTGCAAGCAAAACTCTAAATCAAACTAATTGTAAGAAAATGTTTCCTTTCTACATCATTTCTTCCACTGAACCATCTTCTTTATCAACAACATACCAACCATTGTGGCCGTGTGGCCTGTGTCACCATTTTTAACTACTTCATAAACATGCACAACAAAGTTACCATCTTCATTTTTGTGATCCATCACCACTTTAAAGGGACTATTATCTCCAATATTTTGTTGTTCACGTACAATAGCTTCTGCCTTCGCAGCGGTAATTTCACCATTGGTATTACTGTCATTTTCAGAGGAATTCTGATTCTGCTCTTCCCTGTTATTGTTTTCAGAAGCTATCTCCTCAGATCGTATTTCAGAAACAATCCAACCTTCGCCATCTAAAGTCAGCATATAGTTCATACGAACAATACCGATTAATTCGTCTGACTGTTCCTGTGATACTTCATATTCCGTTTCACTTACTTCTTCAAACATAAATTCCTGTTCTTCTTCAAACCATACCGGTGCTTCTGTCGGAACGATATATAATTTACCATTATCTTCTTCAAAATAATGAGAAACATAAGATTCTGCTAACTGTTCTGACATAATCATCTGCAGCTCTGTTTTCACTTCTTCTTTCGTTGCATAATCTCTTAATGACCCGTCATCTTCTGTATTTTCTACCATTCTCATAAAAGTATCTCGGTATTCATTAAGAGTTTTAACAGCTTCGTCATCTGTTAATGTTGGAGTTGTTTCTTCCTCCATTGATTTTTCGTCTGATTCTTCTTCGGTTTCAGCCGTTTCTTCAGCCTCTTTAACAGGTTCTTCTGTCTCCTGCTGATTTGTAGCATTTTGTGAGCACGCAACTAATAAAAGTAAAAAGAACAATGCAAAAAATGTTATTTTCATTTTCAAATTGATCATCCCCCAATTTATCTTCATAATTTATACTTAAAATATACCCTTTAAACTATAATACCAAACGATTCCTCACTCTCCTATAAGCCTTTATACTCAAAAGATAGCCAAGCGCATATATTATTGGGAGATCGTAACTTAATGTCTAATTGCAACTTTTTAGAGATATCTATTATTTAAGGAATATTTGGTCTAAAAATTTTTTGGATTTTTCTTGATATTTTTACTGTGCAGTACATATCCTTCACCATGTCCTGCATTATCAAACAGCATAATATCCGAGGTCGTCGGTGTTTCGGAATATAACTGGAAGGCATTTCTGTGGGTACAAACGTATCTGCCTTTCCATGAAAATAGAGGATTGGAATCTTTGCTTTTTTAACTTGTTTTATAGAAGATAAAAACTAATAATATAATAAAGCGCTTTCTTTTATTCATAATACCCTCTCCACGATCCATTTATCTACATTATAACAAGTTTAATAGATACTATATGACTATTTTAGTGGAATAAATGGAAAATTTAAACATTCTTTTAATCTTCTATATTAGAAAGAATCAAATTAATTTTAGTAAAGGCATCGTTAAGATCATTCTTATCTTCTGGTGATAAAACAGCAAAACGATCTCTCACTTTTTTATACAAAACCGCTTTGTTTTCTTTGGAAAATTGTTTACCTTTCTCAGTTAAATCAATGTACGTAACACGACGATCCCTTTCATCTTTTGTTTTATATATATAATTCTTTTCGATAAGTTTTTGGATTAATGGGGGGGTTAAATTAGATTTAGTGATCCCTAATTTATTCGAAATATCAGCCATTTGGATCGAACTGCCATGTTCTACTATATGCAAAACGTGAAAATGAGAAGGATGAAGATCTTCATTTTTCACCCATGGCGTTGCTCCAAATATTTTTTTCGGAAGCATTGGCAGCACCGTCAGCACCTGTTCTACCAGTTCATTCGTAAGTAATTCTTCGTCTTTCATTTAATTCGCTCCTTTCTTAACATTGACTTTATATTTTTTTCAACGGATAATAGTTATTATAACATAACTTTTATAACGGTAAGGAGGTTACATATTGGAATCTGTTATTTCAGTTAAAAACTTAACAAAGACTTATAAAAAAGTAGATGCTGTGAAAGGCATTAGTTTTGACGTAAAAGAAGGCGAAATTTTCGGCTTCTTAGGTCCTAATGGTGCTGGTAAAAGTACAACGATTAATATGATATGTACGATGTTAAAACCGACCTCAGGTGAGATTATGATTAACGGTATAATGCAAACAACCAAAAAGACGAGGTTCGTGGAAGTATTGGCATTATATTTCAAGAGAATACTTTGGATGAAAAGCTAACAGCTAAAGAAAACCTGCAATTACACTGCCGATTTTATAAAGTTCCGAAACAAAAACGTGAACCCCGTATTCAGGAAGTATTGGAAATTGTCGATTTAGTGGATGAACAAAACCAACGCATCGAAGAGTATTCAGGCGGAATGAAAAGGCGCTTGGAAATAGCCAGAGGCTTACTACATTATCCGAAGGTATTATTTTTAGATGAACCAACTGTGGGACTGGATCCAAATACAAGAGCACATTTATGGGAATATATTTTGAAGTTAAAAGAAAAAGAAGGGATTACCATGTTCCTCACCACACATTATTTAGATGAAGCAGAAATCAGTGATCGTGTGGCAATCATGGATCAGGGAGAAATCATCACGATCGATTCACCAACAGCATTGAAGGATCAATTAGGTGGAGATATTATCGAACTGTCTACAGAGGATAATCAAACAGCATTACGAGAAATCGAAGAAAAAATTCAAGGGGGGGCAGAAGTGAAAGTTGAAGGCGATACGATTCATTTAAAGGTTGCCAGCAGCGATGCATTCATTTCTTCTTTTATTAAAACATTAGAAATTCCTATTACTAAATTAAACATCAGAAAACCGACGTTAAACGATGTATTTTTAGCATTTACAGGAAGAAAAATTAAAGAATAGGAGGTGTTGTTGAAATGGAGGGTATTTTCGCCATTTGGCAAAGAGACTTAAAAAAGTTTTTTAGAGATCGTGCACGATTATTCGGTTCCTTCACCATGCCGATTTTATTCTTATTAATTTTTGGTGGTGGCTTAAGTGGTACAATGGAATCAATGATGACCGGAAACTTAGGAGAAGGTTCAGAAAACTTTAACTATGTTGAATTTATATTTCCGGGAATTGTATCGATGACCTTATTAATGACCGCTATTTTTTCTGCGATGTCAATCATCGAGGATAAAAACTTTGGTTATATGAAGGAAATTCTCGTTTCACCTATTTCCAGAGTTAGCATTGCGGTTGGAAAAATGTCAGGTGCTGCAACTGTTTCGACTATTCAAGGTGTTATTTTATTTCTGCTGATTCCCTTTTTAGGATTATCCTACAGTATAGTATCACTTCTACTCGTCATCCCATTTATGTTTTTACTGGGGGCAGCTTTATCAGGTGTGGGCCTGCTATTTGCGAGTATGATTAAGTCGACACAGGGGGGGTTTCAATTAATTGTCCAAATTCTTGTCATGCCAATGATATTTTTATCTGGTGCCTTATTTCCAATTAATAATATGCCAGGCTGGTTAAATGTGATTGTTAAATTAAACCCTGTTACATACGGTGTCGATGTGATGAAAAAAATAATGATTGATGTCGAAAGCTTATCATCAACAGTTCGTGAAACAATGGGACTGAATCTGACTGTATTCGGTCGACAGGTTTCTGTTCTTGAAGAGATTTTATTTATTTTAGGCTTTGCGATTTTATTTGTAGCAATTGCAACGGTAAGCTTTAAACATGCACATGCGTAACATATTTCATAAATGGAAAAGTGACCTAATTATGCTTTAAAGTGACCTGATTATTTGAAAAAGTGACCTAAATGTTCTAAAAAGTGACCTAATTACGCTGAAAAGTGACCTAAAACTTAAATAAAGTGACCTAATTATAATGAGAAAGTATTAATATCTATGTTACTCATCATCTTCCTTAAATATTTCATAAAGAAAACGTTCTCGATTTTCAAGGAAGCCTCTTGTAATTTGATAATGATCGGTATCCTCATATGCCACTTCGTGAATGTTACTGTTATCGAAGCTGAAAATCGTTGCTTCAGGAAAGCCCAGCAATATTGGTGAATGGGTAGCAATGATGAATTGACTGTTGCCGTCTTCTGTTAAATTATGTAATATTCGCAAAAATGCTAATTGACGCTGCGGAGATAGTGCTGCTTCTGGTTCATCTAACAGATAGACGGCTTTTTTATGAAAACGATGCTGAAATAAGGATAGAAAGGATTCCCCCCCATGCGATTGATGATGCAGTGACATTCCTCCATAAGCAGCATTTGCCCCCCCCACTTGATCAATATGGGAAGCGAATTGGTAAAACGTTTCAGCACGCAGAAAGAAACCATTTGTTACTTTAGGCAGCCATGATAATCTAATATAATCCGCTAAAGGCGATTCAGAAGCATCAACATGATAGGCATTATTTCGTCCACCCCCAGCAGTATGGAATCCGCATTTATCTGCAATAGCTTCCAGCAACGTTGATTTTCCTGAACCATTTTCCCCCCCTACAAAAAAGGTAACATTACTATTTATATGCAGCTGAACTAAACTTTTTATGACGGGTATTGAAAAAGGATATGACTGATAAGAGGAGATCTTTTCCTTTTGCAACGTTATTCCTTTTAAAAACATGATTTCACCTGCTTTTTGTTAGACTTGTGACTATGTTTGTTCCCTTTTAACTATACTTTTCGTAATACGATTTTGCAATCAGATAAATCTCACTCAAAATATTTCTCAATATATTGTTGCTGCTCTTCATCTGTTAACATTCTTGTCGCGCGACCAATTGTTCCATTTTGTTGTTCCCATATATAATTGTGTACTTCAACAGCGTTACTAAAATTGTCATTCTGCCAGGATGTTAATGTTTCGATATAGAAGTCTCGATGTGTAAAGTTAGATTCTTCCGCAATATTTAACATCAGTTCCATACGTTCTTCCGTAATTTCAACAGCTCCCCATTTTTGATCGGCATAAATTTTCTGATGTGTCATTTGATGAAGCGTATCCATATAAGCAGACTCACTTAAAATCTTTTCAGCATTTACTTCCTGAACCTCTTCTTCGATACTAGCTTCCTCCTCTGTTTTTTTTGACTCCTGCTCAGCTGCTGACTCTGTCTCTGTTAATTCTGCTTGCCTAGTTTCTTCCACATCATTTTCTGAAAGCAGAGCAAATCCAACAAAGATAGCTAATCCAAGCACAGCCACTCCTAATCCAAGCGCAACAATCCACCCAACCATACCCAGCAGCTTTCCTTTCATACCATAACCTCCAAATAATTACTTATTTACAGATTACCAAATATTGAAAAATCTTGAAAGTAAAAGTTTTATATTTTCCTGAATGAATGTTTATAAACTATCTATTTAGTGGTAATAAATAGATATATGTTAATAATAAGGAGGATCATTATGAATCAACAAATCCCTGAAGTGACATTACATGACGGATTGCGCATTCCTAGTATTGGCATTGGTACAGCAACACTTAGAGGTATTGACGGTGTTTCCGCTATTTCAAACGCTATTGAAAACGGTTACCGACTAATTGACTCAGCCTACAATTATGAAAATGAAGGAGCGGTAGGCGAGGCAATTCGCAAAACTTCTATCTCAAGACAAGCGTTACGTATTACTTCCAAACTGCCTGGTCGCTATCATACGTACCAAAATGCGGTTAAGACAATTCAGGAGTCATTATACAGAGCAAATCTTGACTATTATGATTTATATTTAATACACTAGCCCAATCCAAAACAGGATCAGTATGTTGAGGCATGGCAAGCATTAATAGACGCCCAGAAGTGGGGGGGATTAATCCGTTCAATAGGTGTGAGCAACTTTTTACCAGAATATTTGGAACGTCTGAAAAAGGATACAGGAGTACTTCCAACTGTTAACCAAGTTGAACTCCATCCTTTTTTCAACCAGAAAGAGCAACGAAAATACCATGAAGAACATGATATTATCACAGAATCCTGGAGTCCTCTATATCGTGCTGGTGACATATTCAAAAATGAAGTGCTTCAGTCGATTGCTAACAAATATAAAAAAACGATTCCACAAGTGATTCTGCGTTGGCATTATCAACTGGGAGCAATAAGCATTCCCAGGTCATCATCTCCACCGCGCCAATTAGAAAATATATCTGTATTTGACTTTGCCTTAGATTATGAAGATATGGAGTCAATAGACAAACTGACTCGCCCAGATGGCAGGATAAATGATCAGGATCCAGCCGTATATGAGGAGTTTTAAGAATAGCTGATAGTTTTTTAGGTATGTTGAATTATCGTGTCCTTACCTGTTAACAAGATAAAACAGTAAAGGATAGTGCCCTGAGCCACTATCCTTTATATTTCTCCTCTGATTGAGAGGTGCTTTGGCTATTTTTCTTTTTCTTATTGTTCTTTTCTTCAATCTCTAAATCTTTTAACGGAATGTCATCCACAAGTTATTCTTCTTTAAATTAATACAATTCTGGATGTTTTTCATCATGCACAGTCTTTCGTTGATTATCAACCTGCTCCCTATTTTTTATCTCTTCACTTTTTCTTTTATCACTCATTAAAATTCTCCTCCTCTATTTTGTTGCCATGCGAATTGAAATAATGCACGATTTTCATTAACCGTTAATTTTTGATCTCGAACGTCTTTAATTAACTCTTTCAAATTGTCCTTTGTCATTAAGGTCATGAATATCGTCTTTCGCTGATGATGCTCTTCACCATCTAATCCTTGTACATCACCTTGATCAAAAAGTTTTTTTGAATCCTTCCAGGTGCAGCGTTCTTTCGAGAAATTTTTTCATTATCATAAAATAATGTTGCTTCTTCCTTGCCTATTAAGCAGATCGCTTTTTCTCCTAACAGCTTTGTCTGAAAGATACGCGAGTTATATTTATCTGATCGATTCATGATGAAATAATATCCTTCTTTAAGAACTGAATCGTGTGATCTATACCTTTATCTTTGGCAATACTACGCTTTGTCATGGACATTCCTCCATTACCTTGTCATTTACCGATATTTTTCCCTTAAGTACTAATGATAAACATAGAGAATTGCAGAAAAAACGAAGTCAAAAGTAAAAAGTATTACTTATATAAAAGAAGAAAAACCAGTAATGTATTTGATATTTTTAACATTGTTACGTACTATAAAGTTATGTCTCTATTTATATTTTTCATACATACTGGATATCCTTTATACGATCTTAATTATATCAATTTCTTATTTTTAAAAAAGGGAGACTATGACCAGTGGGGGGGATCGTACAGGCAGTTAACACCGTAAAAAATTCAACAGCATTCACCATATGCAGAAGGGGGAGATCCATATTACTTTTGGCCCTAGAATTCTAAAAACTGGCTTAGCCGTTACAATATCGATATATATTTGTATGATTTTCAGTATGGAAAACTTTCTTTTTTCAGGCGTTGCTGCTATCCTGACGGTTCAACCATCCGTTTATCGAACATGGAAACAATTATTAGATCAAATCATTACAAATTCATTAGGTGCTTCCATTGCTTTGTTTTTCATTTATTTCTTTGGAGTAAATCCTATCAGTATCGGATTTGTTATTTCGTTAATGATTGCTTTGAATATTAAGTTGAAGATGGAAAATACAATACCTTTAACACTTGTTACTGTGTTAGCGATTATGACTGCTACGGGTAGCGAAAACTATTATTTTGCTTTAGAAAGATTTCTCGCTATTTTTATTGGAACATGCACAGCAATATTGGTAAATATATTAATATTTCCTCCCAAATACAAAAAGAAATTTATTCAGGATGTTAACACAGCTTTTCAGAATATGTCACTACTCATGAGGACTGGCATTTCAAATGAATTGAAAGAAACTTCCTATCAGGAAATCGACAAAAAGTTTAAAAAGGATCTGATAAAATTAGAAGACCAATTTAAAATATTTAATGAAGAAAGAGAAAAGTTTGGAAAAACAAAACGATTGAATACAAGAGAAGTCGTTTTATTCAGACAAATGCTTAAGGTCTTACAGGAAGGTAATCAGCTTATAGATAATATTAAGGAACATTATATGCAAAATAAATCTGTAAAAAATGAGAATAATATATTTGATCATCAACTAGAAGAACTAATTAAATATCACGAATATTTGTTATTAAAACACTCAGGTAGGATAAAACTGGAGCATGAAAAAAAAGAGAACGACATTTTAAAAGAAAAGAATAAATTCTATGACCAAGTTTTAGAATTTTATCAGCTGAATAAAGAGCAACAACTACGTCATATGATCATCGCTTCTTCGATTATTGATTATTCATTTCATTTAGAGAAACTTGAGAAACTGATCCATCAACATCAAAAATAGAAATGTCTTTAAAATAATACCCTACAAAAAATAACAGACCAATTATATGCGATTGGGTCTGTTACTTTTTTTGTATATTTCTCCTCTAGGACAGATTCAAGGGGGGGATCACCATATCAATCCTTAAGGAGATACATTATTTTCTAATTGCTGCATATTAGTTATTGCTCGTTCTAACAGGAAATAATCATTAATCTTTTTAAATCAATTCATATATCGATATTCCATCAAGCTTTTCAACATATTTATTTCCTCTAGTAGTTCTTGTCCGATATTTGTTTCCAATACCTTTTTCCTCTCCAGCTCTTTATCTACTACTCTTCTCACTGATAGTACATCAGTACCAGTTTGTAACACATCTTCTTTTGATTTAAACTGCTGATGGGCAACGAGTTGCATGCCATAAGAATTGTACAATAACGTATAACCCGCAATCCCTGTTGTCGATTGATAAGGTTTTGAAAAACCACCATCGATCACGATCATCTTGTTATTAGCTTTGATCGGATTTTCTCCGTCAATTTCTTTCACTGGCGTGTGTCCGTTAATAATATGTCCCTGATCTGGATCCAATTCAAATTCTTCTAAAATTCTTCTGCAGGTATCTTCTTCTTCCCGCAGATAATAATAAGGATTCTTTTTTTCCGTATGTGTTTCCTTGTCTTCAACAAAATATCTTTCAAAAGTTGTCATCGCTCTTTTACCGAAAAGGGAAGAGTATTGACCTGTCCATAAATACCAGATCATATCTGTCGCCAGATCATCGGTCACATCGCGATTAGAAAATGCTTCGCGTAAATATTTCTCGAAAACATCAAGCAAGTCACGACCTGCATAGCTTTTATCTTCAATTTTCATGGTTTCCATATTACCTTGCTTATCTAGTGGCATACAGCCATGTATTAACAAATTCCCGTTATATCTCAGATAAAGACTACCTTTTTTCATAAGAAACTTCATATGACGGGCTAGTTTCTCTGAATGCTGAACAGAAAACAATAATTTATTGATCACTTGTATTTCTTCTTCTAACATTTGATCAGGCTGCTCCGGATTTACGGTTGCAAAACAAGGGTTATTTAGTGGGTAGTCTTTTCCATTTATGTGTACTACATTTTGAGCATAATCTACTTTTTCAAGTAGTAATCGCTCTTTCATATTAAAGTATGGTCGTCTTTTTTATAATAGGACTTTCTAATTTAAATTGAATCATTGCAATAGCCTGATGAATTTTGGTGATTTGCAGTTGTTCTTCCGCTGTCGATTGTTTATCAGCATGTAGTTTCGGTCTAAAAGCCGGATTATCCTCATAATACTTTTCTGCCAGATTGAGAAGTGGTCGAAGATTGATTCCGTATACATCTTCAAATATATCCAAGTTATCATACCGTGCACAGATTCGAATAATATTGGCAAGACACACTTTTGAACCGGCAAATGCAC
Source organism: Gracilibacillus boraciitolerans JCM 21714 (assembly GCF_000521485.1). Taxonomy (GTDB): domain Bacteria; phylum Bacillota; class Bacilli; order Bacillales; family Amphibacillaceae; genus Gracilibacillus; species Gracilibacillus boraciitolerans. The sequence continues at coordinate 37,423 of NZ_BAVS01000011.1, read as the reverse complement.
CAATCCATAATACATCATGATTTCCCCCCCATTGAATATCAAGGGAATGATAGTTAATTAATGTTTCCATAATTTTATCCGGCTCTGGGCCCCGATCGTATATATCCCCCCCCACCACATGCAGATGATCGACCACCAGTTGTTGTGTGGTATATGCAAGACCAGTAATCAACTTGTCCGCTTGACCAAGTGAAATAATTTCATTGACAATTTTTTGATAATACGTTTTTTTATTAGTAAATTCATCTGTTTTATAAAACAGCTCTTCTACCACATAGACAAACTGCGCTGGCAATGCTTTCCGCAGCTTAGACCGAGTGTACTTTGAAGAAGCGTAAGCAATAAGTCTAATCATATGTGCTATTTTTACTTTATACCAATTATTCAAATCCTCTTTATTATCAAAGGAATTTTTGATCAATTTTAGTTTATCTTCTGGATAATATACTAATGCTGCAAAGTCATTTATCTCTTCTTTCGATAACTCTTCACTGAAAACATCTCTTATTTTCTCTTTTACGTTACCAGATCCATTGCGCAATACATGCTGAAAGGCTTGATATTCCCCCCCGTGTAAATCGCTGACAAAATGTTCTGTCCCCCCCTTCGGCAGATTTAGAATTGCTTCGAGATTAATAATTTCTGTTACGACTTTTTCTTCACAATCATATTTCTGACTTAACAGCTCCAAAAATTTACTTTTCACAAATATTAGCCCCCCCTTTCAGATGTAATACTTGATATATATTATACATTATATTTATAAAACGTACAGTATTATGCTAATTATATCAATTTTTTTATATTTATGTTGTATTATTTATTAATATAGAAAGAGAAATACTTTTTAAAAATAGCCCAATACCGATTCCTTTCTTGTAATTTAGTTTATATCTCCTTTTTAGATAGGCTTACGCCAAAAAAGATTAAGTCCGTATAATTGTGTAAAAAGAAAGAATGGATCATATCTATTCTGAACCACCGAACAATAATAATACAAAAAAACAGACTTGCAACCTACACAAGTCTGTTTTCTTCAATTAATTATCTTCCACCTTTAATATATGGTACACCATTTGCCCTTGGTGCTTCCGCGCGTCCTATGAAGCCTGCTAAAGCCAGAATCGTCAGTACATAAGGTGCAATCAATAATAACACCTGTGGAATATCCGATAACAACGGAATACCAGCACTTACGACACTTAAACTTTGCGCGAGACCAAAGAATAACGCTGCTCCCATCGCTCCAAGTGGATGCCACTTTCCAAAAATGACAGCTGCCAGTGCCATAAACCCTTGTCCGACAATTGTGGAATGTGAAAAGTTAGAAGCAATCGTTAACGCGAAAACCGAACCACCTAATCCACCCAATACACCTGACAGGATCACAGCAATGTAGCGCATTTTTTCTACCTTGATACCGTTCGTATCTGCTGCCATTGGATGTTCTCCAACGGCTCGTAAACGGAGACCAAATGGTGTCTTATATAACACATACCACGCGACAAAAGCTAAGACGATAGCTAGATAGGAAGTAATATAGACCCCTTGAAAGAAAATCGGTCCAATAAAAGGTATATCAGATAATACTGGAATGTTTGTCGTATAAAAAGGCTGAGTCACCATATCTGTCTGTCCTTTGTCATACCAGACTTTTGTTAAATACACGCCAATACCTAAGGCAAGCATATTAATAGCCACTCCACTGACTACCTGATTCGCATAAAAGGTAACGGATGCAACAGCATGAATGATCGAGAAAATGGCTCCAATTGCCGTAGCAACCAAAATAGATATCCAAGGTGTCCACATACCAAAAACATCTGCAAACGTTAAATTAAATACAATACCAACAAACGCACCCATTACCATTAGACCTTCTAAGCCAATGTTTACAACGCCGGATCTTTCGCTAAATACTCCGCCTAAAGCAGTTAATATCAGAGGTGCTGAATAGAATAATACAGTTGGAATAATGGATTGAAGAACTTCAAACATCTATTTTTCCTCCTTTTTAAAGCGAAGTAGAACCCAGCGAATAATATAACTAGATGCTACAAAGAAAATAATAAGTGCAATAATAATATCAACAAGTTCAGTAGGAACACCTGCACCAGTAGGCATTTCCCCCCCAGCACCTTCTTTTAATACCCCAAAAAGAAGTCCTGCTAAGACTACTCCGAGAGCATTATTCGAGCCAAGCAGTGCAACGGCAATCCCGTCAAACCCAAGATTGGTAAAGCCAGACATAACGGAAATGGAGCCGTATGTTCCAAGGCCTTCCATCGCTCCTGCAAGACCAGCAAATGCGCCACCAATCACCATTGACAAAATGATATTCTTACTTACATTCATACCTGAATAATTCGAAGCATGACGATTATAGCCAACTGCTTTTAATTCATAACCATAAGTAGTCCTTTCAATAATAAACCACATCACAAACGCTGCAAACAAAGCGATTAGAATCCCATAGTGCATTCTTGAATAAAACGTAATACTCTGTAACCATGGAGAAGCTAATGAAGCGGTTCCTGCGATTGCTTCCGTTGAGGTCGCCTGATCAGTTAAGACACTTCGAATAATTTCATTTGTGACGAATAAGGCAATATAATTCATCATAATCGTAATAATTACTTCGTGTACTCCTAGCTTTGCTTTCAGAAATCCAGGTAAAAATCCCCCCCAAATACCACCAGCTACTGCCCCTGCCAATATCGCGAGAGGAAGATGAATAATCATCGGTGCATCCATTGCAAGGCCAACCCAGACAGCTGCAAGCCACCCTACAATCACTTGACCTTCGGCACCAATATTAAACAACCCTGATTTAAAAGCAAAAGCAACAGCAAGACCGGTTAAAATTAACGGTGTCGATCTTCTTATTGTCTCTCCTATCGTGTACGCGTCACCAAATGCACCTGCCCATAACGCTGCATATCCTTCTATTGGGTTATGGCCCGATAACAGCATGATGACAGCACCAGCTAATAATCCAATGATAACAGATATTACAGGAACTAAAATTCCAAACAATTTGTTGTTAGAGGTCATTGACTTGTTTCACCCGCCTTATTCACTTGGCTGCCTGCCATCAGTAATCCAAGCTCCTGTTCATTTGTTTCCTCTGGTTTTAAATCTGCCACAATTTTACCATCAAACATCACTGCAATTCGATCACTTATATTCATAATTTCGTCAAGCTCAAATGATACAAGAAGAATGGCTCTGCCTTTATCTCGTTCTTCAATCAGCTTTTTATGAATAAACTCGATAGCGCCAACATCTAATCCCCTTGTCGGCTGGGTAGCGATTAATAATTTAGGCGAACGATCTACTTCACGACCAATGATAGCCTTTTGTTGATTTCCACCCGATAAAGCGCGTGCTTTTGTATATACATTAGGTGTTCTCACATCATATTCTTTAACGATTTTGTTCGCTTTATCAAATATTTCTTTGTAACTTAACACTTTTGCTTTTGAGAAAGGTTTCTGATAATAGGTTTGTAATACAATATTTTCACCAACGGAATAATCTAACACAAGTCCATGTTTATGACGATCTTGCGGGATATGTCCTACCCCCCCACTTTCGGTAATTTTACGAGGAGAAAGGTTTGAAATCTCCTTGTTAAGTAATTTAATCGAGCCTGACCTTGCTTTCGTTAATCCGGTAATGGCTTCGACTAACTCTGACTGTCCATTGCCGTCAACTCCAGCAACCCCTACTATTTCTCCAGCCCGAACTACTAAATCGAGACCCTTTACTAAATCCACTTTTCGCAGGTCTCTTACAAATAGATCCCTAATTTCAAGCACCGTGTCTTTTGGCTGGGCGATTGTTTTTTCTGTTTTAAAGTTAACTTCCCGACCCACCATTAGAGATGCAAGTTCATTTGTATTCGTGTCTGCAACATCAACTGTTCCTATCCCTTTACCTTTACGTATCACGGTACAACGATCACATACCTGCATGATTTCCTTCAATTTATGCGTAATTAATATAATCGATTTATCTTCTTTAATTAAAGAACGCATAATTTCGATTAGTTCTCCAATTTCCTGTGGTGTTAAAACAGCTGTTGGTTCATCAAATATAAGGACTTCTGCTCCGCGGTAAAGGGTTTTCAGAATTTCCACGCGTTGCTGCATACCAACAGAAATTTCACTTATTTTAGCGTCAGGATTTACTTGTAATCCATAGCGATCAGATAGTTCTTGTATTTCTTTCCGTGCTTTGGCAAGATCAATCTTACCAAATTTAGTTTTTGGCTCACTTCCCAATACAATGTTTTGGGTTACCGTGAAAGGTTCCACTAACATAAAGTGCTGGTGTACCATTCCAATCCCAAGGTCATTTGCGATGTTAGGATTCGTTAGATTAACTTTCTTCCCATTAACACGAATTTCCCCCTTTTTCAGGCTGATACAAACCAAACAGTACATTCATTAAGGTTGACTTCCCTGCCCCATTTTCACCTAATAAGGCATGTATTTCTCCTTTTCTAAGTTGGATGGTAATATCATCATTTGCTACGATACCGGGGGGGAATTCCTTCCTTATATTGAGCATTTCTATTGCATAATCCACACGTTTCACCCCTCTATATAAAACTGCCAATCAAGCATAATACAATTACTTATGAAAAATAAGCAATGAAAAAGGACTTGTCCCTTAAAAGTCCTCTTTCATTGAAGATTTTTCGAAATAGAAGCTTACACATAATTGTAGAGAAGGCTTCAATCTAAGCCTTCTCTACTTAATATTATAGAGATTTTTCGTATGTTTCTAATTCTTCAATCGTTTGAGGTGCTTTTACTTCTCCGCTTAGAAGCTTCTCTTTCCATTCGTCAACAGCAGAAATAATTTCTTCTGTCATTGCTTCTTCATTTGTTTTAGCATAAGAAATACCATCTTCCTCTAGACCATATTGCAGCAATTCGCCACCAGGAAATTCGCCATTCATACCACGTGTAGCAACGTCTTGTACCGCTACATCTACACGTTTCACCATTGACGTTAACGTTACATTATGATCATTGATTTGACCTTCATCATGCTGGTCACGGTCTACACCGATGACCCAAATTTCTTTTTCAGGGTTATTTTGTTTCATATCTTTTGCCTGGTTAAATACACCATTTCCAGTCGCACCAGATGCATGATAAATTACATCTACACCACTATCGTACATATTAGTAGCAATCAGCTTACCTTTTGCTGCATCTGCGAAAGATTCCGCATATTGAACATCCACTTCGATATCAGGATTGACTGATTTAGCACCAGCAATGAAACCAGATTCGAATTTTTTGATTAGTGGAGAATCAACGCCACCTACGAAACCAATTTTATTTGACTTCGTTTTCATTGCTGCTGCAACACCTACTAAAAAGCTACCTTGATTTTCTTTAAATGTAATACTAGCTGCATTCGGAGCTTCTACTACATCATCAACAATAGCAAAATTAGTTTCTGGGTATTGATCTGATGCTGTTTGAATATCTTCTTTCAGTTCAAAACCAATTCCAAAAATCAGGTTATATTCATCCCGTACAAAACGAGTGATGTTTGGCATATAATCTGCTTTTTCGTTTGATTGTGCATAATCGAATCCTTCACCTTTAGCTAAACCATTTTCTTCTCCCCATGCTTTAATACCTTCCCATGCAGATTGGTTAAATGATTTATCATCTACTCCACCGATATCTGTAACCATTGCTACTTTATAATCACCAGCAGCGGCTTCCTCATTTGTTGCATCGTCTGTATTTTCCTCAGCAGCACCTTCATTTGTTTCTTTTTCTGTATTTTCTTCAGCGCCTTCTTCATCTGTTTGCGTACCACAAGCGGCTAACAACAAACCTAATGTTAAAACTAACATGAACAATAAAAATTTACGATTTTTCATCGTGTCCCTCCTGTTTTTTTCTATATTATGTAAGAAAACCCATATGACTCAAAAGTGCCCTCCTTACATGCTTCTTTCAAATCCATATTTTACTTGAAAGATTGAACTCAATAGTACCATTAAAAGCTTATTTTATAAATAAAAATATTAAAAAAGATTTTACAAAATTCATCATTTTGTAACAAAAAATTAATATTTATAATGAAAATGTGTCAACCTTTATAGACTTTAATATTTTTTACAATCTGACCGGATTTTTTGTAAGTTGATCAGCTATACTTATTTATTATTTTAAGCTGGTACACTATTTTTATGTATAATATAAGCTTATTTTTGCAGGAGAGATGTTCTTATTCATCTAGCACACCATGTATAGTACCACCAAATGCAGATAAACGAATTGCTGCATGGAGATGAAGAGTAACCTGTAAATGTTGAATTTATAATTTTTAAAGGAAGGAAATGATTGTTAAAGATACAAAATATAATGAATTATAATTTTATTTTTCCTTAAAAGATTGAGAAATATTCTTTTATCGTTCACTGTAACTATAGCCATACAAAAAGAGCAATTCTCAAAAATATAAAGTATTGCTCTTTTTGCATTGAAGACCTTACTAATGTTACTTTTATTCTATTTTATTAATGTGCCATCATCTCATGGGCAATATCGTGACCATCCATTTCGGAAGGATAGTATGTTGGCCAATTTGTAACCTCTTCTAGCAGGGCTTCACGATCATCACCCCCCCAATAAAGATGGTAGTGATCAGCGACTGTCGGGTAAATACTATGATCACTAAATTGAATATATTGAGGCAATTCTTCCACATCGTCTGCCAGTTTAAATATGTATCTGACACCTCTATTACCAGCTTCATAGGTTAAGATCTCATAGCCATCATAGCTGTACTCCCCAGTACTTTCTTCACCATCTTTAAAAAATGAAACGGTATTCTCTTCTATAACGACTCTTTCTACATCTGTCTGATAACCTATTTGATAATATTCCTTGTACTCTTCCGCGTTCATATCCTCACTATTTTCTGCTTTGTATTCAAATACTTCGTCAAGTGTACCATCCTGCAAATACGGATAGACTGATTGCCAATCTCCTTTCCAATCAGAAAGCTCGCGATCCTTAATTTGACTATCTTCAAAATAACCAGCATATATGTCTTCTGTATCTTCATCATGCGCATGATCGTGGTCATGTTCTTCTTCATGTTCATGCTCCTCTTCAACTGTGTTATTTTCAGCACTTTCTTCCTCTTCGTTCGAGCTGTTTTCTGATGATGTATTGGTCTCATTTGCGTTTACTTTCATGTTTTCCTGGGAAGAATCCGAAGCCTGACACCCTGCAACCAATAAACCAAAAACTAATACAATAAATCCTTTTAATACTACATTTTTTATCGCTTTAACTCTCCTTTTCAAATCGTAATCATTACGTTTTATAATTATATAGATACATCTTGTTATCGTCAAGAACTTTTTTGGAAATCATTTCTTTTTAAGTATAAAAAAGCTTTGTATATACTTACTCCTGAAAAGAAGTGAGTTACACAAAACTTACCTTTGAAAGAAATTAATAGCCTTTTTCAATATCTACTCTATTATATAATGGTTGATTCTTTTCAATCCTACTTAATGTGTCCACAAAAGATTCTACTGCTTCCTCTGCTGTAGTAACTGCAGATATGTGAGGTGTGATTATTACCTGAGGATGATTCCATAGTTCGTGATATTTCGGCAAAGGTTCTTCCGCTAAAACATCTAAAACAGCCAATCTAATCTTCCCGTTTTTGATTGCATGGATTAAATCTCCCTCAGATAGAGACTTTCCCCCCCTGCCAACATTGATCAAAACGGCATCCGATAAATAACTGAAAATATCTTTGTTTAGCATATTCTCTGTGTCCGAAGTTAACGGTAAGGTATTGATAATAAAATCCATTTCTTCTAAAAGAGGATAATGGTCATCTAAGCTAAACACCTTCTTAAAGAAATCCTTTTGTTTGCCACTTAACGATACACCGTAGACATTTACCCCCCCAAAAAATGATATTGCCTGGGCAATTTTTTGTCCAATTTCTCCTGTTCCATAAATTAATATCTTACTTTCCGATAACATTTTAGGTGTGATCGATTGCCATTCTTTATGAGATTGCAATGCCTGAAACTGATCATGAGATTGCAGATCTTTCAAGATATAACTTAAACAATATTCACTGATCCTTTCACCAAAGGAACAGATCATTCTCGTTAGTATTACGTCCTCGGGCCATTTATTATCATGCAAAAAATGATCAACTCCCGCCCCTAACGAATGAACCATTTCACTCTGCTGTAATCATAGCCTGCTCTTGTCTTGAACGTGACAAATGCATCTGCCCAATCTAAGTCTGTGTCAATCAGTTGCTCTTCTGACAAAAAACGAATATCTTTTGCTAAACTTAACTTCTTTATTAATCGTTGTAATTCATTGTTCATCGGACTTAGAAATAAGATATGGTTGATTCTCATAGTTTTCCCCTTTCCATCTGATTTTTTTGTTACTAGATAATAATTTAGGAATCCATTCCGATTCTCTGTGAACTTTATCAAAATTTATAAGACTGCATATGAAAATGAATTTCACATCAATGCCAAATTCTATGATTGCTTTTCCAAATGCCGCGTGCTATTCTGTATATGTTTTGAAAAGATACATACAGAATAGCTTGTATAACAAGCATTCCGCACAACATTATCGGAGGTTTATTATGTCATCTAAGAAATCCATCAGCACAATAACAGTCGGTTTTATGTTATTTGCCCTGTTTTTCGGTGCAGGGAATTTAATTTTTCCACCATTACTTGGACAAGCATCTGGAGATCATTTACTCTTTGCTAATTTAGGTTTTATTTTTACTGGAGTTGGATTGCCCGTTCTTGCTGTCTTAGCATTAGCCGTTTCTGGAAAAAGCAATTTACAATCATTAGCAAGTCAAGTTAGCCCCCCCGTGTACGGCCTTATCTTTACAATCGTGCTCTATTTAACAATTGGTCCATTATTTGCACTGCCAAGAACAAATACAGTTGCTTACGAAATAGGAATTGCACCGTTTTTTAAGAACTTCTCATCTAATTGGACATTACTGATTTTTACTGTCCTTTTTTTCGGATTAACTCTCTATTTCTCTTTGCAGGCAAAAAATTAATAGATATTATCGGTAAAGTACTAACACCATTGCTCTTAATTGCTATTGGTATATTAATTGCTGCTGCGATTTTTCGTCCTATTGGTGCTATCCAGGAGCCAACTGATACCTATATGATAAACAGTTTCTTTAAAGGATTTCAAGAAGGGTATTTAACAATGGATGTACTGGCTGCATTTGTTTTTGGGATAATCATTATTAATGCGATGAAAGACAGTGGATTTACCACAAGAAAACAGCTGGTAATTTCAACCATGAAAGTTGCTCTTATTGCAGCAGGGCTGTTAGCAATCGTATATTCCTCTCTTGCCTATTTGGGTGCCATCAGTGTAGAAGGCATTGGATATATGGAAAATGGTGGAGCAATCCTGGCAGCTTCCTCTGACTATTACTTCGGATCCTATGGAAAACTTTTCTTGGGAATAATTGTGGTAGCAGCATGTTTAACTACTAGTATCGGATTAGTTACCTCATGTTCCGCTTATTTTCAGCAAATTATCCCATCCATATCCTACAAGGTATGGGCGATTATTTTCACTTTATTTAGTGCGGTTATTTCAAACTTTGGTCTGGCGACGATTATTGAATTTTCTGTGCCTATCTTATCTATACTTTATCCAATGGCAATGTGCTTGATGATCTTAACATTTTTACATTCGTTTTTCAGAGGGAGCAAAGAAGTTTATCAAGCCAGTATTTTATTTACTTTTATAGTAGCTTTATTTGATGGATTACGCGCAGGAGGAATTAACGTGGAAATCATTGATAATCTGTTTGAGTCTATCCTTCCTTTATACACTGTAGGATTGGGATGGATCATTCCAGCTATTGCAGGGGGGAATAATAGGATACTTTTTACATCTAAGCAGAAAAGCTTCGTAGAGAGAAAAATTCCTATCGACTAATGGCTGTAATCTTTATTAGTTGATAGGAATTATATAAAAGCTGAAGGTTAAAAACTACAAGACATTACTCCCTTTCTAACCCGGCAACTCCAAACCCACCTGGTCCAGCGTGGGTAGAAATCATCGCACCAGCCTGAATCCACTTAATTTTTGTGAATCCTTTTTCTTTTGCAATCTTTGTCGCCATCTCCTTGATTTTCTCATCCAAGCCAATCGAATAAATAAGATAGAGTTGACCTCTATCCAGATTATATTGATCAAAGTAGTCATGCATCAATTTCTCTGTAACCATTCTCATTTTGCCACGATATTTTTTAGTGGAAATAAGCTTCCCGTCTTTTAATTCAATGCAGGCTTTATCTTTAACAGAGCTCCTCCTAAATAGGCCATATTACTAACTCTTCCACCCGCTTTTAAAAATTCTAAACTGCCTGGAACAAAAGCCAATCTCGATTTTGGTACCATAGTTTGAATTTTTTCCACTAGTTCTTTCGGGTCAATAGCAGGTTCTTTTTCTAATACATCTACAGCATACAAAACTATCGCTAATAATCCCCCGGTTACATTTAACGCATCAATCAGATAAATATTATCCATCTATTCCGTCGCGACTATAGCATTTTGGAAGGAAGATGAAGCTTTTGACGTATAGCCAATATGCACAATCACGCTTTGAGGATTATTTGCTTTAATCTGAGCAAAAAATTGTTCATACTCATGGATATTCGTAGCCGTTGTAGAAGGTATTTTTTTGGTCCGTTCATAAAAGTCATAAATGTCCTCCACTGGCAACGAACCATCCAAATAATCTTTCCCATCCATAATAATGTGCATCGGAACAACTTGAATTGAAAATCTCTCTGCAATATCTTTCGATATATCTGCTCCGCTTTCTGTCGTCAGTATTATCTTAGTCAATATCCTATCTCTCTTCTACCTGATAATTTGTGGTTTTTTACTTTTATTTCATCAAATTTTTGATGCATTCGTTGTTTCTTTTTTATAGATAAGACTTAAATGATCTCGTCATCTCTTCCATCACCCAATTCGTTCGTGCCCCCCCGGTCATCCCTATACTGGGACAGATGACTTTTTTTCCTGTTAATTCTGCCACGATAGTCTCAATGAGAGGCTGATGTACATGTGTTGGCGGCTTAAAGCTCCATTGTTCTTTACTTTTTATCCTCGTGAGACTAACCAGACCATTACCGAAAGTGGGGAATGTGATTTTTCCTTTACTTCCGACAATTTCGTTTATATCTACATCATCATATGCAGAAAAACACCAACTACCTATCCCATGCACACCTGATTCAAACCGATAATTACCTGTCACAATATCTTCTGCCTGGTAATTACCTGCTTGATTAGCTGCCAAACCTTGCACTTCTTTCATTGGCCCTAACAAGTAGTCTAAAATATCGAGAGTATGGCTCGCCAGGTCAAAAAACAGTCCTCCTCCTGACATATCTGGATTTAGTCGCCAAGGAAGATTACCTGAACTTGTGACATCCTTTCCTGGTCGTTGATACTGTGTAGTAGATACAAACCGAACATCACCAATTTCATTATTATCCAATAGTTCCTTAATTTTAACAAATTTAGGTTGAGCTCTTCGATAGTAGGCGACATATAATGGAATACCAGCATGGTTACAAGCAGAAATCATTTCATTACATTCTGCCCAGTTAAGTGCCATCGGCTTTTCTACGTATACAGGTTTTCCTGCTTTTGCCACCTTCAATGTATATTCCTTATGCATATCTGGTGGTGTCGCAATATAGACTGCATCAACATTTGGATCATTTATCAGTGCATCTGCGTCGTCATACCATGTTGGAACAGCATGTCTTTCTGCATAATCTTTTGCTAATGCCCCCCCTGTTCTCCGCATGACAGCGACGAGTTCTGAATTTTCAACTTTTTGAAAAGCAGGACCACTTTTTACCTCTGTTACATCACCACATCCAATAATACCCCCCCACCGGACTTTTTTGAAATTCACAGGGATTTTCCTCCTCAAACTTGTTTCAGCTGTTTTTTTACTGTTTAACTACTTTTACTTCCCTTCTAGTTTAGCATGGAAATCTTCACCATGCCTTAAGAAAGAATTAAATTGGCAAAAAAATGAAACGCATGCTCCGTCCCTCCTGTTTTACCATACAAAAAACCTTCATCTATTATATGATGAAGGTTTTTTGTGTACATTATAATATTTTAAAGCATGTAGCGAAAATAATGATTTCTATAGAATCATTACTGAAACACTTGCTCCGTCCCCATGTTTCAGGCTTTATTTACAGATGCATCATAAATGGATTCCACTGCTTCTTTTAATGCTGCATTAATTCCTGGTCAGATTGTTTTACATTTAAATTTTCGCTTAATGCTCTTGAGAAGCTGGCGATTAATCCTTCGTTATTTTTAAGTTTTGCATTGGCATCAACTTTAGAGTACCCACCTGACAAGGCTACTACTCGTACAACATTAGGATGATCGTTAAACTCTTTATAATGATTGGCAACCGTAGGATGGTAAGCTTTAATATCACAAGTTCGTTTGATTGTAGCTGATCCAGATGCTGTTTAATTTCCTGTTTTAGTATCTCTTCTGATTGTTCTTTATCCGTACTATGAATATCTACTTCTGGCTCAATAATTGGAACTAGTCCAGCTGCAATAATCTTTTTGCCGATTTCGAATTGTTGATCAACCACTTCTTTAATACCATCTTTATTTGCTTCTTGAATCACAGAACGCATTTTTGTACCAAACATATTACGTTCGTTAGCTCTTTTTAATGTTTCATCAAGATCATCATTAGGTTTCATCTTTTGAACACCATTAGAAAGATCTGCAAGTCCTTTGTCTATTTTAAGAAATGGTAAAACTCCTTTTACTTCTCTTAAATAATCTCCGGTATACTTGCCTTCAATTTCACGATCCATTGTTTGTTCAAATAAAATAGATCCAAGAATATGCTCCGAATTAAATGCTGGAGCAGTAATAATCCGTGTTCTCATTTCATGGACAAGATCATACATTTCTGCTTCATTAGAAAATTCACTTTCAGTTACACCGTATGCTGCAAGAGCTTTTGGAGTACTTCCACCACTTTGATCTAGTGCTGCGATAAAACCTTTACCGTTTCTCATTTTTTCAACATCTATTTGATTCATTACTTGTCACTCCTTCAATTAATTTAGAACTCATTGGACTACCATGAACGTTCATGTTCATTATAACATTATAGGGTACGCGAATTGTAATATTTCCTATTTTTCTAGTTTTAAACATATCCCAAACAATTGATAATTGGTTCAGATAGAATAGATATTTCTATATTTGGTGTATGACTGATGAAATTTCTTTATATTTTAGCTAGTTTTTGTGAGATTATACTTTTTATATAGGTTATACGAATATTTTATGATTTAAAAACTCATCCTATTTTCGAGAGCAAGATTTACGTGCTTAATTTTAAAAAAAAGAAAATAGTTATAGTTATGATGGGAATACTGGTACTATACATTGATTAAACGAAACATTAGCTCCGTCCCCCCCATGTTTCAGTTTGATTTTAAAGGGAAAATGCTGTAGAGAGGTGATTGGATGAATAAGGAACAAGTTATAGATGAGATTAAAAATATTTTAGATGTTTCTATGGTGGGAGTGCTATCGACTGCTCATAATAATCTTCCAAAAAGTCGCTATATGACCTTTTACCATGACGAAGAAATCTTATACACGAAGACAAATAAGGATTCATTTAAAGTTGAGGAAATTGAAAGAAATCCGCATGTGTATATTTTATTAGGATATGAAGAAACAAAGAATCGAAGTTATGTTGAATTTGCAGGAAAGGCAGAAATCGTAGAAGACCCGGAAACAATAGACTGGTTATGGAATAAGCAGGACAAAAGCTTTTTTGAATCAAAAGAAGATCCGAACTTAACGGTGCTGAAAATTCGTCCAACTGAAATCAAAGTATTAAATGATAATAATATAGATACTCCAGTGGCAGTAGATTTCACAAAATAAAGAGAAATTAGAAGATCTCCATCTGTTTATATGATGGAGATCTTCTTCATGCCTAATAAATTTACATAATTTAAAACTTACTAACGAAATAGAAATAACGAATTCAGTACAGCATTAATGAAGCAATTGAACCTTCTGTCCCCATATTTTAAGGTTAATCATTCACTTTCACTAAAAGCTTCCCAATGTTATTGCCTTCAAATAGATTGAGAAAGGCATTAGGTATATTATCAAAGCCTTCTTTTATTGTTTCATCATATTTAAGTTTGCCCTCTTGAAGCCATTTAGCAAGTGCCTCTGATCCTTTCACAAATCGATCGGCAAAATCTCCGACTGTAAAACCTTGCATTAATGCACTCTTCTTAATGAGTGTGGATTGAATACGTGGTCCAATCTTTATCTGGTGTACCTTCTGGTCGTTTTGCTAAGAGAATTTACTTGTTTATAGTCATTCCTATCACTCCTATTATTTAAAAAAGTATCTTCTTCCTAAAAATAACAGGAGTAATATCCAAACGCACACGATCTGCCTTTCCATGATAATCTTCATGAAATTTCAAAAGTTTTATAGAACTGTAACTGCTAAAACGAAATTATATTCCAGTTCATTAATAGCGTGCTATTTACAGTAATGCCACTGTGATTTTTCGTGACATCAGAATGGTTCTTCTTTATTATTGAAATCTTTTCAACCATCATTTTTATCCTTAATCAATTTACATCTATATTATTTTCTTTGTTCTAGAATCTTCTACCTGGTCAGATTCCAATTTGCGAATTCCAAATCCCCCCCCAGTAAGCGGAGCAAGAAACCCATATAAAGCTGAAAATAGAAATCCGCCAAGGTTAAAAATTGCCCATGGTAAAAATTCGAAGTTGCCAACACCCAGTGTAGTTGCCATGAAAACCCCTGAGACTGCCAAGGCATTAATACTTCAGTAATTGTGATAGAATCCTCCATGTTTCGTGATAGATTTACAGGGTGTAAATTCTTCTTTTTGTATACCTTTCCATATATATCTTGAACAAGAAAATATGATACAAGAGCATTTGATGTACAATTGATTACAGCAAATCCTGTAATAAGTGATGAAAGTGTAATACTTCCAATTGTTTTTAAATGTGCTAAAATACTTTCCAATATGATATTTAATGCTTGAGATATTTCTAAAGCTGATGCAAAGAAAAAGGCCACAAAAACAAAAAACGTTGCATTATACATAGAATAGAGGCCACCACGATTTAACAGTGATTGCAAATCTTCACTAATAACATTTGCTCCCGCTCCTAACATATCAACGTTAAACCCAGAAACAGCTGACGCAAATATATTCGCAAAAGATGCACCTTGTGTTACTAACCCAAGAATCATAGCAATAACAGAAGAACTAAATAACACGATTAATGGAGGCTTTTTCATTAATGAACCAACTATAACCACCACTGCTGGTAATAAAAGTAACAGGTTCAAATTAAATAATTGATCAAGTCCTGCACTCATTTCCTGAATATTCGATAATTGTGATGAATCAGTCTCCATTCCAAAGCCTACAACCGTAAAAACAATGATTGCGAGTATAGAAGATGGAACCGCTGTATAGAGCATATGTTTTATGTGTTCATACAAATTCGATCCTGCAGCTATTGAACTCATATTAGTCGTATCTGATAAAGGTGATAATTTATCACCAAAATACGCACCAGATACTACTGCACCAGCTGTGATGGCTAACGATAAATCCATTGTTTGAGCAATACTCATAATAGCTACACCTATGGTTCCGGCTGATCCCCACGAGGTTCCCACACAAGTGGATACAATTGCAGTTACTAGAAAAGCAATTAGATATAGATAATTCGGATTAATGATCTCAAGACCATAATAAACAAAGAGAGGAATGGTCCCTGAAATCATCCAAGTTCCAATTAATAAACCAATACAAAATAATATTAAAATTGCTGGTAATGCTTTTTTGATTTTAGATCCCATTGTCTCAATAATACTTTCCCATTTATGACCATATAATACTGAAAAAATCGCAAATACAATCCCAGCAAATAACAACATCAATTCGGCTGGATACTTTAATATACCAATGCCTATTATTAAAATTGCTAATGCCATAGCTATCGGTACTAATGCACTCCCAACAGAAGGTCTATTTGTAGTATCATTTTTCATAAAACAACTCTCCCTTATATTTTTTATTTTATTTGATGAAATGCTTGTTCTAAATCATTTATCTGTAATTCTGCTCCTTCTAGTCCAATTGACAGCCGAATCAGTCCTGGAGATATTCCATTTTCTATGAGTTGCTCTTCGTTATCATCCTTCACAGGGGCTGTTACTAAACTTTCATATCCTCCCCCCCAGCTAACACCGATTTCAAAAAGAGACAATGCATCGATAAATCGAGACACACTTTCAAAATGAGCATTTCTTAATTCAAAACTAAGTAATCCTGAATACCCTTTCATCTGTTTCTCTAAAAATGGATAATCTTCTTTTACTAAGCTAGGATGATAAATATTAGCAATTTCCTGTTTAGAGCTTAAATAATCAATAACTTTCAGTGCATTCTTTTGATGTTGTTTAAGGCGTAATGGTAAAGTACGTAAACCTCGATTAATTAAAAATGCATCATGAGCTCCCAGTACAGCTCCATTAAGTTGATATCCATATTCAAAAATTTCGTCAACTAAAGCATGATTTCCTACAACTGCACCACCTATTACATCACTATGACCTCCTATATACTTCGTTAACGAGTGGATGGACAAATCGAATCCTAACGTTAGCGGTTTTTGAAAAATTGGAGTGGACCACGTATTATCAATTGCAGTAATAATGCCTTTCGTTTTGGCTAATTGCGTAATTGCTTGAAGATCAACCACTTTCATTAACATGGTTCCCGGACTTTCTACATATATCAGTTTGGTATTGTCTTTAATCACCTCGTGGATATCAGTTAGATGATGATCTACAAAACTATACGTTATGTTGAACTTTGATAGATAATTTATTAACTGTGTAGTAGGCCCATAAATATTATTAATTAATACAACATGATCTCCGCTATTTAGAAGCGTGAAAAATACGGCACTAATCGCTCCCATCCCCCCCGAGCTAAAGCATTTGCACTTCTCCCCTTTTTCAAGAGCTGCTAATTTCTTTTCTAAAATGTTTACAGTTGGATTAACTCCTCTAGAATAAACATAGTTTTCTCTTTCCAGTTTTTGTGCATCTATAAATTCCTTAAAATTTCTAAAGGCAAAAAGACTGGTTTGATATATTGGTGGAGAAATTGCCCCATTATAAATCTGTGGATCTTCCCCAAAGTGTGTACAAATCTCTTCATCTGTGTATGTCATAAGTTTGTCAGCCTTCTTTCCATTGTTGTGCTATACATTTATTTAATTTTTTATAGTCTACCATACTTTCAACCTGTATGAAAGGTTAGAATTATCTGATATTTTAATTATTGGATAAATAAGTGTTGATAGTATACACTTAAAATAGGATTTATTAGAGGTGAATAGTATGAAAATATTAAAAAAGAAACGACTTTCAGAATTAGTTGCGGATGAAATAAAGAATTATATTAAGAAACAAGATCTTAAAGAAGGCGACAAGCTCCCTCCCATTTCCTCACTGATTGAAACGTTAGGCATTGGAAGATCATCATTGAGAGAGGCGTTGCAACTCTTAGAGACGCAGGGATATCTGGAAATTTTAAATGGAAAAGGCACCTACGTAAAAGATGCTAAACCTTTTCATATACAGACATCATTCGATATTGAAAATGAACGTAATTTCTTATTAGAGGCTTTAGAAGTGAGAATTGCTTTAGAAGGAAAAGCGGTAGATTTAGCTGCAAAAAAAGCTACAAAATCTGATATTGAGAGATTGGAATACCACTTAAAAGAATATACTAGATGTATTAAAAACAATGAAAGAGATAAAGCAAATCTTTCTGACTCCTTATTCCATCAGACTATTTACGAAGCAGCCAATAATGAAATGCTAAAAAGTATTATCGATTCCGTTTGGGATACCTTTCATCAATTTTGGAATGAGCCATTTGGTATAGAGGATATCTTTGATCAGAGCTATCCATATCATGAAGATATGTTAGAAGCAATCAAAGATAAAAATCCTGCTAAAGCCTCTGAAGCTTTTTTAAAAATTATGGATTCGGTTAGAACATCAATTAATAATATTTAAAAATGTTTGTCAAAATCACTAAAAAAAATACTTCAATGTATTCGGCTATCAAGTTGTTGATAGACCTCTCCTAGTTTACTTGTTGGGCAAATAGGGAGGTCTATTTTTTATTAATCAGTGATATGATCAATGCGAGTAATGCAATCAAGAAGGTACCAAATCCAAACAGTACTATGAACGTATATTTTTATTTTACAAATTAAAATGTTTAGAAACCAAATTCCCGCTCATATGTTTTATGTAGTATATATCTTTGCAGTCCTCGTGATTTAGATCTTGCTTGATGTGCATAGTTTCTCGCGTTCGATAAATGGTTACGTTTTTGTTCAATCTCAGCTAATAAGGCATATCTCATCCAATTTGTCTTCATTTGCTCGATTAAAATTTCTGCACCATCCAGATCATCTTCTTCAATTAAGATTATAGATTGATAATATAATTTATATTTCAAAGGTTTAATTTGATTAACATGTACTTTAGCTTCTTGTAAATTTTTAAAATATAAAGCTCGTACTACACTATATGTCGCCTGACGTGATGCTTGCTTATACTTATGTAAGAGTGCTTCAGTTATATCATTTACTTCTTCATCCAACTCATTTGCCAAGGCATATATGATGTAAAAGTGAGGATTTTTCTTATTTTTTAACAGAAAACGCTCCAGCTTATCCTCATCCGTTTGCAGGAGAGTCGTATAGAGTATTGGGGGGGCTAAGATAATTATTAATATAATAATAAACATTAAACCTATCATTAAAATATTGTTTATATCAAAATAATCCAACACAAAAAATGCTACTAAACTGATCAAAAAAGCAATGATATATCTCATGCATACACACCCTATTATTATTATTTGCTGTAGGCTTTAAAATAACTTTTTGTAAACAACCATTTTTCCGGGCTTCTCATAAATTAGACAACCTAATCTAATTTTAAAACAAACTACCTTGAATTAGCAGCTTAAAACCTCCATCTTCATTAACTGAAACCGAAAACTTCATAAGTATATTATATAACAAATTCCACTACTTAGTATGTAAATATTTCCACAAATTAAAATAAAGCCGATTTTCAAATAAATGAAAACCGGCTTTTATTTGCTTGCAAATCCTAAACATATTAATGCTTATTGAAGTTAAACAATCTATGTGATATTTAGATAACAAGTTTTTATAAAATCAGATATGCCTTATATTAATTTCACGATCATTCTCCCTCTTACTTCCCCCCCTTTTAATAACTTTGGAAGCACATCAGGAAGCTGTTCCAAGCTAACTTCTTCTGCTATAAACTCTTCCATATTAGCTGGTTTAATATCAGTCGCTAGACGGTGCCATGTTTTTACCCTTGTTTCCATCGGACAATTGACAGAATCAATTCCTAACAGGTTAACACTTCTTAAAATAAATGGAATGACACTTGTTGGAAGGTCTGTTCCGGCAGTTAAACCACTAATTGCAGCAGAGCCACCATATTGAATTTGTGTTAATAGAGATGCCAGTGGTTCACCACCTACAGGGTCTACAGCTGCAGCCCATTTTGGTTGTCTTATCGGTTTTATTTCTCCGTCAAATACCTCTTCACGAGAAATAATGGTATCTGCTCCTAACCTTCTTAAATAATCATGTTCCGATTCTTTACCCGTACTTGCTTCCACCTGATAACCTAGTTTTGCAAGTATGGATACAGCAAAGCTGCCAACACCACCCGTTGCTCCTGTCACAAGTACCTTACCTTTTTCAGGAGTCAAATTGTTTTCTTCCAGACGTTGAACAGATAAAGCTGCCGTAAAGCCAGCTGTTCCAATGATCATCGCCTCTTTTAGCGATAAACCTTCTGGGAGCCGAACAATCCACTTACTAGGTATACGTGCGTACTCACTATATCCACCAAAATGCGACACACCAATATCATAGCTAGTTGCAATCACCTCGTCGCCTTCCTTAAACTGTGAATCATCAGATGAAACAACAACACCTGCCAAATCAATGCCAGGAACGGCTGGATACTCTTTTATTATTTTGCCGTCTGGATGTGCAGCAAGACTATCTTTATAGTTTACTCCTGAGTAATGAACTTGGATTAATACTTCTCCCTCTTGTAAATCTCCAAAGTTTAGTTCATTTACTTTCACAGAAAACTCGTCATTTTGTTTATTGACTACTAATGCTTTAAATGTATCTGCCATCTTGAATCATCCTTTCTCTTTTGGATCGATTATTTTTTTTATGATTAACCTAAAATGGTCTTTTATTTCCTTTCACACATATCCTATTTCATTTATATAACTCGAGCAAGCTATCTGCTTTCACGTTAAAAACCACCAAATAGTTTTCTTCTGAGAACCTAATTGGTGGCTATAATTTAATCATATGTTTTTCTGGTATTTTCTCTTCGTTGACATGCTACAAGTGATTTCACAGTAACACATTTAAGTGAGTTGCTGTTCTGCAAAGGATCGGTACAATGCATGATTCTTAATGAGCTCTTGATGTGTTCCTTGTCCCGTAATTTCACCATTCTCGATAAAAATTATTTGGTCTGCATGGACAATCGTTGCCAGACGATGGGCAATGACGAAGGTAGTTCTTCCTTCCATTAATCGATGCAGTGCTTTTTGTACGACCTGCTCGGATTGACTGTCCAAACTGGCCGTTGCCTCGTCCAATAATAACAGTTTGGGATTACGCAGAAAGGCGCGTGCAATATTGATGCGCTGACGTTGTCCACCTGACAGCTTTGTACCCCCCCTTTCCCCCCAACCTCTGTATCTAATCCTTTGGGAAGTTCCCGAATAAACTGCTCAGCATATGCCATTTTGGCAACAGTCCAAAGCTGCTCATTTGATACCTGATTAGCATTCACCAGGCCATAGGTTAAATTCTCACGAATCGTCCCAGACATCATTGAACTTTCCTGTGAGACATAACCGAGCTGTGAACGCCAGGATCGTAATGATAAATCACTAATCGGCTCTTCGCCAATCAATACTTGCCCATTTGTCGGATTGTAATAGCGCTCCAATAGACCAAACACTGTGGTTTTTCCTCCACCACTCGGTCCAGCAAAAGCAATCATTTCGCCTGAAGCCACGGAAAAAGACATGTTTTTGATGATAGGATCACCTTCCTCATATGAGAAATCTACGTGATCAAAGGTAATTGGCAAGTCTTCAATCGACCGTTCAAAACCTTGCTGCTCCTCTTCTACCTCTTCATCAAGAATTTCGATAATGCGGCCTGTAGCACCTTTTGCTTTTTGAAGCTCCGTGAAGAACATCGCAAAGCTTGTAATCGGAAAGACTATTTGAAACAAATAAAGCAGAAAGGCTACTAATGATCCTGTTGTCATCGTTCCTTCCTCGACTCGAATCCCTCCATAAGCAATGATAACCACAATAACTAACATTACGATCATATACATAAAAGGGCCAACTACGGAGAATATTCGGGCTTCCTTTAGTCCTGTGTTCAATAACGCATGGATGCCTTTCTTCCCTTTATTCAACTCTACCTTCTCAGCTGTTGAAGATTTCATTAATTTAATTTCACTGACAGTTTGCTGGATCTCCCCCCCTTGGAATGTAGCAGTCTGATCCTGCAAATTCCTGGACACCTTGGACATGCGCGAACCTAGTGGAATCATCACTAGCACCGTTAATGGTACTGCAATTAACATCATCAGCGTCATACGCCAATCCATAATCAATAAAATAATGACAGCACCGAAAATCGAAATGAGCCCAGATATAAATTGGGGGAAATGCTGTGCCACCAGATTTTTGACAATACCGGTATCATTAATTACACGACTAACTGATTCACCACTTGGCTGCTGATCAAAATAACGGACTGGCAAGCTAATCAGCTTCGACCAGATAACTTCTCGTAAGCCAGCAACCACTTTTTGCCCAACATAAGACAGAGCGTAGGCAGAAAAACCATCTATTAATGCATGCAACACAAAGATCCCCACAATAAGGGCTATAAATCCAAAACTAATAGAGGCAATAGAGAAGCCATCTACCAATTCCCTTGTCAGCAATGGAATGATTAAACCAACTAAGGTAGTTAATATACTACCTGTCAGACCTAGAATTAATACAGATTTCGATATATTTAATGAAAAAATGAGTGATAAAAAGGCTTTAACTGATTGATTTTTCATGCATTCTCTTCTCCTTTTACGTTTGACTCTCATCGGAGTTCAAGGATATTAAGCGTATTTTTTAAAAATAAATCCATATTTTTTATCATATCCAATCTTGTCCTTACAAGGGGAAAACTTTATTGAAAGCTTATATGTAGGATGCATATCATACGTAAAGGCAGCTCTTTTTCTAATGAGCTGCCACGATAGTTTTCTTTCATGTTTATTTGTTCACTCCATCTCGTTATTTTTTTATTGAAGTGATACATATACGTTTGATTCTACCAAGTGGTTACACTTTTTTTAAAAATCTAACCACTGAAATTAACTAATTGGTTTAATTACATACTAAAAAGCAGAACAATTTAAGTTCTGCTTTTTTCTTAAATGTTTAGCGCCTAACTCTTTTTAATCCATTGAGACCGTTCATCTAAATTCCAATCACAATATGGCTCTTTTCACTTGTTTCACATAGAAGAAGCGAACAATTGTGAAATAAACGAGTTGTATCACAGCAAAACTTCCTAAAACAAGCAATGCCTCTATTGTTAAATTATAATCAAAAAAATGAGATAGAGCTGTCAATGCAACCGCTCCATGTATTAAAGCGACGACGATTGGCGAGAAAAACAGCAATGCAACTTGTCGGTTCACTACTTTTTTCAACTCTGATTCTTTCAAACCGATTTTCGCAATGGAACGGAATTTCTGCTTCTCTTCATCTAAATCAGTAAACAAACGGAAGTATAGGAAACTTCCTGCCGAAACAAAGAAAACAATCCCAATAAATAACCCAATGAATAAAATCGGCCCATAAGCTTTATTGATCTCGTACATGTTATAATCAATCGCATAGGCTCTATGTTCCAATTGTTCACTTAATTTTCTACCTGCTTCAAGTACCTGGTCTGTCTGTCCCTCTTGTGCTTGCCATACTGCGTTCGTCTCTGTTCTTATCGGTGTACCGAGCTTCTCATACGTCTGATCATCGACAACATAAAAACTATGGTATACAGGATAAACCTGGCTATGTATGACCTTTACAGGCTGAACGGCTTCTTCATTCTCTAATGATAGAGGAAAATCCATTAATACATCATCTTCTGACGGTTTTTCTCCAAGACCACCAGGAATGAAGCCTACAACGATAGCTTCTTTCTGGTCAGGTTGTACTTTCTTTTCGCCTATCATTTCCGCAAGCCAGTTGTACTCAGATTCCCGTACAATCAGAACGTCATTTTTCCATTCAGAATGAGCAAAATAGGTCAATTCAAATTTTGCCCTTTCTGCTTCTACATTTTCCTCTTTCAGAATAGCGTTCACTTTATTGATGTCTTGCTCAACCACAGACTCACTATCATCAAGCCATGGCGTATAATGTATGGTATATGGACTGGAATCTTCTAACGCTTTTGTAAGATAGGATTGAAACCCATATAACGATCCAATCGCACTAAAAGCAACCGTTGAGATAATAGCCACTAGGAAAAACGTTCTTGCATTGTCTTTCATTCGAAAGGATAGATCAGAAAACAGAAGCATATTGGTTTCCCGCCAAAAGACAGATTTATTTTTCTTCAACAGATGAATGATAAAGACACTTAGTTGCGTAAATAAAAGATAGGTGCCAAGGGTGACCACTAAAATAACGGGAATCATCGCATAGACAACAGTAGTACCCTTTACATAAAGTGCGGTACCATAGCCAGCAATAAGTAAAAGCGCTGCAAAGATCGATAGGAAAACAGACGCTTTCGGTTCTCCTTTAGATTGTTTATCGCCTTTTATCAAATCAATTAGTTTATTGGTACGCAATATAAACGAAACAAAAATTGATATACAGAAAAACAGAAAAATAAAGCTTAGGAATGTGACCATAATTGCTAGTATAGGAAAGTAGAAATTGAGAGATTCATTGATAATTAAAACATTCTCTGCAATTAAAAGGATCACTTTAGTGAACAATAGGCCAGATAAAATACCCCCCAACGTTGCAAAAAATCCTATTAGGATATTTTCCAGAAAAACCATCAGACGAATTTGCTTATCGGAGGCACCCATCATCATCAATAAACCAAACTCTTTCTTTCTTGATTGTAAGAAAGAACTCATGGAATAGAGTACAAAAAAGAAAGAAAACACATAAATGATTCCACCAGAAACACCCATGCCATGTAATGCATTCTGATTGATCGTTCCACTTGAAAACGTTGGATGAAAAGCAAAGATGGCAAAGGTGAAGAATACCATCACCGAAAACATACTGCTTAGGAAATATGCAATATACATTCGTTTGTTACGAAGATCATTATTAAACGCGAACTGACGAAAGGTCATTACCATTGCCTCCCATCAATGAAAGCATATCAATAATTTGTTGGAAAAAGGCTTGTTTACTATCCCCCCCTCGGTGTATTTCGGAATGGAGCTTTCCATCGCGAATAAAGATTACCCGATCTGAATAGCTTGCCGCCTGAGGGTCATGAGTTACCATCAACAAGCTCGCTTTCTCCTGCTGATTGATCTCTACCAGCATATTCATGACATCTTTTGCCGACTTCGAATCGAGATTTCCTGTTGGTTCATCTGCCAGAATTAACTTAGGGTTATGAATCATCGCCCTAGCTATGGCTGCCCGTTGTGTCTGGCCTCCAGAAATTTCAGATGTCCGTTTACTCATGATCTCAGTAATTCCCAGTTTAACCGCAATTTTATATGCCTTATCTTTCATTTCTTTCACACTGGTACCATCTAAAGTCAGAGGTAGCATCATCATTCTCCTTTTCATATCTTATAGTAAAAGTATAGCCAACAACTATAGCTCGTAACTATCGATTATGCTTTCACGAATCTTACATTGATGTAAGGTTTTGTGTTTTAGAGAAAATAATACGGACTGTTGTACCTTCACCAACTTGTGATTCGAGTTCGATGCGATGCTCCAATCTTTCAGCGACTTCATTCACCAAATATAATCCCATACCTGTAGATTCACGAAATTTACGTCCATTTTCTCCAGTATAAAATTTAGTAAAAACGCGTCTTTGGTCTGCTAAGGGAATACCAATTCCAAAGTCTTTGACTTCTACTACTGCTGCCCCAGCTTTTTGATATATCGAAACCACCAATTGTTTTGCATGTCCAGCAGAGTATTTAACAGCATTATGTACGAGTTGTGTGACTAAGAAGAACAGCCACTTCTCATCGGTCTCCACAGTTATCTCAGGTTTTGATTCCTGTAATTGTGGATAGACATCATGACGAATGTAAAAGCGCTTATTTTCCCGATTTACTTCATGAAAAAGCTTGGAAAGGATAACAGGCTTAATCTGAAAATCTTCAACAATTGCACGGAGCCTTGCCATGTAGAGAACGGTATTCAACCCATTTCGCATTCGCTCGGTTTCTTCTCTAAGACTGGTTGATTCAGGCTCATCGAGTGATTGTGCCGTTAGTTCGATCACCGAAAGTGGCGTTTTCATTTGATGTACCCACCTGTCCATAAATAACAAGTGCTCCTCTTGTCTGTCTTCCGCTGTTTGCAACTCTTCGTGGTACAGTCGATACTGACTGCTAAGTAACTGGTCCAGTGCTTCAGATATTGGTGCCTGCTCCGTCGTCTCAAGAGATTGATCAAGAGCTGCCATTGGATCCTGCAATTTTTGATAAAATTTTCTTCTGCTAAGGTAACGATAAAGGAGAAATACAATAAGAACTATGATCGATAAAAATATAGCATATGTAATTACATGCAGATTTCGATAGCCATCCAAGAAAAACAGTGCAGGAATGCCTATACAAGAGAAGAGATACGTAAAAATATACAATACGTTTTCTCGAAGAAATAACTTCATATCTCTTCCCCCCCTTTCCAAGTAATATGTAGACGATATCCTGCTCCTCTAACTGTTTCAACCGCATCCTTTAACCCTAATTCCTGGAACCTTTTTCGCACACGGGCCATATTGACATTCAAGGTATTTTCATCAACGTATGCCTGATCATCCCAGATTTTCTCCAATAAATCCTGACGGCCAGCAACACGTGGATAACGCTCCAACAAACTTTCCATAATATCCGTTTCATTTTTAGTTAATGCAGTTGTCCTGTCTTTAAACCGTAGCTCTAATCGTTCAGGGTATAAGCTTAATCCTTCCTGAATAAGCACTCGTTCCTCAACTTTTGCTGCATATTCTCCGTATGCTCGTCGCAACTGACTTCTTATTTTCGCCATAACAATATCAGGATGAAACGGTTTGGTAATGAAATCATCTCCACCATTTTCCAATGCCATCACCTGATCCATTTCACCTGTATGTGCTGAAATGAAAATAACTGGGCAAATCGACTCTTTTCTAATCTGTCTGCACCAATAATATCCGTCAAAACTAGGGAGATTAATATCCAGTAAAAGTAGTTTAGGTTGTGCCTCACGGAAGGTTTTTAAAATATTTCCAAAATCATCGGCAATGATGGCCCGATATCCATACTTTTCAACAAAAGAACCTAAATATTCTGCGATTTTACGATCATCTTCTACAATCATAATTTTTTCCATGTTTGGTTTCACCTATCCTATTCTTTTTTTCTATGTTTATCATAACATTTTTGGATGCACGTAGAGCTATTTATATTTACTTATAGATATTAACTTTACCCCCCCTTTTTAATAGAATAAGTCTAATTAGTTTGTCGAATGAACAAAGTTATGATAAGATTTATTGAGCAGATTGAAAGCGATTTCTTGTAATGATGAGTCTTTTGATTTTTTATTACTAGCTTCGCTAATTGCTTTCAACCTGAAGTGTTTCCGATATTCACGATTAGTTCTATAGAAATACGTTAAAAAATGGAGGTAATTTAGTGGGGGGGAAAACAAATGCCATATCACACCGTAAGGCCAATAAGACAATCAGACTTGTTGATGCATCAGGAAATCCCGTTACAGGAAAAGAAGTAATACTGGAACTGACAAATCATCACTTTTTATTTGGCAGTGGAATTTTTGACGCTATCGATGTAGCCAACCAAAATTCATCAGCGGATAAACATGCGTTTTTGGAAGAAAAACTGGACCGATTCTTGGATATATTTAACTTTGGAACCTTACCCTTCTATTGGGGGGGAAGATTCGAGCCTGAACAAGGAAAACCACAAACAAACAAATTAATGGCTGCGGCAAAGTGGCTGAAGGATAGAAATGTCACAGTGAAAGGGCATCCTCTTTGCTGGCATACCGTCACCGCTCCCTGGCTGCTGGAGATGAGTAATGATGAAATTTTAAAAGCTCAGTTTAATAGAATTGAACGTGAAGTATCCGACTTCAAAGGTGTAATAGATATGTGGGATGTGATCAATGAAGTGGTGATCATGCCTATTTTTGACAAGTACGACAATGGCATTACAAGAATCAGTAAAGATCTCGGACGTATTGGCATCGTCAAAGAAATGTTTGCCAAGACGCGTGAATTCCATCCTGACGCGACCTTATTATTAAATGATTTTAATACATCGATTAATTATGAAATTTTAATAGATGGCTGTCTGCATGCAGGTGTCTCAATTGATGCGATCGGAAT
The DNA here is from genome assembly GCF_000521485.1 of Gracilibacillus boraciitolerans JCM 21714. Classification (GTDB taxonomy): domain Bacteria; phylum Bacillota; class Bacilli; order Bacillales; family Amphibacillaceae; genus Gracilibacillus; species Gracilibacillus boraciitolerans. The sequence continues at coordinate 9,405 of NZ_BAVS01000011.1, read as the reverse complement.
TCAATCTCATCAGCATCAGGGCTATTGGGGGGGCGTGAGAAGTTAGAAGAAGTATTAGAGCGCTTCTCACAGTTTGGTCTGCCGATTCATTTTACCGAAAACACGTTAACATCGGGTCATATTATGCCACCAGAAATAGAAGATCTCAATGATTATCAGATTTCTGACTGGCCATCTACTCCAGAATTCGAAGAAAGACAGGCAAACGAAGTCGAAGAAATGTATACGATATTATTTGAACACCCGCTGGTTGAGGCAATTTCCAACTGGTCCTTTAGTGATGATGGTGCATGGCTTGGAGCTCCTGCCGGATTCATCAGAAAAGACAATAGTCCAAAACCTTCGTATCAGGCATTAAAAAAATTGATTAAAGAAGACTGGCATACGATGGTAACAGGTACGACAGATACCAACGGAATTATTTCATTTGAAGGAATTCTCGGTGACTATGATTTAAAATATGATGATAAAAAAGTAAACTTCACATTAACAAAAGATGCGAAAACAGAACAGATTATGATCTAATAATGAATCGCTTTAAAACCCATGATGCGAACTGTTTCTGTTTGATAAAGTTAAGCGTTAATAAACATTTAAAGGAGAGGTTTTAGTATGAAGTACAGGAATTTAGGTAGAAGTGGTTTAAAGGTTAGTGAAATTAGCTTAGGCAGCTGGTTAACATATGGAGAGTCGGTACAAGATAAAACAGCAGAAGATATTATTCATAAAGCCTATGAATTAGGAATTAATTTCTTTGATTCTGCTAATATGTATGGACGTGGTGCAGCAGAACGCGTTATGGGAAAAGCGTTAAAAGCATATCCACGTGAGTCCTACGTAATCACGACCAAAGCATTTTGGCCAATGGGAGATGGTCCAAATGATCGCGGACTATCAAGAAAACACGTCACAGAGCAAGTGGAAGCAAGCTTAAAACGAATGAATTTAGATTATGTCGATGTTTTTTACTGTCATCGCTACGATCCGGAAACACCTGTTGAAGAAACGTTAAGAACGATCGATGATTTAATACGCCAAGGCAAAATTTTATATGCTGGTGTCAGTGAATGGAGCGCTGCCCAAATCGAAGAAGCAATGCGCGTTGCAGATCAATATTTACTGGACCGCATCGTCGTTAATCAACCGCAATACAATATGCTCCATCGTTATATCGAGAACGAAGTCATACCAGTCAGCGAAAAATATGGGGTGGGACAAGTAGTATTTTCTCCATTAGCACAAGGCGTTTTGACTGGTAAATATAAAGGAAACAAAATACCAGAAGACAGCCGTGCAGCTAATGATTCTATTAATCAATATATTCAAGGATTTTTACAAGAGGATACTTTGAATAAAGTAGAGCAATTAGGAAGTATAGCGAAGGAATTAAATGTAAGCTACCTAGTCTGGCGCTTGCCTGGATTTTAAGGCTGCCGAATATTTCCAGCACACTAGTTGGTGCCAGCAGACCCAGCCAAATCGAAGACAATGTCAAAGCAATTGACGTTGAATTATCTGATCAGATTGTAGAAAAGATTGAAAATATTCTTGAATAAACCGGTGAAACTATAATTGACGAATCATTGGATTTAGCTTCACTGGAAATACTGTGCTCTTGACGGGAAATGTTGTTGGCTTCACTGGAAATACTGTGCTCTTCACGGGAAATGTATATGGCTTCACTGGAAATACTGTCTTTTCCCGTCAACAGAGAAACTTTTCCCGTGAAGCGAAAAGGATTTCCCGTCAAGAGAGAGTTAATTCCAGTGAAGAAATCTTAATTCATAAGAAAAACTGCCCAAAATCAAACAGGCAGCTTTCTTTAAATTATTTCTTTCCAATTATGTTTTGTTCCTTTGCCATTTTCTTCGCAATCCTTGGTGCATCCCATAATGATGGAAGGAGGAGTAAGGAAACCGGAGCAGCAGTTACAACAATAAAGTTTTGCAGTGTACCAACTGTCTCTTCACCAATTGCTAACAAGGAAACAGCTACAGCCCCCCCAAACATCAGTGCCCAAAAGACCCGATTTAAACGATTAGGTTCGTCGGTACCACTTAATGTCACAGCAACAGTGTAGGACATAGAATCGGCTGTTGTCGCGACAAATACGACAGATACAATGATGAATCCAATCGCCAGTGCCAGACCCAATGGAATTTGGTCCATGATGGCCATCACAGTAGCCGGCATGCCACTTTCATTCAGTGCGGTTGACACGGCACCCGGGTTTTCCATTTCATAAAAGATTCCTGTACCACCAACAACCGTAAACCAAAAGTTACTGACAATCGGTGCAATAATGGAAACGGCGATAATCAATTCTCGTATTGTTCTTCCTCGAGATATTCTGCTGATAAACATTGCCATCATCGGACCATAACCAATAAACCAACCCCAGAAAAAAATCGTCCATGACCCTAGCCAAGCCTGATCAACACGATATAAACTCATAGACAAAAAGTTTTGAAGATAAAAAGCCTGTGACCCAAGAAATAAATCAATGATAAACAACGTAGGTCCAAGAATCAACATTACACCCATTAAAACAATGACCAAACTGACATTTATTCTGCTGAGCCATTGGATCCCGTGCTCAATACCTGTTGCCGCCGAAATCGAAGCAATAACAACTAAAAAGATAATGATCAAAGATTGTGTAAGAAAAGTATTCGGAACACCCCCATACGGCTTCCAATCCATAACCAACTTGAAGTCCTAGAAAACCGATTGGTCCGATTGTTCCAGCCGCTGTTGCTACGATTGAGACTATATCAGCTAATGAGCCAATAAAACTATTTTTAAATATTTTCTTACCAAACATCGGATATAAAAAGGTTCTTGCTTAAGTGGATAGCCCTTGTGATAATGGGCATACATTAACACAATTGTAGTTAAAGTACCCAAACTAGCCCACGCCGTGAAGCCCCCAATGCAGATAACTTTGTGCCATTGCAGGAAATGCTGCTGCCATTGTTCCCTCTTCAATTCCTGTAAATAGTGGCGGCGTGGTCAAATAATGATACATTGGTCCAGCAGCTGCCCAAAAAACTCCCCCCCCACTTGCTAAAAGTGTACACAAAATCATAGCTATCCATCGAAAATTACCATTCTCTGGACGCTCGATTTTGCCAAGTCGAACTTGTCCATACTTGCTAAAAGCTAAAATTAATCCGATGACAAACATTACGAGTAGTAAGACTTGCCAGAATGCGCCAAAATATTTGGCTGTAAAAGTAAAGGATTCACTAATCCATTTTCCAACTAATTTTTCATTAAAAACAGAAGCGATGACGAATAGAACAAGCAGTCCTCCACTTATAATAAACGTCACCCAATCCACCTGTTTCTTCTTTTTTGCACGGTCGTCCATTATTTTCCTCCTATAGTAAACCACATAACTTTTTTATGTCATGTATTAGTCATGTCCATTATCCATAAATAGATTATATTAAAATAAGAAAGATGAAATGAACCAATTTAAACACAGAAAATTAATTATATGTTAGAGAGGAAAATTAGTCAAAAATAATCTTATTTTAAAGCTATATACTATTGGGGGGGTATTCCTGATCGTGTTAATTGTATAATTAAATTATTTATTAGATGAAATCGACATGTTGTATAACACAGATTTCATCTAATAGGTTATTATTGCATGAAATCTCCAAATAAAACAGATAAGATTTCATCCTATTATAACGAATAGCATAAAATCTTTAACTGAATATCGACTGATTTCATGTAATCCCGCTCTTTTTCATAATTAAGTAAAAAAAGAGGTTTAATGAAGTGTGGGAAAGGAATAAGAGAAATGTAGGGGGATATTGAGATTCTAATAACAGATAAACACCCCCCCTAATCACAAGACCCTCATCGATCAGATTGTGAAGCAGATGGTGGGAATTCTTTTTCAGACAAAGAGTATAAAAAAGGAGTGACTTACAGATGAGTAACAATAAAGGTATGAGTGAAAAGGTAAAAGGTGCGGTAAATAAAGTTAAGGGTGAAACAAAAGACCAGGTTGGAAATGCAACAGACAATTCCAGCATGCAAGCAGAAGGCAAGCTGGATAAAGCAAAAGGCAAAGTTCAAGATAATATTGGTGAAAAGAAAAAAGAAAATGCAGACGACAATAGATAATAATTATGAAATAAGGTAGTGGGTTTGCTGACCGCTACCTTACTTTATTGTCTATCGGGATTTAGTATCTCAAAAAAACATATTAGTTGGCTGCTTTAACCGCAACATTTCTTATATTTCTTTCCGCTACCACATGGACAAGGATCGTTTCTACCGATTTTCTGTTCATTTACCACCGTACCTTGTTTATCCTCATCTGATTCTAAATCAGTATAGTTCTCTATATAGTACTCTGGAAGTTTATCTAATTTTTTGCAGTATCGTTTTTCATTAAATACTTCATTATTTTTCATAATACCATACATTTCTTCTACTAAAACAGCAGCAATCATTTCCTTTGATTCAATCTCTCCATAACCAAGATCTATTAATCGATGTAAGGTTTTTTGGTAGTTTTAGGATCATTATCACGTAATTGGTTATCTACAACTCCAAGCAATTGAGCCTTTAATTTATAATTAACCAAATTCTATCACTCCTTTTTCTAGAGGCTAGTCTTTTACAAAGATTTATTCTTAACTATTATTATACGCCCTCCAATTCTTATAAACAATAAACGGACCACCTGAAGCGATTATTTTAATGATATAATAGTCAAATCGATAGTTTGTAATCTTGCCCTTGCAATAATAAAAAATATGCCGATTCTACATATATTTTGAAACTTCCATCCCTTTGAAATCGTAAATAAAGATAGGTATAAAGTTAGGAGTCGATTAAGATGTATAAGTTTCTATCAATAGTCACAGGAATCATCATCACTATTCCTGTGATGTCAACTATATGGCTGGTTAGTTTCTTCGCGATAGATCTAACCTTTTTGCTATCATCATTAATATCATTGATAGGAGCCGGGCTAACCTACTCGCTGATATCTGTTTCTATTTATGTCCGTTTCCTGAAAAAGCATCAGCTAAGCATGAAGGATTATCGCTATATCCGTAAAAATTTAGCGGAAGCGAATCATAAAATTCGACGTTTGCAAAAAGCGTTATTTTCCATTCGCCACCTATTGTTTCTAAAAGAGAACATGGAGTTATTACGTGTGATTAAGAAGATACATCGGGTGACAAAGAAGAAGCCAATGCGATTCTTTCAAGGGGGGGAGAGATTCTATTTTTCCCATTTGGATTCTGCGGTTGAATTAACTGAAAAATACGCCTTCTTTCCACTCAGCCTAAGAAAAATGAAGAAATGGAACAAGTGCTTCATCAGACACGTCATACCATGAAAGATATTAAAACTAGTATTGAAAAAGACTTGTATCATATTCTTTCTGATGATATGGAAGAGCTTCAGTTTGAAGTAGATTTTGCTAAATACAAGACAAAACCAAAAGGAAGGTTGGAAGATAAATGAATCCTAACAATGATAGTAATCTAGTCGATGACTTGCTGGCAAATCCATTTGATGAACAAAAAAATTCAAATAATATACAAATAAGTGAGGAAAAGGATAAGAAGCTGATCGATGTGATTCCGGAAGAAGATCAGGAAAGAGCACGTTCGCTTGCAACTCAAATTGATCCAAAAAATCACAAAGCGATCATTTCATATGGTACACAAGCACAGACAAAGTTATTGGATTTTTCCCATACGATGCTTGAACATGTTCAAAATAAAGATGTTGGTGAAGTCGGCCAAGTGATCAGTGATCTAATGAAGAAATTTAATGATATCAACCCAGATGACTTAAACCCAGAAAAACAAAAGGGTCTAAAACGCTTATTCGGAAAACTGTCCAGCTCGGTACAGGAGACATTATCGAAGTATCAAAAAACCGGTGCGCAAATTGACAAGATCACTGTAAAGCTAGAGCGTAATAAGGATGGTCTGTTATCTGACATCGCCATGCTGGAAAAACTCTATGAGCACAATAAGGAATATTTCAAAGGGCTAAATGTCTTCATTGCAGCTGGTGAACTCAAGCTTGAAGAGATTCAGGAGAAAGAACTTCCTGCTCTAAGAAAAGCAGCCGAAGCTACCGATGATCAAATGAAGTTTCAGGAAGTGAATGATATGCTTCAATTTGCTGATCGTTTGGAAAAACGGCTTCATGATCTCAAACTGAGTCGCCAAATCACTACACAGAGCGCACCGCAAATACGATTAATTCAAAATACGAATCAGGTGCTGGTAGAGAAGATTCAGTCCTCTATTCTCACAGCCATTCCATTATGGAAAAATCAGATTGCAATAGCTCTCACGATGCTCAGGCAACAAAGTGCGGTAAACGCTCAAAAGCAGGTTTCAAAAACAACGAATGACCTGTTACTGAAAAATGCGGAAATGTTAAAAACAAATACCGTCGAAACGGCAAAACTAAACGAGCAGGGCATTGTCGATATTGAAACATTAAAAACGACTCAAGATAGTCTGGTTTCAACATTGGAAGAAGTACTAAAGATACAGGACGACGGGCGAAGAAAACGCCTGGAAGCAGAACAGGAAATTAGCACGATGGAAAATGATTTAAAGCATAAACTTTTGCAACTTAAAGATAACAAATAACCAGTGATAAATTACGGTACTTCCCTTGCGCTTAGTTCATCTTCCATAAAGCGAATATATAATGACAAAAACAATCTCTTATGTGGAGATTGTTTTTCATAGGAATATTTTGGTCAGTACCAGACTAATATTGGATGTCTAATTATCTGCACTATACTAATGTCTCATTCTGCACTTCAAACTTAGTTAACAATGTTCGAACGTCATCGGTTGACTCTGTCTCCATCAATTGGTTTCTCAATTCACTTGCCCCTCGAAACCCCCGGATATAGATCTTAAAAAACGGCGAAGCGGCTTGAATGGACGTCGTTCATCTTCTGTTGAGTATTGGTCAAAAAGATCAAGATGCAGTCTTAAAAGATCGAGCATTTCCTTACTGTTGGGTTCTTTATGCTCTTTTTCAAAAGCAAATGGATTAGTAAAGATTCCACGACCAATCATAACCCCCCCATCCACACCGTACTTTTGAACAAGTTCCATACCAGTCTGACGATCCGGAATATCCCCATTGATCGTCAAAAGCGTATCTGATGCAACTTCATCACGAAGCTTCTTAATTTCTGGAATCAGTTCCCAATGTGCGTCCACCTTACTCATTTCCTTTTTCGTACGCAAATGAATAGAAAGGTTAACAATGTCTTGTTGCAATAAGTGTGTAAGCCAGTCACGCCATTCGTCTACATCTGTGTAACCAAGTCTTGTCTTCACACTAACAGGTAATCCCCCTGCTTTTGCTGCTTGAATGAGCTCTGCAGCCACTTCTGGGCGACGAATAAGTCCGCATCCCTTGCCATTTGCTGCCACATTGTGGACAGGACAGCCCATATTGATATCCACACCGCGAAAACCTTCTTCCGCCATGCCAATACTCATCTGCCGGAATAATTCGGGTTTATCTCCCCAGATATGAGCAACGATCGGTTGTTCATCCTCTGTATATGTCAAGCGTCCACGCACACTTTGCTGCCCTTGTGGGTGACAATAGCTTTCCGTGTTGGTAAACTCAGTAAAAAACACATCAGGTCTGCCTGCTTCGCTCACTACATGGCGAAAAACAACATCTGTCACATCTTCCATTGGTGCTAATATAAAAAACGGTCGTGGTAAATCACGCCAAAAATTATCTTTCATTTAAATCCAAATCCTCTCACTATGGGATATCAAGTCAAATCCTTATCCCAAAATTAAAAAGTAACCATGTCATACTTATTTTCACTTCTACATTTATACCATGCTTCTGTAGTTTTTATCAAACACATTTTAAAAGTTTATTTTAGTTTCATATATTTGCAAAATCAAATAATTACTATTGAAATCGTCTTCGCTTTCTTTTAATCATTCAAAACAGCAGCCTATATGCGTATAAGCTGCTGTTAAGATATTATTTTTGTTAAAAAGATGCTAATTTATCCTCTGTATCTAACAGTCAAGCCTTTCAGAAAGTTCCTGGCATATTTATCTCCACACTCTTTAAAGTTTTTATGATCTTTTTTTCTTAGTAGAGCGCTTAGTTCACCTTTAGTAACTGTTATTCCCGCATTTTCAAATATGTCAATGACATCCTCACTAGTCAATTGTAATGCTATTTTTATTTTTTTGAGCAAGCTATTATTAACTGGATCATAGGTCAGCGGTGGTCTTTCAGGTTGTCCTGGCTTTTGTTCCTGTTTTCCTCTTTTGTAAATAATTAATCCGTTTAAGAAATGTTCTATCTCTCGGTTATTTATATGTACTTCCCCCCCATCGTCTTCCGTTTCATCTAACTCATCATCATAAGAGATGCTTTTCGGTTTCGTGAGTATGCTTTGTACCTCTTCTATCGTTAAATTTATTCCACCAAGCTCAAAAATCTTTAACATATATTTGTCCTTAATATCTAGCGCATATCTTAATCTAATTAATATATCATTATTGATCATTCGTATACCTCCTCTAAACATTATAAAAAAGACAGCACCTATGATTTATAGAGTACCATCAATTCGTTACATATTCTATTCTTATTACACAAAGATACGAGATATCCAATTGTAATTCTTTTATGTACATTGTTCTTTTTAAATTAGGGGGGGATATTTTCGGAATCAGTAGTATCAGTGACTGCTTCACTGGAAATGTTGTTCTGTTGACGGGAAATGTCCCCTTCTTCACGGAAAAAAACCTCTTCTTCACTGGATAAAGTGATATTTCCAGTGAAGCGAGCAACTTATCCAGTGAACAGCAGCACATTTCCCGTGAAGCGCACTACTTTTCCAGTGAACAGCACCACATTTCCCCCCGAAGCGCATCACCAATCGTGTTAACCATTTTTATAATAACAATAAACTATCCTTGAATCCTCAAAAAAATCTATTTCTATTTATTTTCCGACATGTAGTTGCCTATCAATAAGAATTATGGTATCTTTAAATAGAACGTTTGTTCCTAAAAATAGAAAGTAGGTGTTTTCTATTAAAATATCCAAACCTCATGATAAGTTTTTCAAAGAAACGTTTTCCCATGTCGAAGTGGTACAGGATTTCATTATTCATTACGTTCCGCAAGCGATTGTCAACCTCATCGATTTGAACTCCATTGAGCCACTAAAAGACAGCTTCATCAATTCAGACCTCCAAGAGAAATTTTCCGATTTATTATTTCAATGCACGTTCTCAGAAGAAAAAGGCTACCTCTATTTTTTGTTTGAACATAAGAGTTATATGAGCAACAATACTCCTTTTCAACTGCTAAAATACATGGTGGAAATTTGGGG
>NZ_BAVS01000012.1 GCF_000521485.1 Gracilibacillus boraciitolerans JCM 21714 | reverse complement strand
TTTTAACGTTGTTCTAATCTGGCGATGCGGTCGTCTAGTGGTGGGTGAGTCGAGAATAGGCTTATAAAGTTGCTTTTTCCGTTTATTTTCATAGTCTGAATGGCTGAATCGTCGGTGCGGTCATCAACTTTTGCCCGGTCTACATGCATTTTTAATGATCGTAGAGCATGTGCCATTTTGTCACGGCCTGCTAAGTCTGCTCCACCTTTGTCCGCGTGATATTCACGGTGACGGGAATAGGCGCTGACGACAATACTGCCGAGAATCGAGAATAAAATTTGGAAAACAATGATCGCTGCAAATTGAACAATCCATTGAATTTCAGAACGAACAAAGCGTGAAACAATGATCGCTGCGATCCGAGAGAAAAACACAACAAACGTGTTAACAATTCCCTGTAACAGTGTCATTGTTACCATGTCACCATTTGCTACGTGTGCTACTTCGTGAGCAATAATACCCTCTACAGCATCATCATCCATATTTTGTAATAGACCAGCTGACACTGCTACTAAAGAGCGTTTTTTTGTTGGACCTGTTGCAAAGGCATTGATTTCAGCTGATTGATAAATACCGACTTGCGGTGTATGTGTTAATCCAGCAGCACGTGATAAGCGCTCTACTTTTTCGTAAACGACGCGTTCATAGGCATTTGCGGGATTATTAGGATCAATTACTTGTACTTTCATCATCATTTTTGCCATCCATCGTGACATAGCAAGGGAGATAAATGCTCCGGTAAAACCAACAACAATACTGAAAATCATTAATGTCCCATAATTTATTTGGCCATTCATTTGGAACGAACCATTAATGCCAGTGTATTTGGTAATAACAGTCCATACGATTACAATTGTTGTCATTACGAGAATGTTCGTTAACAAAAATAATAAAATACGTTTACCCATTTCTCTACCTCCAATTCATCTATCTTCGTATATAATATCATATTATTTGCAACTAAGCTTTATTTAAACATTGACAATTTGATGAAAAAAAGATGAGAAACAATGCTTTGCACTAGATGAATGGTGTACAATACCTAATACGATTAAAAAAGTAGGTGTCCTGTCATGAAAAAGTGGGGGGGTGCACTGGTTTTTTTATTATTACCTATAAAGTATTGCTTAAATATGAGGAGGTTTTACCTTGCTGGGCTATAAAATATTAGTGGTGGAAGATGAGTTTGGTGTTCGTGAAGTACGTTAAGGTGAAAAATAGAAATAGAACCTGCCCAACCAACCATGATTAAAATGGTAAAATGATTTGGTTATGCCTTTTATGAAAAATGATCAAACCGTGAAAAATGGTTTCCCTGTAAATCAGGAAATAGAATAGAGATAAATTACTTTTGTCTCTTTGCTGTTATTTACCACGGTGCTAAACGTCTGTAAGACCCACTTCAAGTAACACAAGCAAGCTAAGTGGCTAATCGGGGGTAAACAGACGCTAACACCATGATAAGTTTAGCTAATGATCAGTAGGGGGTAAAAACCCCCCCATAAATCATAGTCTCACTTTATTTCAGCAAAGATTCGGCTCCATCAATGAACAACTCTGTACCCGTAATATGACTCGATAAATCGGAAGCAAGGAAAGTAACAAGCTGGGCAATTTCTTCAGGTTTTCCAGGACGGCTATCAAGAGGCTTATCACCTTCAGGAAATTTAACTGGAATATTAATTTTGTCTAGTTCTGGTGTTTTTTCAGTATTTTCGCCTATATTGGTTTTAATTGCCCCCCTGGACATATGATATTGACTCTGATTTTGTACTGGGCCAGCTCTAATGCAGCCATCTTTCCGAATGCCATTTGACCTGCTTTTGAGGTGCTATAGGCTGACATCCCAAAGCTGGAAAAGATTCGATTACCATTAACAGAACTCGTGATGATGATACTGCCTCCACTTTCCTTCATATATGGGATCGCATATTTCACCGTATGAAAAGTTCCTTTTAAATTTGTATTAATTGTTTTGTCCCAATCCTCCGGTTCTAAATCTTCAATAGGTGCCAAAACGCCATTTATACCACCATTGGCAAAAATAATATCTAACTTGCCCCCCCATTGATCGATTACCTGTTGAATGGCATTTTTGACTCTGTTCGCATCAGAAAGATCAGCATCGACAATCATTGCTTCACTGCCTAGTGCTTCGATTTCAGCCTTTACATCTTTTGCTTTATCCTCTTTTATGTCGATTAAACACACCTTTACGCCCTCTTTTGCGAGATCAATAGCAGAGGCACGCCCTATCCCTGAACTTCCTCCCGTTATAATTGCGACCTTGCCGTTTAGATGATGATGCATTTTAATTTCCTCCTTCTATTATTTTTCTTTATTATTCCCGCTTTTAATAAAAGGTACACATATCAGCGAATGTTTCAATTGAGAGTAATGTGTGCTGAAACTATATGCGAAATAAGAGGAGGGAGAGTATAAATCAAGTAAATTTTAACCATTAGGGATATCCCAATGAAGACATCTCTCATCAGGATTCCACATATAATTATTGGTAAAAACCCGGTGAAAGCACCTCTGATCGAGATTTTCAACTTAATCATCGTCTAAAGTCCCGTTGAGAGAAGATCTCATCCAAATTTTAGACATAATCATTGCGTGAAAATCTATTATCTTACAGCTAGATGTTGTCTGCATTCCTGCTGAATGAGAACAATTGCTTGCTCATTGTCAGTGACAGTTTCAGCTTGGAGTACAGATCGCTCTGTCCGATCTAAAGAATGCTGGATTTGTGCTAATATTTCCTCATTATGATGACTTTGAGCCTGCTGAATAGCCTGTTGGAGATGTGAGATTGAATGTTGTGCCTGTGCTAATTGACTTTCTTTTTGAAGACTTGACATGTTGTTTCCCTTTTTCAAAAAAATTCCTCCTTTAAAAGTACTTCTTTATTGCTTAAAATGAATTGGTAAAGTAACAAAGAAAATAATAAAATAAAAATTATTTCTTTTAATCCCCCAAAATGTCTTTAAAATGTAGTAAAATATAATCAATTAATACTCAATTATTTGATTAATTTGAACTATATTAGACGCAAAGAACGAAGGTAGGGATACGGATGCACCCAAGGTTAACATCATTTTTAGTGAAGCTATTACTTACTGGAATAGGATATTATATCCTATTATTATTATTAGAGGATTTTCTGCTGTTAAGCGTATTACTTCCAATTACTGGACCAGTAGTAGCTGTATTTTTTATTTTATCGTGGATACGTTCTGCTTATCATCAATCATCAACCGAGCAGAAGAACTTTTGGATTTTTATTGGGATAGGTATGGCTGTATATATGATTTCGAATAGTATTTGGATTATAAATATTATGATTACTGGTGGATATGAGTATCCACTTATATGCTTTATATTATGGCTTATTTCATATATTCTGTTTTTAGCTGCAACAGTGTATAAAATAAAAGTAATTGAAACGAGTATATCAACTGGTCCCTATCTTTTTAACATATATGTATTTATGGTTATCGCCATCGCTATTAGTATTCATTACCTGTTTGAGCCTGTTGTGTTTTTTGCGCATGATTCGCTTTTACTAACGATCATCACTATTTTGTATCAAATAGTCTATTTATGCCTTATGTTCGCGCTAACAAATTTATATTATTTGAATGTCTATAGTTGCGAAAAAAATTCAATACTTTTCTATTTAGGTGGGATTTTCCTTCAAATTATTGTTCAACTGATGCATGTTGTGGTGAAAATGAATGAGCTAAATTCCTTTCTTCCTTTCATTGATTCTCTATGGTTATTTTCGCTTCTATTAATCGGTGGCTCTGCTAAATTTATTAACTTGGATCAGAAATTAAGTGACAAGAATCGTGTGAATACTTTATTTTCAAAAGAAACTTATTTTCCGTATATCGGAGCGCTTCTTCTATTAATTCTTGTAACTGAAAGCTATGATTGGGAATTGAATTCGTTAAGTTTAGGAATTAGTATTGTATTTATAATGATTATAGTTCGACAAATTATTATCTTGAATCATAACAAAAAACTGGTTCGTGAGTATCAACATTTAGCCTATCATGATTCGCTTACTTTATTGAAAAATCGTACAAGTTTTAAAAAAGAATCACAAAAAATATTAAAAAAAGCAGAAGCAGAAAATTTTTCTGTGGCAGTTTTACTAATGGATTTAGATCGATTTAAAAATATTAACGATACATTTGGTCATTATGCAGGTGATCTCGTATTAAAAGAGGCTGCAGCCAGATTAAAGCAAGTACTGATTCCTAAATATGAGATTTATCGAATCGGTGGAGATGAGTTTATTATTTTAATATCAGATGCTACAGAGCTAGAAAGCAGGCATGTGGCAGAAAGTATTCTGTCTGCTTTCACTCAACCTTTTCAGTTAGAACAATATGAAATAACCATCACTCCGAGCATCGGTATTAGTTCGTATTCTAATAATGTGGTAACAGAAGACTTACTATTAAAGCATGCGGATGCTGCCATGTATCAGGCCAAAGTCCTCGGGAAAAATCGTTATTATTTTTTTGATGAAAATTTAAATGATATGTTAATGAGAAGAATGCAGCTCGAGATTGATTTAGAAAAATCGATAGCAGAAAATCAACTGTTTCTGGTTTATCAACCGATCCATTGCTTAGACACTGGTAAAAGAAGAGGATTAGAAGCACTTTTGAGATGGAAACATCCAACTCTTGGATTAATTTCTCCAGCAGAGTTTATTCCAATTGCAGAAGATACAGGGCAAATCCATGCCATAGGGGAATGGGTAATGAGAACAGCATGTGCAGAAATAAAACAATTACAAGAAAACGGAATGACAGGTTCGTTGATAGCTGTCAATGTATCATCTAAACAAATGGAAGAAGGATTTGTTACGATCGTAAAAGAAATTGTTGAAGAAACAGGATTAGATCCAACTTGTTTAGAATTGGAAATCACTGAAAGCATGATGCAGAATGTTGATACTTCGATGCAAATCATTCATGGTTTACATGAGCTAGGAGTAAAAATAGCAATTGATGATTTTGGTACAGGTTATTCTTCTTTCTATTTGTTAAGGGATTTACCTATTGATACGATAAAAATCGATAAAGCATTTATTGATGAAATTGATAATGAAAAGAGTTTACTGATTGTGAAGACGATGATTGACATAGGTTTAAATTTAGATCTAAGAGTAGTATCTGAAGGAATTGAACATGAGTGGCAACTAGAAGCATTAAAAGAATTAGATTGTGATCTTGGGCAGGGATACTTATTTGATAAACCAATGCCAATCGACGAGTGGATAAAAAAGTAAATAGTTGGAATCACACTTAAGTGACAGTTATAATGTAGATAAGGAGGAATGGTTTATGGGAATATGGAAGAAGTTATTTCAACCTAAAAAATGCGCCATGTGTGGAAAAAAACCAGTCAATCCAAATTATTATTATAATGATCACGACGAAAAGGTGCCAGTTTGTTATAAATGTGTAACATATGCTGAGAGAAGATCCTTTCGAAAAGTATAAAAGAATACCTTAACCAAGAAATGAAGGAGGTATATAGATGCGTGGTGTTATTGCGAAACAACCTGGAGGTCCAGAAGAATTAGCATTTGTGGAATTAGATGAACCACTACTGCAAAAAGGTGAAATCTTAATAGATGTTCAAGCTACAGCTGTTAATCGTACAGATATTTTAAATAGAGAAGGCAAGTCGGGCTATGCCAAGAATCCAGTTATCGGGGTTGAAGTTGCCGGAATTGTAGCGGATTCTAATGGATGCAAAGGATTTGCTAAAGGTGACAGAGTAATGGGGGGGATAGTAAATGGTGGGGCTTATGCTGATAAGGTAGCCATGCCAGCAAATCGTGCTATGCTGATACCTGAATCGCTAACTTTCGAAGACGCAGCAGCTATACCAGAGGTTTTTTTAACGGCCTATCAAACATTGTATTGGATAGGCAGATTATCTAAAGGTGAAACCGTTCTTATTCATGCTGGGGGGAGTGGAGTAGGAACCGCAGCAATTCAATTGGCTAAAACTCTGTCACAAGCAAAGGTGATTACTACAGCAGGTTCACATGAAAAATTACAAGTTTGCAAAAGATTAGGAGCAGATCTTGTGATTAATTATAAATCAGAAGCTTTTGAAGAAGCCGTAATAAAAGAAACTAGAAATACAGGTGTTGATCTAATTTTAGATTTTGTTGGGGGCAAACTATTGGGAGAAAAATTATCATAGTATTGCAGTAGATGGGCGTTGGATATTAATTGGCCTGCTAGGTGGAAGTACGCTGAAGGAATTTAATTTAATGAAATTAATGGCTAAGCGAATCCAGCTAACTGGTACCTTATTAACTCCTAGAAGCGATCAATATAAAGCAGATTTAACTAGAGATTTTTATGAGAACACTATTCATTATTTTGAGAAGAAAGTGTTAACTCCTGTGATCGATCAGGTATTTTCGATTGAAGATGTTGCGAAGGCCCATCAACATATGGAGGCTAACAAAAATATAGGGAAAATTATCTTGAAAGTACACTAGACGAGGATATAATCTTCGTCTTTTTGTATTAGATATTTTAAAAGATAGCAGAATTTTAAGAAAAATATGGTTTATTAAAATGTGCAATATTTAGTTATACTGATAATACAAGGAAGATTCATTTCCCGGGAAATGAATCTAATTTTGACGAATTAGGTCTATGGATATGGGAAGATATAGCTTTCTCTTTGCTTTTTGTCTTAATTGTATTGTCGTCGGAAAAATAAATTTTTAAAAAAGAAAATACAATATAACGACTATCGATTATATATTTTTGTATATTATGTGAAATAATTCACATTTAAGTTTAATTTGTGTTACAATACATGTATTAAGTTATAAATGGAGTGATTAAACATGATGACATTTGTTGCATTAACCCCCCCAATTTTAGCAGTGTTCTTATTTCTGGTCTTATTGAGAATGCCTGCGATGAAAGGAATGCCAATTAGTTTGGCTGTTACTGCTATTTTAGCATTCTTTTATTGGAAAGTACCTTTCTTACAAATTAGCGCATCTATTTTTGAAGGGATTTTGATTGGCGTTTCGATTCTTTATATTGTTTTTGGAGCAATTCTTCTTCTCAATACGTTACAAAAAAGTGGTGCTATAGATACCATTCGTAAATTTTACATGGATGTTACACCTGATCGTCGTGTACAAGTGATTATTATTGCATGGCTTTTTGGTGCTTTTATTGAAGGTGCTGCCGGATTTGGAACTCCCGCTGCAATTGTCGCGCCATTGCTTGTTGTTCTCGGATTCCCACCACTGGCTGCAGTTGTCTTAGCGTTAATTGCTGACAGTAGCCCGGTGTCATTCGGTGCTGTTGGTACTCCAATTATTGTAGGAGTCGAGCAAGGGTTAATGGAAGGCGGCGGAGTTGCATCTATGGTTGCTGTTTTCTTAGATGAAATGTCAATTGGTGAATATATGAAAGTAATAGCCAGTCAAGTGATGCAATTTGATTTAATTACAGGTACATTAATGCCACTTATTATGGTAGTTCTTTTAACACGTTTCTTTGGCGAAGAAAAGTCTTGGAAACATGGTTTGAAAATGTGGCCATTTGCTATTTTCGCAGGGCTAAGCTTTACTGTTCCTGCATTTATCGTAGCTACTTTTATTGGACCAGAGTTTCCTTCAATTATAGGTGGCCTCTTTGGTTTAGTGATCATCCTGTTCGCTGTGAAAAAAGGGTTTCTTATGCCGAAGGAAACATGGGAATTTGCAGATCGTGAAGAGTGGCCGAAAGAATGGTTAGGTAATTTACCTATTGCAAAAGAAGAAACTAAAAAGAAAATGTCATTATGGAAAGCATGGGTTCCTTATCAATTGTTAGGTCTTCTGCTAATCTTAACAAGACTAGAAATTTTACCTTTTAAAGAATGGTTAACAAGCGTAAAAGTGGGTTGGGAAAATATTTTAGGGACTTCGACTTCAGCTGTATTTGAACCCTTGTATTTACCTGGAACAGTCTTTATTATTGTAGTAATTATTACATTCTTCTATCATAAAATGAGTGTGAAAGAGTTAACAAGAGCCTTATCAACATCAGGTAAAACATTGATTGGAACGGCAATCACATTGTTTACGGCTGTTCCTATGGTACGTATCTTCATCAATTCTGGTATAAATGATGCGGGATTTGAAAGTATGCCAGTTGAATTAGCCTATCAAGCTTCTGAGTTATTAGGCAGCAGCTGGCCGATCATGGCACCATTCATTGGAGCATTAGGTTCATTTATTTCTGGTAGTGCAACATTCAGTAATATGATGTTTTCATTGTTTCAATTTTCTGTAGCGGACCAAGTAGGGTTAGAGCCGACTACTATAGTTGGGTTACAGGTAATGGGGGGCAAATGCTGGTAATATGATCTGTGTAGTGAATGTTGTAGCTGCTGCCTCTGTGGTCGGATTAGTAGGTAAAGAAGGTTTAATTATCCGGATGACACTGATACCAATGATCATCTATGCTATTTTTGCTGGATTACTAGGATTGTTTCTTTAATTGTTTTTTAGATTTTTTACTGCATAATAAGAAGATGATGCGTAGTAATTGAATATTTATAACTATGGATTTAAGTGGTCATTTTGAAAGGCAGGATAGTTGTAAAAGCCGCTTCGACTTGCCCATTTCGCTTTCCAGGGGGCATGCTCTTCAACTAACTTTGTAAAGAAAACCACTTTACAAAGTGGTTTCAGATCACGCTGATCCCCTGGAATCTAAATAGGTGCCTACGAGGTATAATATGTTTAAAATGGGGGGGGCGTTTACAAATATAATAGGGGGGGGATTAAATGAAGAAGCGCTGGCGATTAATTGTTCATTTTTTTGAGAAATTAAGTTTAAAAAGTAGAATTTCATTCGTTTTTGCCCTTAGTACCTTTTTGCTTCTGTCGTTCACTATATTAATTTCCTATATCTCCATGTCCAATATTTTAACGAATAAACTGCATACAACCTTTAATAGTAATTTACAACAAATTCGATTGTCATTAGAAAATACAGTAGACGATTTAAATTATGTGGCACAGCAAATTGCTTTTTCAGACAATATATCCTTTAAATTAAATGATTATCTGCATACAGCGCAATCATATGATAGAGTAAAAGTTTATGAAGATATTAAAAACGAATTAAATGTGATCACTTTCAGTAATCCCGGAGTTGGTTTATCTTTATTATATTTAGAAGGTCAACAGGAATATCTCTTTTATAATCATGGAGTGAAAGATGAATTTTCTTTGAAAAATGGTCCTGTGTTAACTGAGGGATATAATATGAATACCTATGGACCTCATATAAGTATGGAACGATATAAAAACAAATATGTGATGTCTATTGTAAGAAAGCTGGATGTCAATTATGCCAACGATATTTATATCTATTTAGAATCTAATCTTGATTTAACAAATGATCTGTTAGAAGTAGATAACGTTATGAATAATGCAGAGTATATTCTGCTCGATGATCTTAACAAAGTCATTTATAGTGAAAATGACAATTTGCCGTTAAAGAGTACCTTTAATGGGGGATGAAAAAGGATATGGCAAATTCAATGGCTTTTATTGGTTTGAAGAGAAGACAAAAAAAGGATGGAGTATTATAGCTTTGATTCCGATATCACAATACAATAAAGAAATGAATCAATGGGGCATATTGATGATGTATATTGCTATTTTATTTGTTTTTATCAGTTTAATTGTTTCTCTATTATTATGGAAAACGCTATATAAACCATTAAAAGAATTCCGCCATGAAATTAAACTAATGGGAAATAGTAACTTCCACTCAGAGGTTGTGACAACAAAAATTCCCGAATTTGTAGATTTAATAAACCGGTTTCGTGAAATGCGAACACAAATTGTTAGTTTAATAAAGGAAATTGAACAGAAAGAAAGAAAGCGGGCAGATCTGGAAGTCGAAAAATTAAAGCATCAAATTAATCCTCATTTTTTAATGAATACGTTAGACACAGCCAAATGGTTAGCGATGTCTGGTGAAAGAAACGAATTAACACAGTTATTATCATCTTTAAACAAGCTATTGTATTATAATATGGGAAAACTAGGAATCCTATCAAATTTGGAAGAGGAATTAGACTCTATGAAACAATATTTAGTCCTTCAACAAATTCGGTATGATTTTGATTACCAGACCATTATTAATGTCCCTGAAAATGTCTTGCAATCTCCTATTCCTAGATTTATTTTACAGCCCCTTGTAGAGAATTCGATATATCATGGCTTGGTGGACGAAGGTAAAATTACGGTAACCGTCAATTTAGAAAAAGATATGATAATTATAGAAGTTAGTGATGATGGGAGAGGAATGAGCCAGGAAAAAATGGACGAAATTCTTCATCATAACTCCTTTCACCAAACACAAAATGGGATGGGAATTGGACTCAATTATGTAAAACGGGTAATGGAAAGAACATACGGAGAGTTTGCTGAAATAGAGATTCAAAGCGAAGTCAATAAAGGAACGACCGTCAGATTATTGATACCGTTTATTAAGGGGGGGAATAACAATGACTCGAGTATTGATTGTAGAGGATGATAAATTAGTACGCAAAAGTCTTATCTCCTCATTTGAATGGAATAAATTTGGTATGGAAATTGTTGGTGATGCAAAAAATGGCGAAAAGGCTTTGCAATTTATCGAAGAACAACCAGTCGACTTGATCATTACTGATTTAGCTATGCCAATTATGTCAGGAATTGAATTGATACGAATTGTAAAAGAAAGGTATCCGAAAATTTTTATTGTAGTCTTATCACTTCACCGCGACTTTGAATATATACAAGAGGCCATGAGATTAGGGGGGGCGATTGATTATATTGCGAAAATTGAGTTAGATGAGAATAATATGGATCAAATATTACATCGTATTCAGCAACGAATTGAAAAAGAATATATTAAACAACAGCAGCCGAATATTCAGGATATCGATGCGATTGATTTCGGTTTTGGCTTTGTTTCCCCCCCAAAAGTAGCAACATGTAAGTTAGTGTTAAATGAGCTGATGGAAGACGAAAATATAGTTGCATTGCATAATGCTTGTATAATAGTAAATACACCTAATTATTCTGTTGAGGAACTAGTAACACTTCTGATTGAATCAGAACAAACCATCAGGCCATTGTTATGTGTGAAACCTTCTAATCATAAGGAATTTAGTGAAATGAAACTGCTTATTAACAAATATTATGAACAGCTGTTATTTTATGAATTACATCACGACATGCAAATTGCGATTAAAACATTGGAACAACTTCCTACTACCACAGACTTTTTAAAGCAACGTATTAACTGGAAAGAAAAATTACCTTCTTTGGATTGGATAGCAAATCAAGACGATTTTAACGAAATGATGAGAACGTTGAAAGAAGCACGGCTGCCACAGGAGCAACTGGAGGCCCATTTAACGTGGGCAATTAATGATTGCAAAAAAGTGTACGGTGATATTTTGCCGGAAAATATCGATGTACCTGATAATTTAAATTATTGGTCAGACGTTGAAAGCTGGTTAACAGAAGTCAAAAGAAAAATTTATATGACAGTATATAGTTCCTCCTATTCTGCGGAGACAAACCAATGTATTATTCAGGCTATTTCGATAATTAAAAAAAACTTAGCGTCCCCCCCTCTTACCGCCCAAGATGTTGCATATCAGGTTAATATGAGTAGAAGTTATTTTAGCCGATGCTTTAAAGAGATGGTTGGTCATACATTCAACGAATATATCCGTATCGCAAGAATGAATATGGCTAAGCATTATTTGTTGTATACAAGAGAAAAGGTTAGAGTAGTTGCAGAGAAGGTAGGTTATACAGATATCAAATATTTTAGTAAATTATTCCGTCAAACGACTGGACTTTTGCCAAGTGAATATCGAAAGATAAACAAAAAAGGGGGGGTCAAATGACTTTGGTATGTATGATAAATGTGTTACTAGTGAGCAAAACTAAAAAATCATTATTTTCTAAATACATTTATCTCCCTTTTTCAAACACATACCACCAATTGAACGCGCTTACAATACTGTTATGATAGTAATGTAATCAAAATATTATTAGGAAGAGGGGGGAGAAAAATGTTTAAGAAGTTATTATTTTTATTATTAATGGTGTTTGTGTTAGTTGCATGTTCCAATGATGACACAGCTTCAGAAGAGGCCGCAGAAGGAGATACGGAAAATGACACAGGAGAGGAAACCTCATCAGAACCTGCAGATCCATTCGGAGCTTATGATGAGACAATAAAAATTGCGATCGGACAAGAAGTTGATCCGAGTGATACCAGCTTACAGGATGGAGATACACCGCTCGATAATCAATATACTCGCCATGTGAAAGAAAACTTGAATATTGAAGTAGAGCATGCCTTTACAGCATCTCCTTCCAATTACGATCAAAAGGTAAGTTTAGCAATAGCAAGTAACGACTTACCAGATGCAATGGTTGTTGGACCCGTAGAGTTACGACAATTGGTTGAAGCAGATCAAATAGCAGATTTAACAGATATTTATGAAAATTACGCCTCACCAGCCATAAAAGAAATTATCGACAGTACAGATGGAATTGCAATTGAAAATGTCACATTTGATGGAAAAATTATGGCTTTGCCCAATTCGCAGGCAAGTGCAGACGGTGTGCATAATTTATGGATTAGAAAGGATTGGCTAGATAAACTGGGTCTCGAACCACCTAAGACTCTTGAGGACTTTAAAGAAGTAGCACGCGCATTTGTAGAAGAGGATCCTGATGGAAATGGACAGGATGATACGATAGGTTTAGCTGGTCCTGATACCAGTAATAAACTATATGCAAACTTTTTAGAATCGACAAATAATCTTTATGGATTTGATGGAATATTCTCTGCATTACATGCTTATCCAGGTTACTGGTTAGAAGGAGACGATGGCCAGCCGGTTTATGGATCCATTTTACCTGAAACTAAGGAAGCATTAGCCGTTTTGAGAGATATGTACAGCGAGGGATTAATTGATCCAGAGATGGGTGTGCGAGAGGATTCTGGTGAATCAATTATTAGTGGTAACACCGGCATGTTCTTTGGACCGTTCTGGATGCCATATGGACCACTTACAGATGCAATTAAGGAAAATCCGGAAGCAAACTGGCAATCATATGCACTTCCACTTGATGAAAATGGCGACTATACTCCACATCTAAGTACAACTACAACCCAATACGTGGTGGTTAGAAAAGATTATGAACATCCAGAAGCTCCAATGAAAATGTTAAATAATTTATTAGCAAATGAATCTGTATTTGACCCAAGTATCGGTGGTCCAGGTTATTATCCATTGCGACTTGTTTATGCACCAGCAGATGAAATGGAAGTAACAACTATAGCGCTTCGGGATGTGCTTGCTGGAACAAAAGAACCAGAAGATTTTTACGACATGCCAGCATATAAATTGTTAAAATCTGATGTTGATACGATTCATGAAATTAAACTAGAGCCATACGACAATACTGATATTCAATATTGGGATCCAAATGCAAACTTAGGACAATGGACGAGAGCCTATTCAGCATTAGTTGGTACAGCACCTCTAGTTGATACAGATATTAAAGGTGTGAATAGCTTAATATATTCACAAACGAAAACAATGGAAGATAGATGGGTAAATCTTAAAAAATTAGAAGATGAAACATTTTTAAAAATAATTATGGGAACAGAATCACTTGATACTTTTGATCAATTTGTTGAAGACTGGAAAAACCAAGGTGGGGATCAGATTACTGAGGAAGTTACAGAAGTTGTAGATTGATCATTAAAAGAAAAGGAAAGCGTCGAATCGGTTCGGCGCTTTTCTACCAAATGGAGAAATAGAAATGATTAGCTTCCATTGCTGTATTTATCTAATGGTGCTCGGTGTTTTCTTACAATGATCAACAATTTGCTGAGAAGGAGATATTGTCATGAAGGCAAAAGGATTTGCAAAACATTATTATTTTATGATGATACCCGGATTCGTTTGGTTAACATTGTTTAGTATAGTGCCAATGTTCGGGATTATTATCGCATTTCAAAACTACAATCCTGGTCAAGGAGTATTTGGATCAGAATTTGTTGGATTTGAAACATTCGAATATATGTTTTCGCTTAATGATACCTATAGTGTGTTTTTTAATACTATTTTTATAGCAATAATGAAAATAGTTGGGAATTTATTTGTACCTTTAGTTTTTGCGTTAATGCTTAATGAAGTTCGGTACCTGGGCTTAAAAAGGTCGATACAGACTATTGTTTATTTACCACACTTTTTATCATGGGTAATATTAGGTGGAGTACTACTGGATATTTTTGGATTCCAAGGACCTGTTAATCAATTACTTGTAATGTTCGGAATGGATCCTATTTTATTTTTTGGTAGAGCAGACTTATTTCCTTTTTTAGTAGTAGGAAGTGATATTTGGAAAGAATTTGGATTTAACACGATCATTTATTTAGCAGCGTTAACAGGTATTAACCCTGCATTATATGAAGCAGCAGGAATTGACGGGGGCATCAAGGCTTAGAATGCTTTGGCATGTAACTTTACCGGGAATTAGAACAACAGCAGTTTTGTTAGCGGTTTTGAGTCTGGGTAATGTACTGAATGCAG
Source organism: Gracilibacillus boraciitolerans JCM 21714 (assembly GCF_000521485.1). Taxonomy (GTDB): domain Bacteria; phylum Bacillota; class Bacilli; order Bacillales; family Amphibacillaceae; genus Gracilibacillus; species Gracilibacillus boraciitolerans. Next base: position 78,110 of record NZ_BAVS01000012.1, on the reverse strand, counting down.
GCTTTGATCAGATTTTTAACTTATATAATCCATTGGTTTATTCTACTGGGGGATATTATCGATACGTGGGTATATCGTGCCGGTTTATTAAATCTTCAATATGAACTAGCAACAGCTGTTGGATTGTTAAAATCAGTAGCTGGATTTATATTGATTAGTCTTTCTTATTATTTAGCCTATAGATTCACAAAATATCGTATTTTCTAATAGGAGGATAAGCATATGATGAGAAGTAAATCGTTATCTTCCAAAATGGCAGATGTGATTTTAATTACGATACTAGTCTTAATTGCAATAACTTGTATCCTACCCCCCCTTTGGTATACACTATCTTTATCTTTCAGTTCCAAAACTGCAGCAGCAGCGGGTGCTGTTGCTTTATGGCCAATAGATTTTAATTTCGACTCCTATAAACAACTATTACAGGATAGTCAATTTTTTAAATCATTTTGGATTTCGATTCAAAGGGTGGTTTTAGGTGCAGGGTTGAATTTTATTATTGTTCCGTTAATGGCATATCCATTATCAAAAACTGTCAAAGATTTTAAGGGAAGAAATGTATTAATGTGGACATTAATTTTTACGATGTTGTTTAATGGTGGATTAATACCATTATACCTTACTATACAATCATATAATCTAATGAATAGTGTTTGGGCGTTAGTTTTGGTAGGGGGGGGTGCCCAAACGATTGTCTTTAATATTATTTTAACGATAAACTTTTTCAGAAATTTACCGCAGTCACTGGAAGAAGCAGCTTTAGTAGATGGAGCAGGACCATGGTATATATTGTTCAAGTTATTCATCCCCCCCTTATCTATTCCCGTCTTAGCTACGGTTTCATTGTTTAGTATTGTGTATCATTGGAATGAATTTCTCTATGGTTTAATTTTTATGACACGAGAAGAATTCTATCCTTTACAAACCTATATTCAGCAGTTAGTAGTTTCTGTTGATCCGTCCACCATGACAGAGGATCAATACAAAAGAATGAGTGAATTATCTAATCGTACATTAGATGCTGCAAAAATCTTTATTGCGATGATTCCAATTTTAGTGGTGTATCCATTTTTACAACGTTATTTTATTCATGGGATAACCTTAGGTTCTGTTAAAGAATAGGAAGGGAAGTGAATCTGTTGGAAACAACCGGCATGGAAAGGATATATTATTTGGCTGATTCTATTTTACGACTGGTATATGTCAACGTGCTTTTTATCCTGTTTACTTTATTAGGCTTGGTTGTGTTTGGATTTTTCCCAGCTTTAACTGCCACTTTTTATATCGTTAGGAAATGGTTAACAGGCAATAGTGATATTCCTATCACTAAAAATTTCTGGTGGTTTTATAAAAAAGAATTGATAAGAAGCAATGGAATGGGATGGTTATTAACTTTAGCAGGATTCCTGTTATATATTAATTTAACGATAGCTGAGGTGATTAATCATCCAATCATTCAGTTAAGTTATTATCCGATATTATCGGTTATGATCTTTTTTCTTTGTTTTTGTTTATATGTTTTTCCGATTTATGTACAGGGTCATATGTCTATCTTGCGCACGATGAGAACTGCCTTTACATCCTTATTATACTCTCCATTGAAAACAATAATTATGGCAGCGGCAGTACTAATCACATTTATTATATTAAATTACATTCCAGGATTAATCCCAATATGCGGGATCAGTACCCTGGCGCTAATAATCACAATGGGACAAGGGGGGGACAGGCTCTTTGTCCCCCGAGAGAGGAGAATTAAAGAGTGAAATTCACAGATGGAAATTGGCTTGTAAGAGAAGGGTATCAGATTCATTTTCCCAGAATAGTTCATGAGGTTGAAGAGGAAGAGAGAGCGGTAACATTATACGCTCCGTGTAAGTATATCGATCATCGCGGCAGTACGTTGGATGGGCCGATGTTAACGATAAAGATTTCTTCCCCCCCTATCGAAAATGTTTTTCGACTGCAAACCTGGCATTTTAAAGGTGAGAGAGAACGATATCCAAAGTTTGAAGTGCTTGATCAATCCAATGTAATTGATCTTACAGAAACAGAGGATACACTTACCTTTGTAAGTGGAGATCTAACGCTAGCTATATCCAAACAAGATTTTTCACTATTTTTTAAAAATTCATTGGATGGATTAACAGATATAGATGGTAAAGGTCTGGCGTGGATTAATGGTCCTGAGGATAAAACCTATATGCGTGGACAGTTACGCCTGGGTGTTGGCGAATATTTATATGGTCTTGGGGGGGAGCGATTTACGCCATTTGTTAAAAATGGCCAAACCGTTGATATCTGGAATAAAGATGGTGGAACAAGTTCAGAACAATCGTATAAAAACATTCCATTTTATTTAAGCAGCAAAGGCTACGGAATTTTCGTTAATCACCCGGAACAGGTTAGTTTTGAATTAGGTTCAGAAACCGTATCTCGCTCTCAGTTCAGTGTGGAAGGGGGGGAGTATTTAGATTATTATTTTATAAATGGACCTACACCAAAAGAAGTAGTCAGTCGTTATACAGAATTGACAGGCAAACCAGCATTGCCGCCAGCATGGTCCTTTGGCTTATGGCTGTCTACATCGTTTACAACAGAATATAACGAGGAAACCGTAAATCACTTTGTCGATGGGATGACAGAGCGAGAGATTCCACTTAGTGTCTTTCATTTTGATTGTTTCTGGATGAAGGAATTTGAATGGAGTAACTTTATTTGGGATCGACGAAATTTTCCGGATCCCGAGGGTATGCTTCATCGACTTAAAGAAAAAGGATTAAAGATATGTGTTTGGATTAATCCATATATTGCTCAGAAGTCTCCACTTTTTGAGGAAGGGAAGGAACACGGATATCTTCTTAAAAAATCGAATGGTGATGTTTGGCAATGGGACTTATGGCAAGCAGGTATGGGAGTAGTTGACTTCACAAATCCTGAGGCCTGTCAGTGGTTCCAGGAAAAACTAAAAGCATTACTTGATATGGGAGTCGATTGTTTTAAAACAGACTTTGGCGAGCGTATTCCAACCGATGTGGTTTATCATGATGGGTCTGATCCACACAAAATGCATAATTATTATACGTATCAATACAATCAAGTGGTTTTTGATTTATTAAAGCAAGAAAAGGGAGACAAGGAAGCGATAGTATTTGCTCGTTCTGCAACCACCGGAGGGCAGAAATTTCCTGTGCATTGGGGTGGGGATTGTGATTCCACTTACGAAGCGATGGCAGAAAGTTTACGTGGTGGATTGTCTTTAACTTCTTCAGGCTTTGGTTATTGGAGCCATGATATTGGTGGATTTGAGAATACTGCCACACCAGATGTATTCAAAAGATGGACAGCATTTGGCTTGCTTTCCAGTCACAGTCGTTTCCATGGTAGTTCTTCCTATCGTGTTCCATGGAATTTTGATGACGAAGCAGTTGATGTGGCAAGACATTTTACGAAATTAAAAAATAGTTTAATGCCATATCTATACGCTCAAGCTGTAGAGAATAATAAAACAGGCATACCTGTCATGCGTTCTATGATCTTGGAATTTCCTGATGATCCTTTATGTCAAACCCTGGATCGACAATATATGTTAGGAGACTCCATACTTGTCGCACCTATTTTTAATGATAAAGGGATTGGCTCTTTTTACTTACCACAAGGAACATGGACACACCTTTTAACAGGTGAAAAGAGAGAGGGTGGTACCTGGATTAAAGAGCACTATGATTATTTAAGTTTACCTCTTTTTGTGCGCCAAAATTCGATTCTGCCTGTAGGTAATAATGAAACTGCCCCAGCGTATAATTATTTAGATAATATTACTTTCAGAATTTATTCCATAGAAGATGGGAAAAATGTGACAAGAGAATTAATGGACACAGACGGCAAAAATATAGCATCTCTGACTGTTGAGAGAAAAGGTAATATCTTAACTTTCGCAACAAAAGGAATAAATAAGCCATATACGATAGATGTTGTTGGTTATAAAACGATCACACCTGAATTAGGTTCTGAGAAAATAACAGTGGAAATTGTTTGATGTAAAAGGCTTATGAAAGCGGCCGGGCGAATTATGTCCGGTCGCTTTTACTTTTACTGGTAGCCTGCACATCATTAGTTGGTTTAAAATTTTGCTCTGTGTTAGCGCGTATATTTTTATTTTTTAGTTTGAATTGTCTTTTAGCCATCTTTTTCACCTCCCTTTTATATTTCACAATCCTTTATATATTATGATTATTAAAATATGGCAGAAAACCTAAGTTTTTTTATGAAAGCCCTTACTTTTGTTTATTCATTTGAAAAGGCTTACAAATTAGAATAAACTTATCACATTCGAAAGGGGGGGTAATTAATTATGAAAAAGTTGTTATTATTATTTATATTGACATTGGTCATGGCTTTTGTAGTTGCATGTAATTCAGAAAGTAGCAGCGATGACACTACAAAAGACACGAAGGAAGAAAACACAACAGATACAGAAGATTCAGAGGAAGATACTGAAGCGGCAGAAGAAGACGTAACTTTACGAGTGGCATGGTGGGGGGGTGGACAAGAACGTCATGATCGAACATTACAAGTAATCGAAATGTATGAAGAACAAAATCCACATGTCACTATTGAGGCTGAGTATTCGGGGTTTGATGGATATTTTGACAAATTAAATACACAGTTAGCTGCAGGAAATGCACCAGATGTTATTCAATTTGGTGGTAACCTCAATGACTTTGTATTAAGAGACGTTATTTTACCATTAGATGATTATGCAGGAAATGAGTTGGATACAAGTTTACATTCTCAAAGCATGTTAGACTCCGCAACCTTTGATGGAAAATTATATGGAGTTACTTTAGGTACAACTGCTTGGGGAGTGTTAGTGAATAAAACAGCTATTGAAGAAGCAGGTGTCACAATGCCAAGTAAAGAATGGACTTGGGAAGACTTTAAGGAAATTACACCACAAATAACAGAAAACATGGATGGTATGTATGGAACGAGTGACTTTAATGAAGATGGTTTTGGGGTATTTTTAGCTCAACGTGATAAATATACCTATCTTGATGGAAAAATCGGTTTTGGTGCAGAGGATGTAAAAGATTGGTTTAACTTATGGAAAGAATTAAGAGAAAGTGGTGGAGCAGCAATACCAGAAGTACAAGTATCTGCCTCTCAAACACCAGAACAATCTTTAATTGTTCAACGTGATGTGGCAATTGAATCGATTGCAAGTAATCAACTAGGAGCATATGCGGGTGCAACAGAAGATGAGTTTGAATTGTATCCATATCCATATAATGCGGAAACTGGTAAGAATGGGATTTCCTTAAGACCAAGTCAGTATTTTGCAGCATATAAAGATACACCACATCCAGAAGAAGCAGCAAAATTTATGGACTTCTTTGTTAATAACACAGAGGCAACAGAAATATTAGGAAATGACCGTGGTGCACCTGTTAACTCTGAGGTTCGACAAAATTTAATTGATCAAGCAAGCGAATTAGATGAAAAAGTGTACTCGTATATCGATCTAGTAAGTGAAACTTCTGATGCACCATATATTCCTAACTTACCAGGTTATAACGAAAATACACAACTATTTACAGAAACTGCACAAATTATTTATTACGATCAGAAAACTGTCGAAGAAGCAGCAGAAGATTACTTTGAGGAACTACTATCAAATATTGAAAAATACGCCAGTGAAGCAGAGTAATAAATGATGAAGAACAAAGTGACTCCGTTTAAGGTGAGTCGCTTTGTTTCAACATCTATTTTTGAAGTCTTACAATAGTTGAAATTTCAGCGTAACAACCACCATTATCGTTGTTTCTCTGAATTGAAGACTTCAATATTTAGGAGGGGGGGTGACAATTGAAAAACGCAGAAGTCATGACTTTAGATTCGATAAAGAAAAAATCCAGAGTGACAAAAGAAACCAGGAAACAATATATTGCTGCCTATATATTTTTATTGCCATGGTTGATTGGTTTTTTAGGCTTAGTATTAGGTCCAATGATAAGTTCATTATATTTATCATTCACCCGATTTGATTTACTCAATCCGCCAGAATGGATTGGCTTGGCAAACTATTCAGAAATGTTTCAAGATACAAGATGGATTGCATCAGCAAAAGTAACTATGACATTTGTATTTATAGCTGTTCCAACTCAATTAATTGCAGCTCTTTTAGTAGCTGTTCTATTGAATAAAAAATGGCAGCCATTGGATTTTATCGGACTACCTATTATTTGCCTTCACTACTAGGTGGAAGTGTTGCTATTGCAATTTTGTGGAAGAATCTTTTCGAAATAGATGGTTTAATTAACCAGGTTTTAGCATTTTTTAATATACAAGGTCAGGGATGGATTTCACATCCGGATTATGCGTTAGGAACGATCATTATTTTAGCAACATGGCAATTCGGTGCTTCCATGGTCATTTTTTTAGCTGGTTTAAAACAGATACCCAAGGAACTGTATGAAGCAGCAGCAGTAGATGGTGGTACGAAAAGACAAGTATTCTTTCGGGTGACATTACCGTTATTATCACCTGTTATATTCTTTAATTTAGTAATAGAACTTATTAAATCAATTCAAGTCTTTACTTCAGCCTTTATTATTAGTGAAGGTACTGGTGGACCAATAAACTCAACCTTATTTTATACCCTCTATTTATATCAAAAAGGCTTTACACATTTTGAGATGGGATATGCTTCTGCGATGGCTTGGATATTAGTTTTTGTCTTAGGTGTAATGACACTAGTTATATTCTTCTCTTCTAAATATTGGGTGCATTATGAAGACGGGGGGGAAACTATAATGGATCAGAGTACAAAAACAAGTAGATTATTAACTCATCTATTCATTATTTTATTTGGACTATTTATGTTATATCCAGTCGTTTGGATGGTAGCAAGCTCATTTAAACCAGAAACACTTATTTTTTCTTCACCAAGTATTTTTTCAAAGGAATGGACCATAAGTAATTACACGAATGGCTGGAATGTTGTTAGAAATGTTAATTTCGGTCAGTTTTTTAAAAATTCATTTTTAATTAGTATGATTGCTGTTATTGCAAATCTTATAACATGCTCGATGGCTGCTTATGCTTTTGCCAGACTGAAATTCCCATTGAAAAAGCTTTGGTTTGCGTGTATGCTTATGACAATTATGCTGCCGGCACATGCGACACTAATCCCACAATATACGATATTTCATAATTTGGAATGGGTTAATACTATTTTGCCGCTAACTGTCCCGAAAGTTTTAGCAACAGATGCTTTTTTTATTTTTCTGATGGTGCAATTTTTCAGAGGAATACCTAGAGAATTAGATGAAAGCGCCATTATGGATGGCTGTGGTGTTTTTCAAGTATATGCGAGGATTATTATGCCTTTAGCAGTACCGGTTCTGATTACCACCGCGATTTTTACTTTTATTTGGACATGGGATGATTTTTTTAGCCAAATTTTATATTTAAATACCGTCGATAATTTTACTGTACCTTTAGGATTGCGTTTGTTCCTGGACTCTCAAGGTGAATCTTCATGGGGATCTGTTTTTGCGATGTCGGTACTATCCTTGATTCCTATCACAACAGTCTTCTTTATTTTCCAGCGTTATATTGTGGAGGGTATTGCGACGACAGGTATCAAAGGCTAATAAGTAAACGAACTGGTTAGCAAGAAATGAGGGATAGAATGATTCGAAAATTAAAAACGATAATGGTTATCTGTTTTGTTTTTGTTAATGCTCTCTTTCTTGCTGGAGTTAGTTATACTTCTTATCAATACTTTTTTAATTTTACCTCGAAGGAGATAAGCGAAACAAAACTATCGCTGTTAAATGAGAGCGCTAATAAACTATCGGGTGTAATTAAAAGTATAAGTGAAGCAGGTACTTTTATTGCCATAGATCGAACGATGACGGAGATATTTGATGGCTCCCCCCCCGCAAGTCCCTACGATGCTTTAGTCGAAAGAGATGAGTTGAAAAAATTCGTGAATGATATCTCATCTTTAAAACAAGAGGTATATTCCATCGATTTATATACTAACCGTTATAAAGACTATCCATATTTATATGATTACACGATTCAACCCGAAGCTAATTTAAAGGAAATGGAATGGTTTGGGCCATTTATTGAAAATGTTGATAATGGTTGGACGCCAGAACATGTGCATCCACTATTGGATCAAGAGATGATAAGTTATGTGCATCGAATCTTAAATCAGCGGAACGAAACGGTAGGTTATATCAAAGTAAACGTATTAGCTAAGAATTTCTTAGAGTATATGGTTGATACGGATTTATATAAAGAAATAAATGAACCTTTTATTTTACTTAATACAGGAGGTAGAATTATTGCGGAAACGCACAGTCGTAAAGAGTTTCCGATTTTAAATGATATTATCGTACCTGCTGAGAATGAGGTATATGAAAGATTAATTCCAGAATATGATCCATTAACAAATCACCATCAACTGATTAAAAAAGACAATGAATATCATCTTCTTCTGATCTCTAAGCCTAATTATGAGCAATGGCGACTTGTTCAAGTCATACCTGTTGATGAGTTGTACGCTGAAACGAAAGAACTTGGTATTTTTGTGCTTATTATTGGTTTGATAGCTATTATATTATCGGTTCCTATCGTATATGGAATTGGAAGATGGATTACCAAGCCAATTAGTCAAATGATCAGAGGAATGCGGAAGGTAGAAGAAGGGGATTTTGATGTACACATGAATCGTCATTATGTCGAGGAGTACGACATATTAGCTAATAATTTTAACCAAATGACCAATAAACTATCTGAGTCTCTGGAACAACTGGAAAAGGAAAATGCTAACCGTCGCGAAGCGGAAATCAGAGCATTACAAAGCCAAATTATGCCGCATTTTCTGTATAATACACTAGATATGATCAAATGGAAATCTTTAGATCATGATGCAGATGATGTTAGTGATATGGTCAATAAATTAAGTAAAATGTTACGTATAGGTTTAAGTGGCGGACTGAAATTTATTCGACTACGTGATGAACTTGATCATGCTAAATGCTATATTGATATTCAAAAGCAACGGCAAACACAAGCTATTCAACATATAGTACGTGTACCTGCTTCAATGAAGGATTTATATGTTCCTAAAATTATTTTGCAACCGTTTATTGAGAATAGTATTAAACATGGGTATCAGGATCTGGAAGAAGATAGGATGGAAATTACGATTAATGGTTCGATCATTGAGGAGGAAAATAAGATAAAATTAACCATTAAAGATACAGGAAAAGGGTTACCGGAAAATTGGTCTTATTCAGATGCTACAGGTATTGGTATAAAGAATGTAAGAGAACGAATTGCGATGTACTGTGGTGAGCAATTTGATGTTGAGGTCTATAACCATCCTCAAGGAGGAGTCATGGTAGAGATTATATTGCCGATTCATTATCAACAACCTTTTACGAAAGCTTCAGAAACAGAAGCGGAGGAATAACTATGAAATCCATACTAATCATAGATGATGAATTATCTGTGAGAGAAGGGTTAACGAAGCATGTCAATTGGGAAAGATTACAGATTCAGGTGATAGGTACTGCAAGTAATGGGAAACAAGCATTACAGAAGATGGAAGAACAGCTGCCTGATATTGTGATCACGGATATTTATATGCCAGAAATGGATGGTTTAACGTTAATCAAAGAGGTTAATGAAAAGCATCCATATATTTCTATTATTATCCATAGTGGCTATAATCATTTCGATAACGCAAGAAAAGCAATTCAATATGGTGTCAAGCATTTTTTCCTTAAGCCTTCTCCTGTTACTGAAATCGAGACGGTTTTACAAGAAGTAGTGCAGGAAATCGAAGCAGAAGAAATGCAACAAACAATTTTAGAAACCTACCGTGAACAACGCCCAGTCTATTTGACTTTTCGAAAGGATAGCTTCATACGTAATCTCTTATTTAATCGTTATGTTTCCAAAGATCTAACGGCAGAAAGTCAGGAATTAATAGGGGGGTTAGTGCTGAAACACCCCCAAATTGTTACTTCGATTATGATTAATCGCCCACCATATTTAACGAAAGTGCATGAGCGGGATTGGCAATTGTTAAAATTTAGTGTAGGAAATATCTTATCTGAAACAATGAAACATTTTAGTGAGGAAAATAAATTAACAACACATCTAGTCGATTATTCAGATTCCACTTATGTGATGGTTGTTTTCTTACCTGAGAACTCCCTTTACTTGGAACAGTTAAATGATCAACTTGTTCATAAGATGCTGGAAAATGTATTATATTACTTAAAAGTATCTGTAATGTTAGGCGTAAGTTCCATTAAATCTAATTTACATCTCCTGACAGATGCTTATTTGGAAAGTATGCAAGCATTGGAAGTAGCAGAGTATGAAGAATGGAATAAGGTTTATTATTACCAGGATACTAAAAGCAGGGCATCCAGCGAGGTGTTTGTCTATCCTTTTGAAACAATAAAAGAAATCCATGGAAAGATTGCCGATAAGGAGTATGAGCAGTTGTTAGCCATATGGCACCGATTTGTAAACGGTTTATCGGAAGAGAAGTATTCCCCCCCTTTCTATATGATTCAAACGATTTCGATTAATATTCTTAGTGCGTTAATGATGGACGATCATTCAATGGAACACATTGATGAGAAACCGTTAGAAAAATCCTCTATATTAATTGAGGTGTATAACTATAATACGATTAATAAATTATTATCATGGACAACGGAACAGTTAACAAAATGGGTAGAGCATTCCAAAGAGAAGTTAGCAAGTAAAAAAACAAGCAAACTAGTGGAACGTGTAAAAGAACATATTCATCAATATTACGATCAGGAAATTACTCTAACAGAAATTGCTGACTCCTTTTATGTGAATCGCAATTATTTATCACAGTTATTTAAAAAAATAACTGGTGAAACTTTTGTGAATTACCTCAATAACTATCGAATTGCAAAAGCGAAGGAATTATTAAAGGAAAAAAGATATATGGTGTATGAAGTTAGTGAAATGGTTGGTTATCAAAATTCCACTTATTTCAGTCAAGTATTTAAAGCGATTACAGGTGTTAGTCCATCCGAGTATTTCTAATTAAGGGAGAGAATATTATTGAAACCGAATCAGGAAGTACAGATCCGTGATCCATTTATCTACGTCGATCGCAAAGAAAATAAATATTATATGTATGGAAGTACGGATCAAAATATATGGGGGGGAAAAGGAACAGGATTTGACGTCTGGATTGGCAATGATTTAGAAAATTGGGTAGGACCATATCCGGTATTTCGACCAGATCTAAATTTTTACTCTGATGAGAACTTCTGGGCACCGGAAGTGCATTATTATCAGGGGGGCTTATTATATGTTTGCCACCTTTTTATTAAAAGAAAGTGGTAAGCGTGGAACTGCTATCTTAAAATCAGACTCTTTAACAGGACCCTTTCATCCTCACAGTGATGAAATCGTTACACCTAAGGACTGGTTCTCGTTAGATGGCACCTTATACATTGATGAAGGAGGAATGCCATGGATGGTCTTTTGTCATGAATGGATTCAAGTGGGTGATGGCGAAATTTGTGCTGTTCGGTTGAGTAAGGATTTAAAAAAGTCGACGGGAGAACCTGTTACACTTTTTGCTGCTTCTGAAGCACCTTGGGCAACTTCTTTTCAACATAAAACAAGGAATACACGAAAGAATTATGTAACGGATGGTCCATATATATATCGAGCTGAAAATGGGGGGGAGTTACTGTTACTTTGGGCTAGCTTCGTAGATAATATTTATGCACAGGGGGGGATTTCGCGCTCCTCGACCAGAAAAATTACAGGCCCATGGATTCATGATGAAAAACCATTATTTTCGAGTGACGGAGGACATGGAATGTTATTTCATGATCTACATAATCAATTATATTTAACGCTTCATTCTCCAAATAAAACCCCGAATGAACGGCCAGTTTTTATTAAAATGATAGATAGCAATGGCGGTATTAGGAGGCAAGATGATGAATAAAAAGGAAATCGTTGATAAACACTCGCCAATAATTAAGTTGATAGAACCAAGAGCTCCTTTATCAATTGGTAACGGTGATTTTGGAATGTCAGTGGATTTTACTGGATTACAATCCTTTCCAGACGCCTACGTTGCACCACTTAGTACGCAATCAAATTGGGGGGGATGGCATGCTGCAGGTGGAGATCATCTCTATACCTTAGAAGATTTAAAGATGCAAACCTATCAGGGTTCTCAATATCCTCTTTTTCCAGAAGGTGAAGACGTGGCCTATCATTGGTTAAGACAGAATCCACATAGACTCCAGCTTGGCCAAATTGGTTTTTGCTTTTATGATAAAAAAGGTAGAGTTATAGCATTTGAGAAAATAGAACCAATCGTACAGCATTTAGTACTTTGGGAAGGGAAAATCACTAGTGAATTTCTGGTAGATGGGAAAAAAGTAAAGGTGAAAATTTGCTGTGATCCAGAACTGGATATTATCGCTGTTTCAGTAATATCCCAGCTAATGAAAGTAGGCCAGCTTTCTATTGAGTTAGCTTTTCCAAGTCCAACTGTTACCGATCAGAAATGGGAAAAAACGTTGAAATTAAAGTGGGAGAAAGAAGGACATCAAACCAAAGTTTCGCAACTAGAGGAACAGATGGCAGTTTTTAATAGAGAAATGGACGATACGAATTATCTTGTTCAATGGAACTGGAATCAAGGTGTACTGAAACAGGAAAAAGAGCATATTTTTGCATTAATTCCTGATACAGAAGTATGCGAATTTACGCTTTCCTTTACAGAAAAGGGAACAGTTAATAAGTCAGTAGAGGAAGTGTTCACTGCCGCCAAGTCTTATTGGGAAAGATTCTGGTCAGATAGTGGCTTTCTTTCTTTTCAGGGCAGTAAGGACACGAGAAAAGATGAACTGGAAAGACGTGTGATTTTATCTCAATATTTACTTGCTGTTCATAGTGGTGGGTCGATACCACCACAGGAAACAGGTTTTATGTATAATAGTTGGTTTGGTAAACTTCATTTAGAAATGCATTGGTGGCATGCCAGCCATTTTCCATTATGGGGGGGAAGAGCCGCTGTTTTGCAGAAAAGTATGGATTGGTATTTTAAAATTTTACCAAAAGCGTATCAGCTTGCACAATCACAAGGATACCAGGGAGCGAGATGGCCAAAAATGGTGGCCAGAGAAGGTGATCAAACACCATCACCAATAGCACCAGGTTTAATCTGGCAACAGCCTCATCCGATTAGCCTGTTGGAATTATGCTATCAAGATAATAAAGATCAGCTTTTTTTAGAAAAGTATCAAGAAATCGTGTTTGCTTCGGCAGACTTTATGGCCTCATTCGCTAGATATGATAAGGAACGGGATGTGTACCATCTTGGACCGGGGGGGATCATACCAGCACAAGAAAATCATCGAATGGAGGAAAGTTTAAATCCATCATATGAATTAGAATATTGGCACTATGGTTTGTCAGTAGCAATCGAATGGTGCGATCGTTTGGGTAAGAATACTCCTAATGAGTGGCAAAACGTAAAAGCTAAATTAGCAAAACCAGCGACTAAGGACGGCGTCTATATTGCTCATCAAAACTGCAGAAATACCTTTACTGAAAAAAATCATGATCATCCTCAATGGTAGCCTCGTATGGTGTGTTGTCAGGAGAATTGATTGACAAAGATGTCATGCTTCAAACTTTACATAAGGTAAAAGAGGAATGGAAGTGGGAGACTGCCTGGGGGGGATGGGATTTTCCAATGTGTGCAATGACAGCAGCAAGGTTAGGTGAACTAGAGTTAGCGGTTGACTTTTTGTTAATGGAGCAAGGCAAAAATACGTATTTAATCAATGGCCACAACTATCAGCATGATGCATTAACTGCATATCTTCCAGGTAATGGAGGTTTATTAACTGCCGTAGCGATGATGGCAACGAAGTGGGGGGGATTCCCTGAAGAATGGGAAGTGGAGTATGAGGGGGGTTGAAAGATTTAATGAAATAATCTTAAGATCAGTAAAATAAATGACCTTCTTCACAGGAAAAGATCTGCTGTTCACGGGATAAGCTATTTTTACCAGTGAAATCGATATCTTTTCCCGTGAACAGTGAGATAATTCCAGTGAACAACAGTACATATCCCGTGAACAATCCTCTCATTTAAAAAAATATTATCTTCCTTGTTTTAAAAAAAGGGATGACAGTTAAGCGAAAAATTGATAAACTATTTTAGTATATAAAATGGCGAGATCAGAACAGTAATAGACTTTGTTCTATTGCTGTTTTTTTCTGTGCATATTTGGTAAGGATAGATATAGTGGAGGTAATGTTATGGAGGGTACGATATATTCGCTGATTCCTGCGGTCTTAATGTTGATATTAGTTCTTTTTACAAGAAAGATTTTACTGTCATTGGGGGACAGGCATCATTGTTGGTGCATTATTGATTCATGAATTTGATATAATAGCGAGTCTTCAACAAATCTGGCTGGTTTTTCGAGATATTTTCTATACATCGGCTGGCTGGAATTTAAGCAGTATTTATTTATTAGGATTTTTACTATTATTAGGGATTATGACAGTAATTATGACCGCATCCGGTGCTAGTAAAGCATTTGGTAATTGGGCAATAGAGAAGGTAAAAACAAGACGTGGTGCGCAGCTAGTTCCAGCTTTCTTAGGTGTACTAATTTTTATTGATGATTATTTTAATAGCTTAGCGGTTGGACAAGTATCAAGACCGTTAACCGATCGCTATAAAATATCTCGTGTAAAATTAGCTTATTTTATTGATTCGACTTCAGCTCCTGTAACAGTATTAACACCGATATCCAGTTGGGGGAGCATATATAATCGGAACGTTAGGCTCTATTTTCGCAGTGACAGAAATAACTGCCTTTCAGCCATTAGAAGCTTTCGTCAAAATGATACCGTTGAATATGTATGCATTTGCGGCATTATTATTAGTGTTTTTAGTTGCATTGTTTAACTTTGATATTGGGGCTATGAAAACCCATGAAAAGAGAGCGATGCAGACTGGTCATGTAGTAGATCCATTAAAAAATACGATGTCAGCAGAAATGGAAGAGAATGCGCTCATAAACAAAAATGGACAAATGAAGCATCTTTTAATTCCTATCGTTGTTTTAGTTTTATCCACAGTAGATGATGCTATTAACTGGATATTTAGCAACAGAAGGAACAGCAACCATTCTCACTATGTTTGAAAATACAAATGTCAATTTATCTTTGTTTGTTGGTGGTTTAATTGCAGTTTTGATAGGATTTGTTTTGTATTTATTATTAAAAGGTAAGAAACTTTCTGGCTGGAAAGTTATCAAAGATGGTTCGCTCTCGATGATGCCCGCTATTTATATTTTGATCTTAGCTTGGATGATTGGCTCCATCATTGAATTAATTGATACAGGTGGATATTTAGCAAAACTGGTCGAACAATTTGCACTTAATGTGAATTATCTTTCCTTAATATTCTTTATTATTGCAGGATTTATGGCATTAGCAACAGGTACTTCCTGGGGGGGGACGTTTGGAATCATGCTTCCAATTGCAGCACAGATTGCTGTAGTCTATGATGTGGAATTAGTTTTACCAGCTATGGCAGCAGTGTTGGCAGGTTCAGTTTTTGGTGATCATTGCTCACCAATTTCTGATACATCAATATTATCGTCGACAGGTGCAGGAGCTAACCACTTAGATCACGTCATCACACAGTTACCATATGCTTTTATTAGTGCATTTGCAGCAGGAATTGGCTATTTTATATTTGGTATGACAGGGATAATACTGATTTCACTGATTAGTACATTGGTGACGGTCATCGTTATAGTTATGCTAGTCATTTGGCAAAAAAACATATCAGTTGGAAAGCAATAATTAACCATACGATATAAAGATAAAAAAGCTCAGATTTTTTCTGAGCCTTTTCGCTATATGCAATAATAAATTTCCTTAATAAATATAAAAGAGGTTGACTAAATATAACATAAGTTATTCGTTCAAATATGATATTTTCTATATATAATGTTGGATATAATCAACTACCACATCCAAGTTTCTTTATTGGAACTGGCATGAGTGAGCCTCCAACACCAGCAATTTATACAGGAGAAGAAATTGTTGCTCCCGAAGAACCAGGTGGAGAAAATCCAGGTGGAGACACGTCAGATGAATCAGATTTACCAGATACAGCAACCAATACTTTCAATTGGTTACTAGCAAGTCTATTGCTTATACTTTCAGGAACAGCAATCTGGTTGTTTGCAAGAAAAAGAAAAAATAGAGAAATAAAATAATAAGATATCAAACCTAGGAGAAAAATTAAAATTTTCTCCTAGGTTTTTATTTTTCATAAGTTCACTTTACAAATAATTAACATTAAAGACAAGTTATCTTCATAAAACACATATAGAATAATAGATGAATATTGAAAAAGGAGAGGAAAAATGAAGAATTCTGTGATTATCGTACTATCTTTGTCATTTCTTCTTATGTTATCAACATTTTCACCAGCAATAACAGCTGCAGAAGAATTAACCTATTACTCTGAGAATGATCAATCTTTAGCCATCACATGGTTAGGACGTTATGCAAGTAAAGCTCCAATCAATGATGGAGGAACGGAAATAGTTACATATGATCCCAATACATATTATGCCTACTCTGTAAATGGATCTGATAAAACTTTAGACATTATAGATTTGTCTGTATTAAAGAATGGCGATACAGATATTCCCTTAGTGAAGAAAATTAAACTCAGTGATTTTGGTATCAATGCGGGAGATTTAACGAGTGTGACAATTGATCCCGAAAGTAGATTTATTGCCGTGTCAGTACCAGCAGAAAATAAAATCGAGAATGGTCATATTGTTTTTCTGTCTACTGATGGTGAAGTGTTAACATCAGTTGAAGTTGGAGCTTTACCAGATATGGTGACGATTACACCAAATGGTAATAAAGTATTAGTAGCGAATGAAGGTGAACCAAGTGAGGATTATTCGATAAATCCAGAAGGTTCGGTAACCATTATAGATATTTCGAATGGAATTGAAAAAGGTGAGAAATTATCTGCTAAAACTGCAAGATTTACTGATGAAGTAGTAGAAGAAGGTGTTCGAAAAGTACATCCGGGGAGTTCACATGCGGAAGACTTAGAGCCAGAATATATCGTTATAGATGATGCCAGTCAATATGGTTATGTGGTTTTACAGGAAGCGAATGCCATTGCTAAACTTGACATTGCTTCTGGTCAATTCCTTACAGTGAAAAGTTTAGGGTATAAAGACTTTTCTATATCCCCTAACAAATTAGACGCTTCGGACAAAGATGATGCAATCAATATTCGCAATTGGCCTGTACTCTCCATTTATCAGCCAGATGGAATGGATATTATAGATATCAATGGCAAAACCTATATCTTAACAGCAAATGAAGGAGATACTCAAGATTGGGATGGTTTCTCTGAAGAAGTAAGAGTAGAAGATTTAGTTGATGATTATCAGCTTAATGCAGATCTCTATGAAGGTTATACACAAGAAGAATTAGATCAATTAGTCGATAATGGTCTGTTTGATAAAAAACAATTAAGTAGATTAAAAACTTCCATTTCACATCCTGTAAATGAAGAAGGAAAATATGAAGCAATATATGGATTTGGAGGTCGCTCGTTCTCTATTTGGGACGCTAATTCACTGGAATTAGTATATGACAGTGGGTCTGATTTTGAAGAAAAAATAGCAGCTTTTCAACCAGATTATTTCCATAGTAATAATGATGAGGATGTCTTTGAATCAAGAAGCGATGACAAAGGTGTGGAACCTGAAAGTGTGATAACTGGAGAAATAAATGGGACGAACTATGCTTTTGTTGGTTTAGAACGTCAAGGCGGTATCATGGTCTATGATTTAACTGATCCTACTTCACCACAATTTGACAATTATTTTTCTTCACGGATATTTAATGGCATAGATGAAGAAGTTACATCAGCTAGTGGTGATGTGGCACCAGAAGGTTTGACGTTTATCTCAGCTGATCAGAGTCCGACAGGTAAGTCGATCCTATTAGCAGCGCATGAAGTAAGTGGTACAATTGCAGCCTATGAATTAGGATTGTCATCAGATTCTAGAATTGGTGATTTAACAGTTGATAATGGTAAATTAAGTCCTGGTTTTTCATCTGACCGATTTGAATATCAAATGGAAGTTGCTAACCATGTAGATCAAATTCATTTTTCGTCTGAGACAAAGTCCCCTGGTACAAAAGTGCATATTAATGGGAACGATCCAGATAGTAGTGTTGCTCTTGATGTAGGTGATAATAAAGTTAACATTGAAGCAGTGGCAGAGGACGGATCTATTTCAAACTATGTTGTTCATGTAAAAAGATTGTCAAATAGTATAAGAGAAGAATTACAACAAAAGGGTGATGAACTAATCATTCAAACGGATTTATCCTACTTAGATGAGATGTCAGAATTAATTTTAACTATCCCTGAAGGTAGCGAATCAATAAATAAAATTATCTTTTCAGCGGAACAATTACAGCTATTAAAAGATAAAAATGTCACCATCAAAGTTCAAAAAGCAAAAGTGCATCTCGCATTTGATTTGAAATCCTTTTCTGTAGATGACGATTTAACATTAATAATCGATAAGCTAGATGAAAATGAAGTAGATAAAGCTGAGTTTGCACATTCCGATATTTATCGTTTCGAATTTGTTCAAGCAAATCAATTCATCCGGTCTTTTGAAACACCTGTTACACTCTCACTTAAAGTAGATCAGCAACAAGAGGCCTTAAAAATCTATAATTGGAATAATGATGCAAAACAGTGGAATATGGTAGGTGGCGAGATAGCAGGTGAATGGCTTGTTGCAGAAACAGATCACTTTAGTATTTTTACAGTATTTGAACCAGGAGATTTAGCAGAAGAGGATAAGGAAGGTAACAATGACAACCCAGATCCTTCTCCAGTTGAAAAAGATACTACCACAGCTTCACCGAAAGAAGAAAATAACGATGGCGCGCAACAAAATGAACAAACAAATAAAACTTTACCGGAAACTGCAACAAATATGTATACGGTTCTCTTAATTGGTGGACTGCTTATAATAGTAGGAATAGTGTTAGTTGCAGTGAGAAAACATAAGAAATTTACTAATGAATAAATAAACCGGGCCTTTGCCCGGTTTATTTATTGTCTTCTACGACTTGTACTGCGATTATCAAATGAATAATCCTAGAAATTTATTAAAAAGTAATTATTTCCCTTAGTCTGACAGTATGATATTATGAAGTGAAAAAGGATGCTGTAGATGAATCAACCACTATTAGAACACAAATTATCTGCTAATATGCCAAAGGTAAGAATGATTTCCGATACGATTGGTAATATAATTGGTTTTATCGTATTAGGAGTCATATTTGGAGTGGATGCTTATTTTAAATGGCCAAATTGGATGGAATGGATACTATATGGTCTATTGGTGTTTACGATTATTGGGACGATCTGGGCATTCATAGAACCAAAATATTTATACAAAAGTTGGCGATATCAGATTGATGAGGACTATTTGCAACTCACTTATGGCATTTTTAAAAAACAGTGGGTAACCCCCCCTCACCAAAATACAATCTGTATCAACGAGTCAGGGTCCAATTATGAAGGGTTATCATATACGTTCTTTAAGAGTAGAGACGATGGGTTCTTCACACGAGATACCAGCCTTAGATGAACCTATTGCTTTAGAAGTAAGAGAAAAAATTGCAATTCTAGCAAAATTAAAGGAAGTGGATGAATAATGAGGTATCATCCATTAACCACACTTTACCGAATCTATCAGCTAGCAAAAAACAGTTTGCTTTTTGCTATCTTTATATTTGTAATAAAAGGAGGTTCTGACTTTTGGCTATATAAATATGGTCGATATGTCTTCATTGCTTTTATTATCTTGCGTTTTCTATACATATTAGTAAGTTGGTGGAAGGAAACTTATGAATGGGACAAACAATCCTTTCATTTTAAAAAAGGAGTATTTGTAAAACGTGTTAGTACGATTCCTTTCTCTAAAATTCAAAATATCACGAGGCAAACAAACCTTTTCCATAGAGTATTCCGTTTAACGTCTCTTACTCTTGAGACAGCTATGGATGGGGGGGAAGATGATACAATTAAGTTCGAAGTAGTGACTAAGGATCATGCGTCCTTTCTAATAAATCTCCTTGAGGTGGAGGAGAAAGAGACCTATGAAGATACATCGGAACAAATACTTGCTTTAGAGCAAAAGAAAGAAAAGGATGTTAAGACAATTCATTTTGAACCAACTAGTCGTGATTTATGGAAAGCTAGTTTTACATCTTTGAGTTTTTTGGCTATTATTCCGATAATGGCAGGTTTATATGATTATGTTGAACCTTTTTTACCACAGTTTAAAGGGTTCTGGTCCTTTTTTTCGCAAAGTAATTGGTTGATCGCTATATTAAGTATTGCAGCTGTAATTATCGCTGTTTCATTTGGAATAGTAAGAACTTTTACCAGATTCGGGAAGTACAGAATCTCTTCGAATGAACGATATATCTTTATAGATAGAGGAATAGTAGATCAAAGTAACTTTGCGATTGAAAAACGAAAAATACAAGGTTTACAACTGAGGCAACCGTTTATGAAAAGGGTGTTTGGCTTGGTAGAAGTAACATTAATAAGTACAGCTAGTCCAAATGCTAATGATGGTAATGTTAGCATTAATTCACTTTACCCCTTTTTACCTGTTCATGAAGCATACGCGTTAGTTGAACAATTATTACCGGAATATAAATTAAACCATTCTATGACACGTTTGCCTAAAAGAACTTTATTTATTAAATTATTGCGACTTAGTTATCTATGGGTAATAGCAACAGGGCTATTATTTTATTTTAAACCAACGCCTTTTGATATAAATGTAGCATGGTGGATATATTCACTAGTATTGTTAGGAGTTATCATCATTCAGCGTGTCTTGGATTATAAACAAACCAAATATATGATTGATAACGATCAGGTTCAGTGGTGGCAAGGTGGACTAACTACTCAAATGTTTGTTACGAGAAGACAGAGAGTAATAGAAATTGCGACCTCTCAATCTCTTTGCAAAAGTTATTTAATGTAACTACTATTCAAATGATGAATCGCTCAACCCCCCCTGTGCATATTGACATCATTAAGGATGTTCCAGTAGAATTTGCTCATTTCTATCGGCAATGGTATCAGGAACGGAAATGGAAAATAAATATAGATAAATAGAGTTAATCTAGTGATTTTTTCACTAGTATTATCAATGTTTAATGTTAAGATAAAGCTATAATGACTATTGACTACTGGTCAGTGTACTATTAATTTCACAAGGAAGCATAATCTGGTATAGTAGAAATAGAAGAAATAAAAACATAAATAATTAACGGTTTTCTAGGGTTCCGCAATTATTAAATTGGTCTGGTCCAAGAGAAAACACACAGTTTGACTGTGACACGGAAGGATAAAAGCCTGGGAGAGTACAATTTCTCTTAGGCTTTTTATCATTTTAGAAGCTAATTTTCTTATGAAACGTAAATGTTAACCCTGAAGTATATTCAATAGTATTTAGATCTGCAATTCAACATTATTAAATATTTTTTCCAATTAGGTAATATTGTTGATGGGAATTGTAGATTAAGTTGTAAAATATGTTAGTTCAATAATTAACTTAAAAAATGAAGCGAATGAAGTTATTTTTACCTATTATATTGTAAAAAATGATATGAAGGAGGAATCGTTGTGTTAAATCAATGGATTAAAATTGTAGTGGCTGCAGTTTTTGAAGTGTTATGGGTGATCGGTTTAAAGCATGCAGACCAATCGCTTGAATGGATAGGAACAATACTGGCCATTTTTATTAGTTTCTATTTTCTTATCATGGCTGGAAATAAAATTGCTGTAGGAACGGTCTATGCAGTCTTTGTTGGACTTGGAACCACTGGTACAGTTATTACTGGTGTCCTTTTCTTTCATGAAGAGATCAGTTTTATAAAAGTTGCGCTGATTTTCCTTTTGTTAATCGGTGTCATCGGATTGAAGTTATCAAGTGATCAAAAGGAGGAGACAGCATAAATGGAATGGATCATATTAGTTGTAGCTGGATTATTTGAAATGTTTGCCGTGATGATGATGAATCAATGGCATCATACTAAAACAAAAGAATCGTTGCTATTAATGATTGCTAGTTTTGCTGTAAGTTTTATTTGCTTAGCTGTCGCATTAGAGACATTACCTATGAGCTTAGCGTATGCGATTTGGACTGGAATTGGTGCAGCAGGGGGGGGTGCACTTATCGGAATCATGATTTATAATGAGCCTAAAAATGCAAAAAGAATATTTTTTTTATCATTGATTATTATAGCTGTTATTGGTTTGAAAGTACTAGATTGAATAGTTCGACAAATTAAGACAAAAAATATAGTAATATAAACCTAATTATGATATATTGAATATGAAATAATACCTATCAATATGAACGAAAAATTTGGGAGGATTAACCGTGCAATTTAGTGAACTGGTAAAAAGTATCAACCATTATACGGAACATTTAGATCTAGTGACTGCTCGAAAGTACATAGAAGAAAATTTAGACCTGCTAAATCAGAAAAAACATTTGTTAAGTCACAATGCCAGAGGAATTTTAGAGTTTATGATTAAACGTCGAGAAGCTGGTTATCGAAATCTAGACAAGAGAGAACTTGCGACAATTAGAGCGGTTAATAAATATGCAGAAGAGTTTGATGTCAGAGGGATAAAATTAATTGTGAGAGAAAAACCGAATCTTTTTATAGAAAAAGAAGCAATTGAGTACCTAAGTAATGACTCTAAAGTTATCCTAATAGGAATGGGAGTATTAAAAAAAGAAGCATAAAAGGAATGAATGATTTTGTTCATTTCTTTTTTTGTGTAAAAATAATTACAAAAATATTAATATTTTACCATAAAGGCAGGAGAAAATCGTTTATAATAAAGTAAGCGGTAACAATTAAAGGAGGTAAATAATGCAAGGATATGTAAAAAAAATGAAAGAGATGACACTAGAAGAGAAAGCTGGATTATGTTCTGGACTGGATTTCTGGCATTTAAAAGGAATTGAACGACTAGATATTCCATCTGTAATGGTAACAGATGGTCCACATGGATTACGGAAACAGGCAGAGGGTGCTGATCATTTGGGTATTTATGATAGCGTTCCTGCAACTTGTTTTCCGTCAGCTGTAGGTCTTGCTAGTACCTGGGATAAGGAATTAGTCCGACAAGTTGGAGTGGCTCTAGGAGAAGAAGCGCAAGCAGAAGAAGTGGCGGTATTGCTAGGGCCGGGTGCTAATATCAAACGATCTCCACTGTGTGGACGCAATTTTGAATACTTCTCTGAAGATCCTTTTTTATCTTCAGAGATGGCAGCGAACCATATAACCGGGGTGCAGAGTCAGGGTATCGGAACTTCACTTAAACACTTTGCAGCTAATAATCAAGAGTATCGTCGAATGTCAACAGATGCTGTGATTGATGAACGTACTTTGCGAGAAATATACTTAGCCAGTTTTGAACAAGCTGTCAAAAAAGGGAAACCATGGACCGTGATGTGTGCGTATAATAAAGTGAACGGAGACTATGCCTCAGAAAATCATAAGTTATTAACAGAGGTTTTACGCGATGATTGGAGATTTGAAGGATTTGTGGTTTCCGATTGGGGAGCAGTGAATGAGCGCGTTGATGGGCTAAAAGCTGGACTTGAATTAGAAATGCCATCAAGTAATGGTGTCAATGATATAAAGATTATCGAAGCAGTCAAAAAAGGTGAATTAAAAGAGGAAACACTAAATATAGCCGTAGAACGGATATTAAATATTGTTGATAAAGCCATTTCAAATAGAAAACAAAATGCAACCTATGATAAGAATGCACACCATCAATTTGCTAGGAAAGTTGCTGCAGATGGTATGGTTTTATTAAAAAATGAGCAAAAAGTATTACCTTTATCACCGGATACTAATATAGTAGTTATTGGATCATTTGCGGAGAAACCTCGTATCCAAGGGGGGGGAGGCAGTTCACATATTAATCCAACGAAGGTTGATCGTATATTAGACGAGATGAAGGCATACAGCTCCAATATTACGTATGAAGCAGGTTATGATCTAGCTACAGATATGGTGGATGATCAAAAAATTATGAAAGCACAACAAGCAGCAAAAAATGCTGAAGTCGCAGTTGTTTTTGCGGGCTTACCAGATCGATTTGAATCAGAAGGATATGATCGTGACCATTTACAAATTCCAGAAAACCATCGATTATTAATTGAAGCTGTTGCAGAGATGCAACCGAACACCATTGTCGTATTAAGCAATGCGCGCCAATTGAAATGCCATGGTTGGAAAATGTTAAAGCAGTAGTGGAAAGTTACCTAGGGGGGACAAGCATTTGGTGGTGCTATTGCAGATGTTCTATTTGGAAAAGTAAACCCAAGTGGACGTCTTGCAGAATCCTTCCCTGAAAAATTAAGCGATAATCCTTCTTTCTTAAATTTCCCAGGTGAAAGAGATAAAGTTGAATATAAAGAAGGTGTGTTTGTTGGTTATCGCTATTATGATAGCAAAGAAGTGAAACCTTTATTTCCTTTTGGATATGGATTAAGTTATACAAACTTTAAGTATAGTAATTTAACCATTAGTAAAAAAGAAATAACGGACGAAGACATATTAGAAGTATCAGTAAAGGTGAGAAATACGGGAGATATGGCTGGTAAAGAAGTAGTACAATTATATGTAAAAGATGTCGAAAGCTCAGTGAACCGACCTGAAAAAGAGTTAAAAGGGTTTGAAAAAGTATATTTAGAAGCTGGAGAGGAAAAAACGGTTCATTTTACATTAGATAAACGTTCGTTTGCTTATTATAATGTTGATCTAGCAGATTGGCATGTCGAAACAGGGGGGGATTTTGATATTTTGATAGGATCTTCTTCACAAGAGATTTTATTAAAAGAAAGAGTAAAAGTCACGAGTACAGTGACACTTCCTTTTATTGTAAATCGCAATACGTTAGTTGGAGATCTTCTGAGCAATCCAACTCTAGCACCTGTTGCAAGAGAGTTATTGGCTAAAAATAACCCATTTGCCGATATGAATTCTTCAGAAGGTCAAGATGATGCTTCAGAAATGATGGTAGCCATGATGCAAAACATGCCACTTCGAGCTATGGTGAATTTTAGTATGGGCGCTTTTACGAATGAGATGCTTGAACAATTAATTAATGAGCTAAATCAGATTTAACTTGCAAGTAAAGTTATAAAAAGCAGGAAAAGCCTATGTTAATAAGTTTTTCCTGCTTTTATTAAGTCTACAAAACATGAGGCTAAGGATCTTATATCATAATTGTAAATAGGATATGTCTCAGTATCTGGATATTTTTAAAAAAATGAAAGAATTATAGTCAAACTTAATTTACCGGTAATACATAAAGTAAAACACAAAAAAAGTGAACGATTGTTCCTGCTAATACAAATAAATGCCATAATGCGTGGTGATACTTGAAGCCTCGCCAAACATAAAATACAGCACCAAATGTGTATAATAAACCTCCTATAACTAGAAGCATGACACCATTAGGATGTAAGTTTTCGACTAGGGCATTCCAATTTAATACAATTAACCATCCCATTACTATGTACAGAATGGTAGAAAAAAATAAGAATTTTTTAACAAAAAAAGCTTTGAATATAGTACCACCAATAGCTAAGCCCCATATAATACCGAAATATGTCCAGCCCTGTGCCCCTTGTATCACTACAAATAAGAAGGGCGTATAGCTACCAGCGATAAAGAAATAGATCGAGGAATGATCTAATATTTCAAAAACGTTTTTGCTCGACCTTTCGGAAGACTATGTAATAAAGTAGAGGACGTATAAAGTAAAACCATTGTACCACCGAATAATGTAAAGCTTACAATATGCCAAACTGTGCCATATAAAGTGGAATAAACAATCAAAATAACCAAACCAGCAATGCTTAATAGCATTCCGATCCCGTGCGTAACAGAGTTGGCAACTTCTTCTTTTACAGAAAATTCATGAGTTGAACCCATTTTGATACATTCCTTTCAAATTGAAAAATCATCTTAATTATTATCAACCTTTTAAAAAATAAATGCAAGTAATTGATAATTAATATCACTAAAAAAGCATGGAGTTTCATTATGATGTGTTTAGTATCTTCATTAGTTAATAGATTAATAGATTATACAATCGAAAACAAAAAGTAATATTATTAATTGTTAAATTATTCTAAAGTGAGTTTACTTTCGATTATAATTGTGTGCTATAATGATAAAAAATAATATAGTATATAAAGTTAGGATGATGATGGAAAAGTGGAAAAAAGAACAAAGCGTAAAAAGACTAAAAAATGGTGGATATTAACACCACTTATTATTTTATTTGTAATAATACTGGTTGTTGGAGGGTATATTTTATCCATTATAAATAATGTAGAAGACACCTTTAATACAAAAATGCATGAACCAATTGAATCGATAGATACTGAAAAAGCAGCGAAAAAAACGGAAGATGCGAAACCTTTAAATATATTGTTACTTGGTGTGGACCAACGTGGAGATGATCCTGGGCGTTCTGATGCTTTGATGGTTTTATCTTTAAAACCTAATAAGGAAGAAATGCAATTGATAAGTATTCCGCGTGATACACGAACATTAATTGTTGGTAGAAGTACGGAAGATAAAATAAATCATGCATATGCTTTTGGTGGTCCGGATATGGCTGTTCAAACGGTCGAAAATTTTCTGGATGTTGAACTTGATTATTTTGTCCGTATTAATATGGAAGGTTTGAAAGAATTAGTAGATGAATTGGGGGGGACTATTACTGTGGATAATGAAATCGAGTGGAGTGATGGAAATTACCAGTTCACTAAAGGGCCAGTAGAGATGGATGGGAATAAAACCTTAGCATATGTAAGAATGCGTAAGCAAGATCCACAAGGTGATTTCGGCAGAACCGAACGACAACGTAAAGTAATACAAGCGATCATCAATGAAGGTGCTAATGTTGGAAATGTAACAAAAGTACATGATGTAATTGGTATTATGGGGAACAATATGGCCAGTAGTCTTAATTTTGATAATATGAAGTCACTATTAAATAACTATAGAAGCACCAGAAAAAATGTTACTAGTTATCTAATGGAGGGATCTGGAGAGACCATTGACGGAATTTACTATTATATTGTGCCAGATGAAGAAGTGGCCAAAGTAAGAGAGATGATTATAAATTAAGATAAAAGCCTGTTTTTGTAAACAGGCTTTTATCTATGGAATGATATTTTATTGTTTTGTTGGTTAGTTGTTAGACATACTTAAGTATCTGGCCCAACAGGCTAATCCAGCCCCCCCGTGTCTAAAATCACCTTTCTCCACGATTTTACAAAAGTTTTTCAAATCTACTACTTCGATTTTGATATCCTCTAGTTCATCTAATTCCTGATTAGATATTTTTTGTGCATTTTCTGCTAAAAATAAATAAATCTTTTCCGTTGTTGAACCTGGTGATGGATAAAAGTAATCAAGTGAATGCCAATTTTCAGAATGATAGCCTGTTTCTTCTAGAAGTTCACGCTGAGCAGCTGTAATCGGTTCTTCCTTTTCATCAATCATGCCAGCTGGAAATTCAATCTCCGTTGTTTGTAAAGGATGACGGTATTGTTTGATGGTAACAATTTTCTGATCACTGGTTATCGCCAGTACACATACACCTTCATTAAATTCTATATAGGAGAAATTTTGTGTTTCTTTATTTGCAAGTAATACCTCATCTATTGTTATTTTAAAACGATCGACTTGTGTTATAGAAGTATGACTAATCTTCCAATCCTGTTCACTCATCACGTATCCTTCCTTTCCTTTTTGGATAAATTATAATCATCTTATAAAGTATAAAATATAACAAAGCTAAACTGACTGAAAAACTCACAGATATTGGTATATTTATAAAAAATAATAAATGATAGATTATTATCGGCCAAAATATGCCGTATGACGTCATCTTCCATAATTGTTGATAGGCTAACTTGCGCTGGAGTATCCACGTTAATAACCAAGGACCAGTTGCAAGTAATGAAATACTTGTTACAACCAGAAACATCATAAAAAAAGGATAGAAGACAATAATTTGCAATAAATATTGGCTATAGGCAATGTCTGATTGAGAAAGATTAAATTGTACTACATTCATGATCACATTAGGCAAAAAACTAATAAAAAACAAAAGGAAAAGATAAACAAGGGTATCGCGCATGCTAACGCGATTCAACCTAAACATGGCTGCTTTCTTTGGTAGGGTGGCACTATTTTTGAGAATAGAGAAAATCGCCATTGTAGACCTCCATCATCTATTCTTCTTTAGAAATTATTTTATAACTACTGTTGTAATAAATAATTGGATTACCCTTATCTATCTTGATATCATTGACTTCCGCAATAAGTAGCTTATGGTCACCTGCTTCCACTGTATTCACTATACTGCAAGCTAAAGTAGTAAGGGCATTATTGATAACTGGTACACCATCTAATTTAGTGAAGTCGTTAAAGTCCTTCTCCACTTGTTTGGCGAAGATCATAGAAATGTCTTTTTGTTCCTCGCGAAGAATGCTAACACCAAATCGTTTAATTTTGTCTGCATTCTGATAAAAGGTTGTTTTATGATCAAGCGATATCGTAATTAATTGCGGATCTAATGAAACGGACATAAAGGCATTTACAGTCATTCCATGCAGATGATCATTAAATTCAGCAGTAACAACTGTGATACCTGTTGCAAATTTACTCATTGCTTTACGAAAATTTTGCTTACTCATTTATGTAAACCCCCCTATAACAATAAAAGTCTATAATCTGGTTTTAACTCGTTTCTATTTTAACATAATATGTTGTATATTCATCGAAATGAGTTTTAGAGTAAGAAATATTGAAAGTATACTCATCTTTTTAGATGTTATCTGAGGTTATATGTTTTCTTATCTTATAAAAAAAGAGCAGAGAAATAATCTCCACTCTTTCAGTTCTATATTCATTTACTTACTTCATAATCATAGGTTACTTCTTTTAAGTTTTCATCGTAATTTACAATTAAATCATAGCCTTCAAAATACCAGGCATCTGAGCCATCTATAAAAAAGGTGATGCCGTTTTTCTCTTTAGTAGTAATTGTTTCTTTAAGTGGTTCATTTATTGAAAATGCTAACGAAAATCCTTCATGTATAGGACTATAACCTCCATATTTAGCTTGGAATTTTACTGTGTCTCCTTCATGTACCTCTACTTCTTCTTTGAACCATTGTAAGGCCTTTTCTGATATTTTGATTTCCATTTTGATGCACTCCTTTGACAATAACTCTATTACAGCTATTCCCAAAAATCACTTCGACTACACATTAATTACTTTACTTGTCTACAGTATAACATGAAAATTTTGTTCTGTATTAATAATTAAAGAGGTGTATTATGAATAGCAATTTCTTATGTTTGGAAGTTTCACTTTATCATGATTTTTGTTATACTTATGAAAGCAAAGAACTTGTAAATAGCAATCGGTAATGAAATTAAAGGTGGTGTAAACAAAGATGACAGTGCAATATACAAATTTTCGTGGGGACGACTACTTTTTGCATGTTAGACAGACGAAGAAGGGAAATCCAAGCTATTATTTTAAAAAGGATGATCCAGACACAACCATAGATGAAATTCCAGAAGGATATGAAATATATGAACATCCTAATGGTAGAGTGTTTTTAACAAGAAAATCAAAACAAAAAATTATGGATGAAGAATTAGACATTATAAAGCATAGTATGGAAAATTTTAGTCCAATAAGGGATTACAAATTAGATGTTAGACAAAAAAGCATTTACTTGTATACCTATGAAAATCCCGTACCATATGATGAGAACCCTGTAATTGTAGAGGCTCTATCAGATCCGAAATATAAATCGTACGATGCACAATTATGTTTCTCTTTAGTGGATAAAAAACAAGGTTGTTTCAAGTGGAAAGAAAGTCTTATACGGGAGAAAAAGACGATCAATGGCTCTTTTTGGAAGAATCGACAGACCTTAAGGCATTAGCTGAAAAGTTTGTTCAGCATCTTGGGCAAGAAACATTCTTTGATTTATTTTAATTATGAAACAGCTTGACTATCTGTAAGATAATCAAGCTGTTTTAATTTAACGTATTATTTATTGCCCTTTAACTAGATATAGTATAACTTAAAATTTATATCTTGGTCATGGTTACCAAATTCTCTGCCAAACAAGGTAACACCACCAACATGTTCAGCATCTTCTTTTACTTCGAATTTAAATTTCCACCCATCTACATTCGTGTCTAAATCATTAATCGTCACGTCAGACATTGGTTCGCCATCCATGTATGTACCATGGGAAGTAATGCGAATGGTTTTTAGTAATCCATATTGATTAATGTTATGTGGCCACCAATCAGGAGTATATTTTCCCCTTGTATCTGCGAAATCACCAGGACTCTCCCATGTTCCTAGTTCTATATTATTTAAGGTAAACGTAATATCTGAAGGCCATACATCATTAGAAAAAGGGAACTCAGAGGATATTTCAAAGCTGATATCCATTTGCTGCAGTTCGTCTTTTTCCTGAAGAAAGTTAGGTGTTTTGTACTCAATAAAACCTTCAGTAAACCATAAAATACGTGCATCCATTCTTTTTGGATCCATAAAATATTTTGTTTGATCCACTGGTCCAACAAAGTCTTTGTTAGTGGCCAATCCACACGTAGGTAAAACGTGGTAATCAGTATAATGGCCCACAGGTACACTGGTTTCATATGTAGCAAATGAATGATAAATTTTTTTAGGGAAATTTACTTCAATATGATCTACCTTTAAGATGGATATTCGTTGTAACCCCGACTTACCAGGTATCTTTTCAGTACGAATAATATCAGCTTTTTCCAGCTTCTCAATATGTTTTGTTACAATTGGACTACTTATACCTAAAGCGCTAGATAGTTCTTTGATGTTCATTTTATTTTTAGATAATAACTGTATCATTTCTAATCTAACCTTACTTGCTAATGCTTCGTAGACAGGCAGTGAAGCCTTATCAATTTCTAACTGCATATTTCATCAACTACTTTCCAGGAACTAAATAAATTATGTATATCACAATAGGCATTGATTGTAAGACCTAATAGTGGTAATTGTACTTTACTAATTAATAGGACTATCATTTACTATTATGCCACAGTTTAACATAGGATTCATCACATACCGCCATTTTTTCAACTTCTATTTCAGAAAATTTGTCTCATGCCTAATGGTTTTGGGTATAACAATAACAGAGAATATTTATAAGAAGGTGATCAGGTGTTATTGGAAATATTTATCCTTATAGTTCTGATATTGATAAATGCATTTTTTGCTGCTTCAGAGATTTCTTTAGTTGCTTTAAATGACAATAAAATTAAAAAGAGAGCGGAACAAAAAGATCAAAAATCGATGAAATTACAAAAGCTATTGGCTGAACCGGGGGGGCGATTTTTAGCTACTATTCAAATTGGAATTACATTGGCTGGTTTTTTGGCTAGTGCCTTTGCGGCCGATAGCTTTGCAGCACCTTTGGCTAATTGGCTGGTAAATATAGGAGTACCTGTCTCTATGTCATTACTTGAAACGATTGCTGTTATTATAATTACTATTTTGCTTTCTTACTTTACTTTAGTAATTGGTGAATTGGTACCCAAGCAATTAGCATTGCAAAAAGCGGAGAGAATTGCTTATAAAACCGTTAATCCTTTATTGTTTTTATTTAAGCTAAGTTATCCTTTTGTGAAAATATTGAATCTTTCTACGAATTTTATCGTAAAATTATTTGGAGTGGATCCAAATGCTAAACAAGAGGAAGTTAATGAAGAAGAAATTCGAATGTTAGTTGATATTGGCGGCGAACGAGGAACGATTGAAAGCGATGAAAAACGAATGATACACAATATATTCGAATTTAATGATAAATCTGTATCAGATATTATGACACATCGTACAGATATTACAGCTATAAATATGGAGGCAACTATCGATGAAGTATTAGAGGTGATAAATGAAAAGCGTTTCACTCATTTCCCAGTATATGAAGGAGATATTGATCATATTATCGGAATATTACATATGAAGGATATCTTTCCCATTTTACAAAAGTATGATAGGGAGTTTGCGCTTCAAACCGTGTTAAGAAAGCCATACTATGTAATGGATTCTCAGCTAATTGATGTGGCCTTCCGTGATATGAAAAAGCATAATATCCATATTGCGATGGTGGTAGATGAATATGGAGGAATTGACGGGCTGATTACAATGGAGGATGTAATTGAAGAAATTGTAGGAGAAATTCTGAGTGAACATCATTTGCCAGGGGGGGAAGATGAATCAAGCAGTTTTAAGAAAGTTAATAATAACCAGTATGAAGTGGAAGGAACAACACATCTTTATTTATTAGAGGAAGCATTCCAAGTGGAATTGCCGTCAGAAGAATTTGAAACGTTAAACGGATTTATGGTGCATCAATTAGGTTATATTCCTCATTCATCAGAACGACCTAAACTTGCCTATAAAGACCTTGTTTTTGAAGCGACAAAAATTTCAGCATATCGAATAGAAAAAGTGTTAATTACAATTGAAAGAGATCAAGGAGGAGATGAAACTTGAGTACCTACCAGAAGACAAAAGAGGAAGTCTTAGAAACATGGGAAGTAACAAAAGCAGAAGGGCTTTCGAAAGAGGAAGTAAATAACCGACTGGAACAAGAAGGATACAATGAAATATCAGATAAAGAAAAAGTTCCTACTTGGAAACTTTTCTTAGAAACCTTTAAGGATACCATGGTTGTCGTTCTTTTAATTGCTGCTATTGTTCAATTAGCATTGGGAGAAGTCATCGAATCCATTATTATCTTTATTGTTATCTTGTTAAATTCTGTGATAAGTGTGGTCCAAACAAAAAAAGCGGAAAGTTCCCTTGATGCATTAAGAGATATGTCAGCACCTGAGGCAAAAGTGATTCGTAATGGAACGAATCAGACAATTATGGCTCGCGAGTTGGTACCTGGTGATATTGTCCTATTGGAAGCGGGGGGATTTTATACCCGCAGATGGTCGATTGTTGGAAGCAGAATCATTAAAGATTAATGAAGGAATGCTTACCGGAGAATCAGATGCTGTTGAGAAAATAACGGATCCAATCGAGGATGAAGTTGGGCTAGGTGATCGTAAAAATATGGTATTTTCCAGCTCCTTAGTTGTAAATGGGAGAGGGACATTAGTTGTTACGGCTACTGGTGAGAAAGCGGAAATAGGAAAAATTGCAGAAATGATCGAAACGGCTGAATCGAAACAAACTCCTTTACAACGTAAGCTGGATTCTTTTAGTAAAAAGTTAGGCATGGCCATTCTGCTTATTTGTATTTTGATTTTTTCCGTACAAGTAAGTCGGATTTGGTTTAGTGGTGCAGATGTTGATATGACAAAGGCAGTATTAGATGCTTTAATGTTCTCTGTTGCTATTGCAGTTGCTGCTATTCCTGAAGCATTACAATCCATTGTTACGATTGTTTTATCAGTTGGAACGAATAAAATGGCAAAACAGCATGCCATTATCAGAAGATTACCTGCTGTGGAGACATTGGGATCGACAAGTGTTATTTGTACGGATAAAACGGGTACATTGACACAAAATAAGATGACGGTAACCGAAACATTTTTACCAGGAATAGAAAATCCATTTAGTAATGAAAAATGGTCAAAAAGTGAACAGCTGCTTATTCAAACCGCAGCGTTATGTAATGATTCATATATAAATGAGGATAAAAATGAAATAGGGGATCCAACCGAGATTGCGCTGATCCTTCTGGCTGACAAGCAAAAACAGCCTTACAAAGAATTACGTGAAAAATATAAACGCGATGCCGAATTACCATTTGACTCAGAAAGGAAGATGATGTCTACTGTTCATGAAATTAATGAGGAACGGATGATGTTAATTAAAGGTGGACCAGATGTCATGCTAGATAAGGCTGCGTTTATTTTAGTGGATGGCGAGGAGAAAGAATTAACATCAGAATGGCTTGATAAACTTCATGATCAGAATGAAGAGTATTCCAAGCAAGCATTACGAGTGTTAGCTTTTGCCTATAAAAAGGTTGACCAAGATCAACAAATAACCCTAGAAGATGAAAAGGACTTTGTGATGATAGGTTTTACAGCAATGATGGATCCACCAAGAGATGCGGTTTACGGTTCCATTGAGGAAGCTAAAAAAGCGGGTATTAAGCCAGTCATGATAACGGGAGATCACAAGACGACCGCGGAAGCTATTGGAATACAAATTGGTTTAATGGAAGAAAGCGATGTGGCGGTAACAGGTAAAGAATTAGACAACATGTCTGAACAGGAACTTGATGATATGTTAGAAAAAATTTCCGTGTATGCTCGTGTTTCTCCTGAGAATAAAATAAGAATCGTTAAAGCGTGGCAACGTAAAAATCAAATTACAGCTATGACAGGTGATGGTGTCAATGATGCTCCTGCTTTAAAGCAAGCTGACATTGGTATCGGTATGGGAAGTGGAACGGATGTCGCAAAAGATTCGGCAGCCATGATTTTGACGGATGATAATTTTGTTTCGATTGTCAAAGCTGTTAGTGTGGGTCGGACAGTATTTGATAATATTAAAAAATCAATTGCCTATTTATTTGCTGGTAACTTAGGGGGGGCGATAATTGCTATCATGTTCGCAGTCATTATGAATTGGGCAAATCCTTTTACAGCACTTCAATTACTGTTTATCAATTTAGTTAATGATTCCTTGCCTGCAATTGCATTAGGAATGGAAAAATCAGAACCAGATGTGATGAAACGGAAACCACAGAAGATTGATGAAGGAATATTTGCTGGAGGCACATTAAAGTCTGTTATTATACGTGGATTTTTAATCGGTATAGCAGTAATCGTTTCCCATTATATCGGCTTACAACATTCGGAGGAAATGGGTGTTGCCATGGCTTTTACAACATTAATCTTATCGAGAACATTACAAACATTCCCGGCCAGATCCAATGTTCAAACGGTATTTGGTGCAGGTTTCTTCCAAAATAAATACGTATTAGGAGCTGTAGGAATTGGATTTGTATTATATACGATCACGATTTTACCGTTTGCCAGAGATGTATTTCATATTCCAGCTGAATTTGGTTGGAATCAATGGTTGATTGCATTTGGCCTTGCAGTTGGATCTGTTGTATTAATGGAAATTGTCAAAAAAATTCGTAATAAATAAGGAAAAGGATTAAAGGTGCGTTTCATTCCGGAACGTACCTTTTTTTACAAATCGTTTTCTTTCATTCTTAGATAATAGTATAATGAAGTTGAGTTAAGAAAGGAGTAATCATCATGATGAATGCATTAGTTCTCCAATCAGATTTCGGGTTAGAAGATGGGGGCAGTAAGTGCAATGAAAGGTGTTGCACATAATGTCAGTAAGGTTATATCGATATATGATAATACACATGATATCCCACCCTTTGATATATGGCTGGATCTTATCGGTTGCTGCAAACTGTTGCTTATTGGCCGAAGGGAACCGTGTTCGTATCTGTAGTGGATCCTGGTGTAGGCTCCGCACGTAAAAGTTTAGTAGTTCAAACAAATAATGATCAGTATATCGTAACACCAGATAATGGAACGCTTACACACATTTACAAAAAAATTGGTATCAAACAAATTCGCGAAATAGATGAAGAGGTCAATAGACTGCCACAATCTGGTGCTTCTCATACTTTTCATGGTCGTGATATTTATGCGTACACTGGAGCAAGATTGGCAGCAGGAGCGCTCTCATTTGCAGACATAGGTCAAGAATTGAAAGCGGAAGAAATAGTCTGCTTACCTTATTATGAACCGAAGCTTGAGGAAGGTAGTATCACAGGCACAATTGATATATTGGACGTACGGTTTGGCAATTTATGGACGAATATCAGTAGAGAGTTATTTTTAGAGTTGGGTGTAGACTATGGAGAAACGGTTGAAATAGAAATTGTTTACGATTCAAGGAGTATTTATCATAACAAGATGACCTTTGGGCGTTCCTTTGCTTCCATTCATATAGGGGAGCCAGTTCTATACGTGAATTCATTGGATAATATGGCTGTCGCTATTAATCAGGGGGTCATTTGCGAAGGCCTATAATATAGGAACGGGTACTAATTGGAAAATATATATTAAGAAAATCAATTAAGGAGTTCAATGGATGGGTCATTTGTTAACAGAGTTAAAATATTTATTTAAAAGATTTGTATTAATAGCTAATGTACTTCCAGCAATACTCGGCTTTTTTATTGCAATGAGATATTATAATGTGTCCTTTGTTGATATTTGGCTAGAGCTATTTTTGCTGTTAACTGGAAGTGGCATGATCGTTGCTGGTGCATTGTCATTAAACAATTGGTTAGAAGTAGATGTAGATAAGTTAATGGAGCGAACGAAGCAGCGACCTACTGTTACGGGTTCACTTTCATTGAGAACCATTTTAATGGTGGGAATATCCCTCAGTCTGTTAGGGCAGTTATTATTATTTTTTATTAATGTTGAAGTGGCGATATACGGCTTCATAGGGTGGTACACATATGTTGTAGTATATACCATTTGGACAAAGAGAAGATTTACTTGGAATACGCATGTTGGCAGTTTATCAGGGCAGTTACGCCATTAATGGGATGGGCGGTAATTGATACGGCCATTCATCCTGTTCCACTTACACTTTTTGCCGTGATGTTTCTTTGGCAAATGCCTCATACGTATGCAATAGCGATAAGAAGTATGATGATTATGCTCGGTCTGGATTAAAAATGTTACCGGTTGTCAAAGGCTATCAAGTGACTATTTGTCGAACT
The DNA here is from genome assembly GCF_000521485.1 of Gracilibacillus boraciitolerans JCM 21714. Lineage (GTDB taxonomy): Bacteria > Bacillota > Bacilli > Bacillales > Amphibacillaceae > Gracilibacillus > Gracilibacillus boraciitolerans. The sequence continues at coordinate 41,017 of NZ_BAVS01000012.1, read as the reverse complement.
AATATATATATTGCTCTACTGCTATTTATACCTTTATTTTTAGAAAACTTTAGTGGACTCTTTTATTGGCTGTTTACATTTATCAATATTTGTTGGTTAGTGATCGGTTTAAGCGGATTTAAACAAAAAGAAGTTTTAAAGTGGGGGGGGAATAAGCTATTTATAAGTTCTCTCGTATATTTACTATCAGTTTTTATACTATATCTTGTTTTTATACCTTAAAAAAGGGACTCCATTTTTACATATGAGTCCCTTTTCGTTGCTTTGTTTAAAATTGTTTTTTAAGTTCTTCTGTATCATCTACTGCTTGATCTAACAGGGATGCTAGCTCTTGATTGCTTTCGGTTAAAGTATTTACAGTAGCACTCATTTCCTGAAGACTTGCAGAAGCTTGTTCAATAATAGCTGCCAAATCATTGGTTGAAGCTTCTACACCATTTGATTGACCTTGAACATCTTTGGCTAACTCAGAGAAGTTAAGTAAAGCATCATTCAATGTTCCAATAGTAGTAGTTAGCTCTTCAAAATATCCGGTTACTTCATCAGAAGATTGCATACCTATAACGAAGTTCTGCATGCTTTTATCCATCTGTGCAACAGCCGAATCGTTGGTATCATTTAAAGCAGCAAGGTTGCTAGTGATTTTTTCAGTAGTTTCACCTGTTAAGTCTGCTAACTTTCTTATTTCGTCCGCTACTACCGCAAAGCCTTTACCAGCTTCGCCAGCACGCGCTGCTTCGATGGAGGCATTTAAAGCGAGCAAATTTGTCTGTTCAGTAATTTCTTTGATATTGGAAGCAAATGTATTTGTTTCTTTAATTTTATCCGTTAATTCCACAAATGTCCTACTTAAGTCACCTATCGTTTTTTCAAGAATAGTATTATTTTCATTTAATGTATCCATTTTTTCTTTTCCAGACAATGAAAGCTCACTTGCTCGCTTCGAATCTTCATATAATTGTTCTGAAGTTTTTTGAACAACATCAGTACTTTGTCTCGTATCATTTGTTGCATTTGATATATCTGATATTTGCTCTGCCTGTGACTGACTGGCTTGAGATATTTCATGAATGGTATGACTTAGGTCGTCCTGTGTTTGCACGTTGTCCTGCAACTTCTCATTAACTTTTGAAATCTTGTGAAGAATATTCGTAATGGATTTTTCTGCGCCTTCTTTTTGTTGTTGTTTACGATCGCTATCTCTTTCAGATGATTGAAGTACATCTCCTAACTGTGTCATTTGTTCTTTAGCCATTTTGATCATAAAATGAAATACGACAACAGTTAATAAACAGATGAGAAGAGAATATTGAAATAACTGCATCATCACTTCATCGGTTTGATCCATTTGATTAAAATTATAAAGGATAACCAATATTCCTAGTATAAAACCTAAATAAAATACCTTTCGATCCATTTGAATGGCGGAAAATAAGCTTAAGAAAATGACAATTAGAAATATTGCTGGACTAGCATCACTCACTAAGATAAATAAAAAATTAGAAAGGTAAAAAGTAATGACGAATAAATACGGTAATACAACTGGTTTTTTAATTACTTTCTGTAAAATAAAATAAAAAATAATGGTTATGATTAATTCAGAACCATAGACTGTCGCTGTTAATGCTTCGTTAGTAATCATTGCACGTGCAAATCCCACTAACAATGTAATAACCATGACGACAAACATTAAGGTATTCTTTTTCTGCAAAACCTGATAGTGCATTGACTGGATAATATCCATTATGTTAACTCCTTCTTCTATGCAAAATAATAATTCATTCCTTTTAGTATATATAAATAGGTAAAAAGAATCAATATAAATTCTGCATTTATAGATAATATGATTGATGTTAATCCATTTTTGATGAATGTTATATTAACTCGATTAGTTTGTTGCCTAAATAGCAACAAACCCATCTAAAGTTATCATAAATCTAGCGATGATTGCTATGATATAATAATACATAAATGGAGGGATTGGATGAGTACGACAGATTCTATGAAATTATTACAATTAGTTCATATACATCATTCGTCTTTTTTGAAGAGTCAGGTAGCCCATGCTATTGGGATGGAAATGTATATCCGATCCAAACAAATTAATACGAAAGAAGATTTAGCCTCATTCTGTCTTAGCTATATTAGCAATTATCTTGTATATAATGATGCGATTATTATTAAAGAAATCTTTCGCCAATTAAAGAAGAAGGATTGGGAACAAGTTGTCTATTTAGCGGAGATTTATAATGCTAGGAAAAATGTCCTGGAATTAAAGAAAACAAGCCGTCAAGCTGGTAATCGTTTTTTAGATAGAATTTCATCCATCCACACATCTGACTTAATAGAGAAGTGGCAAGAGGAAATAAAAGATGCTCCAGCACTAAATCATTATGTGGTCGTCTATAGTCTTTATGCTTTTGATCAAGGCTTTGATTTGTATTCTACAATTCAAACCTACTTATATTTTTCGCTAACCAATCTTATTCAGCATGCTGTCAGAGCGATACCTTTAGCGCCAAAAGACGCAGAACAAGTGACGTTAGCAGCATTAGAAAAAGTATACCAGGCCACTGAGATAGCGATGAGTTTATCGTTTAATGATATGAAAAATAATGCAATAGGCTTAGAGATTTCTGCAATGCAACATAAATATCTCTTATCAAAACTATTTATATCTTAGAATGATCTGCATAAGGGAGGTTCATATGAGTAAAAAACAATTAAAAGCACGTTTCCAAAAAGCTAACCTGTTGGATTATCAAAAGGATGTCCCGCTCCATGTTGAAAAATTGGATCAAAAACATCGCATTTTTACTACATATATGATGAATGGATGGGATGAAGCTAAAGAACCTCTTGATATCCATTTTACAATAAAAAAGGCGTCAAATATTATGATTAAACATCAACCTCTTACAGATTCTTTACCAAAGGAACAGTCGATATACTTACAGTGTAATATTGAAGAAGAGGCATTGGCGTTGTTTGACAAACGAGAAGTGATGCCACCTGATCATAGTCATATTAACCAGCATATAAAAGTGAATGTAAATGGTGATGCTGAATTTATTTGGGCTGAAATTGTTCAATTGAATCAGTCTTTAGACTATCACTATCACTCATTAATGGAGATTTGGGATGGATCACATTGTATTTCCTATGATCCATTGCAATTTTCTTCGCAACAAAAAGCGATTCTTGCCAATCATGGTTTAACAGAAGAATTTTCTTATATGGCTTCCATATGGTATATTTCACCGAATCCCCCCCCTTTTGATGAATGGGACATACAACAACGTCTATCACAAGCGAAACATCATCGGGCGGGCATGACAGATCTCGATGGAAAAGGCATTCTAATCCGTTGGTTATCAACAGATTTATCATTATTAAGGCAAGAAGTGGAGGATGTGTTAGCATTCTTCGATGAAAAAATAACAGAATTGAGAAAATGGAGAGTATAGAGATGCATAGACAAGCCATTGGGTTAACTCGTGGCTTTTTCTTGTGAAAAAATATTACGGACAAATTAATGAAATATTTATTAATTTTGTCCGTAAGAATTGATCTTATAGACAAAAGTGAGCGAAATAAGAGAAAACTGTCCGTAAGAATCAAACTTATAGACAAAGATAAGCAAAAGTAAAGAAAACTGTCCGTAAGAATCGATCTAACGGACAAATAAAGGATATTATCGTAAAAAATGTCCATAACAAAATAGAAAAAGCAGGACTTGGATATCTTGCTCAGGCTAGATCACTAGCTTACTATTTGAGTGACTCATAGTATAGAGCGAGTCGATTTTCTGAATTTGATATCGTACGGAATAATTATTCGTTTTGCAGGTTCGTCTTTGTTTTTTGCCTTTTCGATTAAACATCTGGCAGATTGCACTCCTAAGTTATAAATCTGAATATCTACGGTAGTAAGTGGAGGGGGGGTGGTGATCTCTGAAAGATATAAGTTATTGAAAGAAGTTAAAGAAACATCATCAGGACAACTTAATCCAATTTCCTCTAATGTATTAATGACACCTAACGACATTAAATCATCGGCGACGACTAAACCTGTGGGCGGCTGATCCAATGTAAATAATTGCTCCACCGCATCTCGTCCACCAGATTTTAAAAATTCAGTGTGAATCATGTATTCCTCTGGTAATAGTAAATCGGACTCTTTAATAGCTGATTTATAACCATTTAGACGATCAACGGTTACTGTTAATTCGGTCGAACCACCAATAAAAGCGATGTGGCGATGACCGATCTCAATTAAATGATTTGTCAAGTCTTTACTCGCCTTAAAGTTATCATTGTCAACATAGGTAATTTCACTCTCTTGTTCAGAAGGTTTTCCGACAATTACAAAAGGAAACTTTTTGTCAGATAAAAACTTCTGAATGGGATCTGCAATACGTGAATAAAGTAAAATGATACCATCGACACGATTGCCATTAACCATTCGTTGCACTTCTTCGTAGACTTCTTTTTCGTTGCCTCCAGTGGAGACGTATAAGGAGTATTCGGTCTCATGTGCAAAAGAGCCGATGCCTCTTAGTACCTCAGGAAAAAAAGGATTCTGTAATGCCTTATCTGCAGAGGAAGGCATAATAACTCCAATAGCTTGAGAAGAGCGTACCGCTAAGTTACGCGCATTAATATTTGGATGATACCCTAAGTCCTTCATAGCTTTTCTTACGCGTTTTTTTGTGTCTAAACTGATTCTTGGATTGTCTGCAATCACTCTGGAAACAGTGGAGGGCGCTACTCCTGCTATTTTTGCTACGTCTTTTATTGTAACTGCCATATAGTTTCATCCTTTGTTAATCTGAAATTCTTTGATGTCTGAAATGTATTGTATATCTATTATATGTGATCGATCTTTAAATGAAAACATAGATTATTAAATATTCGCTTATTTATAACTTGATTGATAAAAAGAGACGAGAAAATAGCGAGTGAAACAAACCATCTTCTCGTCTGTCTTCGTATTTAATATTATCCTTTTGTTGCACCAGCTGTAAGTCCACCAATAAGGTATCGCTGAAGTAATAGGAATACTAACGCAATAGGAATCGCAATTAAAATAGATCCTGCTGCGAAACGAGTAAAGTTAGTGGAGAACTGATCGTTGATAAAATTGTATAATCCAAGAGCCAGGGTATAGTTATTTGGATCTGTTAAAACAATTTGTGGTAATAAGAAATCCATAAAAGGTGCCATAAAATTAAACAGAGCAACAACTGCTAAAATTGGTTTAGCTAAAGGTAACATAATCGTCCAGAAAATACGTAAGTGGCCAGCACCATCAATCTTAGCTGCTTCATCTAGTTCTCTTGGAATCGTGTCATAATAACCTTTTACTAACCAAGCGTTAAAAGGAATCTGACCACCTAAATAAATGAGTAACAGTCCCCAAATGGAATCGACTAATCCAATGGTTGTTAACAAAATATATAAAGCGACCATCCCCCCCATTAATGCTGGGAACATTTGTAATAATAAGAATAAATATAAACCGTATTTTCTTCCGACAAACTTGTAACGGGAAAATGCATAAGCAATTAGTGAAGTAAGAACCACAGAGCCAATAGAATTGAGAACGGCGATGATTAAACTGTTTTTATACCAGATTAGATAATCACTTGCAGGACTGGTAAATAACCAAATATAATGTTCTAATGTTGGTTTATCTGGAAATAAATCCGTTACTAACATATTTGTACCTGGATTGATACTCATCATTACAGCCCACATTAGAGGATAACCAATCACAATAAACATGAGTACGAAGAATAAATATATAAACGCTACTTCTATTTTTGATTTTGTTTTTCTTGTCATCGCCATTAGTAACGTCCCTCCTCTTTAAATGATGCGGTTTTTCGGAATTGATAGAAGGCAAATCCCATAACAATAATACCCATAATAATCGTAATTGCAGCGGCCATATTGTACTGATTTGTTTCAAAGGTTAATTTATAAACCCATGAAATTAGAATGTCTGTTCCGCCGGCATTTTGTCCGCGAACAGCAGGTAACCCCCCTCGTTAAACAGGTAAATAATATTAAAGTTATTAAAGTTCTGAGCATATTGCATAATTAACAGTGGCGCAGTTGCAAACAGAATGTGTGGCAATGTAATAAATTTCAGCTTTTGCCACCTTGAACCACCATCAACATCTGCAGCTTCATACATATCAGCTGGAACGCTTTGTAGTACCCCCCCTGTAAAAAGTGCAAAAACAAATGGAAAGCCTAACCATGTTTGGATCATGATTAGCGCTACTTTAGCCCAAAATGGATCAGATAACCATGGTATCATCAGGTTAAATTGACTTAAAATATCACGGTTAACAGCACCAAAAGTCGGGTTAAATAACGCAGAAAAAATCAAAATCGATACGAATGCTGGTACTGCCCATGGTAAAATCAAAACAGTCCGGATGGCGCGTTTGAACTTAATTCGTTTATCGTTAACAAGTAGCGCTAAGAATAACCCAAGTACGATTTGGAGTGTGGTAGCGACAACTGTCCACACAATTGTCCATACGAATACATTGAAGAAAGTATCTTTCCAAATATCAATTTGTACTAAATCAATAAAGTTTTGAAAGCCGACCCAGCTTAATAAGTTACGAGGGGGGGGCATTGTATTGGTTGTAATCTGTAAATGCTAATCCGACCATAAACACTAGTGGTAATACGACAATAAATAAAAGCATCATAAGCCCAGGTAAAATCATGAAATATGGGAAACCATTATTGTAAAAATCTCTTACTCCTTGTAATAATGTAGGATTTACTTTACCTTTTTCTTTAGCAATTGCATCTTTTCTGGCATCTAAAAAGTTATATGCGTAAATAGATAATCCAAATGCTAATACGATCAATGATATAAGTCCTTGAATTAAAAGTTGGATCGAGTGATGTTCTCTCGGGATCGTACCTAAAGTAAAAAGGCCCCCCAAATACCTATATCAAGAAAGTCCCAAAATACAATTAAAAAAGCTATCGAGACAATGAAAAATAACAGTCCTTTTACTATTCTTCTATTATATAGTTGCCCTAACCCAGGAATAATCGATAAAATAGTTGCGATGTTTCGTGGCTGTGTCATATCAAATTTTTTTTCAGTGTGTTGAGTTGGCACCAATTGTCCCTCCTTAGATAGAAAATAATATATAGGAAGCAATCTGCTCCCCCCCATATATCATCTTTCTTCCTTCTCTGATTATAGGTCAGTATTATTGTGTTGCCCCCCCAGATGCGGCGATATTATCTTTAATTGTTTGTACTGCTTCATCTAAAACTGCTTCAACTGGTTCTCCTTTTGAAATAAAGGATAGCCCATTATTAATTGGATCCCAAACTTGTTGCATAGCTGGAACACCTGGCATTGGTTCGCCGTATGTTGCTTGTTCAGCAAATGCAGAGTAAATTGGATCATCAGCAATTGCAGGGTCGTCGATAGAATCTACACGTGCTGGCATTTCACCTGCTACATCATAATAAAGCATGGCATTTTCTGAGTTTGTTACATACGCCATAAAATCGTTAGCCCATTCTTTGTTTTCGGAGTAGTAAGAAAGCAAGTAAGCCTTAACCCCCCCTACAAAAGATTTAGGATTTTCTCCATTGTCAAGTTTCGGTAAAATAGCTGCCTGTAAATCATCGCCAAGTGCTTCTTGGTATTCACGAACCATCCAAGGCCCGTTAATAACAGTTGCTACTTTTCCTTCTTTAAATAGACCATTCATAATATCTGGTGTCAGATCTTGAGGAATATAGCCATTTTCAAACCATGATTGAATAAGTTTTCCGCCTTCTACAGCACCTTCATTGTTTAATCCTATATCTGTAATGTCATAGCTGCCGTTTTCTTCAGCGAATACATAGGCACCATTACCTGAGAAAAATGGATAGGTGAAATAAAAATTAGCTGCTTCCATTAAAAATCCATATTCATCATTTGCTGCATTTGTTTGTTCTTCAGCAATAGCCATTAAGTCTTCCATTGTTGCTGGAGCTTCGGCTACTAGTGACTTATTGTAAAATAATGCATATGTTTCTGTCACTGCTGGATAACCCCCCCATGTTTCCCCCCCTTCGTTAGTTACGGCGTTTATAGCTGCTTCTGTAAAGTCGCCTTTACTATCTCCTAAGTCTATGGGATCAATTAAACCACGTAATACAAGATCACCAATTCTGTCGTGTGGTTGGAAAATAATGTCTGGACCATTTCCTGCAGGACCTTCTACATCTAATTTTTCCACTTGTTCTAACATATCAATTGGAACTGCTTCGATTTCTATCCCGGTTTCCTCTGTATATTTAGCAGCAATTTGATTAACTGCATCTTCTTGCTTTTCTTCCGCATTTACCCAGACTGTTAGTTTTTCTGGCTTTTCAGGCATGGAAGTCTCTTCCTCTGTTCTTCCTTCAGTCTCCTGTTCTTCCGGTTGCGTATCCGTTTCTTCTGTACTTTCATTTGCTTCGTCTGGACCGCATGCTGTTAGTAATCCGATAATAAGTAAAACTGCTAATAAACTGATTAACCATTTTTTCATCTAATGAACCTCCCAATAAAATTTATATATATTTGATATGCTTGTGAAAACGATTGCGCATATCTTGATTTTTATTATACATAGGCGATATTGTTTTGACAACCTTTAAATTTTTATTTTTTAAATAAACTTTAATGTAATAAGTATAAATAGATGGTTAACGCTTACAAATACGTGGTTATTCTGATATAATTGCAATTAATTCTAGTAATGAACAATTGTCTAAAATCTTGTTAATGTCTGATTATTTTACTTATTCAAGTTTTAAAAGTGCAATCGTTTGTTCAATTATATATTTATTTGGAGGTATTTAATGATGCACGTCGAAGCTATATTACATAGACCTATCAATCAATTTGCGTATAGTTATAATGAAGAGACTATACATTTGCAATTACAAACAAAGAAGGATGATATTGATAAGGTAGTATTAATTTATGGTGATCCCTATCATATGGAAGATGGACATTGGCAATATAATAAAAAAGAAATGATATTTAGTGGTACAGATTCTTATTACGATTACTGGCACATCGCGGTTAAACCTGCCTATAAACGGCTAAGATATGGTTTTCAGTGTGAAGCTGCTAATCAGGAAAGTGTGATAATCACAGAAAGAGGAAATTTTAAAACTATGACAGATGATATCGGCAATTTTTTCTGCTTTCCCTACTTACACGAAGTAGATATCTTCCAGGCGCCTGACTGGGTCAAGGATACAGTATGGTATCAAATCTTTCCTGAACGCTTTGCGAATGGAGATGCTTCATTAAATCCAGAAGGTACATTACCATGGGGGAAGTGTTGATCCGACACCAACTAATTTTTTTGGTGGTGATTTCCAAGGTGTGATAGACCATTTGGATTATTTGCAAAACATAGGAATTACTGGTATATATTTCACGCCGATATTCAAAGCATATTCCAACCATAAATATGATACAATCGATTATTTTAAAATTGATCCGCAATTTGGTGATGAAGAGACTTTTCGGCGATTAGTAAAAGAATGCCATAAGCGTGGGATTAAAGTGATGCTTGATGCTGTTTTTAATCATAGCGGCTATTATTTTGAACCTTTTCAGGATGTACTAAAAAATCAAGAAAATTCTCGCTATAAAGATTGGTTTCATTTATGGGAATTTCCAGTTTCAATAGAGGGGGAAACCTAATTATGATACGTTTGGATTTGTTGCGTCGATGCCGAAATTAAATACAAACAATCCAGAAGTGAAAAAATATTTATTAGATGTAGCACGTTATTGGATTGAAGAATTTGATATTGATGGCTGGCGATTAGATGTTGCCAATGAAGTCGATCATGTATTTTGGCGTGATTTTCGCAAAGTTGTTAAAGAAGCAAAGCCGGAGGCGTATATTTTAGGTGAGATTTGGCATGATTCAATGCGGTGGTTACAGGGAGATCAGTTTGATGCAGTAATGAATTATCCATTTACGAATGGAGCAGTTGAATTTTTTGCTACTAATAAGATGGATAGTCAGACTTTTGCTGATAGTATTACCAAAGTGCTCCATATGTATCCACAAAATGTCAATGAGGTTGCGTTTAATTTATTGGATAGTCATGATACTGCGCGTATATTAACAGAGGCTGAAGAAAATAAGAATAAAATTAAATTACTTTATTTATTTCAATTATCATTTATTGGAACGCCATGTATCTATTATGGAGATGAGATTGGTATGACCGGTGGTGGTGATCCTGGCTGTCGAAAATGCATGGAATGGGATATATCAAAGCAGGATCTTAATCTATTTCAATTTGTGCAAACTCTATTAAAGATGAGAAAAGAAGTGCCGGCCTTTGGCAATCGGGCAAATTTCCGTTTTCTCGAAGTCAAAAATGATGTAGTGGTCTACCAGAAAAAAGCAGAAACAGAAACACTTATTTATGTTTTGAATAATGGTGGGAAAGATCAAACAGTTGATGTCAGTGCTTTAGCGAAAACAGAAGTAAAAGAGTTATTTGCAGATGAATATATTTCATTTACAGAAAAAGCGTCTGTTCAATTGAAAGCTTATGATTATAAGTGCTACCGAATCGTCCAATAAAAGAGGTCGAACAGATCATGTATACAATAAAAAATGGGCTTGCTCTTTAAAAAAGAAGCAAGCCCGTTTTTTCTGTTATACTAATTATTCAATTATTGTTTTGCTTCATATCCAGCTGCAAAAATAGCAGCTATGAATGTCACAGAGACACCGATGACTAATGCAAGACCCAATGCGATTCCTCCCTATGAAATGATATTTTATCTTAAAGTTCCTCATTGTATACGTATCTTAAAATATTATATCGGACGCATACGATTTTGTGAAGCAATCAAATGATGAATAACAGAATTTAAATAATATGATGAATCGATAAAAATAAAAGTAATGATTACGCTCTTAACATATCTTATAACTTGTACAATATTTAATTCAATTCATTTTTTGCTACTTTTCCACATACATTTATATATAGCTAAGATTAATACCAGATATCTTATTCTACACACATATATAGTTATTGTCACAGGGTAACTATCTGTGTGAAGACTTCTGCTTTACCTATCATAACAAGAAAGTATTTATGGTGAAGATAGTCTCACTTTTTGGGGAGGTTGTTATATGGATATTTTGAGAAAGGCGCAACAATATAGAACAACGCAGAATGCATTGAAATGGGAAGGAACTTTTGCGGAATATCTGGAATTATTAAAAGAAAAACCTTTTCTTGCTCAATCAGCACATTCTCGTATTTATCAGATGATTAAAGATGAAGGAATCGAAGAAGTGAATGGCGTTAGACAGTACTCTTTTTTTAATAAACAATTATTTGGTTTAGAAGAAGCATTAGAAAAATTAGTGGAAGAATACTTTCACCCAGCTGCTAAAAGGTTAGATGTGAAGAAACGAATCTTATTACTAATGGGACCGGTTAGTGGTGGTAAGTCGACACTTGTTACCTTATTAAAAAGAGGATTGGAGAAGTATACGTTAACAGATAAAGGAGCAGTGTTTGCTATAAAAAATTGTCCGATGCATGAAAATCCTTTACATCTGATCCCGAAACATTTACGTGGGGGGGACTTTGAAGAGGAGTATGGGATAAAAATAGAAGGAAACCTGTCACCATTAAATCGGCTGCGTTTAGAAGAGGATTATGAGGGTAGAATTGAAGATGTTTTAGTGGAACGAATTTTCTTTTCGGAGGATAAGCGTGTCGGTATTGGTACTTTTAGTCCATCAGATCCAAAATCACAAGATATTGCAGATTTAACGGGATCGATTGACTTTTCAACGATTGCTGAATACGGTTCTGAATCGGATCCAAGAGCTTATCGATTTGATGGGGGGGAATTGAACAAGGCTAACCGAGGACTGATGGAATTTCAGGAAATGTTAAAATGCGATGAGAAATTTCTATGGCACCTGCTTTCTTTAACACAAGAAGGTAACTTTAAAGCAGGCCGGTTTGCGTTGATTTCAGCAGATGAAATAATCGTAGCTCACACAAATGAGACAGAATATCGTTCTTTTATTTCTAATAAAAAAATGAGGCGCTGCATTCCAGAATGATCGTGATGCCAATTCCTTATAATCTCAAGCTTGATCAAGAGGAACGCATCTATAAAAAAATGATTGAAGAAAGTGATATTGAAGATGTGCACATCGCTCCCCACACATTTAAAGTTGCTGCGATGTTTTCAATTTTGACACGATTAAAGGAATCGAAACAAAGTAATGTTAGTCTTTTGAAGAAATTATATTTATACAATGATCAGGATGTGGAAGGATTTAGTGAACAAGATGTCAGTGCATTGAAGAAAGAATACGCTGATGAAGGCATGGGAGGAATCGATCCACGTTATGTAATTAATCGAATTTCTTCAACTATTATCAGAAAAGAGATGCAGGCAATTAATGCTCTTGATGTATTACGGTCATTAAAGGATGGATTAAATGATCATCCTTCCATTTCAAAAGAACAAAAAGAGGATTATTTAGATTTTATTTCCTTAGCAAGAAAAGAGTACGATGAATTAGCAAAAAAAGAAGTACAAAAAGCGTTTGTTTACTCTTATGAAGAATCTGCTAAAACGTTGATGGATAATTATTTGGATAACGTGGAAGCTTTTTGTAATAAGTCGAAATTGGAAGACCCATTGACAGGGGAAGAGATGCAGCCGGATGAAAAGTTAATGCGGTCGATTGAAGAACAAATTGGTATTTCAGAGAATGCAAAAAAGGCATTTCGTGAAGAAATTTTAATCCGAATCTCTGCGTATGCCCGCAAAGAGAAAAAGTTTGATTACCAATCCCATGAACGATTACGTGAAGCCATTCAGAAAAAATTATTCGCTGATCTGAAGGACGTAGTAAAAATCACGACATCATCCAAAACGCCTGACGAGCAACAATTGAAGAAAATGAATGAAGTAGTTGCAACTTTAGTAGAAGAATACGGATATAATTCCCAATCCGCAAATGACTTATTAAAATATGTGGGAAGTTTACTCAATCGATAAAAAGATATACTAATAAAAACAGAGAAGAGGTGAAAGAATATTATACCCTCTTCTCAAAAGATGGAGATAACTGAACTGGAATTACTTTACTTGCTACTATATAGGCGATAAGTGAAATACAAATAGATGTGACTACGGTATGCATTCCAAATGGATTTGGATAAAATGCTTGTAATAGAATATAAGAAATAAATCCGAAAATAAGAGCAGCGATAGCCCCATGCTTATTACCGTTTTTCCAATAAATACCCATGACTACAGGCCAAATAAAGGCTGATTCTAAACCACCAATCGTATATAAGTTAAGCCAGATAATGAGATCGGGTGGATTTATTGCAATTAAATATACAATTACTCCTAAGATAGCAGTTACACTCATGCTAAGCGTACGCACTTTCTTCCTTGAAGTTTCAGGTTGTATATAATTAATATAAATATCTTTTACAATAGTGGAGCTTACTAATAAAAGCAAAGAATCAACCGTTGACATAATTGCTGCTAATGGCGCTGCTAATACGATGCCAGCAAGCCATGCAGGCAAAACTTCTAAAGTTATTAATGGAATCACGGTATCCGCCACTTCAATTCCCGGTAATATGGGACGAGCAAAAACACCGATTAAATGCATGTTTAGCATAATGACACCAACCACCAGTGTACCAATGATTAAGGCGCGGTGAAATGCTTTCGTATTTTTGTAGGACATCGCCCTTACTACAATTTGTGGAAGGCTACTACGCCAACCCCCCCTACTAAAATCCAAAAAGAAGAAACGTATTGAGGTGTAAGACTTCCTTCAGCTCCATATGGGGGTAATCAAATTTGGATTTTCGCTCTGTAAGTCAGCCATAATCGGTGAAATACCACCACCTGATATAATGATGGAAACTAGTAATATAATAGTTCCTATTAACATAATGCTGCCCTGGATCGAGTCTGTCAGAGTAACCGCCCGAAACCCGCCAAAAGTAACATATAAACTGACTGTTATAACAAAAATTAATAATGCAGAATGATAGGAAAGTCCTGTAATCGATTCAATCAACCGACCACCACCAATCCATTGCGCGGCCATGGCAGAAAACAGAAAGATAATGATACTAAAAGACGATAAAAAAACGACCCATTTTGATTGATATCTTTCCTTTAGAAAGTCAACCATTGTTATCGCTTTGTATTTTTTTGCAATAATAGCAAATCGTTTACCAAGAATCATTAGCGTAAAATAACCAGTTGCAACTTGTGTCACAGATAATAACACCCAGCCTAATCCCTCATTATATGCAACACCAGGTCCTCCAATAAAACTGCTCGCACTTCCATATGTAGCGGTCATCGTCATCGCTAACACAAAACCACCTAATTGGCGTCCACCTAAATAATACTCTTCAATGAATGAACTCTTATTGTCTGAAGCTTTACTTACTAGCAATCCAATGATAAAAATAAGACCAACCGAAATAAACAAGGTAAGCTTGCTGTTACATTCATCAATGATCACCCTCCTCCTCATTAAGCGGTATATCCTTAAAAAAGAGCTTTACAATGATAAAAACGAGGAACGCCATCAATAATACGCCCACAATACAGCTATAAAAAAACCATGCTGGAAATCCTAAAATAAATTGATATTCTGCGGGATCTTCTTTTCCTAATCCATATGCAAATCCAAACCACCAAAGAAAATTGAAAATAACTAATCCAATTCCAATCAGTGCTTCACGGTTGGCTATTTGGTAAGCATGTTTATTCTTCACTTTTACTGACTCCTTTTTTAAAAAATATGTGTGATAAAAGTAAATCATATTCATGTTTTGATCGCAATTTAAATGTGTTTATTTCGAAGTCTTTCTTACGGAATATTCAAACTTTATTTCAGTATATCATTTTAAATTTAGTCATTCTTACAAATATTTTTAAACAGTTAAAAAAGAATTTAAATAAAACATACTTATATGTTGTTTCCCTAGGTAAAATAGGTTATATTTATGAGTGTAATGATTTATTGTTACAAGATTTGGATGGGAGTTAAGTTTAGTAGGAGAAAGTGACTTCTAATGGGGGGGGTATAAGACGTGATACAAGAGGAATCCAGTGAGAGATTCTGGAAAAATTTTTACGGTCCTAATATGGGATACGTGCAGGAACAGTATGAGCTTTATTTGGATGATGAGAACGCAGTAGATGCATCATTAAAAGAAATGTTTGAAAAGTATGGAGCACCAAAGGAAATAAGCAAGAAACAACAAGCAGAGGTAGTAAGTCATAAAGGCTTTTCATCTGATATAACCGCAAAACAGTTAACCTCAGCAATTAAGCTTGTTGAGGCTATTAGACGTTATGCGCATTTGAAAGCTGACATCTACCCTGTAGGTTCTGGAATTTCAGGTGATACAACACTTGTAGACCCAGCACATTACGGCTTATCCCGGGAAATTTTGGAAGCGATTCCGGCTGAATGGGTGTGGGATAGCACTTTAAACGGTGTAAGTAACGCACAAGAAATTGTCGATCATTTAATGAATCAATATGCAGGCACCATTTCTTTTGAGTATGATCATGTTAACAATGACGATGAACGTTTATGGTTTCAAGATAATATTGAGTCAGGTAAATACCGTTTTCCTTTCTCAGAAGATGAGAAAAAAGAATTATTAGGTAAAATTGTTGACGTAGAAGGTTTTGAAACTTTTTAGCAAAGACGTTTGTTGCGCAGAAACGTTTTTCAATTGAAGGTTTGGAAATGATCATTCCCATCTTGGACAGAATTGTTCAGAACTCCTTTTATGATGAAACAGAGGAAATTTTAATTGGAATGGCTCACCGAGGAAGATTAAGTGTGTTAACACACATATTAGGTAAGCCGTTTGATAAATTATTTTCTGAATTTCATCCTTCAGCAGATAAGGAATTAGTCCCATCTTCACCCGGTTCAAAAGCGATTACTTATGGCTGGACAGGTGATGTTAAGTACCATTTTGGTGCAAAACGAGATGTTGGAGAAGAGAAACCTTCCCCCCCAACTAAAATCACGTTAGCACACAACCCTTCGCACTTGGAGTTTGTAAATCCAGTGGTAGAAGGTTTTACTAGAGCAGCACAGGATTTTCGTTTCCAAAAAGGAGCACCTGTACAGAGCCTGAGAAAGCATTTAGTATCTTGATTCATGGGGGATGCAGCGTTTATTGGGGAAGGTGTTGTAGCTGAAACATTTAATCTAAGCGCATTACCTGGATATCATACAGGAGGAACGTTGCACATCATTGCTAATAATCTTGTTGGATTTACCACTGGTCAACGGCAAGGACGTTCCACAAGATACGCAAGTGATTTGGCAAAGGGCTTTGAAGTTCCAATCATTCATGTCAATGCGGATGATCCTGAAGCTTGTATTTCAGCAACTATATTAGCATATGATTATCGTAAAAAATTCAAAAAAGATATTTTAATTGATCTAGTAGGTTATCGTCGTTATGGTCATAACGAAATGGATGAGCCTCGTGCGACACAGCCTAAGCTATATGAGTCGATTGATAATCATCCTACTTGCGCAACGGTTTATGCGAAACGGCTAGTACAAGATGGAATATTGAATGAAAACACTCATGAAGAAATGAAAGAATCTGTTTTTAATAAATTACAAGGTATTTACGATGATATGACAGAAAATATCAATGAAAACCCTGAAGTAATGCCTTTACCACAAGCACTGCGACAAGGCTTAAGTGATATTGAAACAGCAGTACCAAAAGATTTATTACATTCCTTAAATAAAGGTTTGTTAAAAAGACCAGAAGGATTCCAGTCCTTTAAAAAGCTGGAGAAGATATTAACTAAGCGTCATAATACATTTACAGAAGAAGAAAAGGCAGATTGGGCTGTAGGTGAGGCTCTTGCATATGCCTCTATTATTCAAGATGGTATTCCAATTCGTATGACTGGGCAGGATTCAGAACGGGGAACTTTTGCACATCGTCATTTAATGCTTCATGATGTGGAAACTAGTGAAACGTATTGTCCGATGCATGGATTAGATGAAGCTAAAAGTACTTTTGATATCCATAATAGTCCATTATCTGAAGCAGCAGTGCTAGGTTTTGAATATGGTTATAGTGTAAAAGCACCAAAAACACTGGTAATTTGGGAAGCACAGTTTGGAGATTTTGCTAATGCTGGTCAAGTTATCTTTGATCAATTTATTTCCTCTTCTCGCGCTAAATGGGACGAACGTTCTAATATGGTAATGCTCTTACCACATGGTTATGAAGGTCAAGGGCCAGAACATTCCAGTGCAAGAGTCGAACGATTCTTAACGATGGCAGCTGAAAATAACTGGATTGTAGCGAACGTAACAACAAGTGCTCAATTCTTTCACTTAATCAGACGACAAGCAGCATTAGTGAATAGTGAAGCAGCTCGTCCATTAATTGTTTTAACTCCTAAAAGTTTATTACGCAGTCCAAGAGTAGTATCAGCGATCGAAGAATTTGCAAATGAAAAATTCAAGCCGCTTATGCCTCAACCTGGATTGAATTTAACTTCAAAAAAGGCGAAACGATTATTAATAGGGACAGGGAAAGTCATGGTAGATATTGCAGAAAAAATGGATGAGAATCCTCAAAAATATGAAAATTTACATGTACTAAGATTAGAGCAAATGTATCCATTCCCTGAGAGACAAATCCAGGAAGTATTAGATGGTTGTCCAAACCTGAAAGAAGTAGTTTGGGTTCAGGAAGAGCCTAGAAATATGGGAGCATGGAATTTTGTAAAAGAACTGTTATATAAAATGCTCGAGAATAGTGATTTAGAGTTACATTATGAAGGACGTTGCGAGCGTTCAGCTCCATCCGTAGGGGATGCGCATATTCATAAGGCAGAACAAAGACGTATCATAAAAAGAGCGGTAGAGTGGTCTGAAGGAGGAGATACCAATGAAGGAAATTAAAGTCCCAGAATTAGCAGAGTCTATTACGGAAGGTACGATAGCAGAGTGGCTAGTTAGTGAGGGTGATTCCATCGAGAAGGGTGATCCCATCTGTGAACTAGAAACAGATAAAGTAAATGTTGAAGTGAATGCTGATTACTCAGGTGTAATCTCAGAGTTTGTTAAAAATGCAGGTGATGATGTTGAAGTGGGCGAAGTCATCGCGAAAATAGATGAAAATGGCGAAGCAAGTGATGATTCTGCTTCTGAATCTAATAATCAAGAGGAAAAGAAAGAAGATTCAAAAGACAAAGAAGCTAAAAAAGAAGCTAACAGAAAATCTCCCGATGAAGATAAAGCAAAAAAACAAACAACTGAATCGAAAAAAACTGGAGAACAGCAAAAGGTAATCGCGTCTCCGGCAGCAAGAAAAAGAGCTCGCGAGCTTGGAATTGACTTAAATAGCGTCAAATCCAGTGATCCACTTGGACGAATTCGCCCAGAGGATGTAGAAGATTCAGTGAAAGCACCTAAAGAGCAAAAGCAAGAGTCAAAAACAAATAAACAATCATTTTCTTCTGATAATAAACAACAGTTTGATAAACCGGTAGAACGTGAAAAAATGTCGCGTCGCCGTCAAACGATTGCAAATAAATTGGTAGAAGCTCAACAAACAGCAGCTATGCTTACAACGTTTAATGAAGTCGACATGACTGCCGTTATGAATTTGCGTAGTGAACGTAAAGACAAGTTTATTGAGAAGCATGGCATTAAATTAGGCTTTATGTCATTCTTTACAAAAGCTGTTGTCAGTGCTTTAAAAGAATTTCCGTATTTGAATGCTGAAATTCAGGATAAAGAGATAATTAAGAAAAAATTCTATGATATTGGTATCGCAGTATCTACTGATGATGGTTTGGTTGTTCCAGTTGTTCGTGATGCAGATCGATTAGATTTTGCAGGAATAGAATCTCGAATAGCTGATTTGGGAACAAAAGCAAAAAAGAAAGAATTACAATTAAGTGATTTACAGGGTGGATGTTTTACCATCACTAATGGTGGAATTTTTGGCTCTCTTTTATCAACACCAATTATCAATTCTCCACAAGTTGGTATTCTGGGGATGCACACAATTCAAAAACGAGCTATGGTAATGCCGGACGATTCTATTGAAGTTCGACCAATGATGTATATCGCATTATCATATGATCATCGAATCGTAGACGGTAAAGAAGCAGTTCAGTTCTTAGTACGTGTCAAGCAATTACTAGAAGACCCATATGACCTGTTATTAGAAGGATAATAGGACAAGCACTCACCTCAAAAAAGGTGAGTGCTTTTTTGTTCAAACTAGATGAAGATCCACTTTGGAAAGTGTCCTTCTTTCCAAAGTTAGCTGAAGCCGCACCCCCCCTAGGAAAGGGAGTGTTTTTCCGCAGCGCTGATTCTAATCTCATCTCAATGCTTTAAAACGAAGTATATAATAAGTTTTCACTTGTTCGCAGTTTATGTTTACTGCGAATTTAGTTTGGTATGGATAGAAATAGAACCGTTTACTTGAAAATGACAGGCTTTATAAATTTTTGTCAAAAATGCTTAATCATTATCCACTTGACTGCATACAATAAATAATACAAGCGGAGGAGGGGGGGAATTTGATGACTGATGTTAACTTTGTAATCGCAGAGGAAGATTGGTCCCTCCATCGAAAAGGGTTTGATGATCAAAAACGACATCAAGATAAAATTAAAGAAGTTTTAAAAAAGAAGTTACCAGATATCGTTAGCGAAGAAAATATCATAATGTCTCGCGGAAAAGAAATTATTCGCATCCCAATTCGTTCTTTAGATGAATATAAGATACGTTACAGCCAATCTAAAAACAAACATGTTGGCCAAGGTGATGGAGACAGTAAAATTGGCGATGTGATAGCACAAGATCCCCAACAGACAAAACAGGGCCAGCAAGGTGAAAAAGCAGGCGATCAAGCAGGCGTAGACTATTATGAAGCAGAAGTAGATTTTGCAACAGTGGAAGAAGCATTTTTTTCACAATTAGAATTGCCCAATTTGATGGAGAAAGAACAAGATAATATTACAATAACAGATGTAGAATTTCGCGACATACGTAAAAAAGGATTAACAGGCAATATTGATAAAAAAAGAACGATGTTAGCTTCCTATAGACGAAATGCATTAGAAGGAAATCCTTCTTTCTCTCCTATTTATCCTGATGATTTACGCTTTAAAACATGGGAGAACATTGAAAAACCAGAATCGAAAGCAGTTGTATTAGCCATGATGGATACAAGTGGTTCGATGGGACAGTTTGAAAAATATGTAGCTAGAAGTTTTTATTTTTGGATGGTTCGCTTTTTACGTCAAAAGTATGAAACGGTGGATGTGGAATTCATTGCTCATCATACAGAGGCAAAAATTGTGAATGAAGAAGCCTTTTTTACAAAAGGTGAGAGTGGTGGAACAATATGTTCATCAGCTTATCGAAAAGCTCTGGAACTTGTCAATGAGAAATATCCAGTAAGTCGTTATAATATTTATCCATTTCATTTCTCGGATGGCGATAATTTAACTTCTGATAACAGACGATCACTTGAAGCTGTAAATCAATTATTAAAAAATGCGAGTATGTTTTGTTATGGAGAGGTAAATCAATATAATCGATATTCTACTCTCATGCAAGCCTTTAAAGAAATTGACGATCCGAAGTTTAAACAATACGTTTTACGAAATAAAGAAGATGTTTTCTATGCCATGAAGCATTTTTTCATAAAAGTAACGTCGATGCTAAATAGCGTCGGCGTTTTCTATTGTGTGAAAAATTATTTCAAGCGTACAATAGAACTATAAAAAATGCATTATAATAATAAACGCAGAAAAAAATATTATTTATTAGCTATTTTTGAAACTTTAAGAAGAAATAAATCGTCTAATAGTATACAAATTAATTATTGGAGGAAAACAGGTATGTGTTTTTATCAGCAGGTCATTACAGCGATATTATTGATGTTTATACTAGTTGGTTGTAATACACAATCCTCTGTACCTGATGGCTATTATTCTTTTGATAAAAACAGAATAGAAAATGCCATCGATATGCTGGATTTTAATCCGGAGTTACCTATGTTTATTCCGGTTGCTGCTGATATACTTGTTACAGATCAATTTTATATAGAAGAATACGGTGAAGAAGCTTTTGATATTACTTTTTTTACAACTGACAATGATATTTTCACTATTCAATTGATTAATGGTGTTATAAAGCAACAGAAAGAAAGTGAAAATCAAGTTCATATAACAGAGGATGTAGAAGGAACTTATCAAGATCAATTCTATTCCCAGTCATTACGATGGGAAAAGAGAGGGATAACCTATCAATTAATTTATCGTCCAAGTGAAAAAAAGTTAACGAAAGAAGAACTGGTTCAAGTTGCAAAATCATTTGTATCTGCTTAATATTTCGATTGGAATATATTCCTTTAAAAAAATCGTTATCCTACCGGAATATTGATTAATACTTCATATGATTGGGTATGGTAAAAGTAATATCACTTGTTATAGGGAGGAAATTTCTTGAGTATATTATTTGGACTTCTAGCAGTAATCATCGTACTTGCTATAGCCTATGCCATGTCTAATGATCGTAAGAACGTAAACTTTATTGGAATTGGAGTTATGCTGTTAGCACAAGTATTAACTACATGGTTTATGTTTATGACGCCTATTGGTGAGGCTGTAATCAATTTTATTTCAGACATTTTCAATAAGTTAATTGAGTTCGGTACGGAGGGTGTTAATTTTGTATTAGGAGGTGTTACGGTAGAAGAGAATGCTTCCGTATTCTTTTTTAACGTGCTACTCATCATTATTTTCTTCTCCACCATTTTATCTGTATTAACCTATTTAAAAGTATTGCCTTTTATTATTAAGTATCTTGGCTGGGGGAATTTCTAAAATAACCGGTCTTCCCAAAGTGGAATCTTTTAATGCGGTGAATAGTATGTTTTTCGGTCAATCTTAAGCTATTATTGCCATCAAATCACAATTTCACCACTTAAACAGCAATCGCTTATATATAGTGAGTGCTTCTGCTATGGGTTCCGTATCCGCTTCTATCATCGGAGCATATATGCAGATGCTTCCTGCTCAGTATGTATTAGTAGCAATTCCTTTAAATATGTTCAGTTCCCTTATTATTGCATCACTCATTGCCCCCCCAGTTAATATAAGTGATGAGGCCGATGAAGTAGATGTGAAAGAAGTTTCAGAAGCAAAAAGTTTCTTTGAAGCGATGGGGAATGGGGCATTAGATGGTGGTAAAATTGCTTTAATCGTTGCTGCAATGTTAATTGCTTTTATTGCTTCACTGGAATTAGTCAACTGGATTATCTCCTCCATTTTCGCAGGTGTTACTTTACAACAAATTTTAGGGTATGTTCTTGCACCTATTGGTTTCTTAATGGGTATTGCTCCAGGCGAATTGATTCAGACTGGTGGTATTATGGGTACCAAAATAATAACGAATGAATTTGTTGCAATGCTTGAATTAGAGCCATTAGTTGGTGAATTATCTGAAAAGACGGTAGGGATAGTATCCGTTTTTCTCACGAGTTTTGCTAACTTCGCTTCGATTGGTATTATCGCAGGAACCGTGCAAGGTATTGATAGCGAAAAAGGTGCTGCTGTTTCCAAATTCGGTCTGAAATTGTTAATAGGTGCCACCTTAGGATCGATTCTTTCCGCAACAATAGCAGGGTTATTCTTATAAATACACAGAAAAGTCAGGTATTATGATATCTGGCCTTTTTATATAGATCGAGATTTAAGCAGCACAACAATTTATTACAAACTAAAATGTTGGGTAAAATAATTAAACTGCAAAGTAGCTGTTTAGTTTGATATTCTGGCATCTTTCATTGAACGTTTAAAATCTATGGAAAGTGGAATAACATTAAGGAGAAAGAATGTATAAATATTAGATTTTATTTATCCTTAAATAAATGCTAAATTCGAAAATAGAGGTGTTTAATAATGAAGCAATTTAAAATCTTTGTAGACGGCAATTGGATCGATACAGAAGACAAATTAGAAGTGTTAGATAAATACTCACAGGAAGTTTATGCTGAAGTAGCTAAAGCGGATGAACAAACAGTTGATAAGGCAATTTCAAGTGCCTCAAGTGCATTTGAACGTGAAAAGCTTTCTCCAGCGAAACGTTATCAAATTTTACACAAAGCATCTCAGTTAATCGCCGAACGAAAAGATGAACTAGCGATGCTGATCACTAAAGAAGCTGGTAAACCATTAAAACAAGCACGTTCAGAAATTGATCGTTCAGCTGAGACGTTTTTAGTAGCAGCAGAAGAGGCGAAACGGATTCATGGTGAAGGAGTGCCAGTTGAAGCTGCATCAGGTTCAGAGAATCGATTGGCTTTTACAATAAAGGTTCCGGTAGGTGTAGTTGGAGCAATCAGTCCATTTAACTTTCCGCTTAATTTAGTAGCACATAAAGTAGCACCAGCGCTTGCAGCGGGAAATGCAGTCGTGTTAAAGCCGGCAAGTAAGACGCCGTTATCCTCTTTAAGGTTAGCTCAGATTTTAGACGAGGCTGGCTTACCTAAAGGATTACTGCAGGTTGTAGTAGGATCTGGTTCAACCGTAGGAAATCAAATGATGAAAGATGAACGGATTGCTTTATACACATTTACTGGAAGTGCTGAAATCGGATTGAAGTTAAAACAAGATACAGGTCTTAACCGGTTAATTCTGGAATTAGGCAATAATTCCCCCCCAGTAATTGTAGATAAAGAAGCAGATATAGATTTAGCAGCCAAAACATTAGCTGCACATTCCTTTGCTTTTGCTGGTCAAGTTTGTATTTCGGTACAAAGAATTTACGTTCATGATTCGATAAAAGACTTGTTCATGGAAAAATTAAAGGAACAAATTTCGGCTTTAAAAATTGGCGATCCAACAGATGCTGAGACAGATGTAGGACCAATGATTTCTGAGGATGAAGCAAAACGTGCTGAGGAATGGATTCAGGAAGCTGTGGATAATGGTGCGACCATTGCACACGGCGGTAAACGAAACGGAGCATTATTAGAGCCAACTGTTATAACTGATGTAACCAAAGATATGCGCGTTGTTTGTGAAGAAGTATTTGCGCCAATAGCAAGTGTTATCACATACAATGATTTAGAATCATGTATTAAAGAAGTTAATCAGTCTGATTATGGATTGCAAGGTGGTATTTTTACACAAAATATTGATACAGCCTTTTATGCAGCAAAACGTGTTGAAGTTGGCGGTTTTATGATCAATGATGGGTCCCAATATCGTGTAGACTTAATGCCATACGGTGGAGTGAAAGACAGCGGAAATGGTAAAGAAGGACCAAAATACTCGATTGAAGAAATGACAGAAGAACGCTTAATAGTAATGAATTTAAAGGAGTAGCGGCTGACGCTACTCCTTTAAATTTAGAAATATATTATGAATATTTACGAATCAATTTTCTTTGTAAATACTGCATCCTGCCAAATAAGGTAATTGCTCCAGCAGACAAACCGATGATTAATCCTAACCAATAGCCGAACGCATCCAAATTAGTGTAATTAGCAAGCAGCCAACCGCTTGGCAGCCCAATTAACCAATAAGAAACAAGCGACATCCAGAACGTAATATTAACATCTTTATAACCGCGCAATGTTCCTTGAATCGGGGCACCAAAGGCATCAGCGAATTGGAAGAAGATTGCATAGAATAAAAACTGTTTCGTTAGCGCGATTACCTCGGGATTTTCACTGTATAACCGTGCTACCTGATCATCGAATAGATATAGAATTGAACCTGCAATAAACGCAATAATTATTCCAGAAGTAATACCTAAGTAAGAATACACTTTTGCATCATGTATTCGTTTGGCCCCCCCAACTTCAAATCCAACGGCGATAGTCAGAGCCATAGCGATGCTTAGTGGTATCATATACAAAAAAGATGCGAAGTTTATGGCAGCTTGATGGGCAGCAATGGTGTTGGTGTTATAAACACTTAACATCAAAGTGACAGCAGCAAAAATACTTACTTCAAAAAAGATGGAAAAGCCGATTGGTATACCAATTCTTAACTGATCAAACCATTCCTTTAAGGAAGGTTTTAAAAATGTTTTAAATATACGATGCTCGCGAAATGGACGGATGTGATGAACAATTAAAATTGATAATATCAGATTAATAATAAACGTTAAGGCAGAGGCAATCCCTGCGCCAATTCCACCGAAAGCTGGTAAGCCTAGTTTCCCAAATATAAATATATAATTAAATAGAATATTTAATGGTAACGAGATAAGGATAATAACCATCGATGTTCGTGTATGACCAAGACCATCAATATATGAACGCAATAAGTTATAAACAAAGAAAGGAATCATTCCTAATCCAATCGTAATAATATAATATTTAGCTACATGACGAACGCGTTCCTCAAGTTCCATCATTGAAAGAATCGGATCAATAAGAAATGCACCAATGATCGTGACGATTATACCGAGTGCTATCGATAAGTACATACCTTGTTGAACGGTAAACGGAATTTTTTCATGTGCATTAGCACCTGTCAGTTGTGCTACAATAGGAGACATCGCCATCAATATGCCAACAACTCCCATTTGAACAGGTACCCATAAGCTGGAACCGATGGCAACACCGGCAAGGTCAGCTGCACCTGCTTTCCCTGACATAATTGTGTCAAAGAAATTCATCGCATACATACTTACTTGCGTGATTAGAATGGGTATAAGTATAATCATAAAGAGGCGTATTTTTTCTTTTAATGTTTTTGTTGGATACATAGTGGTACTTCCTTTTCATAGATAGTAGAAGGATTATAACATAAATAATGTAATAAGAAAGGAAGATTTACTTGAAAGACAAACAAATTATTTTTACCGGGGGGGGAGGAACAGCAGGGCATGTAATGGTGAACCTTGCTATTATCCCAGAGTTTGTGAAAGAAGGCTGGACGGTTGATTATATCGGTTCTGTGAATGGAATTGAGAAGGATCTGATCGAACCTTTAAAAGGGGTTACCTATCATTCGATCTCCACTGGAAAACTAAGACGTTACTTTTCCAAGGAAAACTTTAAAGATCCATTTAAGGTAGTAAAAGGTACATGGCAGGCACACCGAATCATTGGCAAAAAGAAACCGGCTGTTATCTTTTCAAAAGGTGGATTTGTCTCAGTTCCAGTGTTGGTGGCTGCACGATTAAAAGGGGTACCTGCTGTTATTCATGAATCTGATTACACACCAGGTCTTGCCAATAAGCTGGCGATACCTTTTGCAAAGAAAGTATTGGCGACATTCCCTGAAACACTAAATTATTTACCTGAGGATAAAGCAGAATGGATCGGAGCTGTGGTCAGAGAGGAACTTTATACAGGTCAAAGAGAAAAAGGATTTAAGCTAACAGGTCTGAATTCCACAAAGAATGTATTATTAATTATGGGTGGAAGTGCTGGTTCACAAAAGATTAATCAGGCTATTCGAGCAGGATTAGATCAATTATTAGAAGAATTTCAGGTAATACATATATGTGGGAAAGATAATGTAGATGAAAGCTATGCACAGCCTGGCTATGTCCAATATGAATATGTCCAGGAGGAATTAAAGGATATACTTGCGATAACCGATCTCGTTTGTTCCCGTGCTGGCGCGAACTCTATTTTCGAATTTTTAGCATTAAATAAGCCAATGTTACTCATTCCATTATCGCGGAATGCAAGTCGCGGGGATCAAATTGTCAACGCTGATTCATTCAAAAAACAAGGATATGCTAAAGTGCTCGAAGAAGAGCAATTAACAACAGAAACATTGAGAAAGGCACTGCAACAATTAAAAAAAGATAAATTACAAATAAAAGATAAAATGAATCAGTATCGATCAAGTGAAGCAAAAGAAAAAGTAATGGAGATTATTAAGCAACAGGCAACAAAACAGTGAGCAGTTTACTTTTTATATTAGTTTTAATCTACTAAAATAGGGAATGTAAGTGATAACAAATGAAGGAGGCGTTTCTAAAAATGAGCTTAACCTCGGTATTAAAATTAAACAATGGTACAGAAATCCCACAAATTGGGCTTGGTGTTTACAAAGCAGAAGCGGGTGATGAAGTATATCAAGCCGTGAAATCTGCTCTGGCACTGGGTTATCGTCATATTGATACAGCATCCTTATACGCTAATGAAGAAGGTGTGGGACAAGCAATTAAAGATAGCGATGTACCACGTGAAGAAATTTTTGTGACAACAAAAGTGTGGAACGATGAACAGGGTTATGATGAAACAAAAGCAGCTTTTAAGCGGAGTTTAGAACGTCTGCAAATGGATTATGTTGATTTATATCTTGTGCATTGGCCTGTGCCAGGTAAATTTAAAGAAACATATAAGGCTCTGGAAGACTTATATAACGAAGGTAAAACAAAGGCAATTGGTATTAGTAATTTTGAACCTCATCATATGGAAGAGCTATTAAAAGATGCGAAAGTGAAACCTGTTGTAAATCAAGTGGAATTACATCCTCAATTACAACAAAGAGAAGTAAGAGATTTTTGTGAAAAGCATGATATTAAAGTGGAGGCTTGGGCTCCATTGGGCAAGGCTCAATATTTTGACCATCCGGTATTGCAAGAGCTTGCTGCAAAACATAATAAACAGCCATCCCAGATCATTGTCCGTTGGCAATATCAGAGCGGTATTATCACGATACCAAAATCTGTTCATAAAGAACGTCAACAAGAAAATGTCGACATCTTTGATTTTGAATTGTCTACAGAAGATATGAAAAAAATGGAAAGCATGGATGAAAACAAGCGAATCGGTCCACATCCTGACGAATTCGATTACGGCGTATAAAACAAAAAACCAGTCCCATTCCAAAATGAATGGGACTGGTTTTTATAGACATAATAGGTATATCTTAATAACTAAGCTGCGAAGTAACTGTTTATTTTAATGTTCGTCTTTGTTCCGTCATATTAATATCCTTTTTTGACAAGGTCTAATTTTCCTGTTGCCGGATCTATTATTAATCCGTGAACGGGAATATCTTCAGGCAATAATGGGTGATTATCTATTATGCGAACGGATTGCTCAACATTAGCTTTCACATCATCAAACCCTGTTAACCATTCTTTAGGGTCCTTATCTAAACTATTAATTTCAGTCTGTTCAATCCCATGTTCTTTCATTAAATCCACGAAATCGTCTGTGTTAAAGCCATTCATGCCACATCCGTGATGAGCAATTACAAATACTTCCTCTGCCTGTAAAGCATGAATTGCAACTAATATACTCTTCATTGTACTGTCATATGGATCATTCAATATGGCACCAGCATTCTTAACCATTTTGACATCACCATTCGATATATTTAACGCCTTCGGTAATAACTCCACGAGACGTGTATCCATGCACGTAAAGATCACTGCGCGTTTATTAGGAAATTTATCTGTCTCATATTTTTGATAGCTCTCATCCTCGACAAATTGCTTATTATACTCTAGAATTTCATCTAGTAACATGTTTGCCACTCCCTTTTTTTTATTTCTTATTAACTAATATAAAATAACTTCGGGCAACCTTCAATAAATACACCTTTTGAACATGTTATAATAGAGATGAAATACCTTGAGTATCGTGAGGTGACACATGAAAGATTCAGATAAAAAAGATTGGGATATCATTGATGAAGACCTTTATGAAGAAATAGATCCGGAAGAAATGTATGAACTTGTACAGGAAGAAAGACAGAAGTTAAAGGAAAAGGAACAAAAAGAAACAGAGGAAAGTAAGAAGCGACCTTTTCTTAAATGGGCGATTTGGTCGATTGCCATCGCCATGTTTATCCAGGTTATTGCAGTGCTTCCTCAGACTTTTTCGATACCTGCTTTCGAGTTTATCAAAACATCTGCTCAATTAATGCAAGATCAAACCGTCCAGGATTATCGCAAGGCAGTCGTGGTAATTGAGGGAGAAAATAATAAAGGAACAGGATTTTCCATCTCAGAGAATGGTTATATCCTAACCAATTATCATGTGATTGAAGATCAGCTTAAAATTACCGTAGCCTTTAAAGAAGAAGGTTTATTTAACGGGGAAGTAGTAGATGTTTATCCGGAAATCGATTTAGCATTATTACAAGTAGAGGCAGATAATCTGCCTTATTTATCGCTAGCAAATAAGAGTGCCACGCCACCAATAGAGGATGTTTATTGTATTGGTAACCCATTACGCTTTAATGGCATTGCCAATAAAGGGGGGGATTTGATTGGAATGACTCAGTTAACAAGCTGGGATCAACCTGTCTATATGTTAGACGCCCCCAGTATACCGAGGTAATAGTGGAAGTCCGGTAATTGATCAGAATGGTAAAGTTATTGCTGTTGTTTTTGCCACTCAAAATAATGAACGACATGGAAGAATAGGGTTAGCAGTCCCAATTGAATATTATACTGATAATCAATAAACCTTTTAAAAAGGTTTATTTTTTTGGAATAGGTATAAATAGGGAGCTTAATACTTTTGAATTCTAAGGTATTCTGAGTCAAAATAATCAGATTGAGCATATATAACTATTTTTTGAAAATAAAATTTAATGATTTGTAATCAAATGATGGTAGATACAAATAGTAATCTTTTATATTCTGTATAAAGTGACTAAAAAATAAACTTGTGAATTATAAAAAAAGTATGATACAGACAAAAAATAGTTAGATATAACGAAAATTATAATGGACTGGTGGTGCTGGATATGTTAGAAAGCCAGTTAATCGATAAACAAGATATATTAGAAGATCAAATAGAATATATTCAGCGAGGTGATGAACGTTTAAGAAATGAGATAATTAAGGCATATCAGCCTTTATAGCAAAATGTGTATCTGAAGTATGTAAAAGATATATTAAAAAGAATAATGATGAATTTAGTGTTGGCATGATTGCATTTAATGATGCGATAGATTTGTACTCAAAAGAAAAAGGTTCATCCTTCCTTGCTTTTGCAAAGGTTATTATCAAAAGAAAAGTGATTGACCATATTCGTAAAGAGCAACGTCAATACATTTATCCTTCTCTCAATGTAAGTGAAGAAGAAGAGCTGGAAGATAGTCCAATGGAAATTACGGAAGCTAAAAAAATATTTCAGCTGAATGAAGAATCATGGTATCGAAAACAGGAAATAATTGAACTGGCAAAGCATTTAAAAGCATATAAGATATCTTTTCAGGAGTTAACTGAAATCTCGCCGAAACATCGTGATGCAAGAGAATCAGCTGTTTTTGCCGCTAAACAACTAGTTAAAGATCCGATTTTAAGTGAGTACGTAAGCATCAAAAAACGAGTGCCAATTAAAAAACTGTTAAAGGTAGTTCCAGTTAGTAAAAAGACATTAGAAAGAAACCGTAAATATATTTTAACCGTATTTATCATTCTTACTGGAGAATATCAATACATAAAAGAATACCTCGAGGGGGGGGTAGATCTGTGAAAAAAGGAATGATTGTGGAACATAAAAAGCGCTATTCCATTGTGATGGATAAAAATGGTGTCTTCCACAAAGTAAGGCCAATTAAGGAAAAACAAGTCGGAATGGAAGCCTTATATCAACCTAAAGGAAGGGTTAAAGGTTCCAATTTATCTGTTATTAGAGATGTAAAGTGGAAGATAGCATCAATGGTAGTAATCTGTCTGCTGTTTATAAGTCCGATATATATTTGGTTAACGGAGGAGGAAGCATACGCTGTTATTAATATTGATATAAATCCAAGCTTAAATATTATGATCGATGACAACTATCGGGTATTAGATGTGAAGGCAATTAATGAAGACGCGGAAACACTATTAAAAAACATTGAGCTAAAGAATCAAACGATAACCTCATTTACCGATGAGATTATTGAACGTACACGGATGGAATTTGGGACTGCCAGAGATCGACCGGTTTTATTTGCAGTAAGTTATTTTTACGATCATCATGAAGAAGATCTATTTGAAGCAAAATTGAATCAACACTATCAACAAAAAGGGTATCCGGTCGCCATTTATGAAGTGCCAGAAGAATTAAGAATACAGGCTGAAAAGGATCAAATTTCCATGAATCGGTTAACAGCGGAATCAATAGATCATTCCAAAAAAGCGGAAGTAACGAAACAGCTTTCATCTGAAAAAAAGAAGTCCACTTCCTCATTAGATGAAGAAGAAATAGAACTTATCCAAAATTATTATAATAAAAATGAGGAAGAAGAGACTTCGATAAACCAGATGGAGCAAAAGGAATCAGCTAATAATGAGGGAAAAAATGTAACGAGAACACAGGAAAATGCACTGGTAATCCCCCAATCAGGTAAATCGAATAGATGATACTAATCATGATCAGAACATAAAAGAGCAGGTAAAGTATAAAAAACAGGACCAAAAAGTACAGCATAATAAAGAAAAAAGCCCAAAAACAAAACCATGACAAAGATCATCAAAAAGTGAATGAAAAATCACAGTCTCAGAAACATGCTAATAAAGAGAAAAGAAATAAGAATAAAGATCATCCTCGAGATTAAATAATGGAGCATTGAAAACCTGCTACTAAAATAAATAGCAGGTTTTTAGTCTCAAATCTTAGGTATGTTGCTCATATTAAGCTATAATTTGAGGTAGATCTAACAGTAGGAGGGGAACAACATGTCGAAAATCGATTTATCTAATTTTGAAAAGAAAATCGTAGTACGCAATATTACTCATGCTGATTTTGAGCAAATCTTTAAGTTGCAAAATGTATGTTTTCCTAATATGCAGCCATGGAAGCAAGAACATTTGGAAAGCCACTTGGATATTTTTCCGGAAGGACAGTTTTGTGTAGAATATGATGGTCAAATAATTGGCAGCTGTTCCAGTCTTGTGCTCAACTTTGATGAATATGATGATAAGCATACATGGGATGATATTACGGATGAAGGTTATATTACCAATCATAATCCCGATGGTTATAATCTATACGGAATTGAAGTAATGGTTGATCCTGAATTCCAGGGTATGAAAATTGGCAAACGACTATATGAAGCAAGAAAAGATTTAGCGAGACGAATGAATTTAAAAAGTATTATTATTGGTGGAAGAATTCCTAATTATCATAAACATCAATATGAATTAACACCAAAGCAATATGTTGAAGAAGTTACGAATAAAAATATTTATGATCCAGTTTTGACTTTTCAAATTATGAATGGTTTTTCAGTGATGCGAATAAATCCAAAGTATTTACCAGACGATAAGGCCTCCGCTCAGTATGCCACCTTAATGGAATGGAATAACATCGAATATCTTCCACAAACCAAACGTCATTTTAAAACGGCCTTTCCTGTCCGGATTACGGTAATTCAATATATGATGAAGCGGATCGAATCATTTGAGGAATTTGCAAAGCAGGTAGAATATTATGTCGATGTTGCCTATGATTTTGATTCTGACTTTGCCGTCTTTCCAGAAATTTTCACAACACAATTAATGTCTTTCCTGGACGAAAAGGTACCTTCAAAGGCAATTAGAAAATTAGCGGAATATACAGAGGATTACATTGCTTTATTTACCGATTTGGCAGTGAAGTATAATGTCAATATCGTTGGCGGCTCCCATTTCGTTGAAGAAGATGAGCACGTTTATAATATCGCCTATCTATTTAGACGGGATGGAACAATTGAAAAGCAGTATAAAATTCATGTAACGCCGAACGAACGGAAATGGTGGGGGGGTATCCAGCCTGGAAATCAGGTAGGTATTTTTAATACAGATTGCGGGAAAATCGCCATTCAAATTTGTTATGATATTCAGTTCCCAGAATTAACGAGATATGCAGTGGACCAAGGTGCAAATATTATTTTTGTTCCATTCTGTACCGATGATCGACAGGGATATTTGCGTGTGCGCTATTGTGCTCAGGCACGTGCTGTTGAAAATCAGGTGTATACAGTTATAGCAGGAACTGTCGGCAATTTAACGCAGGTAGAAAATATGGACATTCAATATGCACAATCAGGCATCTTTACCCCGTCTGATTTCGAATTTGCCCGTGATGGAATAGTTGGTGAATGTAATCCAAATATTGAAACCGTAGTGGTTGGAGATGTTGATTTAGAAATTTTAAGAAGACAACGTAAATCTGGAACGGTGAGACAATTGCGCGATCGAAGAAGAGATTTGTTTGAAATTCATTATCAAGGAAACAGCTAGATTATTTAACTTTAACAAATAATAAGTAAAATAGGGGGGGAATTAAAGTGGTGCAAAAAGCGAAGGAGCTGTCACCAGAACAGCGTGAAGAACTTCTAAGCACTTTGAAAGCCCGTTTTGAAGAAAACATGAACCGACACAAAGATTTGCTATGGATTAATGTGCAAGCTAATCTAGATGAGCATTCAGAAAAATTATGGTCGCTTAATGAAATGGAAATAACAGGCGGTGAACCAGATGTTGTGAGTCATGATAATATGACTGGTGAATACATTTTTTTTGATTGTTCAAAGGAAAGCCCTAAAGGTCGCAGAAGTGTTTGCTACGACCGTGAAGCATTAGAGTCTAGAAAAAAACATAAACCAGAGAATAACGCTATGGATATGGCTAATGCTATAGGTATTGAAATGCTAACAGAGGAACAATACCGCGAGTTGCAAGAGCTTGATAATTTCGATATGAAACGTCGAGCTGGGTGCAGACACCTGCTAACATTAGAAAACTTGGTGGAGCGCTGTTTTGTGATCGACGCTACGAGACAGTTTTTGTCTATCATAATGGTGCAGATTCCTATTATGGTGCCAGAGGTTTTCGCGGTTCTCTGAGAGTTTGAAACAGATCCTGTAACAAGTGAATTTTATCTGTGCTATAAGTAATCGTCTTTTATAATAGGATATAAAACAAAATGCTTAGATATATATCCAAGCATTTTGTTTAATTAACCATCAAATTCACTTAGAAGAGCGTGATCAATATAATACATAAGCTGATCATGCTTATTTGTCAAATATTCATTTGATATGGGGTAATGATAGGCATGTAAGAATTGCTCGATTTTTTTGGAAAGTAAATCATCCTTTGTTCGAACCATTAGAACAAGTAAATCATCCCATTGTCCCCAAAGTGTATAGTACAATGCTTTATCATAATCAATATTGTTCAATTAAATCCCCCTTACGTTAAATTGTTTATTTCATTATGTTATTAGTTGGGGGGGAATTACTGTTATTGTCTACATTTTGAAATAAATAAAACGGAGTATCTGCTGGTCTTCTTACCAAATATTATTTTGGATAACAACTTCTGTTTCCATCCATACTAATCGTGATCCTAAAAAAAGGAGGGAAACAGATGAAATTATCGAAACCAGCTTTGGCCTTAACATTTGCTACTTCGTTAACACTTGTAGCCTGTGGTGGAAATGAATATGGACAGCAGGATAGTGAATTCAATGGAAATAACACACAACCGATTGGTTATAATCAAACATCGAATGAACCAATGACAGATCGGGCTAATAATGGAAATCAAGCACCATCGACAAATCAGTACCGCGACAATAAAGGTGATACCCGCATGAATGAAAATAATCAATTTATGTTTGATGGTAAAACAAATCGTGATGCGAATAATATGAAGAATTCCAGCCGAGAAGGTTCAAATTATGAGGTAGCAGATAAAGCGGCAGAAAAAATCAAGTCAGAAGTTCCTGAAATTGATCGAGCATATGTACTAACGACTGATAATAATGCATATGTAGCAGCTTCATGGGATAAACGCACAGATAAAAATTCGAATAAAAATAATAGTGAATTAACAGATGAAACGAAACAAAAAATTACCAAAGCTGTAAAATCCGTTAACAAAGATATTGATAATGTCTATATATCGACCAATCCGGATTTCTTTGATTTAGCGGATGAATATACAAATGATATGGATAATGGTGAACCAGTACAAGGATTTTTCAGGCGACTTGGAAACACGATTGAAAGAGTCTTCCCTGATGAAGATAATGAATCACTAAGATAAACAAAAGACCCGCTTCTTTTATGGGAAGCGGGTTTTTTGTTTTAATTTTAAGATATAAAATAGAAGGTCTCTATATAGAGAAATTTAGAAGAAATATGTTACAATATGAAGGGCAGTATTTAGCTATCTTTAGATAAGGTGAAGTGCAAATTATTTTTTTGCGAGAAAATGATAAGGAGTGAATGTAATGACTGAAACAATGAATGTGGAAAGCTTTAACTTAGATCACACAAAGGTAAAAGCACCATACGTAAGATTAGTTGGAGTTACAACAGGTGATAATGGTGATAAAGTCTATAAATACGATATTCGCTTTTGTCAACCAAATAAAGATCATATGGATATGGCCGGTTTACACTCCATAGAACATTTAATGGCTGAAAATATTAGAAATAATATAAATAATATACTTGATGTTAGCCCAATGGGATGTCAAACAGGTTTTTATATTGCAATTATTAATAATGATAGTTATGAGGAAATTACTAATGCTTTAGAAAAAACACTCAATGATGTTTTAGAAGCTACGGAAGTGCCTGCATGTAATGAAGTTCAGTGTGGTTGGGCTGCCAATCATAGCTTAGAAGGTGCAAAAGACATTGCCAAAAATATGTTGGCTAAAAGAGACGAATGGCATATTGTTTTTGCTGAATAATAAATAACACGAGATGAGATACACCGCTAACTAATAATGACGGTGTATCTTTTTTATAATTGTGAAATCTGGCACTTTACTATTAAAATAAAAGAGTTGCATATTGTTACGGACAAAAATGAGTAGTAATAAAAAAAACTGTCTATAAGAAATGATCTTACGGACAAAAACGAGTAGTAATAAATAAAACTGTCTATAAGAATTGAATTCACGGACAAAAATAAGCAATAATTAAAAAAACTGTCTATAAGAATTGAACTTATGGACAAAATGAAAGTGTAAGACCTAAATCTGTCCATGAGTTTCGATTAAGACAAAAATAATCACTACATGTTAAACTATGGAAAGATAATGTGATAAGGAAGTGATAGTAATGCAAGAAGTTATAGAGTATCTGGAAAAGAATAAAGAGCTTCATATGGAAGAATTGAAAGAATTTTTACATATACCAAGTGTCAGTACCGATTCGCGTCATAAAAAAGATGTTAAAAAAGCAGCAGATTTTGTGGCAAATTATTTATCTGAAGCAGGATTAGATATGGTGGAAGTGCAAGAAACAAAAGGTCATCCACTCGTCTATGCTGAATGGATGCATGCAGGTGAGGAAGCACCAACTGTATTAATTTACGGTCACTATGATGTCCAGCCTCCAGACCCAATGGATCAATGGAAAAGTGATCCATTTCAAGCAGATATTAGAGACGGACGAATTTATGCCCGAGGTGCCAGTGATGACAAAGGCCAAGTATTTATGCATCTTGTCGTACTTAAAGCATATTTAAAGACTGTCGGTTCACTACCAATCAATATAAAGGTTTGTATTGAAGGGGGAAGAAGAGATAGGTAGTGCCAATCTTCATACCATTCTTCGCGAACAAAAAGATAAATTTGCAGCAGATTTTGCTGTTATTTCCGATTCAGGGATGGTTGCTAAAGATCAACCAACTATCCTATATGGGCTTAAAGGATTTACAGGATTAGAAATAACTTTGAAAGGTCCAGATAATGATTTACATTCAGGTCTCTATGGTGGAGCGATAAAAAATCCGGCAATGGCAATGGCAGATTTACTAATGACAATGAAAGACAAAGAAGAAGTAATTCAAGTGGAAGGCTTTTATGATCATGTGGAACCTTTAACTTACGATGAACGAGAATTAATTAAGAATGCACCAAGTGAAGATTATTCAGTATCTACCGGTGCTCCAGAAACCGTTTCGGAAAAAGGCTACACCGCTAAGGAACATACGATGGCAAGACCGACTCTTGAAATAAATGGGTTATATAGTGGATATCAGGGAGAAGGTACTAAAACCATTATTCCGTCAACCGCTACTGCCAAATTGACATGTCGATTAGTTCCGGGCCAGGACCCAGAACAGATCCAAGACTTATTAGTAAAACATCTAGAGAAACACGTACCAAAAGGTGTTGAACTGATGATTAAACGTGAAGCCTTATCAGCAAAAGCATATAAAGTGGATCCAAATCATACCCTTATCAAAAAAGCTGCAGAAAGCTTAACTGAAACCTTTGGAAAGGAAGCAGTATATGTCAGAATGGGTGGATCGATTCCAGTGGTTGAATGGATTGATGCCAGCTATGGTATTCCTGTAGTATTATTAGGTTTTGGCACATCAGATGACCGACTCCATTCTCCGAATGAAAGTTTTCCTGTAGCACATTTCGAAAAAGGAATGAAAACACTTGTATATTTTTGGAAGAAAATAAAAGAAGATCAAAAAAATAGCAGCTTGACAGTATACCTGCAAGGGTATAAAATGTATCTGAACCATTCATTATTAATAATGGAGGAATAATAAGCATGTCCATCATATGGAGTTTAGTAATTGTAATTATAGTAGCCATAACTGCTCATTTAATATATACTAGATATATTCCAATTAAAGGAATACCTTGTCTTGAACTTAATAAAATGTGTAATCGTGACAAAGTAACACTAGATATTCGTGATTATCAACAAGCTGCTAAGGATCACATAGAAGGCGCGATGGTCCTGCCGGTTCCATACCTGAGAAGGTATTATTCCGAGATTCCATCACAGAAAGTATATGTGATTGCATCCAATCATTTAGAGAAAAATATAGCGATTCGTTTTTTGACACATAAAGGCTTTCACGTGATTGGCTACACACTAACCGAGTGTAAGTGCAAGAAAAAAATTGAACAATTAGCGTAAAAGATTAAATAAACCTAACTTTAGTACGATATAAAGTTAGGTTTACTTTTATGACAATAAGTACTTTTAATGTGGTAAAATAGTCTTAAAGAAAAAATAATTTATTATAAAGGAGTAATATTTTTGCGGAATTTATTTAACAAAAGTAAAAAGAGTCATGTAAATCTTGTCGAACAAGATGTGGAAGTAACCATGAACGTCGATGAAGATTCTTCCTTCGGGAAACAATTACAAATGGTCTATTTAACTAAAGAAGATTTAATAGTACTTAAGCAAATCAAACCATGGGTAGTGGAAAATATCGAAGAAATTGTAAAACAATTTTATAAAAATCTAGAGTTTGAATCATCATTAAAAGAAATTATTGAAGAAAATAGTTCAGTCGAAAGGCTTAAGAAAACGCTAATAATTCATATCCAGGAAATGTTTAATGGGACAATTGATCAACAATACTACGAAAAGAGAAAGAAAATTGCCTATATCCATTTTAAGATTGGATTGGAGCCGAAGTGGTATATGTGTGCCTTTCAAGATCTGATGAATTCTCTATTAAAGGTCTTAAATGAAAATATATCAGATAAATCTTATTTTTATAAAGCTGTTTCGGCAACAACGAAAATCTTGAATGTTGAACAACAACTGGTTTTGGATGCGTACCAAAGTGAAGTTCAACAAGCACATGATAAACAAGAACAAGAAAAAGCAGAATTGCATCAAAAGATAAAAGATACCTCTGAAGATTTAGCGGCTATTTTTCAAGAATCTGCTGGATCAGCGCAGTCACTTGTCCATCAATTAGAAGATATTCTCAGTTCTGCTCAGCAGGGAACAGAAACTTCTGAAAATGTTGAAAGGTCCTCTCAAAATCGTCGAAGAGACTTACAAGAACATGAAAAACAAATGGAGCAAATGGAAGAGAAAATGCGAGGGATAAAACAAGAGAGTAGTAGTTTAGCAGATATATCCAAGCAAATCGAATCGATTGTTAGTATGGTTACAGATATTGCGGAGCAAACGAATCTTTTAGCATTAAATGCGGCAATTGAAGCGGCAAGAGCGGGGGAAGAAGGTAAAGGTTTTGCAGTTGTTGCTGATGAAGTACGAAAATTAGCTGAACAAACCAAAAAGTCTGTGAGTAATGTAACAGGATTGATTGAAAAAACCAATACACAAGTAGGAAAAGTAACAGGATATGTAGATGATGTACAACAGTCTGTTACCGGAAGTGCGCAAAACATGAAAGAAATTCATCAATTTTTTGAAGAGTTAGTCGAAAAAATGAAGCAAGCAAAAGGACACAATAATACGATTGAATCAGAGATTGAACAATTTTTCCACAAGCTTGATGAGGTGAATCAAACATTTGGCCAAATATCTACAGCTATAGATGATTTGGTAGATATGACCAATAATAAATAGATTTGAACAGGACATCCACAAGAATGGGTGTCCTATTTCACTGTACCACACATATACTATAGTGGAGGTGTTATGTGTTGAAAACAGATGAAAAAGCAAAATTAGAAAGATCGATACAAGAAATTACTGAAATAGCCGAAGGATTCGGATTAGATTTTTATCCAATGCGCTACGAAATTTGCCCGCCGGAAATACTTTATACATTTGGAGCGTATGGAATGCCAACTCGTTTTTCTCATTGGAGTTTTGGCAAACAATTCCATCGAATGAAATTACAATATGATCTAGGATTAAGCAAAATTTATGAATTAGTTATCAACTCTAATCCTTGTTACGCTTTTTTATTACATTCAAATAGTCTTATTCAGAATAAATTAATTGTCGCTCATGTGTTGGCACATTGCGATTTTTTTAAAAATAATGTAAGATTTCAAAACACCAAGCGAGATATGGTAGAAAGTATGTCTGCGACAGCAGAACGAGTAGCAATATATGAAAAAAAATATGGAATAAAAGAAGTAGAAAAATTCCTGGATGCCGTATTGGCAATTCAGGAACACATTGATCCAACTTTATTAAAAGCACAATTAGATTGGCAAAAAGACGACGAAGAGGAACCAGCTCAAAAGAAAAGAACAGCATATGACGATCTATGGGATTTAGACGATGCAAATAAAAATCAACAGACTGTCCCTTCCAAAAGAAAGAGATCTTTTCCGCCCCCCCATCCTGAAAAAGATATTTTATTATTTATAGAAGAACATAGCCGGGAATTAGAAGATTGGCAACGTGATATTTTAACAATGATGCGCGAGGAAATGTTATATTTTTGGCCGCAATTAGAAACAAAAATCATGAATGAAGGCTGGGCTACTTTTTGGCATCAGCGAATTTTAAGAGAATTAGAATTAACAAGTGATGAGACAATCGAATTTGCTTCATTAAATGCCAGTGTGGTCCAACCTTCTAAAACGCAAGTTAATCCTTATTATCTTGGAGTGAAAATGTTTGAAGATATTGAAGAACGATACAATCATCCATCAGAAGAGATGAACCAATTTGGGGGGGTAAAAGAAGGAACTGGTCGAGAAAAGATATTTGAAGTAAGAGAAATTGAATCAGATATTTCCTTTATGCGTAATTATTTAACGAAAGAGTTAGTAGCTCGGGAAGATTTATACCTCTTTCAAAAACAAGGGCATCAATATAAAATCGTGGATAAAAAATGGGAAGAAGTACGAGATCAATTAATCTTAAACCGTTTAAATGGTGGATTTCCATATTTAACAGTAGATAATGGCGATTATCTTCGAAATGGTGAGTTATATATTTGTCATCATTATGAAGGAGTAGAACTTGATGTGAAATATTTAGAAAAAACGTTACCATACATTTTTACCTTGTGGGGGGGAAGAGATGTTCATATCGAAACTGTGATGGAGGAAAAATCTTGTTTGTTTTCTTGTAATGGGATAAAAGTCGTAAAGAAATTCATGTGAAAAGTACGGTGATTGTAAAGGACATCTTCTCTTCGGTATTTAAAGCTCATGTAAGGAGTAAAACCCCCCCGACGAGATTCCGCCTCATCGGTATTAGAAGCTGA
>NZ_BAVS01000013.1 GCF_000521485.1 Gracilibacillus boraciitolerans JCM 21714 | reverse complement strand
GTTTATAAATGGTGGGCCTGAGTGGACTCGAACCACCGACCTCACGCTTATCAGGCGTGCGCTCTAACCAGCTGAGCTACAGGCCCATTCATATTAATTATGGAGCGGGTGAAGGGAATCGAACCCTCGACATCAGCTTGGAAGGCTGAGGTTTTACCACTAAACTACACCCGCAATATATAAAATGTGAATGATTGGCTGGTCGGGAAGACAGGATTCGAACCTGCGACCCCCCCTTGGTCCCAAACCAAGTGCTCTACCAAGCTGAGCTACTTCCCGGTCATGGTGCGCCCGAGAGGACTTGAACCTCTAACCTTTTGATTCGTAGTCAAACACTCTATCCAATTGAGCTACGGGCGCTTTATTAAAGCGACATATATTAATATAACATATTCTGTTTCAAAAAGTCAATAGTTTTCTTTGTTCTTTTGATGCGGTCGAGAGGACTCGAACCTCCACGGGATTATCTCCCACTAGGCCCTCAACCTAGCGCGTCTGCCATTCCGCCACGACCGCTCCGTGTCGAAAAGATGAATGGTGAGCCATGCAGGATTCGAACCTGCGACCCTCTGATTAAAAGTCAGATGCTCTACCAACTGAGCTAATAGCTCTTATTACATAATATATTTTGACATTAACTTTTCTCATAACAAACCCTTTTAAGAAATATTCATAAATGGAACTATTCTTAACTTGTGAAGTATCGATCAAACAGTAAGAATAATATATTTATCTTTTAGACAAATATTGTGTCATTATTAGTCAAAAAAATGGCTGGGCTAGCTGGATTCGAACCAGCGCATGACGGTACCAAAAACCGTTGCCTTACCGCTTGGCTATAGCCCAATAAATGGCGGTCCGGACGGGACTCGAACCCGCGACCTCCTGCGTGACAGGCAGGCATTCTAACCAACTGAACTACCGGACCTATTAAATTTTATGGATGACCCGTACGGGATTCGAACCCGTGATACCGCCGTGAAAGGGCGATGTCTTAACCGCTTGACCAACGGGCCATACTGAAAGATAAATGGCGGAGAAGGAGGGATTTGAACCCTCGCGCCGCTTACACGACCTACACCCTTAGCAGGGGGGGCGCCTCTTCAGCCACTTGAGTACTTCTCCATGGCTCCACAGGTAGGATTCGAACCTACGACCGATCGGTTAACAGCCGATTGCTCTACCACTGAGCTACTGTGGAATAATAAAAACTTTTTGTTGACGACCTAGAATATAATACATCATTTAATCTTCTATGTCAATAGCTTTTTTATACGTTTAATTTTAGTTAATAAAAAATTTGTGAACGCCCATCAAAGTAGCGCCTGTATAATTTACCATACTATGACGAAATTAGTCAATAGAATTATAAGAATTATTTAGAGTGGAACGGACTAATGTTAACATACCTTTACATTTACCACAACGATATCTCTTCATATTAATACGCCTTTTCCTTTCATATAAGTGACCACAATTTTTACATTTATAAAGATGTTTAAGGTCATTTTCCATAGATGGCAAAGGGGGGGTACAGTGTCTTGGAGAGTTAGTCATTTTTAATAATTGTTTAAAATCAGCATCTCGATGTTGATACCCTTTTCCCTCAATGTGCAGATGATAATGACAAAGCTCGTGTTTAATAATACCCACAA
This sequence comes from Gracilibacillus boraciitolerans JCM 21714, assembly GCF_000521485.1. Lineage (GTDB taxonomy): Bacteria > Bacillota > Bacilli > Bacillales > Amphibacillaceae > Gracilibacillus > Gracilibacillus boraciitolerans. The sequence goes on along the minus strand of NZ_BAVS01000013.1, from coordinate 86,924 downwards.
ATTCTTCATAACCTAGTTCTCCAAAATACTTAGGATTTAGTTCAATCACTCTTTTGGCCGGTATATACCGGCCGCCGGTAGTCCTTAGCCGCGGATTAAATTGTACTTTATCATTAAATTCCTTATTAAAAAATTGAGAGGAAAGTTCATTCGTTAATGCTTCTAAATCCCTTTGACACATCGGTAACATCATTTCACACCTATCTCATAAGATTCATAAACTACTATTATAACATTCTAAAAAAGGGGGGAGTAAACATGCCCACTTGGTTAAAAAGGCAATTGACTGGTGCTTTCCTTTGTAAGAATAAGTATCAAATTCAATTATTAAATCAATGTTGGTTTTTTTATTGCAAATCTGAAAATTATGAAGAAGAGTAAAGGGATACATGCAGCACCCCTTCACTTTATATTTTTATGTTTGAATCATAGTTAAAGCGATTCTCTGCTTCTGTTGATCAACTTGATCAACCCATACTGTGATAACATCTCCGACAGAAACGATATCCATCGGATGTTTAACGAACTGGTTAGACAATTTAGAGATATGAACTAATCCATCTTGTTTTACACCTATATCAACAAAGACACCAAAATCGACGACATTTCTAACCGTTCCCTGTAATTCCATGCCATTCTTAAGGTCTTCCATCGAGAGTACATTTTTCTTTAATAATGGTTTAGGCAAATCATCACGCGGATCCCGATTTGGACTAATTAATGAGTTTAAAATATCCTCCAATGTCGGTAAACCAATACCTAGTTTATCCACTAGAACTTTCTTATCTAACTGCTGTAACTGCTCTTTTAATGGAAGAGTACCTAATTCTTTAACATCTGCACTTACTTCTGTTAATACGTGTTTTGCAGCATTATAGGATTCTGGATGAATCGGCGTTTGATCCAGCGGTTCCTGACCACCTATGACACGTAAAAAACCAATACTTTGTTCATATGTTTTATTTCCTAACCTTGGTATATCCTTTAATTGTTTGCGACTGCTGAATTTACCATTTTCATTACGGTATTTCACAATATTATTCGCGACTGTTTTGTTTAGTCCTGAAACATACTGTAATAACGATGAAGAAGCGGTATTCACGTTTACTCCAACTTGGTTAACGGCTGTTTCAACGACAAAGGATAGTGATTCTGATAATCTTTTTTGACTAACATCATGTTGGTATTGGCCTACACCGATCGCTTTCGGCTCTATTTTCACTAGTTCTGCTAACGGATCTTGGATACGTCTCGCTATCGATACCGCACTTCTTTCCTCTACTTGAAAATCAGGAAATTCCTCACGGGCTAATTTAGATGCAGAGTACACACTTGCACCAGCTTCATTCACTATAATATAGGCCATGTCCAATTTTTGTTTATCGATCAGGTCTGCTATAAACTGTTCTGTTTCTCGCGATGCGGTTCCGTTACCAATAGCGATTAATTCAACTGGGTAATCTTGCAAAAATTTCAATACTTTCTTTTCTGCACCTGCTGTATCATGTTTTGGAGCAGTTGGATACATCACATCGATTGCTTTTACTTTCCCTGTATCATCAACTACTGCTAATTTACATCCCGTACGAAAAGCAGGATCAACACCTAACACATACTTCCCTTTTAAAGGCGGTTGTAATAATAAGCTTTTTAGGTTTTTGGAGAAAATATCGATAGCTTGTTCTTCTGCCTTTTCTGTTAACGAGGTTCTAATTTCCCGTTCGACAGAAGGCTGTATCAGGCGTTGATAACTATCTGAAATAATCTCTGAGATAAATTCCTTGATTTCTTCGGTGCTTTTTTGATTGATCGCTTGTTTGTTAAGATACTCGATTATAGAATCTTCTGGAGCTTCCATAGAAACTTTGAGTATTTCTTCTTTCTCACCACGATTTATTGCCAGTATCCGGTGAGACACAATTTTACTAACTGCTTCATTATAGTCATAGTACATTTCATATATTTTCTTTTCATCTATATCTGTTTTCTTCCCTTTAGAAAGGACCATTCCTTTCTGATAAGTAAGTTTACGGATTTGTTCGCGGAATTTTGGGTCATCTGCTATCCATTCTGCAATAATATCCTGCGCTCCCATAAGCACATCTTCTATTGTATGTAATTCATTTTCTTCGGATAAGTAGTTACGAGCTTCTTCTTCTAACTTAAGATTTTGCTGTTTGAAAATTTGTTCAGCTAAAGGCTCTAATCCTTTTTCTTTAGCTACTGTTGCTCTTGTGCGACGCTTTTGTTTATAAGGTCGATACAAATCTTCAACCTTTTGTAATTGAGTAGCTTTTTCAATGTTTTGTTGCAATTCTGCTGTCAGCTTATCTTGCTCATCAATTAATCTGATTACTTCTTTCTTACGATCTTCTAATGTATTGACATAATTCCACGCATCCTGAATGTCCTTAATCTGTACTTCGTCTAATGAACCTGTCATCTCTTTACGGTAGCGGGCGATAAACGGAACGGTATTCCCTTCTTCAAAAAGATGAATCACACTTTTTACTGCTTTCTGATTAATCTTAGTTCTATCTGCAACAATATTTATTAGCTGTAAATAGTCTTCATTATTTGCCAATGTATTTCCTCCTTCATACGAATCCTTCTCTATTTTAACAAAAAAGAGGTTAAATAAGAAATCCTTAGATGATTGCAATATTAACCTGCCCACAACTACTTAAAGCGTCAACACAAACTGTAAATTAATTTGAACGTTCTTCATAAAGAATTATGATGAATGGTTTACCATCGCTGCGGAAAGCGAAGTAAATGGACGGAGCTTTTGTCACAATTATCAAGCTTTCAAAATAAACAGTTACTTCTCAGTTTAAATATAATACGAATAAATGATTCTATTCAAAAAAGGAATCTCTTTGTTATGAAAGAGATTCCTTTTTGTATTTCATTGCTATTAAAGTTGTATCATCATCCAATTTATTATGATACAACTTGGCAAAGGTATCTGTAATATGGGTTACATCTTTATGAAGAAAATAGGAGTTTGATATTTCTCTTTCATCAACCCATCTGAAAACATCACAAAAATCATATCATCCTCTAATTTATCTGAAACCACTTTAAACGGGCGTTCATATCCGCTTAAAAAACCAACTTGTGGGATATTTCTTCTTTTCACCGAATCAGAAGATATTGTCATTAAACCGATATTACCTATGGATGAATAGAAATATTGTTTTGTATCGAGATCCATTTGTAGAATACCTAAAACAACGCCACGTTTACCAACTAATTTCTTGTTACTCTTTTTCATCATAGTTGACACTGTTTCATTCCTATTATCCTGGATTACATCCATTACAATTTGTGATGATTCTTTTGCATGTTCACCACTACCAAGCCCATCCGCCAATGCACATATAAAAGTGTTATCTGCCTCATGATAAAAATAACTATCTCCACAAAAAAAGTTTCCCTTTTTGGACTTTTGAAAAATAGATATATCTATTTTTCTTTGATTTTCACTCATTAGCGAATAGCCTCCGTATTCTCTGTTAGTAGTGCTTCCCGGAGTTTTTTAAGTGCGTGTCTTTGTATTCGTGATACATGCATTTGTGATATACCTAATACATCACCAGTTTCCTTCTGACTCTTGTTCTCAAAATAGGTGTAATGTATAATTTGCTGTTCCCGTTCATTTAATATTGGCATGATTTTTTCCAGTAAAAGTTGTAGATCCACGTCTTCATAACCAGATTCTTTATTACCTATTAAATCAAGTATAGATACTTCGCTGCCATCTGAGTCGGCTTCAATCTTTCGATCTACTGATAATGCATTATAGCTTTGGCTCATTTCCATTGTCTCTAAGATTTCTTCTTCCGATACTTCAAGATAGTCAGCAATATCTTTAATGGTTGGTGAATTTTGCATTTCATTTGTTAAAATTTCAGTGGCTTTTTTTATTTTTGGACCTAATTCTTTAATTCTTCTTGGTACATGGACACTCCATGTTTTATCCCTGATAAAGCGTTTAATTTCACCAATTATTGTCGGAATTGCAAAAGATTCAAAGGATTTACCTATTTCCGGATCATATCGTCTAATTGCTGCTAATAAGCCTAACATTCCAACTTGTTCTAAATCTTCATAAATCATATCATTTTTTGAATATTTACGAGCTAACGATTTTACCAGTTTATGATAAGTTAATACAAGTTTCTCCTGTGTTACCTGATCCTTAGGATTTTCCTGGAACTCTTTAATCCATTGATAAACATCATCATTGCGCTCATTGTGTGGTCGAGATCTTGTCGTCATTAATATCCACCTCATTTTCATGAAGGTACTTGGTCATGAGCACAATTACACCGTAGTCATTTTTTATTTCTACCTTGTCCATTAATGCCTCAATCAAGAAAAGACCAAAGCCTCCTTCGCGTAAGTCTTCAATTGATTTATCATTTTTATATGGACCGATGTTATTTCTTACCTCTTTTAAATCAAAACTTTCACCGCGGTCAGCTACCATAACCTCTAATCGATCCTGATAAAGGCAAAAACCAACTGTTACTTCTCCTGATTCATCCTTCTGATAAGCATGTTCCGCGGCATTAGATATTGCTTCCGATATTGCGACTTTCAAATCCTCAATATCTTCATAATTAAAACCCATTCGATTTGCTATGCCGGAAGCGGTTAATCTAACCACTCCAACATATTCTGCTTTTGCCGGTATTTTTATTTCAATAAAGTCAAAGTGTTCCATCTTATTTCCCACCTTGTACAGTTGATTCAATATTCATAATGCTATTTAATCCTGTAATCTCAAAAAGACGTTGTACACGACTTTGTAATCCTTCTAAGCGCATTTCACTATGATACTCTTTCGTCGATTTTAACGCTGCTATGAATACTCCCAGTCCCGTACTATCTAAATAATTGACCTGTTCCAAATTAACAATAACCGTTTCCCCCCTTCACGTTCAGTTAATGGCAAAAGGGCTTCCTTTAACTTGGGAGCTGTATATGCATCAATTTCTCCAGCTAAATTTAAGTTTTGGATAGGTCGATTATCATTCCACTCTATCGTCAGATTCATAATTGTTCACTCCTAATCATTTTTGAAATGTGATTTCATCTATATTATCTAACGTTATGTTTAATCTTAGTCTGTATAAAGTTTGTGCTATGGTTACCGTCATCTATACCCAGTATCCAATAGTAATAAACTTACTTTTTCATGAAGATTAATGTGAAGTCATCTCTTAGATGAAAGCCTTGCAGACGTTCAAAATGACGATATACAAGTTCAACTGCCTCTTGTGCAGGTAAATGCATATATTTGCGGATAACATCCAATATTTCATTGGTTTCAATAAATTGATCATTTACTCGACATTCGGTAACACCATCAGTTAATAAAATTACCATGTCACCAATTTTCATCTCAATATCACATTGTTCATATATAGCAGAGTTCGACACACCAAGTAATAAGCCGTTCGTTTTTATCTCGTGAAATTTATCGTTCTCTGCACTGTAATAGAATCCAGGCTCATGTCCTGCTGACGAAAATTGAAATAAGCCTGTACTCGGATGAAACAGACCATAGAACATGGTAATAAACATACTGGAATGCACATTCCGCTCCACAACTCGATTTAAGTTCTCCAATATGATACTCGGTGTTTGTAATGCATCAGGAAAACTATCTAATGAATATTTAATCATCGACATTGCTAACGCTGCAGGAATTCCCTTTCCAATCACATCAGCAATAGCGATACCAATATTACCTGATGGATCTGTAACAAAATGATAGTAATCCCCCCCGTTCATTTTGGTTGCTGGTACACTTATTGCCCCCTATATCCAATTCTTTAATTTCAGGCTTTGTAGTAGATAATAACGTCTGTTGCATATTAGCAGCCACTAAAATCTCTGATTCTAACTCTCCTTGTTTAGCTCTGAGAGTTTGAAACTCCTGATATGCTAATCCATAAGATATCATTGTTTCTAACAAAAAATTCATCGACACAGATATTTCTTTTGATAAATCAGGAAAGATTTGCTGTAATGCTTGAATATGAACATTTATAATTTCTTCTGGTGAAATATTATGCTGCATGGATAGCTTACTAAATTGTTCTGCTTGATATAGAGATTTTTCATCTTCAGAAACAATATATTTTTCTAATAAGTCTCGATAATTGTTAACATCAAATTTAAAGGATTCCACCCATAGGTCCTCCCAACTGCGACAGCTATGATTTCTTTTTGATTATATATGCCAACTATGATTTAGGAGTATAATGAAAATTTAATCATTAAAATATTACTTAATCATAAGGACGAACGCACCCATTTAATTGTGACGATAGTCGTTCCTTTACCTGGTTCTGTGATAAGGTCAAAATAATCCATTAATCTTTTCACACCTGGCAAACCAGCACCAAGTCCACCAGAAGTAGAGTAACCATCTTCCATTACTTTACTAACATCCGTTATTCCAGGGCCTTGATCAGAAGCAATAATTTTTAAACCTTTTCTATTCATATTCTCCTCTATTTCAAATGACACTTCGCCTTTCTCCGCATACAAATATATGTTACGTGCTAATTCTGATATCGCTGTAGCAATCCTTGCCTGATCAACTGTACCAAAACCTAATTCCTTTGCCAGTTCACGCCCCATTTGTCTGGCTCCCACGATATCCCATTCTTTTTTAATTTTTACACACGATTTTGTCTGCATGCTCACTCCTCCAGTTCCTGGCGAAGTTTAATAAGTCCTTGTTCCAAATCTAATGCTGTCGGAACATTTTGCATATGAATACCTAAATCTATTAGAGTAATCGCGACTGCAGCTGAATACCAGTTAATACTACTTTTGCCCCCCCCATTAAATCTGACATAGAAACAACCTCACCTAGTACTTTAGCAATAAAGGAATCAATAATTTCAACAGAGGTTAAATCAATAACAACTCCTGTTGCGCCACTTTTATGTATATTACTAAGTAAGTCTTCCTGAAAATCAATAGCGGATTGATCATCAAGATCGACTTGAATAGATACCAATAAATAGTTGTATAGTTTTAATATTGGTATTCTCATATAAGAGCCCCTCCTTATTTTAATGAATCTAGAATTTTGGTAATGTCTTCTTCTCTCGATGTATTTAAGTCCACTATTTCACGATTAGTCAAAGATAAAGCTGTTTTAAAACCTTTACGCAATGAACTTTTTGTTGGAAAATTACTTAAATCAATACCTAAATTAACAATGGTCTGAGCAATTTCCGGACGAATTCCCACCAGGATACAAGTTGCACCTATCAAGCGCACAGCTTCAGCGGCTTGAATGATATGATGAGCTACCATTGTATCAACGATAGGTACACCGGTAATATCAATCAGTATGACTTGAGAGTTATGTTTCATAGCTCCTTCTAGCAAATTTTCCATGATTAGCTTGGCGCGTTCCGTATCAATGGTTCCAATCAGTGGCATCACAGTAATATTATCCATGACCGGAATTAAAGGTGCAGAGAGCTCCTGCAATGCCAAGCGCTGTAAGGATACCGTATGCTCCCAACTCCCAGAATATTGATTAACGAGTTGGTTGATAATCGGTTCTACCCATCTTCGACTATTTTTAATATGCGAGAAAACTCATTTGTATCTACTTTATCAGACTGATTTAAAATAAATTCAATCGTTACTCTCCTGAAGGTTTGTAAACCATCTGTTATATAACTTAATGGCCAACCTAAATTAATCAGTCTTTCTGCAAAGTCATCCATTTCCACGGTATCACCTCGATGATTGATACTGGAAAAGATAACATTAATAAACTCTTGATTGGTGGAATGGTACAAGCTTTCTGATATATTAGACGTATAGTCTGATTTTCTTTTCTCAGTTATTTCATCTAACCAGTTTTTTGAAATAATATCACTATTTTCTACTACAATTTTTCTTAATACTTCAGGCATCTTTTCTACCTCCGAAAGATATTATATTTTCTTTTAATTACTATTTTACAATAAAAATACCTTTTTATCGATTATTATACCTTTACACACTTAATACGACAATTTTCTTGTCTAATTAGTAAAAAAACATCCTCGCTTTTATAAGCAAGGATGTTTGGAAGATAAAACATTTAGAAATCAATTAACCCCAAACTAATTTCTAATCCTTTATCTATCCGTTCCATCATGTTACTGTCTAGTTGTGTTATTTTATCCGTTAACCTTTGTTTATCAATCGTACGAATTTGTTCCAACAAAATAACAGAATTGCGTTCAAACCCGTATTTTTCTGCATTGATTTCGACATGTGTCGGTAATTTTGCCTTTTGGATTTGGGCTGTAATAGCAGCTACAATAACAGTTGGACTGAAGCGGTTTCCAATATCATTTTGCAAAACTAATACAGGACGCACACCGCCCTGTTCTGACCCCCACCACTGGGGGGGAAAGATCGGCGAAATATACGTCGCCTCTTTTAACAATCAAGACCTACACCCCCCCACTCACTAGGCGCTCTAGGGTGTTTTCAGCCTCCTCTTCCGCTCGGAAAGCTTCAGAAGCAATATTTAAATTGATTTTAGCCATTTCCATGTAGCCTCGTTGCATTGATTCTTGAATATGACGCTTCTTCGTTTCACGCAAATATGTTTTTGTCGCCTGGCAAATAAAATCACTTAAATTGCTATCTTCACTTTTCATCAAGCCATCCACCTCATTCAGTAGGTTCTTAGGTAACCGCACCGCAACTTCTTGTAAGTCTTCAGACAAAACCATACACCTCCAACAACATTGACAAGCCTATTTATAAAAATCTAACTTAATCATACCATTCTCAAAGAGGCATTGCAAAGGGGGGGTTTTTGATAATTCATCATATTTTTCAACATTATATCTTTAATTATTTCCAGTTATTAGTTATTTTATTAATAAAAACGACTATTGATCGTTACTTGATTGATAAATTCGGGGTACACGATTGCTAATCATACAGGCAATTTCATAATTTATAGTATTTAAATAATCTGCCCATTCATCCATTTCGACACTTTCTGTATGTTGACTCCCAATCAACGTGACGATATCTCCTGTTTTTGCTGGTTTTGTTAATCGTACCATAAATTGATCCATGCAAATTCGTCCAATGATTTCACAACGTTCTCCGTTCACGATAACTTTTGCACCTTGCAACCCTCTGCGAATTCCATCTGCATAGCCTAATGGCACGGTTCCTATCCACTCTTCACTTTCTGTAACATATGTGGCCCCATAACTAATTGGAGTACCTTCTTTTACCTGCTTAACATGAATAAGTCGACTATACAAGGAAAGTGCTGGTTTAAGTTTTATTGGCCTTTCTCTTTTTACTACAGCAGAAGGGTAAAGCCCATACATACTAATTCCAAAACGAACAAAGTCATACATTTTTTCAGGAAAACGCATGCTTGCTGCACTGTTTCCAGTATGAATCATCACTTTATGAAGGTTCCATTCGTTTTGAAACGTCTTCCATAGACGTTCAAAATGAAGAAGCTGATTGTCAAAATGAGTACTGTTTGCTTCATCTGCTGTAGCAAAATGAGTAAAAATAGCTTCTAAATAAAAATTTTCGTCTTTTAATATAGGGATTATTTCAAGTAATTCTGCTTCTGTTCGAATACCAATCCGTCCCATACCTGTATCCCATTTCATATGCACCTTCACTGGCTTTGTTAACTTTAATTCGCGGACTTGCTCAAGCCATTCTTTTTGATAACAAGTCACAGTTATATCAAACTCAACTGCCACTTGAACATCTTCTGGCCTAATCCAACCCATTACAAGAATCGGAGCTTTTAAACCTGCTTGCCTTAAACTAATAGCTTCATCCAGCACAGCAACTGCAAGTCTTGTAGCCCCCCCTCCTTGTAAGGCTGCTTTTGCGACTTCAACATCGCCGTGTCCATAAGCGTTTGCTTTTACTACTGCATATATTTCCGTGTGGTTATTTAGTTTATCCTTTAATTGTTGTATATTATATATAATATGATCTAAGTTCACTTCTACCCAGGAATCACGATAAAATTTATTATTCATGTTGCTATTCCTCATTTCTTCCATTCCTATCTAATCACGCCCTCCATTATAAACCATAATAACGAAATTGCCTATAGTACAAAAATACACATTCCTTCAGAAATGACACAAACTGCGACCTAGTGAAAACTTTTATGGATGGTTATTCTTAAAGAATATTGATGAGTTTATAACCAACGCTGCGGAAAAACACTCCCTTTCCTAGGGGTGCGGCTACAGCTAACTCAGAAAAGCGATCTTTGCTTTTCTGAGTTAGCTGAGGCCATGCCCGCTGAAAGCGAAGTATATGGACGGAGCTTTTGTAAACTCTTATCGTACTTTCAAAGTAAAGCAGTACTTCGCAGTTTAGTTATACTGTGCTATTACTGTTTTTATATGCAAAAAAGCAGACTTCTTAATAAAGTCTGCTTCTGCGGTTATTTCATTGCCTCATCCATTGACATTGATTGTGCTACTTCTTGCATTTCCTCTTTCGTTAATTGGTCACTTGCCAAATAGTAATTAACACCTTGATAGTGCCATTCAAGTGATTTACTTGTCTGGGCACCTATGGTAAATCCTAAATCAACCGGTTCACCATTTACCATTTCAGGGGAGGCTGTACTTGTCGGATAGATACCCATTGTTTCCTGAATAATTGCAAAATTCTTATTTCCCTCATATGACAATAACACTCGTTTTCCATTCTCTATTTCCATTTGATTTTCCTCTACTAGTTCCGCTCCCAGAAGTTCAGATGGATACAAAACGGTTAACTGCGTTGGTAAATCTTCCTGTGCCATGACTGGTACTCCGAAAATACTGCTTGTCATATTAATTTCCATATCAAAGGTATTTTCAGGTAACTCCGGATCTAACTCAAAGTTAGAGTATTCTACTTCAACCAATGAATTCTTATCATGATCTAATACTTTTACTAATACAGGTGCATATGTCTTTTTGTCAAAATAAATAGTCTGATACGGAAGATTACTATTGCTTTCATAACTTGTTTTAGTTTCAAATACGAAATAGTTCTCAGTTGTGGTAAAAGTTGCTTCACTATCGTCCGCTATGTCCTTAATTAGGGATTGAAATAAATACGGCTGGCTGTTATTACTTGGCCACTCACTTTGGAATTTAAAGCTTTTATTTAAAGCAGGTGTTAACACAAAAACACCTTCTTCATTTCGCAATATTATTTGACTGCTCTCTTCATCTTTTTCGTTCTTCAACAAGACGCGATAATAGTCTTTTTTCTTATGGGCTACCTCAATCCGGTACACTTGCTTTTCCTTTCCCGTTTTCAATGTCATCATTGCTTGTGACTGATATGCACTCATATTCTCTGCCATGCTTTCTAACTTTTCAACCACGTCTTCTTTTGACTTCTCCCCCCCACAAGCTGATAAAACGAAAAGCAATACAATACCGATTAAAATGCTTGTATATTTTTTCATCGCGATATCTCTCCTTTGTCTCATCTGACTGGACAAAGGGAACACGATCACCCGTTAAGACAATATACGAAATACTTGCGATAGACCTTCGATCACATCAGTAGCTAATAAATCGTGTTCGGTATGTTGTTCTTGAGAAATCAGCAAATCTGCCGCCTTACCGTGTAAGTAGCATCCGTTCGCTAGCCCCCTCCAGGATATTTTGATGTTGCATAATCATTGTTAGTAGAATACCTGATAACACATCACCTGTTCCACCTTTTGCAAGCCCTGGGTTTCCTTGATTGCTCACAATTTGATCTCCATTAGGTGCTGTTATGATTGTGTTTTTCCCTTTCAGAACCACATATACTTGGTGCTTAGTCGCAAATTGCCTGGAAATTTTAAAGGGCGCTTGTTTAATAGCAGAAACCGGTAAGTCCGTCAGCATTGCCATTTCACCATAATGTGGTGTAATGATAATGGCAGCTTTTCTTTCCGTTTTTTTAGTTAACAATGACTTCAGGTGATATAGTCCATCAGCATCCAGCAGTAGCGGCTTGTCTACATTCTCGATAATAGATGAAACCAATGCAGACTTACTTCTTCCCATTCCCATACCTACTGCGATTGCATCATGTTGTTGTATTGCTTCCAGATCATTCTTTGTAAGTTGATCGGTTAAATTCGGTAATACATGGTAGGTGGCTTCCACACATCCATTTGCAATAATTGGAATGTTTTCTTTTAAAGTGGCAGCTGTTATCAATCCAGCTCCCGAGCGTAATGCAGCTCTCACTGACAAAAGCACCGATCCAGGCATTGTAGGTTGCGCACCGATTATAACGCCTCTTCCATTGGAGCCTTTATGAGCATAAATATCTCTTTGTGGAAAAGATTCCTTTACATTCTGTTTACGCCAGATCCTTTTCGACATTATATCTGAATAGGCAAGCGCTGGAATCCCTATTTTAATTACTTCCCAATCCCCCATAATATTTACTAGTAGGTTCACAGAATGCAGATACCTTTGGCGCTTCAATGATAAAAGTTCGGTTTGCTTTGACAGCTATATCTACATCTTCATCATCATTAGCAGGTAAACCACTTGGAATATCTACTGCAATTCGAATGATATCTAATTGATTGATAACAGCTATCATATTTCGAATTGGCTCACGAATACGGCCTGATACTCCAATCCCAAGAATTGCGTCCACAACAATATCAAACGCTCTTAGTCTTTTCTGCAATTGACTTGCTTCCGTCACATGCTCTATCACACCTGATCGATTTATCCATAATTGCTTATGATAAGCTGAATCTCCCTTAATTTTCTCATCGGTTACTAACTGAAAAAGAGATACGTCAAAGCCAGTATCTACCAAATATCTTGCGATGACAAAACCATCTCCACCATTATTACCTCCACCGATAACTATAGCTATTTTCTGATCAATGGCATAATCTTCTTTAATGTGATGCGCTACTTGTGATCCGGCATTCTCCATCAGTAATTTTCCTGCCATTCCCCCCCCTTCTTCTATCGCAAAACGGTCTATTTCGTACATTTCTTTCGCGGTTACGATGTACATCTTGTTCCCTCCTACCCGCATTAAAATAGTATGAGACAACCTCTCTTATTATGCAGATTCACTTTCAATTATTACCTGAGCAATTGCATATTGTTCACTGTGAGAGATTGAAATAAAGCATTTCTCATTGTTTAACACATTAGTTTTTAGTATAGGGGCACCTGTCTGGTTATTTGTAATTTCAATATCTGCAAAACGCAATTTTCCTATTCCAGTACCCCACGCTTTTGAAAATGCTTCTTTAGCTGCAAACCTTCCTGCCAGATATTCAATTTTTCTTTTTTTCGTTGCTAATTTAAAGTAGGTACTTTTCTCTGTTTTCGTTAAAATACGATCTATAAATTTTGGATGCCGTTCTAAAATCATTCGTATTCTGTTTAATTCTACTATATCAATACCTATACCCTGAATCATAACCATCAACTCCAATTAAATGTCAGTATAGCTTAAAATGGTCTAATTTAAAAACAGAGACTTACTTTTACTGTAACTATTGATTTGTCTTATGCTAAAATAAAGGAAGACATATCAGGAGGTTGCAATCCGTTGTTTCCACTTAACTTCCTTGAAATATTAAGTGCGGATCGAATGGATTGTTAGCGCTGTGATAAAGGAAATATTAATTTAAAGGGAGAATGTTATGTTTATACGGACTGAAAGCTTTAAGGGTTTTCTCCATTTTTATCCGCTAGTCTCCATTATTATTGCGGTTCAAATTGGCATCTGGCTGCTAACGGCCTTTGTACCAGTTATAGGAGATTGGGTTTATTATTATGGATTAGGATCGAATTACCTGATAGACCAAGGCGAATACTGGCGTCTGATTACACCTATTTTTCTTCATAGCGGAGTGGGTCATATCGCGTTCAATTCTTTTGCATTGGTAATATTTGCACCCGCATTAGAACAAATGCTAGGAAAATTAAGATTTTTACTTGTTTACTTTTTTGCTGGAATTGCAGCCAATATTTTAACTTATGTAGTGGAACCTAGTCCAACCTATGTTCATGTCGGAGCTTCCGGTGCCATCTTTGGACTGTTTGGCTTATATCTGTTTATGGTGTTTTTTGAAAAAAGGTTAATTGATCCACAAAATGCTAAATTAATTCTCATTATTTCAGTGATTAGTCTGGTGATGACATTCCTACGCGACAATATTAATATCGCGGGGGGGCACATATTTGGATTTATTGGGGGGGGATTTGCTCTAGGACCAGTCTTGTTAAAAAACGTGGAACCCTTCTCACCACGGAAGTATATACGTCGACGAAAAGTAGTAGATGATGATATTGGATTTGATCCAAATCGCTGGAACAAAAAAAGATATCGTTATAAACCTTATCTTAAACCAATAGTTGTTGGAGCACTTATTATTTTAGTCTTACTTGGTTTAATATCCAGCTTTTTATAGAAAGTATATCGTGCATGTCAAACCGGAAATGGCTCCGGCTAATACTTTAAAACTTAAGGGGGGGAGGATCAAATGTTAGCACTATGGTTATGCACTATCGCAGCAGTCGTTGCTGGACTCGGCATTTTATTCGCATTTAAAAGATTAATGAGAGGACTATCGTACCGGATCAAACGAAGTGAATTTCATTATAAAGGCTTGCAGAAAGATCAAATCCGCTTCTTTATCCAAGTGGCATTAATAGAAGCTATCCCAATCTTTTTGCTTATTTTAGGTTTTACCTTTATGGGCTCAGAAGATCTGTCCATTGTTAGTCTGATTGTTCCTGTTTTAATTATCTTAGCTGTGATTATATATAGTTTCATTCAAATTCAGCAAGTTAAATCAGAAGTGACGGAAGAAGCTACAAAGCTTAATCCACAGGAGCAAAGCTATGTGAGATCATTGTCACTTATTGGATATATGACAACTTTAGGTATACCCATCCTGGCACTTGTAGCGATATTTCTTATTTAATTAGTTTTTAATAGATTAATTCAACAAAAAAGGACACTCGACCACACTAGGCGAGCATCCTTTTTTTCTATGTTATTTATCTGTTCCCTTTATTGGTACGGTTGTTTTGAAATTTACGGTTACGACCACCACTTTGTTGTTGTTTACCCTTACGGCCATATCCACTACGTTTATCATTTCTAAAATTACTATTGTTCCCTTTATTTCCACCTTTTTTCACGCTAACTGGTTGTACGGAAGAAAGCGTTACAGGTGTCAATCTTCTTTCTTTTGTTAACATTTTTAATGCAGCTGAAACAATCGTTACGGAATCATATTCGTCCAATAACTCGCTAGCTGTCTCACGATAATCCTGTAATTCTTTCTTTTCAATTATTTTAATCAATTTATCAACTGTCAGCTGCTGTTGTCCACGTTTTGCCTCATCGTAACTTGGAGCAGTCAAACGTTTTATTTTACTATTTGTTACTTTTTCAATTAAATGTAAATGCGCTATTTCTCTAGGTGTAATAAAGGAAATAGCTTCACCCGTTTTTCCAGCGCGGCCTGTACGACCAATACGGTGTACATAGCTCTCAGGATCCTGAGGAATATCAAAGTTATACACATGTGTAACACCTGAAATATCCAACCCACGTGCTGCAACATCTGTCGCTACTAAAATTTCGATACGTCCAGATTTAAACTGACTCAATACAGAACTACGTTTACCTTGTGTTAGATCACCATGAATACCTTCAGCGCGGAATCCTCGAGCTTGTAAACCATCTGTAAGTTCATCGACACGTTTTTTAGTTCGACCAAAAATAATTGCTAATTCTGGTACATGAATGTCCATTAAATTTGTTAGTGTATCAAATTTTTGCTTTTCATGTACTTCTACAAAGAATTGATCGATATTTGATACGGTCATTTCTTTTGACTTCACTTTTACTTCTTCTGGGTTTTTCATAAGTGTTGCTGCAATATTACGGATTTCTTTTGGCATTGTAGCAGAGAAAAGTAATGTTTGACGATCCTCTGGAATAGCCTTTAAGATATCACGAATATCATCAATAAAGCCCATGTTTAACATTTCATCTGCTTCATCCAATACTGCCGTGTGGACATTATCAACACGTATAGTACGACGACGTAAATGATCCAGTAGACGTCCTGGTGTAGCTACGACAATATGTGGACCATCCTTCAATGCTTTGATTTGGCGTTCCATGTGTTGTCCACCATAAACAGGAAGCGTACGAAGACCTTTGAATTTTGCTATTTTATGGATTTCCTCTGAAACCTGAATCGCTAATTCTCTTGTAGGTGCTACGATAAGTCCTTGAATTTTACGTTCCTGCGGGTTGATTTTTTCGATCATTGGAATACCAAACGCAGCTGTTTTTCCTGTACCTGTTTGTGCTTGTCCAATAACGTCTTTTCCTTCAAGACCTAACGGAATCGTTTGTGCTTGAATTGGTGTTGCTTCTTCAAACCCCCCCATTTTTTCTATTGCTTTCATAATTGGCTCTGAAATACCTAACTCATTAAAATTTGTCACTATTAACTTCTACTCCTTTTTGCTTTATAAATCTCATCTATTATCATTTTTTCGTCGTTATTTTAAGTGTATCCCAGTTTTAATATTTACATAAATAAATTATGCATTAAAGATAGGATAAGTTATCTGTGTAATTTGTCGTTATCGTAAGAAATCTTGCTCAGTCAACTATGATACATACGAATAACAATGAAAAAAGCCTTCCTCCACAGACGGAAGAGGCTTATAAATGACCACTCAATGGATTATTACATCATAACACACTCTTCGATAATATTCTATAAAATATTTCATATCATTTCAAATATTTTATTTTGATTCCTAATAGTTTTTATTATGAATTAGTGGAATAATTGTTATACTAAGAAAAACAACTAATCTAAAATCGTGATGTAGGTGATGTCGTGAATAAACAAATCATTCCGTATTTGGCTATAGTCATAGGAGTACTTTCTGTATCAACGACTGCTGTTCTTGTTAAACTGGCTGATGATGTTCCATCAGCTGTAATCGCAAATTACCGTTTATTATTTGCCAGTCTTATATTACTGCCATATGTCTGGTTTAAAAAAAGAGAAGAATTTAAAAAACTTGCAGCTAGAGATTGGCTTTTCACTATCCTGGCTGGCGTTAGTTTGGCCTTACATTTTATTGTGTGGTTTGAATCTTTTCAATATACATCTGTTGCTAGTTCTGTAGTAATCGTTACACTACAACCGATTTTTGCTTTCATTGGTACCTATTTCTTTTTTCAGGAAAGGTTTTCTGCTGGTACTGTTATCAGTATGTTAATTGCCATTTTCGGGAGTATAATTATCGCATGGGGAGATTTTCAGCTTGCCAACGAAGCACTGTATGGTGATTCCCTCGCCTTCATTGGTGCTATCTTTATTACGTTTTATTTTTTACTGGGGGCAAGGGGTGCGAACGAAAATATCTGTGATGAGTTATACCTTTATTGCTTATGGCATTGGCGGGATTTTGATTATCATATATAACGTAGTAATGGCAAATCCTCTAACAGGCTATCAACCAAATGAGTGGATGCTATTCGCTGCATTAGCAATTATTCCTACCATCTTAGGTCTTAACCTTTTGAATTGGGCGTTGAAATGGGTGAGTACTTCCTTGATATCTATGAGTATTCTTTTTGAACCGATTGGAGCTTCTATTTTAGCTTATTTCATTCTGGGAGAGTGGATCACGTGGTCTCAATGGCTTGGAGGAATGATTGTTATCTTTGGTTTAGTACTCTTCGTTGCCAGTACCAGAAGAAACAGAAAGATGAAGATCACCATCGATCATAGTTAACTCATATAGCCATCAATGGTTCGTGAGCTTCTTGTTCTCTTTCTTTAAAAACTGATACACCGCTTCGACTACCAGGTCTTTATCTTCGCCGAGGCAAATTAAATGCCTGGAATCATGAAAATAGATAATTTCAGCATCAGCAGGAATTTCTTTATCTAGATAGTGAGCTGATTTATATGGAACAATCCCATCTTGAATACCTTGTGCGATAAAGACTGGACAATGAATTCGTTTTAGATATGGTTTAGTAAATCTCATGCACTTCAGAAATTCTATCGTTGATTTTACTGGCACTGCTCCATATTTGCTAATATAATGGGAAAATAAGGGATCGTTTTTCAACTTTTTCCTAACTGCCTTTTGGGAGAAATCTACTAGTGTTACACCGATTTGCGGAATACTGATGTATTTTCGGGATGTCGACAACAATACCAAGCCTTTCACACTATATTTCGCCGCTAAGTATGCTGTAATCATTCCACCCATAGAAAAACCAACCAAGTAAATGGTTGTATGTTGTGTTGCTAATTTTAAATATACTTCTTCTGCTTTATTAATCCAATCTTTATAGGTTACATCTGCCAGGTTTAAGTCTTTGCCTTCCCCTAGCCCGTGTCCAGGCAAACTTGGGATTTCCACATGCCAATCCGTTTTTTCCTTTAAATATATTGCCAGAGGCTCTACTTCATATGGTCCACCTGTAAAACCATGGATAAGCAGACATGCAGTCACAGCTATTACCTCCTAAATAATTTTTCCTATGTATTCTCCTATTTCCGTTTTCATTTATTTCTACACCTATTTTTAAAAAAAATAGAAATCCTTGTCTCATTCGACAAGGATTTAAGACTATTATTTTTGAAAAGTCTTTAATATACTTCCTACATTTTTGAATAGTGGCGAGACTTGCTGATACGTATTGGCTAATTGATTAACGGTTTGAAAGACCTTATCCAGATCCATTTCACCATTTTTATCTTTAAAATAATGAAGCATCGGATTATTTTGTTTCGTAAAGTAAGATGGTTGTGATGTTGAAAAACCCTCATAAGGATTTGGCAGCAATGGCTTCTGATAGTATTGAAAAGGTGTTATTGGCATTGTTGACATATATGTCGGTGGTTGGTATGAATTAATTTTTGGCTGGTAATAAGGATTAGGGTTACCCATGTAACCATTATATCTATAATCCATGTCCTCTCCCTCCCTGAAGTCTACTTTGCTATTAGCCTATGCAAAAAGGGTCAAATCGTTCTTATGCCTTTATCAGTTCAGTAATTTTATTCTGTTGGAATCCAAGAATTTGGTGATTTTTATCGATAATTATCGCTGGTGTTATGTAGATTTCCTGTTGATGCAGCTCATATAAATATTCTTTATGTTGAGAAATATTTTTAATCGAAAAATCAATATTTCGCTGTGTTAAGTAGTCTATAGCCTCGTTACTCTCATTACAATTATTACTAATATAAATATCTATCTGTTGTTTTTCCATGGGCTCTCCTCCTGACCTTTGTTAATCTATAGTAGTATATACCCATTAAAAACAACACTTAAACATTAATTACAACTCATTGTTAGCAAACTCGTCTGCATACCTGCCTAACTGTTTCAACAATTGAATCGCTTCTCTCTTTTCTGTTTCATTTAATCCAGCCGTAATTGCCTCTATTTGTTTCCAATGCTCAGGAAAAATATCATATAGTAATTTTTGACCTTGTTCTGTAAGCAAAGCATAGGTAATTCTTCGATCCTCTGGACAAGGTTTTCGTTTTACTAAGTCTTTTTTTTCTAATTTATCTACTACATATGTAATACTGCCACTTGCTAATAATATTTTATCGCCAATTTTTTGTAATGGTTGTTCTCCCTGATGGTATAATAGCTCCATTACCGCAAAATCTGTTGTGTTTAAACCGTGACTTCTGATATCTTTAGCCACTTGATCAGAAACAGCACGATAGGCTTTAGATAGCACAACAAATAATTTTAAGGAAGGGTCTTGCTTTTTGCTTAAATAGTGATCCTTTGCTTGTTCCATCCCTTACACCCTCTCTTTCACTTTTTTATATAACTCGTATTATAGGCAAACAATTAATCTGAGTCAATTGATGATGGAAAATACTGTATTTTAATTAGGTGCACGATTATAACAAAAACAAATATAAGAACAACTGGATAATACAGACTAGTTGCTATTGCACTATAAATTAGAATAACCATTATTTCATCTAAAAAATATGGTTTGAACCATTTCTGATTAAGTTGCTGCATACGCTTTTCTAACTTTAATTCTAATAGTGAATAAAGGGAAATACAGATAAAAGTCAATTGAGTTATTAACAGTCCATTTACCGTATTCACCGTGATTATCGCAATAGTAATTACAATAACAAGTACAATACTTGCTCCATTTAATATTGATTTAAACGCCTTATTTATTGTCTGCATATTCCAGGGAAGACTATGAAACAATTTATCTTTAAAGATCAAACCAAAATAACTATTCATCATCTGCACAAACATAAAAATAGATAAAGCTGCACCAATACCCTGCAATAATAAGGATCCTCGCGAACTTAATATGAACATACAAGCTACAATTGCAAACAAGGTGATGTATAGACCTTGTAAATTGCTCCCGATACTGCGGAACCATAATTTACGCAAAACAATTATCGGATTTTGATAGGGATATGGTAAGGGTTTCTTTTTGGACTTAAAAAGCGACTGAAGAAAATAATTTTTCCGCTGATTTTCAACTTGATCCATTCTACTCATTTGTTGAATAAAGAACATATTCCATACTTTTTGATCACTTTTTTCGACTACTTTCATCCAATTTGTATGTGCTAATTTTCTTGGCCACATCCATATATGAAGACAAGCTAACAATAGTATGACAGCGTAAACAAACAAGGAAGAATCATCTATCCATATAAAGGCTATTCTCAAAATTCCCAATACAATAATTCCAATTAGATATATGCCTAATTTTTTAAACCCATCAATCTGGTAAAAATACCATTGTGGCAAAAGCGTTAATATCGAAACAAGGGTTATCGTTCCGTACCATTGTAATAAAAAGTCAGCCGTTATCGGCGTAATGAGCAAAAGAAGAAGAAAAATAACAAAAATACCGATAAAGCGTTTTTGTATCCCTTTCCCAAACTGATATAACCATATTTTACGTACATCATATGGGAGCGATGTTAGCTTCCACTCAGCACTGGTAATAAGTACGCCAGGAGATTGAAAGGATTGGAAAAGCATGCCGACTACTAATCCTATAATAACTAATGGTAAAAATGGTTGCACAAGATCTTGATATGTAATAAGTACAGTTTCCATTGATTTTAATACATCATAAGCAATGAACAGTAACATAAAGAGAAAGAATCCTGTATAAATAGTGATTGTCCAGTCAAATGCAACACCAAATGCCAGTTTATATAATCGCTGTTTCTTAATCATTCGATTCTTCTTTAAAAATTTTAAAATTGACATAGTATCTTTCATTTGAGAGTTCTCCTCGTTAAAGATTGGAACTCTGCGATTGCGCCCTTCTCTTCTACTTTTCCTTTATGAAGCATAATATAGGAATCTGCCATCTCCTCCATTCTTTCAAGTTGATGAGAAGTTAAAAGAATACTCGTTCCATTATTCCGCTTCTATTAAAAGTTCCTGTAAATCTTGAGAAGCATGTACATCCAATCCCATAAATGGCTCATCAATTAGCAAAAGCGATACATCTGGTAAGAAGGCACAAATCGTTTGCACTTTTTGTCGCATTCCTTTTGATAGTGCTTCCGGATATTCATTCATTTTATCCGCTATTTCAAACTGCTCTGAGAGTTGTTTAGTGCGCTCTGTAAATGTATCCTCGTCAATCTGATAGCTTTGCCCATAGAGTTGAAAATGCTGCATCGTGGTTAACTCCGGTAATAAAAAAGGTTCCTCTGGTATGTATGATAGTTGCTTTTTAAAATTTACAAATGATTGCTCTTGATTAATTTTGTTTAAAATAATGGAACCTTCCTTTTTATTCTGCCAGCCCATTATTGTCTTCATAACAGTAGATTTCCCTGCACCATTATGACCAATAAGACCTACAATACTCCCATCAGGTACAAGAAAATCCACATTCTCTAAAATGGTGTCTCTTCCGATTTCTACCGTTAACTGGTGAACCTCTAACATGACATCTTCTCCTTCCCCCCCTTTTCTATTATACGAAAAATGTCATGAGATGGTTTCACTTGCTCTATGTTTCTGCTTTAAATTTTACACTTGTGCTTCTTTCTCTTCTGCTGCCTCTTGTTTTCTATCAGCAGCTTCCTTCTTCTTCTCTGCTGCTTCTTTTTTCTCTTGAGTGGCTTCCTTCTTTTCTTCCTGTGCTTCTCTCACAAGTTCGTAACGCTGACGTTGACGATAACCATACGTACCAGATAAAACTACTTCTTCATTTTCTAAACTAGAACCTAGTGCCCCCCCAATAAACGTGGAGACACTTGTAGCCATCCATGCTAATTGAAAGTAGCTACTGTATCCAATCGGTTTATTTATTTGTGATTCTAACATATCCATTGGTATGAGGAGAAAAACAGCGGCTATAAAAAAAACAAATAATATAAAATAGTAAAGTACCACGGTGGTTAGTAAGGTAAGTATAGTGGTACCATTATATAATTTGCGCAAATAATTACTGTACCTATTATCGCGCTTTTCCCATAAACTATGAGACATAATTATCCAAAACACCAACAAGCTGATAGCAATAACAGATACGAGCACCATTCGCATCGCTTCATAACTATGACTTAACTTCCATAAAGTCGGGAAAACAAGCGCATAAACACCTGTAGTAAATGCAACAATTAATATTTTGATAAAGGAAGGAAACAAAAGCCATGGCCGGTTTGCTCTTACCATACCCGTTATCATGCGGATACCACCCCGCAAACGCGATTTCACGGTATACCGAACTCCAAAGTTTGAATCCTTTTCATCTGAAATGTCTTTTAGAATAGGTGATAATTGATTAAACTTAAGCTTTCTCATAAAATGGTGATTCTTATCACTACTCATCAAATCTTCATTTTTAGATTTTTCAACATTCATCTCTTGCACAAGAAGCAAAATAGACTCTTTAATTCGTTTAATTAGCGGAAAGGCCCCCAGTCCAGGTAAACTTATTAAGGACACTCTTTTTTCCTCATTTGCTTCTGCAACAATTAAACTATGGTTTTTAAATAACGGCAGATCTGTTAAACAAACCGCAAAATCCCATTCTTTTTCTTCCTTTTTCTCATATAAGGCTTCCATGACTTCCTTTGAATTTTCGGTAATACCTGTTAAAGGGTGACCAAAGTATTCAATATCCCACTGATAATTACTATCTATATATTTATTTAGCAAGTAAGGGAGTGTCTTTATTAGACTCTTCCCGATTTTTTAAGTATACCACGGCGGTGTCACCACCCCCCCTAAAATGTAAGTATTTTCTTTCATGCTTTCTGTGTTCCTCCTTTATTAGCCAATTTCTTAAAATTTTTAATTTTATTTAACTCTCAGGGAAGAATATAAATTTAGTTAGAAATTAATGTTTCTCTTGTTTCATTTTCGAGAATATAGTAACTATAATATCACTAATAGTGACTACTTAAACTTTTTAACTAAAAAGGAGATTTTTTATGTACGAAGCTAGTCAATCACAATTATTAACAAAAAACTCGATGGAAAACACTTCCCATCTTCCATCATGGTTATATCAAGAATATAAGACGTTCGAAGAGATCGTAACAAATCCCACCTTCCCATGTTTTTTTGGAATGACAGGACAACGAAAAGGAGAATTACGTTATACGTATCTTGCACAAGATGATTGGCGTCACCTACCAAAAACAGTAGAAAGTTTTTTGCAATTATTAGAGAGGACCGATGCTAAAAGGCACGGACTATTTATTTTTGTTGAACCTGAAAAAAGGAGAGGTCGATTGAATATTATCGGGACTATTTTTGGAGAGTATTGCAATACCTTCATTCTCAGGACGCTACTCCTTGGCCAGAAAATGCTCCAAAAGACCCTGAACACTACTTATGGGACTTTCATTTTGGTGGCGAACCTATCTTTGCCTTTGGTAATGCACCCGCGTACAAACAGCGCAAAACAAGGAATTTAGGTCATAGCCTCATCATTGGTTTTCAACCACGGAAAATTTTTAGGGGATTAGAAGGAACAGAGAAAGGCGGAATTATGTCAAGAGAGAAAGTAAGAGCACGTGTAGAAAAATGGGATCACTTACCAAAGCACCCTGACATCAGTCACTTTGGTGATCCTACTCATAATGAGTGGAAACAGTTTTTTATTGGAGATGATAGTAAACCGATCAAAGGAACCTGTCCTTTTCATCATAAAGGTAAATAAAAACATAAAAAAGAGACAGTGGAAATCCTGTCTCTTAACCAAGCTCTTGTTGAAGAAATTCCTCAATATCGCCCGGAGTTTTTGTATAGGCACTGTGTCGATGTGCGATTTTTTCACCATTTTGAAAAATAAGTAAACTCGGAATACCCATCACATCATATTGCTCTGCTAATCCCTGTACTTCATCACTATTTATTTGATACCAATTATAGTTCTGATATTTCTCCAAAACATCACCGATAAACATATCCATTCGTTTACAATCTGGACACCAGTCGGCATAAAACTTGATAATTACTGGATCTTTAGAAGCGATAATTTCATTAAATTGCTCTATTGTATTAATTGCTTCCATCTCTAATAACTCCTTTATATCAAATTATTCTTTGCATCAAAATTAGCATGAACCTAAGCTTCACGCAACTATTCTGTTTAGCGGTATTCAACTCTACCTAACAAATATGCAAAAAGTAATCCTCCTGCAAAGCTAATTACACATACTACTGTTCCACTTATATTAGTAGGAAAACCGGGAAAAATAACAAAGACAGAGCCAATCACCATTCCTATTACTACTGCATATGTAGCAGTAGGAAAAGTCTCTAAAAAATAATGAATTACCTTACTCATTATTAAGATACCTAAGAAGATTCCAATTCCGACTATTAAAATAATCATAATATCCAAATTTTTTATTGCACTAATAATGGTAGTATATGATCCTATAACATATAACAAAAAGGAACCGCTAATACCCGGCAAAATCATCGCAGAACTCGCAATAAAACCCGAACCAAACAACCAAAGATACGTGCTCATTGTAAAATCTATTACAGGCTCAGGCTCACCAGTTTGAAAAAAGATCATAGATCCCACCAGACAAATTCCTAGAAAGGTCATAAAAATATGTTTTGGTTTAAACGTTCTTTTTGCTTCTGATTTTTGAAGAAGAAAAGGAAGTACACCAATGATTAATCCTAAAAAGGCAAATTGTGTTTGCTTTGGATAATGTTCAAATAACCACTCAATTACACCTGCTAATAAGAAAATTGCAGTCAAAATCCCTATACCTAGCGGAATTAAAAACATTAAATGTTTCTTATATTCTTTACTAAAAAAACCATTGATAGCTTCAATTAAGCGGTCATATATTCCTAACACAACTGCAATTGTACCACCACTTACACCGGGAACTACATCACTTGCTCCCATTAACAATCCACGATAAATATTACGCCATTCCATTTCACATTCTCCTTATTCGATAAACTCTAAATCTTCTATATTTTGAGATAAGTGCTGCCTGATCTCTTCAAGATAACTAGATCGATTTGGTAATTGTTGAGTGTCTATTTCTTTTAGAGGAACTACCGCAACATTCTTCAATGATTCACCAGATCTTTCAAATGAGACAAATGTAGGTAAAAAGTCTGGAGAGTGCACCGTGATTTTTGTTTTATCTTTGCTCTCTTTAGAAATTTTAAATTCAAATATTCCACCTGTCCGTTGATATAATTCATATTGGCCTGATACGAAATTCCCTAATGAATAAGCAACCAATGTTTGATTGCCGTTTTTCCCTTCCACCCATTCAATGGGCTGCAGTACATGTGGATGATGCCCTATAATCACATCGACACCAAGATCTGCCGAATATTGCACCAGCTCCTTTTGTTGTTGGTTAGGCAGAGGCTGATATTCTTCTCCAAAATGGTAGCTGACAATTATAGCATCCGCCATGTCTTGCGCTTTAGCCACATCCGCCTTAATTTGAGTGCGATTAATCAAATTAACTAAATATTCTTTTCCAGGAGGAATGGTCATTCCATTTGTTCCATATGTATAACTGAGAAAAGCTATGGATATTCCCTCATCAGTATTGATCACTCTTATCCTCTTTTTATCTTCCTCACTTTTAAAGCTACCAGTGTAATCCATTCCTATTTTTTCATAATGATTAATCGCGTTACGGATAGCTTGTTCACCTCGATCTAACGTATGGTTATTTGCCATCGTTACAAGATCTACCCCCCCTAATTCTTTCAAATCATCGCCTAATTCAAATGGGCTGTTAAATTGAGGATAGTGGATAAACCAATTTTTTCTCCCCCCCCATTATCGTTTCCTGATTTGCCATCGTAATCGTTGGGCTTTTTAAATATTGAGATATTGGCTCAAGCATTGGGATAAAGTTATAACGCTCGCCATTCCATGCATCATTATATACCGTGGAATGAATCAGCAAATCTCCAACAGCAGCAATAGTAACCTCCTGTTTCAACGATGCTATAAATTCGCCTTCTGTTTCCTTGATAGCCGTTTCGTTTTTATTAATAGAATGATTTTGTGCTTGATATTGATCTGAATTCATACATCCTGTCAACAAAGATATGATTAGTAGTAGCCAAAAGATGTAATTTCGCATGGTATACCTGACTCCTCTCGAAAAGCTTCTTTTATTCTACCATAATTTTTTATGCTTCCTGTAAAATAATGCAATTAATTATGACAATAACATAAGAAAACCAGTGAGAGGCTTCTCACTGGTTTTCTATTCGTTATACAGTTGATCTTTTTGCCGCTTTTTCACGTTCATTTTTGTTTAAAATTTTCTTGCGAAGACGAACATTTTCTGGCGTTACTTCACAATACTCATCATCATCTAAATACTGAATCGCTTCTTCTAATGTCAAACTGCGCGTTTTACGAATTGTTGCTGTTTGATCTTTATTTGCGGAACGAACATTTGTTAAATGCTTCTCTTTAGTAATATTTACAGTTATATCATTTTCACGATTATGTTCGCCAACGATCATCCCGGCATAGACTTCTGTACCTGGTTCAACAAAGATAACACCACGATCTTCCAGGTTCATTATACCGTAAGTCGATGCTTTTCCATTTTCCAATGAAACCAATACACCTTCTCGACGTTCACCAACATGACCTTTAATAAATGGTGCATATTCGTCAAATGAATGATTTATAATTCCATATCCACGTGTTTGTGTCATAAATTCTGTTGCATAACCAATTAAACCCCGAGATGGTACTTTGAATTCCATACGAACCTGTCCAGTCCCATGGTTAACCATATCAATCATTTCGCCTTTACGTGCTCCTAATGACTCCATAACCGGTCCAGTGTATTCTTCTGGAACATCAATTTGTACACGTTCAATTGGTTCACATTTGACACCATCGATTTCTTTAATAATTACTTTTGGTTTAGATAGTTGAAGTTCGTAACCTTCACGGCGCATGTTTTCTACTAAAATAGACAAATGCAGTTCCCCGCGTCCGGATACAATCCAAGCGTCTGGAGATTCAGTTGGGTCCACACGCAAACTTACATCTGTCTCTAATTGTGACAATAATCGTTCTTCAATCTTACGTGAGGTAATATACTTACCCTCTCTACCAGCAAAAGGGCTATTATTGACGACGAAGGTCATTTGTAATGTAGGTTCGTCTATACGTAAAATAGGTAATGCTTCTTGATGTTCAGTAGGGCAAACCGTTTCACCTACGTTAATATCTTCCATACCAGCAATCGCAATAATATCTCCTGATTTAGCTTCTTGGACCTCAATTCGCTTAAGGCCAATGAAACCAAATAATTTACTAACGCGGAAGTTTTTAACCTTCCCATCTGTCTTAATAAGGGAAACTTGTTGGCCTACTTTAATCGCTCCACGAAATACACGGCCAACTCCGATACGTCCCAAATAATCGTTATAGTCCAACATCGTAACCTGGAATTGTAATGGTTCATCGGCATTATCTAGTGGTGCTGGAATTTTTTCTAGGATGGTTTCAAAAATTGGTTCCATGGTATCCTTCTGTTCTTCACCAGGAAACTTGACGTTCCATTTAGTGCTGAAGCATAAACAACAGGAAATTCTAATTGATCATCATCTGCACCCAACTCAATAAATAAATCTAGAACTTCATCGATAACCTCTTCAGGTCGGGCACTTGGGCGGTCAATTTTGTTTATTACAACAACAGGTTGCAATCTTTGTTCGAGTGCTTTCTTTAATACAAATCGTGTTTGAGGCATGCAGCTTCATAGGCATCAACGACAAGTAATACACCGTCTACCATCCTCATAATTCGTTCTACCTCACCACCAAAATCAGCATGGCCAGGAGTATCTAATATATTTATATGTGTGTCTTTATAATCAATGGCAGTGTTTTTGGCTAAAATGGTGATTCCACGTTCCTTCTCAATATCATTGGAATCCATTGCACGTTCTGCTACTTGTTCATTTTCGCGAAATGTTCCTGAATAATAGAGTAACTGGTCAACTAACGTAGTTTTACCATGATCAACATGGGCAATTATCGCAATATTGCGAAGGTCTTCTCTTAATTGCGTCATTTCATTCTCTCCTCTTAGTGATGCGTTCATTGTTTAACAACTTATCTAGTATATCATATTACTAATTAAATGTTATCATTAATCGGTATTTTTTTCATGTTTGGTGAATAATATGCTAAATTTTGCACCTTTATTTATGGTATTTTCTGCTTTTATTATACCTCCTGAGCGTTCAACAATCGCTCTGGCAATCGCCAGTCCAAGTCCTGTTTCCCCCCCACTTTTCCCTTTCACAAAACGGTGAAATAATTTTTGTATCACATCTTCGTCGATGCCATTCCCATCATCTACTACCTCTATTCGCAGTTGATTATTTTCCGTTCGAACTGAAATTTCTACGCGCTGATGGGCATGACGGATCGCATTCGTTACAATATTCATGACTGCCTGCAGCATCTTCCCCCCCTCGTCAAATGACAAGATGTGATTCGTTATTTTCGTTAAGATAATTTCTTTATTCTGATCATTGGCAATCGGTATCGCCCGTTCCATTACTTTTTCGATAAATTGCTCTACGTTTACTTTTTTCACGTGATAAATATCTGCCTCACTATCCAGCTTCGCTAATAAGATAATTTCATTAATAATTTTTTTGAGCCGATTGATTTCTGCGACCATAACATTCAGCCCACGTTCTGCATCTTCTCCTTCAAAAATTCCATCTTTTATTCCTTCTGCATATCCCTGAATCGTCATGAGAGGCGTTTTTAATTCATGACTAGCGTTTTGAAAAAAGTGATGCTGAGATTGAATAAAATTGTTTAATTCATTTGCCATTTCCACAACACTCTGTTCAACTTCTTTTATCTCTCCAGTTGCTTTTATTTCTTCCATTTCATCAAATTGACGCTTTTCAATTTTTTCAATTGATGACGTAATTTCGTTAATGGCGTCACTAGTTTCATCGTTAAATAATGGCTTAATAAAACGGCTACCACTATCCCAATGATAAAGATTAAAAAGAGCCGATTAATTAAACTTTTCTGTACCTCTTGCAGATCATCCAAAGGTGTTAACAATACTAATTGCTGGGTGGCACTCGGAGAATAGAACGGAATAATCGAAACTACATATTGATCCTCTTTTCCTTGCCACAAAGGTTGTTCTGGATTATTAAGATCATAATCTGCTATCCATCCTTCTATTTTCTTCATATTTGGAATAGACGAAAATATGATTCTTTTACTACCTTCATCATAAGCAAACACCTGCAAATTATATTGTTCTAACATTTGTAATAATCGTTGGACATTTGTCGTATTGTTTAAATCCTCAGATAAAATAAAATTAACGATCAATTCGCCTTTGTCCTCTAACTGACGTTGTTCATCTTTAATTAACATTTGCAGCATCTGAGAATAGATGATAATGCCTGCAACCGTCATAATAATCACTAATAAAGTGGTAAAAGCAAGCGTTAATTGATATTGCAGCTTCATGCCCGTTCCCCCCCGTCATACTCTAATCGATAACCATATCCCCCCCATACTGTTTCGATCGGCAGTCTATCCATCTTTTTTCTTAAACGTTTGACAAGGTCATCCACCGCACGATCACTTCCGAAGTAATCATCCCCCCCATACTAATGTTAGTAATTCTTCCCTGGAAAAGGCCCGATTAGGTTGCCTTGCGAAAATCTCCAACATATCAAATTCCTTTGAGGTAACCTCTATTTCTTGTTGATTCCAATGTACAATGCGAGCTCCCTTATCTATTTCAAGTTTGCCCAAATGTATCAGATGGGAGGCCGTATTATTTTGAATTGGCTGCAATTCAGTACGTTTAAATAAACGCTTTACACGCGCTACTAGCTCTCTTGGACTAAAGGGTTTTGTCAAATAGTCATCACTTCCTAATTCTAAACCTAATATTTTATCTACTTCTTCATCTTTTGCCGAAATAATAATGATAGGTACTTCACTAACTTGACGGATTTTCTTGCATAATTCATATCCATCCATTCCGGGAAGCATGATATCCAGTATCCACATATCAGGTTGGCCAGTTGATGTGAGCTCCCATGCATCTTCTGCTGTTTCTAACAATGTAACATGATACCCCCCCTCTTTTTTAAGATAGGCATTGACAATATCCCGAATATTAGCATCATCTTCTACTATATAAATTTGCTGGTTCACCATATGTTCCACCTTTCCGTAGCTCTCTTTATCATATTTTCGCATATTTAACCGAAAAAATTAAGTAATGCCTCATAAATTCAATACTTTACACATTTTTTCTACAATTCTTCCGTTAATATGCCGCAGATGAGGGGGGGTAGTATCAATAGTGTAGAAATTAATAACAAATTTCCCGAAAGGTTGTGAATAAATATGAACGAAGAATTTAATCGAGAGCAATCAACAAAAACAAATAATGAGAAAAATACTTTCTCCATGTTAATAAGCGGTGTTGCTGGCGGTCTTATTGCAGCATTATTTACAGGAGGGATTTTCTTAACTCAACTGGATGACAGCCAAGACACCGCTTCTCATACACCAGAGGATACGGAGCAAACTACAGAGGAAGAGGTGGTACCAACTACTAACCTCTCCACCAATAATACAAATTCAATTAGTGGAGCAGTAGAAAAAGTGTCTGATGCTGTTGTCGGAATATCCAATGTCCAACAAGTAAGTTTATGGGAAGAAGCTAATGCAGCCGGAACAGGCTCAGGTGTTGTATACAAAAAAGATGGCGAATATGCTATGTGGTCACAAATAATCACGTGGTCGAAGGTGCGCAACAGGTAGAGGTGATTCTAACCAATGGAGAGCATATTGATGCAGAAGTTTTAGGAGCAGATGCTTTAACAGATCTTGCTGTATTGCGAATTCCAAGTGAGCAAATTACTACAGTTGCTGAACTAGGTTCTTCAGAAGAAATAACAGTTGGAGATACAGCAATCGCAATTGGAAATCCACTAGGCACAGAATTTGCAGGATCTGTTACACAAGGTATCATCAGTGGACTTGATCGTGCAGTCGATATCGATCTCAATAGTGATGGACAACCAGATTGGACCACTAACGTGATTCAAACAGACGCAGCTATTAACCCAGGTAACAGTGGTGGAGCGTTGATCAATTCTAAAGGTCAACTTATTGGTATTAACTCTATGAAAATAGCGCAAGCAACTGTAGAAGGAATTGGTTTTGCCATTCCTATTAGTGATGCTGAACCAGTTATTGAACAATTAGAAACAGATGGTGAGGTTGTTCGACCATTTATGGGTATTAGTGCCGTCGACTTATCAACCGTACCGGCTCGTCATGTTCAAGAAACATTGAAATTAGATGAAAGTGTCGAAAACGGTATAGTGGTTGCCAAGGTTCAAGCAAATTCACCTGCTGAAAATGCTGGCTTACAACAATATGACGTGATCACGAAAGTTAATGACACAGCGATTAGCTCCATGTTAGATTTAAAAACGTATCTATATCGAGAAACAAAAATTGGCGATGAGGTTACAGTAACCTTCTACCGCGATGGAAATATTCAGACAGCTACCATGACTTTAGATGAACAGGAAAATTTATAAAGAAAGTTTTTAAATAAATATGTAAAACCTAGGCTTTCGCATAAGCCTAGGTTTTTTTACTTTCCATACTCGATGCAGTGTTACATAGCTAATAGCGGAGTGGCCATTTTTTTGATATAGTAAAAGAAAAGGAGATTTTCAATGACACAAACAATAGGTTTTATCGGAACTGGTGTAATGGGAAAAAGTATGGCAGGTCATTTAATAGATGCTGATTATCAGGTGCATTTATTTACAAGAACAAAAGAAAAGGCCCTTGATCTCATACATCAAGGAGCGATTTGGCAAGATAATGTCGAATCTCTTACAAAAAATGCTGATATTATTATTACAATGGTTGGCTATCCCTCAGATGTGGAAAAGCTTTACCTTGGAGACAACGGCATTATCGATAATGCTAAACCAGGAACTTTTCTTATCGACATGACCACTTCTGATCCAAAATTAGCAGAAAAGATTGCATCTATGGCTGAAGAAAAACAGTTACACAGCATAGATGCGCCAGTTTCAGGTGGAGATATCGGCGCTAAAAATGGCAAATTAGCGATTATGGTTGGTGGAAAACAGCAGGATTTCGATACGATGCTACCTGTTTTTCAGGTGATGGGAGAAAACATCGTGTTACAAGGACCTGCAGGATCTGGCCAGCACACCAAAATGGCAAACCAAATTAATATCGCCTCCACTATGATTGGTGTGTCAGAATCGATTATGTATGCAAAAAAGGCAGGATTAGATCCTGTGCAAGTGTTACAAAGTATTTCTACAGGGGGGGCTGCGGCAAGCTTTTCTCTGTCTAATTTGGCTCCACGTATGATTGAAGGAGATCTTGAACCAGGATTTTATATAAAACACTTTATTAAAGATATGAAAATTGCCTTAACCAATGCGGAAAAAATGGGAATAAAAACACCCGGTTTGGCTTTATCGTTAGAATTATATGAAGAACTAGCGAAAAAAGGATTAGAAGATCGTGGAACACAGGCCCTGATCAAGTGGTTTGAAGGAGATTTGTAATAGTTTCTATTGATTTTCCTATTAAAAGTTTGATACAATATATGCTTGCAAGAGACAATGTTATATATATCCAACCTAAACACGTTTATATCTTGCAAATATGAATGGATAGGTGGTAGGAAAATGGAAAATAAAGAAAAGTACCGAGTATTATTGTATTATAAGTTTGTTACAATTGAAGACCCTGAGACATTTGCCCAGGAGCATTTACAATTCTGCAAGGATTTAGATCTGAAAGGGCGCATTCTTATTGCAGAAGAAGGCATTAACGGTACGGTTTCTGGGACCGTCGAACAAACAAATCAGTACATGGAAGCAATGCGCCATGATCCTAAGTTTGCTGACATGATGTTTAAAATTGATGAAGCAGATGGACATGCATTCAAGAAAATGCACTGTCGTCATCGAACAGAACTAGTCACTCTTCGATTGGGTGAGGAAAATGTTGATCCTCGCGAAAAGAATGCCGACTTCTTAAACCCAAAAGAATTTTATGAAGCAATGAAGGATGAAAATACGATTATTCTGGATACTAGAAATGATTATGAATATGAATTAGGCCATTTCCGTGGTGCTATTAATCCTGATATTGATAATTTCCGTGATCTCCCCCGAGTGGATCGAAAATAACCGTGAACAATTAGAAGGTAAAAAAGTATTAATGTATTGTACTGGCGGAATTCGCTGTGAAAAATTTGGTGGTTGGATGAAAGAAAAAGGCTTCGAGGATGTTGGACAACTGCATGGTGGTATTGTCACCTATGGAAAAGACGATGAAGTACAAGGAGAGCTATGGGATGGTCAGTTATACGTATTTGATGAGCGTATTTCTGTTCCGGTCAACCGTAAAGAACATGTAGTAGTTGGTAGAGACTATTTTGACGGTGAACCTTGTGAACGTTACGTAAATTGTGCCAATCCAGAGTGTAATAAACAAATTCTTTGCTCAGAAGAGAATGAGCATAAATATATGCGCGGATGTACACACGAGTGTCGTATTAGCCCTCGCAATCTATATATACAAGAACATCATCTTACAGAGGAAGATATAAAAGCACGATTAGACCGTATTGAAGCAGAAGACGGTGTCGTGCAAGAATAATGTGAGACTATGATCAGTGGCGATCCTACAGACGGTTAGCATACCGTGATATATATATTGAAAAATCCAAACGATTATTAGGATAGATTTAGAAATCGTTTGGATTTTTATGTGTATTAAAGAGATACTGTGACATAACTCCGATTTGCTGAGTAGTAATTTTGAAATGGTATTACTGTTGAACTATTGCTCCGGCTTGTCCGCTTTCCTTTCCACGGTTTTTTTCTCTCAGCAATTTTTCTTAACTCAAGTTGTTCTTGATTTAACTCAACTTTCATTTTGATTCACCTCTTCAAAAGATTTTGTAAAATTACAAACCACCTCTCAATATTCTTGCGAACAGCTACTTTCTTGCACTTTTCTCCCAGTTAACTAAATATCAGTTTTCACAAAGTCGATTAGCGTGAAATTTAGTGCTGCGGAGTATAGGTCGAATACGACAAAACGATCACCCTAAAAAGTGACTGCCTTAATTAATTGTATTCAATTACCAGTATAGTTGTACGGTGAAGCACTTGCTTTGTTTTGTTCGTATTGCTTGCATAAGCATAAAGCACGCCTTCTGCTCAATTTCAATTATACACTTTGAAGATACTTAATATCTTTAATTGAGCCGAAATATGAACCTTTAATTCGTATTCTGTGCAACGAGCATATATAAAGATTCCACTGGGAAAAATTTCTCCGTTACCTTTAATCCATATTTTGCCATTTCTAGCTCCATTCCTTCCAAAGTAATTCTAGGTCCTTTATCTGAATTTCCTTTTGGCATAAGTTCCAGACAGATTAGATAGCCTTCTTTTTTCAATACATTTCTCATTTGCTGTAACAGTGGTCCTAACGGCCGAATTTCATGTAATACCAGAGAAGCAATGATCATATCGATAGTGCCATCAGGTGAACAAAGTTCCTCCATACTTTCCTGCACCGGGACAATATTCGTAAGCTGTTCCTTCAAGACTTTCTCTTTTATTATTTCCAGCATTGCAGCATCGATATCTAGCGCGTATACTTTGCCTTTGGTCCTCTTCGCCACAGGGATAGAAAAATAACCAGTTCCAGCGCCAAAATCTAATAGTTGTGCATGTATCTAATTTGGATGTGTAATGTAAAGTGATACACTTAAACTAACGGGTTTTTTACTAAATTATTTAAAAAATAAAGAAAGGAGAATTACATGAAAAGCTTTAGTGAAGCCGACATTGAAAAATACTTAAAATATGCTGATAAGAATGTAATCCCACTTGAAGAAGTATTGGGTAATTGTTTTACATGTGGTGAACTTCTTAGTGAAGTAGAGTTGCCTGAAGGTCCAGAAAAGAAAGTTGTTTGCTTAAAAGACCGAGATTATTTTGTAGAAAAGTATGAAGATTTGCAGGAACTTGGAGAAATTTGAGTAACGAAAAAAGAAGTTAAAAGTCGATATAAAAATATCGGCTTTTTTATTGGCTGAAAAATGATACAGCTTTAAAAGTGTCATAACTCAAAGATCTATTACTTATGACTTATTTTAACGTAAAAAGAAGGGAAATTTTATATTTATATAGAATTAATAAAATATAGTAAATATTGAAAAAATAGGAGGTTTTATTATGTCGAAGGCAAAAAAGGTTTTTTTGCCGGTATTAATGATCTTGGGGATTTTCAGTTTCAATTTATCTTCGAGTGTTACTGCGCAAGCTCAAACTCAAGATATTGTTGTTGTTACAGGTGATGAAGCTGAGGAATTTGTCGATGCAACGTTACATGCAGTAGAGGAAGGTGAAGTCGAGAATATCGCTCCTGTCTCTGCTTTTGATTTGGAAAAATCGAGTGTGTATGCCGTTGGTGGTGGAGTAACGGCTGTTACAGTTCCTGTGAATGGGGGGGATTATAGCCTTCCGAGTAACGTAACGGTATTCTTTGATGAGGATAATGCTGCATTGCAGACTAATGAAATGTTAGTGTCCAAGAATGAGGCAGGAAACTTCCAAGTTGAGACGTATGTGGATGGATCGCTTGTTACTTCTGAGGATACTGGGATTGCTTATATGACAGATAAAGAATTGCTTACAGAAGAACCGTCTGAAATTCAACCGATGGGTGTAAAAGCAGTAGCAGCTTGTCTTGGAGTAGTGCTTGGTGTTGGTGGAACGATGGCTACTCTTATTGCGATTGGGTGTGGCGGTTCGTGTGCAGCACCGACACCAGTGACTGCCCCCCCGATATGTGCTGCATGTATTGGTGCATATGCACTTCTTGGTACTGGTGGTATTGCTGGAGCGGTAGCTTGTTTCAATCACCTGTAAGGTAAGGTGATTTGATGAACAAAGTTTTGGCGATCTCAATTTTAGGAATGGGTTTAACTGGTGCCGTTTTAATCATCTCGATTGCTCTGTTGTTTAACTCTCCAATTGGAAATGTGGTGAAGATGGTTACTGCTGCTTCAACAGTAGCTTTTGTTATATTCACCATCTCGGCTTTAGTATTTCGTCGGCGATTAGATAAAAAAAGAGAGTAATATAATTTATTGAATTAATAAAGTCGGTATTAAGGAGTAGACAGGGCGACTACTTATAGCAAAAAATGTAATTTAATGCAGTAAATGTTTTTTTATTTCTTTATGAACTTTAGATTCGATTTTGTCTAAATGTTGTTCGTTAAGAAATGTTAAAGTTGAGGATGAAACCTTTTTTACACTTTAGGTGTCATAACTTAAGATGCTGTCCGTTTCCTTTAAAGGAATCATATTTAGTAGCTGTTCCGGAGAGAATTCTTTTCTTCGTTCTGGACTTTCCAAGTACGATACTTTTCCTTTACTGTGCTTGCCATTCGGGTGATGCATATATATCCTCCCTTTTTTAAGCGTGCTGTTTATCTTGGTTAAATTTCTCTTCTATCAGTGCTGCGTTCACAGAAATGGCAGCCATAGAGCCCTCTCCCGCAGCAGCAATTAATTGGGAAGGACCGGCAATTCGTGTATCTCCGCAAGCAAGTACCCCCCCTTCCGTATTGGTACGTTGCCAGGTGTCGGTTTCTATTCCACCATGCTCGTTTAATGTATATTTAAGTGTAGAATCAAAAGAAGCAGCCTGTTTCCATTCTGCAGTTATAAACCCTCCTTCACGGAGTACTGTTGTACCATCCTCAAGCTGGATTTTATTAAGCATCCCGTCTTCTCCAATGAAAGTGGCGATCTTCTTTTCATTTATATTGATTCCGTAGCCTTTGAGCAATGCTTGTTCTTCCAGCGAAAGTATATTATTTCCATTGGTAAAA
Organism: Gracilibacillus boraciitolerans JCM 21714; assembly: GCF_000521485.1. GTDB lineage: Bacteria > Bacillota > Bacilli > Bacillales > Amphibacillaceae > Gracilibacillus > Gracilibacillus boraciitolerans. The sequence continues at coordinate 49,326 of NZ_BAVS01000013.1, read as the reverse complement.
ATAATTAAATCGTTCGTCCAATTGGATACCATTTTCGCCATATGAAGCGCCCTTTGATCATTTGCAATCACTGCCAGCGCCCGATCTCTTAATTCCCAACCATCACAAAAAGGACAGCTGAACAGGCTCTTGCCATAGAACTCTTTTACCCGTGAGATATCCGGAAGGACTTCCTTAAAGCCAGTTGCGAGAATGACTTTTTTCGCGTTGTATTCTTCCCCCCCATTTTCTGTCTCCACCTGGAAGAAGGTGTTTTCTTTATTAATACGATGTACCCGTTTCTTTTCGCTCCTCACGTCTAGGTACTTGCTTAATTCTTCATGAGCAACCCTTTTAATTCCTGAGGATCAATACCATCTCTTGTGATAAACCCGTGAGATTCTGAAACAACCGCATTTCTAGGTTTGTTGTCATCAAAGAGGATAGTTTTACGTCTTGATCTTCCAAGAACTAATGCAGCATTAAGTCCAGCTCGCCCTCCGCCAATCACAGCGCAGTCGAATATCATTTTATCCACTCCTTTAATTTTACTTTTTTGTTATTTCTGTTTGAATTCTGCCTCTTTAGCAATATCGATCAAAAGCTTTGATTTAAGTTCAGCTTTCATATTTTCCTCTGCCTGTCTCATTACGTTTTCAATCAAACAGCCTTCATGATGAATGGAGCAGTCGAATAAGCTAGTATCTCCTTCAGTCGCATGAATAACATCTAAAAAGGAGATTTCATATTTTTTTCTTGAGATTTTATAACCCCCCCCTTCGCACCAGGCGTCGACTCGATCAAACCTGCTTTCGCAAGTTTGGTTAATATCTTAGAAAGGTAAGTTGGGGAAAGATGCTGCAATTCGGCTAATTCCTGCACCCCCCCCACCGAGCTGTCCCCTGGCTGCAGAATTAAATGGACCATCGTATGCAAAGCGTAGTTTGTTGCGTTCGAATACCTCATACATAACCTCCTTGTTTAAAATTCGATATTAAAGACTCCTAATATCCTTAATATAATTTAGTCTACCATTAGAGGTGAAGGAAGTCAACATAGTGGTTTTATAACTTCGACTAAACTACTTGTTGCTTTAAGTTCATTTTTAATAAAGACATCCAACACTGAAGATCCTTGTCGCGAGGATGGTAATGGGTTTTTATAGATGAAGATAATTTTAAAAGTATACCTGCCAAAATGGTATATTCAATTAATTTATATCCTGGCGTAATACTTTTAATTTAGATTAGGAATCAATGTAAGTTCTAGGTAAGTTATTAACTTCATATGCAGCTCGAATTCCAGATTCAATAGCTTCTTGGATCCATGCATGAGTAGTTGAGGTCTGTTCCCCCCCAGCAAAATGAACTCTTCCTTCTGGTGAGGAAATATGAGGCATTAATTCTGTTACTTGTCCGGGCTTAAACATAGTAAAAGCCCCAGCAGAATATGGATACCTAATCCAACTATGACTCACTCCTCCTTGAAAATCACTATATACTTGATCACCATGGATAATAGCTAAATTTTTTAATACATATTCCAGGCGGTTATCATCCTCCAAGCTATCCCAAGGAATAGCATCATCCTCCCATGTATAACTCCCCAAAATAACACCAGATCCATCTGAACCGAGGTTATGACTTGGATATTGTACGTATTTAATAGGGAGATCTGTTATAGTTTGCCCACCATATAACCCTTGCTTTTCCCAGAACCTATTTTTAAACTGAATTCCCGTCTTTGTAGAACCAGCATAGTTTGTTTCCCGTATAGCCTTCCATTTGTTTTCTGAAAATGAATCACGAGGTTCAATTTCTACAAATTGCAATACAGAGAATGGAATGGTAACAATTGCAAGATCACCAGTAATCTTAGTTGGCTCTAGAATTTTATGAACAGCATGAACCGTTACTTGGTTATCGTGCTGCACAATTTTCTTCACATATTGACCATAATAGATATCATCCTTCAATTGATCTGTAAACGCAATAGGAAGTTTATCATTACCACCTGAGATTTCATAAAACTTAATATCTGGGGTGAATAGGATTAAAAGTTCACGTAATTGCTCTAAAAAAGAAAGCTCCATGAGCCCTTCAAGATTAAGAAGTACTTTTATCATCTCAATTGCACCTGGCGATAACGAAATGCCAAATGGATTATATCTTAAATAATTATCCATAGAATATTTATCGAATTCTTGGATGACCCAAGGCCAGTTTCTTTTTGGATTTTGATCAATAAAATCTGTTAATGGCCTTAGCGCTAATTGAAGTAATTTAACAGCGGTTTTCCCTCCTTCATAAGGGAATACTGGAAAGTTTAAGATATTAGGATTCTGTTCATAAGTTTTTTTACGAAATTTTTTACCTTTAATATAAATAATATCGTTAGGAGAGCTATTAACAAATTCATTTGTTGGAAGTTTGAACTTTCTTATATATTCTAACGTCAACAAATGAGTATGAGGAATACGCATTGCACCAGCCTCAAGATAATGTCCATCCTTTAAATCACCTCTTAATGTATAGACCCGACCTCCCACCCTATCAGTCGCTTCAAGAACGGTTACATCGTGTCCAGCTTCTTTGAGTAGTGATGCTGATACCAGCCCTGCCATACCAGCACCAAGAATAATAATCTTTTTAGGTTCTTTCGTTTTTCCAAGCCCATGTCTGATGATTGAGATCATTTTTTCTTCGGGTATCTGAGGAAATACGTAATTTAACATACTTTTTCTCCTTCACTGAATAGATTGTTAATCAACAAACAATTGATTTATTTCAACCTATTCAGGATGAAGGTAGTACTATGAATAAAAAAACGCAATTAATCGAACAAAAATAATTAAGAAAGTGAGAGAGTTGTATATGTGGAAAAAAATTCTTGGCCAATTTCCATCTAATTTAATTCATCCTAATCAGTATTTCACTCATTGAAATTACACAACAAATGTATGAAGTTGAAAAAATATTTATGTCCCAGTCTCTTTTGATTATTCAAGTTATTTTTGGGTACTTTTAGGTCACTTTTTATAAATTCAATCAGTTACTTTCCATTTCAATTGAGCATATTTTTCTGACTTTTCCTGACTTTATGCTATCCTTTTTAGTAAGGAGGCGATCGGAATGTCACTGTATGATTTAAAGATACAAACACCTAAGGGTGAAGAGAAATCAGTAAATGATTATAAAGCAAAAGCTATGATTATTGTAAACACAGCTAGTAAATGTGGATTTGCTCCTCAATTCGATGGTTTACAAGAGTTATATGAGAAATATAAAGAGGATGGTTTACAAATACTTGGATTTCCAAGTAATCAATTTATGAATCAGGAGCCTGGTTCCAGTGAAGAAGCTGAAGAACATTGTCGAATCAATTATGGTGTAAGCTTTCCTATGTTTGCTAAGACAGAAGTTCGCGGAAAAGATGCTCATCCACTATTTAAGCATCTTACAAAAGAGGCGCCTGGTATTATTTCCGGATCGATTAAATGGAATTTCACTAAATTTCTTATTGATGAAGATGGAAATGTGGTAAAGCGTTACGCTCCTAAGACTGAGCCTAAAGACATTGAAGAGGATATTAAAAAATTACTAGCGAAATAACAAAAGTGGCGAGGGTTGATTTACCCGCCACTTTTTCTAGTTTACCAATCACTTTTAATTGTTGATCCGTCACTTTTTATGAGATAGTTGTCACTTCTCTCGAATTGCCAGTCATTATCCTATATTTTTTAACAGATTAGCCATTTCAATTGCAGAGACTGCTGCATCTGCTCCTTTATTTCCTGCTTTTGTTCCTGCACGTTCAATTGCTTGCTCAATGGTATCTGTTGTCAACACACCAAAGATTACTGGGATTCCAGCATTCATAGAGACACTCGCTACCCCTTTGGAAACTTCACTGCTTACATAATCAAAGTGTGGAGTCGAACCGCGAATAACCGTTCCTAAAGCAACTATGGCATCATATTTGCCCGAGTCCGCCATTTTTTTGGTGATAAGTGGAATCTCAAATGCTCCAGGAACCCACGCTACTTCTACATCATTTTCGGCAACCCCCCCATGGCGACGAAACGCATCTTCTGCACCACTTAATAATTTTCCTGTAATGAATTCATTAAATCTGCCAACTACTATCCCTACTTTTAAACCTGTTCCTACTAAATTTCCTTCATATGTTTTTGTCATATTATTATCTCCCTTTATTTATTTTGATCTACATGTAATAAATGATTTAATTTCTCTACTTTGGTTTGTAAATATTTTTCATTATTTTTGTTGGATGGTATCTCAATTGCTTTTCTACCTACTAATTCTAGGCCATATTCCTCTATACTAGAAAGTTTATGAGGATTATTCGTTAATAAATGAATTTTTCTAACACCTAAATCACGCAAAATCTGAACACTTATTGCATAATCGCGCAGATCTGCTGGAAATCCAAGCTGGTGATTAGCTTCTACCGTATCATAGCCTTCTTCTTGCAACTTATATGCCTTCATTTTATTAATTAAGCCAATGCCTCTACCTTCCTGACGCATATAGACTAGTACTCCGTGTCCTGCCTTTTGTATTTCTTCAAGTGCTTTTTCTAATTGCGGGCCACAATCACAGCGTTGTGAACCGAAAACATCTCCTGTTAAACACTCTGAGTGAACACGAACCAGTGTTGGTTGATCGGGTGTCAATTCCCCTTTATATAAGGCTACATGCTCTTGCCCGGTATATTTTTCTGTGTAGGCAACTAATTTAAAGTCACCATAAGAAGTTGGTAATTCAACTTCAGTTTCTTTTATAATTAACTTATCATAACGTTTACGATATTGAATCAATTCTTGAATCGTGAGCATTGGCATGTTATGTTTTTCAGCTATCTTTTCTAAATCATGCTGACGGGCCATTGTTCCATCTTCATTCATAACTTCACAAATAACTGCGACTGGCTTTGAGTCTGCCAGACGTGCTAAATCGATGGCAGCTTCCGTATGACCTGTTCGTTCTAAAACGCCTGCTGTTTTTGCAATAAGCGGAAAAACATGTCCTGGTCGGTTAAAATCATTAGCCGTCGTTGAGTCATCTACTAGTTTGGTTATCGTTAGAGCTCGCTCTTGCGCGCTAATTCCGGTATGTGTCGAATGATAATCGATGCTAACCGTAAAATTGGTACCATGATCATCTGTGTTACGAGCTACCATCTCACCAAGCTGAAAACGATCCGCGTATTCTTTCGTCATTGGAGCACAAATCAGTCCCCGGCCTTCCTTAGCCATAAAATTAATAATCTCTGGTGTCGTATGCTCTGCTAATGCTATGAAGTCACCTTCATTTTCTCTATCTTCATCATCCACAACAATGATAATTCTTCCGTCTTTAAGTGCTTGTATCGCTTCTTCTACTGAGTGCTTCATCTTTGGCACCTCCTTAAAATCCATACTGCTTCAATTTTTCTTCCGTAAGTTCTTCAGCTGGTTGATCTCTTGTCTGGAGGAGACGCTCCATATATTTTGCAAGCATATCGAATTCAACATTCACTATATCTCCTTGTCTCTTAGCGCCTAGTGTGGTTGCTTTCTGTGTCTCTGGAATTAATGAGATGGTAAACCCTTTATCATCCACACCAAAGACCGTTAAGGAAGTTCCATCTACTGAAATTGATCCTTTAAGAGAAATATACCGCGTATCTGATACCGTGATGTAATAGTATTTCGCATTATCTTCTTGCCATGTTCGTTCAATCGTCCCAACAGCATCAACATGGCCAGAAACAAAATGCCCACCAAATCTCCCATTGGCATGCATTGCTCTTTCCAAATTAACGGAGGATTGGGCCGTTAACTTAGCTAAGGATGAGCTCCGAAATGTTTCAGGTATGACATCAACGGTAAACCAATTTGCATCAAAATTTGTTACCGTCAGACAGACACCATTTACAGAGATACTATCACCAATTGCTACATCCTCTGTCACTTTTTTACCGTTGATTTTTATTTGTAAGGCCTGATTTGTTTGATGAATCGATTCAATCTTTCCTTTTTCTTCAACTATCCCAGTGAACATTAAGAGTCCTCCTTTGGAACGGCTATAATTTTAAGATCTTCGCCAAGTTGTTCAACCTTTACAAAGGTCAGGTTGAAGGCATCCTTCATCCATTGTGGCGAATTGCCACCTACAGCAGATTGTGCATCTTGCCCACCTAATAGTTTTGGCGCAATATACCAGTGGCATTCATCCACTAGCTTCTGTTTTAAAAAGGATTGATGAACCGTTGCGCCTCCTTCAACATATAAGGATTGAATGTTTCTCTCTGCTAATTTCTCCATTACATTGTTAAGGTTGATTTGCTCCGTTGGCATTTGAATAACTGTAATATCAGGATATTGTTGTTTAAAATTAACAGTATCTGCTTTGTTACCGCAAACGATCCATGTGTTAGCGTCATTTTTTAATACGTTAAAATCACCTTTTATCGTTAAGTTAGTATCTAGTATAATCCGAATTGGATTTTTTCCACCCTGGGGGTAATCTTGTTGTCAGGCTGGGATTATCCTGCTCCACGGTATTACGCCCCCCCACCAGGATCGCATCGTGTTTATGACGTTCTTCATGAACATCTTCTCGCGCTTTTTCTGATGTAATCCACTTGCTGTCACCCGTTACAGTTGCTGTTTTTCCATCAAGTGTGGTGGCAGCTTTCAATGTAATAAATGGACGTCTTGTATTCTGGTAATGAAAAAAGGATTGGTTAATCTTCAGAGCTCTCTGTTCTCCAATACCAACTTCCACTTCTATTCCAGCCTCTGTTAAAATCTTAACTCCTTTTCCTGCTACCTTAGGATTCGGATCAAGACAAGCAATATATACCTTTTTTACTTCACTTTTGACAAGTAACTCTGCGCATGGTGGTGTCTTGCCATAATGGGCACAGGGTTCGAGAGTTACATATATATCAGCACCTTTTGCCTTTTGTCCTGCTTGCGCGATGGCGTGGACCTCAGCATGTGGTTCTCCTGCTTTTAAATGGGTACCCACTCCTAGCAGTTGTCCGTCTTTAACGACAACTGCACCAACGGATGGATTGGGACTTGTTTGGCCAATCGTTGCTTCTGCAAGATTTAGAGCAAGCTCCATCCATTCTTCTTTCATCTTCACGTGATCATCACCTTTTATCTTTAAAGTCAGAAAAACCCTAGGTGCATCTACCTAGGGTTGGCGTCTATTAATTCATAGTAAAAAGCTTGGATTTGTAGTGGTAATTATGAAGAGAACACAAAACTAAACTTTTCTCCATAGAAAAGCCCACTACGCTATCCATTCCTTTTCCCATCCAGACTGTTACTGTCGGCTTTGGATTTACACCAAATCCACCTTCACATTTTTCAAAAATGATCCGGGTCACGGACTAAAAAGCAGTTAAGCTTTATCACCGTCGGTCGGGAATTACACCCTGCCCCAAAGGAATATACATCGTTAATTAAAGTATATAGAATTTTTATTAGTTTTGCAAAATATTGATTTTAGAATTCTATGTAGATTTCGTGTCAATATATGTTAAAATATGTATTAATCATAAACCGAGAGGAGTAATGCGATGATTGTAAAGCATTTGGAGAAACCTTATGAATTAACGATATTTGACGCCTTGTATTTAAGAATTCATTTTTCGAGGAAGGAAGAACTTTATCATAATAACTTGAAGCTGGGATATGAAGGGGAATTAAGATTCGAGCAATCTTTAGAGAAAAGTTTAAAAGAATCCTTCTATGTGTTAAGTGACATGCGGTTTGAATTTGGTACAACTTCTTTTCAGCTGGATTCACTCATACTTACAGGAGAAGAAATGATTTTATTAGATATCAAAAATCATCCTGGTGATTACAAATTTTCAGAAAATCGATGGTTTAAGATGCCGAACAAAGAAATTAGCAATCCACTTCTACAACTGAAACGAAATGAAACTTTAATGAGGCAATTAATGGAACATCTGCATCAGCGTCTGACCGTTGAGAGCTATAATGTGTTTAACCATCCGGAGTTCACCCTCTACCAGGCTCCGCTTAGTAAACATTTTATTTTTCCAACACAAATACCACGGTTTATCTCATCCTTAAATGAAAGACAACCTGCACATTCTTCACAATTAAAGTTAGCACACCAACTTATCTCTATAGATATTGGTCCATACCCACAGCCTCAGATTCCTAAATATCAATATACTTTATTAAAAAAAGGATTGAGATGCAAAGAGTGTCACAGTTTATCTATGAAAACAGAAGGGCGAAGAGCTGTTTGTTTAAAATGTCACAATCATGAGCATGTACATGATGCTATCCTAAGAAATATTCATGAATTTCAACAGCTCTTCCCCCGGTGAGAAACTGACTACGAATATGATATATGAATGGTGTGGCAAGGTTTATTCACAAAAGAGCATAAAGCGACTTATGGAAAGGCATTTTATATCAGTCGGTTCACACAAGTGGTTCATTATCTAGACAATAATAATCTTACGGACACTTTACGCAAATAATTATTTTTCTGTCCATAAGAATTAGTCTTATGGACAGATTTTAATTTTTTTAGACTTTTTGTCCATAAGATAAATTCTTATGGACATTTTTTAGCTAATGTTGAATATTTTGTCCGTAACAAGGAATCTTACAGACACTTTTCAGCTAATTCAGCTTTTTTTGTCCGTAACTCCTTCATCTTCTCCGAGAATTCGGACTTCTCGTTCCAGATTTACATTAAATTTGTATTTAACTGTCTTTTGGACCATTTCAATCACTGAAATATAATCGGTGGCAGTGGCCTGATTTTTATTGACGATAAAGCCCGCGTGTTTTGTTGATACTTCTGCTCCGCCTATGCCTTTTCCTTGGAGATCACTGTCTTGGATAAGCTTTCCAGCGAAGTATCCAGGTGGACGTTTAAATACACTGCCGCATGAAGGATATTCCAGCGGTTGTTTTGATTCGCGCTTATAGGTTAGATCATCCATTATCGCTTTAATTTCCTCATGTTTTCCTATTTGCAGGGCAAAAGTTGCTTCAATAACGATATATCCCTTTTTGGCGATATTGCTTGTTCGATACTCTAAATTCAGATCTTCTGCCGCAACGCGCAGTATGTCTCCCTTTGAATCAACCACAAGCGCACTTTCTAAACAATCCTTGACTTCTCCGCCATAAGCACCGGCATTCATATATAAAGCGCCACCTACCGTCCCTGGAATTCCACATGAAAATTCCAGGCCTGTTAAACTTTCTTGAAGGGCAAAGCGAGAAGCATCAATAATTCTGGCACCACTTTCAGCAATCACTTTATTTCCTTCTCTGCGAACATTCAAAAATCGTTTTAAACTTAACACAATCCCACGAATTCCGCCGTCTCTCACGATCACATTCGAGCCATTTCCTAATAGGGTAAAAGGTATGTTTGTTTTATTTGCAAACCGAATCACTTCTTGTACTTCCTCAATATTAGAGGGGGGGTCACGAAAAAGTCGGCTTTACCACCTAGCTTCGTATACGTATGTTTCTTTAAATATTCATCTATAAAAATATGTTCGGGATTTATTAGTTGCTGTAACTCCGCTATCATTTGATTGTTATCCATTTTAAATCAATCCTTTAATTTTAATACCACACAATTAATTCTTATTATAGCAATAACAAAATATGAACTGCAAACACAAAAAAAAGCAAGATCTTAGATAATAAAGATCTAGCTTTAAAAGTTATCCCATAAGTGCTACCATTAATGCCTTTTGTGCGTGCAATCTATTTTCTGCTTCTTCAAATACAACAGACTTTGGTCCATCAATAATTTCCGTTGTAACCTCTTCACCTCTATGTGCAGGCAGGCAATGCATGAAAATAGCATCCTCATGCGCATAAGAAAATAATTCGGTATTTACCTGATACGTTGCAAAAGCTTTTTCACGTTCCTTTTGTTCTTGCTCATACCCCATACTTGCCCATACATCAGAATAAATGATATCAGCATTTTTTACTGCTTCGAATGGATCTTCGGTAACCGTTACTTCAGTATTATTTGCAAAACTGGAAGCCAGTTCCGTAATTTCTGCTTTCGGTTGATAATCTTTTGGTGCTGCAATGGCGATATCTAATCCCATTTTAGCGCAACCAATCATTAAGGAATTTGCCATATTGTTACCATCACCAATATAAGCAAGCTTCAATCCTTCTAATCTGCCTTTCTTCTCTTTAATCGTTTGAAGATCTGCTAAAACCTGACAGGGATGAAAATCATCCGTTAAGCCATTTATGACTGGAACCAATGCATTCTCAGCCAAATCTTCAACATCTTTATGAGAAAATGTGCGGATCATAATACCATCCAGATAACTGGATAAAACTTTTGCAGTATCTGAAATTAGTTCGCCGCGGCCAATTTGAATATCATTGGAACTCAGGAACAAGCCGGTACCACCCAGTTGATAGATACCAGCCTCAAACGAAACACGCGTACGCGTTGATGACTTTTGAAATATCATTCCTAGTGTTTTTCCTTTAAGCGGCTGATAAATTTCACCACTTTTATGTTTGTTTTTAATAGTCGTTGCTAATTCCAGAATATACGCTAGTTCAGCCTGGGAATAATCTGCTAGTGTTAAAAAATCTTTTCCTTTTAAATGTTCTTTAAAACTCAACGTATCGCACGCTCCTTCTTATTCAGATCGGGTTCCCCCTGACGATATTCCTGGATCGATTTTGGAGCTTCTAATGAGACATTGCTAGCTTTTAAGTAGGCAGTCAATGTGTCATTTGATGTAAAATGAATTGTGTCTGATCGCAATGCAGCCTCTCTTAGAGTAACATGCTGATCCTTTTCGCCTGTGCGATGAGTATCCACAATAAATATATATTTATCATCAAGACAATTCTGTTCTGCAGTTGCTATGTCCATTATTTCAGTTACTGTCATTCCTTGTTCTGCTAATAATTCTGCTGTGATTGCATCTGCTTCCACTGATAAATTCAAGGATTGTAACTCTTTCATTAATGTTGGATCAATTTTGGTTAATGATAAGAAAATCGTATCTTTTTTGGTTAATGATTTCAGGGTATCGGCTTTCCAGCCAAATGCTTTCGCCATTGCCTGATCTACAGTAGATCCTAAACCAATAGCTTCACCTGTCGATTTCATTTCAGGTCCAAGGATTGGATCCACACCCGGTAATTTATTAGTAGAAAAAACAGGCATTTTTACGGCATAATACGGAACATCTTCATGTAATCCGAGCTGCCAGTCTTGATCACTTAGTGATTCACCCATTTGTACCCGTGTTGCAAGATCAACCATTGGAACTCCTGTAACCTTACTGGCAATTGGTACTGTACGTGAAGCACGAGGATTAACTTCCAGTACATATAGCGTTTGACGATCTGGACTTAAAACAAATTGAATATTCATAATTCCTTTTACATTTAGTGCTTTAGAAATTTTTTGGGCATATAACTCGATGGTTTGCTTCCATTCACTCGTAAGATTTGGTGCCGGAAAAATAGCAACACTGTCCCCAGAATGTACTCCAGCCTTTTCAACATGTTCAAAAATGCCTGGAATTAATATATCTGATCCATCACAAATCGCATCTATTTCAATTTCATAACCCTCAATATAACGATCAATTAGCAACGGAAAAATACGGTTTCCCTGTGCATTTGCTTGTAAATTTGTTAGATAATCGCTAAGTTGATTTTCATTGTGTAAGATCACCATACCCTGACCACCAATCACATAGGAAGGACGCATTAAAATCGGATAACCAATTTTGTTGGCAACTGTTTTTGCATCTTCCACAGCCATGACAGTATCGCCAGGAATATGGGGTATATTTAACCGTTGTAATAGCTGATAAAATAAGTCTCGATCTTCGACTGCTTCAATCGACTTCAAAGCAGTTCCTGCGATTTTAACACCAGCTTTTTCCAAACCATCTGCTAGATTAATAGCAGTCTGTCCACCAAACTGAACTAGTACTTCTTGTGCTTTTTCTTTTTTAACGACATGCAGTACATCTTCGACAGTTAATGGCTCAAAGTATAAATGATCTGCTGTATTAAAATCTGTACTGACTGTTTCTGGATTATTATTAATCACAACAGCATCAATTCCTTGACCTTGTAAGGATTTAGCTGCATGCACTGAGCAATAATCAAACTCTACCCCCCCTTGCCCGATTCGAATGGACCCGAACCTAATACAACCATTCGCTTATCACCTTCCAAGGCTTCCACCTCATCCCATTCGTTCCAGGAACTATAGAAATATGGAGTCTCGGCAGAAAATTCAGCTGCACATGTATCAACCATTTTATATGAAGGTGCTAACTGCTCTGTATTTATTTTTTCCTGGATAGCGGTTAACTCAACATCTAATAACTTCGCTAAAGTTAGATCGGAAATGCCAAATTGTTTAGCATCTTTTATATCCTTAGCTTGGATCTTGTTCCAATCTTTTGCCTGAATTTCTTTTTCTTTAGTAATCATTGCTGCAAGCTCATATAAAAAGTAATTATTGATTTCAGTAATTTCATGGATCTGTTCTACGGTCATTCCCCCCCTTCTTAAAGCCTCAGCCACCATAAATAGACGTTCATCCGTAGCCTTGTCTAAAGCAATATGTAGCTCTTGATCGGATAATTTTCCTGCTCCAGGTAAATGAAGGGAATCGAGGCCAATTTCTAATGACCGCACCGCTTTATTAATCGCAGCAGGGAAATTACGTGCTAAGGACATCACTTCTCCTGTGGCCTTCATCTGAGTTCCCAGCAGACGATCTGCCTGAGTGAATTTATCAAAAGGCCAGCGCGGAATTTTAACTGCGATATAATCAATAGCAGGCTCAAAACTAGCATAGGTATCACCAGTAATTGGATTGATTACCTCATCCAAATGATAACCTAACGCAACCTTTGCTGCGATTCGAGCGATAGGATAACCTGTGGCTTTTGAAGCCAAAGCACTGGAGCGACTTACTCGTGGATTCACTTCTATTATAATATAATCATCATTTTCAGGATTCAGTGCAAATTGAATGTTACAACCACCAATCACACCCAATTCACGAATAACTTTCACTGACGAAGTTCTTAGCATTTGATATTGACGATCTGTTAGCGTTTGAGATGGTGCTACAACGATACTATCGCCGGTGTGCACCCCGACAGGGTCAAAGTTTTCCATATTACAAACAATAATACAGGTGTCATTGGCATCACGCATTACTTCATATTCAATTTCCTTCCATCCTTTAACGCTTTGTTCAATTAACACTTGACTGATCGGACTGTAATGCAACCCGTTTTTTACAATTTGTCGTAATTGATCTTCATTATCTGCAATACCCCCCGCCTGCACCACCTAAGGTATAGGCAGGTCGAACAATCACGGAATAACCTGCTTGATTAGCAAAATCAACAGCTTCCTCCACAGAAGAAGTAGACAAACTTTCAGCAACCGGTTCGTTAAGATCCTTCATCATCGCCTTAAAAATCTGTCTGTCCTCTCCTTTTTGGATGGTTTCAAGCGGTGTACCCAATAAGGTAACATCATACTTAGCTAAGACACCTGCTTCATCTAATAAAACAGCCATATTCAAACCAGTTTGGCCGCCCAATGTGGGAAGAATACCATCTGGACGTTCCTTTTCAATTATTTTTGTGATCGATTCACATGTAAGTGGCTCTAAATACACTTTATCTGCTATATTTTCATCTGTCATAATTGTCGCTGGGTTATTATTAACTAAAATAACTTCGACACCTTCTTCTTTTAATGCTAAACAAGCTTGTGTCCCAGCGTAATCAAATTCAGCGGCCTGCCCGATCACAATCGGACCGGAGCCGATCACTAATACTTTCTTTATGTCATGTTTCTTAGGCATGTTGTTTCTCTCCCTTAGTAATAAACTGCTGGATAAAATCTACGAATAAATGATGTGTATCAATCGGGCCAGGGTGTGCTTCAGGGTGAAATTGCACTGTCATTAAAGGTAAAGCTTTATGCTTTAATCCCTCTACTGATTTATCGTTAACGTTAATATGTGAAACAAACCAATTCTTCATATTCACAGAGTCATAGTCCACTACATAGCCATGATTTTGCGATGTAATCATCACTTTCCCTGTTTGCAAATCTTTTACCGGATGATTACTTCCCCCCCGATGACCATATGGTAATCGCTTGGTACTGGCACCATGTGCTAACGCGACAAGCTGATGACCTAAACAAATTCCCATCGTTGGGAAGCTTTCAGATATTTGTTTAATATTATCAGATAGATATGCTAATGCTTTTGGATCACCAGGGCCATTTGTTAACATGACACCATCTGGATGTAATGATTGAATCTCAATATAAGATGTATCATACGGAACGACTGTGACATCACAACCTAATTCTAATAAGGAATTGGCAATCGAATGCTTATAACCAAAATCGATCACAACGACATGTGGTACAGGGTAGTTTGCTGGATTCTCAGTTTTATAGAATTCTTTTTTTGTAACAGACACAGTCGAAACTATCTTCGGATTCACTGAAGTATCAACTGGTTTTTCATCAGGATCTATTGTGATTTTCCCATACACTTCTCCGTGTTCACGAATAATACGTGTTAAGGCTCTTGTATCTATATGGGAAAGGGATGGAATGTTATGTTTATCTAACATTTCCACTAAGGTATTGGTTGATTCATAATGTTCGGGATTATGGCTCGGGGTTGATACGATAAAGCCATTTAGAGATGGGTGAATGCTTTCATAATCGATCTCATTCCAACCATAATTTCCAATCAAGGGATAGGTCATGGTAACAATCTGACCTGCATAGGAAGGGTCTGTCATCACTTCCTGATAGCCTGTCATTGCTGTATTAAAAACAAGTTCTCCTTCTGTACTCTTTGGTGTTCCTAACCATTTTCCTTCTAAAACATCCCCCCCAGTATTTAACACGAGATAACCGATCTTTTGTTGCATAAAGGCTCCTCCTCATTTTCGTAATAGCTTGAATTGTCTATTTGAACAAACATCAGTAAAGTAAGTTATTTTCTAATAATTATACTATAATATTTATATTTATGCATTTATTTTTATAATAAAATGATTCATGAGATGGTGCAAGCTAAACCTCTCACTTTGATAAAGGCTTAGCATCCAGCTTCTTATTATTATTTTAATACATTCACTTTCTTTGCATGAATCTCTATCCATGATTTACTTTCACTTAATCTCTTATCTGCTTGCGTCATTTGATCTGCTACGCGATTTCTTGCAGTTCCTCCGACAACATCCCGGGCATTGACAACAGCTCGAGGTGCTAATACATCATAAATGTCTTCCTCAATTAGTTTAGAAAAGTTTCGAAAATCTGCAATACTTAGATCTAACAAATATATATTTTCTTGTATACAGTGTAATACCACCTGACCGACAACGGCATGCGCTTCGCGAAATGGCAAGTCTTTATTTACTAAATAATCTGCTAAGTCAGTTGCGTTGGAAAAGTCTTTCGCAACAGCTTCATACATATTATCTTTTTTACTTCCATCGTTGCAATCATTGGAGCAAAAAGGGCAAGTGCGCCTTTTAGCGTTTCAACCGTATCAAACATGCCTTCCTTATCTTCCTGCATATCTTTGTTATAGGCAATTGGCAAACCCTTCAAAGTTGTAAGCATCCCGATAAGATGTCCGTATACACGGCCTGATTTCCCTCTTACTAATTCGGCCACATCTGGGTTTTTCTTTTGAGGCATCATGCTGCTTCCGGTGCAAAAAGCGTCATCTAATTCCACAAAATTAAACTCTGCACTAGACCATTGTACTAATTCTTCACTCAAACGTGACAAATGCATAATAGAAAGCGATGCATTTGATAAAAATTCTACAACGAAATCGCGATCACTAACCGCATCTAAACTATTTTCAACAACACCGTCAAAATTTAATTTTTCCGCCACATATTCTCGGTCAATCGGGAAAGTCGTACCCGCTAATGCACCTGCACCAAGTGGTGAGCGATTTACCCGTTTAAAACTGTCCTGAATACGTTCAATATCACGCTCAAACATGGATACATATGCCATCATATGATGGGCGAACAACACTGGCTGGGCTCTTTGCAAATGGGTATATCCTGGCAAAATAGTGTCCAAGTTCGACTGCGCCTGCTCTAGAAGTGCTTCTTGCAACTTGGTTAGCAACTCGACTAATGTTACAAGGGAATCGCGCAAATATAACCTCATATCTAATGCTACCTGATCGTTTCTACTTCTGCCAGTGTGTAATTTACCCCCCAACTGCACCAACTTCATCAATCAAAAGTTTCTCCACATTCATATGGATATCTTCATTGACTTCAGTTAATTCTGCTTCGCCAGCTTTTATCTTTTCTGCAACAATTTTTAAGCCTTTCTTAATTTCTTCCGCATCTTTCGCCGGTATAATCTCACATTTTGCAAGCATTTCAACATGGGCTAAGCTACCTTGAATATCATATTGGGCCAATTTTTGATCAAAGCTGATCGATGCTGTATATTCATCGACTAATTCATTTGTTGGTTTTGTAAATCGTCCGCCCCCCCATAGTTTCATTGTTTTACAGATTCCTTCATATCAATTTTTGTTTTTTTCATAATTTTTGCTTTATCTGCATGAACGTTGTTAACCGTTGAATGAACCTTTGTTGGTAATCCCCCCCAAAGCTTAATAAAACCAAGTGCTGCATCATGATCAAATTGATCGCCTTTATTATAAGTAGCAAGGTCTAAATCATAAAGGGAATTTTCTGATTTACGTCCAATCACAAATGCCTGCCCTTTGTAAAGTTTAACCCTAGCAACGCCGTTTACATATTTTTGTGTTTCTGTAATAAATGCTTTTAATGCGTCTGTTAATTGTGTAAACCATAAGCCGTCATAAATTGCCTGCTCTAATTGTTGTTCGACAACTGGCTTAAACTTAGATACTTCTCTTGGAAGTGTAAGAGTTTCAATTTCTCTGTGAGCATTGATTAACGTAATAGCTGCTGGCGCCTCATAAATTTCACGTGATTTAATACCGACCAAACGATTCTCGACATGATCGATTCTTCCCACACCATGCTTACCAGCAATGTGGTTTAATTCCAATATTAGCTCATGCAACGGATATTCTTTACCATCAATAGCGACTGGCTTACCTTGTTTAAATTCTATTTCGATAATTTCCGGTTCGTCCGGGGCATCAATTGGATTAGTCGTTAATTCAAATGCATCTTCTGGAGCCTCTGCCCATGGGTCTTCTAAAATACCACACTCGTTAGCACGTCCCCCCCAGAGATTCTGGTCCACACTATATGGACTATCTAAATCAATTGGAATCGGAATGCCATTCGCTTGTGCATATTTAATTTCTTCATCTCTGGTCATTTTCCATTCACGTACAGGTGCTACAATTTTTAAGTTTGGATTTAACGAGGTAAAGGCTACGTCAAACCGAACTTGATCATTACCTTTACCAGTACAGCCGTGTGCAACCGCGACCGCGCCTTCTTTTTCTGCAATATCGACTAACACTTTTGCAATTAACGGACGGGACAATGCTGAAACTAGCGGATATTTATCTTCATACATGACGTTTGCATGTAACGCAGGTAATACAAAATCTTCAGCAAACAGCTGCTTCGCATCGACTGAATAAGATTTAATTGCACCCACATCAATCGCTTTGTTCTTCACAAATTCTAAATCTTTACCTTCTCCAACATCCAAACCTACCGCAATAACATCATAATTATATTTATCCTGTAACCATTTAATTGCAACAGAGGTATCAAGTCCCCCCAGAATATGCTAGTACTACTTTTTCCTTCTCCATCTAAAAATCTCTCCTTAAGTCTATTTTCTAAAGTGTATTTGTTTTATTTGATTAATTATGTATTATTATGCACTAAAAAGTATATTAATTCAACCATTATACTGAATTTTTTATTTTTTCTTGAGTATTTGTATAAAAAACAAAAATTTTATCATCGATTTTAATCGCTCCTTTCCCCCCCGTAAGTATGCTTAGTACGAATTCACATGCCAATGAATAATTATGAACTATTATTTTATCAGTTTGTTGTAACCTCTTTTGGGTATACACGTCTAATGTAATAAAAAAGGGGGTATTCCATTTGAAAAAAGTATGGTACCTATTACTAATGTTTGTGTTTTTAGTTGCTTGTTCAAGTGACGGAGGCGATGAAAAATCTTCAGACGGTGAGGTTGCCAGAAACGATAGTGGTCAATCTGGTATGAATGTTGAACAACAAGAGATGAACAGCGGGGAAGAAGCAGATATGGCGACTGAGGAAAGCGCTGAAATGGAACAAGCAGACACAACTGAGTCTAGTGAGCAAAAAAGTTTATCAACAGGAGAACAGCGCAAAATTATTTATCATGCAAATTTGTATCTTGAATCAGAAAATTTTGACGAGACGATCGATTTTCTTGAAAATGAAACGAAAAAATATCAAGGTTATGTCGTTTCTTCCAACTACTCCAATCATGAGAAAAATGAACAACGATTCGGTTCCATTACCATAAGAGTTCCTTCTGACAACTTCTATGAATTTATCGCATTGGTGGAAGACGGCAATTTGAAAGTATTAGATAAGTCAGTGAGTGGCGAAGATGTGACAGAGCAATTTGTAGATTTATCCTCTCGTCTAAAGTCAAAAAAAGTCGTGGAAGAGCGGTTGCTTTCTTTTATGGAAGAAGCAGAAAAGACGGAGGATTTACTAAAGATTTCAAATGATCTTGCAGATGTACAGGAAGAAATCGAACAATTAACAGGAAAAATAAATTATTTAGAAAACCAATCCGACTTTGCCACTATAACAATGGAATTAGTCGAAAGAAGAGTCGATATCCCTTCGGTACAGGATGAATCGTTAAATACGTGGGAGAAAACAAAGGATCAATTCTTAACAAGCATTCAAACCATCTTCTCGATCGCATCTGGTCTTTTTATATTTTTAATAGGAAACGCTCCTATTCTTATTTTGGTAACTGTAGTTGCAGTTATCATCTATATCATATTTAAAAGGAAGCTACCAAGGAAAGAATCCTAATAGTAAAAGGAGCTGACTCGAAAGTCAGCTCCTTTTTTATCAGTTATAATCCTCATATTAATATGTGAGGACTTTATACTCTTATCTAATATTGTTCCATACTAATTTCTTGTTTTGGTTTACGTACTAAGCCCATAATTCCAGCAATGATATAGAAAATACCAGCAAAAATACCTGTGCCTAATGTGATAATTGTGGTTAAACCGCCAACCACTAACAAAAGAATACTTGCTGCTTTAGGTTTATTGTTTCCTTTAAACAAAATCATAGCAATAATACCTGCAATAATCGCAACAATGGATGCCACTAATAACATTGTTCCAATAGACCCAGCCCCCCCATTCATAAATGTTTGCATGTTTGCCATTTCTGCATCGCTAAGTGTTTGTGTCTGCTCTTGCTGAAGGAAATCTTGCATAAATGGACTATCTTCATCTAGCATTGTAAATACTCCACCAATCACGGCACCTATTATATATACAAATGCTCCGATAATACTTAATACTACTTCTACGGTTCTTTTCATTTCAATTCTCCTCCTTTGAATCTTAATGACCTGCAATATCCCGTTTCGCAAAGGATAACCAAGAAACCAATATAAAGATGACAAAATAAACGATTAATACAGCAACAGAGAAACCAAGAGTCATACTTTCTATAATCGGACTACCACTTCCAAAATATTGCCCTAAATTAGTATTAGCAAATAAAATATATTTTGTCCACTCGTAATCTGCTAAAAACCCAATAATTGTGTTTCCAGTAAACATTAAAAAGATTGCTAACCCGATCGCCATTGCACTACTTCTGAATAATGTGGAAATCATAAACGCAAAAGTAGCCATCATAATTAAAGTTACCACATTCAATCCGTATTGCGTTAATATTTCGATAAGAATAGAAACTTCTTCTATTCCATCGGATCCCATTTGAACAATATTTGGATTAACGCCATTCACTCCAAAGAAGATGAGTCCAACCAATAAGCTGGTAACAAACAGCGCAATCAACATGGTAAGCGAAAATAATAATACAGAGACAAATTTAGAAAATAGTATTTTTGTTCTCGAAATTGGCCGAATCAGTAATAGTTTAATCGTTCCCCCCCAACGAAACTCATTAGATATAATACCCGCTGCAATGATGATGGTAAACAAACTAATAAGCATCGATAACCCTGCATTTTCTAGAGTGAATTGCCATGTATCATATGGTTGCGGTTTAATATCATTCTCTAAATAATATTCATTTTTAGCAATTTCAGAATCAAATGCCATAAATTCCATTTCCTCTTGTGAATCTTTTAAGTCTTTTGTCTCAGTTGCTAATTGTGTCTGCCAATCATCCCCATACTGTTGTTGATCCACTTCTCCAAAAATAAAGACAATCAGTGCAGCTATAAGAATAATGGCTGCCATTATAATGTACATTGACCAGGTTGCAAATCTTGAATATAACTTTATTTGTTCATTTTTTATTAAAGAAAAAAAGTTAAGCAATCGTATTCTCTCCAATCAATTCAAAGAATTTATCCTCTAAACTACTTCGTTCCAGAGCTACTTCAAATACTGCTATATTCTCTTGAACTAATTGTTTTACAATTAGCGGAATCTGGTCTTTTTCTATTTTAAATGTTACATTGGATTGAACTTCTTTTGCTTCAATATCAAATTGATCTTTTAATAAAGTGATGGCAGCCATTTTATCGTCTACTTCTAGCTTAACGGTAATATGCTGATCATTCTCTTGATTATCCCTCACATCTTCGACAGTTACTAGTTCTCCATTTTTTATAATGCCGATACGATCACACATTAACTCAATTTCTGTTAACAGGTGACTGGAAACAATAACAGAAACATTCTCTTTTTTCGCCAAATTCCTTATATAATGTCTGATTTCGCGAATACCTGCTGGGTCTAAACCATTGGTTGGTTCGTCTAAAATAAGAATAGATGGACTATGTAATAAAGCTTGGGCAATTCCGATTCTTTGCCGCATCCCCCCCAATGAATACCTGCCAACTTTTTCATGAATGGCTTTTTCCAGACCAACTAAGGTTATTACTTCTTTGATTCGATTATCCGTGATGCCTGGAATCATTCGTGCATAATGCTTTAAATTTTTCCAACCTGACATAAATGGATACATTTCAGGATTTTCGACAATCGCTCCCACATGTTGAATGGCTTCTTTAAAATCATCTTTTATACTACTGCCGTTGATTTTAATATCTCCTTTAGTAATATTCATTAATCCTACCATCATTCGTATTGTAGTAGTTTTACCTGCACCGTTTGGACCTAGAAAACCAAAGACTTCTCCAGAACGAATTGAAAAATTTAAGCCTTTAATAATCTCTTTTTGACCAATCGTTTTATGGACGTTCTGTAACTCCATTGCAATATTCATTCCTACACCTCCTCTATATTCTCCACTCATTTATACGTAAACTATGATTATTTGGTTTCAAAATCACTTGATTTTTTTATTTTTTTCATTATGATAGTATACATAACAACATTTGTTATGAAACTTAACAATAATAAGTGAAGAAAATAGAAGCAGTTATCAATCTATTGCTTCCATAGCAGGTTGTTATCTATCTTATTTGTTCTATCTTTTTGAGCAACTGCCTTGGCAGTTGCTCTTTTTTATCTATTAATGTATTCACCCAATCTCACATAAGACACAAACTACAAACTAGTGAGATTATTTTTTTTGTCTTAAGGCTCCGTGTCTTACGGAACCTATTCCTTGTCCGAATGATATGGAATGTTGGATGGCGGCATGTACAAATTGTTTACTTGTTCGAATTGCCGCTTTTATATCCACACCTTTTGCCAGTTCCGCGGTCAGACATGCCGCATAGGTACAGCCAGCTCCACTGGTATGAATCGTGTCTATCATTGGCATTTCAAGAACTTCCAAAATTTCGCCATCATAATAAATATCGATTGCCTGCCCTTTCACCTCTCCACCCTTCAACAATACCGACTGGGGATTTAATAAGTATAATTCTTTAGCAGCCAGCTTTAAATCGTCTAGGTCAGAAACAATCTTTCTATCTAAAAGTTTTTCTGCTTCTAACCGATTTGGAGTAATGATAGTAGCTTGAGGAATCAGCTTTTCCTTAAATACTTCTATCGCATCATCAGATAATAATTGAGAACCCATCTTTCCAATCATAACAGGATCAATTACTTTATATGGCACAGATGTAGATCTTAACAATTCACTTACTTTTTCAATAATCTCTTTGGAAAAGAGCATGCCCGTTTTCAATGCATCAAATCCGACCATTTCCTTTGCAGCGTAAAACTGAGCTTCTATCTCCTCAATTTCTCTCAGAAAAATTCCTTGTTTCGTTTGAGAATTATTTGCTACCGTTGCGGTAATTACACTCATCCCATATACATCACATTCTTGAAATGTTTTAAGATCTGCTTGGATCCCAGCACTGCCTTGTGCTGCTGCACCTGCTATTGTTATTACTCGTTTCAATTCATACACCTCAATCTTAGATTGCAATAAAAAACCATATAATCATAATTAACTGGATGATTATTTTCGCAAAAGTTCCGCTTAAAAATCCAATCAATGAACCAAGCGCTGCTCTAAATGCATCCTTAGGAGCTCTTTTCTGAATTAATTCTGTTAAAACAACCAGTAAAAACGGTACGATAATAATACCAAATGGTGGGATAATGAATGACCCTACAATAACACCAACCGCAGCAAGTCTTTCTCCATTTTTACTGCCACCAAACCTTTTCACAAAATAACTATTGGCAATAATATCTGAAAAAATGAGTATCAAGGTCCATAACACCATGGCTATCCAAAATATCCAGCCAATATTATCTGTCGTTAATAAAAATTGATACAATAAAAATCCAATCCAGATTACTAAGACGGATGGAATAATTGGAAAGACTATTCCTACAAAGGCTAAGACAAAACAAATGACAATTAATATCCACCAAACTATATCCATTCAAAAAACCCCATTCCTATGGTAGAAAAAGATCTTACAGGAGAAAACCTGTAAGATCAACTACCTTATTGTTCTGCTAAAAAATCTGCATATGCCTTCACATATGGAGGTAAATCCGGAGGTCGACGACTTGAAATAATGTGACCATCTGTTACAACAGCTTCATCACTCCATAAACCGCCCGCATTCGTCATATCATCTTTAATTCCAGGTGTGCTAGTTACTTTCTTACCACTTAGAATACCTGCTGATATTAAAACCCAGCCTGCATGACAAATTTGTCCAATTGGCTTTTTCGCCTGATTCATATGTCGTACCATATCTAATACTTCTGGATATCTTCTTAATTTATCAGGTGCCCATCCACCAGGGACCAAAATACCATCATAGTCAGATGGATCAACATCAGTAAATGCATAGTCTGCTTCAGCAGGAACACCATATTTTCCAACGTATTTTTTGCCGGCTTCTTTCGCTACTAAATCTACAGTAGCTCCCTCTTCCCGCAGGCGTAAAACTGGATACCATAATTCTAAATCCTCAAAATCCTCTTCTAACAAAGCAATAACTTTCTTATTTTCAAGACGCAAGCATTTTTCCTCCTTTATGATTTCTTAGTTTCAGTTTATCAAACCAGAGGAATATTATCGAATATTGACTACAGAAAGAAATAATTAGTATGGGACAAAAAGACTTTCGCTGTTTGCTCAGGATTCAATGCATGACTAATGGCAGAAATCACGGAAACGCCATTTGCACCAGACTTCATCAGTTGCATCACATGTCCTAATCGAATACCTCCAATGGCAACTATCGGAATGGAACTCAGTGCTTCCCTAATCTCCAGAAGCCCTTTTTCACCAATTGGTTGTTTTGCATCTTCCTTTGTGTTTGTACTGTAGATTGGCCCTACTCCAATATAATCTGCGCCTTCTGCTTTTGCCTGGAGTGCCTCCTCTTTATTTGTTGCCGAGACACCAATTATCCAATCTGCAGGACAGATCTTTCTAATTTCTAAAATAGACATATCATCTTGACCAACGTGCACACCATCCGCGTCAACTTCTAAAGCTAAGTCCACATCATCATTAATAAGAAAAGGAACGTCATAAAATCTGCATAAATCTCTCATTTGTATGGCCAGTTGTTTTTTAGTCTCCCCCCCCATCAGGGCATTGGTTCCTTTTTCACGAAATTGAAAACAGGTGATACCACCTTTGAGAGCTTGTTCCAATATCTCTAAAGGATCTTGAGTGGCATTATTACTACCGAGAATGAAATAGACTTGTAAGTATTTATTATCCATACGATTAACTCCTAATTATTCTTTGTTTAGCTTGGACAACCGAGCCATCGATCGCATACAGCTGGTCCAAAAATGCCATCTGAAAACTGCCGGGATGCTGTTGTTTGCTAGCTGCGACCTCTGCCGCAACACCGTAATAACTAATCGCATCAGTTAACGCTAAAGCTACATCATCACTGATTGCCAAAAAGGCTGCACAAACGGAGGACAATAGACACCCAGCTCCTGTTACTTTTGTTAATATTGGATGACCATTTGAAATGATAAAAAGATGATCCTTATCTTTTATGAAATCTTGAGCACCAGTAATAGCAAGAGGAATATGCAATTTGGAATAAGCCACTTCTGCTAATGCATGCATATCGACATCATCCGTACCATCAACCCTCTTACTTTCGTCTCTACCCCCCCAGCCAAATTGGCAATTTCTCCAGCGTTTCCTCTGATGCATGTTATATTTACTTGCCCCAAAATTCTTAGTGCTGATTTCGTTCGAAAGCTGGTGGCGCCAACCCCCCCTACCGGATCAAGAACGACAGGAATACCTGATCGATTTGCTGCTTTTCCAGCTAATATCATGGTATCGATCTGTTCCGCTGTTAAGGTTCCGATGTTTAATACCAAGCATCCGCAATCGAAGCCATTTCTTCCACCTCTTCTTGTGCATGTGCCATGACCGGAGATGCACCGACAGCGTATAAACCATTAGCTGTAAAATTCATGACAACTTGATTTGTAATATTATGAATAAGTGGTTGTGATTGACGAACCTTTTCTATTAAATGACTCATTTTATCTCTCCTTCTTGATTAGGTAATCCTTTCAACCTGTATCCCCCCCAATGATTCGTTGGTCCATTTCCTTGTCCAAGTTCTAATGAAAATTTTATTGCATCTGTAATGTAAGCTTTACCGAGCTCAACTGCTTCTTTTATCGATTTTCCTTTTGCTAATTCAGCTGTAATGGCCGCAGAGAAGGTACAACCCGTTCCATGTGTATGTTTGGTATCAAATCTTACATTTTTAAAATAGTAGTAGTCATTTCCGTCATATAAAATATCGACGGCTTCTCCTGGTAAATGGCCACCTTTCACGACTGCTGATTGCGCACCTAAGTCGTCCACGATTACCTTAGCAGCCTTTTTAGCATCTTGCTGATTTTTGATATCAAAACCGACGAGAATTTCAGCTTCCGGTACATTCGGTGTGACAACGGTCGCAAGTGGTATGAGCACGTCACGTATAGCTTTTCTAGATTGATCTTCCATTAAAGAGTCTCCGCTTTTAGCTACCATGACCGGATCAATCACATACGGAATGTTCGTTTTCGCTATTTTAGTCGCTATTAATTGCATCATTTCTACAGTAGCAATCATTCCTGTTTTAATCGCTTGTGGAAATATATCCTCTAATACTGCGTCCATCTGTTTCTCTATGAAGTCAATACTGAGATGTTTGACATCCTGTACACCTAATGTGTTTTGGGCTACAACAGAGGTAATAACGCTCATTCCATAGACCTGTCTTTCTTGAAATGTTTTTAAATCAGCCTGTATGCCTGCACCTCCTGATGGATCTGTACCCGCAATCGTTAATGCCGACTTCACACTACCCATCATCAATCTCCTCCTATTTAAATATGAGTATATGAAACAATGAAACAAAACCAGTAAACTAACTAAACAATTTAACTAAACTGCGAAGTACTGCTTTACTTTGAAAGTACGATAAGTGTTTACAAAAGCTCCGTCCATATACTTCGCTTTCCGCAGCGTTGGTTATAAACTCATCAATATTCTTTAAGAATAACCAACCATAAAAGTTTTCACTAGGTCGCAGTTTGGGTCTATTATGCTTTTTACTGTTGATTGATTACATTTTTTACAGATAAAAAAGCCGTTCCTGGAAAAGGAGCGGCTTTTGATTCAACAAAATGTCGGTGTATTTATTTACACCATCCGGCTCCACTTTCCTACGCTGGTTTTAACCAGTTCAGGTTCAAAGGGATTAAGAACAACCGTCTTATCTCAGCTACTTTTGTAGCACCCCCTAGCGGATTTATATTTCAACTATGTACAATAAAAAACTAAATGTCAAGCTTCTCATGGATCAATTTATAATTCCAATGGAATCAACTGGCCAAATACGCATCTTCACGTCACCGATAACAGCCTCTTCATCTATAAAACCAAACTGACGGCTATCTTTACTGACTCTGCGATTATCACCCAAAACAAACAGCTTCCCTTTAGGCACTTGTTCATATCCAGTGAGGTCTTTCAAGTTGAAATCGTTGGTCAATGTTTCACCATTATCAAGAGCTGATTTCGACTGTTTTAGATAGGCTTCTTCATACAGCTTACCATTAACATACAATCGGTCATCTTTCATCTCAATCGTATCTCCAGGAAAGCCAATTACTCTTTTGACATAATTATCATCAGAATCCGGGGGGGCTTCAAAGGCGATTTCATCAAAACGATCTATATGGCTAATTTTGCTTAATATAATCCGGTCTCCATCCTCTAAATTCGGCATCATTGATTCACCTTTTACTACAGAGGGCGTGATAAGGAATTGGCGACAAATCACAACGATGATTATCGCAACTACTAAGGCTTTCATCCAAGAAAGCAGTTCTTTTACATACTTGTTATCCATACTAGACCTTCTTTCATTCTAAAGACTTTTCTACAAAATAGAAATATGTTATTCTGTTGTAATGCGATGCTGATTTAACCTATCTTTCTTATGTTAGCATATTTTGTATTTGAATTGTTAGTTAAAATATTGAAAAAAAGGTGAAAAAAATGACAGGAAAAAAGTATTCTTCTATTTTGTTTATTCTTGGTATTATAATCTTAGCGTTTAATTTAAGACCAGCTATCACTTCAGTCGGTCCAATCCTCGGCATTATTCGTGAAGATTTAGCGATTAGTAATTGGAGTGTAGGTCTACTGACCAGTTTACCTTTATTGGCCTTCGCTATTATGTCACCCATTGCACCGAGGTTAGCAAATAATACAAGTAATGAAAAGGCAATCCTATATGGTTTGGTTACTCTTTTAATTGGTATTGGAATTCGTTCCACATCACTGATTTTCTTTTTATTTGCTGGCACTGTTCTAATTGGAATCGGCATCGCTATTATTAACGTAATTTTACCTAGTTTAATTAAAAATAACTTCCCGGCTAAAATCGGACTGATGACCGGAGTATACACGACTTCTATGTCTATTTTCGCAGCTACAGCATCAGGGCTTAGTGTTCCTTTAACAAAGGATTTAGATTTAGGCTGGAAATGGTCATTGGCTAGTTGGAGTATATTAGCAATTACTGGAATTATAATTTGGGTATTCGTTATGAACAACGGATCTAAGATGAAAAATCAGGAACTATATGAGCCCAGTACTGTAAAGCTTTTAAAATCGCCAGTTGCTTGGCAGGTTACCATCTTTATGGGGGGGCTTCAATCCTTTTTATTTTATGTGACTATTTCATGGTTAGCAGAAATTCTGATATCAAATGGCTTTTCAACATCCCATGCAGGTTTATATGTAGCTTATCTGCAATTTATAAGTTTGCCGGCGACATTTTTCACACCTGTTCTCGCGGGCAGGTTAACAAATCAGCAGCCTATTGTATTAACTTTTGGTTTATCAGGGATGATTGGGTATACTATTTTATATTTTCAGCCCGGTCTAATCGGAACAATTGTGTCCATAACATTAATTGGTATCATGCTTGGTGCTAGTATCAGTTTAGCGCTAGCTTTACTTGGTTTACGCACCACAAATGGAAGACAAGCAGCAGAATTATCAGGAATGGCACAATCCTTTGGTTATTTGTTAGCATCTCTTGGCCCTATTTTAATCGGGTTTATCTTTGACATGGCGCATGATTGGGACACTTCCATTTTGTCTATTTTATTTGTGACATTTATCATGACATTAGTTGGACTAGGCGCCAGCGAAATAAATTAGTTCTGCCAACTAATGATATTCATTAATTTTTATCAGAACCAAATTTTAAAAATTACATATATCAATGTTAGGCAACATATATTCTGAAAGTGTAGTTATCACAAAATATAATCTGACAGAGAACTTTGCAGATTAAGATGATGGAAGTATAATAGGTTAATGACAAACATAAGGGATAGATGTACTCATGAGGAAAATACTTATTCTATTCATGTTAATGGTGATGGTCATTCCATTGTTCGTTTATACTTATCATGGGAATTCACATAGCTATCCTTCTATTGAGATGGAAAACACTCAGTATATTTCTAACCATCTTGACGAAAAGGAACTTGATTTTTCAGCTGATAGTATCATTTTTAAAGAAAATTACCTTTTGTATAGTTCCTTCTTTTTTGTATTCCTAAGTCTTTTATATTTTATAAGGCTGTTTTGAATATTTTTAAACGCTGTATTTTATCAATCAAATTATCTGATCATCCACTCCTTAAATCCAAATTAAAACATAATTAAAAGGAGTGATTATATGTGGTTTAGATTTTTTGTGATCGGGTTATTTTCGTTTGCTGCATTAAGCGTATGGGTGTATCAGGGAATAGAAGTTTTCCACGCTTTTACTGATTATTTCAAGCATAAATCGTAAAAGGTTCTCGTAATTTAACATCTAAAAAGCACGACATCTTTATTAAAGATGTCGTGCTTTTCATTTATACAGCTTTGGTATTTAGTTCTACCTCAATATTTCCTCGTGTTGCTTTAGAATATGGACAGAAATCGTGTGCTTGTTTCGCTAACTCTTCTGCTTCCTCTTGTGATACACCTTTGATTTCTACATTTAGTACCACACCGATTTTAAAGCCTCCATCACTTTCGTCCTTTATTAAGCTAACTTCCCCCCCAGTGACAGTAGAATCAATTTCTTTTTTTTGCCTTGATGCCATTAAATTTAACGAGCCATCATAGCAAGCAGAATATCCCGCTGCAAAAAGCTGTTCTGGATTAGAGCCTTTCCCGTCACCATCACCTGCTGGGTTTACTAAATTTAAGTCAATTAACCCATCATCCGATTTTACATGACCATCACGGCCACCTTGTGCAGTTGCTTTTGATGTAAATAATATGTTACTCACTCTATCCACTCCTTCGATAAAATTAGAACTTGTTTAAAAGGTTCTATATTAATTATTCTACTATTACTATTCCTTTTCCTTCAATTATTAAACATTAAAATTTAAAATGCAAATCACTTTACACAAGTTAAAAATATTGCCATATTTAAATGGAGATACTTATTGGCTCAATCAAATTCAAGGAGGAAACACCATGCAAAGCTTTATTTTCCATAATCCAACAAGATTGTATTTTGGTCAAGGACAACTGGAACATCTGAAAAATGAACTTTCCAACTACGGAGCAAATATTTTGCTTGTATATGGTGGCGGAAGTATTAAAAGAAACGGATTATACGACCAAGTCATCACGATATTAAACAATGCCAATAAAAACGTATTTGAATTAAGTGGTGTGGAACCTAATCCCAGAGTGACGACAGCACGAAAGGGAATTGAGATATGCAAAAATGAAAAGATTGATTTTATACTTGCAGTTGGCGGTGGCAGTACGATTGACTGTACGAAAGCCATTGCAGCTGGTGCAAGATCTGAAGAGGATATTTGGGATATTGTCACCAAAAAAACCAGCGCTTCTGACGCTTTACCATTTGGAACGCTATTAACACTAGCAGCTACTGGATCTGAAATGAACCCTGGATCTGTCATTACAAATTGGGAAACAAAAGAGAAACACGGTTGGGGGGGAAGTCCCTATACGTTTCCTGTATTCTCTATCTTAGATCCTGTTTTTACAAAGTCTGTACCTCGAGATCAAACAATTTATGGTATGGTAGACATTATGTCACATGCACTTGAGCATTATTTCCATCATGAAAATAATACTTTATTACAAGATAGAATGGTCGAAGGCATATTGCAAACGATGGTTGAAACCGCACCTAAATTATTAGAAGATCTTGAAAATGAAGAGCATCGTGCTACCGTATTATATAATGGAACGATGGCCTTAAACGGGATGGTAAGCATGGGATACCATGGAGATTGGGCAACACATAACTTGGAACATGCCGTATCAGCTGTTCACGATATCCCACATGGTGGAGGCCTGGCAATTCTTTTCCCAAATTGGATGCGCTATGCAATTGATGAGAATGTCGAGCGCTTTAAACAATTAGCCATCCGAGTCTTTGATGTAGATCCTGACGGTAAAACGGATAAAGACATCGGACTGGAAGGTATTGAAAAGCTTCGCGCATTTTGGAATTCCATTGATGCACCTTCACGTTTGGCAGATTATAATATCGATGAAGATACTGTGGAAGAAATGGCAGATAAAACAGTAATAGCTAATGCCGAATTCGGAAACTTTAAAAAACTAAACCGAATCGATGCCATAAAAATTTATACAGCTTCATTATAATAAGAAAAAGGATGCTAATTAGGCATCCTTTTTCTTACTTATCTTGATCTTTTTGATCTTGCTTTTCCTCTTCTTCACCTGGTAATGGATCTATCGTGTGTTTATATCCATATCCTTTATTTAAAGTCAGAATAGATAATGCCAAAACACCTATAACAACTGCAATACATACAATAATGACAATCCACATTTTAAATCCTTCCTTTTTATTAATGTAGGTTTTATTGTACCATAACCAAAGGTGCTCGAATAGTTTGTGCTATTTTGGCATGAACTGTATACATAAGTATCTTAAGCAATTTAAAAGACAACAGAAATTAATTTTTATCGTTTTTCCGCTACTTCCCGAACGAATCTTTTAGCATCACATATTATAAGTTATGAAATAGTTTAAATTTGCTTTGTGAAGGAGTTTGAATAATGGAAAATAATAATGTGAGTATAAAAAATCTAAAAAAGGCTCGAAAAAAGAAAAAATGTAGCTGTAGTAGTTATCAAAGAAAAACTACTGCCGATAAAAATTAAATAAAGTAAGATATCAACACTTCGATAATGGAGCAACTCCTGCCATTGCTAAAATAATAATTATAGGTAGAAATATTGCAGAAAAGAAGTAAAATCCGATAAAGAGAAAGATTGCTGTCCAAATACCCGTACACCAATGACATCTTAATAACTCACCAATCCATCTCCTTAGGCCATTTCCTTTGAATATCACTATTTCCTCTACCGAGCTATCAGATAACCATTTTCTTCCATTTCAAAAAAGGGTGCTCGAATAAAAGCCGTAATTTTATCATAAATAATTAACCTTGTTAACCTAAAAGTAGCAAGTGATAATAAAACAAACGATAACCATGTAATCATTTGGGCACCTTCTCTCTCATTCTCTACTCCCATATTATTAGGAACAATGAAAAAAATGATAAGAAATAGTAAGAAAAGCTATGCCAATTACTTATCTAACAAAAAGATGTTTTATTTTACATTTGATACAAAATGAAAGGCATTATCAGGAATTATCATCTCAAATATTTCCCGATTACTCCTATGCTACGTTATTTCTTCTTTAAAGTCGGTCGTTGTTCAGACCAATCAACTTCTACTGGTAAACCAAAGAATTGTGATAAGTTTTCTGATTCCACCATTTCCTTTGTTAATCCTTGACTAAACACTTGCCCCTTTTTTAAAAGTAATGTTTTTGAGAAAGTTGGCAGGATTTCTTCGACATGATGCGTTACATATATAATAGAAGGTGCATTATTCTCCAGGCTAATTCTCTCAATCGATTCTAACAATTGTTCTCTTGCAATAAAATCTAAACCTGTCGTAGGTTCATCCAAGATTAATAATTCAGGATCATTCATTAACGATCGTCCAATTAATACTCGCTGCTGCTCTCCTTGGGATAAAGTTCGGTATGGGCGATTTGCATATGAGAAACAGTCTAATTCCTTCAACAGCTGCTGTGCCTTCTCACGCATTTGATCTGTTGGTGTTTCATATAATCCAATAGAGGCAAAAGCACCACTTAGAATAACTTGATAAGCGCTATCTATTCCGTAAATTCTTTGTTTCATTGTGGAGGAAACGATACCTATTTGTTGTCTTAATTGCTCTCCTAAGACATCTTTTCCGAATTGCTTATTAATTACCTTCACTTTTCCCTCTGTCGGGAAGTAATAGGCACAAAGCATATGTAATAGTGCTGTTTTCCCTGCTCCATTTAATCCCAATAGTGCCCAATGCTCGCCTTTTTCAATGTGCCAATCTATTCCCTTTAATATCCAGTTACCATCTTTTTTTAAACCTACCTGTTGTAAATCCAATACCATCCATTCTCCACTCCTTATGGATCTAGTATACACACTAGCTTAGGAAATTTCTCATCATTGAATCACTGAAATAGATGTAATATACTGAAGCTTCATTTAATTAAATTTAAAAATTAAATTATTTTAAGTTTTCTATTGAAAATGATTATCATTATCGTTATAATATAATTATCACATACAGTGATGAAACATTCCCTTTACACATATCTTTTGTTACCCCCCCCAATCAACAAAAGTTTCGAGGATGTTTCCCAATCCATTAGAGGTCACACTATTCGTATAGGTGGTCCTCTCTTTTTTTACAATTTCTTAATTAAAATAATTATAAATAAATATTGATTTTTATTAAATTTGTATTATAATAAAGTATGTACTATTTATTAAAGGAGAGGTGCTATATATATGAGTGAAGAAAAAAAATACTTAACAACGGCTTCTGGTATGCCTGTAGGAGATAACCAAAATTCCATTACAGCTGGAAACAGAGGACCAACATTAATTCAAGATGTACATTTATTAGAAAAACTAGCTCACTTTAACCGTGAAAGAGTACCTGAACGAGTGGTTCATGCTAAAGGTGCAGGTGCACATGGATACTTCGAAGTTACAAATGATGTTTCAAAATATACAAAAGCAGACTTCTTATCTGAAGTTGGTAAAAGAACACCAATGTTTATTCGTTTTTCAACAGTTGCAGGGGGGGAATTAGGATCAGCAGATACAGTTCGTGACCCTCGTGGTTTCGCTGTTAAATTCTATACAGATGAGGGTAATTATGATTTAGTTGGAAATAATACGCCTGTCTTCTTTATTCGTGATGCGATTAAATTTCCAGACTTTATTCATACTCAAAAACGTCATCCACAAACACATCTAAAAGACCCTAATATGACTTGGGATTTCTGGTCATTATCACCGGAATCACTTCATCAAATTACTATCTTACACTCAGATCGTGGTATTCCAGCAACGCTTCGTCATCAAAATGGGTATGGAAGCCATACGTTTAAATGGGTAAATAAAGACGGGGGGGAAGCTGTCTTTATTAAATATCACTTCAAAACGGATCAGGGAATTAAAAACTTAGATGTTGACCTTGCAGATAAATTAGCTGGTACAAACCCAGATTATCATACAGAAGATCTATTTAACGCTATTGCAGAAGGAAATTATCCTTCATGGACTTTAAAGGTTCAAATTATGTCTGAAGCAGATGCGAAAAATTATCGTTACGATCCATTTGATGTAACCAAAGTTTGGCCACACTCTGATTACCCACTAGTAGAAGTTGGTAAAATGGTATTGGATCGTAACCCTGAAAATTATTTTGCTGAAGTAGAACAAGCAGCATTCTCTCCTGGACATTTTGTTCCTGGTATTGAAGCATCTCCGGATAAAATGCTTCAAGGTCGTTTGTTTGCATATTCTGATGCTCATCGCTATCGTATTGGAGCTAATCACGAAGCATTGCCAATCAACCGTCCAATAGCACCAGTAAATAACAATCAACGTGACGGTTATATGCGTTTTGATGGTAATGGTGGCAGCCAAATTAACTATGAACCACATAGTGTCGATGGAGCTCCGGTTGAGACTCCTGAAAACAAGCAAACACCATTTGAAGTTTCTGGTTTTGCTGACAGTGTTCCATATGATAACGATGACCATTATTCACAGCCACGTGCACTTTTCCGTGAAGTAATGGATGCAGGTGAACGTGAACGTTTAATCCAGAATTTTGCTGATCATATGAGTGGAGTAACGCAAGCAGGTGTAGTAGAGCGTCAATTGGAAAACTTCTATAAGGTTGATCCAGAGCTAGCAGAGGGTATTGCAGCTAAGCTTGATGTCGAAGTTCCTGCACACTTAAAAAAATAAGGTGAAACCAAAATCCGAACGATGATGATGCGAATTCTATCCGATTAGAATTTCATTATCGTTCGGATTTTTTAATTACATAACAGAAAGATAAAATAAACTGATTTATTTTCAGTAAATTTTGCAAATTTGTAAGTATACGTAACAATATTGAAGGAAATATAAAGTTATTCGACTAGAATTACGCTCATCAAAACATAAGAAGGTTCATACTGTTTAATCACTCTATAAGAGATTTGATAATCTTCCCATATCCCTATATCATATATAACGTACTATTTGCGTAAATAAATGTTGCCAAATAAGAAAGGAGCAAACAGTGATTAATTATAAAAATAATTCTACTCCGTCTAATGAGGTTGTATTTTCACAACCAACTAAACATGATGGGGCAGCCCTGTGGGAATTAGTTGCAAATTCAACATTAGATACAAACTCTTCTTATAAATACATTCTTATGAGTGAGTATTTTAGTGATACTTGTGTCGTTGCAAAACAAGGTAACCAAGTGGTTGGTTTTATTACCGCATTTATCCCTCCAAAAAAACAAGATGCAGTATTTGTTTGGCAAGTAGGTGTTGACGCTTCACAGCGAGGAAAAGGGATTGCATCCAACATGTTGCATCACTTATTGAACAGTGAAGGGTGTCAAAACGTGAAATTTGTCGAAGCAACTATTACACCCTCAAACAAAGCATCACAATCCTTATTCCAGAAATTAGCTCGAGATTTTCAAACAGATATTACTTCCAGCGAGTTTTTTACCAAAGATATTTTCCCAGGTGATGAACATGAAGAAGAGCTAAAGTTTATAGTTGGACCTATTAACAAGTGATTTAACCTAGTTTTATGAACTCTACTCTTGAATATCTTTAAAATCATTTTAATATATAAAAAAACAGGAGGAACAAATTAGATGAGCAAAAATCTTGATATTATTAATAACCACGAATCCGTAGTACGCAGTTATATTCGTAATTTCCCAACTGTTTTTACAAAAGCTAAAGATCATAAAATGTGGAACGAAGACGGCAAAGAATATTTAGATTTCTTTTCAGGTGCTGGTGCACTTAATTATGGCCACAACAATGATCACATGAAACAAAAATTAGTAGATTATATTATGAGTGATGGTATTACCCATTCACTAGATATGGCATCTACTGCCAAAGCAGAGTTTTTACAAAAATTTTATGACGTAATTCTTCACCCACGTAACCTTGACTATAAAGTAATGTTTCCAGGACCAACTGGTACAAACACAGTAGAAAGCGCCTTGAAATTAGCACGTAAAGTGACAGGTCGTACGGATATTATCAGCTTTACTGGGGGCTTCCATGGTATGACCATCGGCGCACTATCTGTAACAGGTAATTCAATGAAACGTCAGGGTGCTGGTATTCCGCTGCAAAACACAGTAACAATGGCATATGATAACTATGTGGATCATGATACACTTGTATATCTTGAAAGATTTCTAGAAGATAAGGGTAGTGGTGTAGCAATTCCGGCAGCCATGATCGTAGAAACAGTACAAGGTGAAGGTGGAATTAACGCAGCTCGATTTGAGTGGTTAAAACAAATTGAAGAAATCTGTCGTCGTTGGGGCATTCTTTTAATTGTTGATGAAGTGCAAGCAGGTATTGGCCGTACTGGAACTTTCTTCAGTTTTGAAGCAGCTGGAATTAAGCCGGATATTATCTGCCTTTCTAAATCATTAAGTGGTTATGGCTTGCCATTAGCAGTAACATTAATTAAACCTGAATTAGATATTTGGAAGCCTGGTGAGCACAATGGTACCTTCCGTGGTAATAACCATGCGTTTGTTACAGCAACAGCTGCACTAGATTTTTGGATGGATTCTTCATTTGAAGAAGAAATTCATGAAAAATCAGAAATTATCTACAGCTTCCTGGAGGATATAGTAGAAAAATATCCTGAAATCAACGGCGAAGTACGTGGCCGCGGATTTATGGTAGGTATTGCTTCCGAAGTAGAAGGTTTTTCATCAAAAGTAACTGCTCGTTGTTTTGAGTTAGGCTTAATTATGGAAACAGCTGGACCTAATGATGAAGTTTTCAAATTATTCCCGGCCTTAAATATTCCAAAAGAGGATCTGCAAAGAGGTCTTGAAATCATTGAAGAAAGTGTTAAAGGATTAGTGAAAGATCCTGTTACTAATTAATTTTAATCAGATTACAATATACAACAGAAAATACAGGAGGACATTTATCTTATGAAAGTAGTTAAACTAGAAGACGTACTAGGAACTGAATTCGATGTTGACGGAGGTAACTGGATAAGCCGCCGACTTATTATGAAAAAAGACGGTATGGGTTACTCCGTTAACGATACTATTATTAAAGCAGGAACTGAAACTCATATCTGGTATCAAAATCACCTTGAATCCGTTTATTGTATTGAAGGTGAAGGTGAAGTTGTTACACTAAGTGATAATAAAGTATGGCCTATAACTAAAGATACGTTATATGCATTAGATAAAAATGATGAACATCTGCTTCGTGCTAAAGAAGATATGAGAATGATTTGTGTATTTAACCCACCACTTTCAGGTAAGGAAGTACATGACGAAAACGGTGTTTATCCTGTAGATGAAGATTAAATATTAGCTAATAGAACATCCACAATTTCTATTGTTGACATAACTAAAATTCTTTTTCAAAAGCTCCCTTTTTCATTGGGGGGGAGTTTTTCTTTTTTGTATATACTATTAGTAAGAATATTTAAATTGAGGTGTTAGAAATGGCGAGTAAAGATGTAGACGATTATTTACAGGAAGGAATTTATGGGAAAAGAGAAATCAATCCCGACGAAAAGAGGAAATTTCTTGGCACCTATCGAGAAAGAGTTATCTTAGTTTTAAGTAAATCAGAGGTGCGCGGTGAGAAAGGGCTGCCAGAAATTGAAAAAGCTATCCTTGAATACCCACAAGCAACATTGCTTATGAATGGTAATATGAATTTCCGCTTTTTTAAACCCTTTCGTGACATAGCAAACAAACACGAGGTTAGTTATACATCTGTAACCAACCGTGAAGCTGAAAGTGATTACGGTATCGTATTAGCTTCCAAGGTAGCTGTAGATAAAGAAGAAATATTCTTACCCGAAGAGAAAGAGCCACATCCTGCTAAAAAGAATGAAAAAAAGCCATGGTGGAAGAAAATATTGGGCGTGTAATGTTAGTTTTATAAAATAACGGTGATGTAACTTATTAAAAGTAACATCACCGTTTACCATTATTTCTACATCGTTAGGCGTGTTGCTTTGTGGCTTCCAAAACCTTCACAAAACGTTTCATACCTTCTTCAATCAGGGAAGGCTCTGAATTAGTAAAGTTCAACCTTAGAGTAGTTTGATCTGGTTCAGATACATAGAAAGGTGCACCAGGAACAAATGCTACGCCTTCCTTCACAGCCTCATTCAATAGCTTCTTCGTATTAATATGATCAGGCAATTTCACCCAGAAAAACATACCACCCTTTGGCACAATATACTCTAGTCCATCAATCTCTACTGAATCGAGTAACCTTTTCATGACAAGCATACGCTCATAATAAGTTTTTCGAATGATTTGAATATGTTCATCGATATCAAAGTCATGTAACAAATGGATTAAAGCGTGCTGACTAATAGAATTGGTGTGCAGATCTGTTGCTTGCTTTGCCTGCGCCATGATTCGAATTATTTGATGTGGTCCGACAATCCAGCCAATTCGCATCGCTGGAACCACTGTTTTTGAGAAGGTACTTGTATATAGAACCAGATCATTATTATCCAGGGATGCAATAGAGGGTGGTGCCGCTTTTTCATCAAATTGTAATTCTCCGTATGGATCATCCTCAAAAATAACTACGTGATATTTATTTGCTAATTCCAACAGTTTCTTGCGTCGTTCTAAAGACCATACCTTTCCTGTTGGATTGGAGTAAGTCGGCACAACGTAAATACACTTTGGCTTTAGTCGTTCTATTTTCTCTTCTAAATCAGTCAATATCATGCCATCATCATCCGATTCAACAGCAACTACGTTCGTTTCATATGATTCAAAAACCTGCAAGGCTGCCAAATATGTCGGGTTTTCCGTTAAAATTACATCACCTTTATTAAACATGACTCGCGAGAAAATATCTATCGCTTGTTGACTTCCGGAAGTAACCAATATATTTTCTGCCAATCTATTTAATCCCTTTTGTTTCATTCGTTCCGCTAATAAGGATCGTAACTCAGCTACCCCCTTCTGTTTCGCCATATTGAAGTGTCTTATTATTTGTGGTGATCGCTTTATGAAAGGCCTTATCAACTGCTTCGACAGGAAACAAACTCTCTTCAGGTAACCCTCCTGCAAAAGAAATGATATTCCCTTGATTAATAATTTTTAAAATATCCCGAACAGCTGATGATTTCATATATTTTACACGTTCTGCAAAACCGTATTTCATTTCCTATCCCTTCTTTCCTGTTGTTAGAAAAGACAGCTGCATTATTCTCAATAAGCAACTGTCTTATCTTTATCCAAGTATTGCCCGATCATTTTCCATTTGAGTTCCCCGGATCCGCTGAAACTCGTGTAATAGCTTTTCAATCGTTAAGCCCTGTTTCTCTTCCCCAGATACTTCGAATATAATCTGACCCTTATCCATCATAATCAGACGATTTCCTAAGTCTAATGCTTGTTGCATATTGTGAGTTACCATTAGAGTCGTCAATTCAAATTGTTCGACAACTTCTCCAGTTAAAT
Organism: Gracilibacillus boraciitolerans JCM 21714; assembly: GCF_000521485.1. GTDB lineage: Bacteria > Bacillota > Bacilli > Bacillales > Amphibacillaceae > Gracilibacillus > Gracilibacillus boraciitolerans. The sequence continues at coordinate 9,966 of NZ_BAVS01000013.1, read as the reverse complement.
TAGTAATGAGTTCAGCCCGCGATGGATCTAATGCTGCCGTATGTTCATCCAACAATAAGATATTCGGTTCAGTAAAAGTTGCCATTAATAAGGACAGAGCTTGACGTTCTCCACCAGATAATAAGCCAACTTTTGCATTTAAACGATCTTCTAAACCTATGTTAAGTGTTGCTAAATGCTCTTTAAACATTTTTTTTCTCTTTTTACTAACCCCAATTTTAAGCGTGCGCTGTTTATTTCGGCATATGCCATCGCTAAATTTTCTTCTATGGTCATGGTTGGAGCTGTGCCTGCCATGGGATCCTGAAAAACACGTCCGATATATTGAGAACGTTTATATTCAGGCAGCATGGTAACATTTTGGTCATTAATCTCTACTGTCCCAACATCGGGCTTTATCGAACCAGAAATCATATTCATTAAAGTTGATTTACCAGCACCATTACTACCGATTACTGTAACAAAATCACCCTTTTTCATATCAAGGCTAACATTCTGCAATGCTCTTTTCTCGTCCAATGTCCCTTCATTAAATGTGATCGAGATACTTTTCATATTAAGCATTGTTAACCCCCCTCTGCTTTAGCAAGCATTGCTCGTTTTTTTCGTTTACTGCTTGCCTCTTTTTGCGTGGCGATAATTTTTGGTGTGACGAGAGCAAGAATTACAATTACAGCTGTAATTAATTTCGCATCACCCGTTTCTAAATATTTAAATTTCAACGCAAACGTCAAAACAATCCGATACACAATCGCGCCACCAATGACAGCCAGTGTTGTCCGGGCAATCGTTTTGGTGCCGAATAATGCTTCTCCGATAATAACAGATGCTAAACCAATTACAATCATCCCTATACCCATGTTGACATCGATAAATCCACCGTGTTGTGCAATTAATGCACCTGATAATGCTACGAGAGCATTAGATATGCCTAAACCAACTATCGTCAAAATAGCCGTATTTGCAGAGAAGCTACGGATCATTTTCTCATTATCACCAGTAGCCCGTAAGGCTAATCCAACTTCTGTTTTCAGAAAATAATCGGTAATGAATTTTACCACTAACGTAATAACGATCATTATGATAAGGACCGCCCATGTTCCAGGCATCCGTTCAATTCCTAAAGTAGCTATTATCCCATTTAAAAAATTATTGATTCCCAATGTTGCCCAAAATCCTTCAATTTGATTAAACATCGTCGGTTCATTAAGTAATGCAATATTTGGCTTATCCATAATGCGAAGATTGATTGAATAAAGGGCAATCATCATTAGAATACCTGATAATAGTGGATTAATCTTTCCTTTCGTATTCAAAATTCCAGTAATCACACCAGCGGCAAAACCAGCTAAAACAGCATAAAATGTTGCTAATACTGGTGGTACTCCATTCACAATAGAGATAGCTGCAACTGCTCCACCAGTAACAAAGCTACCATCCACCGTTAAATCAGGGAAATCTAAAATACGAAATGAAAGATAAACGCCTAACGCCATTAATGCATAAATGATGCCTGATTCCACTGCTCCAAATAAAGAGATAAAAATACTATCTAAACCCATGATAAACTTCCTTTCCTTCTGCACATCAATTCTGAGAAAACCCCCCCGACACCCACCATAATGATAAATGTCGAGGCTTTCCTGAACTATTTATTACTCTTGAGCTGGTTCTAATAATTCTGCATCTTTATCCCAGTCTTCATGCCATTCGACACCCTGTGCCTCTGCAGCTTCCTTATTGATAAATAACTGCATGTTTGGTGGCACTTCTACTGGAATATCTGCTGTTGTTTTTTCTCCTGTTAAAACTTCAACAGCCATTTCACCAGTACGGTAACCGATGGTATGATAATCGATTCCAAATGTAGCAAAACCGCCACGTGCTACTGAATCTGGTTCACCAACAATCATTGGAATATCCTGTTCTTCTGCTATAGCTATTACAGCTTCAAGTGCAGAAACGACTGTATTATCTGTAATGATATAAAATACATCTGCTTCTCCCACTAACGAATTAGTTGCAGATTGTACTTCAGAGGAATTTCCTACTGTTGCCTCAACCGTTGAAAGGCTAGTTCCTTCCACCGCTGCATTTACTGCTTCAATTTGTGCGACTGAGTTTGCTTCACCAGCACTGTAAACCAGCCCGATTGTCGATCCTTCAAAATAAGTATCAATAAATTTAATTGTATTTGCTATAGAATCAGGATGCATATCTAACACACCAGTAATATTGTCTCCTGGTTGATCCATTGCTTCCACCAGTCCAGCTTCGACTGCATCTGTTACAGAAGTGAAAAGGATAGGAATATCACTTGTTGCATTTAAGGCACTTTGTGCACTTGGAGTAGAGTTAGCAAAAATTAAATCAACTCCATCCGCTACAAAGTTATTAGCAATTGTACTTGCATTATTTGGATCATTTTGAGCGGATTGAAAATCATACTCTGCTTCTAGACCCGCATCTGCTATAGCTTGTTTAAAACCCTCAAATGCTGCATCTAGAGATGGATGCTCCACTATTTGAGTCGCACCAATCTGATATACTTCATCTTCCGTTGATGCTTCTTCTTGTTCACTTTCAGTTTCTTCGGCTGTTTCTTCTGTACCCGCGTCACTTGATGAACCATTTGTACCTTCACTTTCCTCACTTGTTCCACATGCTGCTAAAACAAGCATACTGAAGAAGGCCATCACAAATAAGAAAAATATATTTTTCTTCATTCCCCCCCTATTCCCCCCCATTATCTATGTTTTTAAAATTTTCAAACTTTTATGAATAATTATAGCACATCTTGCTTCATTTAGGTATCGATTCTACATAAAATAATACTTTGAAATAATTGGGATTGCTTGCTATTCTCTGACGTCTATTGCAAACTACCATTAGATTATGTGTGAAAAGAGTGAGCTATATGAGTAAAATTATTATCGTTGGTGCAGGGATAGTTGGGGGGGTCTCTGTTGCCTATCAACTATCTAAGTCAAACCATGAAGTATTATTAATTGATGGCAATTTTGACGGCAGAGCAACAAGTGCAGCTGCTGGAATCATCTGCGTGGGTTTCTCAACGTCGAAATAAGGCATGGTATTCCCTGGCGTCAAAAAGCGCAAAGTATTACCCCCCCCAATTAATTCAGGAATTAGAGCAACTTGGCATTAAAGACACAGGTTATAAGCAAGTAGGAACCCTTATTGTAAAAGATGATGAAAAACGATTAAATAACATATTAGAAATAGTCAGAAAAAGAAAAAAAACTGCGCCAGAAATTGGAGACATTCATTGGTTAAACACCACGGAAACACAAGAGAAATTCCCCTTGGTAGCAGATGGCTATTTTTCCTTATATGTGAGCGGTGGAGCGAGAGTACACGGAGAAAAGCTCCGACAAGCCTTATTAACGGCTTGCGGAAAAAATGGAGTAACTTTTCTCACCGGCGAAGCATGTTTTATCGACGATATTATTTCTGTGAATGGAGAGCAAATTCAGGCAGATAAGATCGTACTAACAGCAGGTGCCTGGTTTACAGACCTGGTAAAACCGTTAGGAATTCAAGGGCAGGTAAAACCTCAAAAAGCACAGATTGCCACATTAAAAATCGATGATGAGACTGGAGAATGGCCAGTAATCATGCCACCTGGTTCTCATTACATGGTACCTTTTGAAGAAGGGGGGGTCCTCTCTGTGGGCACCACCCATGAAGATGATGCGGGATTTAATACAGATGTAACACCTGGGGGAATTCATCAAATATTTACGGACACCTTTACCATTGCTCCTTCCCTTGCTCAAAGCAAGCTGTTAAAGGTAGAAGTTGGTTTTCGTCCTGTAGCACCTAACTTTTTGCCGGTATTCGGTGAACTGCCGCACCATCCAGGAATATATACAGCAAATGGACTAGGCTCCTCCGGTCTAACCACTGGTCCTTTTATCGGGAAGGAATTAGCAAAACATATATTAGGAGAACCGCTTGATGTTAATCTTGAGGATTTCCCTGTTTCAAGTATTATTCAATACTAAAAGAATCGTGATGAATTTTTTTCGTTCATAGCTGATATACTTACTTTATTCATGGGAAATGTTGTGCTGTTGGCGGGAATTATTGATTGCTTCACGGGAATTATCCATTTTTCCAGTTAAGAGAGTAACTTTTCCCGTGAAGTGGAAGGGATTTCCCGTCAAGCAATGCTGAATTCTCGTGAAGAAAAGGATTTGGTAACAAACAGTGATTTTACATAAAAAGAGATGCCCCCTTTTAGAAAGGACATCTCTTTTATTTTATTGATCATTGCGATTAATATAATCTGTTACAGCGCCTTGTGAAGCACATGATACATTATGTGCGTATTTCCCTAAAATACCTCGTTTATAAAGTTCTGGAGCCTGCCATTTGGCACGACGTTTTGCTAATTCTTCCTCAGAAACATCCATGGAAAGTTCTTTTTGCTCCGAATCAATTGTAACCATATCGCCTTCTTCTAGAAAAGCAATCGGACCTCCGGATTGTGCTTCTGGTGAAATATGACCTACTACAAGACCATGGGTTCCACCTGAGAAACGACCATCCGTTAATAATGCAACAGATTGACCAAGACCTTTACCAACCAGGATAGCTGAAATGGAAAGCATTTCTGGCATTCCCGGTCCACCCTTAGGTCCTACATAACGAATAACAAGCACATCACCTTCATTGATTTCATTATTCATTACGGCATTGGTTGCTTCATCCTCGTTATTGAAAACTCGAACTGGTCCAGTGTGACGTTTTACTTTCACTCCTGATACCTTCGCAACCGCACCTGTTGGAGAAAGGTTACCTTTCAATATGATCAATGGACCGTCTGCACGGTATGGGTTACTTAATGGATGAATGATATCTTGATCATCAGAAAGAACCGGTGCATCTGCATAATTTTCAGCAAGTGTTTTACCAGTTACGGTCAGACAATCACTATGTAAGAATCCATTATCTAATAAGAGACGCATAACGGCTGGAACCCCCACCAATTTTATGCAGGTCTTCCATTACATATTTACCACTTGGTTTTAAGTCTGCTAAGTGTGGCACTTTTGCCTGGATACGATTAAAGTCATCCACTGTTAAATCCACTTCAGCTGCATTAGCAATTGCTAATAAGTGCAATACCGCATTGGTAGAACCACCTAATGCCATAATAACTGTAATTGCATTTTCAAATGCTTTTTTTGTTAATATATCTTTTGGATAGATATCTTCTTCTAATAAATGATAAACTGCTTCGCCTGCTTTCTTGCAATCTTCCCATTTTTCAGGTGATTCAGCTGGATTAGAAGAACTCCCGGGTAAACTCATACCAAGTGCTTCAACAGCTGTTGCCATTGTATTTGCAGTGTACATACCACCACATGAACCAGCACCTGGACATGCATTACATTCAATACCTCTTAATTCTTCATCGTCAATATCTCCGTTGTTATGTTTGCCAACACCTTCAAAAACAGATACGATATCTAGTTTTTGACCATTTCGGTAACCCGGCGCAATGGTACCACCATATACAAATACTGCTGGTACATCTGAGCGTGCAATCGAGATTAAACAACCTGGAATATTTTTATCACAACCACCAATCGCAACATAGGCATCTAAATTCTCTGCACCTATTACTGTTTCAATAGAATCCGCAATCACATCACGACTTGGAAGTGAATAGCGCATACCTGCAGTTCCCATTGAAATACCATCAGAAACAGTAATCGTATTAAAGATCATTGGCACACCGCCAGCTTCACGTGCCCCCCCTTGTTTTGCTTGAAGCGCTAAATCATCTAAGTGAATATTACATGGTGTAACTTCACTCCATGTGCTTGCGATTCCAATCATCGGTTTTTTGAAATCTTCATCTGTTACCCCCCCTACTGCACGCAACATCGCACGGTTTGGAGCACGTTTTGCATCGTCAAACACATTACTTTTGATACGTAAGTCTTTCCCCATTCCATTTTGCCTCCCAACTATATTTTCCAGCATGACAGCTAGAATTCCTTATATTTATAATTTTCTAAAAATTTGTGATCGAGAAATGCCTCATGTTACTTCTCAATAATGATATAGTATCATATATTTAGCAAATACGGAATGATTCGCATTACAAAATAAAGGGGGGGAAAAGCATGAAATTACGCGCAATTATAATAATTTTGTTACTAGTCTTAGTTAGCTATCTATTTTTTCAATATCAAAAATACAGTAATTGACCAAATCCAACATCCCTGCATCCACTTGTCGAAGATGCTCGTGAACTATTAATTCATCAGGCTAATCAACAAGGAATATCCATTATTATTACAGATGGCTTTCGATCTGTCGATGAACAAAACGCTATCTACAAAAAAGGGCGTGAAACAGACGGAAACATTGTAACCTATGCCAAAGGAGGAGAATCCTATCATAATTATGGCCTTGCAATTGACTTTGCCTTACAGCCTAGTCAAAATAATGTGATATGGGATTTAGAATACGATGGGAATCAAAATGGACAAAGTGATTGGATGGAAGTTGTCGAAATTGCCAAATTACTTGGATTTTCCTGGGGGGGTGGAGACTTTACTCGCTTTAGCGATTATCCCCATTTACAAATGGATTTCGGTTTAAGTATTACCGAATTAAAGTGGGGGGGCAAACGACCAGAAGATGTGACCGATTGATCCTAAAAATTAACGGTAAAGGACTGTACTATATAATTGTTCTGTTACTTTAGGATCAATAAATTTATGAGCTTTGTTGACTGCTGTAATCGCTTCGGTATAACCAGATGCAATTAGGTTGGTTTTCCCTTCATATTGAACGATATCACCGGCAGCAAATATACCTGGCACATTTGTTGCCATGTTACCTTCTACACAATCCTGCCAATCGAAGTCTCTATCCCCCCCCACTGATTTAATGGAGTGGCCTGAAGTTCCAAACCGTGAAAGGTAAGCATCTCTTCTGCTTTCAATCGAAGATTTATTTTATTCTCTGTCGTAATGTTAACAGCCTTTAATTGTTGATCGTCTACATCGAGATCAGTTAATTCGCTGTTGAAATAAACCTGGACATTACTTTCTAGTAATTGCTCTAAATCCGCTTCTTTCACATGGTGAAACTGATTAGAAGAGTTAATAACTATGACGGAAGTTGCTTTATCTTTCAAATATAACGCCCATCCAACACCTGTTTTATTATCGGAAACAATAATTACATTTTTATCCTCATATTTGTCTCGGTCCATAAGATTAGTAGCTACTTGTTTCCTGAATTCTGGAAACGGCAATGACTGCCATTCGTTTGTTCTCTTCGTATGAAAGGTGCCTGATCCTGTTGCAAGCAAGATTGTTTTCGTAAAGTGCTTCGCCCCATTAGCTGCGATTAAAATAAAAAGATCTCCCGATTGTTCGATCGATTCGATCCATTCATTATTTATCATCACTGGTTGATGACGGTTTGCTTGTTCAATCATTTGTTTCACTAAAGTCTCACCAAAAACAGCAGGGAATCCACCAATATCATAGATTAATTTCTCTGGGAAAAACTGCATTACTTTTCCGCCAAATTGAGCTTGGGATTCGATAACTTTTACTTTCATTTTACGCATGGTGCCATAATAAGCAGCAAATAAACCTGTTGTTCCGCCACCTATAATCGTTAGATCAAATATTTCCTGTTCCGCCAATTCAAACACCTCTAGCTTTCAATCAGTCTATCTGTTGTTCGCAAGGCATGAAGATTTTGGGCTCCAATACCGAACATCACCATTCGCAATTCTAACTCACGAACCTGCATCCATTCTATCACATTTTCCTCTGACTGAATGGCTTCTTTTAGAATAGAACGCGCAAAACCTGCATAATCAGCACCAAGCGCTAGCGCCTTAGCTGCATGTAAACCATTACGAATGCCACCACTTGCAATCACTGTCTGGTTTGGAATTGTTGTGGATAGCTCCGTTAAACAAACTGCCGTGGGATTGCCCCAGGTAGCCATTGCCTCTGCCGCTTGTTTTTTTATCTTTTCCTTCGAACGCAGTTTTTCCACCTGGCTCCATGACGTCCCACCAGCACCTGCCACATCAATAAAAGAAGAGCCAATATCTGTCAATGATTTAGCCGTCTGTCCATCAATACCAAAGCCCACTTCTTTCACTCCAACCGGAATCGACAATTCACGAATTAAGCGTTCGATTTTCGACAATAAATCACTAAAATTCGTGTCTCCCCCAGATTGAATAACTTCTTGAATCGTATTCAAATGTAAAACAAGCGCATTGGCATCTGTCCATTCCATTATCTGCTTCACCTGATCTAACGTTACACCATAATTAAGTTGTACAGCACCCAGGTTAGCAATAATAGGTATGTGTGGTGCATAGGGTCTCACTTGAAATGATTTTCGGTACTTTTCGCTTTCCAGCATCACTCGGTAGATCCCAAGGCAAAAATCCAACCTTGTTGCTCTGCGGCAATCGCTAAATTGCGATTAATCGTTTCTGCCATCTCCGCTCCACCTGTCATCGAGCTTATTAAAAAAGGAGCCGATAAAGTCTGTCCAAAAAAGGTAGCAGTGAGATCAATATCATTAAAATCTATTTCCGGAAGTGCATTATGTCTAAAATGATAGCTATCAAACCCATTGGTAATATTCTCACCCAATGCTCCTTCTGTCAGACTAAGTTCTATATGTTCACTTTTACGTTGATGAATCGAGTCTGTCATCTTTGTACACCTCTTTATAGTGATTTATCGATGCTTTTATTATAAATTGTTTGTATAACTATTGCATATGTTTTTGTTTTGATTTACAAATAATATCTTTTTATTGAAATGTTTGTGTGTGATAAACTAGGAAGGCAATCAAGGAGGATACGTGCATGTACGGTATTAAAAAGGTAGCTGAACTGACTGGCATAGGCCCAATTACATTACGCGCATGGGAAAATCGCTATGAGGTGATTAAACCAGAGCGGACAGAGGGTGGTACCAGAATTTATACAGAAGAAAATATTGAAGATTTATTATGGGTCATTAAAGAAAGAGAAGCAAAAAAAATCTCAGTCAAAGAAGCCATGCGACTTTTAAAAGAAAAGAAGCAAAATCTTTTTCCTGATATCGATGCTCTGGATCACGAGCAGTTCCATGAAGATGTAACAATAATTTTTAATGCCTTAAAAGAATATAATACAGACCGTGCTACCACACATATTGATCAACTGTTGCGAAACTTTGACTATGAATTAATATTTCATTATATTTTTGTTCCGATCCTTCATAATGTTGGAAATTATTGGAAACAAGGTACACTGCACGTTGCTCAGGAACACTTTATCAGTCACTATTTGTTACGTATCATAAATGAGTATTTTCATAAAATAAAGCTTGAGAGTCAGACCGCGTCTAAAGTCGTGGCATTATGTCCGCCTGAGGAATTACACAATATAGGATTATTATTATTTTCGTTATTTCTTAAACGTCGCGGATTAAACGTGTTGTTCGTTGGAGAAAATACCCCGAATGACAGTCTGATTCAAATCATAAATGAAAATGAAGCAAAATTAGTCTGTTTATCTATTACAATGACCAAACACGCTGTTCATCTTGAGAATGTGATACATGATATACAGAGGCAATGCCCTCATTCTCCTCACTTTGTTATTGGCGGTAATGCAATAAAGTCGTTACCCTCATCGATTGAGCAGTATAAAATGATAGGTGGACTTAAGGAATGGGCCACATGGTTTAACCATATCACAGAAAAATTAGAGGAGTCGAAAAAGGAATGAAACAGAAACTAATCGATAGACTAACTAACTATGTAACAATTAATACACAATCAGATGAAAATAATCCTGATTGTCCTTCCACACAAGGTCAATGGGAGCTGGTAAATGCTTTGGCAGCTGAACTTAAAGAGATTGGTTTAGCGGATGTCGCCATTGATGATCAT
>NZ_BAVS01000014.1 GCF_000521485.1 Gracilibacillus boraciitolerans JCM 21714 | reverse complement strand
ACGTTGCTTTTTTCCCAGCCTCTATCGGGAAATCAGAATATCATATCCCTTTTCATCGTTGGATATGACACATTTTTTAGGTGCCTTCCAAAGCTGACGAATGTAGAGAAAGTCAATAAAGGATAAGCTTAGATTAATTGCCCCTCCTAATAAAAAGTAAGGATAATAGGCAGCTAAGAAAAAACTTCCTATAACACACGGAATGGTGATGACAATCGTTGGTAATAATAATGCAATTAATAGAACAGGTTTTGTTGTATGGGAATGTTCACACAAGTTAAAATTAGGGAATATTTTCTTTTCCCATTTCCATTTTAATTTAATATTTTTATTTAAACATTTTAAAGGTATAATTCGTATGATTTTATGCATTAATGGCAAAATCGCTAATCCTATTGTCAGCGGAATTAATCCATGATCCTTTACCATGATCTCTTTATGTATTAATGAGAATGGTAAATACAATAAAATAAATGATAACAGTCCAAATAAGAAAGAAAGAATTATACTGCGATAATGGCCAAGTTGTTTGTTAATGTTTATGGAATCCCAACAGTTCAAAGGATCACCCCTTATTATAAAGTGAGTGTTTCAAAGTAACACTTCATGACTATAGTATGTTTTGCAATAAAAATCAATAGGTATTCGGTAAATAAATTAAGTAAGCGATTGCACTATTGATTAATGATTATTTTGTTTTGATCAATTAAAAAAAGAGCTGACATTTGCCAACTCTTTTTGCTTTATTATTGATCCGTTTGTGACTTTGTTTTTTCTTCTAATTCTTTTAAACTTTCTTCAATTTGCGTCAGGTATTTCTGAATATTCTTTTGATGGGGGGTTCTACGGTTTTTTTCCAAGATTCGATTGATTCTTTAATATCGGTTGAAAGTTCTTTTATTAACGCTGCACCTTCCTTGGATGTTTTAGTGATTTGTTCTTTAAGATCTACACCTTCAGTTCTAAGATTGCTTACATAGCGAACGGCTTCATTACTTTTTGTTTTGACATCTGTTCTTAATTCCTTACCTGCCTTCGGTGTGCTTAATAGGGTGGCAACAGCGCTTACGGCTCCCCCCCTGCAAGCAAACCGATTAATAATGATTTACTGTTGATCATTCCGAACACTCCTTTCATATATATACCATTCTCTTTTTTTACGACAATCAAACCCATTTTTTATTAAATTATATATTATTTTTGATTGCCGATGCAACTTCTGCTAAATCATATTGATCTTCGTGTGTTTCCCATTTTGCACGAAATCCATCTTCTTGATCATATCTTGGAATTAGATGAAGGTGTAAATGAAAAACCGATTGTCCAGCGGCTTCTTCGTTATTACTAAGTATATTAATACCAATTGGCTGAAATGTTTCTTTTATTGCGTTTGCAATTTTAGGGACACGAGCGAAGAGCTTTGAGGCAATTGTCTCGTCTGTTTCGTAAATGTTTTTCGTGTGCTGTTTAGGGATAACTAGTGTATGACCTTTAGTAACCTGACTGAGATCAAGAAAGGCATACACATCATCATCTTCATATACTATTGCAGAGGGTATTTCTCCATTTTTTATTTTGCAAAAGATACAATCTGAATTGGTGGTCATATGTATCGCTCCTTTGAAATAATTTATTAATTATATTATACATTATTTTAAGTCAGCTTTAAAATGCTACACATAAAAAATAGCAGAAGTGCTGTAAAACGATAACTCGTTCTACAACACTGCCTGCTTGAAGGGACAAGGTTTTCCTTCATCTCAAGAAACGGGGAAGATTCTTGTGAGAAAAAGGTCGTGATAACAACAAATAAAACAATTGATGATCGATTTATTCAACCATTGTATACAAAACATTTGAAAGGATTGGTACTACTTAAGTGGCAGTTAAAATACTTCTCTTTACTGCGTACATGCAAAGGCTCACGCCAGCTTAAATCCAAGCTTTTTTATTGCGACCTTGCCCCCTTCATGATATAGTTTGTTCAATAACATTTTCTTTATACAAAGAAAATTTGGTATAATCGATAATATTAAGTAATAACTTTTGGATTAGTTCTATAAAGAAGGGACGTTAGTAGATGGAACCTTTATTACATATTAAAAATTTAGAAGGTGGTTATACGCATAAGAATGTGCTCCATGGTATATCCTTTGACGTCAAACCAAAAGAAATTGTAGGGTTAATTGGATTAAATGGAGCCGGGAAAAGTACCACAATTAAACATGTAATTGGACTGATGCAAGCGAAGAATGGTGAAGTTTCAATTAAAGGTAAATCGTTTCAGCAATCTCCTGAAAACTATCGACACTATTTCTCTTATATTCCAGAAATGCCTGTGTTATATGATGAATTAACATTAGAGGAACATTTGCGTTTAACAGCAATGGCATATCAAATATCAGAAAATGATTTTCAGGCACGCGTACATCCATTATTAAAGGAGTTCAGACTGGAAAACAAGATGAAGTGGTTTCCTATTCATTTTTCGAAAGGAATGAGACAGAAGGTGATGATTATGTGTGCCTTCTTAGTGGAGCCTGACTTATATATTGTCGATGAACCATTTGTCGGTTAGATCCTCTTGGTATTCAGTCTTATTTACAATTGATGAATCAGATGAAGGAGCAAGGTGCTGGCGTATTGATGTCCACTCATATTTTAGCGACAGCGGAGCGTTATTGTGATCGTTTTGTCATTTTACATGATGGTGAGATTAGAGCACAAGGCACATTAGAGGAATTAAGAAAGGCCTTTGATCGTCCACAGGCAACGTTGGATGATTTATATATCCAGTTGACGAAAGAAGCCGATCAATATGCTTAATGCTCATAATTTGTTTAAGGATCGGTTAGTTGGCCACTTAAAAGAATTAAATCGCTATTTACGCTATATTGTAACTGGACATATCGTTATTGCAATGGTATTCATCGTGTCAGCAATGTCTGTTTATTATCAGCAGTTTTTGGAAGATATTCCAAGTTATTTTCCGTCAGCATGGGTTATTTCGTTGGTATTAGGCGTAGTAACGACACATAGTCCGATCCAAACAATGTTAAAAAAGGCGGATATCGTTTTTTTAATACCTGCTGAGCATCTGTTACAAGGCTATTTTATTCGTACTTTAGTATATAGCTACGTTGCACAAATTTATTTGTTTATCTTAGCGATTGTCGCAGTAGCTCCTCTATACGCAGCAGCATTTGCTAATCAGGAAACACCTGCATATGGGTTATTGTTTATCATATTAATCATTATCAAGGCATGGAGTCTGGTAGCAAACTGGTGGATGCTCCGCGTCAGGGATAGTTCTACACGTTTGTTGGATAAAGGCGTTCGTTTTGCTTTAATTGTTACGCTTATTTATTTTTTTATTGGTCAAGAGATGATTTTCTTAGCTACTGTAAGCCTTTTGCTGATTGTTCTTTTTGCGACGAATTACCGAATAGCTACTAAACAAAAGGCGTTAAATTGGGACTTGCTGATTGAGAGTGATTATATGCGGATGCGCTCCTTTTACCGTTTAGCGAACATGTTCACCGAAGTACCACACTTAGAAATACCGGTGAAGAAAAGACATTGGTTGGCACGCTTATTAACAAAAGGAATCCCTTTTAATCAAGATCATGCCTATCCATATCTGTATCGTTTAACAACTGTAAGAAGTGGAGAATATTTAGGTATTTATTTTAGATTGATCATTATAGGAGGATTGCTGATATATTTTGTACCTAATCAGTGGTTAAAGCTTATCTTCGCATTGTTATTTATCTATATGATTTTCCTGCAATTGATCCCATTATGGAAACATCATACCACAATCGTCTGGTTAGATTTATATCCAATCGTAGAAAAAGTCAGAAAGCAAGCTTTTATGAAATGGATGAAACAATTAATTGCAGTTGTTGCGATAATATTTACGCTGTTTCTGTTTGTGATTGAAGAGCTGATGATTGGTATATTAATGGGTATTAGCAGTTTGTTTTTTGTGATGATTTTCATTCCTGCTTATCTTAATAAAAAGCTGGCTGTTTAAGTGATGACTTAATATAAAGAACAAAATAAGCTGTGATAATAATAAAGTGTCCTTCATTAGGCAGATGAAGCACAAAAAATGAGTAAAACGAGAAAAATTGTCTTTCATTCAGTAAAAAGCGTGGTTTCTACATGATAGAAACCACGCTTTCATGTTAATTGTTTATATTTAAAGTTGCAGTTATTAACGTTTTTGCAGCAATTTTCATGGCGCGTTCATCAAAATCGAATAATGGATGATGATGGGGGGGAACAAAACCATTTTCAATTTGAGCACCTGTGAAGAAAAAGGCACCAGGCTTCTCCTGTACATAATAGGCAAAATCTTCTCCCGTCATACTTGGTTGGATCATTTCTGCTTTTTTAACACCATCCACAGAAGAGGCAGCTTTAATAATTCGCTCAGCATGTTCAGGATGGTTTACTAAAGGCTGATATCCTTTTGCATAGTCAAAATGGTAATCAACATCATATGAGATCGCGGTTCCTTTAATGATTCTTGTCATCTCATCGATAATAAATTGCTGAATGTTTTCATTAAATGTCCGCACTGTCCCTTCAATTGTAGCGGTATCAGGTATGACATTATAGGCGTTGCCGGCATGGAAGGAGCCAATGGAAAGCACAGCCGTTTCTATTGGATCAATTTTTCTGCTGATAATCTGCTGTAAGTTTGTCACCAGTTGTGAGCCGATCACAATTGGATCTTTGGTTTGGTGCGGGATGCCACCATGCCCACCTTTTCCTTGAATCATAATTGTGAATTTATCGGCAGCAGCCATGAAATTACCTGGTGCAGTTTGGACCAAGCCATATGGAGTGTTTGTCCATAGATGGGTACCATATACTACATCGACATTCTCCAATACGCCATCTTTAATCATTGGTTTCGCACCACCTGGAGCAACTTCCTCCGCATGCTGGTGAATAAAGACAACAGATCCAGCTAAATCATGCTGATATTTTTTTAAGACCTTGGCAACTGCAAGTAATGTCGTAGTATGACCATCATGGGCACAGGCATGCATCACGCCATCATTAAGGGATTTATATGCGACATCCTTCTCATCCTGAATCGGTAGTCCATCAAAATCAGCTCTTAATGCTACCGTTTTACCTGGTTTCGCACCTTGTAATGTTGCGACAACCCCATTACCTCCGACATTGGCTTGAAAAGGGATATCTAATAATTTATATTGTTCTTGTATAAATTCAGCAGTTTTAACTTCATGAAAGGAAAGTTCCGGATATTGATGTAAGTAGCGACGCATCTCCACCATTTCGTCATATAGACTGTCAATTTCTTCGAATAATTTAGCTTGCATTTGGATCACCCCTAAATAATTTCTTTTCATTATATCACAGACTGAATATTTTCCCGACCAAAACAAAAACAGCTTCCAATTTATCGGAAGCTGTTTTATCTATTTATAAGGGGGGGAGGGGGGGTTAGTATATTTATTGACACTATCTTACTTAAAAATCACGTTTTATTGAAAGCTATCGTCTGTCAATAATCGTTGTAATTCTTCTTTATGTTTCGTTTCATCTGCTATCATATCTTCAAGCTGAACAACAAGTTCGGTAAGTCCTAATTCAGCTGCTTGTTGTTTTCTTGTTTCGTAGCGATCAATCGTTTCTTTTTCAGCTTTAAATGATGTCTGTAACATTTCTTTTACATCTGTTAATTGTTCTACTTTCGCTGGTGTCGTGGTTGGTGTGCCACCTAATGTTTTAATTTTATCGGATAGATATAATGCATGTCCGATTTCATCGGTTATTTCATCTTCAAAGAAGGGTTTTAAAAGAGAGCGATATAAACCAGAAACAACCGATGCATTATACGTATACATGATTGTTGCTGCATATTCATTAGCTAAGTCAACGTTTAATCCATCAAGTAATTCTTGTAATTTTTTTTGATCTTGTGCCATTTCTACAACATCCTTTCGGTATAGTGTTTCCATTATATGTCTACCCTTATTCATAAAAAATAAACATTAAAATATTTTTTTTTACTATTGGCTAGTTCCTGATAGTATGTTATTCTTTTCCTGTAAACTAAATATGATAGAACACTAGGGGAGCTTTAAATAGCTGAGACGAATCATTCGGACCCTTTGAACCTGAACTGGTTAATACTAGCGGAGGGAAGTGGTGTGAAGGCGAATTATCTTGCTTTTTATCAATGCCACTTGTCCATGTTGGATGAGTGGCATTTTTGCTTCCCTTAAAATGTAAGGAGAGATAGATGGAATGGAAGGAATACATCTTATTACCAATGGAAGATTGACGACAGAAGAGTTGAAAAAGATACCTTTCTTGCAATCAGAGCTAGATTATATTCATATTCGCGAAAAAAACAAAACTGCTCAAGAATTACAATCGATCCTGTCTTTTTTGAAAGAAAATGAAGTGTCGAAGAAGAAACTAATTATTAATGATAGAGTCGACCTTGCTGTTTTGAATCATTGCCATGGTGTTCAACTTGCTTATCATAGTTTATCCGTCAAAGCTGTCAAAAATTCATTTCCCAAGCTTACTATTGGAAAATCCGTACATTCATTAGAAGAAGCGATTCAAGCGGAAAAAGAAGGAGCAACCTTTCTTATCTTTGGCCATGTTTTCGCTAGTTTATCTAAGATAGGCTTACCCTCCCGAGGTCTTAATTCCTTACAGAAGATCACACAATCCGTCTCGCTTCCGACAATTGCAATCGGTGGAATCACACCCCCCCAAAGGACTCGAGCTGTATTAGAGGCGGGAGCTAGTGGGATTGCGATCATGTCAGGTATTTGGAATGCGAAAGATTCGTCGGAAGCTTTAAAAAGCTACCGTGATGTGTTCAATGATTGGAAGGAGGGAGGAGTTGTCTAATCAATTTGATCAAATCATTGTAGGTGGCGGCATAATCGGGGTCTCTATTGCCTATCAATTAAGCAAAAGAGGGTATCAAGTATTATTGCTGGAGGCAAAGGAAATTGGTGCCGAAGCTTCCAGTGCTGCAGCTGGAATGTTAGGTGTCCAGGTGGAGTTCAAAGAAGATTCGCCAATGTTTCAATTTGCAAAAGAAAGCCGTTCCCTGTATCCGAAATTGGCGATCGATTTATACAGTGAAAGTGGTATAGATATTCAATTCGAGGAAAAAGGAGCCTTCAAGCTTATCTACCGGGAAGAAGAAAAAGATCAATTAAAGGCTATTCAAGTATTTCAACATCAAAATGGAGTGGAAGCGCATATCGTGTCGCCACAGGAGATGGGTGAAAAGGAAATTGCGAAGGACTTCTATCAGGCGCTTGAGTGTCCGAATGAAGGACAAGTATCTGCACCACACTTAACCAAGGCATTCGCAAAGGCTGCGGAACACTATGGTGCTAAAATAATCGAACAAACTGAAGTACAGCAATTAGTGATAATGAACAATAAAGTAATGGGAGTTAAAACCAGTAATCAATGTTTCAATGCGGAGCAAGTGATTATAGCTTGTGGATTTAGGTGTTCAGCCTTTGAAAAATACCTACCATCTTTAAAAGTAATACCTGTAAAAGGAGAATGTATCTCGGTTATAACTGAAAAACCACTGATTCAATCGACTATATTTACCGAATCGTGCTACCTCGTTCCTAAGCAGGGAAACAGAATCATTATTGGGGGGGCAACTTCCAAGCCGTATCAGTCCGACAAGCAAGTGAATGTAGAAAGTATATTATATTTACTGAACAGTGCGAAGAAGGTATTACCTAACATAAGCGAGGCTTCAATAGAAAAGATATGGGCGGGAGTAAGACCATTATCCGGTGATGGTTATCCATATTTAGGAGAATCGTCAGCCATATCTGGACTTTTTATCGCTACAGGTCATTATCGCAATGGTATTTTATTAGCACCAAATACGTCCATATTTATGGCAGATCTTATTGAAGGAAAAACAGTTGAGCCTAATTATGTGGAAGCATTTTCGTTAAGCAGAACCTATCAAATTTCTGGTTAGGAGCGATAAGTATGAAAATTAGGGTGAATGGGGAAGGTGTGCAGCTGAAACAACCAATACAAACAGTGGAGGAGTTGTTGCACCATTTAAATTTAGAGAAGAAATCTCTCATTATCGAACATAATCATATAATTTTGAAAAAAGATCAGCACAGAGAGTCACAGGTATCAGACGGTGACCAATTTGAAATTGTCCATTTTGTTGGAGGAGGATGAATCATGTTAACGATAGGGGATAAAAAATTTCAATCACGTTTATTTTTAGGCACTGGAAAATATCCAAATTATGATATCCAGAAAAAAGCGGTAGATCGCTCGGGAACGGAAGTGCTTACGTTTGCCGTAAGACGTATGAATATTTTCGATGCAGAACAACCCGACTTTTTAGAAAAAATAGATCTAAATAAATATCACTTTTTACCGAATACAGCAGGAGCTAAAAATGCAGAGGAAGCTGTTAGAATTGCTAAGTTAGCGCATGCCTCAGGTCTTTGTGACATGGTAAAGGTAGAGATAATTGGTTGTTCTAAAACACTGTTGCCTGATCCAGTCGAAACTTTAAAAGCAACAGAAATATTATTAGCAGAAGGCTTTACCGTTTTGCCGTATACATCAGATGATGTGGTGCTTGCAAGAAAATTAGAAGAATTAGGTGCACATGCCATTATGCCAGGCGCTTCTCCGATAGGATCCGGTCAGGGAATTATTAACCCACTAAACCTGAAATTTATTATTGAACAAGCGCAAGTGCCTGTTATTGTTGATGCAGGGATTGGTTCTCCGAAAGACGCTGCATATGCGATGGAGCTGGGGGGCGGATGGTGTATTATTAAACACAGCGGTATCTGGAGCAAAAGATCCAGTCCAGATGGCAGAAGCGATGAAGCTAGCTATTGAAGCTGGCCGATTAGGTTATTTAGCAGGAAGAATCGATAAAAAAACATATGCGGTACCGAGTAGTCCAAAGGATGGAATAAGTGTTGTCGGATAATCGTTATCACAGACAGATGTTGTTCGAACCCATTGGGGAAGCAGGTCAGAGGAGTATACAAGAAAGCCACGTATTGATTATTGGAGTAGGCGCTCTTGGTTCCAGTAGTTCGGAAATGCTTGTAAGAGCAGGTGTAGGCAAGATCACCCTAATGGATCGGGATTACGTAGAAGAAAGCAACCTGCAACGTCAACAGTTATTTTCTGAGGAAGATGTCAAAAACCAAACACCAAAAGTAATAGCTGCCAAAAATAGATTACAGGCGATTAATAGTCATACAATAATTGAAGCGAAAGTTATCGACGTTGGAGTGGAAGAATTAGATTCAATTGCAGAAGAAGTAGATGTTATTATCGATGCAACGGACAATTTCGATACAAGACTGATTATTAATGATATTTGTCAAAAATATCGTAAGCCTTGGGTTTATGGTGCCTGTGTGGCGAGTTATGGTGTGACCTTTACGGTGTTACCGGATGAGACACCATGTTTGCAATGTTTGATGGATCATATTCCAAATGATGGTGCTACCTGTGATACAGTCGGTATAATAAGTCCAGCAGTACAAATGGTGGTTGCCCATCAAGTAACAGAGGTAATCAAGCTGTTGACGGATAACCAGGATGCCTTATCTGGTAAATTGATAGCTTTTGATTTATGGAAAAATCAACAAATGGAATTGAAGGTAGCGACATTGAAAGATGAAAACTGTCCATCCTGTTCTCAAGCTAAGTATCCTAATTTGGAATATCAAGCACAAGTCAAAACGGCTGTTTTATGTGGCCGCAATACCGTTCAAATAAGAGCAGGTACTCAAAAAAACTTTCATTTTATTCAATTTAAAGAACACTTAAAAGATTTAAATCTAACTAATTTCTTCAGCAATCCTTATCTTGTATCTTTTGAAATCGATCCGTTTAGAATCGTAGTTTTTAAGGATGGTCGTACATTAATACATGGAACAAAAAATCCCCAGGAAGCCAAAAAATTATACTATCGATTTGTAGGTTGAAGCAGTTTTTAAAACTGCTTCTTTTTTTCACAAATCATTCATTTGTTTTTATAAGTAGTCAATGTATAATAAATGGGAGAGGAGAGAGGGATAATATGG
Source organism: Gracilibacillus boraciitolerans JCM 21714 (assembly GCF_000521485.1). Taxonomy (GTDB): domain Bacteria; phylum Bacillota; class Bacilli; order Bacillales; family Amphibacillaceae; genus Gracilibacillus; species Gracilibacillus boraciitolerans. The sequence continues at coordinate 75,771 of NZ_BAVS01000014.1, read as the reverse complement.
ACAAGAAAAGAGAAACGGTATTTTTTATCATTTGGGCCCAGAGCTTGGTTGCGATGATGGGGAGTTTATTTTACTCAGAAATCATGAGATACATACCATGTGAATTATGCTGGTATCAACGGATCTTAATGTACCCGCTTGTTGTCATATATGGGTATGCATTATATAAAAAAGACATACGTTTTGGATTTCCTGGACTCATTTTAAGCGGAATAGGAATTTTAGTTTCCTCGTATCATTACCTAATTCAAAAAGTTCCCAGCTTACAAAGTAGTGGCGATAGTTGTGGAGTAATACCCTGCAACACGACGTATGTAGATTTTTTGGGTTTTATTACTATTCCGTTTCAGGCATTGATTGCTTTTCTTGTTATTTTCAGCCTTCATCTTTATTTAATTGTTCAGCAGAGGAGAGTTTAATATGAAAAAAATGATTATATTTATACTAGTGCTCGTAATAATATTCGGAGGACTAATCGCTATCGTCAATTATCAGAATTCTAAGCAATTAGATGGTGTTGATAACCCCCCCTATGGCAAAAGTGAACTGGACCAGGCTACCATCGATCAATTAGATGAAGAGATTTATCAAAATCAGATATTACCCGAGGATTTAGCAAATAAATTGGCAAACGGAGAAGACGTCACCGTTTATTTTTATAGCCCAACATGTGTACATTGTCAAAGGACAACACCAGAGGTTGTTCCAGTCGCGGAAGAATATGGTGTCGATTTAGTGAAAATGAATTTATTAGAATTTGAAGAACAATGGAATGTATACAATATTGAAGCAACACCGACCATTGTTCACTTTGAGGATGGAAAAGAATCTGCAAGGATTGTGGGAGAACAACCACAGGACAATTTCGAAAGCTTCTTCGGTACGGAAGTATTAGGTAATGAATAGGAAACAAAAAAGACTGAACGCATAAAAATGCGTATCAGTCTTTTTGTTATAAGTTAAAAAGTTATATAACCCTTGCCATTATCTGTGCAAACCATATATGTTAAATATTCTCCTGCTTCAATCCTTCAATAATGTTTTCCTTCCTGATCTTCGAAACCGAATAGAGCATCGCGGAACTGACGATGATGAATATTGCAATGATGACAAAGAAGATATCCAGCCAGGGCATCGTGAATCCATATTCGAACGTTTCTCTCATGGCCAAATAAAGCAGGTACATGATGGAGAAACTGATTGGCAGGCCAATAATCAGAGAATTTAATCCGTAGAATATGCTTTCGTAGTGGATCATCTTGTTAAACCCTTTAGGTGTCATCCCTACCGATTTCAGCATAGCAAATTCGCGCTTTCTTAATGTGATACTGGTTGATATCGTATTGAAGATATTGGCAATCGAGATCAATGAAATTAACGCAATAAATCCATAGGTAAAGACAGACATGAACAAAATAAGCTGTTTTTCACGTTGTTGCTCTTGATAAATATTATAGATAGACATTGAAGAAGGTAGCGCCTTTTCAAGTATTTCCTGAGTTTTTATTGGATCAGTACTATTCAAATACAAGTTGGCGTCCACTTCATTAACAGCTTCAGTATTATCGACGACACTGTTAAAGATATCCAAAGGAACAATTACGTCAATTCCTCCTAAACCTGAAGCATAGATGCCCATGGGTACTTCGTCTGTTAACGAACCAATAGTGATATCCAATAAAGAAACGGTTTTATTTGTTGCATAGTTTGTGTAAAGCAGTGACAGTTTTTCTCCTGGATCGGTATGAAGGGAAACCGTTTCTATAAATTTGGAAGATTCAATATCCTTATAAGATATGTGCTCGATGATGATAGCGGTTGGTTCCTCGGTATTTATATAATTATCGCCATCAACTCCTGCTTTGTTGGCATAAGTTTGAAAGCTGGTGTTGTCCATGCCGTATAAGTTTACGTAGTATTGATATTTTCCGTTTTCAAGTTCGATGTTATCTTTGTTGATCAGATCTTTAAGCTCCTCGGGAAGTTTTGTCTCTTCTATCAGGGATGTGACCTGTAGTCTCTTTTGAATACTGTAACTAGTAACTTGATCCGTGTCAGTTAATCGCTCTAACTCCTTTATGTCACCGTTGACGGCAATATCATAATTAACTCCTGCTTGTGATATTTTAGCAGATCTTTCAATAATTTCTGTAAAAAACGAGACAGATAAAAAGAGAATGATACTGATGATAAGAGAAAATAATGTTGCGTAGTACCTCTTTCTGTTCCTTTTCATATTTTTCAGACCAATTTCAGCTTCCAATCCAAAAAGTTTACGCACTATTTTTGACGTTTTTACTTTCTTTCGGGATAACTTAATGTCCTGTGTTTGACGGATGGCATCTATCGCTGAGATCCTCGATGCCTTTCGTGCTGGAATATAAGTAGAAATGAAAATCGTCACGATGGAAATGATACACGATACTAGAATAGATAGCGGTGTAATGACAACCTGAAGCTTTTCAGTCGTACCTAATGCATCTTTGATAAAGGAGTTAAGAATCAGAAAGGTCACACCAATACCAGCAATACCGGAGATGACACCAGTCGGAACACTGATTAGTCCAATGACTGCACCTTCAAAGAAGACAGAATTACGTTTTTGTTTTTTAGTTGCTCCAACACTGGAAAGCATCCCTAAGTGACGCGATCGTTCAGAAACGCTGATAGCAAATGCATTATATATTAACGAGACAGAGCCAATGATGATGACAGCCACTATAATGCCTGTAAGTGAGAAAAATGTAAAAAACAAGTTGATATTAGTGGTCACTCCATAGTATCGTAATAATTCTTTGTTAAAGGTTACCATTTCAATATTATGATCATCTGCTAAATTATGTGCGCTTTTCAATAGTGATATTTTTACGTCCTTGACGGTTACCACAGCGTTGACAGTGTCCGAGGAGTCTAATAAATTCTTGTCAATATAGCTGATTATGGTATAACCAGGTGACCACATCGGTTCCCAGGATGGTCGCTTCATAATGCCAACGACCGTAAAGGTCTCTGTGGACTCGAGTCGCAGTTCTTCAGAAACACCATCTTCCTCTCTTTGAAGTGGATCATTCTGTCCTAAAGCGTCGGGTGAGCCTTCGATATAACGATTTCCTATCTTCAGGGTTATTTGGTCACCAATCTTATACTGAATACCTGTATCTTTTGCTAAGTGTTCTGGCAGGAGCACTTCATTTTCCGCAGCAGGAAAACGACCTTTGCTCAATACAATTGGAAATTGCTTGAATCCCTGCTGATTGTATTCTTTGATGAATAAGAAAGGTTTGTTTTCTTTATCCGCACCTTCTAATTTTGAATAACCCAGGTCATTGGAAAGAATCAACTTATCGGTGTTTTTATCTTTAGCAATAGCTTCCAATTGATTAAGGTTGACATTTTTGTATTGCACATGCCATTCCCCATCCATTGCGATGGTTTGTCTTTTCATTAAGTCGAGAAACGATACAGCTAATGTTGCAACAGCGGTAAGCATCGCAACAGAAATAATAACACCGATGATAGTAACTAAAGTTCTTCGCTTATTTTTCTTCATATGCCGTATCGTCAGTTTATTGATGATGTTCATGGACGAATCACCTCGTCCTTACTAATCCTGCCATCATTAACTTCGATCACACGATCAGCTTGTAAGGCAATCCGCTCATCATGGGTAATGACGATCAGCGTTTGGTTATAGGTTTTGTTGAACATTTTTAACAGTTCAATAATCTCGCCGCTATTCTTACTGTCAAGGTTGCCTGTCGGCTCATCTGCCAGTATGATAGCAGGATTACTGATCAAGGCCCTGCCAATGGACACACGCTGCTGCTGACCACCGGAAAGCTGATTTGGCAGGTGATTCAATCGATCGTTGAGACCGAGTATAGAAACAATATCTTTAAATTGCTTCTTATCAACTCTGTGTTGATCTAATAGCATCGGTAATGTGATATTTTCTTCTACTGTCAAAATTGGAATAAGATTATAGAACTGATAAATCAGCCCAATCTGCCTTCTTCTGAAAATCGCCAGTTGTGTCTCGTTTAACTCATAAATATCCGTGTTATCAATTAGAATCTTGCCACTTGATGGACGATCAACACCGCCTAGCAGATGAAGCAGGGTGGATTTCCCGGATCCTGATGGTCCAATGATCGCTATGAATTCCCCCCCTTTTTTCACAGAGAAAGATATATTATCCAGTGCCTTAACCGCCGTTTCTCCTTCACCATAAATCTTAGACAGATTTTCTATTTGTAAAATATCCATTGTAAAACCTCCAATATATTCGATATTGAATCTAGTATATCTGCCTAATATGACTGTAAAGTGACTAGAAAAGTGATAATTTATTCACTTAGAGGGTGAAATAACTTTCTGATTTAGAAGGTTTGCTAAACTCAGTTGCTATTTGCTGTCCTTTTGTAAAATTTGATGATAAATTCTGTTCCATTTCCTTTATCGCTTTTGACATCGATATTTCCGTGCTGCGAGGTGATGATACTGTATGCCATCGCAAGACCGATTCCAACGCTGTCTTCTCCTGCATTTTTCCCTTTATAAAAACGCCGGAATATATAGGGAATATCCTCCTTGTCGATCCCTTTTCCGTTATCCTTGATACAAATTTTTGTAAAAAGTGGATTTTCCTCGTAATGGATTGAAATTTCCCCCCCTTTAACCGGTGTATGCTCCACACAATTCTTTAAGATGTTAATCATAGCTTCAGCTGTCCAATGAAAATCACCGGTAAATGACACGGAGTCTTCGCCACTTACAATGAAAGCCTGCTCCTTAATATCCATTGGAATCAGAACGGGTTGAACCGCACGTTGAATCACCTCGTTAATATGTACTTTGTTGCTTTTAAAATTAACAGTACCAGCGTCAATTTTAGACAATTTTAATAAAGAGGAAACCAGCCAGTCGATTCTTTCTAATTGAACACGAATATTCTGAGTGAATTCTACACGTTTTGACTCTTCCAGTTTTTTATCGCTTAATAGATCGGCCATCATCATCATGGAGGTTAGGGGGTGTTTTGAGCTGATGGGATATATCTGAAATAGCGTTGGTTAACTGATGTTTGTCCTCTTCCAATAGCGACCGTTGCTCGGAAAGCATTAATGTCACCTTATATATGTCACTTTTTAAAATGCTCAGTTCTCCCTCATGGTTATCACGCAGATCAAGCTCGTAATCACCGCTGGAAATCTTTCTTAAGTATTCTGAGAGCTTTTCGATTTCCTTATATCGCCATCTCGTGAAAATTAGACTGCTAATGATGAGGAAGATAGAAGTAATCCATACAAATAAAGCAGTAAGACCTGAAAAAAGAACTGCTGCCAGGATGGTTGCTGCTGCACTAATGAAAACTAGCAGTATCATTAACTTTTGAATTTCGGGGGGGTTTTTCCACATGTTATTTTCCTACCTTATAGCCCATCCCGCGCATAGTCTTGATGATCGACGGACTCTTTGGATTGTCTTCCAGTTTTTCCCGGATCCTTTTGATATAGACAGTCAATGTATTATCGTTGACAAAATCTCCAGCTACATCCCATATCCGATCTAGCAGCTGTGTTCTTGTCAACACCTGTCCGATATGATTGGCAAAAATGAGCAGAAGCCGGTATTCTAAATTGGTTAAGAACACTTCTTCGCCGTTTTTATATACTTTGCCTTCCAATGTGTTGATACGAATGTTTTCAATATTGATGTGTGTGTTTGCTTGTGGGGTCTGCTTCTGATAACGTCTTAACACTGATTTAATCCTTGAAAGTAATTCGCGAATCCGGAATGGCTTAGTGATATAATCATCTGCACCCATATCCAGGCCCATTACCACGTTTACTTCATCGTCAAGAGCGGTTAAAAAATCACGGGCTTGTCACTGAGTTTTTTAATCATTGCGCATAAGTCATACCCGCTGCCATCTGGAAGGGACAAATCGAACAAACATAAATCGATCCCTTCCAACTGTTCTTTTATAATCTTTATTGCCAATTCTACGTTATGGCAAATAAGCGGCTCATATCCCTCCTGCCGCAACGAATATTCCAATCCGGATGCAATCGTTTTGTCATCCTCTACCAATAGAATCCTCATGTCAACCCTCCTAACCTTGTTTTATTTTTATAAAGATAGTTTCGGCTGCAAAGCAATCGCATCATTATCGAAATGTTGAATACGTGTAGAAGCTGAAAGAAAATTGGGTCAGCGAATTAATACATTTTGAATAATTTTTTATTCTTCTTCTCCAACTTCAAAGGTTTCAGTATAAATATCACCAGAAATATAAGAGGCATTTTTCTTATTTGGTAATGGTTCACTGCTTTTCCATGCCTGATAATCCTTCTGTTCTTGCCATTCTACTAACAGAATATAAGTATGACCTTGCTGTGGCTGTAGAATTCTTGCTCCAATAACACCATCAACAGTATCCATTTCCTTCACTTTTTGTTTAAAATCCATTTCGAAGATAGGCTGGCCTTCTTCCGTGACCGGTAGATGAGACATGCTCATGAATCCAACTTCAGCTAAATGTCCAATTTGTGCAAGAATTTGATAATTTCTACTTGATTCGAATATAGATAAATGAGTATCTTCATAATAGGCAATTGTTTTTACACCATTGTGGATGAGCAGAAAAGGTGAGATCGTTTGTTTCTCTTTCAGTTTCTCTAAAAATTCATAGGTTCCATTTGTCATATAAGCGTTCATTATTATTTCCTCCAATACTTTTTCTTCCATTATAACATTGGTTGCTTTACAATATTCTATGATAAAATAAAACTATTGTCGAAATTTAGTGGAAAGGTGGTGCAGCAGGATTGGATAAGGTGAAAATACATCAGATACTGAATTCAGTATGGTTATGGATGAAACATTATAAGTGGCTGACCATTACTATGACGGCAATGTTTCTACTGGCATGGTTAGGGTATCTTTTCATCATCTTTGGTGGTCGTTTTGTATTTGATGAGAAGGCCGTTATTCTCCCAACAGCGTCATCGGTTGTAGCGGAAGATGGTACCGTACTTGGAAAGCTTTACACTGAAAATAGAGACTATGTCACACTTGATCAAATTCCAGATCACGTGGAAGAAGCATTTATTGCCATGGAAGATAAGCGCTTTTATGAGCATGCCGGGATATCATTTCCTGCTGTTGCACGAGCCGTATACCGTGATATTATAGCAATGAGCAAAGTAGAAGGGGGGGGTAGTACGATTACCCAGCAATTGGCTAAGAACTTATTTTTAGTTAATGATAAAACATGGATGCGAAAAACAAAAGAAGTGATGGCATCGGTCTATTTGGAGCGCAATTATACTAAATCGCAAATACTGGAATTATATTTAAATGAAATTTACCTTGCTCATGGTATTTATGGAATAGGAACGGCAGCGGATTATTATTTCGGAAAAAATATTGAAGAGTTAAGTGTTGAAGAAGGGGCGTTATTAGCTGCTTTAGTGAAGGCGCCCAATACATATACTCCACATCATGACCTTGAAAAAGCAAAAAATCGACGCAACCTTGTTCTGCAGCAAATGGCTAATAATGATAATATTTCTACCGAGGATATGCTCGACATGCAAACAACTTCGATTGAAGTTCAAGCCCAACAAGAGGAAAGAGAACCATGGTTAGATGATTACTTCGCCTATGTATTAGCAGAAACAGAAGAAGTCTATGATTTAAGTCGTGAAGCATTAAAAAGAGGTGGCTATACAATCGAGGTAAACATGGATCCAACTATCCAAAAAATTGCATACGAGCAAATGCAAAAGAGTGATTTTTTTCACGGATCTAATGATGCGGTTGATGGTAGTTTTATCTTAATGGAACAAACAACAGGTAATCTGCAAGCATTAATCGCAGGCCGGGATTTTCAACTAAATGATATCAATCATGTAATAACGAAAAAACAACCGGGATCGGTCATAAAGCCATTAGCAGTTTATGGGCCGGCAATGCAGCTTGGAAATTATTTGCCTTACGATTTAATTCCGGATCAGGACATTAATTATGATGGCTACCGGGTTGGAAATGCAGATGATAACTATGAGGAAGAAGTTACCTTATATCAAGCAGTGGTGGAGTCAAAAAATGCACCAGCAGTATGGATATTAGACCAGATAGGGATAGAGTACAGTAAATCCATTTTAGAAAAAATGAAGATAAATATATCAGATTCAGGATTAGCAATGGCATTAGGTGGTTTGGAAACAGGCTTGGACCCCATCCAAATTACGGAAGGATACCGAACCTTCATTCATCATGGTGAATGGATCGAAGCAAGAAGTATAGACGCTATTCTTGATCGTGATCAGGAAAAAGTACAACCAAAGGAAAGAGAAACGAAGAGTGTATTTAATTCACAGACATCGTGGAATATGTTACGTATGTTAGAAGCAGTAGTGGAAGAAGGAACGGGAGAAGCAGGGGGATTACGAAAAAGCCTTAGCAGGTAAAACCGGATCAACACAGCATCCAAGAGTAGAAGATGGGGGGTAAAAGATGCCTGGTTTGCAGGAGTTACGCCTGAATATGTGGTGACCGCATGGATTGGCTATGACATCGCAACAGCCGAAAATTATCTGACAACCGGATCAGAAGCTTCGACCCGTCTCACTAAATCAATTTTAACCGAAATCAATAAACGGCAATCCTTAACAGAGATTTTTACCATTCCGGATGATGTCGAAGATTTACCACAGCCGATTGAATTACCAACCATTACAGATATAACTGCTTCGATTCAATTTGGTGGTTTTTCGATCTTGAGAGGAGAGTTAAATTGGACACCTGCCGAGGATAGCAGGATTATTTACCGCATATTTGAACAGGCGGAAGAAGGCGATCGTTTAGTAGGGGGGGAAGTAGAAGGCCAAGGATCTTATACGATTAGTCAGATAAATGTTTTTCAAACAGGAGAATATTATGTGGTCCCATATAATCCATTAACAAAGCAAACAGGGGGAACCATCCAATGTAGCATCCTTAAAGTTTGACTTTTAATCCCTAACTATTTAAACTTACTTTTTAGTTATAATAATTACAATTTAGTGAACATTTTTGCTAAATACTATACAGGATAGGCCAAAACTTCTATAGTAGAATGGAATAGAAAAAAGGGTGAAAATAATTGACAAAATTTAATGATACAATTTTAAAAGCATTTCGAGGCGAAGCAACAGACTATACACCTGTCTGGTACATGCGTCAGGCAGGGAGATCCCAAAAGGAATACAGGGAGCTCAAAAAGAAATACTCTTTATTTGAAATTACGCATCAACCAGAACTTTGTGCCTATGTGACAAGGTTGCCAGTGGAGATGTATGATGTAGATGCAGCAGTTTTATATAAAGATATCATGTCCCCCCCATTACCCTCTATAGGAGTAGATGTTGAGATTAAATCAGGAATCGGACCTGTAATTGATAACCCGATTACTTCTTTTCGTGATGTGGAGAAGTTAGGTGCAATTGATCCGGAAAGTGATGTTCCATATGTATTGGATACAATTCGTTTATTAACAAGGGAACAATTAAATGTACCACTAATTGGATTTAGTGGAGCACCTTTTACATTGGCAAGTTATATGATTGAAGGTGGCCCATCAAAGAATTATCATAAAACAAAAGCTTTCATGTATAGTGATACAAAAGCATGGTTTTTATTAATGGATAAATTAGCGGATATGACGATTACATATGTGAAAGCACAAGTCAACGCTGGAGCACAGGTGATTCAAATATTTGATTCATGGGTTGGAGCTCTCAATGTTACAGATTATCGTATCTATATCAAGCCAATCATGAACCGTATATTCAGTGAATTACGTGAAACAAACGTGCCTTTAATTATCTTTGGTGTTGGTGCCAGTCATCTTATTAAAGAATGGAATGACTTACCGGTAGATGTGATTGGTTTGGACTGGCGACTCTCCATTAGTGATGCAAGACAATTAGATGTGACAAAAGCACTGCAAGGCAATCTTGATCCAGCCTTTTTGTTAGCAGATTGGCAAGTGGTGGAACAGAAGACGAAGCAAATCATTGACGAAGGGAAACAACATCCTAGTCATATCTTTAACTTAGGACATGGTGTGACACCTGAAATTAGTCCCGATCGTCTTAAACAGCTGACAGAATTTATTCATCATTACTCCCAACAATAAGAAAGGATGTCATAATCATGGCAAAGAAAAAAATAGGACTACTCGTAATGGCTTATGGAACACCATACCAAGAAGCAGATATTGAGCGCTATTATACAGATATTCGCCATGGCCGCAAACCTACACAGGAAATGCTGGATGATTTAACTGAGCGTTATCAGGCTATTGGTGGTCTATCACCATTGGCACGTATCACAAAGGAACAAGCAGCAGCTCTTGAAAAACGTGTTAATGAAAAACAAGACGATGTCGAGTTTGTACAGTATCTTGGGTTAAAACACATTGAACCATTTATCGAAGATGCTGTGAAACAAATGGCTGATGATGGAATGAAAGAAGCGGTTACGATCGTATTAGCACCCCATTACTCTACTTTTAGTGTGAAGGCTTATAATGGAAGAGCACAGAAAGAGGCAGAAAAGTATGGCATCGCTATTCAGTCTGTCGAAAGCTGGTATGATGCAGAAGGATTCATCAACTATTGGGCGAATGCCATTAATAAAGAATATCAAAAAATTGAAAACAAAGATAAAACAGTATTAGTAGTATCTGCACATAGTTTACCAAAGAAAATTTTGCAATGGTGATCCCTATCCACAACAATTAGAACGGACTGCAACGTTAATTCAACAGCAAACAGGTATTCCAAATGTGGAAATCGGCTGGCAAAGTGAAGGCAACACCCCCCTGATCCATGGTTGGGTCCAGATGTACAGGATTTAACGCGCGATCTTTTTGAACAGAAAGGCTACGATTCCTTTATTTATGCACCAGTTGGATTTGTTGCTGATCACCTGGAAGTATTGTATGACAATGATTATGAATGCAAGGTGGTTTGTGACGAAATTCAAGCAACATACTATCGACCTCCAATGCCAAATGTCGATCCAATGTTTATCGATACTTTAGCTGATGTAGTATTAAATAAACTGCAGCGTGATGATCAGTAATGAAAAGAATAACGATTATAGGCGGTGGTATAACCGGACTTACTGCCGCTTATTATTTGAATAAAAAAATCCAGGAACAAGGCTTAAACTATCAGCTGCAACTATTGGAAGCAAGCAAGCATTTAGGTGGAAAGATTGATACAGAACGTAGGGAAGGCTATACGATCGAACGTGGACCAGATTCCTTTTTAATTCGTAAGCAATCAGCAGAACGCCTTGCTTACGATGTTGGTATTGGGGATAAACTTGTGAAGAATGGAACAGGTAAATCCTACATTTTAGTAGGAGACGATTTACATCCTATGCCACAAGGATCATTTATGGGTATTCCAACTCAAGTTCGTCCTTTTTTATCTTCATCTCTTTTTAGTATGAGTGGAAAATTACGGGCAGGTATCGATTTTATTAAACCAAAAGGAGAGCCAGCGGAGGATCAATCATTAGGTAAGTTTTTTAGAAGACGGTTAGGCGATGAAGTTGTAGAAAACTTAATTGAGCCATTATTATCAGGTATTTATGCCGGCGATATGGACGATTTAAGTTTGATGGCCACCTTCCCAAATTTCTATCATTTAGAACAAAAATACGGCAGTCTTATTAAAGGTTTACAGAAAACAATGCCAGCTCCTTCTCCTGTAGCAGCTAAGAAGCGAAGTATGTTTTATAGTATTGAAGGCGGTTTACAAACCTTAGTGGAAGCATTAGCAGAATCACTGGGAGATATAGTATCAACGCAGACAGCTGTGGAATCTATTTCAAAAATGGGAAACGGATATCAGATTCGACTACAAGATGGTACAGAATTTTTAAGTGATAGTGTGTTAATCACAACTCCTTATCCTGTTATGAAACAGATGTTACGGTCTTATGATTTTGTCACGGAATTAGATGACATCAGAGCCACTTCTGTTTCCAATGTTGCATTAGCCTTCGATCAATCGGCGGTAAAAAATGATATTGATGGGACGGGTTTTGTTGTATCTCGTAATAGTAACTATCGCATTACAGCTTGCACGTGGACACATAAAAAATGGCCAGAAACAGCAGCGCCTGAAGGGAAAGCATTATTACGCTGTTATCTCGGACGACCAGGTGATCAAGAAATTGTCGATCTTTCAGATGAAGCATTAGAAGAAATAGTTCTACACGATTTAAATAAAATTATGAAAATTGAAGGTAACCCATTATTTTCAGTTGTATCTCGTTGGAAAAACGCTATGCCTCAATATCAAATCGGGCATAAACAACTTATTGAGAAATTAGAAAGAGGATTATCTGATCAACTTCCAGGTGTATTTACTGCCGGTAGTTCTTATCGAGGAATTGGCATCCCGGACTGTATCGATCAAGGGGGAAACAGCTGTTGATAAAATTATGAATTTCTTAGCAGAGTGACGACTAACACATCCATAGGGGCTTGTAAATCAACAAAAGAGCAGCTAATGATTAGCTGCTCTTTTGTTTGTCTTTTACATCTATCTCGATTAATTGGATGGGAATGTTCATCATCCTTGTTCAGCAGGATAAGTAAGGATGAAAAGAACGAAAGATATGGGTGTAAAAGACTTTAAAAGGTTAAATGGCGGGATGACTGCAGTGATCACAGATGTTTTGATAACAATCTGCTTTTTCTACAATTTCATTTCCGCATTTTTTGCACTTTTTTCTGGGAATGTTGCGATAAAATTCTAAGATGTTTATCATAAAACGCCCTCCTGAAATGTGTCATAACCTTATTGTATTATAACAATTCAAAAAAATCAATACCATGTATTAGTACAATTTCGAAAGAATTGTTTTATCTAAGATGTTCTTTTATACTAGAAATGGAGAAGAATTAATATGAAGGAGTGCATTTATTCATGAAATTTATCGATAATAAGGGGGATTACAGATCCACAGATAAATCTTGCAATTGAAGAATACGTATTAAAAAAATTCGGTGAAGAGGATACATATCTTTTATTTTATATCAATCAGCCATCTATTATTATCGGAAAAAATCAAAACACAGTAGAAGAAATCAATACAGATTATGTCGAAGAACATGGAATCAAGGTGGTTCGTCGTTTATCAGGTGGTGGTGCTGTCTATCATGACGAGGGAAACCTCAATTTCAGCTTTATTACAAAAGATGATGGCGATAGCTTTCACAACTTTGCTAAATTCACAGAACCAGTAGTCGCAGCTTTGAACAAATTAGGAGTGCCCGCAGAATTAAAAGGTAGAAACGACCTTGTTGTAGAGGGGGGCGCAAAATTTCAGGTAATGCACAGTTCACTACCAAAGGACGCATGTTTAGTCACGGTACATTAATGTATGATTCTGAAATTGAAAATGTTGTTCGATCTTTAAATGTGAAAACAGAAAAAATTAAATCCAAAGGAATTAAATCAATTCGCAGCCGTGTTGCCAATATTTCTGAATTTATGGAAGAAAAGTTATCCATGGATGAATTAAAAGCACACATTTTAAAACATGTATTCGAAGTAGAGAAAGTGGAGGATGTTCCACAATATGTGTTAACAGATGAAGATTGGGATAACATTCACGAATTATCAAAAGAACGCTATCAACAATGGGAATGGAACTTTGGAAAATCACCAAAATTCAATATTCAGCATACACACAAATTTGATAGTGGGCTGGTTGATGTGCGTCTGGATGTCCATAAAGGTATTATTGAACAGTGTACAATCTATGGTGACTTCTTTGGAGTTGGTGATGTAAGTGAATTAGAAGAGAAATTAAAAGGTGTGCGTTATGAACGCAGTGCAATGGACGAAGCATTAAGTGACCTCAACGTTTCTCATTACCTAGGAAAAATTTCAAAAGAAGATCTCTTAGGTTTAATTTATTAATGATACATCCTCTTATCTTATCAGATAGGAGGATTTTTTCTGAAAGTGATTGCTTAATCTATAGAAGTGACTGGTATCCACCCAAAGTGACTAGTAAAACTTCCTAATTAAAGATTCAGCAGGTATAATGTCGATAATAGATGTAGAAACTTTCTAAAAATGGAGAGAAACTAATGAAAAAATTGTTTATCATATATGGCATATATATAACAGTCAATTTTATATATTTCTATTTCTTATATCCACTTGATTCATTTAGTGATACGAGATATGGAGCTTTGTCCCATGCGTTCTTTTTTACAATGTGGCCGTTACAACTGCTCATTCTATTTGTGCTGATAAAAAAAACTGCTGTAATCCATCGATTAGAAGAAAAGAGATATAAAATCTTTTTATTTACTTCCCTTTTAGTTGGCTTGGATTATTTTAGTCATTTTCCATTTCGAGTGGCATGGTACGTAATCAGCAAAAATGAAGGGACTCGAACGCAAGGGTTTCTTGCCTGGCTTTTAGAGAGTTTGCTTAGCACAGGATTATTTTGGATCTCACTATTCGTCATATTGACAGGAACGAGGTTTGTGATAAATAGATGGCCATTAATCTGGGGATGGATCTTGTGGCTTTTACTGATACCGATTATTCTTTTTGTTATGTTTGTTCAACCCATCTGGATTGATCCTTTGTTCGATGATTTCTCGCCAATTCAAAATGGAAAGCTTAAAGAGTCTATAATCGAATTAACAACAGAGGCAGGAATTGCAGATTCTGATATTTTTGTTGTAAACAAAAGTGAAAAGGTTTCTACTTATAATGCATATGTGACAGGGATTTTTAATCATGCTCGGATTGTGCTATGGGATACTACGATAGAAGGTATGCAAACAAGCGAAATCTTATTTATTATGGCCCATGAGATTGCGCATTATATCTATCAACATGTTTATTGGGGGAATCGGTCTGTATCTTGTATTAAGTCTATTTATTTTATTGGCGCTTCAAAGACTTTCACGAAATTGGAAAAATGCTTACCAACTACCATCATTAACAAAATTATTACTAATAACAGTCATCATCTTAATGGTAATACAGCCTGTTCAGCTGTGGGTATCACGGCAAATGGAAATACAAGCAGATCACTATGCAATAAAACAAACAGATAATCTAGAACCGGCACTAGCAAGTTATCGTCAATTAGCAGAGCAATCAAACACAGACATTTCACCTGCTTTCTGGATCAAAGTCTTGCGTTCTAGTCATCCTCCCATTGCGGATCGAATCACACGAATTGAAGAGGAAATCAAAAAACGTGAAACGAATCAATAACTCTATTCGTATATCATAATAGAGGTGATAAAAAATGGATGCATTTTGTCAAAAAATTATGAAAGCACAAGAGGATAAACGCAAAATTAATCGACTTAAACATGAGCGAAAAGAATTATCGGTTGATTTAGAGAAATTAGAAAAACAAAAGAGTGAATACTATGCAAGACTCCAAGATGAAAAGATAGATGTAGAGAAATTAGAATCTTTCAGTATCAGCAATTTATTTTATACGGTTACAGGTAAGAAACTAGAAAAGCTGGACGAAGAAAAGCAAGAAGTTGTACGAGCGCAATTACAATATCAGGAGGCAAAAGAGTCTGTCGAAGATGTCCAAGAAGATATTGGGGGGGAACTCGATCAACAGATTCGCGCTTTAGGAGAGCCTGATATTCGTTATCAGAATCTATTAGAAGAGAAATATCATTACTTGCTAGATTCTAATCACCAGAGTGGACAAGAAGCATTAGAATTATTAGAGCAACTTGGTGTGATGCAGGATGAAAAATCAGAAGTAGCGGAGGCAATTGCAGCTGGAGAAAAAGTGAAACGGGCATTATCCTCTGCAAGTTCCTCATTAGATCGTGCGAAAAACTGGGGGGGAACAGCTGATATGTTAGGTGGCGGACTCATTTCCACATCCTTAAAACATAGCCACATGGATGACGCTAAACGATCCACACATGAGGCGCAGCGTTTACTTAGAAAATTTTCGCATGAATTAGATGATATCGGAAAGTCATTTCAAGCCAATATTGAAATCTCAGGTGGATTAACCTTTGCCGATTACTTCTTTGATGGATTAATCATGGATTGGTTTGTTCAGGATAAAATTAATAAATCAGCAGAGCAAGTGAGCGATATGTACCGAAAAGTAGAAAAAACAATCAATCAATTAAAACAGCTAAATCAAGATTTAAACGATACTATCACAAAAGCTAACCAACGGTGGGAAACGATTGTATATAATGCTTCGTAAATAGTCTTGAAATCAGACGGTGTTACTTCTCATGAAGAATGATAATTTAAGGCATTATCTAATAAATAGATAATGTCCTATCTAATTAGTGAAACGTCTATTTGATTATGTAATTTAAAATTTATGAACATATATTAGTTGATCATTGTCCTGTTCCTCAATTCGGGGGACGGAGAAGATATAGCTTACATGTGTGACGTTAAAATTAAAGAAGATACCGTAATAACAAACTCCAACGATGAAAGAATTTCACTAGAAGAAATAGTATTAGGCGAAACTGTATCAGTTAAAAGGCTTGAAATTTTTAGAGTATAATAAATTCACCTTTTTCACATGGCATTTATCTATCTAAATTTTGTTAACGGACATATCATATTATAAATCCAAAAAATTGAGGAGGGAAGTTGACTATTCCATATTTATCTCTGTGGTCCGGGTTGTAGTGGACCGGGTGTTCCATCGAACCAATTAGCCTTTTTTCGCAAGCAACATGATGAATGTTACCGGCGACATGGATCTTCTCGGTATTGTGATGATTTATTTTTAAAGAGGTTGCAACCATACATCAAGTGCAACGATAGAATTGGTAGAGATGCATTTCTTATGTCTCGAGTTATTTCTTTAAAAAGAGAATTATAATAAAATAGCTTAATCGTCGTGTGCGACTTGCCTTTTATTTTCTATTCAGGTGTGTTTTAACGAATGCTTTACGATATTCTGTGGGCGTTATTTTTTCATATTTTCGAAAAAGTCTCATAAAGTATTTTTCATCCTCGATTCCGATACGTTGAGCAATGACTTGAATGTTTTGCCTCGTACCTACTAATAAATCTTTTGCTTTAGAGATTCGTAGTTCATGGATGTATGATTGTAATGTTTTTCCGGTTTTTTTCTTGAAATATCTCGATAAATAATCTTTATTGTAATTAAAACGATCAGCTATATCTGATACAGAGATACCGTCAAAAGCATTAATTCTTGTCCATTCCAATATTTGATTTATATTAATGTCGTTCTCTGAAATCAATGTTTCTCTTTTGGAAGAGTGGACAAAGGTTTGTTCAGATAATTCGATTAATAAGGATGTCATCAGGTAGTTCATACTCATACGTGTGTAATAATTAGAATTATCAACATCCAGTAGTTGATTTGCTAATATAGTTAAACGTTCAGCAGCCACAAGTTGCGTATATACAGGGAAATAGATATCTTTGATCGAACGACTTGTTTCTGGATTAGTACGTATCTTTAATACGGTCGTGTCATTCAATTTTTTCCCTGTAGCTATCTCATCTGTTACAAAATGAAACCAATAAAAAGAGACGTGTTTACTGCATATTTTGTATCCTCTATGGCTAGAGTCAGGTAAAATAAATAGGACTTCCCCAGGTTTTACTTCATATTTAATATCATCTTGTTCGATGTATAGTATATCATTGACTCCAATAATCATTTCATAGCTATCAATGGTTCTTTTGCCATGCTTCCACGGATCATTGGTAACAAATCGTCCACCTGAAATATAATTTACAGGTTTTTCAATATTCATTTTCATATAGTCCATCATGTACACCCTTTAAGTGTTGATGTTATAACAGAATCAATTCTAATATAGAATAATACATTTAATAAAGGTGGTCAAAAAAGTCCACCTTTTATTTGGTTTCAACTACTTACATTTTTAACATTCGATGCTACTATTAATTGTAGAAATCATATATAAATTACTCTTTTGAAATCAATAGTAGATATTGCAACAAATTATGGTATGTCCACTGTTTAGCATTTTGAGTTGGATATTATTGCTTCCATATTCAGTTGCATTGCTTACATTTAATTACATTATCCGGATTAAAAGAATAATAGAGGAGTGGATGGATCGATGAAAACGAAAAAAGAAAACTTAGCTAAAATGGAAGCGATCGGGTTAAAGCATGTGAAAGTTAACGATTCATTTTGGAATCCTTGGGGGGAAATTAGTAAAAGAAACGATTATTCCTTATCAATGGGATGCTCTAAATGATCGAATCCCTGATGCTGATCCGAGCAGAACAATCACGAACTTTGAGATAGCCGCTGGAAGAAAAGAAGGCAAGCATTATGGCATGGTTTTTCAAGATAGTGATTTATATAAATGGATGGAAACAGTAGCCTTTTCGCTGCAATGGGATCGCGATCACGAATGGGAGAAGATTTTTGATGAAGTGGTCAGTCTTATTGAAGACGCTCAAGAAGAAGATGGCTATTTGAACACCTATTTTTCTGTCAATCATCCAGATAAGAAATGGACAAATCTAAAGGATGATCATGAATTATATTGTGCCGGACATTTAATGGAAGCAGCAGTTGCTTACTATGATGCGACAGGAAAAACACGCATTATTGATTTGGTGAGCCATCTGGTAGATCATATAGCTTCTGTGTTAGGTAAACAGAAAGGTCAAAAAGCCGGTTATCCTGGACATCCCGAAATTGAATTAGCGCTTATGAAACTATATAGGATAACAGAAGATCAAAAATATATTGATCTTTGTCAGTTCTTTATTGAGGAAAGAGGGAAACGGAATCCTTCCCATTATTTCGATATAGAATTGGAAAAACGTGGGGGGGGTGTGAAAAAATCTAGTAATAGAAACTATGATTATTATCAAGCACATTTACCAGTAAGAGAACAAAAAACGGCGGAAGGTCACTCGGTTCGTGCTACTTATTTATACAGTGGTATGGTAGATTTAGCAAATGAGTTAAAGGATAAAGAGTTATTAGACGTTTGCCGTGTACTGTGGGAAAATACTGTGAACAAACGAATGTATGTTACGGGCGGAATTGGTTCTTCCTCACATGAAGAACGGTTTACCGTCGACTATGATTTACCTAATGATCGCGCATATACGGAAACATGTGCAGCGATTGCCTTAATTATGTGGGCGCATCGCATGGTACAAATAGAAGCGGATCATAAATATACGGATGTACTAGAGAGAGCTTTATATAATGGGGGGGCATTAAGTGGTATTTCGTTAGATGGTAAGGGGGGGTATTTTTATGTAAATCCTCTTGAGGTTTGGCCACATACCGCCAACTGTCGTCATGATATGCGCACGGTAAAACCTACCAGACAAAAGTGGTTTGGGTGTGCATGTTGCCCTCCTAATATTGCAAGACTCCTTGCATCTTTAGGTCAATATATTTATTCTGCTAATGATTCAGAAGTTTATGTTCATTTATTTATTGGCGGAGAAGCTTCCTTTAAAATAGATAAGCAATCGATTAGACTTACTCAAAACTCGAATTACCCCCCCTGGGAAGGTCGTACTAAATTAACCATTGACTTAGAAAGACCGGCAACCTTTACGGTGTCTCCAAGGCTTCCTGGATGGTGTCGAAATGTACAAATTTTGATTAATGGTGAGATAAAAGATGTTCCTGTTGATAAAGGCTACGCTAAAATAAAGCGAGAATGGCAGAATAACGATACGATCGAATTACTTTTTGATATGCCAGTTGAAATTGTCCGTTCTCATCCAGAAGTTCGAGTAAATGCTGGTAAAGTTGCATTACAGAGAGGTCCTATTCTATATTGTTTAGAAGAAGTGGATAACGGAGCGAATCTCCAAGATCTTCGATTAAAAACGAATCAATCTTTTGTAGTAGAGTATGAGAATGGTTTATTAAATGGTGTCACAGTTATTAAAGGAAAGGCTGCGGCTACTGATAAAGATGCTATTGAGGATAAACTATATACTACGTTCACTTACCCAGAAGTAGAGAAAGAAATAAAGGCTATTCCTTATTATGCCTGGAGTAACCGTGGAGAAAACGAAATGACCGTTTGGATTCGGGAGAAGTAAATAAAATAATATTTGATTGAAAAAGCACTAGGGAATTAAGTTTCCTAGTGCTTTGCAATGTTAATGTAATGTATAGTCTAAGTAAGAATCTATTATTTTTTAGCGCGTGTCTTAATGTATCCGTATCTATTCACTAACCCTTTAAATGCTTTGTCATGCTCATTAATTAAATCATTTAAAATATCCATTAATTCAGCATCAATGCCTTCCGGAAGTGTTATACGTTTTTTTTCTCAACATAAATTTTCCCATCGTTAACTTCAACTTGAACATCATCTCCTTGTGATAAGCCAACTTGTTTAAGTAATTCAGTAGGAATGGTTATTTCGAAACTATTTCCAATTTTTATAAGTTTTGTTTCAAATTCTTCCAAAAGATCACTTCTTTGTTATAATTGTTATAACGATTATAACAAAGTCCAAATGAAAGGAGGAAAAACCTTATGATTCTTATTATATTTGGAGCTGCTGCAACATGTAGTTTAAAGCATGCTTTAAAAAGTAATAGCCATGAGATCATCAGTTTTCCAGTCGATTTTTCAATAGGACCGATCACTAATATTCATAAAAAAATCGGTATACAACATTATTTTACTTGGTTGCAATCTGCTCTTCACTCAAACCGTGGCAACCTTGAGGATGATCAAAATGTTTTTTGTAATTCGCTACAAAAGATATCTGAAATAAAAGACGGAGAGCAAATCACCATTTGGACGTGCGAAAATGCCTCAGAGCAAATTGGTCTTCGAATCTGTTGTTATCTATTAAAAGATAAGAATGTTGAAGTGAACTCTATCAATACGTTTCACGCCATGAATGAGTATATGAAAGATACAGAGTTAAGAATGGATATTCGCCATACAGGTGATTGTAATATGACGCAACTGCTTCATTTCTATAAGCATTCCATTTGTCCGGTTACAGAGGAAATGAAAAGCGATTATGTTGAAGCGGGAGAGAATCTGCTCAACAACAATAGTATCGCTCGTTCTTGGTTGCAAGAAAAAGTTGTTGATGAAAAGGAAACGAAAGATGATCAATTTATCCAGAATTGTGTTAAGAGATTACAAATAAATGATAATAAAGACTACATAAAAGCAACAATCGTTATTGGTGAAGTAATCGGTCATACAGACCAACCTTTGTCTGATGTCTGGATTGAATATAGAATACGATCGCTCATTGATTCTTATCAATTGGAATATGAAGCAGTCTGCAATCAATGCGAACGTATAAAGTAAGAGCAATGGAATAAGGGGGGGAGAAAAATGGTCTATGATTTAAAGGGAGAAGCTACTATGTCGCCAATAGTTGGAATGCTATACTCGGCTGTTAAGGGAAATTATGAGCGATTACAATTTATAACAAGAGAGATGTCTCAAGAGGAAATTGACTATAATGGACCAAAGAACAACTATAATAGTACCGCACAATTAATAAACCATATCTTTTCTGTGGACATTCATTGGGTTTATCGAATAAAGGGCGAGCCGCTTTCCGATTCTTTAAAATCCAAACATAGACCAATGTTAGATGAAAATAATAGACTTCCTATGGTTAAGGATAAGTCATGGGGATTATTGATGACGGAATGTGAGAGTCTATTAGTCATGTTAAAAGAAATATGTACAGAGCTTACAGATAATGATTTAGATAATGTAGTGCAGTTTGGTTTAGAAAATGAAAAGCAAGCAACTATTCGCTGGGGGGGAATTTGGCATATGGCTGATCATAATCGTTATCATCAAGCACATATTAATCAGCTTAGAAAATGGTATAAGAAACATTCAATTAATTTTTAAAAGGGGGGGATTTATTTGAAAAATGTGAGCCCCATCTTACTTCTAGCTTTTTGCGGAGTCATCTTAATGGCTTGCCAATCGACTAATGAAGAGATGACATTGTTAGATAATATAGAACATGTCACCATCTCTAAATCTATTGGTTATAGAGAATTTAATGAAGATTATTTAGATTCAATTAACGGAGCAACAGCCATAAACGGTTTTGAGGATGTTTTAAAGAGTGCAAAAGGAGTAAAACAGGAGATTGACGTGACAAAGGAAAAACCCGATTACGATATAATGATTTATTATGAGAATGGGGATACTCATTTATTACACCTTGCGCTTGGAAGTAAAGATCAAGAAAGCCAATTCATGTATATGGGTCATGAGAAAAATGTGTTTATTGTTTCTTCGGAATATACGAATAAGCTAAGGAATATATTAGATGTTCGATAAAAATTCACGAAAGAATAATAGTGGGATATATGATGAGTAATTATATTTTTAACCGAATTCAGGAGATTCAGGCACAGAATGGATTCTCAGGTACAGTTCTTGTTAAAGAGGAAAAGGAGACGTTGGCAGAAATAAGTTGTGGTTATGCAAATCGTTCTGAAAAAATAAAAAATAGCTCTTTTACACGATTCGGAATAGCTTCAGGATGCAAACTTTTTACTGCAATAGCAATATGTCAACTAGTTGAAAATGGTAAGTTATCGTTTGATACAAAGTTACAGGATTGTTTAGATTTTTCGTTTCCGAATTTTGATACATCGATATCTATACATCATCTGTTAACACATACTTCTGGTATTCCAGATTATTTTGATGAAGAGTTAATGGACGATTTTGAGGAATTATGGATTAAAAATCCGATGTATAGGATAAGAACACTAGAGGATTTTTTACCACTATTTCAATACAATTCTATGAAACTAAAAGTTAGTGAAAGGTTTCATTATAATAATGCTGGATATATTTTACTTGTTTTAATTGTGGAAAAGGCTAGTAACCTTAACTTTTCAGATTATATTCATGAATACATCTTTAAAAAAGCGGAAATGGATGAATCAGGTTTTTTTGAGTTTGACTGTTTACCACCAAAAACGGCACTAGGATATATTGATTACACAAATGGAAGCTGGAAAAAAAATATTTATTCGCTTCCAGTAAAAGGTGGTTCTGATGGTGGTGCGTACATTACTGTAAAAGATATCGATAAGTTTTGGAACGCCTTAATCATTAATCAACTCTTAGGTGAAATCTATACTGAAAAGCTACTCACACCATATGTGAAAACCAATGAAGACGGAGGGTTTTACGGATATGGCGTATGGATTGAAAAAAATAATAATAGTATTCAAAAGTATCACATAATGGGGTATGATCCTGGTGTTAGTTTTCATTCTGCTTTTTATTCCGAAACCGAGCATAAGCTAGTAGTATGTTCAAACAAGTCAGAAGGCGCCTACGATATTATGGAAGAAATTGAGAAGGAAATTTTGTAAAGTAGTTGATTATGGAATCCTTTAAGCAGAGTGGATTAGGGGGTTGCACGATGCGATTATTAATTAGATCGTCTTTTTTTGCAAAATTATCACTTTACATATGGGGGATTATATGAATAAGAAGAATTGGAAAAAGTATTTAAAAATATTTTTCATCTTAATAATTGGTGCTTTTATTCTTTACAGTATGTATATCCAACTAGAATACAGAGGTTATATTAAACAAGAACGTGAAAGGAATTATCAATCTTTAAAAATTATATCTGATCATGGGAATAATTTGGCTGGCAGGCTAGAAGAGTTTGTCCACTTACCTACTGAGGAAGATGAGGTCGAGAGCGAGTTATATAACAACTGGAGGATTGTTAATGGTGAAAGTAGAAGCATTCACCTCTATTTATCTACTATTTCAACAACCCATGCTGGAGATGAAGCATCTGATTGGGATTTATTACAATTTAGTTTGTTCCGGGTAGACGGATTCATCTCAGGTATGACTAATAAATTTCTCGAAGATCATTCCTATCCTCGATCTGCTCAAGAAAATGAAAAAATGGAAGCTATTATTTCACTGTATAGAACAATTAGTGAGGAAATAGAAAAGGATACTATTGACATAGAAAGCCTTTTACAGGCCATAAAAGAAGATATGCTTATTATAGATGATAATTACTCCGGCATTCTGGAACGCATGGGTAGATAACAAAAGATGTTTTGATTTATTTATGATTAGGTAGAAAGAAATTTATTCCATAATGGGGGGGCCTATGGTATATTGCTGATCATAACCGTTATCATCAAGAACAAAAGCGTTTATTTTCAGGCGAAGAGCAAGTATAGCATATTTTTTAAAGAGATTTGAGAGTAAGTATTTTGTTAATTAGGGGGGGTGCAAATTAAAATGATGGATCGAGAATATGAAGAAATTTTAACAGGTGGAAATGTCTCTACCGTATATCGGGTTGGTGATACTGTGCGACGAGAATTAAAGCCAGAAAGTGATAATATCCATAAGTTATTGAAGCATTTGGAGAAAAAAGGTTTCCGTTATGCACCTAGGTTTTTAGGTATCGATGATAAAGAGAGAGAAATATTATCTTTTTTAGAAGGGGAGTCAGGTGCTGAAACGAAAATGTATATGTGGTCTGATGATGCTTTAAAACAGATTGCAAAAATGCTTCGTTCCTATCATGATGCTGTGAGTGATTTTTCATTTGAAGACAGTTGGCAACCGATAGATAATACCCCCCCTAAGCAACATGAAGTACTTTGTCATAATGATTTTGCGATGTACAATATCATTTTTAATAAAGAGAAGCCAGTAGGTATTATAGATTTTGATGTCGCAGGCCCTGGTCCAAGACTTTGGGACATCGCTTATACAATATATACTTGTGTTCCACTAAGTAGATTGTATTTTTCGGAAACAAATAAGGTAACATATAATAGCACCTTACACCATGCGGAAAAAATGAATCGTAAAATAAACTTGTTTTTTTCCTCCTATGGTCAAGTGATGAAAGAAGATTTTTTAGATATAGTAATACTACGTTTAGAAGGTTTATGTAAGACAATTACAAGAAAAGCTAATGAAGGAGATAGTGCTTTTCAAAAAATGATAGTTGAAGGACATCTTAATCATTATCAAAAAGATATCGAATTTATTCGCGAGCATGGAAATGAATGGATTTAGAACGGAATTTTTAGCTGATCGTAATTGGACAAGCCCAAGTGTTCAGGACTTCAGACTTTTTGGGCTTGTTATTTTGTTTCTAGTATAGTACCAGTTTTTTTTCTTTATTTTTTCTCTAACTTCATCCCTTCCACCGCTAACAAATACATCCGCTGTGCCTCAGCCTTTTCTTCTACCCATTTTTGATAATCAATGGATGCTTGCTCTACAGAATTTCTATCGATTATGCCATCTGCTATCATCTGCGCCCCCCCTTTCGTCGTTGCAACTCCAGACCAAACGAAGGTAGCTGTCTCAAATCCTTCGTCATTACGATTAACTTCTTCATGCTGAGGGGATACGTTAATTTGTGTTAGGCCACTTCTCTCAAACATATCTGCTAAATGATCCGCTATAGCATTATCCATTGCAGCGTCAGATCGCCACTGTAAAAACTTCTCATAAAAATACTTCATAGAATCTGGTACTTCAGGTTGCCAACTAATTTTTTCATGGTTGTAGTCTAATACAATGACTTTTCCGCCTGGTTTGGCGGTTTTTACAAGATTTTCTAATGCTTGTTCTGGTTGAGCTAACCATTGTAATACTCTTGCTGAGGTAACGATGTCAAATTGTTTTTCATAAGGAAGGTCATAGATGTCTGCCGTTTCAAAAGAAAGCGAAGGTATGTCTTGATAACGTTCACGTGCTTTGTTGATTAAATCTATATTGTTGTCTACTCCAAGCACTTTTCCGGTTGGTCCGACTGCTTCTGCTATTCCTGACGTGATTGCTCCTGTTCCACAGCCAACATCTAATACGGTCATCCCGGGTTCTAATAGCTCCGCTAATCTCCTGTGTGACTGTGATAGGGATCGCGCATCAATTACGGATGAATCATTCAACTTTGCTCTGCTTTTTGCCTTTTCCATCAAATTCCTCATTTTTGTAATATAAAAAACCTCGGCTCTATAAAAAATAGAGACGAGGTTTACTCGCGGTACCACTCTAATTGATCAATCATTACCTGACTTAATCCAGCTTTTTCAGTAGCCAACACTACCAATCCTGTTAACGGAGGAGGCCGATCTCCCTTACTTGTTTTCAGGGAGCAGCTCTTGGACGAGTTCAAAGGAAAATAACTGCCAATTCACACCAACCATTGGCTCTCTGTTTAAGTTTATTAGTCTCTTTACTATTTCCAATCATTGCTTACAAATAATTGAATTGTTAGAATATTAACACAGATAAAGAAGGAACTCAATACTTTTTGAGAATGTTATTTCGGTTTCACTGTTGTCACTAACTGCTCCTCATCGGTAATATAAAATTCCATTTCAGGTCGTTCATCGATCAATTTTAATTGTTCTAACTTGTGCATACTGACCTTGCGATAAGGATCATAATCAATAATCGGAAGTTCTTTCTTTTGGGCGATATAGTTATCAACTGCCCGTTGAATAGTATCAAGAGCATATGCGATATGTTTATCCTCTTCCTCGAATAAATCATAGGTTTCTTTTGACATATAGTATGTTTTTTCAGGGATTGCCTTTAAAAGGGGGGGCAAGCAATGTATAATCCAACGATAAATCGTCTTTTATCAAGATTTTAAGCGGAATGTTAGGTGGTAATTCGCGACTGTATTCATGAACAGCATATTTTATTTCTTCAAATGATATGTCTTTTATCGGGAACTTTTTAGCTTCTTTTTCCTTCTTTTTAAACCGCATATTTTATCACCACACTTTTGATCAAATTTTTATAAAAAACCTAACTCAGTGACCTCTTTTAATAAAATTATATCAAACTTTACCCAAAATGATAGGAAAAGCACAAATTTAAAGCGATTTCATCCCATTTTATACCTATTTTTATTAAAAGTTGCTACATTTAAATGGAATACTTTTTCACGGTGCTAAACGTTTGTAATCCCTCACTTCAAGCTTTGTGTAACAGAAGGAAGCTAAGAGGATGTTAACAGATGCTAACACCCTGATAAGTTTCACTAGTGATCAGTGAGAGTGAAAAAGTTCCTCATTGATCAAAGTCTTACTTTATAGGAGGAATGTGAAATGGTAAAAGTGATGGAAAAGGTTCATGAAATTAGCCCGAAGACATTGGCAGTAGTTGGTGAAGAGATTAAAGGAGATTTTTTACGAGAATTATCGAATATGAGGAAGCGGATGATTATGAAACAACCTGGAGTGCCCAAAAGGTGATGGACATCACCTGTAAAGAATTTGGCATCAGTTTAAGAGGGCTAATTGAGGGATCACGAATGCTTAGTGGAATTACGCATAAGCCGCCAATCGCGATTGATCGATTAAGTGGCATGTATTTTTTCCCAGTTGAGTCTCCTTTGCGAAAAGCATGTACATGGATCGCACATTCACATGTATTAGAAGTGGAAAAATTAGATAATCATCTGACTCGATTGGTTTTTAAAAATGGTCGTGATTTGGTTTTAGAGATCTCCTATGCAACGATTATTAACCAGCTGTATCGAACAGCACAATATCGTTACTTGCTTAGTAATAAAATGGAGCATATTCTTGAAGCTTCGCAGTATGTAGCAGAATCGAAGTGGCATAGACAGCATAGATAATGCTTAAAAAGGGACAAATTGATTGTTGATTTGTTCCTTGATAATTTTCTAAATAACAGCTGCTGTTTTAATTCCTCAGGAAATTCCTCTCTATTCATCATCTGTTACCTCCAATATCCTCTAATGGAGATGAAAGGTTTGCTTTATTTAGATATTTTTTTAAAAAAGGATAGGTGTTATAATTTAACTTTTTCCTGAGAAGAAGATGTTGTTTCAAAAGCATGTGCAAGTAATTCTTCAATGATAATTTCAACCTTTTTTCGAATGGCTGGGTTAAAGTAGTTTCGTTTTTCCTCTTTTCCTTTGCAGATGAATAAGTAGGAGGTAAAGGAATCATTTCTTTCTGAGGAGACGACTTTAATCTTTTCCTGGTACATCTTTTTTCTTAAATCCCGTCGTTCATCGGTTGCATTCTTTTCCATTTTCTTTAATAATGCAATATATGGTTCATTAATTTTAAAAGGTGCTAATTGGTTCATTTTTTCTAAATCGTGTTTAATAACAGTGAGAGCCATTGATAAAAATAGAAAACGTGAGGCTAATTTCCATTCCTGCTCGTTTAAATATCTCATTTTCCATTTCCTCCTCTTAAGAGAACATCTGTTCTTATTGTATGCTGAATTTTTAAAAAATGCAACAAAATCGTCAAAAAGTTTTAAAGAAAATCAAGGGGGGGATATGTGAAATATTAGGAAAATTAGGCAAAACATATTAAAATGAGAATATATCATACCTTTGGGTCATTTGAAGGAGTTAAATCATGTATGCTCACATATAATATAAGTAATCTTGATAATATCGATGTAGATGAAATCAAAGAACTGATTGACGCAAACGAATTCGGGCAACTGATGAATTTTTTATTACAAAGCTATGAAAGCTTAGGTCCTTTACCTGGATTTTTATTGCCTTTTATAGAAGCATTTCTGCCTTTTTTACCGGTGATCGTATTTGTGATGACAAATGCTGCAGCATATGGTTTATGGGAAGGATTTCTCTTATCGTGGACCGGTGCAAGCTCTGGGGGGGCTATAGCGGTTTTTATGCTCGTGCGCCGTTTTCGACATCTCCGCTTATTTCGCTGGATTAGCCGGAATAAACAAGTAACAAGGGTAACGACTTGGTTAGAACGTCATGGATTTGGCCCATTGTTTCTATTGCTATGCTTTCCATTCTCGCCTTCTGCAGTAATTAATTTAGTAGCGGCGATTTCCAGTGTAGGCTTTTATCAATTTTTATTAGCGGTTTTATTAGGAAAAGGTGTGATGATCCTAGCGGTTGCCTCGATTGGAGATAGCATCGTCTCCTTTGCACAAAATCCAGTTAAAACGATTATATTAGCTATAGCGATTACTGTCCTCTGGATAGTAGGTAAATACATAGAGAAATACCTGCAAAAAAAGGTAGAGGAAAAAGGTGGAAATAAAAACGGTTAGACCTTTCCAAAATGGGGTAAATTAGTTAATAAAGAGAGACCCGTTGGAGGAATGACTATGCAGAAAAAAAGTATTTGGCCGATTGTGAGAATTGTCGTATTCGCTTTGTTACTTGCCGTGTTTTTTCGTTCTTATTTATTTGCAAGTTATGTGGTAAATGGCAAATCGATGGAACCAACATTGCATGATGGAAATTTATTAATGGTAAATAAAATGATATATGATTTAAAAGCAATTGATCGTTTTGATGTGATTGTTTTTCATGCGAATGAAAAAGAGGATTATGTAAAAAGAGTGATTGGTCAGCCTGGAGATCATATCGCCTATAAAGATGACGTGTTGTACATCAATGGAGAAGAAGTGGAAGAATCTTACTTGGCACAGTATCGTATACCGGGCGAAATATTGACGGAAGATTTTACTCTAGAAGAAGTAACAAATGAAAAAGTAGTGCCAGAAGGGAAGCTGTTTGTATTAGGAGATAACCGTAAAAAAAGTTATGACAGCAGGGAAATTGGCTTTGTCGATCAGGAAACTGTTGTGGGAAAAGTGGATATTCGCTACTGGCCGATGTCAGAAATTAATTTTCAATTTATCAACTTAAATTAAGAAAGCGCTTTAAAAACCCAACCACAAAAATAACCCTCATGTGCTTAGCAGGCCTTAGGGCTTATTTTCCTTATTGTGCCGCCCCTCTTGTTGGGGGGGATCGGTTTGTTGTGACCGTAGATGCTACAACATCTATGGTTTTTAAAATTATATACTTTTCCTAATTATATTATACCACGAATAATAAATTTTTTTATTTAATGTAAATTAAGTCAATGAAGCAAAGTAATATCAGCTGTGCTAACCTACTGATAAGTCTCACTTTATGATAAAATAGAGAGTAAGCTAGAGAAAGTAGGTGTTTTCTTTGTTGCGATTTTTAATCGGAAGTGCAACTGTTAATAAAAGCGAACAGTGCTTACAGGAAATGAGACAAGAATTGAAACAAAATCCCCCCCAAGGGCCTCCTATTATATATTTAGTCCCAGACCAAATGACATTTCAGCAGGAGTATGCTTTATTGAATGATCCTGATGTAAATGGATCCATTAGGGGACAAGTCTATAGTTTTTCCAGACTGGCATGGCGAGTGATGCAACTAACAGGAGGGGCAACAAAGAAATTCATTACTTCCACTGGTATGCAAATGATGCTCCGCAAAATTGTCGAAGAGCGTACCGATGACTGGAAGGTATTTCAGAAAGCCATAGAAAAACAAGGCTTTATTGAACAATTAGAAGATATGATTACCGAATTTAAACGTTATTGTGTAACACCAGAGTTAATTACTTCACAGTTGCAAGAAATGGATAAATTTAAGCACAAAACGATTGGCGAAAAAGCATTAGAAAATAAATTAGACGATTTATTATATATTTATCAGCATCTAACACATGCGCTTGCAGGTCATTATATGGATAGTGAAGACCAATTGCAGCAACTAACAGAAAAATTAGAGACTTCAAATTATCTGGAAGATACAACCGTCTACATAGATGGTTTCCATCAATTCACACCCCAGGAATTATTAGTGATCAAAACGATACTGAAAAAAGCGAAGCAGGTAACTGTAACCTTAACTGTCGATGATCTTCATGACCAAGATGTGCAACCATTGGATCTGTTTTATCAAACGAAAGAAACCTATCAGCAATTAAAACAGTTAGCAGATCAATTGATGATTCATACAGAAATAGAAACTTTAGCAACAGATCAACATTCGAGATTACCATTTATTCATTTAGATCAGCATTTTGATAGCCGTCCGGTGCAAAGCTATCCAGAAAAGGCACCAGTCAGCTTGCTGAAGCGGTTCATCCTCGTGCTGAAGTAGAAGGAGCTGCTCAAGAGATCATAAGGCTTGTTCGAGATCAAGGCTATCGTTATCGAGATCTGGCAATTTTGATCCGGGAACCTGAAGTGTATCATGACTTAATTACGACATTATTTCAGGATTATCAAATACCAATTTTTGTTGATGAAAAAAGAACGATGCTTAATCATCCATTGATTGAAACGGTACGATCATTGCTCGATGTAATTGAAGGAAATTGGCGCTATGATGCGGTATTCCGCTTGTTAAAAGCAGGTTTTATTCCTGAAGGAGATGGCGAAAATAAATTAGATCAGGAAGCGATTGATGAATTGGAGAATTATGTGTTGGAATATGGTGTTCGTGGACGAAGTAGATGGCTAAGTGAAAAGCATGGATCTTTCAACGCTTTAAAGGATTTGATCAATCCGCACAAACCGATCGGGAATTATCCACTCAAAACAGGATCAATGCCTATCGCAAACGAGTAACGGAAGCATTAGCAGATATTGATCAGCAATTACGAGATTTACCAACGATTAAGGAAAAAACGATTGCATTGTTTGGATGGTTAGAGACGATTAATGCGCCTAATCGATTAGAGACAGTACGTGATTTATATGATCAGCAAGGAAGAGTTGAAAAAGGTCGTGAACAGGATCAGGTTTGGGATGCAGTGATCCAATTATTTGAAGAAATTACGGAGGTAGCTGGCGAGGAAAAGATGGCACTAAACACTTTTCGTAATGTGCTAGAGTCTGGATTTGATTCGTTACGCTTTTCTCATGTACCGCCAAGTATCGATCATGTTGTCATAGGTTCGATTAACCGGTCAAGAATGCACGGCATCAAGTGTGCCTTTTTGTTAGGTGTTAATGAAGGAACATGGCCGATGAAGCCTGGTGGAGATGGACTGATTTCTGAAGAGGAACGGTCTTTATTACTAACCCATGGCCTGCAATTAGCGGAAGGAAGCAAACGCCAATTATTAGATGATTGGTTTTATGTATATTTGGCCTTTACATTACCGGCGGATTATTTATGGGTAAGTTACCCAATCAGTAATGAAGAAGGGAAACAAAAGGTAGCTTCGCCATTAATTAAACGAATGGAGGAGTTATTTCCGACTAAAGAACAAAGGTTGTTTTTACAAGATCCAGAGGAAATGACAGAGGCGACTCGCTTTGTTACAACACCAAATAAAACCAGAAGTGCCTTAACCGCACAGTTAGCACGCAAGCTGCGAGGGTATCCGATTGATGATATTTGGGAGTATGTGTTGAATTGGTACATTGAAAAGTCGGAGAATCAGGCGATACATCAAAATGTCCTTAAAAGTTTATTCTATCAAAATAAACCAACTGATTTAGAAAATGATACAGTGAAAGAAATGTACCCACAGGAAATCAATGCCAGTGTCTCCAGGTTAGAAATGTATCATCGCTGTTCCTATCAGCATTTTGCAAGATATAGTCTGGGACTGGAAGAACGGCCAACCTATAAATTGGATGCACCAGATATTGGCCAGCTATTCCATGAAGCATTAAAACAAATAACGGAATGGATTCAGAAGGAAGGTAGACAGTTTGCTGATGTCTATGATCAGGAAGCAAAAAAATACGCAAATCGTGCGGTCGGCGAGCTAGCGCCAATCCTTCAGCATCAAATTTTGCATAGTTCGAATCGTTATCAATATATTCAGCGCAAGCTAGAACAAGTGATAGCAAGGGCGACGTTTGTTCTAAGTGAACAAGCAAGAAAAACCAATTTTGCGCCAGTTGGCCTTGAAGTAGGATTTGGGGATCAAAGCCAATTAGCCCCCATTAAAAGTAGATCTGCCAAATGATCATACGTTACTGTTAAGAGGAAGAATTGACCGCGTTGATCAGGCAATTGACAATGAGCAGTTATTCTTACGGATCATCGATTATAAGTCAAGTTCAAGAGGATTAAATTTAACAGAGGTTTATTATGGACTTGCTTTACAGATGTTAGCCTATTTAGACGTTGTCTTAACCAATGCAGAAAATTGGTTAGGTCGCCCGGCATCACCAGCGGGTGTCCTCTATTTCCATGTACATAATCCAATGGTGTCAGCCA
Organism: Gracilibacillus boraciitolerans JCM 21714; assembly: GCF_000521485.1. Lineage (GTDB taxonomy): Bacteria > Bacillota > Bacilli > Bacillales > Amphibacillaceae > Gracilibacillus > Gracilibacillus boraciitolerans. Next base: position 42,650 of record NZ_BAVS01000014.1, on the reverse strand, counting down.
GTGATTTCTTAACCGAGGATAAAATTGAACAGGAAATCTTTAAAAAATTCAAAATGAAAGGATTACTTCTGGATCAAGAAGATGTCGTGCGCATGATGGATACGTCACTTGAGTCAGGCAGAAGTAATATCATTCCAGCTGGTTTTAGTAAGACAGGTTCATTTTATAAGGGTTCTGCGGTTGCGGAACGAGAGATTTTTAGTGAGCTGCAAGGATATATTCACCGATTGATGGAAAATGCCGGTTTAGCAATTACCGAAGGAAGGTCGATCTTAACCCATTCCAGCAGCAACAGCAAACAGCGTGTACATTTTGCTCGTATCGCTCGGTATGTCAATTTGATCCGACGTTAGTGGAGAACAATTATCGAAAATTACGTGATATGAAGGATGAAGAAGCAATCGAAGCAATGAAGCGGGGGGAAGCATAATGCCGCAATGGACAAAAGAACAAGAAGATGCCATTTACCAATCCGGCAAAAATATATTAGTGGCTGCAGCAGCGGGATCAGGTAAAACAGCAGTGCTTGTTGAACGCATCATTCAAAAATTAATCAATAAGGATCTGCCGATAGATATTGATACATTACTAGTCGTAACATTTACTAATGCAGCGGCACAGGAAATGCGTAATCGAGTTGGCGAGGCTTTAGAGGAAGCATTAGCGAATGATCCAACTTCTAATCATTTGAAAAAACAAATATCGTTATTGCAAAATGCCTCGATTTCGACATTGCATGCATTTTGTATGGACTTAGTCCGAAAGTATGCCTATCAAATTGATATTGATCCAAGCTTTCGCATTGCAGATAGTATTGAAGCAGACTTAATTCGTCAGGATGTGTTGGAACAGCTTTTTGAAGAGTGGTATGGCGAAGAGAATGAAGAGGAACAAGCTTTATTTTTCTCTGTTGTGGATCGTTTTTCCAATGATCGTAACGATTTAGAAGTAGAATCATTGATTCTAAAAATGTATGAATTTTCGATTCAGCATCCGAATCCTGATTACTGGTTAGAGCAAATGGCTACCATTTATCAAGTCGATAGAGATATGGAAGAAGACGATATACCGTGGCTTCGTTTATTGAAAAAAGAAGTTGTCGAACAATTAGAGGTAATGGATAAGTTAATAGAACAAGCACTAAATGTTACCCGTGAAAGTGATGGACCTTATCATTATGCGGAAGCATTAGACGTGGATAAGGAAATGATCCAGCAGGCAAAAGGTGCCATCCTTATTTCATGGGAAGAAGCTCGTGCCATTTTGCTGGCGCAAAGTTTAAAGCATTATCCAGCAAAAAGGTGGAATGTGCTGAAGATAAGAAAGAACAAGTGAAGGAACTTCGTGATCAGGTTAAACAGAGATGGAGTACCATAGCGTCAGACTGGTTCACCAGAAGCTTAGCCAATCATCTGGAAGATATGCAGGAACTCCATCCAACGATCGAGCAATTAACGAAAATGATCAAACAGTTTAAAGCAGGATATCAAGAGGCGAAAAAAGACAAAGGATTAGTCGATTTCGCTGACTTAGAGCATTTCGCTCTAGATATTTTGTTGGAAGATAAAGAAACGCAGACAGCCTCATCGATTGCTAAGGATCTACAGGAGAAATTTACCGAAGTAATGATTGATGAGTATCAGGATACCAATATTGTACAGGAGACGATTCTGACATTGGTATCGAATCAGCAAGACGGTGGTAATATGTTTATGGTAGGGGGGGATGTCAAACAAAGTATATACCGATTCCGCCATGCAGAACCCACCCTGTTTATTGAAAAATACAAACGCTTTGCAAGAGAGGATGATCCTGGTTACCGAATTGATTTAGCACGCAATTTCCGTAGTCGGGAAGAGGTGTTAACTGCAGCTAATTATATTTTCAGGCAATTATTTGATCAAAAGGTTGGCGATATTGACTATGATCAAGATGCGGAATTAATTTATGGTAATAAAGATTATGAGCAAGTGCCTTTTCCAGATATCGATACCGAATTATTAATCATTGACCAAGAGACACAAGAGCAGGACACATTTGAGGAAGAACTGGAGAATGAACAAGACTTAGAAAAAGCGCAGCTAGAAGCCCGTGGATATGCAACGAAAATAAAAAGCTGGATTGGCACAACGGAAATCATGGACAAACATACAGGCCAACCCAGAAAAGTCGAGTACCGGGATATTGTAATTTTATTACGTTCAATGACATGGACACCAACGATTATGGAAGAATTCAAAAAGCAGGGAATTCCGGTTTATGCCGAGCTTTCGACAGGTTATTTAGCAGCTATTGAAATCCAGGTGATGATTAGCTTATTGAAGGTAATTGATAATCCACGACAAGATATTCCGCTTGCATCTGTACTCAAATCACCTATCGTTGGTTTAAGTGAAGATCAACTAGCCAAGATACGCTTAGCAAAAAAAGGCGCTAGCTATTATCAAGCATTAAAAGCATATTTGAAAACAACAAATGATGATTCGTTACAGCAATTTGTTGATCAATTACAACGTTTTAGAAGAGAAGCGAGACAGGGAGCATTGTCGACATTAATATGGGAAATTTATCAGGAAACTGGTTATTATGATTTTGTTGGCGGTATTCCTGGTGGACGGCAACGCCAGGCAAACCTAAGAGCTTTATTTGATCGTGCTAAAAGTTATGAATCGACTTCGTTTAGAGGATTATTCCGTTTCTTGCGTTTTATCGAAAGGATGGAAGAAAAGGGCGATGATTTAGGGGCAGCTAAGGCTTTAGGGGGAACAAGAAGATGTGGTACGGATTATGACGATCCACAAAAGTAAAGGACTCGAATTCCCATTAGTAATTGTCGGTGCGATGGATAAACAATTTAATCAACAGGACATACGAGCGAAATATTTGTTGCATAAGGAACTAGGGTTTGCTACTAAATACATTGATCCAATCAAACGAATTATCTATCCAACTCTGATTTATCATGGCATCAAAAAAGAAATGCAACGAGAAATGTTAGCTGAGGAAATGCGGGTCTTATATGTGGCGTTAACACGTGCCAAAGAAAAAGTGGTATTAGTCGGTACTGTAAAGTCTTTCGAGAAAAAGAAGAAAAAATGGAGAGATATAGTCGCCCATCAGGATTGGGTATTACCTTCCTATTATCGTTTAGAGTCGCTATCCTACTTAGACTGGGTCGGAGCGAGTCTGGTTCGTCATCATCAAGGTGAGGTATTACGTGATGCAGACAGCAGACTTGATGTACCAAAGGAAATTGCAGAAGATATCTCGATATGGAAAATCGATCGGATTCATCAAGGTGACTATCAAACAATTGATGAGAGTAATCGCGAGAAAATCGAAGAATTGGAACAGGCGATCTATAAATGGGAAGGTTTAGTGTTAGCAGAACAGGAATTAAAGGAAAAAGTCGAACACCATTTAGAATATCAGTATCCATATCAAGATTCGATTTATTATCGTGCCAAACAAACCGTTACCGAAATGAAACGCCAGCATGAGGTCAAGGACAGTTACAGTGATCAGCAAATTATTGAGCCATTCCGAGCACCGATAAGAAAACGGCCACGATTTATGCAAACAGAGCAAAGGCTAACCCGCGCAGAAATTGGAACAGCGATGCATACGGTGATGCAACACTTGCCATTAGATCAAGAATGGACTGAAATGAAATTAGTTGAATTTATTTCGAAACTGGAAGCGCAGGATATGATTACAGCAGATGAAGCAACTGTAATTGATGCAGAGGCTATACTTGGCTTTTTCGCAACGGAAATTGGGAAGCAAGTAGTTCAGGCGGAACATGTGGAAAGAGAAATACCGTTCAGTTTAACATTGCCTGCCCAAGATGTATATCCGAATTGGCAAGAGCAACATCAGGAACGGATCTTTTTACAAGGGGTAATTGACTGTGTGATCCAGACAGAAAACGGATGGGTATTATTAGATTATAAGACAGATCAGATCCAAGAAGACATTAATTCACAAACAGAAGAAAAATTAAAAAATCGCTATCAAATTCAGATGGATCTATATGCTAAGGCATTAGAACAAATTTGGAAGCAACCTGTAATTGAAAAATATTTATACTTTTTTGATAAAGGGTTATTGGTGAAGGTATAGCATAAGGAGGAAGTTCTTCCTTATGCATTTCCACCTACTATTTGATCAACTGCATCGGGATCGATTGCATTGGTAATATTGAAACCAGTGTTTGTGTTCAAAAAGTCACCAGTGTTATTTGCACCAGCACCATAAGCAGATTTGGAAGCGCTTTTTGGTGACAGATAAAAACTATCGCCAAAGTTAATTACCCCCCCACCGCCAACACTGTTAATTTTTATCGGTCCAACAATCGAAGGCATGCACAGTCACACCCTTTCTACCATTTATTATTATTTTACCATTCTAATATGTTTTACTCGTGATAAAGATTGAATCTTATCCGTACTTCCAAGTTGAACAACGGCTGAAGATGAAATAGCTGTAACAACAATTGTTGGTACTGTAATCTGCTTATCATGATGGTAATGTTTCCTATAGACGATTTCAGGATCAGGTAAATGTTGAATCACAGTATCAAAAATCGGATACTTTTCAAATTCAAATCCTTTATCAGAAGATGTTCCACCTTCTTTTTGGACAGCAATCGCATCTAATTTAGATTCTATTACTTTTGCATCACCAATTTGAAGAATGGAACTAAATGCGACACTATCGACTTTTATTTGTTTGACCTTAGTCGTTCGGTAATTCATCGTAAGACTCCCTGTTTTGTTCAGGCGTGGTAATGTCAAGACCAACAATATAAGATTCTGGAGGGGGGGTATCAAATAAAGAAGCAAGATGTATTTCATGACTATCACCGACAATAAAAAGAGAGGAACTTGCTACAGCACCAACGAAATATTTCCAACCCCCCCGAGATTCCAATTATGCACTTGATATTGCATTATTTTCTACTCCTTTTTATGGTTCTCGAACCATTTTCTTAAGCCTAATTGCAGTTCTTTTTTTACATTTGTAAAGATATGCTGATGTAATTGATTCGGAGGCAAATTTGTCTGTTGATAATAAGCGATACGACTAGCTAGCTGTTTCTTCAAGTCTTCCATTAATACTTGCCGATATTGATTATCTAAGGGATAGTTATACTGCTGCTCTAACTCTGACGTATAAGCAGGCATCTCCTGCTCAATATATTGCTCTAATGAATGATGTGCAGGTAGAGGCATCTGCTCTGATTGTTGTTGTTTAGGTAAAGTGAAATCATCGATCTTTTGCAAGTCATCAGGTGATACACCGATATGAAGCGTGCCATCTAACCGTTCAATTTTCAACTGATCAAAATGATATTCTAACTTTTCGATAGTAGTTTTTGGTGAAGCATTTTGCTCTAATTGCTGAATCCTGTTCTCCAAGGAGTTCATTTGATCATACAATTGATGGATGTGCTGTTGCATTTGCGTAATGTAATATGCCATCATTTGATAATCCAATTTTTATCACTCCTTAGAGAAAGTAAAGTTAAAAGGGTGCTAAAGGAACAAGTGGTTCTGATGTTCCTTGTGGTGAAGCTTCTTCTGCTGGTGCTTCGTAACCTCCTGTGTTGTATAGTTGAGACAGCGCCTGCATTTTTCCAGTACTGCCAATTTGCAATACAGAGGAGTTAGTTATACTGCCAACTTTTAAAAAATGAATATATATCGATTGATTAATGGTTATTTGCATAACATCACCTACTATATAGCGGATATATTTTGATCAAACTGGTCATCGTCAATCATGTTGGTTTGGGCATTTTCTAAATAAACACGAATGCCATCACCAGTATTAAATGAACCGCCACCTGCGAACGTTTTTGCTTGTGTATATGGTTGGATTTTATAGACATCTCCGATATGAAAAATACTTGAAGAACCAATAGTTATTACTTTTACTGCACCGACAATAGCTGGCATAGGCATCATCCTCACATTAATCACGGTAATGGTCCGTATTATATTTCATTCCATTCCATATTTATTTTATGATGAAGCTGACAGTTTGTGAAGAATAGCAATTATAATTATTTTCAATTATTAGTAGTTTTCTCCAACTTTCTAAGATAAAATATAGGCAGATAAAGCAAAAATTTCGTTTCCGTCTCTGATTAACAAAGAAATGAAGTACTTTGAGGAGAGTGACTAATTAATGATTCAAGCAGCACCGTTAACAGATGCAAATAGATTACCATGGATCGACACAGCTAGAGGCTTTGCCATTCTTGGTATCTTTCTGGTCAATTTGCCGTCATTTCATGGACCATATTTTTTATATGGCAACATGAATAATTATTGGGGGAACCGGAGAACCAGGTATCTGGCAAGCAATCCTCGATATTTTCTTTCAAGCAAGTTTTTATACGTTATTTTCGTTTTTGTTTGGCTTTGGCATACAGATTATTTTAGAAAACTTAAACGCAAGAGGAGTACCATCTCCACGTAAAGTGTGATTCGTCGTTCGATAATTTTGATTGGCTTTGGTCTCATCCATGGATTACTGATTTGGTATGGCGATATACTATTTACATATGGACTTATTGGTTTATTATTACTTTTATTTGTAAAAAGTAAAAATGTAACCTTGTTCGTTTGGAGCTTATGTTTATTAATCATTCCTAATTTGCTATTTACAGGCCTTTTATACGCAGTCAGTTTATTTGAAGATATCAGTAATTTAGCAAATGTGGCAGCAATTGAGGTATCGTATCAAAATTATGGAAATGGTACATGGGGGGGAGATATTTTAGGACAAAATATTACGGATTGGTTATATAGTAATAATGTCTTAAATTTTATTTTTGTTATCTTTAATATTTTACCAATGTTTTTAATTGGTATGATTTTTGCTAGAAATAAATGGTTACACCAAGTGCAGGAGCATCAAAGGGTTTTAACCAAAATATGGATCATTACCTTTATCTTATTTATTGTATTTAAAGTAGGCCCATATCTGATTGGTAACCCTAACTGGTTGTCAATGCTACAGGACGCGGTAGGCGGAAGTGCTTCAGCAATCTTTTATCTGCTGACGATTACTTTTCTGTATCCGAAGTTAACAGGGCTGTTTCAATTAATAGGATCAGTTGGAAAGATGGCATTATCCAATTATATTTTGCAATCGATTGTTGGTGTGCTGATTTTTTACTCGATTGGCTTCGGCTACTATGGAGAGTTATCACCTTTTTCAACATTATTAATCGGTATTGTCGTATTTGCTGTCCAGGTTGTATTAAGTTATCTATGGTTACAGAAATTCAAAAGAGGACCACTTGAATGGTTTTGGCGAAGTTTGATTTACAAAAAGAAACTTTCTAATAAAAAAGAACAAGGGGGGGAATAGGTATATGAACAGACTGGAAAAAATGAACAATAAGAAAACTCAAAATAAGATTGTGACAATTGAGTGAAAACACGGGTCATAAATGAAATTATCGACGATACATGATATGATACAGATATCATTGTACTAATCGTAAAAAAAATATGAGAGTGCATTAAAAATATTGGGGGTGAATAAAGAATGACTCATTTACACATTACAGCATGGGTGCTTGCGTTGATTTTATTATTTGTATCGTATGCATTTTATAAAAACGGAAATAAAGCAGGTAAAATCCTGCATATGATTCTGCGTCTTGATTATCTATTTATACTTTATACCGGTGGAGATCTTTTTGCTAGTTTATTTGATTTGGATTCTCCCATTTTCGGAGAATTGATTATTAAAGGACTTGCAGGATTATGGGTTATCGTTGCGATGGAAATGATCTTAGTGAAAACAGCTAAGTCAAAACCGGCCAAGAGTTTTTGGATTCAATTAGTAATCGCACTGGTGATCGCAATAGTTCTAGGTTTCGGAAGACTGCCATTAGGATTTACGTGGTTCTCATAGAAAATCATAAAGCCTATCCTTTTTTTTTTGAAGGATAGGCTTTTTTATTGTCTAGGAAATTATAGAATGGAGCCCTGTGGATAAAGTAAACACGAGTAGCCACGTCCAGCTCCGAGCGCCAAAAACTAGGCGACTTCACGAATCATCCTACGATAAGTCATCATCGGTTCGCAAGCTCTCCGTGATTCCTTTATCTCAGTTGATTCGCTCCAGTCGCTACGTTTTTAACCAGCGCTCTGCGCTTTTGTTCTACGCAAAATAGTTAGTCTGAAATAGTTATAAAAATATTATAGCATTCATACTCCATTTTTTGTTCTTCACTGTTATGAGTCTCTTCGCCGCTTTTTGTTCATTTTTCGCTGTTTCTTGCATATATTAATAAGAGTGACTAGACAAGAGAAAGGTGTGTCGATACCGTATGTGTGGGATTACAGGATGGATTGATTTTACACGAGATGTTCAACAAGAAGATAAGCAAATTCAGAAGATGACAGAAGCGTTACAACATCGTGGGCCTGACGAAACAGGTTACTATTTTGAAAGACACGTAGGTTTTGGTCATCAACGACTTATTGTTGTCGATCCTGCTGGCGGCAAACAACCAATGGAACACCAAAAATATATCTTAGTATATAATGGAGAACTTTATAATACAGAGGAAATTCGCGCAGAGTTGTTAAGAGAAGGATGGCAATTTAATTCTCATTCAGATACGGAGGTATTACTGAAAAGCTATATTGCTTGGGGGGGAGAAAATCATGTTGACAAACTAAATGGGATTTTCGCATATGCAATTTGGGATTCGACAAAACAACAATTATTTATGGCACGTGATCGTTTAGGAGTAAAACCATTATTTTTTAAACAGCATCAAAATGGTTTATTATTTGGATCTGAAATAAAGGCAATTTTGAAGCATGATGAAGTAAATGCCGTTTTAAAAGAAGATGGCCTCTCAGAAATCTTTGCATTAGGTCCTTCCAGAACACCTGGTCACGGTGTGTTTGATCAAATTGAAGAATTGCGAGCAGCCCATATCGGAATTTTTGACAGGAATGGATGGAAAACTAGAAGATACTGGAATGTGAAAAGCCAAGTTCACAATGATTCAGTAGAAGAAACTGCTGAAAAAGTTCGTTCGTTATTAATTGATGCAGTAGAGAGACAGTTAGTATCAGATGTGCCGTTGGGAACTTTTTTATCAGGTGGTGTAGATTCCAGTGCAATTACAGCAATTGCGACTCACTACCTAGTGAAAAATCATAAGGATACCTTACAAACCTTTTCAATAGACTACGAAGATAATGAAAAATATTTTACGAAATCCAATTTTCAACCTAATCAGGATACGGAATTTATTAAGCAAATGGTCAGCACCCTTCAGACAAAACAGCATTCGTTTGTTATGGATAATCATACATTAGGGAAATTACTGCCAGATGCGGTCCGACATCGGGATTTACCTGGTATGGCTGATGTTGATTCTTCCTTATTGTGGTTTTGTCAACAAACAAAAAAAGAAGTGACAGTAGCTTTATCAGGTGAGTGTGCGGATGAAATATTTGGCGGATATCCTTGGTTTTATCGGGAAGATGATTTGAATCGAGAAGGCTTTCCATGGATTCGTTCCTCAGAAGTGCGTCAAGGTTTATTACGCAGCGAAATGAATGCTAAGTTAAATTTAGCGGAATATGCAAAAAATCGTTATCAGGAAACGATTCAAGAGACGCCATTACTTGAAGGAGAAGCTCCACAAGACAAAGCAAGACGCGAGATGTTCTATTTAAATATGCACTGGTTTATGCCAACATTGCTTGATCGCAAGGATCGCATGAGTATGGGTGCAAGCTTTGAAGCACGTGTGCCGTTCAGTGATCATTTATTAGTAGAATATGTGTGGAATATTCCCTGGGAAATAAAAACATATGGGAATCGAGAGAAAGGAATTTTACGAAAAGCGATGGAAGGCATTTTACCAGATGAAATTTTGTATCGAAAGAAAAGTCCCTATCCAAAAACACATCATCCCGTATATACAGAACTAGTGATCAATTGGATGAATCATATTTTAAATGATAAAGATTCAAGATTATTTGATATATTAGATCGGTCTTTAGTTAAAGAGTTAGTAGATAAAAAGGTGGCAAATATTCGCACACCATGGTTTGGCCAGTTAATGACAGGGCCACAACTACTTGCACATTTAGCACAAATTGATTTCTGGTTAAAAGAATACAATGTAGCCATTGATATATGATGAATCTTTGCTGAAAATGGATGAAAGTAGTGACCATTATAAAAAAATATTTGTTACCATGTTACTTCTTTTCCTCTTAAGTTCTCCAATTGCAATTTATGCTGCAGAATGGGCGTATTCTTTCGTCATTTATAATGGAAATGTCTATCAAGTAACAGATGAAAAAATAGAACAATTTCTTATCAAAGAATTGATTGGCGAAGTGAGTAGATATGCAAATGAGCCCTCAGATGAATATCATGGTAATGCATCGAATATTTATCCCATTGTTACAGGATATTATAAAATAGATGCAATATCTGTTAAGAAAGCAATTGCTGTAAAAGTTGATGGAGAATTTATCAAGGCGGAATATGAAAGAAGTCTTCTACTTCATTGGGGAAATGTAGTACAATACACCATTCCAATTATTTTTTTGAGTCTATTAATTGTTTTATATAGATTTCGTGAAAATATAAAAAAAGCATATAAAGAATCTCTATCTTAAACTGGATAGGGATTTTTTATGACAATTCTTCTTTATAACAACGTAATTTCAAATAATTGTCACAAAAGTTTCAAACTATTTAAAGGGATAGGTATTTGACAATAACAGATTGTCTAGGATAATAGAAGACGAATAGGATGAAGAAATGGGGACCGATATGAATTATATAAAAAAGGGAATTCCTTTTATGCTTTTGATTTTCCTTTTGCTTCCAAGTGTAAGCGTACTGGCAAAGGAACAGATGGATGAGAGAGTCTATTATATTTTAGTCGATCGATTTGTAAACGGGGATAACAATAATGATATAGAGATAGATATTGATAATCCTGAAGCATATTATGGAGGCGATTTTCAAGGTATTATTGACAAATTGTCGAATTTACAGAAGTTAGGTATTACAACGATCAACTTAAGTCCAATTATGGTAGCGAGTTCGTATAACGGATTTGATCCAGTTGATTATCAGAGTGTTGATCCACAATTCGGAGATATGGCAGATCTTCAACAACTTGTAGCTGAAGCACATGAAAATGATATGGAAGTAGTGTTAGATTTTCCTATAACACATGTGGCAGAAAATCATAGTTGGACAAGTGAAAATACGGATTGGATAAAGGATGCCAGCACTAATCAGCTAGAAGAACAGTTACCAGCCATAAATTTAGATAGTCAGGAAGTGCAAGAATATTTTTTGGAAACTGCTGTATATTGGATGAAATCAGCTAATGTTGACGGTTTTCATATCTATGTCAATGATCAAATACCAGAATTGTTTATCGAACAATTGCGTGAGCGAATCTTTAATGAGGATGAACAGGCTACTCTAATTATCGATGGAATGGAAACAGAAGTTGGAAGTTCCATGCTTCCTTCCTTTCGAACAGAAGCAGTAACTATTTTAAAACAGCCTGGTCAATCTGTAGAACCATTATTACGTAATGAACTGACAGGAGTACACTATTTAGAATCAGTTTTAACACCACGATTTGCTCATGAAGCGGTTCAAGCTGGATTCAATCCTGTAACAAGATGGCAGCTCGCTTCGACGTTGTTATACACATTACCGGGGGGGCGTCTTTTCTCTATCAGGGTGTGGAAGTGCCAATGGATAATGGTTTAGCAGAAGCTGATCATCGAATGGCTGAATTAAATAAAGAAGACGAACAGCTTATACAACATATAGAAAAGTTAGCTGAAATTCACCAAAAATCTTCTGCATTGCAGCAAGGTGATTTAGATGTAGTAATGGAAGCAGGAGCAATGGCGGTTTATAAAAGAAGTGATCAAAATCAAACGATGTATATTGCAATCAATAATGATACAGAAACACAGGTTGCTTCATTAGAAGGAATCAATGAAAATGAACAACTTCGGGGGGGCTTACTCGATGATAACATCGTAAGAGTACAAGAGGATGGGACACATAAAGTTATTCTAGAACGGGAAACTAGCAATATCTTTATTTTGGAAGAAAATACAGGATTGAACTGGTTCTTTATTTCTATGTTAGTAGTTATCATGGGAGGTTTTGTAGCCTTTATTGTAGCAGTTAATGTTAAAAGTAAAAAAGTAAAAAAGTAAAAAACCAAACTAATTAAAAAAGCATCGAGCATGGGTTTGCTCGATGTTTTTTAAAATATACTTTATTCTGCTACTTCTTTTTTGACAAATGCTTTTTGCATCCATATTTTTGAGCGCCATCTTCTTAACATTAAAATTCCTCGCAGCCATTCATCTGCTATGAAGGCGATCCAAACACCGATTAAACCTAATCCTAAAAAGATCCCGAAGAACCAGGCAAATATTACACTGATGCCCCCCCACATGGAAGCAATACCAATCACAACAGGGAACTTCACGTCACCTGCAGCGCGTAAAGAATTAATTACGACCAGATTAAACGCTCGTCCGGGTTCTAAAATTATCGTAACAAGTAATAAAAGCATTCCTTTTTCGATGATGGTTGTATCGTTAGTAAAAATGCCAAGTAAGGTAGGACTGAAGCTGTAAAATAGGATAGCCATTATGGTACTGATCAGAATGGCGATTTTTAAACTTTTCACACAACGATGATAAGCTTTGTCCATATCCCCAGCCCCCCCGATCATATGGCCAATCAGAATTTGAGTACCTTGTCCAATAGCGATGGAAAATAATAGAATAAACATCATTAAGTTCTGTACATATACTTTTGTAGTTAAAGCAATCGTGCCCATCTGTGCAATGAAATAAGTAATGGCCATTTGACTGGTATTGTAGGAAAGCTGTTCGCCAGCTGATGGTATTCCGATTTGCATGAGAGACTTCACATGTTTTTTCTCATATCGGAAAAAGGCGGAAAAAGGAAGCTGTCGATTACTGCGCCATACTAATATAAAAAGTAAAATAATAAATCCAATAAATCGACTGAACATGGTCACATATGCAACACCTTCTACTCCTAAAACCGGAAAGCCATATGGGCCAAAAATAACAAAATAGTTACCAATCACATTTAGAATATTCATTCCGATCGTTACATACATCGTATCTTTGGTATAACCATAACTTCTTAAAATAGCGGCTACCGTCATAATTAACGCTTGAATAAACATAAATCCACCAACGATATTCATGTAGGTAGAGGCTTCATCCATTAGTTCTTCAGGTAAGTCCATTAATCGTAAAATGAAATCACTGAATACAAATAAAATAATACTTAAGGCTAAGGAGAACCAAAGATTTAAACTAATCGAGGTTACGGCAATTTTTCCAGCGGTCTTTGGCTGTTCAGCACCTAAGTTTTGCGCTACTAAAATAGATGCCCCCCCTGCAGCAACAAATCCGAACATTACAATCACAACGGATAATACTTGATTAGATACTCCGACCGCTGCTACAGAATGATCGGAGTATTGACTAAGCATTAATGTATCCGCATTCCCCCCCATTAACATGTGTAATAATATCTCTATAAATATAGGCCAAGTTAAAGCAAATAAACTTAACTTCTTCGTATCTGTCTGTTTCATGATGATCCTTCTTCCGACTAAATAGTATGCTAAAAATATTACTTTACACTATTTTTAGAAAAAAGGAAACGGTTAAAATTATCTTAAATGAAATCTCATTTTGGGGATTCATTTAGAAAGAAGATAGATATCGTTCCAGGACCCGCATGTGCTCCTATCGTAGAACCAATCATATTAATTTTTATATCCTTTACGTTCCATTTTGCGCGTACCATATCAGCAATTTGCTCAGCAGTTTCGAGTGCGTCCCCCCGTGGCTTATCCCTACCACCTGGTTTTCAAAATCTGTACCTCTTTTGCTCATAACCTCAATCATGCGCTTATACACCTTTTTAGAACCTCGGATTTTTTCTAGAGGAATGAGTTTACCATCCTCCATGTGTAGGAGTGGCTTGATTTTTAGTAAAGTTCCTACGAATGCTGCTGTTTTACTTACTCGACCACCTCTATATAAGTATTCTAGATCGTCTACTGTGAATATATGTTCCATGTGCTCATAGAAATGCTTACTCACTTCTAGTATTTCATCCATACCTGCACCAGTTTGTGCCAGTTCTGCAGCTCTGATTACTACTAGACCATAACCCAATGATGCACATTTGGTATCTAACACATGAAGTTTAAAATCAGGGTACGCTTCTTTTACTTCTTGTTCCATGAGTTTTGCACCTTGATACGTACCAGACAGTTCTGAAGAAAAGGCTAAATATAAGACCTGGTTTCCTGCCTTGGCATGTTTTTCGAATGCTTCTTTAAACAGATGTGGACTGACTTGGGCGGTTTTTGGGGGGGATTTGCCTTCACGCATTGCATCATAGACTTGCTTAGATGAAATGGATACGCCATCCTGATAATCCTTCCCATCTAATTGGACAGTTAATGGTAACATTTCAATTCCATACTTTTTTAAATCTTCAGCAGACAGATCACAAGCTGAATCAGCTAGAATTTTCACTGACATATGAACCCTCCTTTTTTCCTCAAAGGATCATGTATGTATGATCATTATTTGGCTTATTATAAGTGTAAGCCTAAGCATGAGATACGTCAAAACAAATAGTGCTTTTTTGATCAAAATATTTGGTTTTTATTTTTTCATTTAGTATGATGAATTATTGTTGTGATAAAGATTAATAGATCAACAATAGGGGAAAAAATTTACTAACGAGGTTATTTCGACAGGAGGAATGAATGTGTTTTTAATCCAAGCTAAACGAGTAGTAATTGTGATCATTGGTGCAATATTAAACGCAATAGCACTTAACTTTTTCTTGATTGGTGCACATGTATACGCAAGTGGTTTTACTGGTATTTCACAGATACTTTCTACGGTATTTATTGAATATTTAGGTATGGAAAATATTAGTACAGGTATTTTACTATTCATATTAAATATTCCGGTTGCCATTGTCGGGTGGTTGATGGTAGGAAAGGGATTTACAATATATAGCTTTTTATCCGTTATTGTTACTTCCTTGTTCTTGGAAATGTTGCCAATTCTCAGCCTTTCTAATGATATTATGCTAAATGCAGTGTTCGGTGGGGTAATCGCAGGTGTTGGTGTAGGTATTTCGTTGAAATGGGGGGCCTCTACAGGTGGTTCCGATATCATTGCCATGATTCTTTCAAGAATGAAAGATAAACCAATTGGCGGTTATTTAATGGCGATTAATGGGTTGATTATTTTAGTGGCCGGGTTGCTAAACGAACCAGAAAACGCCTTATATACATTAATAGGACTATATGTAACGACGAGGGTAATTGATGGTATCCATACCCGTCATGAAAAGGTTACAGCGATGATTGTGACTAAAAAAGCAGACGAGTTACAACAAGCCATTCATGATACGATGATTCGCGGTATCACTATTTTGCCAGTGAAAGGTGCGTATACCAAAGAAGACAAAAATATGTTGTATTTGGTGATAACTCGTTACGAATTGTTTGACCTTGAACGAATCATTCATGAAGTAGACGAAAACGCCTTTACGAATGTGATTCAAACTGCCGGTGTTTATGGCTTTTTCAGAAGAAATGACTGAAACTTTTACTATCCTAAAACGTCTAAATAAAAAAGGAGGTAAGGAATGATGTTTAAAATATTAGCAAGCCTGAGCATATTTACATTTATTCTACTGGCAGGTTGTGGTACAGCAGCATCAGAGGATAAGGAGAATTCTTCAGCAGCTGATTCAGAGAACAAAAAGGTTCCCATTGACTTGGAGAAATCAGAAAAATCTCCTACAGAAGATTTAGACGAGATTATCCAAAATTTAGGGTTAAGTGTTGATGTAGAACAGCGGGATAATAGTATCGATTTCACGTTTTCACTAAATAATAAGAACAAGCAGGCAATAGATATGCTGTTTTCTTCGGGACAGCAGTATGAAATTGAATTATATCAAAATGAATCATTAATTTATAAATTCTCTGAAGGAAAAATGTTTACAGAGGCATTAGTGGAAGAATCATTAGCAGTTGGTGAAACGAAAAAATGGTCAGAGACATGGGAGGTTACTGAAACGATTGATCCTGGGAAGTATCAAGCTACAATGACTTTATTGCCGGTAGAGATTAACGGCCAGAAACTAGATGGCACACCATTTCAGCAAACTATTGAGTTGGCATTAGAAAAAAAGGACTGAGCGTTGGCTCGGTCCTTTATTAGATATTTATCAGCGTTTCAGCTCTTATTAATATCCGTGTTTCGTAATAATTTCTTCCACTTGGTTTGTTAAGCTATCCCATTCTACGTCCATTTTTTTATTGACCGTTATAAAATGTTGAAATCCGAAGACATTATCCACACCGTCTAATTCCATTAATTCATTCAAAACCTTATGTTCACTCGTCTGGCCGGGCATAACTGAAATACTGTTATTTCCATCAAAGATCATTTTATCACTTGTAAATTTTAATGCATTTGGATTCGGTGTTGCTTCTACAAGTATGCTCATGACTTGTCCTCCTAATAAACCGTACTTTAAGGTTATCATACCAAAATCAGTGTTATAATGAAAGAAATTCACATGAGTCATGTGATAAAGACGAGGGATAAAATGAATAATAAAATCATCAAATCAATTATTATTGGCACTATTTCAGGATCTGTTTTAGGAGGATTGCTTTGGTTGATCGAGGAATCTACCGGTGAAAAAGTATATACATTACTATTAAACGTTGACTTTATATTTAAAGATAAACTATTGCCTATATGGTTGGAATGGTTTTTCCATTTGTTTATATCATGGGTTATTGTTTATATTTTCTTAGTAATACAATCCATATGGAAGGCTTTAAGTATACAGCTTTTGTTTATATTGTGTCTAAGTTTGATTGCTGCAAGTAGCTACTTTCCATTAACAATACTTGCAATAAAGGAAACACCATCCATTACTAATATAGAGGCGATTTTTATTGGTTTGTCGTCCATCTTCTATATGGTATTTCAGTGTATTGGTTAGTAAATAGAAAAGTTAATAAGGATAAATAAGGCTTGGCAGTTGCCAAGCCTTATTGCTACTTTAACTCATTTTCTTGCTTTAGTTGTTCCTCTAATGCTTGTAACTCTTGCTGTTCTTCTGCAGTAGCATTAGTGTAGGCTGACTGTATCGCGTTTTGAGCAGCTTGTTTGTCTTTCTCATTAAAACCACCATTTTCGCGATTCATCATTCGACTGACGGCATTTTTTGCTTGCTGAAACATTTGATTTTGCATCGAAAATCCTCCTGTTTACGAATCACTAGGCTTATGGAATCGATTACCATCATGATCCTTTAATCAGTAACTGCTTTATAGTTGAAAAGCATGAACATCAATTTGATGTACATGCTTATTATGGTTTAAATATCGATATCTATTCAAATAGATCTTTGGCAATCGTAGGAGCTACTTCCAATTTTAAATAATCAGATAGAAAGGATCCTATTCCGTCTTGTTCATTGCTTTTGGTATGATATTTTGCAATTTGTTTTAATTCACCAATGGCATTTTCCATTGCTACACCAACACCTGCATAATCGATCATTTCTAAATCATTGTCTTCATCCCCAAAAGCGATCACATGATCCACAGGGATATGAAAATAATAAGCGATTTTCTTTAACCCAACTGCTTTGCTAATTCCTTTTCTTACTACTTCTATGACGTTCCATGGAACTCCCCATTTACGATGTTCAATAACGGAGGCATGCTTATCATCTAAATATTTTCTTAATTCTTCAATATGCTCATCTTTAGGGTGTATTAATAAAGATGTAGGATCACCTTTTAAATGATTTCTAAGACTGCCTACTGTGATCAGTTCTTGTTGGTTAGGTTCAGTGAAAATATCCAAAATTTGCTGGTCATATCGATCCAAAAACATATTATCCTGTATTTCAGCAAAAATATTTTCTACTCCCAAGTCGTAACAGGTTTGAATGATTTTCTTTGCTGTAAGATTTGGAAGTGGTGTGTGCAGGACATCCCATTTATGATCGGTTGGATGATGAATAAGGGCACCATTGAAATTTACCATGGGAGTCGTTAAGCCTAGTTCATGATAATACATGATACTTGATCGATGCGGCCTGCCTGTTGCAATTATAACAATATGACCTTCATTAATGGCCTGTTGCACCACAGCTTTCGTATAAGGACTTATTTTTTTTTGATCTGTTAATAGCGTCCCATCTAAATCTAATGCAATTAAATGTCTATCTGTCTTCATGCCATCACCTCGCTATATATAAGTATAGTCTATATTTCTTTATGAAGCATGTAAAGTTCTTGTATATTTTCATTTCTATATTTTGCATGTTTAATGAAGAAGGGATAAGATAAAAGAGTGAAAATTGTATGGAGAAAGGAAATTTTGTATGATTCTGATTAGTAAAGAATATTGGAACGATATCCCGTTATTACATATCGTAGATCAAGAAAAAATAGAGCAGCCATTACCTACGTTAACTTATATACATGGATTTACAAGTGCAAAGGAACATAACTTACCTTTGGCTTATCTGATGGCTGAAAAAGGCTATCGTGTTTTATTACCTGATATGATGTTACATGGCGAGCGTGAACAAGATATAATAGCTCAGGAAAGAGAAATGCGTTTTTTTGAAATTGTAATACAGAACCTTGATGATATCGAATCAATTTACCAAGAACTAGTAACTAAAAAGTTGTTAGAAGGAAATCGTTTTGGATTAGCAGGAACCAGTATGGGTGGGATTACGACTGCTGCAGCATTAACACAATTTTCCTGGATTAAGTCGGCAGGAATTTTAATGGGCTCTCCGAAAATAACGGAATATGCTGAACAGATGATCGGGTTTATAAAATCACAACAAAAAGAATTGCCGATGACAGAAGATCAAATTGTCATCCTGATGGAACAATTAAAAGAAATTGATTTATCCTTGCAAATGGAAAAACTATTTGGCAGACCGCTATTTTTCTGGCATGGAACAAAAGATAAAGTGGTGCCATTTGAGCATGCATACAGTTTTTATGAAAAGGCGATTGAGCATTATAAAAATCCCGAAAATATTCGTTTTTTAAAAGAACTTGGCCATGGACATAAAGTCAGTCGGTTTGCGATTGTAGAATTTGCAAATTGGCTGGAATACCAGTTGTGATATAAATCATTTAAAAAATATGCAATGTGTTTTATAATAGGTAGAAGAGTTTGAAGGAGGGATAGATATGGATCAGGCATTAGAAGAGAATTTAATGGGAGCTTTGGAAAATGTGATCGACCCCCCCGAGCTTGGAATAGATATTGTGAATTTAGGTCTTGTCTATGGAGTAGAACTTGATGATGAAGGGATCGCAACCGTAACGATGACATTAACTGCTATGGGTTGCCCACTAGCTGGTCACATTGAACAAGATGTAAAACGCGTGATGGAAGATTTACCTGAGGTAAAAGATACCGTAGTAAACATTGTTTGGAATCCACCATGGACGAAAGAACGTATGTCAAGATATGCAAAAATCGCACTCGGCATTCCAGATTGATAAAAAAGCGCCTATAATGGGCGCTTTTTTATATTCAAGAAAGGAAATCTATTTATCGGCGTGGATCTTTTTCGAATTAGTTACCTTGAAGTTACAATTGTGCTACCTTCGTTATCGCTTATAAAAGAATAAAGGCAAGTATACCCACGATAAAGCAATAAAAGGCAAAATATTTCAAGTTTCCTTTTGCCATAATATTCATAAACCAGCGTAAAGAATAATAGGTGGCAATTAGCGCTGCAATAAATGCAATTAAATATGGAATCCACAACGTATTAAAATTCTCATCCTGAATAACATCACCTATCGATAATACCATGGTTCCCGCACTAACAGGAATAAACATTAAAAAGGAAAAGCGTAATGCTGTTTCCTGCTTCATTCCTAATAACATGGCAGCGACAATAGTTGCCCCCCCAGAGCGACTGATACCAGGAATTAAAGCTACCGCTTGAGCAAGGCCTACAATAATCGCATCTTTCATTGTTAAGGCACCATCATTTTTATCTCCACGAATATTTCGGATAATCCATAATGCAATACCTGTAATGAACAAACTGATTCCGATCATTTTCGCTTTGCCAAGAAACGTACCAGCTATCATATCTTCAAATAAAAGTCCGATAACAGCTGCTGGGACCGTTGCGACCACTAAGTAAATAATGAACATAAAGTCATCAATGTATTGTTTATTTCTGGTAACGATATAATTAATACCGTTTTTCGCTATATTGATAATATCCTTCCAGTACACAATTAATACAGCAATAAGTGAACCAAAGTTTACTAACACTTCAAAAGATAAATTGTCACCTGCTTCTATAGAAAATAGTTCTTTTGCCATCAATAAATGGCCGCTTGATGAAATAGGAATAGGCTCAGTAAACCCTTGTAATAATCCCAAAAATAAGTATTTTAACAATGTTAAGATTTCTTCCATGAATGTTTCCCCCCCCTAAATTAAGACTTCATAAAGATAACCCTTGTCACTATATTTGTTGACAAGGGTTATCTTTATAGTCGAAATGATAATATAACATTATTCGTCTTCTTTTAAAATCCCATCTCCTAAAACAATAGCAGCAATGGCAAAAACAGCTGCAACTGAGATAGCTGAAGCTAGGTTAAAAGCTTGGCCACCCATACTTGTTAGTACGTAGGATACAACTGTTAAAACAATAACCGCCCAAAAAATCGTTGCAAAGTACTTCATCATTTCACCTCTCGATCTATTCTGATTAAAATAATTTTCTTATTACGGCACTAAATGTTTGAAAAACTCCGTTTGAGGAGGTTTTTATTAAATTATGTATTTCATTAAGATTTTATCTACTTTAGTTTATCAAATTTTTTTCATAAAATAAATAAAAATATAGCATTGTATTTAAAATATTTGTAAAATTAATATTCTTATTGGGTGTTTTTTCACAATTGTAATCTATTTGTAATGATTTCTTGGTTTACGGAAAGAAAAGTAAGCGATAAAATAGTCCTAAGAGTAAAATATTCGTTAAGCCATCAGTGCGAGGAGTGCGGATTTTGAAAAAACAAATGTCAATGCTCATTATGATCTTTCTTATCTTTTCTAATGCATTATTCTTATTAACGGGATGTCAAACAAATGCAAGTGTGGAAAAGATTGAAAGTGTTGGTATGTTAATCGAGCATACGATACATGATCAAACATGGGGAAATAAGGGGTATCGCGGTTTATTAGATATTCAGGAAGAATTTAATGTGGACGTTTACTTCCGTGAAGGAGTTCAGACTCAGCAGCAAGTTAATATTGCTGTTGAGGAATTTGCTAATAAAGGTGTCCAGGTAATTATAGGTCATAGCAGTACGTATGGGGAATATTTTAATCAGATACAGGACTCATATCCAGATATTTTTTTTATTTATGTAAACGGTGGATATTCAGCACAAAATTTAATCAGTTTAAATTTTAACTCGTTAGCGATGGGTTTTTTTGCGGGAATGGTCGCAGGGGGAAATGACTGAAACGAACCGTGTCGGTATTATTGCTGCTTACGAGTGGCAGCCTGAAGTGGAAGGGTTTTATGAAGGAGTGCTCTATCAAAATAGTGATGCCCATATTGATATTCAGTTTGTAAATGATTGGGATGAGAAAGATTTAGCTATGCAGTACTATAGAGCTATGCTTAGTAATAATACAGATGTTATTTATCCTGCCGGGGGGGATGCCTTTAGTGTCTCAATTGTGGAGAATGCTATGAGTGATGGGATTTACTCAATTGGATTTGTTAATGATCAACAAGCTCTTGGTGGCCAGTCTGTTCTGACTAGCACGATTCAGCATATTGATAAATTATATGTATATGCGATCAAAGAATTGCAACAAGGTGATGTTAAAGGTGGTATTTACAATTTTGGATTTAAAGAAGACGTTATTACGATGGGACCATATAGTGAGCACTTAAAAGAATACTTTAAAGATCAGCTCGATCATGTGATCGAAGATTATATTGAAAATGGCTTATTGCCACATGAAGAATAAGCTAGCTGTTAACTATTCAGCAACTAGCTTACTTTTTAAATGGATTTTTGATTAAATTCTTTAAAGGCGATAATTTTTGATAGGTGACATTTAATAATTGAATGGTTTGATATAAATCAAACGATTCATCTGTTTCGTCTGTTTTATCTGATTCTTCAGAAGTACTATTATTCTCTGCCTGGCGTCTGCCAAACATCATTTCGTCAAAGTGGTTAAGTTCAGACTTCTTATTTTGCATTTTAAATTCCTCCAATACTACACGGTATGCATCCTGTCTTAAGGTGATTGGGCAAATGTAGTAATAAATAAAACTTGAAAAAAAATATCGTATACTATAAAATTAGTACCAAGTCTTAATAATTGATAACAATTCCTTTGAGAGGAAGGATAATAATGAAAGCAGGTATTTTAGGTACAGGTCATTTTGTACCGGCAAAAATAGTAACGAATAAAGATATGGAACAAATAGTAGATACAAATGATGAATGGATTCGAACCAGAACCGGTATAGAAGAAAGAAGAATAGCAGTAGATAATGAAGATACATCAGATTTGGCATTTAAAGCAGCAGAACAAGCATTACAAGAGGCTAATATTACCGGAGAAGATCTTGATCTTATTTTAGTGGCAACTGTCACTCCTGATCAGCCCTTTCCGACGGTTTCCTGTAAATTACAGGAACGGCTAGGAGCAAAAAATGCAGCCGCTATGGATATAAGTGCTGCGTGTGCCGGATTTATGTATGGAGTAATAACAGCAAAACAATTTATCGAAACAGGAGATTATAAATACATCCTAATAATTGGCGCTGAAAAATTATCCAAAATTACCGATTGGAGCGATCGTAATACATGTGTCTTGTTTGGTGATGGTGCAGGAGCTGCTATAATGGGACCTGTAAGCGAAGAGAGAGGCGTATTGTCCTTTGAGTTAGGAGCAGATGGTAGTGGTGGTCAGTATCTAGCCCAAAAAGAAGATCATATTTTTATGAATGGCAGAGAAGTATTTAAATTTGCTGTAAGGCAGATGCCTGAATCGTCTGTACATGTTGTTGAGAAGGCAGGATATCATAAAGAAGATGTTGATTATTTAATACCGCATCAGGCAAACATTCGGATTATGGAAGCAGCCAGACAGCGGTTAGGAATTGCGGAAGACCGCATGGCAGTTAATGTAAATAAATATGGTAACACTTCAGCTGCGTCCATACCTATTGCATTGTCTGAGGGAGTAAAAAACGGTAAAATTAAAGAAAATGATTTAGTAGTTCTAGTAGGGTTCGGTGGAGGACTAACATGGGGGGGCGCTGTCGCGCTAAAATGGGGGGGAAAGTAGAAAAAGGAGGAAAACATTATGGATAAAAATAGAGTGGTTATCACTGGAATGGGTGCTATCACACCGTTAGGCAATAATGTTACTCAATTTTGGGATCATTTAAAATCAGGTACTTCTGGGATTGATTATGTTACGAAAGTAAACAAAGATGATTTTCCTGCGAAAGTTGCTGGAGAAATAAAAGATTGGGATCCAACGAAATATATGGAAAAAAAAGAAACAAAAAGAATGGACTTATTTACCCAATATGCAGTGGCTGCTGCCAAGATGGCGGTAGAGGACGCCAAGCTTGACATAACCGACGAGATTGCTCCTCGTGTAGGTGTTTGGATTGGATCTGGTATAGGTGGTATGACAACTTATGACGAGCAGTTTAGAAAATTCATGGAAAAAGGTTATCGTCGAGTTAGCCCATTTTTTGTACCAATGTTAATTCCGGATATGGCAGCTGGACAGGTTTCCATTCAATTAGGAGCGAAGGGGGATTAATAACTGTTCGGTTACAGCTTGTGCTTCAGGAGCTAATTCAATCGGAGATGCATATAAAGTAATTGAACGTGGTGATGCGGATTATATGATAACAGGTGGTGCGGAGGCACCCTTAACTTCTATGTCTTTTGCAGGATTCTCTACCGCAAAAGCATTGTCATTTAATGACGATCCAAAAACAGCCAGTCGCCCGTTTGATAAAAATCGTGATGGTTTTGTAATGGGTGAAGGAGCTGGTATTCTTGTAATTGAATCACTGGAATCTGCACTAAAACGCGATGCCACTATTTATGCTGAGATTGTGGGATATGCGCGTCAGGTGATGCTTACCATATTACGTCTCCTGCTCCAGAAGGGGAAGGCGCTGCACGTGCGATGCAACAGGCAATCGAGGATGCAGGCGTTTCATCGGAAGATGTTGACTACATTAATGCCCATGGTACAAGCACAGAATACAATGATTCGTTTGAAACGCAAGCAATTAAGACAGTATTTAAAGATTATGCCTATCAATTAAATGTCTCTTCAACGAAATCTATGACAGGACATTTACTAGGTGCAGCTGGTGCTGTGGAAGCAATAGCCTGTGTAAAAGCGATTCAGCACAGTATATTACCTCCAACGATTAATTATGAGACACCTGATGAAGCATGTGATCTTCATTACGTACCAAATAAAGCTATTGAAAAGGAAGTAAATATTGCGATCAGTAACTCATTAGGCTTCGGTGGCCATAATGTCACATTAGCATTTAAAAAATATCAATAAAAACATTTGGAAAAAGTAGCAGTGAAGCATATTGCTTTACTGCTACTTTTTTATGAGATAACAACGCCAAAAGACTGAGTAAGTGCAAAATAAAGCCACTTAAAATCACATGAAATATAACTTATTTAATGAATATAAGGAAGATTGTGTGCAGTACAGTCAAGTCATAATTACCTCATCAGTTAGTGCGCATCATCTTCCTTATGTGAAGTAATTTCAATTGAATTTAAGATGTTTTGTAATAGATCGATAGCTTGTACATATACTCTTATAAACGGATAAGGGGCGGTTTCAGGTGATTTATATTCTGTTTTTTCTAGTCGGTTTTGGATTATCTATTTCCGGTGGCATATCGATTATTCTATATTTAAACTTTATTCCTGCAGGTCTAACATTTATTGATTACCTCGCTGTTATTCAAAGTAAAGTAGAGTGTTATTTTTTTTTGGCAGGTATTGTTATTATGGGAATTGCAGTACAAAAAATATCACTTTTTTCTGTTAAATAATAACAAGAAAAGAATAAATTATCCTTATATGGTCATACTGTTGGATAAACAGATTAGTAAAAGTGAGGGTTCGTCATATGTTATATATACATGATGTATGGGTTAACTGGTTCGAAGGAGAAGAAAATGGCTATAATATTTGTTCTTTTCACGAATGGAGAAAATCTGATGGAATCGAAATACTTGATCAAGCTCCAATACTTTTCATCGATGACCACACCTTTCAGTATATCGAAAATGACTTGCAAGATATTCCCCCAAGCCATGTTAGATCAAATTTATCAGCGAGGATACATTAGAAAAAATCAAGAACGAAAAGCTTTAGACTATGCTTGTATTGTAACGAATGGAAAGTCAATATTAGCATTTGATACGATGGGCTACCATATACCAATTCGAAAAAGCAGATTAATACCTCGGCAGGAAGGATTAGTCTTAGACTTAATTCAAGGACGGACTGCAAAATGCTATGAAGTTTCTAATCATACAGATAAGGAATTTCATATATTATCTCTTCCACAGGAGTACATGATAGGATTAACAAGAAAAGAACGACAATTAAAGCAATTATTGATGATTGCACTTGATCAATTAGAAGTTAGTAATCGGATTGAAGAAGTCAGGTATTGGTTAACAGAGTGGTGTCCTGAGAACTATGCAAAGATTAAGGATATGTCTTTTGAGCAGGCCTGGAAAAAGCTTTATCAAGAGGTAGTTAATGGCTGGAGTGTTAAACATGAAATATTTTGTAAGCAAATTATCAAAGGCCAAACCTTTTACGAAGATATATGGGAAAGAGAACATCCACCCTATTCCACAACATCTTTACGATCATGAATATAGATAAAAGGCACATTATGTGAGATTACATAATGTGCCTTACTTCTTATTTCTTTTTCTTTTTTATAACTCGCCCAAGTCCCATTGCTTTCTTTGCTTTAACTAACATTTTATTTGCATCAAAGTTTGCTTTATCCGCGCCCTGGTCTAACAATTCGTCGAGTTCTTCCGATTCAATCAATTGAGAATAGCGTTCTTGAATTGGTTGTAATGTGTTGTTAACGACATTTGCGGTCTCCTGTTTAAATTCCCCCCCATAGCCTTTGCCCTCAAATTTACGTTCAAGTTCTGCAATTGTCTCACCGGTGCAACCAGCATGAATGGTAAGTAAATTACTAACACCAGGCTTATTTTCTTTATCATATTTCACAATACCATCTGAATCTGTTACAGCACTTTTAATTTTCTTTTCAATTTGTTTTTCGGTATCAAGCATGAAAATCGATGCTTTTTGATTAATATCTGATTTACTCATTTTTTTGGTAGGCTCTTGCAAAGACATAATGCGAGCGCCGACTTTCGGAATACTGATTTCAGGAACAGTAAAAATATCATTATATCGATGGTTAAATCGCTGTGCTAAATCACGTGTTAATTCTAAATGTTGTTTTTGATCCTCTCCAACAGGAACAATATCTGTATTATAAAGTAATATATCTGCTGCCATTAAAGGTGGGTACGTTAATAAACCTGCAGAAACCGCGTCTTTACCTCTTGATTTATCTTTGAATTGTGTCATTCGTTCTAACTCACCAATATAGCTCACTGTCTGTAACATCCAGCCTAGTTGTGTATGTGCAGGGACTTCAGATTGAATAAAAAGCACAGATTTTGCTGGATCTATTCCCGATGCAATATATAAAGCTGCTAAGGACCTTATATTTTCGCGAAGTGCCATTCGATCTTGCGGAACTGTAATCGCGTGTTCATCCACTACACAAAAATAACATTGATTGTCCTCTTGCAAGTCCACAAAGTGTTTCATTGCCCCCCCTAAATAATTTCCTAATGTGAGTGTTCCACTAGGTTGAATACCAGAAAAAATTTTCATCATCTTTCACCTCTGTTTTACTAAATGTTTATTTTTTTACATAAAAAAGCTCATTCTATTCCCTATTATTAAGGGACGAATGAACCGCGGTGCCACCCTTGTTATCACAATTTCTGTGATCACTTGTTTCGCTAGTTAATGCCTAGTCAACATAGAAAAATATGTAACAAAAGTCTCCAATTCCTTCTTCACATAGTACCTACTCGCAGCAATATAGGCTCTCTTGAACTATTGGTAAAGAAGTACTCCGACTTTCATCTCTCTATTCGTAAAGTCTTTTATTATACTTTATTAATAAAAGGTAAATTCAATTTTAATCATACTTTAGTAAAGTATATAAAATTATTCATAATTTTTCAAGTTCTAATAATAATAGAAAACCAAGAGGAGGATCATACTAAAAATAAGTAAACTTCCCTGTATAAGAAAGAAGGAAATCCAGGCTTTATTAACTTTTTCAGATGGCAGTTTTCGGCTTTCTGCTAACTCATCCAAGTCTTTTGTTTTCGATCGGCCTGAAAACACTCTTCTAAAGCCTTTTGCGGTGATGTCAAAGAATTGTCGAGACATCACATATAAGTATAATCCAATAAGTAAGTAGAAAATGGTTAGATAAAATAAAAAATTAATTAAAACAAGTAATGTAAGACTTTCATGAAATAAAAATATAAGAAAAAGACATACTATTAAATGGATGATGAAAAGTAATAGATGTTTTTTAAGTTTCTGCATAGATATCAGATCTCCTTTTTATCATATTATCTCTTTTTTTTAGGTAACTTCAATTTCTAGAAGTATTAGAAAATTAGGAAAAATCAGATGATTAAAAAATTTTTGAGATTATAAGTCTAAATATTCATTTTTATTACTTAATTAACTGAAAATAAAGTAATTTGTCGAAAAAAGACTAAAATTATAGTGAATTGTTTGAAAATTCCCTGTATAATACCAATTGTGAGTTTTGTCTTTATTTAAATAAAATAAATATCAAGGGGGGGGTTACAGAAAAATGAGACAAAGTAAATGGATTTTAATCGTATTGGCTTTATTATTAGGGTTAGTACTTTCGGCGTGTTCGACTGGAAACGATAACACGGAGGAAGATGCAGGTGATGATACACAAGAATCTAAGGAAGAAAAAGTGTTGAATATTTCATCACCTTCAGACATTCCAACAATGGATCCAATCTTGACTGAAGATAACGTATCGACGCAATGGATTGATACAGTATATGAAGGATTATATCGTCAAGCACCTGGAGGAGAGATTGTTTCAGGTATTGCAAATAAGGATGAAACAGAAGTAAGTGAAGATGGCACTACATATACATTCCATTTACGCGAAGATGCACAATGGGAAAATGGAGACCCTGTTACAGCAAATGATTTTGTCTATGGATGGCAACGTGCAACAGATCCAGATAATGGATCTTTTTATGGAAATTATTTAATGAGTGGCAAGATAGAAAACTCAGAAGCTATCTTTGCTGGTGATATGGAACCTGAAGAATTAGGTGTTAGTGCACCGGATGATTATACATTTGTAGTAGAGTTGGAAGGTCCTTTACCATATTTTGAATCCTATGTAATCAATTCAAACTTTTTACCTTTAAATCAAGATTTTGTAGAAGAACAAGGAGATGACTTTTCTTTATCACCCGAAAATATTCTTTCTAATGGACCTTTCAAAATGACTTCTTGGAGTGCAGAAGAGGGTTGGAAGGTTGAAAAGAATGAGAGTTATTGGGATGCAGACAATGTAAATTTAAATGCAATTAATGTTAAGGTTGTAAAAGATGCCGATACTAGGTTATCTAACTATGAAGTAGGAGAATTAGATCGTGTAACGCTTTCTGGTGCACAAGTAAAAGATAATCAAACAAGTCCAGATTATCAGTCTTTAACATAATCTACCATTTTCTGGATAAAAATGAATCAAGCATCCTTAGAAAATAGTGATAAAATGCAAAATTTGAACTTCAGAAAAGCTATTGCCAAGGCATTTGATAAACAAGCATACATTGATGTAGCATATGGTAATGACTCTGTTCCAGTTGATTACTTTGTTCCCACCGGTCTAACAGAACATCCTGAAACTGGGGAAGACTTCCAACAAGGAAATGATGTATTAAGCTATGATAAGGAAGCAGCCCAGGAATTATGGAATAAAGCAAAAGAAGAATTAAATTTTGAAGAAGTAACTTTAAGTTTCTTAGGTGGAGACGATGATGTGGCCAAAACGATTACTGAGTTCATGAAGACAGAGCTAGAAAGTAACTTAGAAGGGCTATCTATCAAAACGGTTAATGTTCCCTGGGCACAACAATTAGACTTAATGAGAGATAAAGATTTTGATCTAGCTGCCTCAGGTTGGGGCCCAGATTATAAAGATGCCATTTCTTTTATTGATTTATGGGTGACTGATGGTGAGAACAATGATGTTGCCTACTCGAATGAAGAGTATGATGAGATTGTAAAATCAGTAAAAGGTGAATTAGCAACTGAACCGGTTGCTCGTTTTGAAGAAATGCAAAAAGCTGAAAAAATCGCTTTAGAAGAGGCTGTTATTGCCCCCCCCGTTATGCAACGAAAAACAACTGTTTTAACAAAAGATAATGTAAAGGGTTATGACCACTTTAATCCATTTGGTAATAATTACAGTTACAAGTACATTGATATTGAATAATTATTAATGGTAATAATAACTTTATCGGCAAGGGAGTATAGCTATCTAAAATGATAAAGCCTATACTCCTTTTGCCTTTTCTTTAAGTTTTAAGAAAATTATGAAAATTGGGGGGGTGTAAATGTATGATTAAATATATTGCACAACGAATTGTATATATGATTATTACATTGTTTATTATTGCATCAGCAACTTTTTTCTTAATGCAAATTCTACCCGGTTCTCCATTTAATGATCTCGGTGGCAAAATGACGGAAGCACAAGAAGAAATATTGATGGATAAATATGGATTGAATGAACCTGTAGTTGTTCAATATGCCAAATATATAGCAAATATGGTACAAGGCGATTTAGGCGTGTCATTTCAATATAATAATCGAGCAGTAACAGACATAATATTAGATCGTTTAGGGCCATCTGCACAATTAGGTGCACAAGCTTTAATCATTGGTGCAATTCTGGGGGATTATGCTAGGTATGATAGCTGCAATAAGACATAATACCTGGATGGATTATATATCAAACGTTATCGCAGTTATTGGTATATCTATTCCTTCTTTTGTGTTTGCAGGTCTATTACAATATTACTTAGCTGTTAAATGGAGAATTTTTCCACCATCCTTTTGGGAAAGCCCAATTTATACGGTGCTGCCAACGATTGCTTTGATGATTTTCCCCATGGCTATTTGTGCAAGGTTTATGCGTACAGAAATGCTTGAAGTATTAGGGTCTGATTATATTGAATTGGCACGAGCAAAAGGTGTTTCCAGTAATGCCATTATGTTTAAACATGCTCTTAGAAATGCATTAATTCCAGTAATTACGATATTAGGACCAATGACAGTAAGTTTAATGACGGGAACTTTAGTAATCGAACAAATTTTTGCTGTACCAGGTATCGGGGAACAATTCGTACGTTCGATTAGTGTCAATGATTATCCTGTCATAATGGGCACAACCTTGCTGTTCTCTGTTTTATTTGTTGTTGTTATTTTAATTGTTGATCTACTTTATGGATTGATCGATCCAAGAATTCGGATAAATGGAGGGAAGGACTAATGGATAATAAGAAGAAATATCATCCAGAAAAGTTTCGGCGTATTGAAATAGAAGAAGACGCTGGCGAAGAACTCACACGTCCTCAGCTCTCGTATTGGAAGGATGCTTGGTTAAGACTTAGTAAAAATAAAGGTGCAATTTCTGGCTTAATCGTATTAGTTTTTATCGTTTTACTTGCACTGATAGGACCATTAATGAATACGTATGATTTTGATGAGGCGAATTATGATTTAGCCTATCTTCCACCTAAAGTACAAGGGTTGGAATGGTTAGGATTAGATGGAAAGCAAACCTATGAAGTACAAGGAACCAGTAAAGAAGAAGCAATAAGCAAAGGGTTAGAAGCTTATAAAATAGAGGAACTATATATCCAAGACACAGAAGTAGTGGTCACGAAAGAAGAAAGCGAAAGTGATTATTTAACCGTCGCAATGGAAGTAGATATTTATGCAGCTAGAGGACTTGAAGATCAATACTATTGGTTTGGAACAGACAGTATGGGACGGGATCTCTGGACAAGAATATGGAAAGGTACACAAATTTCCTTATACATTGGCTTTCTTGCTGCCTTGATCGATATGGTAGTTGGCGTCTTTTATGGTGGGATTTCTGGATATTATGGCGGACGTACCGATAATATTATGCAGCGAATTATCGAGGTATTATCAGGAATACCAAATTTAGTGGTAGTTATTTTATTTATCATGTTATTAGATCCAGGTTTGATAGCCATTACGATTGCATTAACCATAACTGGTTGGATTGGTATGCACGGATCGTAAGGGGGGGACAAGTATTAAAATTAAAGAATCAGGAATTTATCCTGGCAGCTCGAACGTTAGGAGCCAGTGATAAACGCATTTTAACCAAACACTTAATACCAAATGTGACGAGTATCATTATTATTAATACCATGTTTACGATTCCTAGTGCCATTTTCTTTGAAGCATTTTTGAGCTTTATTGGCTTAGGTTTACAACCACCATATGCTTCGCTTGGAACGTTGATTGATACAGCTTTTGATGATTATCGGGTATTTCCTTATATGTTATTATTTCCAGCTGTAATTATTTCCTTATTGATGATTGGGTTTAATATTCTTGCTGACGGTATGCGAGATGCGTTAGATCCGAAAATGAGACGATAGAAAGCGAGGTGCAATGAAATGGAAAATACAATATTAGATGTGCGCAACCTTCAAGTAACATTTGATACCTATGGTGGAAGTGTAAAAGCAGTTCGAGGGCTTGATTTTTCGCTAAGAAAAGGAGAAACTCTTGCTATCGTTGGTGAGTCAGGTTCAGGGAAATCTGTAACCACGAAAGCGCTGATGGGACTTATTCCAAAACCAGCAGGAAAGATTCCTAAAGGTGAGATCTTATTTGAAGGTCGTGACTTAGCAAAGTTGTCCGATAAGCAAATGCAAAAGATTCGCGGAAAAGAGATATCGATGATTTTTCAAGATCCAATGACTTCATTAAATCCAACAATGAAGATAGGTAAACAAATAATGGAAGGTTTAATCCTGCATCAGAAACTATCTCAGTCACATGCCAAAACAAGAGCAATTGAATTATTAGAACTGGTAGGGATTCCTGAACCAAAATCTAGAATTAATCAATACCCACACCAATTCTCAGGTGGTATGCGTCAACGAGTGGTTATTGCGATTGCACTTGCTTGTAATCCAAAGATATTAATAGCAGATGAACCGACAACAGCACTAGATGTTACCATTCAAGCACAGATATTAGAATTGATGAAAGATATTCAAAAGAAAATGGATACATCAATCATTTTTATTACACATGATCTTGGGGTAGTTGCTAATGTAGCAGATCGCGTTGCTGTTATGTATGCGGGTAAAATAGTAGAAATAGGAACTGTAGATGATGTCTTTTATAATCCTAAACATCCGTATACATGGGGGCTGCTCGGTTCGATGCCTACAGTAGATAATAAGGAAGAAAAATTAATCGCTATTCCAGGGACACCTCCAGATTTAATCCATCCACCTCAAGGGGATGCGTTTGCTGTTCGTAATGAATATGTTATGCAAATTGATTTAGAGGAAGAGCCGCCACTGTTCAAAGTGTCTGATTCACACTATGCAGCAACATGGTTATTACACGAGGATGCACCAGAGGTTGAACCTCCAGCAGCAGTTAAAGAACGTATGAAAGGTATTACGTCTAATCATACCTCTGTAAGGGAGGATTATCATTCATGAGTAAAGATAAAATTTTAGAAGTAAAAGAATTAAAACAATATTTTCATACAAAAAAAGAAGTTATCAAAGCGGTCGACGGTATTAGCTTTGATATTTACCGCGGTGAAACATTTGGATTGGTTGGGGGGGAATCAGGTTGTGGGAAGTCGACAACAGGCAGAACGATTATTCGACTGTATGATGCAACCAGCGGAGAAGTGAAATTTAATGGTATAGATGTACATGACAAAAAATCTAAAAAGAATCTAAAGCAATTTAATCGTCAGATGCAAATGATTTTTCAAGATCCATATGCATCGCTTAATCCACGGATGACGGTTAGAGAGATCATTGCAGAAGGTATTGATATTCATGGGTTAATTAAGAATGAAAAAGAAAAGACAGAACGTGTGCAGCAATTATTGGAAACAGTTGGCCTAAATAAGGAGCATGCATCCCGATATCCACATGAGTTCAGTGGTGGTCAACGCCAACGTATTGGTATCGCAAGAGCATTAGCAGTTGACCCTGAATTCATTATAGCTGATGAGCCAATTTCCGCATTAGATGTATCGATTCAGGCACAAGTCGTTAATCTAATGAAGGAATTACAAGAAAAGCATGGATTGACCTACTTATTTATTGCACATGACCTTTCAATGGTAAAATATATTAGTGATCGGATCGCAGTGATGTATTTTGGGAAAATCGTGGAGTTAGCAGATAGTGACGAGTTGTACAATAATCCATTACATCCTTATACGAAATCATTGTTATCAGCTATCCCATTACCTGATCCTGATTTTGAGCGGGATCGTACCCGTACGATTTATGATCCAAGCAAACATGATTCAGTCAATGCGGAATTTCGCGAAGTAACACCAGGCCATTGGGTGTTTTGTACAGAAGGAGAATTCAAAAACTTTAAACTAGCGAAAGCAAAGGCGTAGTTTTCCGCGATAACAGTCAAAAACCTGCTTCGTTAGTATGAAGCAGGTTTTTGAATATAAAGTATTTTAGTATGAACAGAGAATTTTTTTATGATTTTTTTTATGAAAATTAACAAAACACCATTAAAATTCTATATACTGTAAAAGTAGACAAAAAACATAGGAGTTTGATAGAATATGTCGAATTACATAAGATGGTCCGTCAGCTTGATACTCACAGTAGTAATAGCTATCGGATTGACAACAATAGTAAGCGCAGAGGAGCAAGAAGAAACATTGCAAGCGGAAGCACATCATAAAAGTCTTGTGGAAGTGACAAAACATGAGTTACCAGAAGTATTTGCACGTTTTTCATTTGTATCAGATTTAACATTTGAATATCCAGACGCAGTTAGGGGGGGTATTTATGTGACTGGAAATTCAGCAGGCGGCAGTCGATTTGAAAAGTTAATCAATCTTATCAATACAACTGATTTGAATGCGATGGTTATTGATATTAAAGAAGATAATGGTTATGTTACCTATCAGCCTAAAGAAGCATTACCATATGAAGGCGTAGCAAAGAATTATATAAAGGATCCTAAACAAGTGTTGAAAACACTTGAGAAGGAAGGAATCTATCCTATTGCAAGGATTGTCGTTTTTAAGGATACACAATTAGCAAATGCAAGGCCAGATCTCTCCTTTACTCAAAATGGAGAAGTGTGGAAAAACGATAAGGGAGAGGCATTTGTAAGTCCCTTCAAAAAGGAAGTATGGGATTACAATATTGATATCGCTAAGAGAGCAGCAGAGCTTGGTTTTAAAGAAATTCAGTTTGATTATGTTCGTTTCGCAGAAGGATTTGAAAAGCGTGATAAAGAATTAGAATATGACTTAGGCGACTACAAAGATGAAGATATGAATGATGTTAAGAAGCGAGTGGAAGCTGTAACAGACTTTGTGGCATATGCAAAAAAAGAGTTAGAATATTACAATGTAGATGTATCAGTGGATATTTTTGGATACTCAGCTACGATAGAAGAAGCACCAGGCATAGGTCAGAACTTTTCGAGAATTTCTGAAAATGTAGATGTTATTTCATCGATGATTTATCCAAGTCACTGGACATCATACTTTGGGATAGATAATCCAGATCGTGAACCATATCGATTAACAAATGAATATGCAAAAGTTGAGAATAAAGTATTAGGCGCTTTAGAAGGTCCTCCTGTATCGAGACCATGGATTCAAGACTTTGAGGCACCATGGTTATATAGTGGTGCTACTTTTCAATATGGTGTAGAAGAAGTAGAAGCTCAAATTAAAGCATTAAACGAAAATGGTATTAAGGAATTCCTACTCTGGAATTCAGGAAATAGCTATACTGAAGGTGTCGATTACACGCCATTAGATTAGCCTCACATAGAGTGGGGTCTTTTCCATTTTAGCTATCGCGAATGCTATACATACCTTTGAATAAAAAATTCGCGAAAAGCATTGAGGTTTAGCGATTAATATATTTAGAATAGGGAAGAATGAATAAAAGACTTATCTTCAGAATGTAATATCAATAAAGGGGGGGGAGATGTTTGATGAACTGGTATGAAAAATTAAAGCAATATTTCCCTGTGGAAGAAATGAAATCTAAACAACATATGGAATTGCTCTTAAAAGAAAAAGGAGATGTTTATTATAAAGATGAGGGACCTGATCATGTTTTAATGTACGCGGATTTTCCCACATTCATTTTTATAGATTATGTCTATGTTTCTAAGGAATCTCGTGGTAAAGGAATGGGTCATCAATTATTGGCCAAACTGAAAGAAAAGGAAAAACCGATCATTCTAGAAGTAGAGCCTTTTGATTATCAGGACAGTGATTCGACAAAACGTTTACACTTCTATCAAAGAGAAGGTTTTAAACATGCAGTATCGATTGGTTATACACGCAGGTCACTTGCAACAAATGAAGCAAATACATTAGAAATTTTGTATTGGGCACCTAAAGATGAAAGTGAAGAAGAGATATATCAGCAAATGAAACGAATGTATGAGGATATCCACACATATAAAGATGAAGAAATTTATGGCAGGTCTTATCAACCAGTGGAAGAAGTATTGAAATATAATAATGATCGTGATGCAGATAATATTTTTGAAGCATTAGATAAAAAAAGAAAAAATAATTAAATAGTGTGTTTATCATTAAGAGGAAAGGGTATACTCTATGTGAAGAGATAATGTGTAAAAAGTGAAGAAAAACACATAATGACCTATCATTACACCACAAGATATAGTATACTTAGTACATAGCCAGTAGATTAAAGTTATTTTAATGTAATAACAGTTGAAAGTAATAGGCATCTATTTTATAAATTCAATCAAATATTGAGGAGTGAAGTTATATGGTAACACTTTATACCTCGCCAAGTTGTACATCATGCCGAAAAGCAAAAGCATGGTTAGAGGAACACGATATTCCATTTAGTGAGCGTAACATTTTCTCAGAACCGTTATCGTTAAATGAGATTAAAGAAATCCTGCGTATGACAGAAGACGGAACAGATGAAATTATATCTACACGGTCTAAAGTATTTCAAAAATTAAATGTGAATTTAGATCAGCTTCCGTTAAAAGATTTATTTCAATTAATTCAGGATAATCCGGGATTATTAAGAAGACCAATTATCTTAGATGAGAAAAGATTACAAGTAGGATATAATGAAGATGAAATTCGCCGCTTCTTGCCACGTACAGTTCGTACTTTTCAATTAAGAGAAGCACAACGAATGGTTAACTAAAAAAAGCAGATCTTAAATAAAAGATCTGCTTTTTTTACAATATAGCAATTAAAAAATATTGATAAAATTGAAGCATATAACTAGTGACAAAAGGAATATAATAAGCTACAATCTATAATTAATACGAACTCATTAATTAAGTTTTTATTTTTGAGTTTTTATGTTTTCAAATAAGCAGTGTGTATCATACAATAGAGGTAACATCCTTAAAGAATAGTGGAAGGATGTCCAAGGGTATATGTATTAAGGTATAGATAGACGTACAGTAATCCCTTCCAATCCATCATTTATCAAGAAGGGAGAGATACAGAATGGAAATAGAAAGAATTAATGAAAATACAATAAAATTTTATATCTCTTACATGGATATCGAAGATCGTGGTTTCGATCGTGAAGAAATTTGGTACAATAGAGAAAAAAGCGAACAATTATTTTGGCAAGTGATGGATGAAGTTAATTATAATGAAGACGAGTTTCAAATTGATGGACCTCTATGGATTCAAGTGCAAGCTTTGGAAAAAGGTTTGGAAATAGTGGTGACAAAGGCACGTATTTCTAAGGATGGTCAAAACTTACAACTGCCAACGGAGTCTGGTAAGACTGTTGATATGCCTGTTGATGATAAAATTGAATCATTACTTGAAGAGAAATTTGGTCCAACAGAAAATGATTCGTCTGAAATTGAGCACCAGTATGGACAGGATTTTGTTGTGGTTGTAAGCTTCAAAGAGTTAGAAGATGTAATTCAACTAAGTCATGTTTTCCAGCCTGCGTCAGGAATGAGAGATCATTTGTATTATTATGACAATCAATATATGTTGATCACACGATTTGATGAAGATTATCTAACTGATGACGAACAAGAAGATTTAATTAGCCAAATCTTAGAGTTTGGACATGAGTCGACTGTAACTATGTTTATTGTTGAGGAATACGGTAAAGTAATCTTCGAAGAAGATGCTCTTGAACAAGTAAAAAAACATTTCTCCGTTAACTAAGTATCTATCCAGATGCTTAGTTTTTTATTTTGAATGATTTTAACTGCAAAACAGCCGCTCCGTTTGTTACGCAGTTATGTCATTTCATAATTACAACATTTATAAAATAAATGAATTCCGGGCAAATTATTTCGGATTCCGAAATAGTTTGTGTTATTATAATAAAAGTATCTAGAATGAGGAAAGAAAGAAGGAAGAACATGACTGATAATCAACCGGAAATTAATCGCGTTCCTTTAATGATTGTGCTCATATCAGGAGCATTTATTGCGATTTTAAATCAAACATTACTTGGTACCGCCTTACCACATATTATGAAAGACATAAATATCGATGCAGCTACGGCACAATGGTTACAATCGATTTTTATGTTAGTAAATGGAATTATGATCCCAATTACCGCATTTTTAATAGAACGTTTTACGACAAGAGCACTCTTTTTAACTGCTATGGGAAGCTTTGCATTAGGAACATTAGTCGCTGCCATTGCTCCCGGATTCACTATCCTAATGGTGGGAAGAGTATTACAAGCGGCTGGAGCAGGAATCATGATGCCACTGATGCAAACCATCATGTTTTTAGTGTTCCCAATAGAAAAACGAGGCGCTGCAATGGGAATGTTTGGCTTAGTGATTTCCTTTGCACCTGCGATCGGTCCTACTCTGTCAGGCTGGTTAGTTGAACATTTTCCTTGGCGTAGTTTATTCTATGTCGTATTACCAATCGCAATTATTGATATTATTGTAGCCTATAAAATATTAGTGAATGTAACCAAGCAGACATTCCCTAAAGTTGATATTACATCCATCATATTATCAACACTTGGATTCGGTGGATTATTATATGGATTTAGTATGGCTGGAGATGTCAATCATGGTTGGTTCAGTCCGCTTGTTTATCTGCCATTAATTGTTGGAGCGATAACGCTGTTTTTCTTTATTAAAAGACAACTAAGATTAACCAAACCTATCCTAGAATTTCGAATCTTTAAGTATAAAATTTTCACCTTAACAACTGGGATTGGAATGATTTCGTTTCTGGCAATGATTGGTGGAGCCATTATCCTGCCGATTATGATGCAGGATTATTTAGGATTTACAGCATTAGAGTCAGGCTTAGCCTTATTACCAGGTGCTGTTTTAATGGGTTTAATGAATCCAATTACAGGACGTGTGTTTGATAAGTATGGTGGTAAGTGGTTAGCTATAATTGGTTTGGGATTATTAACGGTCACCACATTTTTATTTTCTATTTTAACAACAGAGACTAGTCTTCTTTATATTACAGTAGTTAATGCAGTCCGGATGTTTGGGATTGCTATGGTTATGATGCCAGTAACGACAGCAGGTCTGAATCAGTTGCCGGCTGATTTGATTCCTCATGGTACAGCGATGAATAATACGATGCGACAAATGTCAGGCGCAATAGGTACTGCGCTACTTGTATCGATTATGATTAGCCAAGCAATACCGAATGAAGGTCTATCAGGTATGGTCTATGGTGCGAATATGTCCTTTTTTGCTGCAGGTCTTATATCTGCTGTTGGTTTTGTTTTAGCCTTTTTCATTAAAAATTCTATCCCTGGAAAATCTGTACAATAATGCAGGAATTTTCACCTTTATGTAGAATATAATCTATATGGAGGTGAATTTATTGTTGCAAGCATTTAATCAACATGGCGAACTTGTTCCAATATGGAAAATGACACGGCAAGAAATAGAGCAGCGGTACAAAGAATCTTTTTACTGTCCTAGTTGTCGAGAACAAGTGATCATAAAAGCAGGTATCAAAAACACACCGCATTTCGCACATCAGCAGAAAAGTGAATGTGTGCAAACTGGTGAAGGAAGCTATCATGAGAATGGAAAAAAAGATATGTTTAACTGGTTACAAAGCCAAGGCTATCATGTGAAGTTAGAATATTATCATCCTCAAATCAATCAACGTTCAGATATTTTTCTCCAGTTAGGTAAGAAACAAATTGCTATTGAATATCAGTGTGCTAAAATTTCCAAACAAGAAGCTCTTATGAGACGAAAGGTTATCAATCAATTGGTATCATCCCAATTTGGATTTTAGGTGCCAATAAACTATATCGTTTACATCAGCATTCCCTCAAAATATCTACAAATGACCATCCTTTTTTACATCAATTTCATAAAGACTATCCTTTATCCATTTTTTATTATTGTCCGGATACGAAAAGAATGATTGTCTATCAAGACATCCTCTTTTTTACCAAAACAAAAACATTTGGAAACTTAATGAGTTGGAAACTTGGAACGTTAAAGTGGCGTGAACTGTTTCTACCAAGGTATCATGATAAATCCGCCTTACAAATGTATTGGACGAAACACAAAAAAAAATGGTTATATCAACCCATTTCATACTATCAGAAGCAGGAAAAGGCATGGCGTCATTGGTTATACATCCATCAAACTAATATTCAGAATTTACCTAACTACGTTTATCTTCCTATTTCCTCACAATTCCTTTTCAACTGTACCCCCCCATGGATTTGGCAATCGAGAATATATATGGATCTTATTTTGGCGTTTGATTATTTTACGTTAAGTCAAGTGAGCCACCTATTGCAAGAGCACTATATTTCCTCTGATCTATTTCCATTAATTACAACAACCTATCATCCTGTTCAAGAGTATTTACACTTGCTAGTACAACTAGGTATTTTAAAAATGGTAGAAAAAAATGGGTATATAGTAAAACGTACTACTGTATGAACCATGGCAAAATAAGTTATAATAAGGAAACAGTATTAATTGAAGGAGGAATTTAGATGGCAAAAGCGCAAAAATCGCTACCAGCTCGTGAAGATATTCCTAAGGAGTTAACCTGGAAATTAGAAGATATTTTTGCTTCAGATCAAGAATGGGAGCAGGAATGGACTAAAGTAAAAGAGTTATTATCAAAATTTGACGTCTTTCAAGGTACACTGCACAAAGGATCAGAAAATCTTTATCAATTATT
The DNA here is from genome assembly GCF_000521485.1 of Gracilibacillus boraciitolerans JCM 21714. Classification (GTDB taxonomy): domain Bacteria; phylum Bacillota; class Bacilli; order Bacillales; family Amphibacillaceae; genus Gracilibacillus; species Gracilibacillus boraciitolerans. The sequence goes on along the minus strand of NZ_BAVS01000014.1, from coordinate 1,773 downwards.
GCAACTTCAGGATCAAGTATCGGATCGTTTGAGTAGATTATATACATATGCTCATATGCGTTATGATCAGGATACAACGAATTCTTTCTATCAGGCGATGAATGGTAAAGCAGAAAATTTAATTACGCAGGCATCGAGTACAATGAGTTTTATTACACCAGAAATTTTAAAATTAGATGTATCAGCTCTTGGACAATATTTAGACGAACACGAAGGGTTACGATTGTACAAACATACGTTAGATGAAATCAATCGTCAGCGTCCACATGTTTTATCGGAAAAAGAAGAAGCATTGTTAGCGGAAGCTTCAGAAGTAACCGATAATCCATCACAAACATTTAGTATGCTCAATAACGCAGATCTAACCTTTCCAACTGTAGAGGATGAAAATGGCAATCAAGTCGATCTTACACATGGACGTTATATTAACTTCCTTGAGTCTAAGGATCAACAGGTAAGACAAAATGCGTTTAAAGCCATGTATGATACGTATGGAAGTCTTAAGAATACTTTTGCCTCCACATTACAAGGGGGGGTTGTCAAAAAAGATAATTTTTATGCGAAAATACGTAATTATGATTCAGCAAGACAAGCAGCATTAAATAAAAATAATATTCCAGAAAAAGTTTATGATAATTTAATAGAAGCAATTCATGAAGGTTTACCGTTGTTACAGCGATATATCGCTTTACGAAAGAAAGTACTCGATATACAAGAGTTGCATATGTATGACTTATATACGCCCTTAGTAAAAGATATCGATATGTCATTCAGCTATGAACAGGCTCAAACAACGATAACGGAAGCACTGCAACCATTAGGTGATGATTACTTAAATGTAATGAAAAGAGCCTTCTCGGAGCGTTGGATAGATGTCGAAGAGAACAAGGGAAAACGAAGTGGTGCTTATTCATCTGGTGCGTATAGTACCAATCCATATATTTTAATGAATTGGCAGGATAATCTAAACAATCTATTTACCCTGACACATGAGCTGGGACACTCGATGCACAGTTACTATACTCATAAACATCAGCATACCGCTATGGGAACTATTCAATCTTTGTAGCTGAAGTTGCGTCAACCTGTAATGAAGCATTGTTAAATAATTACTTAGTGGAAAAAACAGATGATGTAAAAGAAAAGCTATTTCTATTAAATCATTTTTTAGAGGGATTCCGCGGCACTGTATTCAGACAGACGATGTTTGCTGAATTTGAACATAATATTCATACTTTGGCACAAGAGGGAGAAGCTTTAACTGCTGATCGTTTAACAGAAGTTTATTATGAATTAAATAAAAAGTACTTTGGGGAAGACTTAGTTATAGATGAAGAAATTGGATTAGAATGGGCAAGAATACCACATTTCTATTATGATTATTATGTCTACCAATATGCAACCGGCTATGCAGCGGCTCAATCTCTGGCAGCACAAATTTTAGAAGAAAAAGAACCTGCCGTGGTACGTTATTTAGGTTATCTTCAGTCGGGAAGCAGTGACTATCCAATTGAAGTGTTAAAAAAGGCTGGTGTGGATATGACAGAGAAAGCACCAGTCCTTAATGCTCTTGCTGTATTTGAAGAAAAACTAGAGGAAATGGAAAAATTATTAGATCAAATAAACTAAGAAAAACCGGGAAAGCCCGCCCGGTCCTTTTAATAATAATTTTGAAATGGATAATAAATTTAACACTCGCTGCGGCTTGCCCACTTCGCTTTCCAAGGGGGCGTGTCTTCAGCTAACTTTTGTAAAGAAGTTCCCTTTACAAAA
>NZ_BAVS01000015.1 GCF_000521485.1 Gracilibacillus boraciitolerans JCM 21714 | reverse complement strand
GTGGAAATTATTGTGACAATTATATTATAAAGGATTAGAAAAAGGTTATAACTATAGTAGAAATTGAAAATTTTTAGTATATTGAGAAAATGGATAAAAGCTTTTTAGCCCAAATCCAAGCACTTTATTAAATATAAAAATTCCTAGCTATAATAATATAAAAAAAGGGTATATAAAAAACAGAGTTTAGTCATAAAGATAATTATGAAATTAAAGGGGGGGAAATGTGAATTGTTGCAGCAAATTTTTGATGCGGAGTTTTTAGAGTCGATGTCTAAATTGATGATTGCATTATTTTTAGCTGGTTTAATTGGTTTTGAAAGAGAATTAAACCGTCATTCAGCTGGATTTAGAACTCATATTTTAGTATGTGTAAGTTCCTGCTTAATGATGTTATTGTCAATTAACGGCTTTGAGTATTTTATTTTGAATTATGATAATGTGCGTTTTGATCCTGCTCGAATTCCTTCCTATGTAATTAGTGGAATTGGTTTTCTAGGTGCTGGGACAATTATTGTGAATGGTGGGACCATTAAGGGATTAACGACGGCTGCATCGATTTGGGCGGTTGCAGGATTAGGATTAATTGTAGGTATAGGAATGTATAAAGAAGCGTTCGTTACTACATTTATAATATTAGTAAGTCTAATATTACTTAATAAATTTGAAAAGAAATTACATAGTAAAAACCATCATATCATCTTTGAAGTTAAGATTAATAATAGCGATAAAAAAGAATCCTTAAATTTTATTGACAGAATTCAAACTTTTCCGATTGAAATAAGGGAGTTCGATATTTCTAAAGAAAGTGAGGAAACAACCAAAATAAGAATGTATATAGATGCTATTCAAAAGAAGAAACAGGAAAATTTATATGAGTGGTTACTGAAGCAGGAAGATGTGAAGAAAATTAAAATTAGATTTCGATCATAACTCGTTTTAGTAAGGTAAATAAAGGGATATAATACGTAAGAGCAAATAGTTTCCATACTTGTTTACTTAGAGTATAATATGCATATAGTCAAATATAGTCAAAGTCAGAATGGAGGAGGGAATATGCGGAATATTTCAGATATAATCGAGGAATATTTAAAAACAACCATGCACAGCAATCAACATAAAATTATTGAAATAAAACGTAGTGAAATTGCTGATCGCTTTGAATGTGTACCCTCTCAAATAAACTATGTAATTAACACACGATTTACTTTAGAAAAAGGATACCTGGTAGAAAGTAAACGTGGCGGTGGTGGATATATCCGCATCAGTCGTATTACTAATGAAGATAAAGCGAAATTGATTGATGAGATAATCGAAATGATTCAACCACATATATCTCAACAAAAGGCAGTAAATATATTAGAAAGATTGTTAGAAGAGGAGTTAATCACAAAAAGAGAAGCAAAGTTAATGGTTCATGCAATTGATCGAAATACTTTATCATTTCAATTACCAATTCGTGATGAAATTCGGGCGAGAATTATGGCGGCAATGCTAACTGCCTTAAAATATGAATTTTAGGAGGTGTGGACTATGGAATGTCAAGAATGCCATAAAAATCACGCAATCGTTCATTTTGCGCAAGTAATTAATGGAGATAAAACAGAGATACATGTTTGTCAGCAGTGTGCTAAAGAAAAAGGATACGTATCTCCAGACGAGGATGCTTATTCTTTACATCATTTATTGTCGGGTCTATTTAATCCAAACTCAGAAGCGATGCAAAAGTTAACTGAACAGGAAAAAGAACAACAGGAAATACAATGTGATAAATGTGGGATGACCTATCAAGAATTTGCCAGCATAGGTAAATTTGGTTGTGCTTCATGCTATCAGACATTTTCTGAACACTTAAATCCTCTATTTCGAAAGGTTCATAGCGGTAATACTATTCATGAGGGAAAAGTGCCAAAACGAGTCGGTTCAGATATCTCTCAACGTAAAAAAGTCAGAGAGCTAAAAGTTAAATTACAGCAAGCTATTGCTGACGAGGCATTTGAGGATGCTGCGAAAATTCGCGATCAAATTAAAGGATTAGAAAAGAACCTAAACCAACATGGGGGGGAAGGTGAGGTATAAATGAGTTCTGAACAATTTATGAATGAAGCCGTCAGTCCATGGCTGAAGGAAGACGGTCCAGATAGTGACATTATCATGAGCAGTCGAATTCGATTAGCGCGTAATTTTGAACAGTCCCCTTTTCCACTTTTTGCAGAAGAAGCAATCTTAGATAGCATCCTTTATTTCATGGAAAAGGAATACAATCATCAGTCTTTTTTACATTATAAAGAACTAGAATTTGTGAGAATGTCGGAATTAAAACCTATGGAAAAGCAAGTTTTAGTAGAAAAACATTTAATTAGTCCACATCTAGCGGATAAGTCTAATAAAGGAGCGGCACTCATTTCTAAGAATGAGCAAGTTTCTATCATGGTGAATGAAGAAGATCATATACGTACACAATTATACTTCCCAGGGTTTCAATTGGATAAAGCGTTAGAAGAAGCCTTTCTTTTAGATGATTGGTTGGAAGAAAAAATAGATTATGCATTTGATGAAACCAGAGGATATCTTACTAGTTGTCCGACTAATGTGGGTACAGGATTAAGAGCTTCAGTAATGATGCATTTACCAGCATTAGTCATAACCAGAAAAATGAATCGCATGATTCCTGCTATTAATCAATTAGGTCTGGTTGTCCGCGGTATTTATGGTGAAGGAAGTGAAGCATTAGGTAATATATTTCAAATTTCAAATCAAATTACACTTGGAAGATCGGAACCGGATATTATTGAAGATCTTAAAGGCGTAGTAGAGAAACTGATTGAACATGAAAGACATGCACGAAATCTATTGATGGAGCAATCTGGGATTGAATTGGAAGACCGTGTCTTTCGTTCTTATGGCTTGTTAAAATATAGTCGTATTGTCGAGTCAAAGGAAACTGCAAAGTGTTTATCAGATGTTAGATTGGGTATTGACTTAGGTTTTATCAAAGATATTTCAAAATCAATATTAAATGAATTGGTGGTTTTAACACAACCAGCATTCTTACAGCAATATGCTAAAAAAATGTTGACACCGAATGAGCGGGATGTTTTTCGTGCATCACTAATCCGGGAAAGATTCACGCTGGAACAAAGGGAGGAATTTTAAATGATGTTTGGACGTTTTACTGAAAGAGCACAGAAAGTATTAGCATTGTCTCAAGAAGAAGCAGTGCGATTAGGTCATAATAATATTGGAACAGAACATATTTTGCTTGGCTTAGTAAGTGAAGGAGATGGCATTGCGGCGAAGGCTCTTCAGGCTATTGGACTTGGTGCAGATAAAATTCGGGAAGAAGTAGAATCATTAATCGGAAAGGGAAATCAGGTTTCTCAAACGATACATTATACACCGAGAGCAAAGAAGGTCATTGAGTTATCAATGGATGAAGCACGAAAATTAGGACATTCCTATGTAGGAACAGAGCATATTTTATTAGGCCTTATTCGCGAAGGTGAAGGGGTTGCAGCTAGAGTTTTAAATAACCTTGGGGTGAGTTTGAACAAGGCTCGTCAGCAAGTGCTGCAGCTGTTAGGCAGCAACGAGTCAACTAATTCTCAGAATGGCCGTACAAGTCAAAATACGAATGCTACAACACCAACACTTGATTCACTCGCACGTGACCTTACAGCGATCGCAAAAGAGGGCAATATAGATCCTGTAATTGGACGCGAAAAAGAAATTGAACGTGTTATTCAAGTATTGAGTCGTCGTACGAAAAACAATCCGGTGCTAATTGGTGAGCCAGGTGTAGGTAAGACAGCAGTTGCAGAAGGATTGGCACAGCAGATTGTCGAGAATGAAGTGCCGGAAATACTGCGTGATAAACGCGTAATGACTCTTGACATGGGGACCGTTGTAGCTGGAACTAAATACCGTGGTGAATTTGAAGATCGTTTGAAGAAAGTGATGGAAGAAATTCGCCATGCTAATAATGTTATCTTATTTATCGATGAGCTTCATACATTAATCGGAGCTGGTGGAGCTGAAGGTGCAATTGATGCTTCTAATATATTAAAGCCATCCCTAGCACGAGGAGAACTGCAATGTATTGGTGCCACAACATTAGATGAATATCGTAAATATATTGAGAAAGATGCAGCGTTAGAGCGGCGTTTTCAACCGATTCAAGTCAACGAACCCTCTGTTGAAGAATCCATACTTATTTTACAGGGGTTAAGAGACCGATATGAAGCACATCATCGAGTTACGATTACGGATGATGCAATTGAGGCAGCAGCAAAATTATCAGATCGTTATATCGCAGATCGTTTCCTTCCAGATAAAGCGATAGATTTAATTGATGAGGCAGCATCCAAGGTTCGTTTGCGCTCTTATACCACTCCGCCTAACTTAAAAGAGTTAGAACAAAATCTGGAGGAAGTTCGAAAAGAGAAGGATGCAGCAGTCCAAAGTCAGGAATTCGAAAAGGCAGCATCTTTGAGGGATAACGAACAACAACTTCGTAAAGAATTAGAAGAAACGGAAACAAAATGGAAAGAAAAACAAGGCCAGGAGAATTCTGAAGTAGTCGTTGAAGATATTGCAAGTGTTGTATCAACGTGGACAGGAGTACCCGTATCTGCTCTTACAAAAGATGAGAGTGAACGACTTCTGCAAATGGAGGATACGTTACATGGACGTCTAATTGGCCAAGAAGAGGCTGTAAAGGCTGTGGCTAAGGCAATTCGCCGAGCCAGAGCGGGACTAAAAGATCCTAAACGTCCAATTGGTTCCTTTATTTTTCTAGGACCGACTGGTGTGGGTAAAACAGAGTTAGCACGTGCATTGGCAGAAACGATGTTTGGTGACGAGGACTCCATGATTCGTATTGATATGTCAGAATATATGGAAAGACATGCAACCTCTCGTTTGGTTGGATCACCTCCAGGCTATGTTGGGTATGAAGAAGGTGGCCAATTAACTGAAAAGGTTAGAAGAAAACCATATTCTGTCATTCTGTTAGACGAGATAGAAAAGGCACATCCTGAAGTCTTTAATATCCTTTTACAAGTGTTAGAAGACGGACGTCTAACAGATTCGAAAGGTCGCACAGTTGATTTTCGCAATACCGTATTAATCATGACATCAAATGTTGGTGCAAGTGAATTAAAACAAAATAAATATGTTGGTTTTAGTATAGGCGATGAAGAACAGGATTATAAGGATATGCGTTCTAAAGTAACGAAGGAATTAAAGAAAGCATTTCGTCCTGAATTTTTAAACAGAATTGATGAGACCATCGTATTTCATTCACTTGAAAGAAAACATATGAAGCATATTGTTGAATTAATGGTAAAAGAATTACAAAAAAGATTAGTGGAACAAGAAATTGACTTTGAATTGTCTGATAAGGCTATGGAAAAGATTGCAAAAGAAGGATTTGATCCTGAGTACGGTGCAAGACCGTTGCGCAGATCCATCCAGAAAAATGTGGAAGATTTGTTATCTGAGGAATTATTAAAAGAAACCATTCAGAAGGGTCAGAAAGTAGTAATTGATCTAGACGAATCAGGTAAATTTCAAGTAAAGTAGAAATTTAAAAATCGGAAGGAGTCATTCTTCCGATTTTTTGTACTCGAAACCCTAAGAAAATAGTTAAACTAAACTGCGAAGTAACTGTTCGTTTTGAAAGTTTGATAATTGTGTGGCAGAAGCTTCGTCCATTTACTTCGCTTTCCGCGGGCATGGCCTTAGCTCCTCACTCACTTTGTTCGTTGCGGGGGTCTTCGACTCATGCTATTCCCGCAGCGTTGGATTTAAGCTCATCAATATACTTTAAGCATAACCATCCATAAAATATGCATAATTTCGCAGTTTGTATTTACTGCGAATGAAGAAAATCATTTTTTACACTTTTTACATACTTATTTAACCAAATTGATAGATCTTTGTAACTTATGAGGGGATATTTTCGTATATAATGAAAAGGAGCGATACTTTTGGCTAAGCGTAAATCAAAATTTGTATGCCAATCCTGTGGTTATGAATCTCCCAAATGGATGGGAAAATGCCCAGGTTGTCATGAATGGAATACTCTGGTAGAAGAATTGGAAGCAACTAAATCAGTACGAGGTAATTGGGCTACAGGGTCTAAAATGTCTCAGAAACCAGAAAAAATTACAAGTATCCATTCACATGAAGAACTAAGAATAAAAACAGGCATGCAAGAATTAAATCGTGTATTGGGCGGCGGGATCGTACCAGGTTCACTGGTACTCATTGGTGGAGATCCCGGAATCGGGAAATCAACCTTATTATTACAAGTATCCGACCAATTATCCCAACGAAATTTGGATGTTCTCTACATCTCTGGAGAAGAATCCGCCAGACAAACTAAACTCAGAGCGGATCGTCTTGCAATAAAGTCTGATCGGTTATATGTTCTATCTGAAACAAACTTAGTAGATATTGCTAATCAAATTGATCAATTAAAACCAGGATTTGTTGTGATTGATTCTATTCAGACTATCTTTAAGGAAGAGGTCACCAGTGCTCCTGGAAGCGTGTCACAAGTTCGTGAATGTACAAGTGATTTAATGCGTATTGCAAAGCAAAATCATATACCTATTTTCATCGTGGGACATGTGACGAAGGAGGGCGCGATTGCAGGCCCGAGATTATTGGAGCATATGGTAGATGCTGTATTATATTTTGAAGGTGAGAGGCATCATACTTTTCGTATTTTGCGTGGGGGGGTAAAAAACCGGTTTGGCAGTACGAATGAAATGGGTATATTCGAAATGAAGGAAGAAGGCCTTACGGAAGTATTAAATCCATCCGAAATATTTTTGGAGGAGCGGTCACAAGGTGTAGCTGGTTCAACAATAGTCGCCTCAATGGAAGGTACCAGACCGGTATTAGTAGAGATTCAGGCATTAATATCTCCTACCAGCTTCGGAAACCCTCGAAGAATGGCAACAGGGATAGATCATAATCGGGTCCCACTTTTAATGGCGGTATTAGAAAAAAGAGTGGGATTAATGCTACAAAATCAAGATGCTTACGTAAAAGTTGCCGGCGGTGTAAAACTGGATGAGCCTGCGATAGATTTAGCGGTAGCAATTAGTATTGCTTCTAGCTTTAGAGACAAGGCACCGCATCCGGAAGATGTACTTATCGGAGAAGTTGGTCTAACTGGTGAAGTACGAAGAGTGTCACGAATCGATCAACGCGTGCAAGAAGCGGCGAAATTAGGTTTTAAGCGAGCGATTATTCCATCAAAGAATATCGATGGTTGGAAAGCTCCCTCAACAATAGAGCTAGTAGGGGTGCAATCTGTACAGGAAGCTATCAAAATAGCATTAGGAGACTAATGGGGGTTTAATTAGAAATTTATTTTTATATGTTTAAAATTCGGATAGTAGGAGACAATAATTTATAGGAGGTGACTGTGGTGCTAAAACGATTCGTGCAAATATTTTTTATTATTGCAGGCGGTACCGCTGGATATTTATATGTTCCCAATTTGTTAGAATTAATTGGGTTTGCTCAAGGTACATGGATAACGGCTGATTATATAGGGCCATATGTAGGATTAGTAATAGGAGCAATTATTTTATTTATTTTTTCTTTGTGGATTTCTGACTATATTGTGAGTTTCTTTAACTGGATCGAAGAAATGTTAATGAAAGCACCGGTTGCAGACCTATTATTTGGTAGCTTAGGTATTATTATTGGATTAATTTTAGCTTATTTCTTAAATGATCCAATCCAATCGATTGATATACGGGTAGTCTCACAGGTAGTACCTATCTTTTTAAGTGTCTTACTTGCGTATTTCGGTTTTCAGGTTGGATTTAAAAGAAGAGATGAATTATTAAATTTTTTACGATCGCCAAAAGGGAAAAAAGAAAAACATCAGCTGCAGACGAAGTTCCATTAGAATTATCTAAGCCAAAAATTCTGGATACAAGTGTCATCATTGATGGGCGAATAGCAGATATTTGCCAAACAAACTTTCTGGAAGGTACTATTATTATTCCGCAATTTGTATTAGAGGAATTACAACATATTGCTGATTCTTCAGATGCATTAAAGCGTAATCGAGGTCGCAGAGGGTTAGATATTCTTAATCGGATTCAGAAGGATTTACCTATTAATGTGGAGATTTATGAAGGTGATTTTGAAGAAATACAAGAGGTTGATAGTAAACTAGTGAAACTTGCCAAAGTTATGACAGGTATTGTCGTAACCAATGATTTTAATTTAAATAAAGTATGTGAGTTTCAAAAGGTCCCTGTATTAAATATTAATGATCTGGCAAATGCTGTGAAACCTATTGTTTTGCCTGGTGAAGTATTAGCGGTACAGGTGATCAAAGATGGGAAAGAACAGAATCAGGGTGTGGCTTATTTAGATGATGGTACCATGATTGTGGTGGAAGAGGGTAAAAATTATATTGGTCAGCATATTGAAGTTGTCATCACAAGTGTTTTACAAACATCTGCAGGACGAATGATTTTTGCCAAGCCAAAATTGCTTGAAAAAGCACTCTAAAAAAGGTATAACATATAGAGGATAACAAAAAGTGATAACTTATAAGTTATCACTTTTTGTTAGCTTATAATTATGAAGAATAGTCGAAAATAATTAAATCTAAATGTGATTAATATTTTGAAATAGTTGCTGATGGACATACAAAGTCGTTTAATTTAGAGATTGGGGTGGCCGCATGGTAGAATATAATGTAATTGTGTTAGCGGCAGGACAAGGAAAGCGTATGAAAGCAGGAAAAAACAAGCAATTTATAGAATTATTAAAAGAGCCATTAATCATACATACATTGAGAAAATTCATTCAGGATAACTGGTGCAGGCACATTTACTTAGTAATAAATCCATTGGAACGGACAGAAATGGAAATGTTATTAACAAATTATTCATGGCACAAACAAGTAATCGTTGTACATGGTGGTAAAGAAAGACAAGAAAGCGGCTATCAAGGATTACTTGCTATAAAAGGAGACGAGCAACAGCGTGTTATTATGATTCATGACGGGGCCAGGCCTTTTGTAGAAGAGCAGCATTTGCATGCCTTAGCCCAAGCAGCTAAGCAAGAAAAAGCAGCACTATTAGCAGTACCTGTAACAGACACGATAAAGAGAAAAAGCGGATGTAAAATGGAAACGTTAGACCGATCGACTTTATGGGCCGCGCAAACACCTCAGGCATTCGATTATAATTTAATCAAAAATGCTCATGAGAAGGCTATATCTTGTAACTTTCTCGGTACAGATGATGTTTCTTTAGTTGAAGCATTAGAAATGCCAGTTGAAATTGTAGAAGGGTCATATAGAAATGTTAAAATAACAACACCCGAAGATATTATGCGAGCTGAAATGATATTAAATCAACAGGAGGAATAGTAATGTTTCGAATTGGACAGGGCTTTGATGTGCATCGGTTAGTGGCGGACAGACCATGTATCATTGGAGGGATAGATATTCCTTATCAATATGGTCTTCTTGGGCATTCAGATGCAGATGTATTGTTACACACAATTGCTGATGCCTGCCTGGGAGCCATTGGTGAAGGAGATATCGGAAATCACTTTCCAGATACAGACCCAGCATTTAAAGACGCTGACTCTCAGCAATTATTACAAGAAGTGTGGAAATTAGTGGAACAGAAGGGCTTTGTACTCGGAAATCTAGATTGTACAGTGATTGCACAGGCACCAAAACTTGCACCATATATCGGAGCTATCAGAGATAATATTGCGCGGTTATTAAAGTGTGAAAGTGACCAAGTGAACGTCAAGGCAACAACAACTGAAAAATTGGGATTCACTGGCCGAGGAGAGGGTATTGCTGCACAAGCAATCGTTCTTTTAACCGAGAAATAAAACATAACAATTTGTCGAAGATAATGATAAAATGGAATTAGATCGTGACAGGCTCGATAAAAATATACTTTTGGAGGGACAGTAACAATGGGAAATGAAGTACGTGTACGTTATGCACCAAGCCCAACAGGAAATCTTCATATTGGAAATGCAAGAACAGCACTTTTTAATTATCTATATGCCAAACATTTAGGTGGCAAGTTTATTATTCGTACGGAGGATACGGATGAGAAGCGAAATGTAGATGGCGGAGAGGAAAGTCAATTACGCTTCTTAAAATGGTTAGGATTAGAATGGGATGAAGGCGCAGATATTGGTGGAGAATATGGCCCATATCGTCAAACAGAACGTTTGGATATTTATCAGAAATATGTAAATGAATTGCTGGAGCGAGGACTAGCTATAAATGTTATATGACAGAAGATGAATTAGAGGCTGAGCGTGAAGAACAACGGGCGAATGGACAAGTTCCGAAGTACTCAGGAGCGCACCGTGATTTAACAGAAACACAAATAAAACAATTTGAAGCAGAAGGACGTCAACCAAGCATTCGTTTCCGTGTTCCAGAAAATAAAACATACACGTTCCAGGATATTGTACGGAACAATATTACATTTGAATCAGGTGATTTTGGTGATTGGGTTATGGTGAAGAAAAATGGTATCCCAACCTATAATTTCGCAGTTGCAATCGATGATCACCATATGAAGATAAGTCATGTGTTACGTGGGGGGGAAGAGCATATTTCCAATACACCAAAACAAATGATGATCTATGACGCTTTTAAATGGGATGCGCCACAATATGGGCATATGACATTAATCTTAAATGAAAATCGAAAAAAATTAAGCAAACGTGATGAACATATTCTTCAATTTATTGAACAATATAAAAATTTAGGATATATACCAGAAGCACTATTTAATTTCATTGGATTACTAGGCTGGTCACCAGTTGGTGAAGAAGAAATATTTACGCAGGAAGAGTTTATTAACATTTTTGATCCAGAGCGTTTATCAACGTCACCAGCAATTTTCGATCCGGCAAAATTAAAATGGATGAACAACCAATATATAAAAAATGCTACATTAGATGAAGTGGTAGATTTAAGCTTGCCGCACTTAGTTGATGCAGGTAAACTACCCGAAAACATGAATGAAGCACAGAAGGAATGGGCTGTGAATCTTATCAGTCTTTATCATGATCAACTATCATATGGAGCAGAGATTGTTGAATTAACAGATTTATTCTTTAAGAAAGAAATTCATTATGATGAAGAAGCCATGTCTGTGTTGAATGGAGAGCAAGTACCAGAAGTCATAGAGGGATTTCTGGAACAGTTCAGTAATATAGAAGTGCTGTCCCCCCCAGAAGAGATTAAGGCAAGTATTAAAGTAACACAAAAGGTAACGAAGCAAAAGGGTAAGAATTTATTTATGCCAATTCGGGTAGCAACAACAGGCCAGGTTCATGGCCCGGAATTACCAAATGCAATTTACCTTTTAGGCGAGGAAAATGTTAAAGCCAGACTGCAAAATGTCTTAGCACAAATCAAATAAGTAGCAAAAACTTTAAAACTCACTATAATAAAAAGTAATAAGGTACGTGGAAGAGGAGAAGTAAAAGATAGGTAGCTTGTACAGAGAAAACCATGTCATGCTGAGAGTGGTTGAAGCACGTGTCTTTGAAATGCACCTCGGAGTTTCTTCCAGAACGCACGGAGTACGGAAGAACGGTTTGCCACCGTTATCGGTTCAAGTCGAGGGTGAAAAATCTGCCTAAACAGAGTGGAACCGCGCCTGAAGCGTCTCTGAGTTGCAAAACTTAGGGGGGGCGCTTTTTTTATGTAGGCATATCAAAAGAACTTCAGTGAAGAGGGTAGAATCATATCTCTGACTTAAATATGGATAGAAAAAAACATCCGTAAAGTTTTCACTAGTTTGCAGTTGTGTCAATTAAGTAATTAATTGTATTGAGAAAGATTTCAGTCATATATTTTTATTTAAAATAGTTTAAACAGGGGGGATGATTCTTGAGTTTTATCAAATTACTAAAACAAGACATTGATGTCGTGTTTGACCAGGACCCGGCAGCACGCACATATTTCGAAGTCTGCCTGACGTACTCAGGTTTACATGCGATATGGTCCCACCGGATCGCACATGCCTTTTTTCGAAAGAAATTCTTTTTTTTAGCTAGAGTCATTTCACAAATTAGCCGCTTCTTTACAGGTATTGAAATACATCCAGGAGCCAAGATTGGCACACGCTTCTTCATTGATCACGGCATGGGAGTAGTTATTGGAGAGACTTGTGAAATTGGCAATAATGTCACCATTTATCAAGCTGTCACATTAGGTGGGACGGGGGGGAAGGAAAAAGGAAAAAGGCATCCAACTATTAAAGATAATGTCTTGATTGCTACAGGTGCAAAAGTATTAGGCTCCATTACCATTGGTGAAAGTTCAAAGATAGGAGCTGGTTCTGTAGTATTGAAGGATGTGCCCGCCCATTCCACTGTAGTGGGCATTCCAGGAAGAGTAGTCATACAAAATGGTGAAAAGGTAAGAAAAGACTTAGACCATCATAAGCTTCCTGACCCAATTAGTGAGGTTCTCAAAGAAATGGAAGACGAAATTCAGAGCTTGAAAATTGAACTGAAAGAAATACAAGGGGGGGTGAATCATAATGACGATTAGTATATATAATACGTTAACAAGAAAAAAGGAACAATTTGAACCGATTGAAAAGAATCGAGTAAAAATGTATGTGTGTGGTCCTACAGTATATAACTATATTCATATAGGCAATGCCCGTCCTGCCATTGTATTCGATACGATAAGAAGGTATTTTGAATATAAGGGTTATCAAGTAGAATACGTGTTAAATTTTACGGACGTAGATGATAAATTAATTAAGGCAGCTAAAGAATTAGGAGAAGAAGTACCAACAATTGCCGAACGGTTTATTACAGCATACAAAGAAGACGTGGGAGCTCTTGGAGTAAAAGAGGCAGTTTATCACCCGCGCGTAACGGAAACGATGAATGATATCATCACCTTTATTTCCAAATTGGTTGAGAAAGGTCATGCGTATGAAGCGGATGGAGATGTTTATTTTAAAACAAGATCTTTTGCAGATTACGGAAAGTTATCCCATCAATCGATTGATGAGTTACGATCAGGTGCGCGCATCCAAGTTGGTGAAAAGAAACAAGATCCACTAGACTTTGCATTGTGGAAACATACAAAAGATGATGAAATTGCATGGAATTCACCGTGGGGGTGAAGGACGACCTGGGTGGCATATTGAATGCTCTGCGATGGCAAGGAAATACCTAGGAGATACCATTGACATTCATGCTGGAGGCCAAGATCTGACATTTCCTCATCACGAAAATGAAATCGCACAGTCTGAGGCAGGAAATGGCACATCCTTTGCAAATTATTGGATGCATAACGGCTATATTAATATTGATAATGAAAAAATGTCAAAATCACTAGGTAATTTTGTGTTGGCACATGAATTAATAAAAAAACACGATCCAAAAGTGGTTCGATTTTTCATGTTAAGTGTTCATTATCGTCATCCTATTAACTTTAATGATTCACTTCTAGACAGTGCCAAAAACAGCTACGATCGAATAGAAAATGCACTAACCAACCTAAATCACCGCAAAGAAGCAAGTGTTAATTTAGCAACGGATAATCACAAGTGGTTGGCCGAAATAGAGAAATTAAACCAGCAATTTGAAAAAGAAATGGATGACGACTTCAATACAGCGAACGCGATAGCTGTTATGTTTGACCTTGTCAAAGAAGCAAATCTCTATTTGAATGAGGATCATACACACACAGAAGTGATCGACGCATTTTTAAAGACTTTAACCAATTGGCTAGATGTATTGGGAATTCCAAGAATAGCTGAGCAAGAGTTATTAGATGATGAAATTGATGCATTGATTCAAAAGAGAATCGATGCAAGAAAAAATAAAGAATTTGCAACAGCAGATCAAATACGAGAAGATTTAAAGGCCCGAAACATTATCCTGGAAGACACACCGCAAGGTACGAGATGGAAGCGGGGGGGCTAACTGATGGCTATTCATAATCCGAAACAAATGAAAAGTCTTGCCCTTGCGTATATTGGAGATGTCATTTATGAAAAATATATTCGGGAATATGTGATTAATGAGGGCAAAGTGAAAGTGCAACAATTACATCAACATACGGTCACCTTTGTAAAGGCAACCGCACAGGCGAGTGTAATTCATCATTGGATAGATACGAAGATATTAACAGAAGAAGAATTAGCTGTTGTTAGAAGGGGTCGGAACGCTAAATCTTCTGTTCCTAAGAACACCAGTGTCCAAGCTTACCGCTACAGCACAGCTTTTGAAGCTTTAATAGGATTTTTATATCTGGATAATCAAAATGAAAGATTAGAATTACTCATTAAACGTGCAATCGAAATAACAGAGAAAGGAGATGAACAGGAATGAGCGAAGAATGGATTATTGGTAAAAATACAGTTTTAGAAGCATTAGAGTCTGGAAGGGCTATGCAAAAATTATATATTTCAGAGAGTTTAAATGCTACACTATCAAAAAAAATACAAAGTTTAGCGAAATCATATAATGCGCCTGTCCAGCGTGTACCCAAGAAAAAAATAGATCAATTGGTAGAAGGAAACCACCAGGGTGTTGCTGCCCTTGTTGCTGCATACGAATATGCGACTTTAGATCAATTATTTCAAAAGGCGGCAGAAAAAGGTGAAGAACCATTCTTTATCATATTAGACGAAATAGAGGATCCACATAATTTGGGGGGGTCGATTTTACGAACAGCTGACGCTACGGGAGTGCATGGTGTGATCATTCCGAAGCGCAGGGCGGTAGGGTTAACAACGACTGTGGCAAAAACGTCAGTCGGTGCAATTGAATACATTCCGGTTGCGAGGGTAACCAATATTGTACAAACGATAGAAGAGCTGAAATCGCGTAGGGTATGGGTTGTAGGTACAGAGGCAGAAGCAACAGAAGATTACCGTAAATTAGATGGTCATTTACCTGTCGCCCTAGTGATAGGGAATGAAGGCAAGGGAATAAGTCGTCTCGTTAAGAAAAATTGTGATTGGACGGTTCGCTTACCCATGAAAGGATCGGTCTCCTCACTAAACGCTTCTGTTGCCGCTAGTATTTTAATGTATGAAGTACTCCGAAAAAGGGATCATATCGGTGACGTCTAATGGATGTACTGTTGGTTGACGGCTATAATATGATCGGTGCCTGGGAGGAACTTCAAGCTTTAAAGGATAGTGACTTGGAGCAGGCGCGAATACTCCTAATTGATAAGATGGCAGAATATCAGGCCTATAGAAAAAGAAAGGTTATTGTGGTTTTTGATGCGTATGAAGTAAGAGGTTTAGAGAGTAAACAGCAACAATATAAAGTGGAAGTCATGTTTACCAAGGAGAATGAAACGGCAGATCAATGTATTGAACGGTTAGTAAAAAAGATTAAGAATGTCCGGACAAAGGTATATGTTGCCACCTCTGATTATACGGAACAACGAACCATTTTTGCTCAAGGAGCCTTTCGAATATCTGCTAGAGAATTAAATATTGAATTGAAGAATATCGAAAGAGAAATAGAAATGGATATCAGAGAACATCAACAAAAAAAAATAAAGAGTAAAATTCCATTGGATGATGCGACGTTACAAGTGTTTGAGGAGTGGCGTCGTGGTAATAAATAGAAAATGAACGGTTGACTTCATTTAAGCGCTTCCTGTATAATATTGCTATTATAGTCTGCAATACCTAATTTTTGGCATAAAGCCGAGAGGAGTCCCAATATCCATCATGCGATTAGAAAATAGAGACGTTGAATTTAAGCATTTAGATGATAACGAATTAGTATTGCTAGTGCAGGACGGAGACATCCAAGCTCTCGAGTTTTTAATTTATAAATATCGACCATTTGTGCGCGCAAAGGCAAAAACGTATTTCCTTGTAGGAGCTGACCATGAGGATATTGCGCAAGAAGGCATGATTGGTTTATATAAGGCGATTCGGGATTTCCAAAAGGACAAGCTATCTTCATTTAAGGCTTTTGCCGAATTATGTATCACCAGACAAATTATAACGGCGATTAAAACAGCAACAAGAAAAAAGCATATGCCACTTAATTCTTATATTTCATTGGATAAACCTCTATATGAGAATGATTCTGAGCGAACATTGGTAGATGTGATAGAAGCAACGATCGCAATGGACCCACAGGAATTATTAGTGAATAGAGAACGATATGCTGATATGGAAAGTAAATTGGCAGAACTATTGACCGATTTAGAACGAAGAGTACTTCTTTTGTATTTAGAGGGAAAAACCTATCAGGAAATTTCCTCTGAATTAGATAGACACGCAAAATCTATTGATAATGCCTTGCAACGGGTAAAAAAGAAGTTAGAAAAGTATTTAGAAGAAAGCGGTATTTATATTTCTTAATCCAAGCAAGCGTTGACAGTTAGCTTGAACCATGCTACATTAGTATAGGTGTAAAACCCTATATTAGAGGTGGAAAAATTGGGTAAAAAGATCGCGCTGGCATGTGAAATATGTCATGGTAGAAACTATAATACAGAAAAAAACCAATTAATTTCTGATCGTATTGAGATAAAGAAGTTTTGCAAGCATTGCAATCGACATACCATTCATCGTGAAACAAAATAGACTAACCGATAGATAGAAGACAGTTTGGAGGTACCTTCAGTGAAACCAGTAACTTTTTTGAAAAATGTCAATCGGGAAATGAAGAAAGTATCATGGCCAAGAGGGCGTGAATTAACACGTTATACGATTACAGTTATACTAACAGTAGCTTTTGTTACAGTGTTTTTTGCACTGATCGACACAGGTATTACACAACTTCTTAATTTGTTATTTGAATAATTTGCACTCATATATGTTATACTGTAACTAAATACGTGAATAAAGAACCCGTTTGGCGGGTTTTTTAAATGCAATGAAATAGTTGATTAAGGAGAAGCTAATTTAAGGGAGGGAAGGGCGTCAAGGCCCCCTCAATATTATGGAAAAAAGATGGTATGTCGTTCATACATATTCAGGATATGAAAATAAGGTAAAAACAAACCTTGAAAAGCGTTTGGAATCCATGGGGATGGAAGATAAAATTTTTAGAGTATTGGTACCTGAAGATGAAGAAACGGAAATCAAAAATGGTAAAAAGAAAGTTACGAAGAAGAAGGTATTTCCTGGTTATGTTTTAGCGGAAATGGTAATGACGGATGATTCGTGGTACGTTGTGCGTAACACGCCCGGTGTCACAGGTTTTGTAGGATCCGCTGGTACTGGTTCAAAGCCAACCCCCCCGCTATTAGACGATGAAGTAGAAACTGTTCTGAAAAGAATGGGATTTGATGAAACAAGAACAGAAGTAGATTTTGAGTTAAAAGAAACAGTAGAAGTGATGGACGGACCATTTAACGGCTTCTCGGGCACGATTGAAAATATTGATTTAGATAAGCAGAAGGTTAAAGTGCACGTTAATATGTTTGGAAGAGAAACGCCAGTAGAACTGGACTTTGCTCAGATCAAAAGGTTATCGTAAGAAAGTTTCGACATTTAATATGGAAAACCAGCTTGCAATTTTACTCGAAAAATGCTAGAATTTTTATGTTCTATATGCATAGAGTATAAGGTTATTTTTAGCTATATGTAATCGAGTGGGAGGGCGGAGAGCCCTATTACCACATCACGGACTTAAGGAGGTGTGTTTCGTGGCTAAAAAAGTAGATTCAATTGTAAAACTTCAAATTCCAGCAGGAAAAGCGAATCCAGCACCACCAGTTGGACCGGCATTAGGTCAAGCAGGTGTTAATATTATGGGATTCTGTAAAGAGTTTAATGCTCGTACTCAAGATCAAGCTGGTATGATTATTCCAGTAGAAATCACGGTTTTTGAAGACCGTTCATTTACATTCATTACTAAAACCCCACCAGCAGCAGTATTGCTTAAAAAAGCAGCAGGTATTGAATCTGGGTCAGGTGAACCGAATCGTAACAAAGTGGCAACAATTAAACGCGATAAGGTAAAAGAAATCGCAGAATTGAAAATGCCAGATTTAAATGCTGCTGATGTTGAAGCTGCAATGCGTATGGTAGAAGGTACTGCGCGCAGCATGGGTATCGTTATCGAAGACTAATCTCACAGCGTTAAGTAGAAGCGGAAGGTTGCGGTAATGGAGAAAAATTCATAATCCGCAACCTTTATCTTTGAAAAGTTATTTATTTAATAAATAATAAATGCTTTTTGCTTTTAAAAGTGGGAGGTATAACCGTTAAAACCACAAAAGGAGGAAATTAAAATGGCAAAGAAAACAAAAAAACAACAAGAAGCATTGAAACTTGTTGATAATACGAAATTGTATGAAGTAAACGAAGCAGTAGAGTTAGTGAAAAAAGCGTCTACAGCTAACTTTGATGAAACAGTAGAAGTTGCTTTTCGTTTAGGTGTAGATCCTAAAAAAGCAGACCAGCAAATCCGTGGAGCGGTAGTGTTACCACACGGAACTGGTAAAACACGAAAGGTTCTTGTATTTGCCAAAGGCGATAAAGCAAAAGAAGCAGAAGCTGCTGGAGCTGATTATGTTGGTGATCAGGACTTAATCAACAAAATCAACCAAGGCTGGTTTGATTTTGATGTAGTGGTTGCTACTCCTGACATGATGGCTGAAGTAGGTAAGCTTGGTCGCGTATTAGGACCAAAAGGCTTAATGCCAAACCCTAAAACTGGTACAGTAACATTTGAAGTAGAAAAAGCTGTTCAGGAAATCAAAGCTGGTAAAGTGGAATACCGCGTTGATAAACAATCAAATATTCATGTGCCAATTGGTAAAGTATCATTTGATCAGGAAAAACTGGTAGAAAACTTCAAAGCTATAGCAGATACTGTTGTAAAAGCAAAACCACAAGCTTCCAAAGGTGTGTATATCCGTAATGTAGCAGTAGCTTCTACAATGGGCCCTGGAGTAAAAGTTGATTCATCTGCATTTACAAAATAATTACTCTTGACTTTTAGTTGAGAATTTTATATACTTTCTAAGGATCAAATAAACCTTGTAAGATAAATATTTACATTATACCGTAGACAGTAGGTGCTATGCTAGCTTAATTTCCTACCGAGGTGTGTCTGGATAAATAATAAATTTTCTCTTTTTAGAGAATTATTGTGACAGTCATAAACCTTCGCGTCTACTTGATGTGGAGGTTTTCGTTTGATTAAACGGTATAATGATTTCGTAATAGGAGGTGGAATCATGTCAAAAATTATCGAACAAAAAAAGCAGGTTGTAACTGAAATTGCTGACAAGTTTCGTGAAAGCCAATCAACAATCCTTGTAGATTATCGTGGACTTAACGTTTCTGAAGTGACTGCATTACGTACACAATTACGTGAAGCTGGCGTTGAATTCAGAGTCTATAAAAACACAATGACTCGCCGCGCTGTTGAACAGGCAGAGTTGACAGACTTAAATGATATTTTAGTTGGCCCTACAGCAATTGCTTTCAGCAAAGATGATATTGTTGCTCCTGCGAAAGTATTAAATAATTTTGCGAAGGATCATGAAGCACTAGAAATTAAAGGTGGCGTGGTTGAAGGATCTGTTGCGACTTTGGATCAAATCAAAGAACTTGCAAACCTTCCAAACTACGAAGGAATGGTTTCTATGTTGCTCAGTGTACTACAAGCACCAATACGAAACTTTGCATATGCAACAAAAGCTGTTGCGGAACAAAAAGAAGAGCAAGGTGCCTAAGCAATTTGTACGGAAATATAAACTATGTTCGTAAAATAATATAAAAATTTAGGAGGAAATGAACATGTCTAAAGAACAAATTATTGAAGAAATCAAGGAAATGTCCGTTCTTGAATTAAATGACTTAGTAAAAGCAATCGAAGAAGAATTTGGCGTAACTGCAGCGGCTCCTGTAGCAGCAGCTGGTGCGGCTGGTGGAGAAGCAGTAGAAGAACAAACTGAATTTGCTGTAGTACTTGAAAGTGCTGGAGCATCTAAAATCAAAGTTGTTAAAGCTGTTCGTGAGATCACTGGTCTTGGACTTAAAGATGCTAAAGATCTTGTAGATAATGCTCCGGGACCTATCAAAGAAGGCATTTCTAAAGAAGATGCAGAAGAAATGAAAGCTAAGCTTGAAGAAGTAGGCGCAACTGTAGAATTAAAATAAGTTAGATCTCAAGAAAAGCTCGCTATGATAAATGGCGAGCTTTTCTTTCATCCTATAAAATCAAAAATTTAGCAACAGATAATTGCATATTCTCACTTTAATAAGGCGGTGACTATTATGGAACAATACTTCAAACAATCCCCCCTAACGCTAATAGCAATCCCAAAACTTGGAGTTATACGTTAAAGGATCAACCCTTTAAATTTACAACAGATAATGGTGTTTTTTCTAAAAATGAAGTAGACTTTGGTTCGCGCGTTTTAATAGAAAGCTTCAGTCCTCCAGCCATTGAGGGGGGATCTGCTTGACTTAGGATGCGGGTATGGACCAATTTCTATTGCTTTAGCTTCCTCATATTCCGATCGCATAATCTACGGTGTGGATGTAAACCAGAGAGCACTTATGTTAGCAGAACAGAACGCTAAACAAAATGCAGTTTCAAATATTATATTTAAAGAAAGTGATATTTTGTCAGCATTAAAAGGTAAAAAGTTTGCAGCGATAGTAACAAATCCACCGATTCGGGCTGGCAAGAAAGTTGTTCATCAAATGTTTGAAGAAGCGCAAAAGGCTATATTGGAAAACGGAGAACTTTGGGTTGTTATTCAAAAAAAACAAGGAGCTCCATCTGCTCAAAAAAATTAGAAGAATTATTTAGAGAAGTTGAAGTAGTGAATAAAGAAAAGGGATATTACATTTTTAAGGCAAAAAAATTTGACTCTAATAGGCAATTGTGATAGTATTGAAAAATGCCAATAGGACGGAAGGCGTGTCAAGTAAAAATGTTGAATAATGTATATTTTTTTAAAAGATAGATAAAACTATTCAACATGATGACTTTTTAGTGACTTGACATCTTTGGTGTCGCTATAAAAAGGCTATTAGCTAATAGAGAATCTCTACTTAATCTTTTTAGAAATCCTTATACTACTCTCCGCATTACTATTAGTAATCGAATAACATTTGCGCATAGCAAGTGTCAATATATAAACTTGTGTTTTGAAAGATCACAGGTTTGTTCGGTGCGTTAACCGAACAAGTGTCTAACACTTACTAAATTTATACGATCTATAGTAAAATGTCAAATGCCCTATAGTAAGTAATGTATAAACAGGTAAGTGTGGTTTCATTTGTGCTATTTTCATAGCAACTATCTTTTAATATTGATCGAGGGGTGAATCAGTTGACAGGTCAACTAGTTCAATACGGACGACACCGCCAGCGCAGAAGCTATGCGCGTATTAGCGAGGTATTAGAATTACCAAATTTAATTGAGATTCAAACTGTATCCTATCAATGGTTCTTGGATGAAGGTTTGCGAGAAATGTTCCAGGATATTTCTCCTATTGAGGACTTTGCAGGGAATTTATCCTTGGAATTTGTCGATTATAACCTCGGAGAACCTAAATATCCAGTTGATGAATCGAAAGAAAGAGATGTAACATATAACGCTCCTCTTCGTGTGAAAGTTCGTTTGTTAAATAATGAAACAGGCGAAGTAAAAGAACAGGAAGTTTTTATGGGTGATTTCCCATTAATGACAGAAACGGGTACATTTGTGATTAATGCGCCGAGCGTGTTATTGTTTCCCAATTAGTTCGTTCACCAAGTGTTTACTTCCACAAAAAAGTGGATAAAAACGGAAAAAGAGGTTTCGGAGCTACTGTGATTCCCAATCGTGGCGCATGGTTAGAATTTGAAACGGATGCTAAAGATGTAGTACATGTAAGAATTGATCGTACAAGAAAATTACCAATCACCGTATTGTTAAGAGCGTTAGGATTTGGAGACGACCAAGAAATTTTAGAGCTTTTTGGTGATAATGAGTATCTTAAAAATACACTGGAAAAAGACAACACCGAAACAAGTGAAAAGGCGTTACTTGAAATTTATGAACGTCTGCGTCCAGGAGAACCACCAACAGTTGAAAATGCTAAGGGTCTTTTAGTTTCAAGATTCTTTGATCCTAAACGTTATGATTTAGCAAATGTTGGGCGTTATAAAATGAATAAGAAATTACATTTGAAAAATCGTCTGTTTAACCAGATTCTTGCAGAACCATTAGTAGATACTGAAACTGGCGAAGTTATTGCCAATAAAGGTGATCAGTTAGATAGACGTTTGTTAGATAAAATTTTACCTATATTAGACGCAGAGGAAAATCGTTTTGGGGGGGAAAAACTTCTGGATCCTAGTGAAGGTGTATTGAAGGATCCAATCCGAGTACAATCTGTTAAAATAATGGATCCAACAGATCCTGAAGGTGAAAGAACATTAACCGTATTAGGTAACTGTAATGTGGATACCAGTATTAAAAATATTACACCTGCTGATATTCTGTCTGCTATTAGTTATTTCTTTAATATCCTGCATGAAGTAGGGGGATACGGACGATATTGATCATTTGGGTAATCGTCGTTTACGATCCGTTGGTGAATTGCTGCAAAATCAATTCAGAATTGGTTTATCCCGTATGGAACGTGTGGTTCGTGAGAGAATGTCGATTCAAGATACTTCTTCTATCACGCCACAGCAGTTAATCAATATTCGACCGGTGATTGCTTCTATGAAAGAATTCTTTGGTAGCTCTCAATTATCACAGTTTATGGATCAGACTAATCCATTGGCAGAATTGACACACAAAAGACGTCTATCTGCTCTGGGACCAGGTGGTTTAACGCGTGAGCGAGCAGGATTTGAGGTTCGTGATGTACATTATTCTCACTACGGTCGTATGTGTCCAATTGAAACACCTGAAGGTCCTAACATTGGTTTGATAAACTCTTTATCTTCTTTTGCGAAAGTTAATAAGTTTGGTTTTATTGAAACACCTTATCGTCGGGTTGATCCTGAGACAGGTAAAGTATCAACGCATTTTGATTATTTAACTGCGGATGAGGAAGACAATTATGTTGTCGCTCAAGCTAATGCTAAATTAAACGAAGATGGTACGTTTACAGATGAAGAAGTAATTGCAAGGTTCCGTGGAGA
This sequence comes from Gracilibacillus boraciitolerans JCM 21714, assembly GCF_000521485.1. Classification (GTDB taxonomy): domain Bacteria; phylum Bacillota; class Bacilli; order Bacillales; family Amphibacillaceae; genus Gracilibacillus; species Gracilibacillus boraciitolerans. The sequence goes on along the minus strand of NZ_BAVS01000015.1, from coordinate 56,513 downwards.
AAATATAATTGTTAAGCGAGAAAAACTAGATTATATGGATGTCTCTCCTAAACAAGTAGTTTCGGCGGCGACAGCGTGTATCCCATTTCTTGAAAATGATGACTCTAACCGCGCTCTAATGGGTGCGAACATGCAGCGTCAAGCAGTTCCATTGTTGCAACCAAGATCACCATTAGTTGGTACGGGAATGGAGTATGTATCTGGGAAAGACTCAGGTGCAGCAGTCATTTGTAAATTCGAAGGTATTGTGGAAAGAGTTGAAGCAAAAGAAATACTTGTTCGTCGTATTACGGAAGTAGAAGGAAAAGAAGTAGAAGGTGACTTGGATCGTTATCGACTACAGAAATTTATTCGCTCTAATCAAGGTACTTGCTACAATCAGCGTCCTATTGTTGCCAAAGGGGACCGCGTAGTAAAAGGTGAAATTTTAGCTGATGGTCCTTCAATGGAAAAAGGCGAACTTGCACTCGGACAAAACGTTCTTGTTGGTTTTATGACTTGGGAAGGTTATAACTATGAGGATGCGGTTATCATGAGTGAGCGTCTCGTCAAAGATGATGTGTACACATCTATTCATATAGAAGAATATGAATCAGATGCAAGAGATACGAAGCTTGGACCAGAAGAAATTACCCGTGATATTCCTAATGTTGGCGAAGATGCGTTACGTGATTTAGATGAGCGAGGTATTATCCGCGTTGGAGCAGAAGTAGAAGACGGAGATCTGCTAGTGGGTAAAGTAACGCCAAAAGGTGTGACAGAGTTATCTGCTGAAGAACGCCTGTTACATGCAATTTTTGGTGAAAAGGCTCGTGAAGTTCGTGATACTTCTCTTCGTGTACCACATGGAGCAGGCGGCATCGTATTGGACGTTAAGATCTTTAACAGATCAGATGGCGACGAACTGCCGCCAGGTGTTAATCAGTTGGTTCGTGTCTATATCGTTCAGAAACGAAAAATTCACGAAGGAGATAAAATGGCAGGTCGTCATGGAAATAAAGGTGTTATTTCAAAAATATTACCCGAAGAAGATATGCCGTTTTTACCAGATGGTACACCAATTGATATTATGTTAAATCCATTAGGGGGGGTTCCTTCTCGTATGAATATCGGACAAGTGCTGGAATTACACTTAGGAATGGCGGCAAGACAATTAGGAATTCATGTCGCTTCACCGGTATTTGACGGGGGGGCACGCGAAGAAGATGTATGGGGGGGCACGCTGGAAGAAGCAGGGTTAGCTCGAGATGCTAAAACAGTCCTTTATGATGGCCGTACAGGAGATCCGTTTGATAACCGAATCTCCGTAGGTGTTATGTATATGATTAAATTAGCGCATATGGTGGACGATAAATTACACGCTCGTTCGACTGGGCCTTATTCATTAGTAACGCAACAACCACTTGGTGGTAAAGCACAATTTGGTGGACAGCGTTTTGGTGAGATGGAAGTTTGGGCACTGGAAGCATATGGTGCTGCCTATACATTACAAGAGATTCTTACGGTGAAGTCTGATGATACCGTAGGACGGGTTAAAACCTATGAAGCAATTGTTAAAGGTGGCAATGTACCTCAGCCTGGAATTCCTGAATCATTTAAAGTATTGGTTAAAGAGTTACAGAGTTTAGGCATGGACGTCAAAATGTTATCCGGAGATGAACAAGAAATTGACCTTCGAGATGACGAGGAAGATGACGATACACAATCAGCTGATAACTTTAACTTGGAAATTGAAGAAACTCCAAGCTGATTTGTTACATGTGAAAATTTGATATTCTTATTCTACCCCAGTCTTTCTCTTTAGGCGGACTCGGGGGGGGAGAATTAGCTTGATATAACACTAAGTGAATGAAATCCCATAGATTAAAAGGGAGGTTGACCCTTTGTTAGATGTAAATAAATTTGAATATATGAAAATCGGTTTGGCGTCACCAAATAAGATTCGTTCCTGGTCATATGGTGAAGTAAAAAAACCAGAAACAATTAATTATCGTACTTTAAAACCTGAGAAAGATGGTTTGTTTTGTGAACGCATCTTTGGTCCGCAGAAGGACTGGGAATGTCATTGCGGAAAGTATAAACGTGTTAGATATAAAGGTGTTGTCTGTGACCGTTGTGGCGTAGAAGTTACCAAATCAAAAGTCCGCCGCGAGCGTATGGGTCACATTGAACTTGCTGCACCCGTTTCCCATATATGGTACTTCAAAGGTATCCCTAGCAGAATGGGCTTAGTTTTAGATATGTCTCCTCGTGCATTAGAGGAAGTAATCTATTTCGCGGCATACATTGTAACAGATGCAGGAGACACAGCATTAGAAAAGAAACAATTGTTATCAGAAAAGGAATTCCGAGCCTATCATGATAAATACGGGAATAGTTTCAAAGCCCAAATGGGTGCGGAAGCCATTAAAAAAATATTGCAGGACATCGATCTTGAGAAAGAAGTAGATTTGTTAAGGGAAGAATTAAAATCTGCCCAAGGACAACGTCGTACAAGAGCAATCAAACGCCTTGAAGTATTAGAAGCATTCCGAAATTCAGGAAATGATCCCAGTTGGATGGTCATGGACGTTTTACCGATCATACCGCCTGAACTCAGACCAATGGTTCAGCTTGATGGAGGGCGATTTGCTACTTCTGATTTAAATGACTTATATCGACGAGTAATCAATCGTAATAATCGTCTAAAAAGATTGCTGGATCTCGGGGCACCAAGTATTATTGTTCAAAACGAAAAGAGAATGTTGCAAGAAGCTGTTGATGCGCTAATAGATAATGGCCGTCGTGGTCGTCCTGTAACTGGACCGGGCAATCGTCCTTTAAAATCATTATCACATATGTTAAAAGGGAAACAAGGTCGTTTCCGTCAGAACCTATTGGGTAAACGTGTTGACTATTCTGGTCGTTCAGTAATTGTTGTAGGTCCCTTCTTAAAAATGTATCAATGTGGTCTTCCAAAAGAAATGGCTGTTGAATTATTTAAGCCATTTATTATGAAGGAACTGGTCGAACGTGGTTTAGCACACAACATTAAATCAGCAAAGCGTAAAATTGAAAGATTACATGAAGAAGTATGGGATGTACTAGAAGATGTTATTGAAGAACATCCAGTTCTGTTAAACCGTGCACCAACACTTCACCGCTTAGGTATTCAAGCTTTTGAGCCTGTATTAGTAGAAGGCCGCGCTATTCGTTTGCATCCACTTGTTTGTACAGCATATAATGCTGACTTTGATGGAGACCAAATGGCGGTACACGTTCCTTTATCTGCAGAAGCACAGGCAGAAGCACGAATTTTAATGTTAGCAGCACAAAACATTTTAAACCCTAAAGATGGTAAACCAGTTGTTACACCTTCTCAGGATATGGTGCTAGGTAACTATTACTTAACAATGGAACGGGAAAACGCAATCGGTGAAGGTATGGTATTTAAGGATCTGAATGAAGCATTGATAGCCTATCATAACGGGTATGTGCATTTGCATTCAAGGGTAGCTATCCATCCTAAAAAATTAAAGAAAGAGTCATTCACAGCAGAGCAGAATGAAAAACTAATGATAACTACTGTTGGGAAGCTTATTTTCAACGATATGTTGCCAGAATCTTTCCCATATATGAATGAACCAACGCAGGAAAACTTAGAATTTACTATACCAGATTATTACTTTGTAGAACCTGGGACGAATGTGAAAGATGAAATATCTAAACGCGATATTATCCTTCCATTTAAAAAGGGAATACTTGGTGATATCATTGCTGAAGTATTTAAAAAATTCAAAATCAGTGAAACTTCTAAAATGTTAGATGAAATGAAAGATCTTGGTTTTGTCTTCTCAACTAAAGCAGGTATTACAGTTGGTGTTGCAGATATTGTGGTACTAGCTGAAAAAGAAGAGATTTTAAAAGAAGCACAAGAAAAAAGTCGATAAAGTATTAAAACAATTCCGAAGAGGTTTAATTACTGATGAAGAGCGTTATGATCGTGTTATTTCTGTTTGGTCACAAGCGAAAGATACGATTCAGGATAAATTAATGAAATCATTAAACCCTCGTAACCCAATCTATATGATGAGTGATTCGGGTGCTCGTGGTAATGCATCTAACTTTACGCAATTAGCAGGTATGCGTGGTTTAATGGCCAACCCAGCTGGTCGAATCATTGAGTTACCTATTAAATCAAGTTTCCGTGAAGGCTTAACAGTATTGGAGTACTTTATCTCCACCCACGGTGCGCGTAAAGGTCTTGCCGATACCGCATTGAAAACAGCTGACTCTGGTTATTTAACGAGACGTCTTGTTGATGTAGCGCAAGATGTGATTATTCGTGAAGAAGATTGCGGAACCGATCGAGGCTTAACAGTGTCTTCTGTTAAAGAAGGTACTGAGATGATTGAACCGTTAATTGACCGATTAATCGGAAGAACTGCATTCCAAGATGTTATTCATCCAGAAACTAAGTCTTTAATTGTAGCTAAAAATGGATTTATATCTGAAGATACCGCTAAAGAGATAATTGAAGCAGGTATTGAAGAAGTATTAATTCGTACCGTCTTCACTTGTAATACGAAACATGGGGGGGCATGTAAAAAATGTTATGGCCGCAACTTGGCAACAGGTCAGGAAGTGGAAGTCGGTGAAGCTGTGGGTATTATTGCAGCACAATCGATTGGTGAACCTGGTACACAGTTAACGATGCGTACATTCCACACTGGTGGGGGGGTTGCAGGTAGCGATATTACCCAAGGTTTACCACGTATTCAGGAAATTTTTGAAGCACGTAATCCTAAAGGGCAAGCAGTCATATCAGAAATATTTGGTACGATACAAGACGTAACAGATGTAAAAGACAAGCAGGAAGTAGTCGTACAAGGTACCATTGAAGCTAAGACGTATTCTGTGCCATATGGTTCCAGACTAAAGGTAGCAGTTGGAGATGAAGTAGTAGCTGGTCAACCGCTAACAGAAGGTTCAATTGATCCTAAACAATTATTGAAGGTTCAAGGTGTAGATGGTGTACAAACCTATTTATTAAAAGAAGTTCAAAAGGTTTATCGTATGCAAGGTGTAGAAATCGGTGATAAACACGTGGAAGTTATGGTAAGACAGATGCTTCGAAAAATACGTGTTGCTGATAACGGTGATACTGACGTGTTACCAGGCTCCTTAATGGAAATACACCAATTTAGAAATGCAAACAAACAAGCATTGTTAACGGGTGGGCAACCAGCTGTAGGACGTCCGGTTCTATTAGGTATAACCAAAGCATCACTTGAAACAGACTCATTCTTATCGGCCGCTTCATTCCAGGAAACCACAAGGGTCTTAACAGATGCAGCAATCAAAGGTAAACGTGATGAGTTATTAGGATTAAAAGAAAATGTTATAATTGGTAAGCTGGTTCCTGCTGGTACAGGAATGCAACGTTATCGTCAAATTCAGGAAAAATTAAACGTTGATCCAGCAAAAGTAATCGAAGAAAAAGATTCAGAAGAATTAATTCAATAAAGAGATACTATAGAATTACCTGTCTTATATGGCAGGTAGTTCATCTCTTACTTTTAATTGATAGAAAACAAGGTATTGATGAAACATTTTAAATTATTATCGTTTTTTTGAAATAAAAGTTGACATAAATTTTTAGTGATGATAGTATATTTAAGGTGCTTCCGTTATCCTTGTTACTTTGGAGGATATATAAATGTCTTATGAAAAAGTGGCAGAGGTAAATGCGAGAAGATCATTGGAACAAAACAAGTGTTAAAAGCCATCAAAAATGGCCAAGCAAAAGAAGTGATTATTGCAAACGATGCAGATTTGCATATTACTAGCAAAATATCACTTGCAGCTTCAGAGCACAATATACCTTATTCCTATGTGGATTCCAGAAAAAAACTAGGTAAAGCATGTGGAATAGATGTAAGTGCAGCAACCGTAGCAATCAAACAATAAAGTTTTGGCAATTTATTGCGAAGACTTTGTTTTTTGCTTAATTATGAACCACCTGGATGTGTGGTATTAGATTATGAGAAAAGAGAGGAGGAAATATAGATGCCAACTATTAATCAATTAGTGCGTAAAGGTCGTGTAACAAAGACAAGAAAATCTGACTCACCAGCTTTAAATAAAGGGTATAACAGCCGTAAAAATGTAGCAACAGACCAATCAGCTCCACAAAAACGTGGTGTGTGTACTCGTGTGGGAACACTAACTCCAAAGAAACCAAACTCTGCACTTCGTAAATATGCACGTGTTCGTTTATCTAACCAAATCGAGGTAACAGCATATATCCCTGGAATTGGACACAATTTACAAGAGCACAGTGTTGTATTAATTCGTGGTGGTCGAGTAAAAGACTTACCAGGGGGGGTTCGTTATCATATTGTTCGTGGTGCACTTGATACTTCAGGTGTAGAAGGACGTATGCAAGGCCGTTCAAAATACGGTGCAAAAAGACCAAAAAAATAAAAGATTTTTAATACTATTAAGCAGGAAGGAGGGAAAGATATGCCACGTAAAGGACCAGTACAAAAACGTGATGTCTTACCAGATCCGTTATACAGCTCTAAACTTGTAACACGTTTAATCAATCAGATTATGATTGATGGAAAAAGAGGAAAAGCACAAAAGATTTTATATCGTGCTTTTGAATTAGTACAAGAACGTAGCGGGCAAAATTCTATGGAAGTATTTGAACAAGCAATGAAGAATGTAATGCCTGTACTTGAAGTACGCGCCCGTCGTGTTGGTGGTTCAAACTACCAGGTACCAGTTGAGGTTAGACCTGAACGTCGTCAAGCATTAGGATTACGTTACATCGTCAACTATTCGCGTTTGCGCGGGGGGGAAAAAACAATGGAAGAACGTTTAGCTAATGAAATTATGGACGCTTCTAATAACACTGGTGCATCAGTGAAAAAACGCGAAGATATGCACAAAATGGCGGAAGCAAACAAAGCGTTTGCCCACTATCGCTGGTAATAAACCAACAACTATATTCGTTATAGGAAGGAGAAAGATTCATGCCTAGAGAGTTCTCCTTGGAGAAAACACGTAATATCGGCATTATGGCACACATTGATGCCGGTAAAACAACAGCAACAGAACGTATTTTATTTTATACAGGACGTATCCATAAAATCGGAGAAACACACGAAGGTGCTTCTCAAATGGACTGGATGGAGCAAGAACAAGAACGTGGAATTACGATCACATCAGCAGCAACAACTGCTCAGTGGAAAGGTCACCGCATTAACATCATTGATACACCTGGACACGTAGACTTCACAGTAGAAGTTGAACGATCTCTACGAGTACTTGATGGTGCGGTTGCATTACTAGATGCACAATCTGGTGTTGAGCCTCAAACTGAAACAGTATGGCGCCAAGCTACAACGTATGGGGTACCACGTATTGTGTTTGTAAATAAAATGGATAAAATCGGTGCAGACTTCTTATATTCAGTTGGTACTTTAGGGGGATCGTTTGGGTGCAAATGCGCATCCTGTACAACTTCCTATTGGTGCTGAAGATGACTTCGAAGGAATCATTGACCTTATCACAATGGAAGCACACTTCTATCTTGATGATCTAGGAACACGCGATGAATCTAAACCGATTCCTGATGATTACAAGGAACAAGCTGAAGAATACCGTACAAGATTAGTAGAAGCTGTAGCTGAATTAGATGAAGATCTAATGGAGCGTTATTTAGAGGGTGAAGAAATTTCTAATGATGAGCTAAAAGCAGCTGTACGTAAAGCAACTTTAAGTGTTGAGTTCTATCCAGTATTTTGTGGGTCAGCCTTCAAAAACAAAGGTGTTCAATTATTAATAGATGGTGTAGTTAGTTATTTACCATCACCAATAGATATCCCGGCAATTGAAGGCACGTTCCACAAACAGAAGAAGAAGTAACTCGTAAAGCAGATGATAACGAACCATTCTCTGCATTAGCATTTAAAGTTGCAACTGATCCATTTGTTGGTAAACTAACATTTTTCCGTGTGTACTCCGGTACATTAAAATCAGGATCCTATGTGAAAAACTCTACGAAAGATAAACGTGAACGCGTAGGACGTATCCTGCAAATGCACGCAAACTCTCGTGAGGAAATCGATGCAGTATATGCAGGCGATATTGCAGGTGCTGTTGGTTTAAAAGACACAGGAACAGGTGATACGCTTTGTGATGAGAAGAATTTAGTTATTCTAGAATCAATGGAATTTCCTGAACCTGTTATATCAGTTGCAATTGAACCTAAATCAAAAGCTGATCAGGATAAGATGGGTATTGCATTGGGTAAATTAGCTGAGGAAGATCCAACATTCAGAACTGAGACAGACCAAGAGACAGGTCAAACGATTATATCAGGTATGGGTGAACTACACTTGGACATCATTGTCGATCGTTTAAGACGTGAATTCAAAGTAGAAGCAAATGTAGGTGCTCCACAAGTATCATACCGTGAAACATTCCGTGGCTCTGCAGAAGTAGAAGGTAAATTTGTTCGTCAATCTGGTGGTCGTGGACAATATGGTCATGTTTGGGTTAAATTTGAACCAAACGAAGAAGGAGCAGGTTATGAATTCGTGAATAAAGTCGTTGGTGGCTCCGTACCACGTGAATACATTGCGCCTGTTGAAGCAGGTATTAAAGAAGCAATGCAAAACGGTGTAGTAGCTGGTTATCCACTAATTGATATAAAAGCTACATTATATGATGGTAGCTATCACGATGTCGACTCCAATGAAACTGCGTTTAAAGTAGCAGCATCAATGGCGCTTAAAGCAGCTAAAAATAAATGTAACCCAGTACTACTTGAACCAATGATGAAAGTTGAAGTAGTTATTCCAGAAGAATACATGGGAGATATTATGGGTGATGTCACTTCACGTCGCGGACGTGTAGAAGGAATGGAAGCTCGCGGTAATGCACAGGTCGTAAAAGCCTTTGTACCATTAGCTGAGATGTTTGGTTATGCCACATCACTTCGTTCTAATACACAGGGTCGCGGAACATATACCATGCACTTCGATCACTATGAAGAAGTACCAAAAAGCATTTCTGAAGAAATTGTTAAGAAAAATGCTGGTCAATAATTGATTTTTTTCACAATCTAAAGTATAACGTGTATTATAGGCTTAAGATAAGTATTACTTAAGCCAAAGTACATGATAATAAAAACTAATTTTTTACTTATCTAAAGGAGGAAATATACATGGCTAAAGCAAAATTTGACCGTTCCAAAGACCATGTTAACATTGGAACAATTGGACACGTTGACCATGGTAAAACAACTTTAACAGCAGCAATCACTAACGTACTTTTCAATAAAAATGGTAGTGGGGAAGCACGTGCATACGATCAAATCGATGGTGCTCCAGAAGAAAAAGAACGTGGAATTACTATTTCCACAGCACACGTTGAATACGAAACTGACACTCGTCACTATGCACACGTTGACTGTCCGGGACACGCTGACTATGTGAAAAATATGATCACTGGTGCCGCACAAATGGACGGAGCTATTCTTGTTGTATCTGCAGCAGATGGCCCAATGCCACAAACTCGCGAACACATCTTGCTTTCTCGTCAAGTAGGTGTACCTGCGATCGTAGTATTCCTAAACAAAACAGATATGGTTGATGATGAAGAACTTCTAGAACTAGTTGAAATGGAAGTTCGTGATTTATTAACTGATTATGACTTCCCTGGTGATGATGTACCAGTAATCAAAGGTTCTGCACTTAAAGCACTTGAAGGTGAAGAAGAATATGTTAATAATATTCTAGAACTTATGGATGCTGTTGATGAGTATATCCCTCGTCCAGACCGTGATACTGAAAAACCTTTCATGATGCCAATTGAGGATGTATTCTCAATCACTGGTCGTGGTACAGTTGCAACAGGACGTGTTGAACGTGGTGTTGTAAAAGTTGGCGATGAAGTAGAAGTTATCGGTCTTGCTGAAGAAGCTGCTAAAACTACTGTAACAGGAGTGGAAATGTTCCGTAAGCTTCTTGATTATGCAGAAGCTGGTGATAACATTGGCGCACTTCTTCGTGGTATTGCACGTGAAGATATTAACCGTGGTCAAGTATTAGCAAAGCCTGGTACAATTAAACCACATACAAAATTTAGTGGCGAAGTATATGTACTTTCAAAAGACGAAGGTGGACGTCATACTCCATTCTTCTCAAACTATCGTCCACAATTTTATTTCCGTACAACTGACGTAACTGGTGTTATCGAGTTACCAGAAGGCGTGGAAATGGTAATGCCTGGCGATAATATCACAATGACAGTAAACTTAATTTCACCGATCGCAGTTGAAGAAGGAACTAAATTCTCAATTCGTGAAGGTGGACGTACAGTTGGAGCTGGCGTTGTAGCAAATATTATTGAATAATCACTGATCATTATAAAGAGCAGATAGCAATCAGCTATCTGCTCTTTTGCTTTACTCTTATCACCCATTCAAAATTGTAACTTGTTCGCAGTTTGTATCAAATGCGGAGGGTTTTTAAGAAGTTAGTTAGAGAAAAAAATTAAAAAATATGCATAAAATGTTGCATTCTCTGGTAATTTTCTATATAATAAAAAATGTTGGTCATAAAACAGGCGATGATGCGGAAGGTTGTTGGCACACCCGGCCCCTTTGCCATGGCGGGTAAGTCAAGAAATTTTCGCGGAGAAAGTCTATTATCTAAATGGGCTAAAAGGAGGGAAAGTAATGGCAAAAGAAAAAATTAGAATTCGTTTAAAGGCGTACGATCACCGTATTTTAGATCAGTCTGCAGATAAAATTGTGGATACTGCAAAAAGATCTGGTGCAGGAGTGTCTGGTCCGATTCCGTTACCAACGGAAAAAACGATTTACACTGTCTTGCGCGCGGTACACAAATATAAAGACTCTCGCGAGCAATTTGAAATGCGTACACATAAACGTCTAATTGACATCGTAAGTCCAACACCAAAAACGGTTGATGCATTAATGCGATTAGATCTACCGTCAGGTGTAGATATTGAAATTAAATTATAATATAAAGTGAACATTCTAGGAGGTGTAACGGATGACGAAAGGAATCTTAGGTCGCAAAGTCGGCATGACACAGCTATTCTCTGAAGACGGAGAATTAATTCCAGTAACAGTAGTAGAAGCTGAACCAAACGTTGTGCTGCAGAAGCGTACAAAAGAAAATGATGGTTACGAAGCAATTCAAATCGGATTTGCTGACGAAAAGAAAAACCGCACAAACAAACCGGAACAAGGACATGCTGAGAAAGCAAATACTACTCCTAAGCGCTTCATTCGTGAAATCCGTGACGTAAATCTTGATGAATATGATTTAGGTCAAGAGATAAACGTAGAGGTTTTCCAAGCTGGAGATGTAATTGATGTAACAGGTATTTCTAAAGGTAAAGGATTCCAAGGTTCAATCAAGCGTCACAATCAATCACGTGGACCAATGACACACGGGTCACGTTACCATAGAAGACCAGGTTCCATGGGTCCTATTGATCCAATGCACGTTTTAAAAGGTAAAAAATTACCTGGACAAATGGGTGGCAAGCAAATTACAATCCAAAACTTAGAAGTTGTAAAGGTAGATCCGGATCGAAACATACTATTAATTAAAGGTAATGTTCCAGGTTCAAAAAAATCATTTGTTAAAATCACGAGTGCAGTTAAGGCTAACTAATTATTAATTGAAGGGAGGATATGTCATGCCTAAAGTAGCACTATTTAATCAAAGTGGATCACAAGTTGGTGATATAGAAATCAACGATGCAGTATTCGGAATCGAACCGAATGAACATGTATTACATGATGCGGTGTTGATGCAACGTGCATCTTTACGTCAAGGGACACATGCTGTCAAAAACCGTTCTGATGTACGTGGTGGTGGACGTAAACCATGGCGCCAAAAAGGTACGGGTCGCGCTCGTCAAGGTTCCATTCGTTCTCCACAATGGGTAGGAGGCGGAACTGTTTTCGGTCCTACACCAAGAAGTTACAGTTATAAATTACCTAAGAAAGTACGTAGATTAGCACTTAAATCTGCGTTATCTTCCAAAGTAAAAGAAGACAGCTTGGTAATATTAGAAGGAATTGCATTTGATGCTCCGAAAACAAAAGAAGTAATTTCAATGCTTTCTTCATTAAACGTTGATGCAAAAGCGTTAATCGTTACCGCTGATAAAGATGAAGTATTAGTTAAATCTGCAAATAATCTTAAAAACGTTAAAGTATTAACAGTAAGCGAAGTAAATGTATTAGACTTGCTTACGCATGACAAGCTGATCTTAACTAAAGATGCAGCAGAAAAAGCAGGGAGGTGCTTGCATAATGACAGATGTACGTGATATTATTAAGCGCCCGGTCATTACAGAACACTCTTCAGACTTAATGGCAGAGAAAAAATATACTTTTGAAGTAAGTAAAGATGCAAATAAATCACAAATTAAACATGCAGTGGAAGAAATCTTCGGCGTGAGCGTGGTTAATGTAAATACGATGAACAAAAAAGGTAAATTCAAGCGTATGGGACGATACGGTGGATTTAGATCAAATCGCAAAAAAGCTATCGTTCAGTTGTCTGAAGACAGCAAAGAGCTTGATTTCTTTGAAACACTATAATTTATAAAAGAGGGAGGGACAACAGATGGCAATTAAAAAATATAAACCGACTTCAAATGGTCGCAGAGGCATGACTGGTTCTGATTTTGCTGAAATCACTACAGATCGCCCAGAAAAAACTCTGCTAGCACCATTAAGTAAACGTGGTGGTCGTAATAACCAAGGAAGATTAACCGTTCGTCATCAAGGCGGTGGACATAAACGTAAATATCGTATTATTGATTTTAAACGCGATAAAGATGGAATACCAGGACGCGTTGCTACGATAGAATACGATCCAAACCGCACAGCTAACATCGCATTAATTCATTATGCAGATGGTGAGAAACGTTATATTATTGCACCTAAAGGCATCCAAGTAGGACAGGAAATTACATCTGGTTCTGATGCAGACATCAAACTAGGTAATGCTTTACCTCTTAGTGATATACCAGTAGGTACAATCATTCATAATATTGAGCTAAAACCTGGTCGAGGTGCTCAGTTAGCAAGATCAGCCGGCTCTCAAGCTCAGATCTTAGGCCGTGAAGATAAATACGTATTAGTACGCTTGTCTTCAGGTGAAGTACGATTGGTATTAGGAACCTGTCGCGCAACGATTGGTCAAGTAGGTAATCTAGAACACGAATTAATTAACATAGGTAAAGCTGGACGTTCTCGTTGGAAAGGCAAACGCCCAACAGTTCGTGGTTCTGTTATGAACCCTAACGATCACCCACACGGTGGTGGTGAAGGACGTGCTCCTATCGGACGTAAATCACCAATGTCACCTTGGGGGGGTAAACCAACACTTGGTTACAAAACGCGTCAACGTAATAAACAATCAGATAAATTTATTGTACGTAAACGTAAAAAATAACGGGGGGGTTGAAAGACGGGATTATAAACCCGTCTGTCAATCGCGAAGGGAGGCTTAACCATGGGTCGTAGCTTAAAAAAAGGACCTTTCGCAGATGATCATTTATTGAAAAAGGTTGACAAATTAAATGAAGAAGATAAAAAGACGGTAATTAAGACGTGGTCTCGTCGTTCTACTATCTTCCCAAGCTTTATCGGTCATACGATTGCAGTTTATGACGGTCGTAAACATGTGCCTGTATTCGTAACAGAGGATATGGTTGGACATAAATTAGGCGAATTCGCTCCAACTCGCACATATAGAGGGCATGCTGGAGACGATAAGAAAACAAAACGTTAATTGAGAGGAGGTACTCCTAATGCAAGCAAAAGCTGTTGCTAATTCAATTCGCATTGCTCCTCGTAAAGTCCGCCTGGTGATAGATCTTATCCGTGGCAAAGAAGTAGGAGAAGCAATTGCGATTTTAAAACATACACAACGTGGTGCATCACCAGTTGTAGAAAAATTGATAAACTCTGCAATCGCAAATGCAGAACATAACTATGAAATGAACCCAGATAATTTAGTAGTATCAGAAGCATTTGTAAACGAAGGCGCTACAATGAAACGTTTCCGCCCGCGTGCACAAGGTCGTGCAACACAAATTAACAAACGAACTAGCCACATTACAGTGGTTGTATCTGAGAAAAAGGAGGGATAATCTGTGGGTCAAAAAGTAAATCCAACTGGTCTTCGTGTCGGAATTATCCGTGATTGGGAATCAAAGTGGTATGCAGGTAAAGACTATGCGGACCTTTTACATGAAGATATTAAAATTCGTGAATATATTGAAGAACGTCTAAAAGATGGTGCTGTTTCTAAAATCGAAATCGAAAGAGCAGCTAATCGTGTTAATATTTCAATCTCTACAGCTAAACCAGGTATGGTAATTGGTAAAGGTGGTTCTGAAGTAGAAGCACTACGTAAATCACTTAATCAGCTAACAGCTAAAAGAGTACACATCAACATCGTAGAAATTAAAAAACCTGACTTAGATGCCAAACTAGTAGCAGAGAACATAGCACGTCAATTAGAGAACCGAGTATCATTTCGTCGTGCACAAAAGCAAACACTACAACGTGCAATGCGTGTTGGAGCAAAAGGTATTCGTACCCAAGTATCTGGTCGTCTTGGCGGTGCAGATATGGCAAGATCTGAAAGTTACAGCGAAGGAACTGTTCCACTTCATACTTTGCGTGCAGATATCGATTACGGAACTGCAGAAGCAGACACAACTTACGGTAAACTAGGTGTTAAAGTATGGATTTATCGTGGAGAAGTCCTTCCAACCAAGAACAATAAATAAGGAAGGGGGCATGCATTATGTTAATGCCAAAACGTGTAAAACATCGTAAGCAACATCGTGGTAATATGAAAGGTAAAGCAAAAGGCGGTACAGAAATTACTTTTGGTGATTATGGTTTGCAAGCAGTAGATGCTTCTTGGATTACCAGCCGTCAAATTGAAGCTGCTCGTATAGCGATGACTCGTTATATGAAGCGTGGTGGTAAAGTTTGGATTAAAATTTTCCCACATAAACCTTATACTGCAAAGCCTCTTGAAGTTCGTATGGGTTCGGGTAAAGGTGCTCCTGAAGGATGGGTAGCAGTAGTTAAACCAGGTAAAATAATGTTTGAAATCGCGGGTGTGTCAGAAGAAGTAGCACGTGAAGCACTTCGTCTTGCATCTCATAAATTACCTATTAAAACGAAATTCGTAAAACGAGAAGAAATTGGTGGTGAAATCAATGAAGGCTAATGAAATAAGAGAACTAACCACTGCCGAAATTGAACAAAAAATCAAATCATTAAAAGAAGAGCTTTTCAATTTGCGTTTCCAACTAGCTACTGGCCAATTGGAAAACACAGCACGTTTACGTGAAGTGCGTAAATCAATTGCACGTATGAAGACTGTTGTTCGCGAACGAGAGCTAAGCGTAAATAACGGATAATAAAGGAGGTTAGCCTCAGATGAGTGAGCGTAATAATCGTAAAGTTTATACTGGACGTGTCGTATCTGACAAAATGGATAAGACAATAACTGTTTTAGTTGAAACATATAAATTTCATAGTTTATATGGCAAGCGCGTTAGATACTCCAAGAAATTCAGAACACATGATGAAAACAATCAAGCTAAAATCGGTGATGTTGTTCGTATCATGGAAACTAAACCACAATCCAAAACAAAACGTTTTCGTTTAGTAGAGATTGTAGAGGAAGCAGTAATTATTTAATTTAAGTTCGCTCGGATAAGTTCCGAAGGGAGGGTGCACATATGATCTCACAAGAATCTCGTTTGAAAGTAGCAGATAACTCTGGTGCTCGTGAGGTACTGACGATTAAAGTCTTAGGTGGTTCTGGTCGCAAGACAGCGAACATTGGTGATGTAATTGTATGTTCTGTGAAACAGGCAACACCAGGAGGCGTTGTTAAAAAAGGTGAAGTAGTTAAGGCAGTAATTGTACGTACTAAAAGTGGAGTAAGACGTAAAGATGGTTCTTATATTCGATTTGATGAGAACGCAGCTGTAATTATTCGTGACGACCAAAGCCCAAGAGGTACTCGTATCTTTGGACCAGTTGCACGTGAATTACGTGATGCGAAATTCATGAAAATCGTATCTCTAGCTCCAGAAGTATTATAAGCACGTTACGCAAAATCGTGTAAGGAGGTGCGGATAGCATGCATATTAAAAAAGGTGATAAAGTACAAGTTATTTCAGGTAAAGATAAAGGAAAGCAGGGAGAAGTATTAGCTGCATTTCCAAAGAAAGATCGTGTTCTTGTTGAAGGTGTTAACATTGTAAAGAAACACGCAAAACCATCTCAGGATAATCCACAAGGTGGTATCTTGAATCAAGAAGCAACGATTCATGTTTCTAATGTATTGCCAGTTGATCCTAAATCTGGCGAACCAACTCGTGTTGGATATGAAGTACGTGACGGTAAGAAAGTTCGTATCGCTAAAAAATCTGGTGAAACTATAGATAAATAGTGCTGGCGATGAAAGGAGGTATACGTGATGAACACTTTAAAAGAAAAATATAATAGTGAAATTGTTACTTCTCTAGTTGATAAATTTAATTATGATTCAATAATGGAAGTACCAAAAGTAGATAAAATTGTTATTAATATGGGTGTTGGTGATGCTGTACAAAACACTAAAGCATTAGATGCTGCAGTAGAGGAACTGTCACTAATCACTGGTCAAAAACCTTTAATAACTAAAGCAAAGAAATCAATCGCAGGCTTTCGCCTACGTGAAGGAATGCCAATCGGTGCGAAAGTTACATTGCGCGGTGAGCGTATGTACGATTTCCTTCAAAAACTAATTGATGTTTCACTACCACGTGTACGTGACTTCCGTGGGATTTCAAAGAAAGCTTTTGATGGTCGTGGAAATTACACACTAGGTGTAAAAGAACAATTAATCTTTCCGGAAATTAATTATGATCAAATAAATAAAGTTAGAGGAATGGACGTTGTTATTGTAACAACTGCTAATTCAGATGAAGAAGCATCTGAATTATTAACTCAACTTGGCATGCCTTTCCAAAAATAAGCGAAAAGCTCGTATAAGGAGGGAAAAGAGTGGCTAAAAAATCAATGATCGCTAAACAACAACGCCCAGCAAAATTTAAAGTGCAAGAATATACACGCTGTGAACGTTGTGGACGTCCACATTCTGTAATACGTAAATTTAGACTTTGCAGAATTTGTTTCCGAGAACTTGCATACAAAGGTCAAATTCCTGGTGTTAAAAAAGCAAGCTGGTAAATCCCCGACTAGGGAAGGAGGTAAAAAGAATGACAATGACAGATCCAATTGCAGATATGCTTACTCGTATTCGTAACGCTAACATGGTACGCCATGAAAAGTTGGAGTTCCCAGCGTCGAATCTTAAAAAGGAAATCGCAGATATATTAAAACGTGAAGGATTTATTCGCGACTATGAATATGTAGAGGATGACAAACAAGGAATCCTTCGTATCTTTTTGAAGTATGGTTCAAACGATGAACGTGTTATAACTGGTTTGAAGAAAATTAGCAAACCTGGATTACGTGTTTATGCAAAAGCCGACGAACTACCTAAGGTATTAAATGGTCTTGGTGTTGCGATCGTTTCTACTTCAAAAGGTGTACTATCTGATAAAGAAGCACGCTCACAAGCAATCGGTGGCGAAGTGCTAGCATATATTTGGTAAGAATCTCAAGAAGACAGGAGGTGCATGTACATGTCTCGTATAGGCTTAAAAATATTAGAAATTCCACAAGGTGTGGAAGTGAAAATTGATGGAAGTAATGTAACAGTAAAAGGTCCTAAAGGTGAATTAAGTCGTTCATTTAACAGTGAGATGAAAATAAACCTTGATGATAACATTCTTACTGTTGCACGTCCTAGTGACAGTAAACAACATAAAGCATTACACGGCACGACTCGAAGCATTATTGGGAACATGGTTGAAGGTGTTCACAATGGCTTTGAAAAGACTCTTGAAATTCAAGGTGTTGGGTACCGTGCTCAAAAACAAGGTAACAAACTAGTTGTCAATGCTGGGTATTCTCACCCTGTAGAAATTGAATCAATTGAAGGAATCGAAATTGAAGTTCCAGCCAATACAAAAGTTATCATAAAAGGTATCGACAAAGAATTAGTTGGTGCTGTAGCAGCCAATATCCGAGCAATTCGTCCACCTGAGCCATATAAAGGTAAAGGGATCCGTTATCAAGGCGAATATGTACGTCGAAAAGAAGGTAAGACTGCTAAGTAAGTTTAGGTAAGGAAGCAGAAAGGAGTGACCTAGATGATCACAAAGCCTAATAAAAATAATGTACGTCAAAAAAGACATTTGCGTATCCGTAAAGATTTGTTTGGAACGGAGCAACGACCACGTCTTAATGTATTTCGTTCAAATAAACACATTTATGCACAACTAATCGATGACGTGAACAACGTGACATTAGCAAGTGCATCTACTGTAGATAAAGAATTAAACTTAGAAGCAACTGGAAATGTCGAAGCCGCAAAACAAGTTGGCGAATTAATTGCTAAACGCGCGGTCGACAAAGGCATCAAAAGTGTTGTTTTTGATCGTGGTGGATATTTATATCATGGTCGAGTTAAATCTCTAGCAGATGCTGCCCGCGAGGCAGGTCTTGAATTTTAATTATTAAAGGAGGGACATATGTTGCGTACTAACATCGACACAAACAAATTGGATTTAGAAGAACGTGTTGTAACAATCAACCGTGTTGCAAAGGTTGTAAAAGGTGGACGCCGTTTTCGTTTTGCTGCGCTGGTTGTAGTGGGAGATAAAAATGGTCATGTAGGATTCGGTACTGGTAAAGCACAAGAAGTACCAGAAGCGATAAAAAAAGCAATTGATGATGCTAAGAAAAACTTAGTTAATGTACCAATTGTAGGTACGACAATTCCTCATGAAATTAATGGTAAATTCGGAGCTGGAAACATCTTAATGAAACCTGCTGTTGAAGGTACTGGAATTATTGCTGGTGGACCTGTACGTGCTGTATTAGAACTTTCTGGTGTAGGTGATATCTTGTCTAAATCGTTAGGATCTAATACACCAATTAATATGGTTCGTGCCACTATTAATGGATTACGAGAATTAAAACGTGCAGAGGAAGTAGCAAAAACTTCGTGGCAAGTCTGTAGAAGAATTGTTAGGATAAGGAGGGAAAACAGATGTCTAACAAGATAGAAATCACCCTCAAGCGCAGTGTCATCGGTAGATCAGAAGTTCAAAAAGCTACTGTTCAAACACTTGGTCTTAGAAAGATTCATCAATCAGTAGTCCGTGAAGATACTCCTGTCGTGCGAGGCATGATTAATAAAGTATCACATTTAATAGACGTGAAAGAAGTATAAAAAATTAGTTTTAGAAGGAGGTGCTCGCATGAAACTTCATGAATTAAAACCATCACAAGCGAAGAAAGACCGTAATCGAGTAGGTCGCGGTATGTCATCAGGAAATGGTAAAACTTCCGGACGAGGTCATAATGGACAAAATTCACGTTCAGGTGGAGGTGTTCGTTTAGGTTTTGAAGGTGGACAAATGCCTTTATTCCAACGCTTACCTAAACGTGGTTTTACTAATATTAACCGTAAGGATTTCGCTGTTGTAAACGTAGAAACATTAAACAACTTTGATGAGGGTACTGAAGTGACACCTGAGTTTTTACTTGAGACAGGTACCATAAGTAAGGTAAAGTCTGGCGTTAAGATTCTTGGAAATGGAAAATTAGAAAAGAAATTAACCGTAAAAGCTCATAAGTTTTCTGCTTCAGCTAAAGAAGCAATTGAAGCAGCGGGCGGTCAAACTGAGGTGATTTAATGTTCCATACAATCTCCAATTTTGTGCGTGTGGCAGATATTAGACAAAAGATAGTATTTACACTTCTTATGTTAATTGTATTTCGAATTGGAACATTCATTCCAGTTCCATTTACAGATCGCAGTGCTATAGATTTTATGAATGAACAGAATGTATTTGGTTTACTAAATACATTTGGTGGTGGAGCATTGCAAAACTTCTCCATCTTTGCAATGGGGATTATGCCTTACATCACTGCATCCATCATTATGCAATTATTGCAAATGGATGTTGTTCAAAAATTCTCTGAGTGGAAAAAGCAAGGAGAAATGGGACGTAAAAAATTAGCACAGGTTACGCGTTATGCAACAATCGGATTGGCGTTTATACAAGCTTGCGCGATGTCTATAGGATTTAATCAAATGTCCGGTGGTCTATTAATTAGTGATCCTGGTGTTGGAAAATTCTTAGTTATTGCCCTTGTGTTAACAAGTGGTACTGCATTTCTTATGTGGTTAGGAGAACAAATTACTGCAAACGGTGTGGGTAATGGTATCTCTATCCTAATATTTGCGGGTATCGTTGCAGCCATTCCGAATGGTGTTAATCAAATTTATGCACAATATTTCGGATCTGGTGCAGGAGATGAGCTCTTCCTGAATATCATTATTGTACTATTGATCGTATTGCTTGTTATAGCAGTAACCGTTGGTGTTATCTTTATTCAGCAAGCATTACGTAAAATTCCTGTACAATATGCGAAGCGTTTAGTAAATCGATCACCAGTAGGTGGACATTCTACACATTTACCGTTAAAAGTAAATGCTGCAGGAGTAATACCAGTCATTTTTGCGATATCATTTATCATTGCACCACGTACAATAGCAGGTTTCTTTGAAAACAATGAAATCGCGATGACAATCTCCCGGATTTTTGATTATACAAACGTAACTGGTATGATTATCTACGTTGTACTAATCATCGCATTTACGTATTTCTATACATTTGTTCAAGTAAATCCGGAACAAATGGCAGATAATTTAAAGAAACAGGGTGGCTATATTCCTGGTATTCGCCCGGGAAAAACTACGGAGACATATTTAACTCGTGTTATGTATCGACTAACTTTTGTTGGATCTATTTTCTTGGCGACGGTGGCTGTATTACCTTTAATTTTAGGTGATTTAGCTGGCTTGCTCAATCAGTACAAATTGGTGGAACTGGTTTACTAATAGTTGTTGGTGTTGCATTACAAACGATGAAACAATTAGAAGGACAGCTAGTAAAACGAAATTATAAAGGCTTTATTAAATAGAGCCTTTATTACATCGGACTAGAAAGAGAGCGAGGGGGAAAATCGTTGAATCTAATCCTTATGGGACTTCCTGGTGCTGGTAAAGGTACACAGGCTGAAAAAATTGTAGAAAAATATGACATTCCTCATATTTCAACTGGAGATATGTTTCGATTGGCTATAAAAGAGGGAACAGAGCTTGGACAGAAGGCAAAGGGCTTTATGGATGAGGGTGCTCTTGTTCCGGATGAAGTAACGATTGGCATTGTAGAAGAGCGATTAAATAAAGACGACTGTAAAAAAGGCTTCCTGCTAGATGGCTTTCCACGTACGTTAGCACAGGCTGAAGCACTTGATGCATTATTGTCTGGCATGAATCGTTCACTTGATTATGTTATACATGTTGAAGTGGAAAAAGACCAATTAGTGGAACGTCTTACAGGACGCCGCATTTGTCCTAAATGTGGAACTGCTTATCACGTATTATTCAATCCTCCAAAAGTAGAGGGAATATGTGATAAAGATGGGGGGGAAGCACTCATTCAACGTGAGGACGATCATCCTAGTACAGTAGAAAATCGCTTAGAAGTTAATATTGAGCAAACACAACCAATGTTGGACTTCTACACTGACAAGGGTGAGCTAGTTACGATTGATGGTTCACAAGGAATAAATGAAGTATTTAACGATATTGACGAAAAATTAAAGACGATTTCTTAAATGATTATCGTTAAAGTTGGTATAATGATACTAACAACAACTTTAAGATAAAGTATAACGTAAAACCTAAGTGAAGGTGATGATGGTTGAGCGATACGGAGAGTTATCCGGAATTAGGTCAGGTTGTTCAAATCCTACAGGGACGCGAAGCAGGTCAGTTTGCAATTGTAATTAGAAAAGTAGACAGTCGTTTTGTGTTGTTGGCGGATGGAGAAAAACGTAAATATGATCGACCAAAGAAAAAGAATATCCATCATATTACGTTCACACGTTTTGTGTCTCCTGAAGTTCAAAGAAGCCTTCTCGAAACAGGCCGCGTAACCAATGGAAAGTTGCGTTATGCTATTAATAAATTTGTCGAAGAATGTGTGACAGATTTGAAGAAGGGAGATCAACTCGATGACGAAAGACGATGCAATTGAAGTAGAAGGTACAGTAACAGATACTTTACCTAATGCACAGTTTAAAGTAGAACTAGAGAATGGTCATACCGTACTTGCACATGTTTCAGGTAAAATCAGAATGCACTTTATTCGTATTCTGCCTGGAGATAAAGTAACGGTTGAGCTTTCTCCATATGATTTAACAAGAGGTCGTATTACGTACCGTTATAAATAAAATGCTCCGATACTAGAGGAGGTATGGAAGATGAAGGTAAGACCATCTGTAAAACCAATTTGTGAAAAATGTAAGGTTATTCGTCGTAAAGGGAAAGTAATGGTAATTTGCGAAAACCCTAAGCATAAACAAAAACAAGGATAAGGAGGTGGAATCAGTCTATGGCACGTATTTCTGGAGTAGATATTCCGCGTGATAAACGTGTAGTGATTGCTTTAACCTATATTTATGGTATTGGTAAAACAACTGCTAAGAAGGTATTAGAAGAAGCAGGAGTGGACGAAAACACTCGTGTTCGTGATTTAACAGAAGAAGAATTATCTCAAATTCGTCAAAAATTGGATAGTGTCACTGTTGAAGGTGATCTTCGTCGTGAAGTATCCCTTAATATTAAACGTCTAATTGAAATTGGAACCTATCGTGGTATTCGACATCGTCGTGGTTTACCAGTACGAGGACAAAATACGAAAAACAACTCTCGTACTCGTAAAGGTCCAAGAAAAACAATGGCTAACAAAAAGAAATAATAATAAAGGAGGTTTGCTAACATATGGCTCGTAAATCAAATACACGTAAACGTAGAGTGAAAAAGAATATAGATACGGGTATCGCGCATATCCGTTCTACATTCAATAATACGATTGTTACGATTACAGATGTACAAGGTAATGCACTTAGCTGGAGTAGTGCAGGAGCGCTAGGCTTTAAAGGTTCTCGTAAATCTACTCCTTTTGCAGCACAAATGGCTGCAGAAGCAGCAGGAAAAGCCGCTCAAGATCATGGTGTCAAAACTATTGATGTAACAGTAAAAGGTCCTGGTGCAGGTCGTGAAGCGGCTATCCGTTCATTACAGGCAGTTGGATTAGAAGTAACTGCCATTCGTGATGTAACACCAGTTCCTCACAATGGTTGTCGCCCACCAAAACGTCGTCGAGTATAATTACAGTATATTATTTGTTTATCTGTCTATAATGGTTTATGATAGCATAATAAAGTTTTTTTCGAATTATGGCATATTCCATAGGATTTGACAGACAAAGGATTACAATTGCATAGAGCAGAAACGGGAACTGCCTACCTGGGGAATTTCGGTTAGACTATAGTCTAACCGGGGTTTCGACGTTTTAGAGGAGGGTTTAATAGATGATCGAAATTGAAAAACCAAAAATAGAAACAGTTGAAATCAGTGAGGATGCTACTTATGGTAAATTCGTAGTAGAACCACTAGAACGTGGATATGGAACTACACTTGGTAACTCCTTGCGACGTATTTTATTATCTTCACTCCCTGGCGCTGCTGTCACATCTGTTCAAATTGATGGAGCGTTGCATGAATTCTCTACAGTAGATGGAGTTGTAGAAGATGTTACAACTATCATCATAAACTTAAAAGATTTAGCTCTTAAAATTTATTCCGATGAAGAAAAGACACTAGAAGTTGATGTGCAAGGAGAAGGTAAAGTTACTGCTGCAGATATTATTTTTGATAGTGACGTCGAAATATTGAATCCGGATCTTCATATAGCTACTGTAAGTAGTAATGGTCATCTGAAAATGAAAATATCAGCGCAAAGTGGTCGAGGATATCGTCCAGCTGATGTTAATAACCATGATGATCGCCCAATTGGTGTTATTCCGGTCGATTCTATCTTTACTCCAGTATCTAAAGTAACTTATCAAGTAGAAAATACCCGTGTTGGTGAAGATGCCAACTATGATAAACTTACTTTTGATATTCAAACAGACGGAAGTATACGCCCAGAAGAAGCAGTATCTTTAGGTGCTAAAATCTTCACTGAGCATATTAATATTTTCGTTGGATTAACAGATGAAGCGAAAAATGCAGAAATCATGATCGAAAAGGAAGAAGATCAGAAAGAAAAAGTGTTAGAAATGACGATTGAAGAACTTGATTTGTCTGTCCGTTCATATAACTGCCTAAAAAGAGCAGGTATTAATACGGTTCAGGAATTAGCTCATAAATCAGAAGATGATATGATGAAAGTCCGAAATTTAGGTCGAAAATCACTTGAAGAAGTGAAACACAAGTTAGAAGATTTAGGACTTGGACTACGAAACGAAGATTAATTGTAACACCTTTACGAGATTTTGAACGAAGGAGGTTTATTCCATGGTTAGAAAACTAGGACGTACAACAGATCAACGCAAGGCATTACTACGTGGCTTAGCTACTGATCTTATTATACATGAACGTTTAGAAACAACTGAAGCGAAAGCAAAAGAATTGCGTTCAGTGGTAGAGAAAATGATTACACTTGGTAAACGTGGAGATATTCACGCACGTCGTCAGGCAGCAGCGTTTTTATACAACACTGAAGCAAATGAAGACGAAGTAGCGGTACAAAAGTTATTCAATGACATTGCTGGCCGTTATGAAGAACGCCAAGGTGGATATACACGAGTGCTTAAATTAGGACCACGTCGTGGCGATGGTGCCGAAATGGCAATTATTGAGTTAGTATAATCTAACATCAGCAAAAAGCAAGGGGGGGCAGGAGCAGTTCTCATCATGAGGTGCATCCAGGCCCTTTTTTGTTTTTATACTAATTTAAATAAAGTTTTATGTATACGCAGCTTATGTACTGTATTGTCAAAATATGATAGAGCTTAAGTTAACTGCGGCAATAATTGCAATCAAGAAATCTACTGATGAAAGTTTACATTATGTTATAATATATATAAGAATATTACCCGGGAAATAAAGGATATAAGGGAGTAACCATAATGCCAGCGATTGAGTTTCGAAACGTTTGTTTTCGGTACAATAAAGAGTCCCCATGGGTTTTGCAAATTTTAATATGGTGATAGAGGAAGGTGAAATCATTGCGGTACTAGGCCATAATGGTTCAGGTAAATCAACAATTGCAAAGTTGGCTAACGGACTTCTTTTACCCCCCCAGCATGGTGAAGTATTAATTGATAGCCAGGAGATAAATCTTACGAATGTTTGGGAAATTCGTCGAAATATTGGGATGGTTTTTCAAAATCCGGAAAATCAGTTTGTGGGAATTACTGTGAGAGATGATGTTGCCTTTGGCTTAGAAAATCGTGGTGTTCCCCGTTTGGAAATGTTAGAGCGTATTACTAATAGTTTAAAAAGTGTTGGTTTGGAAGGATATCTAGAGTATGAACCACACAATCTGTCTGGAGGTCAAAAACAACGTGTAGCTATCGCCAGTGTTATGGCAATGAAACCGGAAATATTACTACTTGATGAAGCAACCTCGATGTTAGATCCCAAAGGACGTAAAGAAATTTTATCAATAATTAGTCAATTAAGAAAACAGGTAAATTTCACGATGCTAATGATTACACATGATTTAAGTGAGATTTATCTGGCCGATCGTATTTTGGTAATGAACGAAGGACAGCTGTTTATGGATACCACAAAAAAAAATCTATTTTCGCATCCTGAAGAGCTGGAAGCAATCGGGTTGACCTTGCCGTTTACTGTAGAACTGGCAAAGGAGCTTGAGCAGTATGGCTTTCAATTTTCGCTATATCCATTAAATGATGAGGAGTTTATCCGCGAATTATGGACATCCAATTTAGACATGTAAACTATACCTATCAACCCCATACT
Source organism: Gracilibacillus boraciitolerans JCM 21714 (assembly GCF_000521485.1). Taxonomy (GTDB): domain Bacteria; phylum Bacillota; class Bacilli; order Bacillales; family Amphibacillaceae; genus Gracilibacillus; species Gracilibacillus boraciitolerans. Next base: position 30,405 of record NZ_BAVS01000015.1, on the reverse strand, counting down.
CCTTATGCATATCAAGCCCTTCATGATATTAATTTCACTGTTTCTACCGGGGGGGAACTTATTGCTATTGTAGGTCATACTGGCTCTGGTAAGTCAACGTTACTCCAGCATATCAATGGATTATTACTTCCAACAGAAGGTGCCGTGATGGTGGGTGACTATCTCTTATCAAAGGATAATAAACGGCAGGATCTGAAGAAACTAAGGGGAAAAGTAGGTATCGTATTTCAGTATCCAGAGCATCAGCTATTTGAAGAAACAGTGGAACGGGATATCAGTTTTGGACCACATAATTTTCATGTTCCTAACCAGGAAATAACATCACGAGTTCTAACTTCAATCGAAAAAGTAGGAATATCGGAGTCACTTCTCGAGAAGTCACCATTTGAATTAAGTGGAGGACAAATGCGAAGAGTGGCTATTGCTGGCGTACTCGCGATGGAACCAGAAGTATTGATTTTAGATGAGCCACTGCTGGATTAGACCCAAAAGGGCAAAAGGAAATCATGGAGATGTTTTATCACTTGCATCTATCTAAACGAATGACAACCATATTAGTGACCCATCAGATGGATCAGGCATTAAAGTATGCGGACCGTATTATTGTCTTAGCAAACGGTAAGGTGTATATGGATGGAACACCTGAAGATGTTTTTTCTAATGCAGAACAATTAAAAGGAGTAAATCTTGAGGTACCTGAAATACTTACATTAATTAACACATTCAATCAAAAATTTTATGGAACAATTCGTTATCAACGTCAGTCCGCTAAAGAGTTAGCAAAGCAAATTGCAGAGCAGATTAGGGAGAAAAGGCAGAAATGAAGTCTTTAATGATTATAGGGCAATTTGTACCAGGTACATCGCTTTTACACCGTCTTGATCCTCGCACAAAGATGATTGCAATTTTCAGTTTTGTTATTATTGTTTTTTTTGCTAATAATGTGCAGAGTTATGGATGGCTAACACTCTTTGCTGTAATGCTTGTACTATTGTCAAGAATATCAATACCTTATATTATTAGAGGGATTACTCCTGTATGGTTTCTAATTGTTTTCACTTTTATTCTTCATCTTTTTATTACGAGAGACGGACCGGTCTTATGGGAAATTGGCAGTTTTGTCATTTATCAAGGTGGTGTGATTCAAGGATTATCGATTGCATTTCGTTTTTTTCTGTTAGTGTTAGTAACGTCGCTGTTAACCTTAACAACATCTCCAATGGAAATAACAGATGCAATTGAAGAATTATTTGCCCCCCCATTAAAAAAAATCAAAGTACCGGTTCACGAGTTAGCATTAATGATGTCGATTTCCCTGCGCTTTATTCCAACGCTTTTAGAGGAGACGGAGAAGATTTCCAAGGCACAGGCATCACGGGGGTGTTGACTTCCGCACCGGTTCGATGAAAGATAGAATGTATGCCATTGTACCCTTGTTGGTTCCTTTATTTATTAGTGCATTCAAACGTGCGGAGGATTTAGCGATGGCAATGGAAGCAAGAGGATATAGGGGTAGTGAGGGAAGAACAAAACTGAGAGTGTTACGATTCACATCTGTAGATTATCAGGCATTCCTTTTTTATCTGGTAATCATTATCATCTTTTTTAGCTTAAGAAATTAAGGAGCAAAGTAATGAGATTAAAAGCTACAATAAGTTACGATGGGACAAATTTTGCCGGTTATCAAATACAACCAAATGCCCGAACCGTGCAAGGTAAGTTAGAAAATGTATTAACAAAAATGCATAAAGGTCAGCCAGTTAGAGTAATAGCCTCTGGAAGAACAGATCAAGGTGTTCATGCGGTTGGACAAGTGATTCATTTTGATACTAATTTAGAAATACCTGTAGAGAATTGGAAAAAGGCGTTAAATACTATGCTGCCAGAGGATATAGAAGTATTGCATATAACAAGAGTAGCAGATCATTTTCATGCGAGATTCGATGTCAAAAATAAAGAATATCGTTATATTCTGTTACATACTGAAAAAAAGGATATCTTTCAACGGCATTATAGTTATTTTATTAAAGAGCAACTTAACCTTGACGCCATGAAAAAAGCCAGCAGCTGTTTTCTCGGAACACATGACTTTACATCCTTTTGTGGTTCAAACAGTACCGTAAGGGGGAGAAAAGGTGCGCACCATCACAGATATTGCTGTCATACAACAGGATGAGAAAATCATTATCCGAGTTCGCGGAACTGGCTTTTTATATAATATGGTACGGATCATAGTTGGTACTTTGTTAGAGGTGGGGGGGTTGGGAACAAGGAAGCCAGAAGAAATAGCAGAAATTATACATGTTAAAGACCGTTCCAAGGCAGGAAATACAGCACCGGCACAGGGGGGGTTGTACTTATGGAAAGTCTTTTATGAGGAAAAAAGTTGACAAAAACAACGAATCCTTGCGTGCTATCTATTGACAAATCGTGTAGAATGTTATAACATGATCTATGGCATTTTATTTTCTAAACCACGAATAGCCCCGGAAAGTTACTCGTGTTAGAATATAAATTCGGACATAGAAAAACGTAGGCGCCCGTTCAAAAACTTTAGTTTTTGGGCGCTCGGAGTTAGACAAAATATCATTATGGAAAGATTGATTTAGGAGGTAACTGATCATGCGCACAACTTTCATGGCAAATGAAAATAATATTGAACGCAAATGGTTTGTTGTCGACGCGGAAGGTCAAACGTTAGGTCGTTTAGCAAGTGAAATTGCTACCATCCTTCGCGGAAAGCATAAACCAACATATACACCGCATGTTGATACTGGTGATTACGTAGTCATCATAAACGCGGAAAAAATCGAACTAACAGGTAAAAAACTTAGCGATAAGATGTATTATCATCACTCTAACCACCCAGGTGGTTTAAGAGCACGTACAGCTGGTGAAATGCGCGAAAAATATCCTGAGAAAATGTTAGAACTAACCATTAAAGGAATGCTGCCTAAAGGTAAATTAGGACGTCAAATGGGTAAAAAATTACACGTTTATCGTGGATCTGATCATAAACATCAAGCACAACAACCAACAGTTTATGAACTTCGTGGATAATTAAAAGGAGGTAATGAATAGTGGCACAAGTACAATATTACGGTACCGGACGCCGTAAAACTTCAACTGCTCGTGTACGTTTAGTTCCAGGAACTGGACGTATCGTTGTAAATAAACGTGATGCGGAAGATTATTTCCCATCTGAAACACTTCGTACGATCATTAAGCAACCATTAGTAGGTACAGAAACAGAAGGTACTTATGATGTATTAGTAAACGTTAAAGGTGGAGGATATGCTGGCCAAGCTGGAGCAATTCGTCACGGTGTTGCTCGTGCATTATTGGAAGCTAATCCAGAATACCGCGCTACACTTAAGAGTGCTGGATTCTTAACTCGTGATGCGCGTGCTGTAGAACGTAAGAAATACGGTCTTAAAAAAGCTCGTCGTGCACCACAGTTCTCAAAACGTTAATAGGTTTGTTAATATACCAACGTTTGCAAAGGTTTTTTGGTGCAAGTTGGTTCAAGTCAATGATAAATATTACAAGCACTTAATAGATTTAAAGCATCGGCATCTTGCTGGTGCTTTTTTTCTGGCATTAGCTCTAGATAATAGTTCTGTGTGGTCTGGATATTGATATGACCGAGTCGTTTTGATACATTTGCAATATCAATATCTTGAGCAAATAAAAATGATGAAACATTTTATTAAATTGGATAAATTCACGATACATAACATTGTCCCTGTTAACTCACAGGTGCATATAATATGAGAATTATGATATTATAATGGTATAATAAATGATTGGAGGTCTTGCCGTTGATTATAAAGTCATCTACCTCGTTAAGAAATGATTATAATACCATTTCTAAAATGGCACATGAGAAAGAGAAACCGGTTTATATTACTAGGAATGGAGAAGGTGATCTCGTTCTCATGAGTATTGATGCATTTGAAAAAAGGGAAGCAATCATAGATTTAAAAGAAAAACTATTAGTAGCCGAAGAACAGCGATTAAGAGGTGATAAAGCGACACCACTTGATTCTGCTTATCAAAGAATCAAGGAGAGAATTGATGACAAGCTTTAATGTAGAACTACTTCCAGCAGCTGATGAAGATCTTGATGATATTTTTACTTATATTTTATTGGATAATCCTGAAGCTGCGAATGAAGTGTTGGATCGTGTGATGACCTCTTTAAAGTATCTTGAAAAATTTCCATATGCTGGTTTAAGGGTAATGGAAGAAAGACTAAAACACTTCGAATTTAGGATGGTTATTTCTGAACCTTATATTGCCTTTTATCGAGTTATTGAAAACACCGTATATATTTATAGAATATTGCATGGAGCAAGGGATTATATTCAGATATTAAGAAACAAAAGGTAATTGATATAATTGTATAAGTCTAGGAAAAAAATACATCAGCAATATGTATATTGATTATTCATAGAGAAATATGTAAAAAGTGACTTCAACTTATTCTATTGTTGAAAGTCACTTTTACATGGAAGTGAATGCATTTATACTGTGTCGCATTATGTAAAGGTCTTCGTTCTTCAGATGTTATGAGTCAGCCAAGTAGGATAAGGTGCGTAAGAAAGCAATGAGTGCTTTTAACGCACCCTAATTCATTGGGCTTCCCCCCCAAAACATATACGAATCACTCGATAGCTTTGCTACTAACGCCACTTGACATTAATCGATGCGAAGATTCTCTCTATGGTGACCAAAAAGGTCAAAAAAATAATAGAGAGGTTGATCTAGATGGAAACCATTTTAGAAGTAGTTCGCATTGAACAAATTATTCGAGAGGCAGAAGAAGGAGTTAGTTACATTATTCGGAGCCCAGAAGATGGAGCAAAGGTAGCATCTCGCTTTATTGGTCGAGATGATCGTGAAGTATTTTTTGTTATGTGTTTAAATACGAAAAATAATGTTATCGCAGTTCATCGTTGTCATGTTGGTTCGTTGAATTCCTCGATTGTACATCCTCGCGAGGTGTTTAAATCTACAATACTTAATAATGCAGCAAGTCTCATCGTCGCACATCAGCATCCAAGTGGTGACATAACACCATCGATGGAAGATATAAACGTTACAAAGAGATTAGTCGAAGCTGGAAAGCTATTAGGCATCGAAGTACTTGATCACTTAGTAGTAAATAGTGATAACAGTTTTACTAGCCTGAAAGAAAGAGGCTATATTTAAAAAGGGAGAAACAATTCCCTTTTTTCTTCAAGATATATGAACAAATACTTTATATGATAATATATAAATAGAGATTAATTAAAATCTATTAAAGATTAGATTATTAAAAGGACGGATTATGACATGAAAACTAAGATTAATGAAGCGATTAAACAAGTTTTACAGCAATTTGATCAAAAGTATTTTATAGGAGAAGTATTAAACAAGAATAAAGTAATTCAGGATTTAGATACGTATGATAAAGAATTACTTGAGGCATTTATTTCGAATGAAACACTAAAGAGCAACTTTACAATTGATATTGCAGGGAATATCATCATGCAAACAAATAAACTCATCGAACTATTTGAAGCAGACGAATACTGGCAAGACTCGTATACAAAATACTCAAAGAAAATTGGTTTAGCAGCTGGTGGGAAATTTATTGATGAATCTACAGATGTTGTATTAGATTTCCCTTATAAAGATACAGTATTAAAAGCAAGTATGAGCAAAGAAGATACAGATAAAGATGATTTACAACCAGACGAGCCATTTTTAAATGAACTCCTCGCGAAAGAGGAAATTGATGTTCTATTAGATAAGAAGATAATAGTAAATGCAAAAAGGTATAGTCAGGAAGGTATCGAAGATGTAAATCATTTTAATAAAGATGATAATTTAATCATAAAAGGAAATAATTTACTGGCTCTACATACTTTAAAGGAAAAATATGCTGGAAAGGTTAAATTAATTTATATCGATCCACCTTATAACACAGGAAAAGATAGCTTCAAATATAATGACCGTTTTAATCGCTCTACTTGGCTAACTTTTATGAAAAATAGAATAGAGGTAGCTCGTGATTTGCTTTCTAATAATGGTGTGTTAATAGTTCAAGCAGACGACAAAATGCAAGCATATCTAAAAATATTATTAGATGAAGTAATGGGTACTGAACAATTCGAAACTTCTTTCTATGTTCAGGTAAGATACGGAAATAAAACCTTGTCTGAGGATAATGACTTCCAAAAGGTCATGGAAATATGCCATGTATATTCAAAAGTTACAGATGAATTTATTCCAAACAAATTAAAAGAGGAATACTCACTTGAAAAGTTTAAATATCGCATTGTGGAAAAAGGAGAACCCAACAAAACAGAGATTATAAATGGGAAAAAAGTTGATATTTTCCAAGAAGGCAACTATGAAATTGAGGAAATAGAACCTAATATCGATGGTTTAAAGGAAACTTGGGCTACGGGTTCATTGATTAGGCAAGGTGGAACAGCAGCTGAATTTCTAAGTAAGTATTTAATAGAAAGAAAAAAGGAAGATGGACTAAAAACATTATATAAAGTGCATAACATGGGTGATGATGGACTCGGTTACAGGTATATTACTGGACCTAGGAGACAAGATGCATTTAGAGGTAAATTCTTTTCTGGCGTTCCTTCAGCAATTAGAGAAGGTGTGATTTCAGGAGAATATTCTAAAGAAAAACCAATTCCAAACTTCTTATATAATTACTTGCAATATGAAGGAGATTTTGGAAATTGTCGACATGAAGGTGGGGTCGACATAGGTGGCGGTAAAAAGCCAGAGATGCTTTTATCCTCATTTATTGATTATTTTTCTGATGAGAATGATATCGTATTAGATTTTTTTGGAGGAAGTGGGACTACCGCTGCAGTAGCACACAAAATGAAAAGAATATATATATCGATTGAACAACTAGAAGATCATGTTGAAAAAATGGTTACACGTCAGAAAAATGTGATAGAGGGTGATAGTGGTGGAATTTCTAAAGAAGTCAATTGGAAAGGTGGCGGAAGTTTCGTTTACGTTGAATTAATGGAGAAAAACCGTGGATTCTTAAAATCCATTCGTGATGCAAAAACACAAACAGAACTTCATAATATATTTGATTTCATGTTAAAAGAAGCGGAAATTGACTTTCGTGTTGATTTAGAAGCGGTTAAAGATACATTATATGAGCTTTCATTTGAGGAGCAAAAGAAAACACTTATTAAAATCATCGATAAAAACCAACTTTACTACAACTATTCAGAAATTGATGATGAAAACGTTCGTGATTTAATTTCAGATGGTGATTATGCATTTAATAAAAACTTCTATGATGAAGGTTGTGAATAACTGTGGCAAAAAAAAAGAAACAACTACCATTGCCTTTATATGATGAAGTCAGGGAACTAAATGAAAGTTTATTTAACGAAGAAGGTTCATGGGAAACACCTGAATACATTAAACAGAACATGGTACATACGTTTAGGTATTATCAAGATGCAGCTTTACGCTTTTTTCATTATTCACAAGCAGCGAATGAGTTTCGTTTTAGGAATGTGAATCATGTACTATTCAACATGGCAACAGGAAGTGGAAAAACAGACTTAATGGCAGGGCTTATTTTATACCTCTATCAAGAACAAGGTTATCAAAACTTTTTATTCCTAGTAAATACAAATGGTGTATTAAATAAAACGATTGATAACCTGACAAATATGGCATCGGACAAGTATTTATATGAACCACAAATTGAAATAGATGGGGGGAACGAATACAAATTAAGCAAGTTCAATCTTTCCCAAAAAATCAAAGTAAGAATACAATCTATTTAAAATTGGCAACTGTCCAACGTGTTGCTGCTGATATTTATACCCAAAAAGAAAATGCAATGGGTAAAGAAGATTATGCAAGGAATAAAGTCGTTATTTTAGGAGATGAAGCACACCATTACTCCGCATCTACCAAGTCGGAAAAAGAAGCGGAACAATCATGGGAAAAAGCAATTTCAACGATTTTAAATGCAAATAAAGACAATCGCTTACTTGAATTTACCGCTACAATTGACTTGGAGAATAAAAATGTTTATGAAAAATACAAGGATAAAGTGTTGTATCGCTATGCACTCGATCGTTTCATCCAAGATAAATATTCTAAGAATGTAAAGCGAATTCAGTCGAGTAATACAGACTTGGACCACATGATGAATGTAGTCTTATTAAGTGAATACAGAAGAAGATATGCATTGGAAGAGCATGGTACATATATAAAACCTGTTATTATGTTTAAATCACAGCGAATTGATGCTTCTAATGAAGCCCACGAACAATTTAATGAGTTAATCGATACGTTAACCGCTGAATCTTTAAAAGCGTTTCTTAATAGGCAAGCACAAATCACTTCTGAAGATGATAGTGAAACATTGACATTTGCACATGAATATTATCGTGAACGTGAGGATGATTTAAGTGAAATAGTCAGAGATATAAAACGGGAACTTGCTCCTAGCCGAATCATTAATGCCAATGACACGAGTCAATCGGGTATCTTAGAAAAAGGTCACTATGAAGCTTTAAATAGCTTAGAAAGTCCAATGAATTTATATCGAGTCATTTTTGCGGTTGCTAGACTTACAGAGGGATGGGATGTATTAAACCTTTTTGATATTGTTCGTTTAAGTGATGACCCAAAAGTAAAAGGAACGAAAGCAACGACTATGTCAGAAGCACAATTAATTGGACGTGGTGCAAGGTATTACCCATTTTTACTAGATGGTGAACGATCATATACCCGCAGGTTTAATGATGATAGTAAAGAAAGCTTGATTTTAGAGACGATTCATTATCATACAATTAATGAACCTCAATACTTGAAGAACTTAGTAAGTGCTTTAGACGAAATGAATTTACCTACTGGTGAAGATAAAAAAAATCCGTTAATTGATGTTAAGGTGAAGCTACATTTAAACGGACGGACGTATGGAAATATGGCAAAATTTATTACAATGAAACCATTGAAGTAACGGATAAATACTACGATTCATTAGAGAAATATGGTGTTGATACAAAAAATGATGTTGTCATTCCATATATATCTGCATTAAAAGAAGTGAGTTATAAAGATACTAAAGTTCAAGAAGACTATACAAACGCTTATAACGTTGCGGTTACATTCGATAAGCGTTATCTCAATAAAATTATGAATCGTTTGTCGTTCTATCATTTCTCTAACTTGAAAAATTATATTCCGCTACTAAATTCAAGAGAAGAGTTTTTACAAGAGAAATGGTTAAATATTTATAATCGAACAATTTATGTTACAATCCCACGAACAATGGATAGTAGTGTACTAACGGCTACTGAAAAGTTAAACATTCTAGAGCGTTACTTTTCTTATGTCGCAAAACAAATAAAATCGGGTTACAGTAAACAACGTGGAACTGGTAAATTTATCGGTTATCCAATTAAAGAGTATATTGCAAACTACCGTAAACGTGTACCAAATTATGACACGGGTAAAACGTTTATGCAGGATAGTCCGCAGACAGTGGATCGTTATGAAATAAAAGAGGATTACTTTGTTTATGATTCCGCGATTATTAACTTAACCGAAAAGCAATTAATCGATCGAATTGCAGAAAGGGTTGCAGGGTTAAAAGAGGAATATTCTGATGTGTATTTAATACGTATGGATGAAAATATGCACCGTGAGTCAGCAAAAAATAATAAATTAAAATTGCATCAGTTTGGTAGTGGGCATGATGAAGTGAATTTGGCAGGGTTCCAACCCGACTTTATTCTTTATCTACAAAACAGTGATTATTTCATTCAGATATTTATCGAGCCAAAAGGACGAAATATGGAAGAAGAACAGTGGAAAGAAGATTTATTAATTTACATTAATGAACACGAAGCTGAGATTATATTTGAAGATGAAATAGAAGATGTGAAGATTAGAGGGGTAAAATTCTATACGATGAATGATGGTAGAGGAACGATTAAACAAATTGGTGAAATTGCTCTTGGGAAAGAATTTAAAGGGTTGAGTGTTGAGAAATAAGTTAAGAAATTTATTTAGACAATGAGGAGTGATAACAATGGATGCTGGGACGATTAGATTACTAGAATTTCTATATCCACCTAAATCAGTATTTCGGATACCTGTATATCAGAGGAAGTATGAATGGACAGAAGAACAAGTAAACAAATATTTTCATGATATAGAAAATATCGCTTTAAATGCTGAAATCGAAGGACACTTTTTAGGTACTGTAGTCTTTGTGAAAAGTTCATTTCCAAATATGGGAAGTGATTATATTATAATAGATGGACAACAAAGAATAACCACGACATTTCTATTATTACAGGCACTTTATAATTCAATTGACAGTGAGAATACGAAGTCAGATATAAAAGAAACCTATTTTGAAAATCGAAATGTTGATGAAGAATTTAAATATAAGTTAATATCAGTTGAAGATGATCGTAAGGACTTTTTAGAATTATTAATTCATGATAAATATGATAGACCTTCAAAAATTCATATGAATTATAAACGATTAATCTATTTAATTCAACATTCCAAGGCTACTAGTGAGCAGTTATTGAATGCGCTCGAAAAAATTAGAATTGTATATATTGAACTTGAACAAGGAATGAGAGAGGAAAATCCACAAGTCATTTTCGAAAGCCTTAATTCTACTGGGCTATCATTAACCGAATCTGATTTAATTCGCAATTTCTTATTAATGAATGAAAAACCATCTGTACAAGAACATTTATATAAGAATTACTGGTTATTAATCGAAGAGTTTTTAACAAATTCAAAAATACCTGACTTCATTAGAGATTATTTAACCATGAAGACTGATAATATACCAAATAAAAATAAAGTATATCAAAATTTCAAATATTATACGCACAAAAACAACCTCAGCAGTGAGGAAATTTTGCGTGATTTACTGAAATTTTCTGGTTATTATGCTGAAATGCTAAATCCAAAAAGTGACAATAAAATTATTCAAAATCACTTGATGATAATCGTTCAATTAAAATCTACTGTTACATATCCATATCTATTACGTTTATTTGACAAATATTATGTAGAAAAACAAATTAGTACAGAGCAATTCATTAATATTTTAAAGATTATCAATTCCTATTTAATTAGAAGAGCTATTGTTAATTTTCCTACAAATGCTTTGAATAAAGTATTCAGTAGTCTTGGAAAAGAAGCAAATAAAAAGAAAGATACTCAATCAGAGGAAGGTTCCGTTGTGGCATATTTATTAAGTAGAACAGGTAGTGCCTTATTTCCGAGAAACGAGAAATTAAAAGACAGTGTTCTTAATGAAGATATGTATAATCGAAATCATCGACTAGTTAAATTGATACTTAGCCAAATAGAAATACAAACGCATAAGGAAATAGTAGATTTTGAAGAAGTGTCTATAGAACATATTTTACCAGCAACATTAACACCTAGTTGGAGGGTAGAGCTTGGTGATAATGCGATTGACGATCACAAATTATATAAAGATGTCTTAGGTAATCTAACGTTGACAAATTATAATGGTGAAATGTCTAATCGATCTTTCAGTGATAAAATTAGTTATTATAAAAATTCAAATATCAAAATAACTAGGGAGCTTTGTGATTATGATACTTGGAATAAGGACTCAATTCATAATAGAGGATTAAAACTATATAGACAAATTATAGATTTATGTCCAATACCTGAAGAAAAAGATAATGTTGGCACAGTAAAGGAAGTTAAGAGTGATACATATTACTCTGTTTTTGAATTGCTTTCTGTAACTGGTAAAAAACCAAAAGCTTTAATGATTGATGATAAAGAGTTTGTAGTTAATTCATGGAAAGATACATTAATTACTTATCTAAAATGGTTAGCTGATTTTGACATCGAACAGTATTTAGAACTTCCTAAACAAAAGTCATTCCAAAAATTATTATCTTATACAGATGAAGTTCTAAGAAAAAGTGAAAATGTTTTAAGTATTTATGTTGAAACGAATTTAAGTGCGCAATCAATTTATAATTATATTAGTTCATTAACGGAATTCTATGACATGGAAGACGATGTGTTTATTCGAATAGATGTATAATATTAATGAAAACCCATATCAACAATTGGCACTCTTAAATGAAATAAAATTAGTAATTGTATTCAACTAACATCCATCACTTTGGTGCAAATTGGTTCAAGTAATGTCAATTTCAATCCTTTTTCATACATTTTTATCCATATAACAATTCCCAAAACGTTGATATAAATGGATTATGATGGAATCAATATACTTAAAATTTATCTGTATATTTCTCAAAACGTTAATATTTTTAAATATCAAGTTTTTAACTACCTTGTCATATTCCTATGACAGGGTGGTTTTTTGTTTTATTGGAAATTGACTTATAAAAGTAGAGACTAGGAATTGGTCTCCTTAGTCTCTAACTAATATTTTCATTAAATAATAGTATTAAGTTCTAGGGCTTTTTCATTTAATATTTCCGACGAGTTCGCGATAGTTTTGTAATCCTCTGATACCTGACTTATCTGCCCGATGCCTTCATGAAGATCTGTTTGTATCAGTGTAGTCCCGTGGGATATGTTTTTAATTTCACTTGTGATATTATCAACGTTATCGTTTACATTTGATATCGATTGTTGCACCATATTCGAAAGCTTCCTTACTTCTTCAGCTACTACTGCAAATCCCTTTCCATGTTCACCGGCATGTGCAGCTTCGATGGCAGCATTTAAGGCAAGAAGATTTGTTTGGGAAGCAATTTGCTTAATTGTTGCTACTATATTTTGTATGTCTTTAGCTTGAGTCTGTAGATTCAGTAAAGTTTCTGTATTTCGAATCGAAACAGCTTCAATTTGATTCATCTTCTTAGTTAATCGCTGCTGGTTTTCTAATCCTCTATTAGCTTTTTCAGATAGTATTTGAGCGGTTTCTTGTAATTCATCAACGAAGCTCTGAATATTTTGTTGCCGATTGGTTATATTCGTAGCTACCTTTAATACACCAATCACTCGGTTATTTTCGAATATGGGCATGTAGGTGGCTTCTAGCCAAATAACATTCCCATACGCATCTTTACGTTCTATTTTTTCCTGATGACTATTACCATTCCAAAGCTTTTGCCAGAACTGTTTGTATTCAGGACTTCTGGAAAAAGTGTCAAAACAAAATTCTTTATGATGTTTCCCGATCAATTGATCTTTACTAGTGTATTGCATTGCTTTCAAGAATAATGGGTTAACTTCAACGACCCGGCTGCTTATATCGAATTCAATAATTGCGAGATTTTGATAGATTGCTGCGAGTTTACTGTCATTACTTGTTTCTAACTTATTAAGTGTGAGTGCCATGAGCTAGCTCCTTTTATATAATGTATAACTTTTGTATAGATAATAGCATAGTACATAGGTAAAAAGATATAAATATGCTCATGTTTATAGTTATACTTAATTATTGGGAAAAAGGATTGCAAAAATGAACACGATTAAGATAATAGTGATTTATGCTTATAGGTTCTTAGTATTCTTATGATTGGGCGAGAATACTTGTAATATAAAGATTGCAATTAAGGTTATGACAGCTATCATATCAGTAAATAAGTTGTGCTGAATAAATAGTAAGGCAGTAATTAATGCAGGATTCGCTCATACCAGTGATATCTTTTTAACAGCCAATTTTGGATAAAGGAAGCAAAGGCAACCATGCCGATCGTAGCCGTGAAAATCGCCCATACCATTTCATACCATGTAACGTCTGTGATTAATAAAATGGTTGGATTTAATGTGAAAACAAAAGGTAATAGTAATGCTGCCGAATCATATTTGAATCCCTGGATCCCGGTTCTTACGGGTCCGGCTTTCGCAATGCCAGCTGTTGCATAGGCTGGTAAATTGATTGGGGGGGTGTATCATCAGCTAAAACACCATAGTATAGAACAAATAGGTGGGCAACCAGAACGTGAACACCCATGTCCGTTAAAATAGGTGCAACAATTGCGGCTAGTACGACGTAGGTTGCGGTTGTCGGTAATCCTAAACCTAAAAATAAGCAGGCAAACATGGTTAATAGCAAGGCAAAATATAATTGGGTGTTATCTGTTACTAAAAAATTTGGCATCGCGTTTGTTAATGTTTCCGAGAAGCCGATAGCAATACTAGTAAACTTCGTTGATAAGCCTGATGTGGTTATAACCCCCAATAAGAATACCTGCTGTTGCACAGGCGACGATTATCGATAAGGCATTACGTGCAGCAGTTTCAAATCCTGTGAGCAATTGCTTCGAACTAAACGTTACAGACGTATTTTCTATTTTCATTTTCTTTTGTGATATGGCAAAAATGAGAGCTAATACTACACTAAGTAAAATCAAAAATAAAATCTCTGGTTTCCATCGAATGGTTTCAGCACTAAAAAAGTTTATGTTTAACAGCCCATTTACGGCTTCCAACCCTTGATTAATGGACCCTATTAAAAACGGAAATAGGATTGTTAGTACAATCAAACCAGATGCCACGACAGAAGTACGTATGAAATTATCTTTAAAACGCTGGACAAATACGGCCAAAACTACCATTACGATAATAGAGAAAAAGGCGGAATTATTAACTGATACTCGAATACCTACTAGAAAATAAAGTAATACCAGGATCGGAATCAATAAATAACCTTGTTGGGCTAATAACCTTCGACCGGATACTAACTCTTGTTTATCGATTCCAACAATGTTGTGTTTCGTTGCCTCAAAATGTACCATAAACAAGATACCAATATAAGCCAATATTGCTGGAATAAAGGCACTTTTAATTATTTCATAATAGGGAATACCAGTAAATTCAACCATTATAAACGCAGCAGCACCCATGATTGGTGGTAAAAACTGGCCACTGGAAGAGGCGGCAACCTCGATTCCTCCCGCTACATGAGGTTTAAAACCGACCTTTTTCATTAAAGGAATGGTGAACGTACCTGTTGTTACTGCATTTGCAGTGGAACTGCCCGAAATACTTCCCATTAATCCGCTAGCTACAACGCTTGCTTTGGCAGGACCACCCTTATATTTTCCGAACATTCGTAAGGCAAGATCAATAAACATTTTTCCTGCGCCAGTAGACTCCAGAACTGCACCAAATAATATGAAGATAAAAACAAATTGAGCGGATGCATAAATAGGGGGGGTCCCAAAAATTCCATTATTACGATAGGTGATTTCATAAACAAATCGTTCAAAATCTCCTCTTGTGTGCTGAAATTGACTTGGTATAAATTCACCTAAAAAGAAATAGGCAATAAAAACGAGCGCAATGATCACTAACGGTTTTCCGACTACACGTCTTGTAGCTTCTAAAACAAGAATGATCAATGCTAAACCAAAAATTAAATCAATATCTGTAGGACGCCCTGACATAATAGACGAAGAGGTCTGATTCTGAATGATGTATACTCCTACAATTAATGAGACTCCAGCAAGTAACAGGTCATACCAGGGAATCTTAACTTGCCGCATCCCTTTTTTTATTGGAAACATACAAAATACAAGGTTTAAACCGATGAGTACATGGATAATTAAGAAAGTTTTGGAGCCGATACCAGGTAAACCAAAACCGGCTACATATAAGTGAAATGCAGATAAGAAGACGCTGATTGTTAATACAACAATGGCCCAGCCACGCCGCAGTTCACGATCACTTCCTTCTAATTCGTTTAGCATCTTTTTATGATTTTTATCCATCTGCTATTCCTCCCTCCCTGATTTCTTTATTCCACCAAGATATTTTTTGGATATTAATTTCGATAAACCTTTTGACAAACGGCTTTTGAGAAAGATGAAAAGTTTCATCCTGAAAGGTAAATGTATGTGGATACAAATTAGAAGGCTTCATTCTTAGAACCCCCTCCATGTATTGGTCGGTTTAAATTTCGCATCACATAGTAGCCATCTTTCATTGACACCTCTCCTTGATGCTGATAAGGGAGGCCTGCACCAAATGACTTTGTCCAACTTTCCATTGTCACAATTTCTCCAGAGTTAGAAAGTTCAAATATTTCCTGAACTGGAGACTTTTCCACGGAATGAATGTATTGATGTGAAAACCGGTCCCCCCCTATCTTTATACTACTCTCCCATAACACTTCCTTTGAGTTCATATCGGTTATAACCAATTGATAATGTGATTGATGGAATAGCTGCACGCCGATAATAATTAGACCAATAAAAGCTATCAAAATCGCTATTTTGGGAAAAAAGGCACCGCTTTTTAGCAATGCCTTCTTCCTACTATATTTATTATTGTTCATCAAAGAATCGCTGGGCTCCTGGATGTAAGTCAATGGACATGCCTTCTTGTGCGGTGTCTATTGTTAAATCCTTTCCGCGTTCATGAGCATTTTCCATCGCACCGATATTGTCAAAAATAGCCTTTACTATTTCATATACTTGGTCTTCAGGCAGCTCATCACTAACAATTAACATCGATTGGGGGAGCAATCGTAGTTGCGGTAGCATCAAAATTTTCATACGTATTCTCATCTAATTCTACTTTGGTGTAGTAGGGGGTATTCATCAATAATTTGATCGATCTTATCTTCGTTAATACTCACAATTTTGATATCAGCACTTGCTGCTAATTCCTGAATACTACCTGTTGGCGTTCCGGCTGTAACAAATGCCGCATCAATATTTCCGTCCTGTAAGTTTGTCGAAGCATCGCCAAAGTCCATCCATTCTTCGTTAATATCATCATACGTAATATCGTGAGCGGCTAATATTTGATTAGCGTTCGCTTCTGTTCCTGAACCAACATCTCCAACTGCGACACGTTTACCCACTAAATCCTTTACGGTTTCAATACTACTATCCGCTAACGTTACGATTTGGATCGTTTCTGGGTAAATGGTAAAGGCACCACTGAAGCCATCAACCACTTCTTCAAACATTTGCGAGCCTTCATGTGCATAGAAGGCAATATCATTTTGGACGAGGGCGAATTCAGCTTGGCCATCACTTAATTCATTCGCATTGACGACAGATGCGCCACTGGAAATACCTGTAGCTGTAACACCGTCAACATGCTCACTGATGATTTCAGCCATTGCTACACCTAATGGAAAATAGACTCCTGCTTCACTACCGGTAAGTACTGTAATATTTTCTACCCATCCATCTGTGTTGCTTTCTTCTGTTGTATCCCCCTCTGTCGTTTTCTCCTGCTTCTCCTTCTCATCTGTTCCTTCCTCTGAGGTGTTACCACAAGCTACTAAAAAGATACCTAGTATACATAACATAATAAACAAACTAATTTTTTTCATTTTCATTCCCCCCCTTAGTATTTTTTATGTGTCGAATCTAAGTTGTATGCCAATCCTTTTTGAGATTACATCCATAATTATCTTGTTTACAGGAAAATTTGGAAGTGGTTTGTTAGAAAATTTCGCAAAAAAAATAACCCTCTCCCTATAGTGGAAGAAGGATATTTCTTTATTGGGCCTCTCGTAAATGTTTTACTCGAGAAAGAGGACTATCTTTTGTTTCCGATTCTTGTATTTCAATTTTCACTTTTTTAACTCGTCTGTCTGTTACTTCGTCAACTATGACTAATAGATTTTCGTATTCAAAGCTATCTCCATCTTGTGGAATGGTTTTAATATTTTCAATTATCCAACCGCCTAATGTGTGATACGAGCTTTGTGGCGGGTTAATATTTAATACTTCAGCGAAATCATCTAACTGGTATTGGGCATCGAAAGTATACAATTTGTCGTTAATTTGAGACATTGCATTTACTTTTTCATCTTGTTCATCCCAGATTTCACCGACAATCTCTTCTAATACGTCCTCTAAGGTAATCAATCCTGCGGTTCCGCCGAATTCATCTAGCACAATCGCCATATGGACCTTTTCTTTTTGTAATTGTGGCAAAAGTGTTGATATTTTCATTGATTCGACAACAAACAGCGGTTCTCTTATTAACTCTCTGATGTTTACTTTTCCGTATTTGACTATATGTGTTAGGAATTCTTTCTCTGACAATATACCAATAATATTATCAACCGATTCCTCATAAACAGGTATTCTAGAAAAACGTTCTTCAAAGAATATATCTTTGATTTCTTCAATCGATTGGTTGATTTCAATAGCTACCACATCTATCCTGGGTGTTAATACCTCTTCTGCTACGGTATCATCAAATTCCATCGACCGATAAATAAGCTCACGCTCTTCCTTATCGATAACGCCTTCCTCTTCACTGATATCCAGCATAACCTTAATTTCTTCCTCTGTAACCGAGGGCATCTGATTCCTTTTGATAAAAAGTTTCGAGACAGCAGTTTTTAATTGGAGAAATAGAAAGTTTACCGGTGTCAGTGTTTGAATTAATATATATAAAATATTCGCTATTAGTAAAGAATAGCTTTCAGCATGTTCTTTTGCTAATGATTTAGGGAGAATTTCACCAAAAATAAGAATAAGAATAGTCATAACAACTGTACTGCCGACTAAGGCAAGACTCCCTCCAAAAACATCTACAGCTAAGGTAGCCGCAATACTTGCAGCAGCAATATTAACAATATTATTCCCCCCCACTAAAATGGTGGATAAAGTCTTGTCAAACTGCTCTGCAATTTGGAGAGCTCTTTTACTTCCTGGTCTCCCTTCATCAGCGAAATGTTTTAACCTAATCTTGTTGACACTAGAATAAGCTGTTTCTGCTGATGAGAAAAAAGCTGACAACATTATTAAAATTATTAATAAAGTAATCGTATTCAGCGGTATATCGTCCAAAAAAACTCACACTCCTATAATTTTATAAATTTAAAAACTCATTTATATCGTTTACTTGCTTATTATATTTACTAGCTTGAAAATATAGCCAATGCTTGAATAAGTGCAACAGTTTGAGGCTTAATATTCTTTAGAAACCTGGATTGATCCTGTTTCTCCATCTTTTCAAACATTGCTTGTATTTCCTTAATTTCTTCTTTTAAATATTTCATTGTATTAGTTATCTGCTCTGCCTGAGCTAAAGCTGTTTTTTTATCGATGTCGTCTGATTTTAGTAGACACTTCTTTTCCTTAATTTGTTCTAACGTCATGTTCATCCTTTTACATTTCTCAATAAAATGCAGTTCTTTGATAGATTCTTCATTATATAATCGATAATTGGTTGCTGAGCGTTCACATGTCAGTAGACCTATCTGCGTATAATAATCTATAGTGCGTCTTGAAACATTACTTTCATTGGCTAATTGTCCTATCCTTACTAACTTCCCAATGACATCACCTCTCTTTTATTATAACCGCTTTTGTTAAAACTGTACAGTACTACGTTATGCTTGGTAGTATATATTTATAACATTTGTTATTGGAAAACGTTCATAGTACAATCAACAAAAAGATTTGTTTTTACGTTTTCTACTATCCCAAGGAGGAATTTCTTTAATGTTCGTCGCCATTATAGCTCTTTTAGTGGTCTCGCTATTTTTCTCAGGAAGTGAGACTGCATTAACTGCAACTAACAAAATGAAACTACAAACAAAGGCTAGAAATAATGATATAAAGTCAGAAAAATTATTAAATCTTATTTCTAAGCCTAGTGAATTCATTACAGCTATATTGATTGGAAATAATATCGCAAATATATTACTTCCAACCCTTGTAACTACAATTGCTATTCAATATGACTATAATATTGGGGTGGCTTCTGCGATTCTTACTGTAACGATTATAGTATTTGCTGAAGTACTTCCAAAATCTGTTGCTGCAACCTTTCCTGACCGGACTGCATACCTCGTTTATCCGATTATTAAATTTGTTGTGGTTATCTTAAAGCCAATTACTATTTTACTTAATGGTCTAACTGGATTCATCACAAAACTTCTTTCAAGAGGACAAGAACAAGACGTTTCTATATCAAAAGATGAATTACGGGCAATGGTTGATATTGCCGACTCTGAAGGGATGTTTCATTTAGAGGAATCGCACCGAATTAAGGGCGTTCTGGATTTTTATAATTTAAATGTAAAAGATGTGTTAAAAACACCACGTGTAGAAGTGGTGGCATTAGCAAGCACTGCAAGTTTTGAAGAAATAAGAAATGTCGCTATTCAAAATCCTTTTACAAGGTATCCCATTTATGTGGAAGATATTGATAATATTGTGGGGGTCTTTCACTCTAAGTATTTATTGAGCTGGTCGACTGACCAAGGTAAATCACTTGAATCTTATAGTGATACCGATCCATTACTTGTCTATGAATTTCAGTCTATAGAATGGGTTTTTCGTGAAATGACTAGGAGAAAAAAACATATGGCAATTGTGCTTGATGAGTATGGAGGAACGGAAGGAATTTTGACACATGAAGATATTATCGAAGCGATGATAGGTTTAGAAATTGAGGATGAAACAGATTTAGAAAATGAAGTACTAGTTGATATGGTAACAGATACGGAAATAATATGTGACGGCAAAATCTCATTGCGTCGTTTGAATTCCATTTTTCATACAGAAATTCCAGAAGAGGAAGACGTTCTTGCGGGCTACCTGTTAAAAGAGTTGAATTATTTTCCTGAAGAAGGAGAAACAATCCAAATAAGTAATTTAAGCATTAAAATTCTTGAAACAGACGGCAGAATGATTAAGCAAGTACAAATTATTAAATAGTGATCAATAGTGCGCCTGTTCTGATAAACAAAGCGCACTATAAATTTATAAGAGAGATAATAATTTAGTAAAACGACATACTGTTTATTTTAAAAATCATATTTAGCTTCTGCTTTTTCACGAATTTCCTGATAAGTTTGGGTTAAGGTTACCGTATCCTCGACAAGACGTTCGATTCGAAACAAGGCATCATCGTTCGTTATCTCTTTCTGGTAAAAATCGACATCCTCGATAAAAACGTAACGCTGGACAACTTGTGCCTTCATGTAACCCAATATTGGCTTTAACTGCTGTTCCGGGATCAGATAATGCTTTTGAGAGCCTGCAGTCACTATCATACTTACTACTTTATGTTCTAAAGCATTCACTGGTAATAAATCGAATATATTTTTAAGTGTGCCTGGAATGGATGCTTGGAAAATCGGACTTCCAATAATAATAGCATCCGCAGCCATGATCGTTTCAGTTACCTTCCTGGTATCGCCTTTATAATCTAAATAATTGCGACCATCACTGAATTGAATGTCATATTCTGCGAGATCTAATAACGTAACGTCTGATTCTGGATATTTTTCTTCAAGTGTTTTGACAGCATAACTAATAGCTGTTTTGGTTTTGGATCCAACAATCGATCCTGCAATTGCAACTACCTTCATTATTAGCCTCCTATTTCGCTGTATATTTTCGAATCGCTGGCAAAACTTCTTTGCCGATTAGCTCTATATTTTTACGTAATTTATCAAAGGGAATCCCGCCAAAATCCATTTGGGCAATATAACGTTGATGGTCATACATTTCATGTTGATAGAGAATTTTTTCAATGATTTCCTGTGGGCTGCCGACATTCATTACATCGCGTTTATCGGCGCCTTGAGCAAAATGCTGTTTAGGATAGCCTCTGCCATTCGTTTTTTGCATGCCTTCATTAACGGAAGGATACATTTCACGCTGGGCTTGTTGGGTTGTTTCGGCAAGATAGAAAAAGCCCGCTGTAGCTACCGGGAATTCTGCCGGGTCATATCCTGCCTGTTTTAAGGCATCACGGTAACTGTCAATTGTCCGCTTAAATATAGATACTGGTCCACCTAACGTCGCCAAGAAAATGGGTACACCAGCATAACCGGCCTTGACCGCGCTAGCTGGGTGACCGCCGACCGCTCTCCATATCGGCATGGATCCATTTAATGGACGTGGCAATACATGGGCGTCTCTTAATGGTGCTCGATATTTCCCCCCCTCCCAATTTACATATTCCTGTTCGTTAATTTTTAATAACAGGTCAAACTTTTCTTCATATAATTCTTCATAATCTTGGAGATCATAGCCAAGTAAACCAAAATTTCCAACTCTCGAAGCACGACCGGCAATGATCTCTGCCCGGCCTTTGGAAATTAAATCAATCGTCGCAAAATCCTCATATACACGGACAGGATCCAATGTACTGATAATGGTTGAGGAGCTTGCAATTTTAATATTTTTAGTTGCCTGTGCAATAGCTGATAACACTACGGAATGTGCTTGTGTCGTAAAGTAGTCCTGATGACTTTCTCCGACACTAAAGAAATCAATTCCGACATCATCTGCCAGCTTGGCAAATTCTATAATTTCTTCTATCCGCTGTGCTGCAGAGATTCTCTCATCTGTAGCAGGGTTGGGTAAATGATCCCCCCCTAATGTATAGATGCCAAATTCTAAACCTTTATTTGGGTTAATCCGATATTTTTCCATCAAATAACAGCCTTTCTTTCAACGAAATTTGTTTATTCTATGTTATTATGAACGATAGAAGTGAAAAATGTAAGTACGCACTTATAAGTAATATAGTATCTAAAAGGATACTGTAGAGCGTATGTCATTAGAAAGGGGAATACACATTGAAATATGAACTAAGTGCATGTCGAGTAGAAGATGCGTTAGGTATTTTAGTAGGTAAATGGAAACCGATTATATTATTACATCTACTTAATCATGGTACTCAACGTTTTAATCAACTTAGAAGAAGTATGCCCGGTATTACCCAGAAAATGCTCACCAAGCAATTACGCGAATTGGAAACAGAAGATATTGTAGAACGTGTGGTGTATGCAGAAATACCACCAAAGGTAGAATATTCGATAACGGAATATGGAAGAAGTCTCCAGCCTATTTTGGAGGCGATGCATGAGTGGGGAGTGAAGCACACTGTCCATAAACAAACTAAATGAAAAGAGAAGCAAGCTGAATAAAGCTATGCTTCTCTTTTGTAATGATAGTTATGAAAGTAATTTAAGTGATTCTTCTGTAAATGCTGGTATATCATCCGGTTGTCTGCTTGTAACGAGTTGGTTTTGACAAACGACAACTTCTTTATCATGAACGTTGGCACCGGCATACTCTAAATCAACCTGAATTGACTTAAAGCCAGTTGCATCTCGACCTTCTAATGCCTTTGCTGTAATGAGTAGCTGTGGACCATGGCAAATGGCGAAGACAGGTTTTTTCGCATCCATAAAGTCTTTTGCGAATTGAACAAAACGTTCATCTGCTCTAAGTTGATCGGGTGAGAAGCCGCCTGGAATAAATAGAGCATCAAAGTCATCAGCGGAAACGTCATCGATACTTTCATCAATGGTGACTGTTGCTTCACCATGTTTTCCTTCGATTGTTTTACCTTTTTCCTTCTCGATTGTTATAACCTGGTGTCCTGCTTCATTAAAACCTTTCGCAGGATCTGTATATTCTACATCTTCAAACATATCTGTAATTACAGTTGCTATTTTAGCCATTTTAAATTCCCTCCTTAAACTAGAGTTAGTATTACCTACATTCTTATTAATTCCACATAGAAGTTATTGGTAAACATTATTTGTAGTTTTGTCATCCAAAATCATATTTCTTTCGTATGCTCTATGAGTATATATTTGTCCTTCTGACCTTTCTTACTTATAATTGAGGAAAATCACTGTAAAAGGAGAAAGCTATGAATGAACAAGACGTAAAATTATATCAAAGCATTCAGAATAATGAGCAGACCGCGTTAGAAGCTTTATATGATAAATATGAAAAGCTCTTATTTTCATTTGTATATAAGATGTCGCATAACCGGGAGCTTAGCGAAGAAGTAGTGCAGGAAGTATTTCTAAAGATATGGACGAAAAAGGGCATGTACGATGCGTCCAAGGGAAAGTTCTCATCATGGCTGCTTACGGTTACTCGTTATACAGCGATTGATTTTATGAGGAAAAAAAGTGAGATCCATGATTATTCGTTGGAAGAAAGGGATTCGCTCCAACAAAGTGAACCATCCGCTGACGAAGAACTAGAATGGAAAGAAGATAGTAAAATGATAAAAAAGGCAATGAATCATTTAAATCAAGAACAACAAAAGGTGATTACACTATTTTATTTTAAAGCATTTTCACAGCGTGAAATAGCAGAACAATTAGATATTCCACTTGGAACAGTAAAAGGAAGAATTCGATTGGCACTCCAGCATTTAAAGAAACATATTCATGCATCAGAACAAAAGGGGGGGATATAAATGAGCAGGCAATGTGAACATTTAATAGATTATTTTAACGATCAATTATCAGATGTAGAGAAGCGTCAGTTTGAGGAACATTTACGTTCTTGCCATTCCTGCCAGGAAGAGCTGAAAGAATTAGAGTCAGCAACAGCAGACTTACCATTTATATCTGAACCTGTTGTCCCTAATGAAGGCATGAAGGATAGAGTATTAAGTAATATATTCGGTTCTGAAGCAGACAATGCAGACAATAAGAAACAAGATCATGCAAAAGAGCCAGCAGTAATGAAACCAAGAAAAAAACGAAAAAATTCTGTATTTGTCCAAAATGGTTTAGCTGCAGCACTAGTACTTTCGCTGATAGGAAATATTTATTTGATGAATCAGTCTCCAGATACGGCAACTGAACAGGAGTTAAATATAGATAAAATTATTAATACAGTAACACTTGAAGATACCGAAGTGATGGACGCTGCGGGTCGTGCATCGATTGTTCAAAATGGTGATGAAAAAGTTTTGGTTGTTCAAACGGATAACTTAAAGGAAATTGAAGAGGAACAAGCATATCAGGTATGGTTATTAGAAGGAGAAAAGCCATATCGAGCAGGTACATTTGTTCCAAATGCAAATGGTGAAGGAGCCGTTGCGTTTTCCTTATCAGAATTGGAACAATCCAATGTGAACTGGGATACGATAGCGATCACGCTTGAACCACAACCAGATAATGAGACCCCTCAAGGGGGGGATATCATCTTAGCTGCAGGTATAGAGGGCTAATACTAAGGCATACGATCAAGGTGAGTGTATTGATCTTCCAGAGAAAATGTAAAAGAACGCTTGGATATTCGTATCTAAGTGTTCTTTTTTTAGATCATAAAATATAACTCCTTTATTTTTGGGATATTTCTCATCCATTCTTAATCATTTGCAATTCGAATAGCGGTATAAATTATGATGAAGCTGACATATCTTAGCCGCTTGTCCCATATAGTGATTACAGAAGGAGTATGGGGGGGGAAAAGCGGATGCCAAAGATTTTAAAGGTTGCCATTTGGTTAATTGGATTATTTTTATTAATTATTTTGATGCAGTATCCGATGCAAAGGTCGATGGATTCCTGGCAAACATGGTCCTTGCCTTTAGCTGGTAAAACGATTGTAATTGACCCTGGGCACGGTGGCGTAGATGGAGGGCAGAAGCATCTGATGATACACAGGAGAAGGGAATCACATTAACTGTCTCGAATATGGTGAGAGATTATTTGCAGCAAGCGGGTGCTATTGTCTATTTGACAAGAGAAGGTGATTATGACCTGGCACAGGATGATACGAAGGGCTTATCACGCAGAAAGTCTGAAGATATTCAAAACCGTGTGGCCTTTATTAAGGAGAAGAGGCTGATCTGTTTCTTAGTATTCATTTAAATGCATTACCTGATCGACAGTGGAAGGGTGCACAAACCTTTTTTCACCCAGGCAAATTACAGAATGAAGAGCTGGCTAAAGCAATTCAGTCTGAAATACGCCGAAATCTGGAGAATACTAATCGAGAGGCATTGGCTATTCAACAAGTCTATTTATTGAAGTATGCCGAAGCGACAGGTGCCTTGGTGGAAATTGGGTTCCTCTCCAATGAGAAGGAGAAAGAACTATTAAAGTCAACAAGCTATCAGAAAAAAATGGCCGCAAGTATATATGAAGGAATTTTGAAATATGCAACAATACAAGTCGATAATCCGTAAATCCTAAGTGGCTGAGACATCACGTTTGCATTACTTACGGTAATCATCATTAACTGATTGAAGGCGTACTTTATGTTATACTAGCTGATAGGACGAATAGTTAAAATTGAGGTGACCTATTTTGCTAACAGAACAAAGTGTTATTGAACTTTTGCATAAAATGAAGGATCCCTTCTTACACAGATCGTTTGATGAAACGGGTGGGATAGAAGAGATCTCCATTAAGGAAGAAAAGAATCATGTCAGTGTCAAATTAGCAATTGCTAAAACAAATACTGCAGAACAGATGCAATTACAGCAAGAATTAGTAGGTGCATTGAAACAACTTGGGGGCAGCAACAGTGGGGGTTACGCTTTAGTCAACTCCCAGAAGAGGTAATTGCAAAATTCCAGCCAACAAAAGAAGAAGATACCTCGTTATTAAGCAAAGACTCTAAAACAAAATTTTTAGCCATTGCAAGTGGTAAAGGTGGCGTAGGTAAATCTACGGTTACTGTTAATACAGCAGTAGCATTAGCGCGTTTAGGAAAAAAGGTAGGAATCATCGATGCTGATATATACGGCTTTAGTGTGCCAGATATGATGGGAGTAGAAGAAAGGCCAAAATTAAAAGGTAATAAAATTATACCTGTAGAACGTTTTGGTGTGAAAATCATATCTATGGGCTTCTTTGTGGAAGATAACTCTCCCGTTATTTGGCGTGGACCGAGACTTGGCAAAATGTTAACGAGTTTCTTTAAGGAAGTGGATTGGGGGGGAGAATTAGACTATCTATTATTAGACCTGCCACCAGGTACTTGGGGATGTTGCATT
The DNA here is from genome assembly GCF_000521485.1 of Gracilibacillus boraciitolerans JCM 21714. Lineage (GTDB taxonomy): Bacteria > Bacillota > Bacilli > Bacillales > Amphibacillaceae > Gracilibacillus > Gracilibacillus boraciitolerans. The sequence goes on along the minus strand of NZ_BAVS01000015.1, from coordinate 3,648 downwards.
GGATCTTCATAATATGATCCCTTCTTCAAAAGAAATAATTGTAACAACTCCACACCCTACAGCAGCATTTGTTGCCGCAAGAGCAGGACAAATGGCAATTAACACCAATCATGAAATATTAGGTGTTATTGAAAACATGTCCTACTTTGAAAGTAAAGTCACCGGCGAGAAAGAATATGTATTCGGCAAAGGTGGCGGGGGGGATAAGCTAGCGGATGTGCTGGACACAAAAGTAATTGGTCATCTGTCGCTTCAACAGCCGTTTGAAGAAGATGAGCTTTTTGCGCCATCCGTCTATCAGAAAGATCACCCGAATGGTCAGGAATATTTAGAAATAGCCAGACAAATTATCAAACAATTTTAAATAGAAGAAGGGGGGGCATAGCTTATGCTCCCCCCCCTTCTTTAATCGTTAGTTGCTTTGTTTTTCATCTTTCTTACTGTCACTTTCTTCTTGTTGCTGCTGTTCCTGGCCGCCACCGCCACCTTCGGAACCACCTGAGGATCCATTTTCGCCTTCACTTTTTGGTTTCATTTCTTTTGCTGCATTCAATATCAAATCAGATAATTTAGCTTTAAACATTGGTGAATCAAAAGTTTCTTCCATGACTTTCTCTAAATGTGCACGGAACTGCTGACTTGTCAGAAGAGTTAAAGTTTGCTTTTCCATTTCCGGATTATTTAAAACTTCCATCAGTTTCTTCTGGTATTCAGAATCACTCATTAAGTTCTTGATAACCTCTTCTTGTTGATCTTGAAGAGCAAGGGCAAAAGATTCCACAAATTTAGGATCTTGGAACATTTTTGTCCAATATTCTTTACCCTTATCAGATGACAGAGTTTCGGTAACAGCTTCTTTAATGATTTTTGAATCAATTACATATGTCTGTTGCATATCATCACTTGCGAGAACTTCGGTGATAGCTTTTTTTCCTTCATCCGTCTTTAGGATATCTGCTACCATTTTTTTGGTTCCTTCATAGTCGCCATTTTCTTTGATTTCGTTGGAAGATCCTCCACAGCTGGTTAATAATAAGAGGGGGGGAACTAATAAAATATATAGAAATCGGTTCATTTTTACCGCTGCCTTTCATTTTGAAAAAATAGTCTGTATTTATAATATGGTGTCATTTATAATTAATATGTATGACTAGGGCAAAAAACTGAAGTTCGTGTTAAAATACATAAAGCGAGATTTTTGTAGGAGGATTAATTTTGAAAAGTCGTAATGTTGTAAGATTGTTTTTTTCAACTTTGTTAATCGGGGGGGGACTATCTACCTGATCGCAAGTTTTTTTGTGAAATCTGAAGTCTATTCAGAGTTTTTAAATCCATTTGAATGGTTTGAAATATTAGGATTATTGCTATTCTTTCTAGCATTGGGCTTTGTATTTAGTCTAATCAGTCAGATGGGCTATTTTGCATATTTGACTGTAAATCAGTTTGCCTTAAGTATTTTTCGAGGATATTGGTCAATTATCCAGATTGGATTAATCGCTTTTGCGTTATTCGATCTAGTCTATTTCCGTTATAAAGGAGCGGAAGAGGGGGACAATTACAATATTTTTACTAATTGCTATTGCCTTATTTATCTATAGTTTAATAATTGCAAGTATTAAGGCAAAAGAAACAAATAAAAAAACTTTTATTCCTGCGTTATTTTTTATGGTTGTTATTACATCGATTGAGTGGGTCCCGGGCTTACGCACAAGCGGTGGAGACTATGCTTGGTTAATGATTATACCCCCCCTTGTTTTATGTAATACGTATCAATTATTAATACTACATCGTTTAACTGAAAAGAAATAAAGCTGGGACATAAGAAAGAAACTACGACATAACTTTGATTTACTAAGTAGTCATTCTGAAATTTATATTAGGTGTAACAATCGCTTCGGCTTGTCCACTTCGCTTTCCGAGGGGGGGCGTGCTCTTCAACTAACTTTGTAAAGAAGAACACTTTACAAAGTGGATTTTTAGATCACGCTGATCCCTCAGGAGTCGAAATGGACGCCTGCGCTGTAAAACATTCTACAATGGATGCAAGTGGTAGAATTTCGGCCTTCCTATCTTGATTTATAGGTATCATCCTTTTAGAAAGTTCAAAATAGTCACAAGAGTTATGTCGCAGTATCTTTCTGATATGCAATTATAAAAGCCGAACGATAACAAATTGTCTCAGAATTCTTGTTATCGTTCGGCTTTTACTTATGTCAAATTACATTTGTATCAATCTCATTTATTTTTCGATTTTAGTTCTTCATTTTTGGTTTCTGATAACGTAATTAATTCTGAAATTGTAAGGAAATCTTTCTTTTTCTGTTTTATGGAAGGTATTACTTGTTGCAATGCTTTTTCCGTCTGTTTCACAGCATCAGATGCATGCAGTAAAATAATATCTCCGTTACTAAGATTATCTAATATATGTTTGCTTATTTTATCTGTCCCTGGATTTTTCCAGTCATTCGGATTTATACTCCACTGAATTACTTTTAAACCGTGATTTTCCGCTAATTGAATCACTTCTTCGTTTAAGTGGCCGTTAGGTGCTCTTAATAAATATACATCTGAATAGCCCAATTTATTAAAAATGTCCCCGAGCCTTATTTAAATCTTTTCTTACTTGTTCTATCTCTTGATCTACATAGGATTTATATTGATATCCCAGCATTCCTATCTCATGATTTTCCTCTGCAATTTTTTCTAAAATATCTGGATGACGTTCTGCCCATTCCCCCCCACTCACAAAAAAAGTGGCTCTGATCTCCTCTGATTTTAATCGATTTAATATAGGCAACACTTTTTCATTTCCATGACTTATATTGAAAGTAAGTGCCACAGAAGCATACTCGGTATTACCTGAATTCAATGCTCGGGGATTTTCCTGATTAGAAAATACAGTAGGTGTATAGTTGGATTCCAGATATAAAAACAGGGCAACAAATAAAGATATTGGAATAATAATAAATGCCTTTTTTTGCTTTTTAATATCGACAATATATAAACGTCTCATACTGAATCCCTCCATTAGTTGGGCTTGTCTCTATTCTATGTTAGGAGTTTCGTAAATATGTTGTCTAAATATGTTTAAAAATAATTAATTTAAGGAATGTAAAGAATAATGAGTGAGGAGATTATCTTCTTTACTAGTGAAAATTAGGAGTGGACTAAATGTTAGGATTATTAATTAATGAAAAGGAACAATATGAATTGCAATACGTTATAAAGAGAGAGCTTGAGGAATTATTACTGGATTTGGAAGATCACCGTATTGATAAAATGGTAAAAAAAGCAATGGAAGAGCGATATAAAGCTTTATTTCAGTTATACACCCGTGTTGCGAATGAAGAGGAAATTAAAAAGTACATTCCGAAAAAAGTTCAAATTGAATAGGCGTAAAAATACTATATCTTTCCATTATAAAGGGTATAGTATTTTTTAAGGAATTTTTCCGGGAGGATTTTTAAAATTCTCTTTAAAAAATCTTCAAAAAACTCTTGTCTAGTAATTTAGAGTATGGTATATTAGTTTCTGTTGTCGCAAAACATATGCAAGTGTTAAAACAGATTTAAAAAGTCTATAAAAAAGATATTGACTTATTTTTTAATGCGTGCTAGACTATATCTTGTCGCTAAAAAGCGACATATA
>NZ_BAVS01000016.1 GCF_000521485.1 Gracilibacillus boraciitolerans JCM 21714 | reverse complement strand
GTAATCTCTAAAGTAATCAACTGCCCTTTCGATAGCATCCACCGCCTCATCCCATATATCTAAAAAGGATTGCTTATTTAGCTTAAGGATATTCTTCCTAGCACACTCTCCAACAAGTAGAATTGAAATTGTCTGTAAGACCGTACTATCGGATATTGTTTCATAATCAACATGTTCTAACCTTTCAATTAGCTGTTCATATTTCTCTGCAAGGTCAAAGCCCTGATCAGCATCATATGTTTTTGCCACCATTATTTCAAATACCGTTAAGCTTTTACCACCGACGTTTAAGCGTGTAAACACTTCTGTTGCTACGTCAATAGATGCCTGCCTAAGTAAAATGGTAGAGAAGCGATATGTATTTAATCGATTCTTATATTCTTCAAGCTTTTGATACATTGTTGGAGGATATGCAGCAAGGACTGATATACCACCATGCAGTAAGTCTCTTAATGAAATTACATCTGTTTCATTACGCCCTTCTATATTTGTAATTATAATAGTCTCTTCCTCTTTCGCATTTAAATCTACATAAATACCTGAAAAGTCATCGGATTTCTTATCTCTTTGAACCTGTAATCCTTTTAAGCTAGCATATAAGCTTGTCATACGCTGTTGACCGTCTAGGACGTACTGAACCATGGATCCAGGAGGTGTGTCGGGAAGACTAGCTCCGCCAATGTTCCTAACAGACCTTAACTTTTCTTGAGATTCCCAAAGTATAAAAGTTCCAATAGGGTAACCCTTGATGATACTATCGATTAACTTAGCAGACTGTTCCAAAGACCAAACAAAGTCACGTTGAAATTGTGGTATCTTTATAATCCCTTTGTCTATATCGTGTATTAGCGTGGAAAAGGTTATTGATTGTGGATCCGGTTGATACAAGGTAATACCCCCTAATTTTACATTCTATCTTCTCTTTTAAGCATAGTGCCTTCCTTTGTACAAATATATCTTAGCTTATTAGTCTAATTACATTCTAAATGAAAATGAAGATAAACAGAATGAATTTTACATAATTTGTAGGCTACCTTCAATAGTGAAGTCAGATATACCCGATATTTGTCTATTAATATAGAAATTATTGGATAAAGTGTTTAACCTCTTATAGATATGTGGTTAGTGAGATAACTTCAAGTGAGAATAAAAAACACCCTATCGAGGTGTTTTTTTTTGCAAATTGCTATAAAAGCTTAACATTGTTAGATTGCATATCTATAGAAATTTCTACTTTTAAAGGAATAACTATATAAGAAGAAGTTTCAGTCCCTTTTAGCTCCTCTGAAATAAAGTTTAAGGCGTGCTCTTTTGTAGCGAATCTTTTTGCTTCCATCAGAGAGGTAGTAAACAGGTATCCTCCCCCCCAGTTATTTTTCCGATCCCATAAGACCATATCTCCATCATCATCTGGCATTAATATTGTGTAATAGGTGCGACTTGCTACTGCAGATACTCTTTTTGCTTTGTAGACCATTATCTTGTCCCCCCCTTTAGGTTTTTATTACCTATTTATATGTAGCAATATCTCTTAATAGAATTAAATAATACATATAAGGAAGGAAAATGAGCATGTTTTTCTTTGGTACCACCATTTAAATATGATAAAGGGGGGGTACCCACCCGTTTCATGCCCCCCCACCCCCCCTTTTATATAAACCGTTGTTTATCCACTTGGATAGATAGCGGTTTTTTGTTTTTACAGAGACGACTTGCGTGGTGAGAGGAGCGCATATGAAAGGAGGATAATGAGATGAATCAGTCATTAGTACAAATCCTAGTAAAGGCTAAAGAACTTAACAAATGGGTTCCAGCAAGGTTACTAGTTAAGTATGACATCCAGAATGTAAATCTATTAGAACTTGAGGAATCTTACCTCATTCTTACCAAGAGAAGTAAATCGGATGGCTTACTACTTAAGTTAACTTTAAAAGGCTATCACTACTTTAATCAAAAGTAATTGGGAACTATCAAAACTTTATTAGGAGGAAGATCATTATGGAGAAAAATATGAAACGTGTAAAGCAAAACCATTGTGGATCATCTAATGAGCGAAGTATATCACTTATTGAGGTAAAGGAAATACACCAGAATCTATTAAACCAACATGCAGACATTTCGGATGAAATAGCAAATGTAGTGGAAGAAAACGATTATGTAAAGCTTGCTCATTTACTTGTAACTAGATCCAAGATTGAAACAGCAATAAATGATATTGAGTCAGCTTACCAGTCAGAGTTTAATAAACAAGTTGAAACGAATCATCGTATTAGTAATGCACTGAAGGATGCTGCTGAGAAGATGGAATCTAAAGGAGAAGACATGTTGTTAAAGGTAACTAGCAATCTGGAAAAATTAAATGACTCAACACACACTATGATAACAATTGCAACAGTCCTCTCTAATAAAACAATTAGCAAAGGAAACCAACTCGGTCATGATGCCGGCAGATTACTTATTCATAAAACATCTGAAGGCTTATCAAGATTGGCTACTATCATTCAAAAAAGATCTTAATCAATTGAAAGGAGGGGAAAACACTCATATGAAGCCAAAGAGTCATTCATCCGTTAATAATGTAGTTCCATTTGCTAGTAGTGAATACAGTACATCTTCGTTACCAAACGTGGTTGTATCATCATCAGAGTCCAAACGTCGAATTGAGGAGCTAGAAAAATTCATTGAAGAGGTAATGGTTAAAGGTATCGACTATGGTTTAATAGATGGCTTCTCAAAGCCAACATTGTTAAAGCCTGGTGCTGAAAAGCTTTGTGATGTGTTTGGGTTTTCAAAGTCCGTTGACGTGGTCAACCGCATCGAACAATGGGATACTGGTATTTTTGCTTATGAAGTAAAGATGACACTTACACGAAAGGATAATGGCATTATCGAGGCTGAAGGACTTGGATCATGCAATAGCAAAGAAGCTGCCTTTCAACAGCAGAATCCATTTACCATCGTCAACACCGTTTTGAAAATGGCAAAGAAACGGGCATTGATTGATGCAGTATTATCAGCAACTCGTTCTAGTGGTATCTTCACACAAGACATCGAAGATTTTCCAAAACAACCATCAATTAAAGGAGGTGACGAACTAGCAACCAAGCACCAGCTACAGACCATTTTCCGCATCGTTGCTGAACTCAATATGCGTCCCGAAGTTGCAAAAGAGATGATGCAGATGATGTACCAAGTCGATCACAGCACAAAGCTAACAAAAAAACAGACATCTAATTTCATTCAAGACTTACTTCAGTTAAAGGATGTCTCTAAGGAGATGAAAGAATTGGAGAAACAACAATATAATCAATGAAGTCGTGGATTGCATCTGCAGTCGAGGGCTTTTTTATTGCACAAAAATAGATGAATTCATCCCACAATGAACTCATCTACAACTAGAACTCTTAACAACAGTATATCGCATCAAAAGCATTCACTCAATTGGAGGGACGATCTCGTCTCTCCTTTTTTATTTCTACTAAACTAATTGGAGGAACATATAATGAACAACATATTTGATAAAGTTACTTTTAAATTATTGCTGGCCTCAACTATTCGTGAAAAGGAAGATGGCTATGTCGTAAACGAAATCTTCACTAGGTATCCTTCTATTCAGGAATTACTTGATGTTACAGAGGAGGAGTTACTACAAATCGATGGTATCGGAAAAGTAAAAGCTAAACAAATCTTATCTGCGTTAAAGCTCGCTCGTATGAATCCATGTCCTGTTGAAAATCGTTTTACCGTTCGCTCACCTGAAGATGCTTATAATTACCTTAACGAAATGAAGTACCTTAGCCAAGAGCATTTTGTGGTTCTAGGATTAAATACAAAAAATGAGATCATCTTCAAAGAGACTGTCTTTATTGGATCATTGAATGCATCCATCGTACATCCGCGCGAAACATTTAAACACTTAATTCGTCGCAGCTGCGCAAGTGCTATCGTCGCACATAATCATCCATCAGGCCAGCCGGATCCTAGTCGTGAAGATATTGAAGTAACTAAACGGTTAAGTGAGGCCGGGAAGATTCTTGGAATTGATGTGTTAGATCATATCATCGTAGGTGCCCAGTCATATGTATCCTTAAAGGAAAAAGGATATATATAAGATATATCAGATAGAGACAGTGATTGTTGCTGTCTCTTATCTTTTTACTTAATGGGCTAATTTTAAAGATAATGGCGCTTTTCTCTGTAATCTCCACTATTAATCCATGCCTAAACATTGATATAACAGGGTTTCTTGTAAATAACCCTTGTGATACAAATAAATCTAGTTGTTCAAAATACTGTCTTACTATGTATTAATCCGTAATACATCGAAATTGTAACATTGGATTGGAAGTTTTTTTACTTACCGTCAAACAATATCTCATATTTAATCTAAACTACACTCTGTCATTCCTTGCCCATTGTACAGTACAGAATCCTCTTTCATCACTTGGTACATATAGATTCTTGCTATACGCATTTCACTTGGAGACAAGGTTAATATGTACACGCTCATCACTCTTGTCTACATGTCTTTTGTACATGCCAATCCCGATGTTATCAGCACGACTCAAAAAGCCTTGTTTACGTAAGATATCTATATACATGAGAAGCATGTTATCGACATCCTTTTTGTGATCGCTTGTCAGGAAGAGAATATGGCATATTTCATGTTGTTTGGTAGAGCCCGTTTGCAGATTAGAAAAAGCTTGCTCGATCATTTTAATATCTGCTGCACTCGAGGCGTGGCGATGCATGGTCGAAGCAATGTTATATGTAACTGCCTCTCTTTTCTCAATAGCAGGTATCTCACAAGAAAAGTGAAAGTTTTCCCTAGTACCTAAATCTTCAACTCTTACATGAATTTTGGTTTTAGGATAGCGCTTCTGACCAATATATAGCCATACTTGAGCGTTTGATATTAAATGATCATCTGTTATTACGCTTTTATTTAATGCATCGAAGATCGACTTCAAGACTAACTCTAGCTTGAGTGAATTAGGAGACTGGACAGATACAATTTCTATTTCTACTGCAATGTCATTTTTGAAGATCGAGAGTGATTTTGCTCTAAGTGCTGCACGTGCCTTTTTCATTATTAACTGTTGAAAGTACATAATGGAGTGATTTTGGATCAATTTATCATTTGTAGAAGGTCTTTCTAGTGTTTTGGGCTCGTGGATTAACTGCATAATCATTCCCGCTTGAGTTTCTTTTATCTTTAACTCTGGTGGGTGTAATGGGTTTGCATGTTTCATACTGAAATCTTTCCTCCTGTCCGGTTTTGTGCATCATTCAGTTTTAAGTCAGGGATACAGGTGAGTCTAATTACATCTACAAGAACATCACCGGGTTGCTGATTAGTCTTTATTGCATCACCGATAAATTGTAATTCTTTATGACAAGAATTTTGATTTTCTCTATATATTGTTTTGACTCTAGTTAAATAACGTTCTCTTTGGAGCCACTTGACGATATGCTTAATATCATTTGTGTGACAACCTAATGTATAGGTGAGAAGTTCACTTATATGCATCGTATTGTTTTTAAAGTGAGCTGCCTCTGGATCAACACCACCGTATATATCAATCCAGTGATAAAGGTAAAGTTGTCCTAAAAGCTTGACCCTCCTGTCTGTCCATTTAGTATGATTTCTCAAGATAGATCCTTGCATTACCTCAATTGGTAACTCACAGTAACCATTTTGAGTGTTTTTCATTGTAACCCGATCCCGTTGGATCTGCTCGTTTGAATAATACGTGTCAGTAGGCAAGTGATAATCGGGGGGGACAACCAGTACTTTATAAACATTAACCTGGCATCGCCTTCCGACATTTTTAATAAAGAAATTCCTACAAAGCCACTCAATGGCATTTCTAGTGAGTTTCATAGAGATGTTAACTTCCTTAGCAGTTGAATCTAAGCTCATAAAGAAGGATCCATTGGGGTTTGTTCCAACTACTCTGTACATGAGCAGATAGATCCTTAGTCGGTCACCTTTTAATTCAGGAAATGTATTACCGAAGACTGTACGATCGACAAAAAATGTATTTTTAGATAGCTGAATACTCATACTACCCCTCCTCATTTAAAATATAATGGATAATATTAAATTATATTTGCATTTATATTACTACAATGCTATCCTAGAAGCAAGGAATAATCATATAGGAGGTATCAGCATGTCAGGAATTTATATTAGTTCATACGATTTTCAATACTTAAAGGACTCTAATTTAGGTGGTAGACTTCGTTTTTTTAGACAACATATGGTGCAATATAAGGGATCTGATTACACAATAACTTCTCTTGGATCTCGTCTTGGAGTTACTCCTCAGTCTATCTCAGCAATTGAAAGAGGTGATTCTAAAAACCCTTCCTTTCTTCTAGTCCACAAGCTAACTAGGGAGTATAGAGTACCACTTGATTCAGTTACCGATGAATTCTATCAAGGAGAAGAGAACTTATTTTCTATTGGTAAACCTGATGTTACTTATATAGATGATGAAGATTTTTTCTTGGAAGATGATGATACGGAAAATGATAAGGATCAAAGTCATGAGGATGACGTAGAGGATTACTTTTCTTTTAATGACTCAAAAGGCCTTTTACTGTACCAATGCTATGATAAGCAATCTGTTACTCCTTTGCTTCATGTTCGTTTAAAAGAAGATATTTCACATAATGATATATTTCATCTTACATCTCGACTTATATTCGAGACATCTATGTTAAAAAATGAATCTTTTAATGAGGAAAAAGCTTTACATCCATTTGTTGAAGCAAGTGACTTATTAGATCGCATTGGGAAATCTCTATCAGCTGAGGAACTACTCTCTTTACTGTCAGATGAAAAATAGCGAATAAAGCTCGTAATAAAGGAGAAAGTCAATGAAAGATATACAGATACATAACCTGGTTGAAACACTTGAACAGGAAGAACAAAAACGGGATGCATTTATAAATCAGTTTGTCTCAGTACTCGTAAAGTCTGTTGAAAAAGAAACTAAAAAGGAAGAGGCATAAGTGTCTTTTCTATTTAAAGGAGGATTTACATGTTAACAGGTGTAATTTACGCACGTGTAAGTACAGAGGAACAAGCCTCTGAAGGATACAGTATTGAAGCACAGAAACAACTGCTTCGAGATTATGCGAAGCACCGTAATATACAAATTATCGATGAGTATATTGACGAAGGTCGCAGTGGAAAAAGTATTGAGGGCAGACCACAAATGCTAAGACTATTAAGAGATGCTAAAGACACCAAGTTTGATGCAGTGATTACTTACAAACTTGACCGACTTGCTCGTAAAACAAGGGATTCTCTTGAGATCATTGAGACATTAGAACGTCATAACGTTCAGCTTATGAGTTACTCCGAAAGTATTGATACATCTACTCCTGGAGGGAAAATGTTCTATACCGTACTTAGCTCAATATCCGAAATGGAACGATCCACTATAATTGATCGTGTCAAAATGGGCATGAATCAACGAGCGAAGCAAGGTAAGTGGAACGGAGGCATTGTATTTGGATACAATGTTGTTGATAAAGAGCTTGTGGTCAATGAGGACGAAGCTGCAATAGTACAGGATATCTTTAACCTAGCAGACAAAGGATATGGGTTTAAGAAGATAGCTTATGATTTAAATAAACGTGGTATAAAGACTAAGAAGAATAAGGAGTTCTCTACAATTTCTATTAAAACAATTCTAAACAACCCAATGTATATTGGAAGATTCGTTTTAATCAGCATGAAAATTGGTCAGAGAAAAGACGACAAGGAAAAAATACTAGCCCTATACTAGTAGATGGTACACATACCCCCCCTATTATAGAAGTCACCCAATGGAATCAAGTTCAGGAGAAATTACAAAAACGCTCACGCAGACCCGCACAATCTGCTAAACCATACTTCTTAGGTAGACTGCTTAGATGCCCAAGCTGCGGATATGGAATGGTTGCTGCAAAGTCAAAAGGTGAAAATGGGAAGGTCTACCGAATGTATCAATGTGGTCAATATAAAAATAAAGGACGGACGGTTTGCCAAGCTCACTCCATTAATGCAGATAAGACAGAAAAATATGTCCTTGACGAGCTGAACCGTGTCGTAACTCTCCCTTATTTCATTGAACGGTTAGTTGAAAAAATGAATCAAGAACGTTCTGATGCTGAACGTCCGCTTCAAGAAGAATTAAATCGACTTTTATCAAGTAAGCAAAAGACAGAAAAGCAACTGGATAATCTCGTCTCTCTACTAATGGATGATCCAGAACTACGAGACATTTACAAAAAGAAAATGAAGGAACAGAAGGATTTCCTCCTTAACATAGAAGAACGTATTGAACATGTCAAAAAACAGCTTCTAAATGTCAGCAAAGACCCTGTCGATGCAGACGCACTCAAACAGCTTCTAAAGAACCTTGACTCGATATTAGAGCGAGCAGACGCTGCAGAGAAAAAAGAACTGCTCGCTCTTTTTGTTAAGGATATCCAAATAACCAAGGAAAGAGTATCCTTCAAGGAAGGGAGACAAATTACACAAATTAATCTGATGTTTGACTTTACCATTGAAGCGTTACAAGGCAGTGCAAGTGTCCTGCTAAATAGTATGGATCACATCAACTGCATTGCACCGATTGATCACTCCATAATCAGCCAAATATCTAAGGAAGATATGTATAGGGAGGCACTTGCTTCCCTTAACCTTTTACCCTTATTTATGATACGGTTCCCCCCTTCATTATCCGAAAACCCCGATAAATTTGTTCCAACAAAACCAACCGCATTAACTGATGAGGAAATGTCATCTTAGAAAATGATAACGCATAATCACTGCGATCACTCACTTCATTACTCAATCCCAATGATCCACCAATGACAAAGACGATCTTACTCTTGCCATAAATCATTAATTGTTCGATCTTTTCGGCAAATTTCTCAGAAGTGATTATTTGCCCCATTATTTCCAGGGAAATAACGAAAGCATCTGGGGGGGAAATTTTCGACAATATTCTTTCGCCCTCTTTTCGTTTCACTTCCTCTTGTTCCGCTTCACTCATATTCTCTGGTGCCTTCTCATCAGGAACTTCTATTATTTCCATATTGGCATAAGCGCCTAATCTTTTCATATACTCTTGTATACCCAATTTTAAATATTTCTCCTTTAATTTGCCGACCGCTATGATTGTTATTTTCAAAATTTCATCACCCTTCCACAAGCTTCTATTTCTATCATTCTACCAAACCTTATATACAAACATAACTTGTTCAATATTGATTTTATTTCCATTATAACTTAACCTTAGAAGTAGGAATAACTCTTTTTTGAGAATCAACTACTTTCTTTGGAGGCGATAATATGGAACGAATCATCTTTATTGAAACAGGAACTGGCATCGATGTACACGGACAAAATGTAACCAAAGCCTGCCTTCGTGCTGTCGAAAATGCTATTCACTACAATTCCATGCCTGGTATCAGAGAGTATTTACCAGAAAAGGATCTTCACAACATGAGAGTTAATGTAAGGCTTGCTGTCCCTATCGATAAGGAGCAAGTCGATATAGAACTTGTCAAACAGGAAATTCCGTATGGAACAGTAACGGTAGAAGTGATCGATGGTGGCATGGCAACAACATCTGGGATTATTTTAGAAGATAAAGAAGATAAAAATGATCTGATGTATATTGTCAATGCAGCTGTAGAAGTAGGTTATTAAAAAAATATATAGGGAGGAATGTTAATTGACGTTTATAGCGAAGACTAAGCGTTATCATGAAATGCCGTATAACCGTTGTGGGAACTCAGGGATTAAGCTTCCTGCTATTTCATTTGGTTTGTGGAACAATTTCGGTGGGGAAGACACCCTCGAAAATCAGCGAAGAATGCTCATGAAAGCCTTTGATTTAGGTATCACCCATTTTGACCTTGCCAATAACTATGGTCCACCTGCGGGAGCTGCTGAACAAAACTTTGGGCGCATTCTAAGGAAGATTTTTCAAACTATCGTGATGAATGATTATTTCCACAAAAGCAGGATATAGAATGTGGGACGGGCCATATGGAGATTGGGGATCACGGAAATATTTAATCTCAAGTCTTGATCAAAGTCTGCAACGGATGAATCTTGACTATGTCGATATTTTCTACCACCATCGTCCAGATCCAGAGACACCTCTTGAAGAAACAATGTCCGCACTTGCTCAAATCGTCCGACAAGGAAAAGCACTCTATGTCGGTATCTCCAATTATAATGCTGAGCAAACACAGCAGGCTATAAAAATTCTGAAAGAACAGCACACACCTTTTATTATTCACCAAGCAGCCTATTCCATGTTGGATCGTACAATAGAAAATGGCTTAACAGATATTCTCGAAGAAAACGGTATCGGCTGTATTGCCTATGTTCCATTAGCCCAAGGTCTGTTGACCAGTAAATACTTAAACGGAATTCCTAAAGACTCCCGGGCTGCGAAGGAATTCATACCTTTCTTAAATGAACGTGATATTTCCTCGGATAAATTGCAAAAAATTAAAAGTTTAAATGAGATTGCCTTAGAACGTGGGCAGACTTTAGCCCAAATGGCATTAGTATGGGTATTACAACAGAAATCTGTGATATCTGCTTTAATAGGTGCCAGCCGTGTCAGTCAGATTGAAGAGAATGTAAAGGCACTTAACCATTCTTCTTTCACTCATAAAGAATTAGACGCTATTAATGATATTCTCCTATAAACAAAAGCCCAACTGCTTGGGCTTTTGTTTTCTTTACTTACTAGATTTTGTACTCAGATACTTTTTGATGTAATTGATCACTCGAGGCATAGACCTGACGCAACCCTTGATCAACCTCCTCCACCATTGCATTCATTTCTTGCGAGATTGCCGCAACAGATTCTGCATTCGATACATAGTTTACGGTTGTGTTTTTTATTTCCATGATAAATTGCAATATTTCCTTTATGCGACTATTCACATTATCCATCAATGGTATGATAGCTCCGTTACGTTCACTGACTTTAGAAGTAACCTCATCCATATAATAAAAATGATCCTGCGAACGGAAAAGGTAGTCATTTGTTTCACTTGTGTGTTCCATTGTATTATTGATCTGTTCGATTACTTTTGATTTTTGCATTTGTACATTACGAATCATTTCACTGATTTCATTTGCAGCTTCTTTTGATTGATCAGCTAATTGTCGCACTTCATCCGCTACAACGGAAAATCCCTTACCGGCAGATCCGGCTCTTGCTGCTTCCACCTGTGCATTTAAGGCGAGTAGATTTGTCTGTCCTGCTATTCTATTAATCGATTGAACTATTTGGTCCATTTTCTCCATTTTCTTCTCTAAATAATTCATTTCTTTTACAGACTCATTCATACTCTCTTTCATTTCTACCGTTTTTGTTTGTACTTCCTTCATTTCAATCATGCCTTGTGTCGCCCGTTGGTTTGCTTCTTCACTAGATATGTTCATTGCCTCAGCATGCTGCTTTACTTCTTCTACCATGTGATCTACCTTTTGCAAAAGTTAGAAGACTCTTCTATTCCTTTTAGTTGGGACTGAGACTGTGCCTGCAATTTCCGTAATAGACGTTGAAACATCTTCTATTCCTTTTACCGTCTCTCCCATTTGGTTGGATAACAGGTTTGTGGTAAGTGCAGATTCTTCACTATGCTGATAAACTGTTGTAAAAATGGATTGAATGGAGCTTCTTAAGTGATTCATACTTTTAGTTAGCTGACCTATTTCATCCTGACTATTGTAGCTTAAAGGCGACATAGCTAAGTCTCTGCCAGCCATTTGATCCAAATAATTGGCAACCTTAATAATTGGTTTACGAATGTAATTCTGTGTTAACCAGCTTAATATAATGGCCAATATAACCGCAATGATACTTATCACAATACTTGATTGCATGGCTGTTTCACTTCTTGTTACAGAATTCATTGTTTGCTCCGTAATATATGTACTTAATTGCTCCTGCAATCCTGCCATTTCTTGAGTAGATCGTTCAAAAAAGGCTATGCTTTTGTATAATTCATCTTGTGCTACAGCAGTCTGTTTCTCTTCTGCTGCGGTGATAACATTCTCTCCTACCTGTTGATATTGATTCCATGCATGGATATAGGCCTGATAGGCAGCCATGATTTCTTCAGCTTGAATGGTGCTAATGTAGGATTCCATCTCGTCTAAGTTAGCATCTAATTTGTTATGATGGTTTTCAATCTCAGAAGTTAAAGTATTGATGGTTACAGCCATTGTTGTACCTGCTATCTGCTGCAGTTTGTTGTTTACCTCATACATTTGCTTATAACTGCCTGTTGCTGTTTGAATCATTGGCAGATGCTCTTTATCTATTGCTCGGTTACTCTCTGCTATTGATTGGAAGTTAAAGAAATTCCATGTACTGCTTAGTAAAAAAAGCACTAAAAAAACGAGAAAGCTAAGAAATATTCTTACCTTTAATGATCTTTTTTTCTTTATCACCAATTTATCCCCCTTCTATTGACCCATGATCATTTTACATAAAGTCATATAGAATAGGAATATCTGCTGTTAAACATTTACAGTAACTTAATAAAGTTAACATTTTAGGCCATATCCAACGGAAAAAGTTCCATTATCATGCAGAAAAGTTAAAGTTAAAAGGAATCCCAAATAGTTGGAATTCCTTTTCTTTAAGACGTATGAGAAACAACAAATTCTCCATGGCCCTCTAACTGATAATCTTGAATAGTAGCAGGAAGAATGAAGTGATCTCCTTTTTTAATATGAAAGCTTTGGTTGTTGACGGTAATAGATGCTTCGCCCTCTACCATACTCACCTGCAAGAAGTCAGCTGCTCTCGTTAATTCAACCGATCCATCTAACTCCCAATGGTAAACCGTGAAGTATTCTTCTTTAACTAATTTTTTCGCCGTTAAGCCTTGTTTTTTCTCGACAGTTTGTGTTAATTCTGGTGTTCCATGTGGAACAGTGATGACCTCTTTTGCCTGCTGCAAATGCAATTCTCTAGTATTTCCCTCCGTGTCTGTACGATCATAATCATATACTCGATAGGTTATGTCTGAGCTTTGCTGTGTTTCAAGTATTACAATCCCGCTTCCAATCGCATGAAGCGTTCCACTTGGAACATAAACGAAGTCGCCTGTTTTTACCTTCACGTATCTTAATAACTCATCCCATTTACCTTGGTCAATCATTGCTTCTAATTCATCTCTCGATTGTGCATGATGACCAATGATTAATTCTGCATTTTCTTCTGCACTCAATACATACCAGCATTCCGTCTTACCATAATCTTCGTTTGCTACTTCTCTGGCATAATGATCATTAGGATGTACTTGTACCGATAATTTATCATTAGCATCCAATATTTTGATTAACAGTGGATAAGCTTCTGTGTTATCCACAGATTTATTAAATAACTCGCCATGATCCTTCCATGCATCCAAAAGTGTTTTGCCTTTTAATTCACCATTAACGATTTTGCTTGGCCCATTTTCATGTGCCGAAATTGCCCAGGCCTCCCCCCCTGTGCACTCATATGGAATCGTATAATGAAATTCTGTATGTAACTTTTGTCCACCCCCCCATATACGTTCCTGAAAAATTGGTTGCAAGAAAATTGGTTCCTTGTACATAACCTGACTCCCCCCCTTATCATTACTAAGTCTCACTAAAAGATACTAACTTCCATATTAAGAAACAATTTTTAACTAAAATTTTATCCACAATTTTGTTTATAATGCAGAGAATTATACGGTTTTTCGCTTTCTTTTTGCTATAAAACGAAGTTATCCACAAAGTTATGCACATACTCACAATTTTTTGTATATATCGTATAGGAATTAATGTTCTACACCATATGTAGTTATTTGTCTATTTTTGTATCCACAAGATGTGAATAAGTGCATAAAGGTGTGGATAACTGCTTGTTAAAATATTATCCACACCTCTTTTTACTTAATTCGGTAATGTTGATAATCCAACTGTTGTCTGCAGTTCTTCGCCATCACGATAATAGGTTATCGTTAAATCTTCACCAACTTTTTTTCAGAATACAAGTGTTTTCTTAAGTCTACAATGTTTTCAATCGGCTGATCATCGAGTTTTACAATAACATCGTAATCCTTTAGCCCACCTTTATCTGCAGGAGACATCGGTTCAACACTCCGTATATAAATACCACCCTCTACACTATCAGGAAGATGTAAACTTCGATCCCACTCTACTTTTGCAATATCGTTTAATGAATATGCTTCAATTCCTAAATAAGCACGCGTGATTTCTCCATTTCGTTCAAGTTCTTCAATAATCGGTATCACATCGTCAATTGGTATGGCAAAACCGATACCTTCGACCGCTGACTGGGCAATTTTCATCGAATTAATCCCAATCAGCTGCCCTTCCATATTTAATAAGGCTCCTCCACTATTACCTGGATTGATAGCTGCATCTGTTTGGATAACCTCTGCCTGCCAATCCGCTCTTCCATCCATATTAAAGTCTTGAGGAATGGCTCTTTGTTTCCCACTGATTATTCCTTGGGTCACAGAACCTGACAGATGCATGCCTAATGGATTACCAATGGCGATCGCTGGTTCACCTACAAGAACGTCTGTAGAATTGCCTAATTCGATTACCTTGCTTGCATAATTTGCATCCATTTCAATCACAGCTAAATCCGTATAGAGATCACTACCGACGAGAGTCGCTTCTACCTTTGTTTCATCTGAAAGTACAATCTCTACTTGATCTGCCCCCCCCTGAATAACATGATGATTGGTGACGATAAAGGCTCGATTCCCATCAATTTTATAAATTACCCCCCCAGATCCTGTACCTTCTTCTCCCGACTCTTCCTGTTGCCAGAAATCGGTCTGAGTTTGGATATTGGTAACTCCCACCACAGCAGGTGAAACATCTGTAACAATCTCAGAAATCCTAGTGGAAATATCGACCTGTACATTTCTCACACCAGATGGCATGGAAAGATTGTCTTCTTCATCACTTTGTAACGGTTGTTCTGGATCCGCCTTACCACCTATAACAATTTGATATGGAAGAAGCTGATTATTGACTAAAGAAGGCAATAAAACAGCAAACAAAAAAGCTCCTAACACAATACCTATTATAAAAGGCATAAGCCAATTACTTTTTTTTGGCTTGCTTCGGGACATCGAGTGATCATCATAATAACCCATTACCTTATTTCACCTGCCTTATTTGTTAGAAACGTGAAATTTTATCCGTTTGATACGAAGGATTAGACTACTTCATAGAGAGGGGTTGGTGTTTTTGCATCTGTATCATGTATGGTTAACTGTTTACCAACCGGAAAGCCGTAATCCGTTAATCCATTTTCAACTGACATTTTCGCTAATTCCTTCATATTATTATCTTTGCTTAAATGTGCTAAATAAATACGTTTTGTTTCATTTTCTATAATATCTTTTAATGCCAGCGCGCAATCATCGTTGGAAACATGACCACTATCTCCTAGAATTCGTCTTTTAACACTCCATGGATAGCGACACATTCTCAACATTTCCACATCATGATTTGCTTCAAATATAAGTGCATTTGAACCTTGGACCGTTTTCTTTATTCTTTCTGAAACATATCCTAAATCTGTTACGAGAGCGACTTTTTTCCATCATGATGAAAGGTATAAAACATGGGTTCTGCAGCATCATGTGAAACTGCAAAGGATTCTACATCAATGTCTCCAAAGGTCTTTGTTTCTTCCATATTGAAAACAAATTTTTGATCAAGCTCAATCTTTCCAATTAGATGTTCCATTGCTTTCCACGTTTTTTCATTGGCGTAGATTGGTAAATTATACTTTCTGGCAAGAATGCCAAGACCTTTAACATGATCACTATGTTCATGGGTGACTAATATTTTGGATATGCTAGCTGGATCGATATTAATTTCGGATAATAATCGTGTCATTTGTTTTCCACTTAATCCAGCATCGACTAATATTTTTTCCTTTTCTGTTCCTATATAGAAAGCATTTCCCGAACTACCGGATGCTAATACACTAAAATGTAACGTCATTACTTATTCCACTCCATCTTTTTGTTCAAATTTTTCTAGTAATTGCTGAACAAAATTTTCAACATCCTGCTCTTGCCATTCTTCATTAGTTGCCTCTATCTGTGCAGTGCTATATACTGCAAAATACTCTTCAATTAGTAATTTCATTTCTTCAATAAAGCTTGCCATTTCTCTTTTTGCATAATGACCTTCAATTGCATTCACATAGAAAAATTCATTATTATTCACTTCAAATTCCCAGGTTGGCGCTAACACCTGAACACCATTAGGTAATGGCAATAAGTTATGATAACCCAATGTGACCTGTTCCGTAATTTCATCTCCTGAGACAATATTCCCCCTCACTAAAATACAGTCCCAATAAAGCATCAAATGGTTTCGATATCTCTACGGGATCTTTATTAATCTCTTCTGGAATGGCTGACTCCTCCACCTTTTCTAATTCTGTTTGCACATAATGTGTGACTTTCGTTTTTTTCGTTTTCATGAATTAGCAACACACCACTCAAATTGAAATAAACCGGTTGATCAATGCGTTGGAAAAAGATATGAGTATTGGATTGTTCGTCTTCTCCAAAATAATCATAGCTATCCAGACTCCAAATTAATTCACTGAGCGCTTCTGGCCGTTCTTCAACATTCATCGCAACTGGCGTTTTTAGGCCTGATAATATCAGATGATCATCAATAATCAGGCTGTTTTGGTTGGGAAGGGACACTATTTTCTCTAAATCTGACTCGGTTAGTTCTTTGCGTTGTGCATATAGCATTGCTTGTTCCGATGGTGTTTCTATTGGAATATTATCCAATCCATTGACATTATTTTTAACATTTTCTTCTCTGGGCATATCGTCTGTCAATTTATATTCATCCGGTGAATTGTTTATAAAATGATGTAACAAAAAAACATCAAGGACAAGAAAGCAAAGAATGAAAAGTGTTTTAATTTGCCCCCCCATTGCATTTGGATTCCCTCCTTGATTATTAGATGTCACATTACTTGAGACATATTGCCAACCTGAATAAGTTTCAATATACCAGGTCGGAATTAAATCGAAAATTTGCCCATCCTGCTGGATCCGATATCCGAGTTGTATATCCAAAATATCTTTTAAAGCAATCGTGTCACTTTGTTCTAAATATTTTTTTAATTGAGTACCTGTTAGTAAATTCGTTGATGCTCGATCATAGGATGTCGTTAATTCCATTATCGGTCGATTATACATGTATTCTTCCTGGTTTTGGTAGGTGACAGAGATTGATGCTAATCCGTGGGAAGAAAATACCGGATAATTGTTATAAATCATTCGATATTCTACCGTATTAGCTATTTCACTCAACTTATATAATCGATATTCAATCCCCCCCTCTCCACCTATCCATCCGTCATGAGAATTAATATATTCGATCGAATTTGAAAGGAGAAAGTCGGCTTGATTACTGATATTATTCTCTGCATTTTCCTGTTCTTGCTGATTTTCAGAAGTAGTGAAGTTAGTAAATTCCATAGCAAATCCCTTTTTAACGATTTCCCTGTACCCATCACTATAGACTAGCCCCCCCCATCAAAATTAGGCGAGCTAACAATATTTGCAGGCTTAGGGAAAAATACTGTCTGGAAATCTGTGGAATCAAGATTAAACGTCTGGTATCGAAACTTTTTGCCATTAATATTCGGTTGATTTGGGATATAGAATTTATTTTGATTATTTACTTCGATTGATAATAAAGGTGTAAAATCGTGGACTAAGCCCAGACGATCAAAGTATTCTGCCACTTGAGAGATATTTTGAATACTTGCTCGAATATCGATTCCGTCCTGATTCTTGTTATCAAAAATAATTTGTCGATTCGTTAAATTTTTATCTGCTATTAAATAGATCCTGTTAAATTGACTATCAATTAACATACTATCATCTGTGTGAAATAACTCCTTAATAAGATATGAAGGAATAGAAGCAGGAAAAATAATTTCAATCATTTTTTCCTTTTCATCTTTCTTGAACTCTTCATTTTCAGGAATCATTTCAAAATCATAAAGAGACCATTCAAGAATATCATTAAAAACAGATAATTCTGCTTGCTTATCCGAAAAACCCATTAATGCTTCTTGTTCATGTATCACTAATTGTGAAGGTTGGATCAATTCTTTCTTAGTCGCTTCTGTTCCATTTAACGTCGAGTATGTTGCCTGATCGCTTCCCGACGTCTCATAATCCCCCTGATAGTTCCAAATTCCTAAGGTCAGTAATAGACTTAGGGACACTAAAAATAGCAATAGTACAGTTTTCATCACTTCTATTTTCATTTTCTACTACCCCCCCGCTTTCGATTGACTAACGGTAGTGTAAAATAAACGGTCGTTCCCTGACCTTCAATACTAGAAGCCCAAATCTGACCATGATGTGCAACAACAATTTCCCTGGAAATAGCTAATCCTAAACCTGTTCCACCAAGTTCTCTTGACCTTGCCTTATCTACACGATAAAAGCGTTCAAATATTTTATCAAGTTTTTCCACAGCAATACCTAGCCCCCCCTGATCAGAAATACTAATCCGCAGTCGATGGACTTCCTTCGCAACTTGAAAAGTTATTTTTCCACCCTCTGGAGAGTACTTAATCGCATTAGACATAATATTATCAATTACTTGTGTGATTTTATCTTTATCCACCCACACAAAAATTTCTTCATTAGGAATTTTGCGTTCAAAATCAATTAAAGCTGCTTTATTCATATCAAATCGGTCTAAAATGTGATGAAAAAGAGGTATGATATCAATTCTTTCCTTATACATTGTACTTTCCTTATGATCCATTTTTGACAACTGTAACAGGTCATTCACCAAGCGAATCATACGTTCTGTTTCATTTTGTGTCACTTGTAAAAACTGTGGAGCTAACTCTTTATCTTCCATTGCTCCACCCTCTGTCAAAGCTTCTAAATAGCTTCTCATTGTTGTTAAAGGTGTTCTTAATTCATGAGATACATTTGATACAAACTCCTTGCGCTCACGATCTACTTTTTCCTGTTCGGTAACATCACTAATTACAGTAATTAATCCCATAAATTTCCCTGCTTCATCCTGTACAATTGAAAAGTTAGCCTTAATTAAAAACAACTGCTCTTCATCACTAAAATCAATTGTTAAGGAACCTGCTTCTTCTAATTCCTTTGCATCGATGACCTTATCTTCCACCTGTAAAACTTCTACAATAGGCTGTCCCTTTGCTTGATGCAGTGTCATCCCAATTAATTGTGTAGCAGGGTGGTTCATTAAGGTTATGTTACCTTCTTCGTCTGTTGCAATTACTCCATCAGACATATTGGAAAGAACAGAGCTCAATTTTCGGCGCTCTTCCTCTGTAGTCTGGTTGGCTAATTTTAACCGATCATTCATATCATTAAATGTAATCGCTAATTGTCCAATTTCATCGGTTCCATATACATTAACTTTCTTGGAGAAATCGCCTCGCGCCATTCCCATTGCTTGTTTTCGCATTTCTGTAATTGGTTTTGTTATGGTCCGAGCCACTAATATACCTAATATAATTGATACAATTATTGCTAAAATAGTACCATTAAGGAAAATTCGATTGATTTGCTCTAACTGGCTATAAACTTGTTCGATTGACGCTTCAGAATAAATTGCTCCTACCGGTACCCCATTATCCATAATCGGTATCGTTCGTACTAATACACGATCAGTGGTTTCGCTATTCCTTCTAACCTCATCATCTGGCTGCCCGTGAACAATGGCCATTCGAATACTTCCGTTCCCAGAAATCTTCTTCCCAATCATGTCAATTCTATTGGAACCCAGCACACGAAATTGCGAATCAATAACTTTAAGATCAGAAAAAAGATCACTATAATACCTCGATGTAATATCACGTATCTCTTCTTGGAGGGTAGGTCCTTCATCATCTTCCGACCTTTCCTTACCAAACGCTTCCTCCACGTTAGCTGTTAACACTTGTAATCTATCCTCGACGTTTTCTTTATGGGTATCATATAGCTGGTTTCCAACCGCTCTGCGAAATACGTGCCGATTACTTGGATTGCAAGCAATAAAAATAAAGAAAGGATGACGATAATCTTTAAACGGATAGATTGAAAAAAACTAACTCTCTTCATTTATCATTACTCCTGTTCAGGATTTCGCAAATAGTAGCCGACTCCTCTTCTCGTTACAATCCATAAAGGATTACTTGGATTATCTTCAATTTTTTCCCGCAATCTCCTTACCGTCACATCTACGGTTCTTACATCTCCATAATAGTCATAACCCCCCCACACCGTTTCTAATAAATGCTCTCTTGTCATGACTTGTCCAATATGACGTGCTAAATAATGAAGCAATTCAAATTCACGATGGGTTAATTCGATATATTGGCCGTCTTTTGTCACCGTATAGGCATCCGGATGAATTACCAATGTACCTATTGTAATATCGCCGTTTTCTTGTTTCTGATTAGTTGGTTCTACCTGAATTCGTCTTATATTAGCCTTTACTCTTGCGATTAATTCCCGATTGCTAAAGGGCTTTGTCACATAGTCATCTGCTCCTAATTCCAAACCTAATACTTTATCAATCTCAGCATCCTTTGCTGTTAACATAATAATTGGCATACTATGTGTTTTTCTTACTTCCCGACATACTTCATTCCCGTCTTTTTCGGGTAACATAATATCTAGTAATATTAAATCAGGATCTTTCGTTGTTGCTAATTCAATTGCCTTGTTTCCATCATAGGCAACCAACACTTCATATCCTTCTTTTTCTAAGTTGAATTTTAATATATCTGCAATGGGCTTTTCGTCATCTACTACTAATATTTTTTGACTCATAAAAGCACGTCCTTTTAAATTATAATTTTCCTTCATATTCTATTCTAACCGAAATTGACAAAAAAGTCTTATCGTATCGCTAGCGTTTTGCTATCATTTTAAACGGAATTAGAAACAATATATTAGATACGACCTGGAACGTTCTAAAAAACCTTGCTACTTTTTTCTGTAACAAGGGTTTTGGTATCTTTAGTTTTGGGTATTGTATTTATAGAATTAATACAAAGTTGCCGGGTTTACAAGGGAGCCATCTTTGTATACTTCAAAGTGTAAATGGATGCCTGTAGAAAATCCTGTCGTACCCATCACACCGATTTTTTGTCCTGCTTCCACTACTTGTCCAGATGAAACATCAATTGATGCAAGGTGCGCATAAACTGTACGGTATCCGTTATTGTGGTTAATCACAACTTTATTTCCATAGCCGCCACTGTCCCAACCAGCAGAAGTTACAGTACCGTTATCGGCTGCTAAAATCGAACGATTGCTGACACCTGCAATATCAAGCCCTTTATGGTAAGAACCCCATCTTTCGCCAACATGACTGGTGATAGTGCCACCAACAGCAGGCCATTGAAAGCTTCCCGAACCACGGGATGATACAACTTTTGTGCCTTTTACAATTACCTTATTAGTAGGTTCCTTCGTAATGTTTTCAGCCAAAATTTCCATTTCAACACTTTTACCGTTTATTTTTTCAATACGATAATGAGTCTCCACGGTACCATTTTTGCCCTCGTGCTTCACTTCTTCTTCACCTTTATACATATCTTCTGACTCTTCTATTTCTGTTTCAAAAGCAATTTTGTCTTCTTCTAACTTCTCTTCTACTACTTTTACTTCGACATATGGTTCAAATGCTGTCACATTCAGCTCATCACCAATTTGAATGACAGAATCTGCATTTAAATTTGGATTTAATTCTAGTAATTTATCTATTGATAAGTCATATTTACTTCCAATCGACCCTAACACTTCGCCAGCATTCACGATGTGTTTTTTATTCTCGAGTGTGCCCTTTTCAAGTAATGTAAGACCTTCTTCTACGGTTAAAATCTTATCTTCAGCAACTTTTGATTTTTCAAATGTAACTTCTTTCGTAAGTGATACGTCTATAATATTAGAATCTCCTGCAGATAATGGTTCCGTTTCTGCTGAATCATTATCTAATTTTTCTAATATGTCGGAACTAACGTATTTTTCTTTATAGGATTGAATTACCTGATTTGCTTTTTCCTGTTCAGAAAAGTAACCAACTACTTTATCCCCCCCTATTTTTAATGCTTGTGCTTCGACACCTATTGTAATCTCTTCCTCTAAATAATCTAGCACTTCCTGATTATCTGCCTTTGAGGAAAATACTTGCTCTGTTACATAGGAAACCTTCTCGTTTATGGTATATGTATAATTATTCTCTCCTTGATGATGAGAGATTGTATCCGTAATATATTTCTCTACTACCTGCTTTTGATCTACAATACCAACGTGTTCATTGTCTACATACACGTGATAAACATTGGTTAGCTCTGTGTCGTCCGCGAACGCTATCTGTGATGTAAGACCTAAAGCTACTACACTAGCAACCGTTAGATGCTTTACATATCCTTTTACATTCCCTAGCATTTTTGCTTCCTCCTATAACCCCCAAAACATACTTTTTTTATATTATCTTTAATTCGAGTGTTTCCGCTTTAATTAATCTATCATATCCTTCTTACGAATTAAATGGTTTTAATAGGAATGTAATACAACTGTATAATAAAACCCATTAATTTACATGAAAACACAAAAAAAGTCACTCTAATATAATTTTGAGTGACTTTTTAACTTACTCTTATTTAGCTGTATACGCTTCTTACAATGTTCGTTTGAGAACGGTCTGGCCCCCCCACAGAAAAGATGGAAAGCGAAATCCCTGTTAACTGTGAGATACGCTCTAAATAATGTCGGGCATTTTCAGGTAATTCATGCAATGATTTCACACCTGTTAGATCTTCTGTCCAGCCAGGCAGTTCTTCATATATCGGCTCACATTCTGCCAGAACTTTCAAACTTGCAGGAAATTCTTCCATGATTTCTCCCTTATATTTATATGCAGTACATATTTTTAATGTTTCGATTCCTGTTAATACATCAATAGAATTCAAAGATAAGTCAGTAATACCACTAACTCGACGTGCATGTCTTACAACGACACTGTCGAACCATCCGACACGGCGAGGTCGACCTGTTGTAGTCCCATATTCATTACCAATCTCACGAATCTTGTCACCCACTTCATCGTGTAATTCAGTTGGGAACGGACCATCGCCAACGCGAGTCGTATATGCTTTTGACACACCTACAACATGATTAATCTTAGAAGGACCTACTCCTGAACCAATCGTCACTCCACCAGCAATCGGATTGGAGGATGTTACAAATGGATAGGTTCCCTGATCAATATCCAACATTACACCTTGGGCTCCTTCAAATAGGACCCGACGTCCACCATCCAACGCTTCATTTAATACAACCGAAGTATCAGCAACATATTTTTTTAACTGTTGACCGTATTCGTAATATTCTTCTAAAATATCTTCTATTTTCAGTTCTTCTGTTTCATACACTTTTTTAAACAGGCGATTTTTTTCTTTAAGATTACTTTCTAATTTTTCCTGGAAAGTTTCTTTATCCAATAAATCAGTTATACGGATACCTACACGTGCTGCTTTATCCATGTATGCTGGTCCAATACCTTTACGTGTTGTTCCAATCTTATTGACACCTTTATCCTCTTCTTGCAAGATATCCAATTTTAAGTGATAGGGTAGAATCACATGTGCACGATTGCTGATTCGTAAATTATCTGTGCTTATATCCCTGTCATGCAGATATTTTAATTCCTCTATCATTGCTTTCGGATCGATAACCATTCCGTTTCCTAGTACACAAACTTTATCATCGAAAAAGATCCCTGAGGGAATTAAGTGTAGTTTATATGTAATACCATCAAATTTAATAGTGTGTCCTGCATTATTACCACCTTGATAACGTGCTACAACCTCTGCGTTTTGGGAAAGAAAATCTGTGATCTTGCCTTTTCCTTCGTCTCCCCCATTGTGTTCCTACAACTACTACTGAAGACATAAACGGCACCTCCGCCTTATCATTTTATTCATTCCAAACTAATTCTACCAACGATAATGACCAATGTCAATTGTATATACGAACAATTCTTTTGTTTATATTAATATCGTTCGTGAAACATGTTTCACCCTGGTGGTACATCGCCGGCTTGGTAGCGGTGATCGAGATCGACGAATTTATTATATTCTTTGACAAATGCTAGTTCTACTGTACCAACTGGGCCGTTACGCTGCTTTGCGATAATTATTTCAATAATATTTTCTTTCTCTGATTCCTGGTCATAATAGTCATCACGATATAAGAAACCAACAATGTCGGCATCTTGTTCAATACTCCCGGAATCACGTAAGTCAGACATCATTGGTCGTTTATCCTGGCGCGACTCGACGCCACGGGATAACTGAGATAAAGCAATTAAAGGAACATTTAATTCTCTTGCTAACCCCCCCTTTAAGGACCTTGAAATATCTGATACTTCCTGTTGTCTGTTCTCTTTGGCGTTTCCGCTTCCTTGAATAAGCTGGAGGTAATCGATTAAAACCAATCCCACTCCGTGTTCCTGTTTCAAACGACGACATTTAGAGCGAATTTCATTTACCCGGATACCTGGTGTATCATCAATGAAGATCCCGGCGTTCGATAAACTACCCATTGCCATTGATAAACGTCCCCAGTCCTCTTCTTCTAAAGAACCGGTTCGTAATCGTTGGGCATCGATATTGCCTTCTGCACATAACATCCGGGAAACTAACTGATCTGCACCCATCTCCAAACTAAAGATGGCCACATTCTCATTTGTTTTAATTGCCACGTTTTGGGCAATATTTAAGGCAAAAGCGGTTTTCCCCACTGAAGGACGGGCAGCAACGATAATCAGATCATTTTTCTGAAAGCCTGATGTAATATAATCCAGGTCGCGAAAGCCTGAAGCAATTCCGTTCACTCCGCCGTCATTCTTGTGCAACCTATCAATATTATCATAGACTTCCATTAAGACATCTTTAATATTCTTAAAAGCGGATGCATTTTTACGATTTGAGACCTCCAGTATCCGCTTCTCTGATTCATTGAGAACTTCCTCAACATCATCTTCTTTGGAATAACTATCGGTAACAATATCCGTTGCCGTACGTATCAATCTTCTCAGGATTGATTTCTCTTCCACGATCCGACAATAATAAATCATATTAGCTGCTGTAGGTACTGCATTTGCCAAGTCACTCAAATAGGAAACACCGCCAACATCATCTAACTGCTGTACATTGGACAAAGACGTTGTCGTCGTAACAATATCGATTGGTTCCCCTTTATCTGAAAGATCTAACATTACTCGAAAAATCTGTTGATGACTGGCACGGTAAAAATCTTCCGGGATTAATATTTCAGAAGCACTTGAAATTGCATCCGGCTCTAAAAAGATGGCCCCCCAGCACCGCTTGTTCTGCTTCAATATTATGTGGTGGCGTTCGCCCTTGTATTGCATCTGCCATATCCTTGCACTCCTTCTTACTGCTTCAACCCATTATAAGAATAAAAAAAGGGAAGCACGAAAAACTCCCCCATTTCATTACGCTTCTACAACATGTACCTTGATCATTCCTGTTACTTCTGGATGAATTTTTACGGGAACATTCGTATAGCCTAAAGCACGAATGGGCTGATCTAATTCAATCTTGCGCTTGTCCATGCTGATGTTATGGTCTTTTTTTAAGGTTTCTGCAATTTGCTTACTGGTAATAGAACCAAACAAACGACCTGCTTCCCCCCCCGATTTTGCTGTTAATTTCACTTCTAGATTTGCTAATTTTTCTTGCAGTTGTTTCGCTTCGTCTACTTCTTCTTGTTCCAGGTTTTGTTCTTTCTTTTTCTTTGCATCCAGTGCTTTCATATTACCGTGATTTGCTTCCACTGCCATGTTATTTTTTAACAAAAAGTTTCTTGCATACCCATCTGAAACGTTCTTAACGTCCCCCCCTTTTTTTCCTTTTCCTTTTACATCCTGCGTAAATATTACTTTCATTCTGAATTTCCTCCCTCATAATATTCATCAATAATGTCCTTTAACCATTCATAAGCATCAATTACTGCCATGTCATCTAACTGTGTAGCGGCATTCGTTAAATGACCACCACCGTTCATTTTTTCCATAATAACTTGAACGTTGACACCACCCAATGATCTGGCACTAATTCCAATTCGTCCATCTTTTCTTTCTGAAATGACAAAGGACGCTTCCACGCCTGTCATCGTTAACAGAGTATCTGCAGCCTGAGCGATCACAACTGGTCCATAAGCTTCTCTGGAATTTCCGACAGAGATTGCAATATTACCCCGATAAATATTTGTGTTTTCAATAAGTCTACTGCGTTTCACATAAATATCCAAATCTTCTTTAAGGAATTTCTGGACCAGCACCGTATCCGCACCCTTTGAACGTAAATAGGATGCTGCATCAAAAGTTCTGGATCCGGTTCGCAATGTGAAACTTTTGGTATCTACGATCATACCCGCCAATAACGCTGTCGATTCTAACATGTTTAATGTCAGTTTACCTGGCTGATATTCCAGCAATTCTGTCACAAGCTCAGCGGTAGACGATGCATATGGTTCCATATAGACTAAGATAGGATGATCGATAAATTCTTCACCACGTCGATGATGGTCGATAACTACCACATGTTCTGTTTTCTGAATTAATTTTTCCTCTTGTACTAATGAAGGTTTATGGGTGTCAACAACGACAAGCAAGGTTTCTTTCGTAACAATGTCTAAGGCAGAGTCAGGATCAATAAAGTGAGACCAAAGTTCATCATTCTCTTTCATTTCTTCTACCAGCCGCTGGACACCTGTATCAATATCATTTTCGTCTAACACGATATATCCGTCGATATCATTTGCTTGTGCTATCTTTAAGACACCGATCGATGCTCCAATCGAATCCATATCAGGAGCTTTATGCCCCATTACTAATACTTGATCACTTTCTTTTACTAATTCCTTCAAGGCATGGGAGATAACTCGTGCTCTAACTCGTGTTCGCTTTTCCATTGGGTTCGTTTTACCACCATAAAAACGCACTTTCCCTGATTCATCATCTTTAATTACAACCTGATCCCCACCTCTGCCTAAGGCTAAATCCAGACTTGATTGCGTCAATTCACCTAAATTAGGTAATGTCTCACAACCCAGGCCAATACCTATACTTAATGTGAGTGGAATATTCTTATCGGTTATTAACTCTCTCACTTCATCTAATATTTCAAATTTAATATCCTCTAATTCTGACAATATTCTCTGATTCATCACAGCAAGGAATCTCTCCTGTGATGTCCGTTTTAGATAAATTCCGTGTTCGTTTGACCATTTATTCAGAGTAGATGTTACTTGTGAGTTGATGTGACTCTTCGCTGTATCGTCTAGATTTTGGCTAATTTCTTCATAGTTATCTAAAAAGATAATCCCTAATACTGTTTTATCATTTTGATATAAACACTGTAATTCCGTTTGTTTCGTTCGATCAAATAAATATAATAGACGTTCTTCTCTTTTATTATAGACTTGGAAATCATATTCATCGATTGTCAGCCAAAATATCTCTTTCTCATCTTTTAAAATGGATGTTATATCATTTGACAATACTTCTAAGTTTTCGCCAACCAAGGTCTCTTCTTCCGTAAATTGACTCATATACGGATTTGACCATTTGATTTGATAATCATCACCATATAGGATAATACCAATTGGCATCTCTAATAAAGCTTCCTCCCCAACTTTTTTAACCCGATAGGAGAGCGTAGAGATATATGCCTCTGTCTGATCCACTAGTTTTCGCTCTCGTTGGAAGCTATAATATAATGATATGGTAAACAAAACAGCTATTATAATTCCTAGAATCCAATGATAATAAAACAGGAAGATAAGCAACACAAATGATAATATATAAATAGCAATTATATGCCGTCCCATCACTACTGATTTATCCATTAATTTTGGCATTTGTTCAGCTCCTAACCAAAGTCCTCTTTACTTTGCCATTCTTTTTCTTAATTCAAATCCTAAATCAATTATACCTAAGATTCTCATCAAATAAAGACCTAACACAGGAAAAAGTATGACGAATATAACACTTAGAACAGGTAATGCCATTGATTTACGTTTCGTATGACTATAAAAAATACAAAGGATAAACCATTCAGGGCGATTAGGATTCCTCCTAATTGAAATACATTCAAAACGATAACGGAAGCAGTTGTTGAATAATCACTCGCCACAAAAAGGGAAATAATTAACATAAGGAAATAGATCCATAAAATAATTTTAGGTAATTGTAATTTGCGAAAAGCCGGGAAATATAATTGTTCCTTATACCATTGGTTCATAATCTTATAGGTTATCCATTGTGTCAAAATCGCCAAAGCCATCGATACTACTACTAAAATTACCGGCAGCAGTTGTAACACATTCATCATTTGCTCACGAACTAATTCAAAATCCTGCTGACCCATCCCAATACTCTGAAATAAATCTTCTGTCATCTGCAATGAGTCGTCAATGGTGGTCTCCAAATAATCCGTAATCGAAAATTGTACAATCATCTCAATATACATATAAATCAGCACTAAACCTAATGCATATCCTGCAGTACCCTTCGCCCATGTTTCATAAGGATGCTGTGCCTTTACAATCGAACATGCTATCATACCCCCCCGCTAATTAACGCTAATACAGTTAGAGGTATAGAGAAATAAGGAAAAACAAACAAGGAAAATACGAACATGATTCCCATTGCAATTGCTGCCCACTTTAGTTGATATTGTTTCATTACTAATATAATAGGGAGCGGAAGCAAAAAGATCATAAATCCCGATAGGAAAGGAATAAATATGGCTGCTAACACGAGCAAGAAAAATAATCCGATATATAAGAAAAAATCTATTTTAATTGATTTGGGGACCATCTACATTTCACCTTCTTTCCAACAGATGCTTGCGCTTAACTTGTTACTCATCTTTGATGGAAAAAGCACAGCAAGAAAGTGCTGTGCTTTTCCTATTTTTATAACCTAATTATATACGATACTCCTACTACCGACAAATCAAAGCAACTAAAAATCAAGACTTTGATCGTCTGCCTATTTGTTCACCACTGATAAGCAGTACTATGATAAAATAATAGACACTGATTATTATTGTCCAATACCAGCTAAACAGGAGGAAATAAACTATGATAACAACGATAATATTTGACCTTGATGATACCCTTCTATGGGACAAAAAGAGTGTAAAGACAGCCTTTGAAGAAACGTGTCAACTTGCGCAGAAAAAATATCAACTTGATCCCGAAAAATTAGAAGAAGCTGTGAGAGAGGAAGCCCGTAAGCTATATCAAGGCTATGAAACCTATGAATTCACTCAAATGATTGGTATCAATCCCTTCGAAGGATTATGGGGGGGTAATTTTTTAGACGATCATACCTATTTTAAAAAAATGGCCGAGATTGTCCCTAACTACCGGAAGGATGCTTGGACAAGAGGACTATATCGACTCGGAATTGACGATTCAGAATTTGGTGCCTATTTAGGAGAACAATTCCCTATCAAGCGGAAAGAAAATCCGTTTGTTTTTGAGGAAGTATTTTCTATTTTAGAGAAATTGAAAAAAACTACCAGTTAATTATGTTAACGAATGGATCACCGGAATTACAGCATACAAAATTATCGATCACCCCCAGAATTAAACGATTATTTTGATCATATTATAATCTCCGGAGATTTTGGTAAAGGGAAACCGGATCCGAGTATTTTTGAACATGTATTAACGACGGCAGATGTCTCCAGGACAGAGGCAATAATGGTTGGTGATAATTTAATGACAGATATCCTAGGAGCTAACCGTGCAGGCATTAAAAGTGTATGGATTAACCGTGACAATAAACAAGCAACAGAAGTTAAACCGACCTATGAAATCAGCCATTTAGAAGACTTGTTTGAATTACTTCATAAATAAAGTTTTGCGATAAATAGAAAGAGCACTCCTGAAATGGACTAGCGAAAGCCATATCGGAGTGCTCTTATGCTATTTGTTATGGAATTAAAGTTCCATAGCTGTTAGTTTTTCAATTTCATCTAATTGTTTTAATGCTTCAACATCTGCATCTTCCAGGCTTTTATCGACGGTTAAAATCATAATTGCCTCTCCGCCAACGCCAGTACGTCCTACTTGCATTGCGCCAATATTAATTCCCTTTTCAGCAAGCAGGCTACCTACTTTACCAATAACACCCGGGCGGTCATTATGCTTAATAACCACTAGATTCCCCCCTCTGGTACTAAGTCAACACTGTATGCATCAACTTGTACAATACGTGGTCCTAAGCCATTCAGTAATGTACCTGCAACAGAACGAGTCACTTCTTTGGTTTTTACTTCTACTTTTAATAGGTTTGTAAAACCCTTAACGGCAGAAGTTTTGTTTTCATTTACTTGAATACCACGTTTTTCTGCTAAATAAGATGCATTCACATCATTCACATGGTCTCCTAAGTGACGTTTTAGCAACCCTTTAATCGTATTACGTGTGATTGGAGCTACTTCTTGTTCAGATAATTCACCGGAATAGGAAATATTAATTTCTTCAATAGCATCTGTTGCCAAATAAGTTAAGAAAGTACCCAATTTTTCTGATAAGTAGAAGTATGGTTCAATTTTACTCATGATTTCTTTTGGTACAGATGGTAAGTTAACAGGATTTTTTGCGACACCTTCTGTGAAGTACCTTACCACATCATGACTTACATCAATCGCAACATTTTCTTGTGCTTCTACCGTACTTGCACCTAAGTGTGGTGTTCCAATCACTTCAGGGAAATCAAATAAGCGGTTATCTACAGCTGGTTCTTCTTCATATACGTCAAGCGCAGCACCGGCAACTTTTCCTGATTTGAGGGCTTCATATAAAGCATCTTCATCAAGTACACCACCACGTGCACAGTTAATGATCCGTACGCCTTCTTTCATTTTTGCAAAAGCTTCTTTATTAATAATATGCTTCGTTTCTTTCAATAGTGGCGTGTGAATTGTAATAAAATCTGATTTTGTAAAGACATCATCAAGTGTACCATATTCGACACCAAGCTTGTCCGCTCTTTCTTTAGTTAGAAAAGGATCATAGCCAATTACATTCATGCGCTGACCTTTTGCACGAAATGCTACTTCAGAACCGATACGGCCCATACCAATAATACCCAATGTCTTCCCATTAATTTCTACCCCCCCTACATGTGTTTTACGATCCCAATTGCCATTTTTCAATGCTAAAAAGGCTTGCGGAATTTTACGAGATAGAGACATCAACATAGAAATCGTATGCTCTGCAGCAGAGTTGGTATTACCATCTGGTGCATTTACGACAATTACACCATATTCTGTTGCTGCGCTTAAATCGATGTTATCAACACCTACGCCTGCGCGACCAATTATTTTTAACTTACTTGCCTTACTAATGATATCTTTTGTTACTTTTGTTTGACTTCTTACAAGCAATGCATCATAGTCACCAATTTTTTCAGCCAGTTCATCTGGAGATAACTCAGTGTCAACGTCTACTTGAATATTATCTGCTTCACGTAATGGCTGTATACCATCTTCACTTAACGGATCACTAATTAAAACTTTAAATGTCATAGTTGTCCCCCCCTCCACTAATTTTATATATTGTTCATTATAGCTTATAAAGCCTGTTTCGTGAATGTTTTCACTTATACTTCTTGCTTTTTTAAGAAAATTCTTTCAACACTAAACATTATAGCACTTTTGCCAGTTAATAAATAGAAATGTAGTAAGAAAATTTAGACTTTTTAATCTTTTTCATTTCTATTTGATTAAATGTTCTCTCTATCATAGCAAATTAATTGATATTGTCAATACGAATCACAACTAAAACCTCATTAATGTTCGTGTTTTATGATTAATTATGGGTAATATTATAGATAAAGTTGTTTAAATCAGCCATAAAAACGAACATTTTCATACCACTCGCATTCATTGTATAATTTTACATAGCGGAGGCGTCCACTATGACTCCTGAGGGATCAGCGTGATCTGAAGATCCACATTATATAAAAAGGGCTTGGGGTAGTTTACTACTCCAAGCCCTTTACTATCATTACTCAGTCACATATGGTAATAGTGCCATTTGACGAGCACGCTTAATTGCTATTGTCAATTTACGTTGGTATTTTGCAGAAGTTCCAGTTACACGACGAGGAAGAATCTTTCCACGTTCAGAAACGAAACGTCTTAATAAGTCAACATCTTTATAGTCGATATGTGTAATACCGTTCGCTGTAAAATAACACACCTTACGACGCTTTGCGCGTCCACGACGAGCTGCCATAATCAAAAACCTCCTTTAGATTAAAATGGTAAGTCATCATCAGAAATATCGATCGGCTCTCCACTATCCTGAAACGGACTATCGCCTCCGTTATTTCCTTGATTATTTTGGTTATTTTGATTTTGATTATTGTTATTATTATTGTTTTGATTATATTGATTCTGGTTTGCTTGACTCGGTTGGTTCTGATTCTGATTTTGATTATATCCTTGAGATCCCTGGTTAGGTTGTCCACCACCAGATCCACCTTTAGATTCCAGGAATTGGATGGAATCTGCTACTACTTCTGTAACAAAGACTCGCTGACCTTCCTGATTATCAAAGTTACGGGTTTGAATTCGGCCGTCTACACCGACTAAACTTCCTTTGCCCATGTAGTTAGCAAGATTCTCTGCTTGCCTTCTCCATGTAACACAGTTAATAAAGTCTGCTTCGCGTTCCCCTTGCTGATTGGAAAAAGGTCTATTACAGCTACTGTAAAATTGGCTACCGCTACGCCATTTGGTGTATAACGCAAATCAGGATCTTTCGTTAACCTGCCGACAAGCACGACACGATTTAACATCAGAACCACTCCTTATTATTTATCGTCTTCGCGAATTGCCATGTAACGTATAACGTCTTCAGAGAATTTCGCTTGACGATTAAATTCGTTAATTGCTTTTTCATCACCAGCAAATTTAATAATTACGTAGTATCCATCACGGTGATCATTGATTTCATAAGCAAGACGTTTCTTACCTACTTCTTCAACTTTTTCAATTTCCGCACCATTATTCGTAAGGTAACCACTAAAACGCTCAATTAAAGCTTTCTGTGCTTCCTCTTCGATATCTGGGCGGATGATGTACATGATTTCGTATTTATTCATCCGTTTACACCTCCTTTTGGTCTTGGCGGCTCTATTTTATAAATAGAGCAAGGAATAATAGTCTCATTACTCACAATAAATTATTTTATCATTTTTTCAATAATAATGCAAATATTAATTTAGTAATTTCATTATACGTTAAAACGGAAATGCATCACATCTCCATCTTTCACCAAATAATCTTTACCTTCTAACCTTACTTTACCCTTTTCCTTAGCTGCCTGTTCAGAGCCTGCCTCCACTAAATCCTCATAGGAGACTGTTTCTGCGCGGATAAATCCTTTCTCAAAATCAGTATGAATAATTCCTGCAGCTTGAGGTGCTTTGATCCCTTTCTTAAATGTCCAGGCCCGTACCTCTTGTTCACCTGCAGTAAAGTACGTTGCAAATCCCAATAATTGATAGGTGGCTTGGATCAATTGATCTAAACCTGATTGAGCAATACCCAATTCCTCAAGAAACATTGCTTTCTCTTCGCCATCCAATTCAGCTATTTCAGATTCAACCTTTGCGCTAATAACGATAAACTTCGCCTCGTCTTTTTCGGCAAACTCTTTTACAAGCTGCACATACTTATTATTATCTATGTCTAATAATTCATCTTCACCAACATTTGCTACATATAATACTGATTTGCTTGTTAATAGGTGGAAACCTTTTACTAGTTTTTGTTGATCTTCAGTGAATTCGACTGCGCGAGCAGGTATTTCCTCTTCAAATGCGTCTCTTAGTTTAGAGAGCACTTCAAATTCTGCCATTGCTTCTTTATCCTTTTGTCTTGTCAATTTTTCTACGCGTTGAATTCTTTTCAAAACGGTTTCCAGGTCAGCTAAAATTAATTCTAAATTAATGGTTTCAATATCTGAAATGGGATCTACCTTTCCAGAGACATGTGTTATATTATCATCTTGAAAACAACGCACAACATGACAAATAGCATCCACCTGACGTATATGGGAAAGAAATTTATTGCCTAACCCCTCACCTTTACTTGCACCCTTAACAATCCCTGCAATATCAGTAAATTCAAATGCTGTGGGA
Source organism: Gracilibacillus boraciitolerans JCM 21714 (assembly GCF_000521485.1). GTDB lineage: Bacteria > Bacillota > Bacilli > Bacillales > Amphibacillaceae > Gracilibacillus > Gracilibacillus boraciitolerans. Next base: position 44,390 of record NZ_BAVS01000016.1, on the reverse strand, counting down.
ATTGTTTTCTTGGGGGGGTTTACTAATTCTGTTAATTTTTGAAGTCTATGATCAGGGACTTCTACGATCCCTACATTTGGATCAATTGTACAGAAAGGATAGTTTGCTGATTCTGCTCCAGCCTGCGTTATTGCGTTAAATAATGTTGATTTACCCACGTTAGGTAAACCGACAATTCCTGCTGTTAATGCCATGTAACTTTCACTCCTTAAGGATTGCGTCCATATGAACGTTTCAGTCATACCAATTATAGTGATACTTTTAATAATTGACAAGTTATTAAAAAACAAAAATCAAGGGATTGATGTCCTTGATTTTCTGATTATTCCTATACCAAAATACCATTTTATATAGAAATCACTTGTTAAAAAAATGGATTTGTTTCACGTGAAACATTTTTTATTCAGCATTTACGAGTACCTTTTTCAATTTTTGTTCGAAACGTTTGCGTGGCAGCATTACACTATGCCCACAACCCTCACACTTAATTCGAATATCCATCCCCATACGAATTATCTTCCAACGATTTTCTCCGCATGGATGGGACTTTTTCATTTCTACGATATCGTTTAATTCAAATTGTTTCCGTTCCATCCTATCACCTCATCAAAACAACGCCTACTCTTTCATTATTATATTAGATTTTCTTATAAAATGGAAATAGTAAGATAGCACATAATAAATATAAATTTACAATGCCGTATATTGGATATAATAAAGCAATTAGGGTAGAGAAGCCTATTTTTGTTAATGGGGTTAAAATAAAAAGCAGCACACATGCTATCTGCCACATATTATATTTTATAAATCTGGCTAACCTTGTTACGATACCAAGAACACTGGATACAGCCGTGGTAAAAATAGCGAACCATAATAAGACGGTCATAATAATATACGTATAGTCAGGATAATTCTTTAAAATTGCAAACAATGGTATTTCATATAAAATAATGATTTCCGAGATTTGGATGAGACTGTTATTATATAAATACGAGGTAAATCCCAAGATAAGGCCACTGCCAATACTAGCAATTATAATTTCCCCATTTGACTTGATCTGATCCCCTACCGCTCCAAGCACGGCTAAAATGGACAATATATTTAATGCAGTGAAAGTAAAGGCAGCCATCCAGTTATCCTGATGATCCAGTTTTATCATAAAGGTAAGTTTTTCATCCAATGAGTATATGACTAATATCGATAGTAAGCCTACCATTAAAAGAGGTAATACCGCTACATTAAAGGTAAGTACTCCATTAATTCCCTTCATGAATATCAGAATAATAAATAGAATGATAAAAAAAATTCCAATCCATTTAGAAAGAAAGAAAGCCTCAAATGTCGCACCGCTTCCAGCAATCATTATAACTGTAGTGGACATTAGGTAAAAAAAGATTAATACATCGTAAAATCTGGCAATTTTGGTACCTAACAAAATTTCTAATAAATTATAATAGTTTTTTGTTTGATTGGCATAGCTTACTTTCATAGTAATGGCTACCGCACAAATAAATAATATGGTAAATAAAATAATGGCTAGTCCACTTTCGTGACCGAAAAATTGCCATAATTCACGACCAGAGGCATATCCAGCACCAACCATTGTTCCAATGATTAAAAACATCCACTTCATTCCAGATTTCCACATATTTTTGCCTCCAAAAAGCTTTAGATATAATAAAATATGCAACAGGAGACAAACCTATGTGATAAATATTCTTATCGTCAAAGCTTGACTTTATAAACCTGAACCGTAAAGTGAATGGTTATTTAGAAAGTATAATAAATCGAAACAGCTTTAAACAAGTAATGAATAGCTAAAGTAAAAGATAATAAATACGAAGATAGCAGGCAGGAAATCACCAATTTTAATTTTTGTGATATTCAATATATTTAGCCCAATCGCTAATATTAACAGGCCACCAATAGCAGTAACTTCATTAATAAAACCATCTAATACCTGTTGTGGCAGCCATTTATTTATCTGAACAGCTAATAATGCAATTGATCCTTGGTATAAAATAACAGGGATAACAGAAAAAACAACTCCAAATCCTAAGGTAGTGGTTAAAACCATCGCCATAAAGCCGTCTAAAAATGCCTTTGTTATTAAAACCTCATGATCATTCCTTAAACCCCCCATCAATTGCACCTACAATCGCCATCGCACCAATTACAAATATTAAAGTAGCAGTTACAAAGCCTTCTGTTAAATTACGTTTTCCATTACCTTTTTTATTCAATCTAGTTTCAAGTTTTTTCCCAATTATATTCAACTTATCCTCTAGCTGGATACCAGTGCCAATAAGCGAGCCTATCAAAAGGCTTAAGAGAATTAAGACAACATTATCTGCTTGTATGGCCATCTGAATTCCGATTATAGCTACTACTAATCCTATTCCTTGCAATGCGGTTTCTTTCATTCTATCTGGAATATTTGTAAAGATAAGGCCTAAAATTGTTCCAATGATAATACATAAACCATTCACTAATGTCCCTAATAACACCATTTTCGTTACTCCTTCATATCCATAAAATTCACAATGAAAAGGTCTGATTGTTTGACTAGCAAACAATCAGACCTTATGGTTATTCCATTTTGTCCAAAATACGATTTAAATCATCTTCAGAGAAAAATTCAATCTCTATTTTACCTTTTCTTTTACCTTTGTTAATTTTAACGTTAGTTCCAAAAAGGTCTTTTAAATGATTTTCTTTTTCTGTTATAAAAACATCTTTCTTTTCTTTCTTTTTCTTTTGTTTAATTTGATGATTATTTAGTTCGTTTACTAACGCCTCTACCTGGCGGACATTAAGCTTCTCTGTAGTTATACGCTTTGCTACTGGTATCATTCGATTCTCATCTTTTAGTCCTAACAATGCTCTACCATGTCCCATTGAAAGTGCCCCCCCATGATTTATCTGAGTAATAATATCTTCCGGTAAACTTAGTAAACGCACTAAATTCGCAATATGTGATCTGCTTTTACCGAGGCGCTTTGATAACTGATCCTGAGTAGTGCCTAATTCCGTAATCAGTCGCTCATAGGCAGTAGCTTCTTCTATAGGAGTTAAGTCTTCCCGTTGGATATTTTCCAGTAATGCTAATTCCATCATTTGTTCGTCCGTTAAATCCTTGATTATTACAGGGACGGTTTCTAAATTAGCTTCTTTTGCTGCACGGAATCTTCTTTCTCCTACTACAATTTCATAGCCTCTGATACTTTTACGGACAATAAGTGGTTGTAGTATGCCATGCTCAAGAATCGATTCTTTTAATTCATCGATTGCATCAGCTTCAAAGACTTTACGAGGTTGATATGGATTTGGCCGGCACTTTTTTAATTCGATCTCTTCTATCTTATCTGAATCTTTTTCCTCCATTCCTGGAAAAAAGCGTCTAATCCTTTACCTAATCCTCTAGCCATCTGCAAGCACTTCCTTTGCAAGATCAAGATATACTTCTGCACCCCTTGATCTAGAGTCATAAGTTATAATCGGCTGACCATGACTTGGTGCCTCACCTAATCGAACATTTCGAGGTATAATTGTCTGGTAGACTTTATCCTGAAAATATTTCTTTACTTCCTCGATTACCTGCAGACCCAAATTAGTTCTGGCATCTAGCATAGTTAATAGAACACCTTCTATCATCAGCTCTTTATTTAAATGTTTCTGCACCAATCGAATCGTATTTAGCAATTGACTTAGTCCCTCTAATGCATAATATTCGCATTGAACCGGAATTAAGACAGTGTCAGAGGCTGTTAGTGCATTAATAGTTAATAACCCTAATGATGGAGCAGTCTATTATGATAAAATCATATTGATCTCTGATATTATCAATTGCTTTTTTTAATCTCACTTCACGTGAAATAGTAGAAACGAGTTCTATTTCCGCACCAGCTAGTTGAATGGTTGCGGGAATAATATCTAAATTTGAAATCTCCGTATCTATACACACTTTACTAGTTTCAATATCATCCACTAATACATCGTAAATACAGTGGTTAACATCTGCTTTATTTATCCCTACACCACTAGTAGCATTCCCTTGTGGATCTATATCAACTAATAATACTTTTTTATTAAAATGTGCTAAACCTGCACTCAGATTAACGGAAGATGTTGTTTTGCCGACGCCACCTTTTTGGTTTGCAACGGCTATTACTTTTGCCATGATGTGTCACCTACCTCTTGCTTCATTATCATTTATTTTTATTTTATCATTGTTTCTAGTAAATAAATATTTCTTTTTAGCAAAATTTAATAAATAGTGCTATCGATTCAATAAAATCTATCAATATTACTATATATTAAAATTAATTATACTTTCTCATAAAACAACCCATCTTCTTTGATCATTAAAGATGGGTCTTTGTTTTATCATTTTTTCTTTGATATTTTAATAGTAATTTGATAAAAGTCCTCATGATCTTGTTCATCTGTTTCTAAATCTATACCAGCATCAGATACCATGTCTAAGGATTGCCGGATCGTATTCATCGCTATTCGCATATCCTTATTGATTCCCTTTTGACGTGGTTTCTTGGGTTTTTTCTTGTCTGTCATTAATCTCTCAATCTGCGCTTCCGTTTGCTTCACATTCAAATCTCTCTCGATGATTTGATTTAATACTTTTAATTGTAACTCTTCGTTTTTTAGTATGATTAAAGCCCTTCCATGTCTTTCAGTAATCTGCTTTTTCAATATGGCTTGTTGCACTTCTTCTGGCAGTTTTAACAGGCGCATTTTATTAGCTATTGTAGATTGATTCTTCCCTAAACGTTGTGCCAGGGCCTCTTGCGTTAATTCATGCAACTGAATTAATTTTTCATATGCGGCGGCTTCTTCAATTACCGTCAGTTCCTCCCGTTGCAAGTTTTCTATTAACGCTACAGATGCGGTTTCCTTATCTGTCATTTCACGAATAATGGCAGGGACCTTATCCCAATTAAGACTTTTAGCTGCACGCCAGCGTCTTTCCCCAGCAATTATTTCATATTTATCTGTAGCATTTTCAATTCGACGTACAACGATTGGTTGGATCAAACCGTGCGTATGTAACGTTTGGGCTAATTCTTTAATTTTTTCCTCATTAAATATTGATCTTGGTTGGAAACGATTTGCCTCAATAGCATCAATGTTAATAAAGACCACTTCATCCTGAAGACTATTTGTATCTTCTATGATGTTTTCTTCAGCTTTATCGCCAATACCAAAAATACGACCAAATGGGTGTAACATATTAAACACCACCTTTTTTCTGCTTCAACAAATTCAAAAAAAAAAATTCGTCATCTACTTTAAAGTATATAAAAGGGAAAACTTGCTTAAATAATTGTTTTAAGCAAGTCATGGAAGTCGTTATATATTCCAAAATGTTTCACGTGGAACATAACTAGTAATCTGTTACTATCATTTTATCATAAAAATACAAAAAGCGATAAATTTTATGCCTTATTTTTAAAAATAAATAATTATAGTGGGTTTTTATTAGGCACACCTGGTTTTCTAGGAAAATTCTTTGGCGTCTTCCTTTTTTTATCAATAAATAAGATATTTCTTTCTCCATTATTTTCAGGCAACTGAAAATGTTCTATCTTTTTAATTTTACCTCCAAGTAACTCAATTGCTTCTTTACCATCTGCTAATTCTTCTTCCATGTGAGCACCCTTCATTGCAATAAACATACCATTTGTGCGAATTAAAGGTAAGCATAATTCTGACAGAACTGATGTTCTTGCTACAGCGCGCGCCATTACAACATCAAATTTATGTCTGAATTTTTCATTTTTCCCAAATAACTCTGCGCGATCATGGTAAAAGGATACTCCCTCTAGTTCTAATTCAGATGCTAGATGATTTAAGAATGTAATTCGCTTTCTTAATGAATCAACTATAGTAACTTGCAGATGGGGGGGAAAGAGAATTTTTAGCGGAATACTTGGAAAACCTGCCCCCTGCCCCGACATCACACACATGTAATTCCTGAGTAAAGTCAAAATAAAATGCAGCCGTTACCGAATCAAAGAAGTGTTTAGCGTATACTTCTTCTTTTTCGGTAATTGCTGTTAAATTCATTTTTTCATTCCACTCTACTAATGTGTGATAATAGGTTTCAAATTGTTGTAATTGGTTGTTTGAAGGATTAATACCTTTTTCCTGCAAATTTTCTTGAAAAGACTGGAGATTCATTTAGCCACTCCTTTATTATTCATTCGATACTTTAGCTACATTTCCTTGTTCAATATAGACTAATAAAATAGAGACATCTGCTGGATTAACGCCCGAAATTCTGGAAGCTTGTGCAACTGATAGAGGTCTTACCTTTTTTAGTTTCTCTCGTGCCTCTGTTGCAATTCCGCTGATCGCATCATAATCGATATGATCAGGGATTAATTTATTCTCCATTTTTTTCATTCGTTCTACTTGTTGATTAGATTTAGCGATATACCCCCCCTGATACTTAATTTGAATTTCTACCTGTTCTTTCACATCTGCTGCTAACCCTTTCTCTGAAGGTACGATTTGATCGATCACATGATAGGTGACTTCAGGTCTTTTTAATAAGTCGTAGGCTAAGATTCCATCTTTTAATTGTGTGCCACCAATTAAATCCATTATTTGCTGCAGTTGTTCTGTTGGTTTTAATCGAAGCGTACTTAGTCGTTCCTTCTCTTCTTCAATTAGTTGTTTCTTTTCCTCAAAACGGGCATATCTTTCTGCAGAGATTAATCCAATTTGATGACCGATTTCTGTTAAACGTAAATCCGCATTGTCATGACGCAATAATAAGCGATACTCTGCGCGTGATGTTAATAAACGGTAAGGCTCATTTGTTCCTTTTGTAACCAAGTCATCAATTAAAACCCCCCCGATATATGCCTGAGAGCGATCCAAAATTAACGATTCTTCCCCCCCTAATGCTTTTGCCGCAGCATTTATACCAGCCATTAAACCTTGGCCAGCTGCTTCTTCATAACCAGAGGTTCCATTAATTTGACCAGCTGTAAACAGCCCTTCGATATTTTTCACTTCTAACGTTGGCCATAACTGTGTAGGGACAACGGAATCATATTCAATCGCATATCCAGATCGCATAATTTCTGATTCTTCTAATCCTGGAATGCTGCGTAAAATTTCCCTTTGAACAAACTCTGGTAACGATGTGGACAAGCCTTGCACATATACTTCATCCGTGTTACGTCCTTCAGGCTCTAAGAAAATTTGATGACGCGGTTTATCATGAAAACGAACTATCTTATCTTCAATAGATGGACAATAACGTGGGCCTGTCCCTTTAATCATACCTGAATACATAGCAGATAGACCTAAATTATCATTGATAATTTGATGTGTATTTTCATTTGTATATGTTAACCAGCATGGAATCTGATCGACAATTGCTTCCGTTGTTTCATAGGAAAAGTGTTGAGGGTTTTCATCCCCCCCTGGTTGAATTTCTGTCTTAGTATAATCAATCGAATGACTGTTCACTCTTGGCGGTGTTCCTGTTTTAAAGCGAACAAGATCAAAACCATTTTCCTCCAAATTTTCTGCAAGCTTCACACTTGCACGCTGATTGTTAGGTCCACTCTCATATGAAATATCGCCAATAATCACTCGTCCCCCCCGCATAAAAGTCCCTGTGGTGATAATGACAGACTTCGCCCGGTAAAGTGCTCGCGTTTCGGTAATCACGCCTTTACATTTGCCATCCTCCACAAGTAATCTTTCTACCATGCCTTGACGAAGCGTTAAATTTGCTTCTTTTTCTAACGTTTTTTTCATTTCCTGAATGTATAACGGTTTATCCGCCTGTGCTCGTAATGCACGAACAGCAGGACCCTTCCCGGTATTTAACATTCTCATTTGAATATATGTCTTATCGATAACTTTGCCCATTAAACCACCTAATGCATCGATTTCGCGTACAACAATTCCCTTCGCAGGGCCGCCTATCGATGGATTACATGGCATAAATGCAATCATATCTAAATTTAATGTTAATATTAGTGTTTTTGCACCTCTCTTTGCTGCAGCGTAAGCAGCTTCTACCCCCCCTGCATGTCCTGCACCAATTACAATTACATCATATTGACCAGCTTCGTAAGTTGTCATCGCTGATCCTCCTTTTAAATTTTCAGTTATTTACCTAAACAAAATTGGGAGAACAATTGATCAATTAAACTATCCTGCATTGTATCACCAACAATTTCACCTAACAATTCCCATGCTCTTGTTACATCTATTTGAATTAAATCAATTGGCATTTCTGCATCCATTGCATCGATCGCATCCGTTAATGACGATAGCGTCTCTTGTAACAATTGAATATGGCGGACATTTGATACATAGGATAAATCACCTGTATCAAGCTCACCTTCAAAAAAGAGACTTGCAATAGCTTCTTCGAGTGTATCCATTCCCTTATCTTCAATTAAAGCTGTCGTTATCACCTTTTGTTTGCCTGCAAGTTGTTTTACCTCTTCCAGGTCCAGTTTAGCCTCTAAGTCTGTTTTATTTACAATCACAATATATTCTAATCCTTCTACGGCCTTAAATAGATTATGATCTTCCTCTGTTAATGCTTCACCATAATTCAAAACCAGTAAAATTAAATCCGATTCCTTCAAGGCTTGACGTGAGCGTTCTACCCCCCCAATTCTTTCTACGATATCTTCCGTTTCTCTAATTCCAGCTGTATCAACTAATCTTAATGGTATGCCCCCCCGGACATTTACATATTCTTCGATAATGTCTCTCGTCGTGCCTGGTATATCAGTTACGATTGCCTTTGTTTCCTGGACAAAAGCATTCAATAGAGAAGATTTACCAACGTTAGGTCGTCCAATAATAGCTGTAGCAATTCCTTCTCTTAGTATTTTCCCTTGTCTTGCCATACTTAGAAGTTTGTCTACTTCCTGATACACTTCATTTGTTTTTTCCCGCAACATTTGGTGTGACATTTCCTCGACATCCTCATATTCCGGGTAATCTATATTAACTTCTACGTGTGCCACCGTTTCTATTAACTTTTGTCTTAATTGGTGCACAAGCTTCGATAATTTTCCATCTAATTGTTTTAAGGCAACATTCATCGCCTTATCTGTTTTAGCACGAATTAGATCCATGACAGCTTCTGCTTGGGATAAATCAATTCTTCCATTCAAAAAGGCCCGCTTTGTAAATTCACCTGGTTCAGCAAGACGTGCCCCATGTAACAATACTTGTTCCAGTAAACGGTTTACCGAGCTAGTCCACCATGGCAATTTATTTCAACAACATCTTCTTTGGTAAACGTTCTGGGTGCCCGCATAACGGAAACCATTACTTCCTCCATCATTTCTCCAGTAGCCGGATCAATGACTTTTCCATATTGGATAGTATGTGTGGCTACCTTTTCTAAGTCTTTGCCTTCAAATAATTTATTACTTATTTTAATAGCATCTTCTCCACTCAATCGAACAATTGCTATTGCACCTTCGCCAATTGGTGTGGATATTGCTGCAATTGTATCCTGCTCCATTTTTTCACCCCCCATTACAAAAAGTATATATATTTCAAATTTATTAATTTAAATTGTGTCACGACATATTAGAATATCATACATCTCTATCAATTGGAAAGATATCCACACTTATTTTTCACTTTTTATTATAAATTATTTTGTCCACATGTGTATAACTTTTTAAATTTAATACTATTCACATGCTATTCATGGTATATAATAAAAACCTGTTAAGCACAACTTATCTTTATTATTACTTCAGATGATTTACCTTTCCTAATATTGAACCGTATTTTGTAGTACCAATTCAATTATAATTGAGATTTTTCTCCTATTTATTTTCAATTGTTTGTTCAACTAAAGCACCCGTTAATTTAAGTGTACCTCTTCACAAACTGCATTATAAGAGAATCCAGCCTTTCCATTAAGACTGGATTCTCTTCTCAAGATTATTTATTTTCGTATCATGTTTACCTGTTTTCTCACTTAAATAATCAACATCATACAATATATTGTCAACCTTCTTTGATATTAAATGTAATGTTCCTTTAACATCATCCTGCTGACTTTTCTCTATACTATCAAGTCTGTTTAATACTTCTTTGAACTGCATGTCCACTTTATCAAATCGTTCTAAGATGATTCTAAGCAACTGGTCATTATCCATTAAATCGCCTCTTCAAATAATTACTTATATTATATCATAAGATTAAGTGAATATTATCTAATCACAGATAGAAATTGAAAAATTACTTGTTCAATATAAGCTCCTTTTAGTTGAACACTATTCCTTACATATTACTTTGATTTCCTCTTCCCACAATGTTGTCAGGATGTAAAATCACCCTCATATTCATAGTCGCAATTAGGGCATTTTATAAGTCTTGTGTGAAGTTGTCTCTCACGCTCATTATATATAACAAGTGTCCTACTCATTATTAACACCTACCTTTATTGAACATTACTGCTCGTTAGTTTAAGTGTAGTCGTTCAAAATATAAATACTGGAATGGCAATGCTTATATACTTTACTAATTTATAACAAACACGAGCAATCTATTTAAGATTACGCGTGTTTTTTTGGAAGATTATTTTGGTTTTATGACAACATAACGATTTGGTTCACTACCTTGTGAATCCGTCTCGATTGCTTTATGTCGTTGTAATGCCGTATGAATGATTTTACGTTCATAAGATGGCATCGGTTCAATTTTTACAGGTTTATTAGTTCTGACAGCACGATCCGCTAATCGTTCTGCTAAAACTATTAATGTCTCTTTTCTTCGATCCCGATAACCTTCTGCATCAACAATAACCGTATAGTATTTATCAGCATATCGATGAATAGCAAGTTGTGCAAGATACTGAATCGCATTTAATGTTTGTCCACGCTTACCAATTAATAATGCAATTCTTTCTCCTAACAACTGAAACGTCACGACATTTTGTTCCACCTTCATATCGATATTTATCTCAATATCAAATTCAGAAATGATATTTTTCAAATATTTTTGAAGCTTTTCAACTGGATCTTCCTCTTTCATCACTTTAACAACAGCAGGCTTTGACCCAAATATCCCAAAAATACCTTTCTTTCCCTCATCAATAATCTCGACTTTCGCTTGGTCCTCTGTGATGTTTAACTGCTTCAATGCTGAATGGACCGCTTCTTCCAATGTTTGTCCACTAGCAGTTATTTGTCTCACTATTTATTTCCTCCTGTAGCAGCCTCATTCTTTTTCATCATTGGGTTTTTAATTAATAATGTTTGCAATACCATAAAGATATTACCTACTACCCAATATAATGCCAATGCGGATGGGAAGAAAATCGCAAAGACCCCCAATCATGATCGGCATAAGATAAAGCATCATTGTCAACTGAGGCATCATAGAATTTTGTTGCATGCTTGTACCAGCCATCATCAACTTTTGCTGTAAATAGGTGAAGCCGGCAGTTAAAACCGGTAATATATAATAAGGATCTGGCGAGTCTAATTGGAACCATAAGAATTGATGTCCATCGAGTGCACCTGTTCGCATGATTGCATGGTAGAATGCAATCAGAATTGGCATCTGCACTATAATCGGTAAACACCCAGCTAATGGATTAACCCCCCCATTCTTTTGGAATAACTGCATGGTTTCCTGTTGTAATTTTTGCTGTGTTTGTTGATCTTTAGAACTGTATTTCTCTCTAATTTCTTGAAGTTGCGGCTGAATCGCCTGCATTGCTTTTGAACTTTTTAATTGTTTTATATTAAGTGGTAATAAAACAAAACGAATTAAAATAGTGACAATCACAATCGATAAACCATATCCATATTCTGCTTTAAAAAATTCTGCTACATTAACAATCAGCCACGATAGTGGGAATACAAAATATTTATTCCATATTCCCTCACTTTCTGAGGTAATATCCTGATCTATTTCAGTACAACCAGATAATAAAAGTACTACACCCACTAAGGCCAGTAATATTAGGAGCCTCTTACGCATGCTTTTCCTCCTTAATTCCTTCACATTTACGTTATTATAGTTTTTTATTTTACCACTATTATCTAACAACAAGCTAGCAATAATGATAGAAAAATAAATAAACTACTTATTTTTCAGCAAAAGGTTCGTTTTATATAATAAATGATTCACACTTTTTTTTATTCCGTGAAAATCCATTTCTTTTACAGGTTTTCTAGCAATAATAATTATATCATAATTATTTTTAATGTTTAAATCCATTTCAAGAAATGCCTGTCTAATATAGCGCTTCACCTGATTACGCACGACCGCATTACCAATCTTTTTGCTTACAGATAAACCGACTCGATAATGTTGTTGCTGATCTCTATGTAAATAAAAGATAACTAATTGTCGGTTAGCAAAAGAATCACCCTGTTTAAAAACTTCCTGAAACTCGCCATTTTTTTTAATTCTCCATGCTTTCTTCATAATCGTCGATCCTCCATTAAAGCAAACCATACTATCTATTCCATATTGCCTTACATGGAAAAAAGACCACTGAGTGTATCAGTGGTCTATGCAGACAAGACTTTTCTACCCTTTTGACGACGACGAGCTAGAACTTTACGTCCGTTTTTTGTGCTCATACGCGCACGGAATCCATGAACTTTTTTACGCTTACGGTTATTTGGTTGAAATGTACGTTTCACTATATATGCACCTCCCTGAGGAATTTATAATCTAAATCGATTAGACAGTCTTCCTCATTATACTTATAACTAAAGATAAATGTCAATGCCATTTCAAAAAAAAATATGCTATCAGTAGCTTTTTTTACTAAGTCTCAATTACCCGTCTGTATTATAACAGGTTTTCATTATAAGTGTTATATAACAACCACCTGTGGATAACCGTGATTACATAAAACTACTTATTCTTACCTTTATCGACAAATTACCCACAAAATAAGAACCTGTGTAGAAAAAAACACACATATTGTCTAACTTGTGGATAACTCTCTATAAATCATTGCATTAATCGGCTAAATTTGATATTATATTTGTGTTTTAGTTTGTGCATAAATAAATTCACTATTAATATTATCCACAGTCTGTGGATTAAGTGTGGACAATTGTTCACAGCTTGTATATTAGTTTATACACAACCATGTGGAAAACTTAATTTCTAGGTTTTCCGCTTTTTTGTCAGGGTCTAACTATCCACAAGTTATTAGAAACAAATTTTACTTGTGTTTAGCTCACGAAAGGAGGGTATATCGTGGAAAATATTGAAGATCTTTGGAGAAATACAATAGAGATAATCAAAGATAAAGTAAGTAAACCAAGTTATGATACATGGTTAAAAAATACGTCTGTAGATCAGCTTAAGGAAGATACTATCATTATTTCAACCCCCCCTAATGAATTCACCAGAGACTGGCTTGAATCCCGCTATACATCTATAATAGCTGAAGCCTTATATGATTTAACCGGAGCTCAATTAACAGTTAAATTTGTGATCCCAGAAAGTCTGGATGAGACAACAGAAGAATTTACACAAATGAAAAGAAAAAAAACAATCCCAGTACAGAATAACGAGATTTCACCTAAATCGATGTTAAATGATAAATACACGTTCGAAACATTTGTAATTGGATCAGGGAATCGATTTGCTCATGCTGCCTCATTAGCCGTTGCGGAAGCACCTGCTAAGGCATATAACCCTTTATTTATTTATGGTGGTGTTGGTTTAGGAAAAACACATTTAATGCATGCGATTGGTCATTATGTATTGGACCATAATCCTTCAGCAAAGGTAGTTTATTTATCATCTGAAAAATTTACAAATGAGTTCATTAACTCAATTCGCGATAATAAAGCAGTTAATTTCCGCAATAAATACCGAAATGTAGATGTTCTCCTAATAGATGATATTCAATTTTTGGCAGGAAAAGAACAAACACAAGAGGAATTTTTTCATACTTTTAATACCTTACACGAAGAGAATAAACAAATTATTATTTCTAGTGATCGGCCGCCAAAGGAAATACCAACATTAGAAGACCGCCTGCGCTCGCGATTTGAATGGGGGGGGTTAATTACTGATATCACTCCTCCTGACCTGGAGACAAGAATTGCAATTCTTCGAAAAAAAGCCAAAGCAGAAGGATTAGACATGCCTAATGAAGTGATGTTATATATCTCCAATCAAATTGATACAAATATTAGAGAGTTAGAAGGAGCTTTAATAAGGGTTGTAGCCTATTCTTCCCTAATCAATAAAGATATAGACGCATCATTAGCAGCAGAAGCGTTAAAAGATATTATACCTTCATCAAGACCTAAAGTGATTACGATCCACCATATTCAGGAAGAAGTAGGAAAAAGATATAATGTAAAGCTTGAAGAATTCACAGCTAAAAAACGCACGAAATCTATTGCATTTCCCAGACAAATTGCTATGTATCTATCCAGGGAACTGACAGACTTTTCACTCCCTAAAATTGGGGGGGAAGAATTTGGTGGAAGAGATCATACTACCGTTATTCATGCCCATGAAAAAATTTCAAGACTTATGGAAACTGATCAATTATTAGGTAGAGATATAGAAGATATTAAAGAGAAATTAAAAACAATGTAATGGAAAAGACTAGAATAACCTGTGGATAATGTGGATAACTAAAACAAACCCATAAACACCTTATCCACATCTGGATAACTTTATGTAATAACAGTCTTATCCACTTATCCACATATTCACAGGCCCTATTACTATTATTACGGTATTATATTAATAATAAATAAATATATTCCTCAAGGAGGATGAAAATGAAAATCATAATTAATAGAGAGAAATTAATGGAAAGTATTCAACATGTTACAAAAGCAATTTCTTCTAAAACAGCGATTCCGATTTTAGCAGGATTAAAAATACAGGCCAGTGCAAATGGTATTACGCTAACTGGAAGTAATTCAGATATTACGATTGAGTCATTTATACCAATTGAGGAAGAGGGCATTCAATTTATAGATGAATTAGAAGCAGGTGAAATCATTCTGCATGCAAAATACTTTCCTGAAATTATTCGAAAATTACCTTCTTCCACCGTCATCATTACTACAGATGAAAATTTACAGATTACCATTCAATCTGGCCACGCTGAATTTCATTTGAATGGACAAGATGCGGATGAATATCCACAAATATCTGCGATTGAAACGGATACTAATTTTGAATTACCGATAAATTTATTAAAAAATATGATAAAACAAACTGTATTTGCCGTTTCCACTTCGGAGACCAGGCCAATTTTAACAGGGGGGTGAATCTTAAAGCAGAGAATGATCATTTACATTTTATCGCAACAGACAGTCACCGATTAGCAGCAAATAAATTACCTGTGAATCATGAGATTAGTTCTTTTCCTTTTGAACAGGTGGTAATACCCGGTAAAAGTTTAAACGAATTAAGCAAAATATTAGAGGATACAGAAGACAAAATTCAAATTAGCATTTCAGAAAATCAAATTGCCTTTCAATCCCATCATCTATATTTTGTTTCGCGATTATTAGACGGTAAATATCCAGAAACATCTCGTTTAATTCCAGAGGAAAGTAAAACAGTGCTCTATGTAGATACGAAAACACTACTTCAAGCTGTTGATCGGGCATCATTATTAGCAAAGGATAATCATAATAATGTCATTCGACTACAGACAAAGGAACAACAAATAGTAGAAATATCTAGTAATTCACCCGAAATTGGTAAAGTAGAGGAAGAAATAGAAGCAGAAAAAATAGAAGGGGGGGAAGAATTAAAAATTTCATTCAGTTCTAAATATATGATAGATGCATTGAAAATTATGGAGACCGATCAGGTGAAAATTGAATTCACCGGAGCGATGCGTCCATTCATTATTAAACCAACAGATAATGACCAAATTTTACAGCTGATTTTACCAGTAAGAACTTTTTAATGACGTCAAAGAAAGAGGAACAATCTATTTTGTTCCTCTTTCCCTTATTTTTATAGAATATATTAAAGAATAATTAGCAGGTTTCCTTTTCTATTTAACAAATGTTTAGTAAAATAGATAGAAGGGCTATACTAAATACCAATATCTCTTTTCAAAAAGTAGGTGGAAGCATGGAAGAACAGATTGAAATATCAACAGATTATATCCAACTGGGACAATTTCTCAAACTAGCTAATATTTTAGAATCCGGTGGTATGATTAAAGTTTTTTTACAGGAAAATGGTGTCTATGTAAATAACGAGTTTGAGACAAGACGAGGTAAAAAACTTTATCCAGGGGGGGATACAGTCTTTGTTAAAGATGTTGGTACATTCGTGGTTAAGAAAAGTGAGCAATAAATTCGAAAGGAAATTCGAATGCATATACAACAATTACATTTGAGCAATTATCGTAATTACCAGCAGTTATCAGTTAATTTTGATGATAAAATAAATGTGTTCATTGGAGAAAATGCACAAGGGAAAACAAATCTAATGGAGGCTATTTACGTATTAGGTTTCTCCAAATCACATCGAACAACAAAAGATAAAGAATTAATTCATTGGGACCAAAACTATGCTAAAATAGAAGGTAGTGTATTAAAGCGCAAGCAGCAATTCCCAATGGAAATTCAAATTACCAATAAAGGCAAGAAGGCAAAATTAAATCACCTTGAACAAAAACGTCTCAGTGATTATATTGGGGCTTTAAATATTGTCATGTTTGCCCCCGGAAGATCTAAATCTTGTCAAAGGCAGTCCACAGATTAGAAGACGTTTTATAGACATGGAAATTGGCCAGATAAAACCGATCTATATTTATCATTTGGGTCAGTATGTCAAAATATTAAAACAAAGAAATCATTTACTTAAGCAATTACAGAAGCGGAAAAATGATGATCGAACAATGCTGCGTGTGTTAACAGACCAACTCATCGACCATGCAGTTATTATTTTGGAAAAACGCTTTTTATTTATGAAACGTTTACATGGCTGGGCAAAGGATATACATAAAAGCATAAGTAGAGGGTTGGAAGATTTGCACCTTCAATATGCTCCAACGATTGATGTAACAGAAAACGAAAAAAAAGACCAACTATTAACTATTTTACAGGATAGTTTTAAAACTATTGAAAATAAAGAAGTCGAACGTGGTACAACCTTAATTGGACCACATCGCGATGATCTTCTCTTCTTTGTAAATGAGAAAAATGTCCAAACATATGGCTCCCAGGGCCAGCAAAGAACAACGGCATTATCTTTAAAATTAGCTGAGATTGAACTTATTTATCAGGAAATAAATGACTATCCAATTCTGCTTCTGGATGATGTGTTGAGTGAATTAGATGATTTTAGGCAGTCCCATTTATTAGATACCATTGAAGGGAAAGTGCAGACCTTTGTTTCGACTACAAGTGTCGATGGCATCCATCATAAAACATTAGAAAAAGCAGAGATTTTTAGAATAAATAATGGAAAAATTTTGGATAAAAAGTAGGGATAGTATGTTTATTCATATTGGAGATGACCATGTTATCCAATCTAAAGAAGTGATTGGAATAATTGATTATAATTTAGTGAATTCCTCCACGATCAATGAAGAAATGTTAACGCAATTAAAAGCAAAGGGGCAAGTTGTAGCAACGGATGAGACCTTTGCAAAGGCTGTCGTAATTACAACAAATAAAGTATATTACAGTTCATTATCTGTTTTAACATTAAAAAAACGGGCAAGTATGATGTCCACCATCAGTAAGTTAGAAAACTACTCAGAAATAAATGACGAAGAATAGATAATCAAAGAAAATGTAGGTGATTGAATTGACAATGGAAGAAAATTTACCAATAGAAGAAGCCTATGATGCGGAGCAAATTCAAGTATTAGAAGGATTAGAGGCAGTTCGAAAAAGACCTGGTATGTATATAGGGGGGGCAACGAATGAACGAGGGCTTCATCATCTCGTATGGGAAATCGTAGATAATAGCATTGATGAAGCATTAGCAGGATATTGTGACCATATTCAAGTTTTTATTGAAGAAGATAACAGTATTACGGTAACCGATAATGGCCGTGGAATACCGGTAAACATCCATGAGAAAACCGGTCGTCCTGCAGTAGAAGTAATTATGACGGTTTTACATGCTGGCGGTAAATTTGGTGGTGGCGGTTATAAGGTATCTGGAGGTCTGCATGGTGTTGGGGGGGCTTCTGTCGTAAACGCCTGTCCAGTGAATTAGAAGTATATGTTCACCGTGATGGAAAAATACATCACGTAAGCTTTAATCGCGGCAAGCCCAACAATGACTTACAGGTAATTGGAGAAACGGACATTACAGGTACAAAAACTCATTTTAAACCAGATCCAGAGATTTTTACAGAAACAATTGAATTTGATTACGGTACATTAGCGACTAGATTAAGAGAGCTTGCCTTTCTAAATAAAGGTTTATTTATTACTTTTCAGGATAAACGAGAAGATCGTGATCCGGAGACATTCCATTATGAAGGTGGAATTGGATCTTATGTGGAACATTTAAACCGTTCTAAAGAAGTACTGCATGAACCATTTTTTGCAGAAAAAGAAGAAGATAACATCCAGGTGGAAGTGGCTTTGCAATATAATGATGGATTCGCAAGCAATATTTATCCTTCGCTAATAACATTAATACACATGAAGGTGGTACACATGAATCCGGATTTAAAACAGGATTAACCCGTGTCATTAATGATTATGCTCGAAAAAATAACTTATTCAAAGAAAATGACCCTAATTTAACGGGGGGGGATGATGTACGAGAAGGATTAACGGCAATTGTTTCGATTAAACATCCCGATCCCCCCCAATTTGAGGGCCAAACGAAAACAAAATTAGGTAACAGTGAGGCAAGAACCATTACAGATTCGGCTTTTAGTGAGTTATTTTCAAAGTTTCTTTTTGAGGATCCCAATACAGCTAGAATTATTGTTGATAAAGGACTAATGGCATCACGGGCCCGTCTCGCAGCAAAAAAAGCAAGAGAATTAACAAGAAGAAAAGGCGCTTTGGAAGTATCAAACCTTCCTGGTAAATTAGCCGATTGTTCTTCACGTGATGCTGCGATCAGTGAATTGTACATTGTAGAGGGTGATTCTGCTGGTGGGTCAGCAAAACAAGGGCGTGATCGTCATTTTCAGGCGATTCTACCACTTAGAGGGAAGATTTTAAACGTAGAAAAAGCAAGATTGGATAAAATTCTATCTAATAATGAAATCCGCTCTATGATTACCGCTCTTGGTACCGGCATCGGAGAAGACTTTGATATTACAAAAGCTCGTTATCACAAGATCGTTATTATGACTGATGCCGATGTAGATGGAGCGCATATTAGAACATTGCTATTAACCTTCCTCTTCCGTTTTATGAGGCCTTTAATAGATTATGGTTATATTTATATCGCACAGCCACCACTCTATCAAATAAAACAAGGAAAAGCAGTTCATTACACGTATTCTGATAAGGAATTAGAGCTGTTATTAGCGGAATTACCTAAACAACCAAGACCTGGTTTACAGCGTTACAAAGGTTTAGGGGGGGAAATGAATGCCATCCAATTATGGGAAACAACCATGGATCCAGCTGGACGGACATTATTACAAGTCAGTCTCGAAGATGCGATGGAAGCAGACATCGTCTTTGATATGCTGATGGGTGACAAAGTAGAACCAAGACGGAACTTTATCCAGGAAAATGCCGTATATGTGAGAAATTTAGATGTTTAACAAATAGAAAGATCGAGAATCACTAGCGAAAGTTCACGTCTTCCTGCAGTGAAATAGGAGGTAATTAAATATGGTGGATCATAATCGTCCACAAGTACAAGAAATAAATATAGGGCAAGAAATGCGTACATCCTTTTTAGATTATGCGATGAGTGTCATTGTATCCCGGGCCTTACCTGATGTTCGTGATGGCATGAAACCAGTTCATCGTCGGATATTATATGCTTTAAATGACCAGGGTATGCATGCGGATAAGGCGTATAAAAAATCAGCACGTATTGTTGGGGATGTTATCGGTAAGTATCACCCACATGGTGATTCTGCTGTATATGAAGCAATGGTAAGAATGGCACAGGATTTTAGTTATCGTTATATGCTTGTGGATGGTCATGGTAACTTTGGTTCTGTTGATGGTGATCCGCCGGCAGCAATGCGTTATACAGAAGCAAGAATGTCCAAAATTTCGATGGAAATGCTGAGAGACATTAATAAAGATACGATTGATTATGCCGATAACTACGATGGTTCTGAAAGAGAGCCTAAAGTATTACCTGCAAAATTTCCAAACTTATTAGTGAATGGTGCGTCTGGGATAGCAGTAGGGATGGCTACAAATATTCCTCCACATCACTTAGGAGAAACTATTGATGCGATTCTTGCTATTTCAGAAAATCCGGATATTTCGATAACAGAACTCATGGAAGAATATATTGCAGGACCTGATTTTCCAACTGCTGGCCAAATCTTAGGCAGAAGTGGAATTCGAAGAGCTTTCGAAACAGGGAAAGGCTCGATTACTATTCGTTCCAAGACAGAAATTGAAGAACAAGCCAATGGTAAGTCACGTATCCTGGTATCGGAACTTCCTTATCAAGTAAATAAAGCAAAATTGGTTGAAAAAATAGCGGAATTAGCGAGAGATAAGCGCATTGAAGGGATTACCGACCTACGTGATGAATCCGATCGAAATGGAATGCGTATTGTTATTGAATTACGACGGGATGCCAATCCAAATGTGGTATTAAATAATTTATATAAACAAACCTCTTTGCAAACATCATTTGGTATTAATATGCTTGCATTAGTAGACGGACAGCCAAAAGTCTTGACATTAAAGCAATGTTTGGAATATTACTTAGAACATCAGAAAGAGATTATTATTAGAAGAACCAAATACGAGTTAAATAAAGCGGAAGCAAGAGCACATATTTTAGAGGGACTACGTATTGCCCTTGACCACATTGATGAAATAATTAGATTGATTCGCGGCTCGCAAACAACTGATATTGCTCGTGAAGGATTAATGACTAATTTCAATCTGTCTGAGAAACAGGCTCAAGCCATTTTAGATATGCGACTGCAGCGTTTAACTGGTTTAGAGCGTGATAAGATTGAAGAGGAATTCAATCAAATTATGGAATTGATTGAGGAATTAAAAGCAATTCTAGCGGATGAGCAGAAAATTTTAGAGATTATTCGTGAAGAATTATTAGAGATCAAAGAGAAATATAGTGATGAAAGAAGAACGGAGATTATTTCTGGTGGCATTGATCTTATTGAAGATGAGGATTTAATTCCAGAAGAAGGTATTGTAGTAACCTTGACACATAGAGGTTATATCAAACGATTGCCAGCTTCAACTTACCGTGCACAACGTCGAGGTGGACGAGGGATACAAGGAATGGGCACAAATGACGATGATTTTGTGGAACATTTAGTATCTTGTTCGACACATGATACGGTCTTATTCTTCACCAATAAAGGGAAAGTATATCGTACCAAAGGATATGAAATACCAGAGTTTAACCGAACTGCAAAAGGTATCCCGATCATTAATTTATTAGAGGTAGAACAAGGTGAATGGATTAACGCAGTAATAACAGTTGAAGAATATTATGAAGACTGGTATTTATTCTTTACAACGAAGTACGGTATTTCAAAAAGAACAGCACTTCCCCAATTTGCCAATATTCGTAAAGGTGGACTAATTGCCGTTAATTTAAGAGAGGAAGATGAATTAATTTCTGTACGATTAACGGACGGTCATAAGGATATATTAATTGGCACAAAAAATGGCTATGTGATTCGATTTGAAGAAACCCAAATTCGCTCAATGGGAAGAACTGCCGCCGGTGTCAAAGGTATTTCGTTAAGAGAAGATGATGAAGTTATATCGATGGAATTCATTGAAGAAGATCAATATGTGCTGAATGTGACAGAGAATGGTTATGGAAAAAGAACCCCCTGCTGCAGACTACCGCCGAACAAACCGTGGTGGAAAAGGCATCTTTACCTGTAATATTACAGAAAAAACAGGTAGAGTAGTTGCTGTTAAGGCAGTGACTGGTGAAGAGGATATTATGATTATGACGATTTCCGGTGTCTTAATTCGCATGCAAGTAGAAGGTATCTCTACAACAGGAAGAAATACACAGGGTGTGCGTCTAATCAGATTACAACAAGAGGAAAAAGTAGCGACGATAGCAAAAGTGGATCCGGAAACTGAACTAGATGAAGTGGAACAAACAATCGAAGATACAGAAAACTAATAATAGGGGTGTGATCCACTTGAAGGTGCATCCACAACAACTTATTCCTGGATGTATAGTAATGAAACCCGTTTTAGGCATGTCCAATCATCCAATCATTGAACAACACACAGTAATTGAAGATAGACATATTAAAGTATTAGAGCACTTTGATATCAATGTAATTGAGGTTTCAGCAAAATTACAGTCTGGAAATGAATTCTCACCACAGCCGTTTGATAAAGAGGCATATGATGATCTGAAAAAAGTGCAAAGGAAGTCAAGTACTTCCTTTGATACTTTGTATGTTCAGGCGGTTACGGATTACAAATCGATGTTTAAGAAATGGCAGAGTGGCGCTGCTGTAGATATTTATCAGGTTCGAAAAATAATGATGCCTTTATTTGAATATCTAAATGAGATTGGTTTAGATTTGTTTTTACTACATAAGTTTGCCTCAAAAGAGGATTATTTTTATCATCACGGGGTGTCTATCTCTTTATTATCCGCCCATCTGGCTAAAAAAATGGGATATGAAAAACAATGGATACAGGTGGGAATTGCAGGTATGCTTGCAGATTGTGGAATGGCCAGACTTAGTGAGAACTGGTTGATGAAAGAAACGAAGTTAACGATGGCAGAATATGAAGAAATCAAAAAACATCCAACTTTATCTTATCGAATGATTGAGACCATTCCTTCCATTACCAAAGAGATGAAGCTAGGTATTTTACAGCATCATGAAAGAATGGATGGTAGTGGTTATCCGATCGGGGGGGTACCAGAGGAAAAGATTCATACCTTTGCCAAAATTATTGCAGTGAGTGATACCTATCATGCGATGACCTCGGAACGTGTATATCGAAGAAAACAGTCTCCATTTAGAGTAATTGAGGAAATGTTAAAATTAAAATATCAAAAGTTTGATTATCTGGTTCTTCAAAAGTTCGTAGATGGCTTATTGAATTATACGCTTGGAACTCGCGTAATGCTTTCCACTGGTAAGGAGGCATTTATTGTTTTTATGGATCAAAATTTTCCGACAAGACCAATGGTACGATTACTGGATAGTACGGAAATCATTGAATTAAAAGAAAAACCAGCCATATTTATTGATAATATTATAACCGACTAAACAGAAAACAATCCTCGTTTTCTGTTTTTTATAAAGTATATAATTACTAGCATCCATGTTGTCTAGCAGGTAATAAAATATCTGAGATTGAAATAATAAAACTCAGTAGATGAACCTATGGAAGATAGTACGACATACCTTTGATATACAGAGTAGTAATTTTGAAATATATATTAGTTGTAACACCCGCTCCGGCTTGCCCACTTCGCTTTCCGGGGGGGCGATGCTCTTCAGCTAACTTTGCAAAGAAGACCACTTTACAAAGTGGATCTTCAGATCACGCTGATCCCCCAGGAGTCGAAGTGGACGCCTGCGCTAATTAACATACTTAAAAGAGGTATATGTCAAAATTTATTTTGTGTATTGTAACCTCTTACATGATTGATTTAATCGTATTGTTTAATATGACACAATGAATAAAAAAAAAAGGTTGAAAAACGGTGAAACATATCGTATTGTAATTAACAATAGTTAAGTATATAAGCCGCAGAACATAGATGAAACTCTTTAAATAGAGACCTTCATTCCCCCTCATTTTTCCAAATAATACTCAATAAAAATTTTAAGGAGGTTCACCAATGAGAACAGACAAGTTTAGTAAAGAAGGTTTGACTTATGACGATGTACTTTTATTACCAGCGGAATCTCATGTATTACCAAAGGAAGTATCCGTTAAAACAAAATTAAGTGAAAACATTACACTTAATATTCCTTTTATTAGTGCAGGTATGGATACTGTTACAGAGGCAAATCTAGCAATTGCCATTGCTAGACAAGGCGGAATTGGTGTCATTCATAAAAACATGTCAATCGAAGAACAAGTAGAAAATGTAGATCGTGTAAAACGATCCGAAAGTGGAGTTATTACCAATCCTTTCTTCTTAACACCTGATCATCAAGTATATGATGCGGAACATCTAATGGCTAAATTCCGGATTTCTGGTGTACCAATTGTTAACAATGATCATGAACAAAAATTAGTAGGAATCCTGACTAATCGTGATCTACGTTTTATTGAGGATTATTCAATAAAATTTCTGAGGTAATGACTAGTAAAAATTTAGTAACTGCAACAGTAGGTACTACGTTAAAAGAAGCAAGCAAAATTTGCAAAAACATAAAATTGAAAAACTGCCATTAGTGGATGAACAACAGGTACTCAAAGGTCTTATCACAATTAAAGATATCGAAAAGGTCATTGAATTTCCTCAATCAGCAAAGGATAAACATGGTCGCTTATTAGTAGGTGCTTCTGTTGGTGTTGGTGCTGATTCCATGATACGTATCGATAAATTAGTAAAAGCAGGTGTAGATGTCCTTGTAATTGATACAGCCCATGGTCATTCTCAAGGGGGTAATTGATCAGGTTAAACGAGTGAGAGAGCATTATCCTGATATTGACCTAATTGCTGGTAATGTGGCTACCGCAGAAGCTACTAAAGCACTAATAGAGGCGGGTGCAAATATAGTCAAAGTAGGTATTGGGCCTGGATCTATTTGTACAACCAGAGTAGTGGCAGGAGTCGGCGTACCTCAAATTACAGCTGTTAATGACTGTGCAATGGAAGCTGAAAAATATAATATACCTGTAATCGCGGACGGCGGTATTAAATATTCAGGGGATATTGCCAAGCACTTGCTGCAGGGCACATGCTGTCATGCTTGGAAGTTTATTTGCAGGGGGTTACAGAAAGTCCAGGAGAAACAGAAATATACCAAGGTAGAAGATATAAGGTTTATCGTGGCATGGGTTCTGTTACATCGATGAAGGCAGGTTCCAATGACCGATATTTTCAGGATTCACAGGAAAGCAAGAAACTTGTACCGGAAGGAATTGAAGGTCGAGTTGCTTACAAGGGCCCATTAGCAGATACCATCTATCAATTGCTTGGCGGTTTACGTGCTGGAATGGGATATTGTGGAGCAGCGGATATCGATACCCTGCGTAATGATGCAGCATTTATCCGCATGACAGGAGCAGGACTGAGAGAAAGTCATCCACATGATGTTCAAATTACAAAAGAAGCACCAAATTACTCTTTATCATAAAAAAATAATATAGTACAATGGTTTGGGGAAAACTTGGTTATCAAGTTTTCTTTTTTCCTTTTCTTTTTGATTATTAGTCATAAAGCGTTATTTTCTATTTATGTTGGCTATGATAAAATGATTGCATGTAATTAATATAGGTGGAGGTAGGAGTAGTGATAGACATAATGAAAAAAGCAAGTATGTTAATAATGATTTTGATGTTAATGATCGCAACATATTCATTGACTAATGTATCCGTACAGGCTGCAGAGAATATAGAAGTAGAGGCTGAATCTGCTATTATTGTAGATGCCAAAACAGGTAAGATTTTATTTGAGAAACAATCTGATTTAAAATTACCTCCAGCTAGTATGACTAAGATGATGACAGAATACTTAGTATTAGAAGCAATTAAAGAAGGTAAAATCAATTGGGATACGACAACACAAATTAGTGATTATGCGTATTGGCTATCGGCTGATCCTAGTTTTTCAGGGATTGGTTTAATTCAGGATAAAAACTATACCGTTCGCCAGCTTTATGAAGGAATGGCAATTATTTCTGACAATGCTACAACTGTTGCATTAGCAGAATTAGTTGCAGGCTCTGAAGGTGAATTTGTTAAGATGATGAATGAAAAAGCAGTTGAAATGGGCTTACAGGAATATAAATTCGTTAATTCTACCGGTTTATCCAACTTGGATCTTGGTGAAAATTATCCGGAGGCACAGAGCCAAATGCAGATAATTTATTGTCAGCACGATCTGCTGCGTTGTTAGCATATCATTTAATTCAGGATTACCCAGAAGCATTGGAACATTCAAGTATGCTGCGTTCTGAGTTAGATGGCAGAGAATTATTAAACTTAAATTGGATGCTGCCATGGGAAGATAATAATTTTACTCAATATGCATATGAAGGAATGGATGGTTTAAAAACAGGTCATACCGATGAAGCTGGCTACTGTTTTACCGGAACAGCAAAGCAAGGGGAACGTCGTTTGATTACAGTTGTGATGAAGGCAGATTCAAAAGCATCCCGATTTGTGCAAACCAAAAAATTGATGGAATACGGTTTTTCTCAATTTGAAACAGCAGAATTGTTTCCATCAGGTTTTCAATTAGAACAAGAGTCAGTCTTACCTGTATCAAAGGGTAAAGAAGAACAGGTAGAAATAGCAACAGCCGAAGCTTTAGAAACGATGATAAAAACAGGTGAACAAGAACAATACTCGATTTCCTATCAAATTGATCAAGACAAGCTTGCTGAGGATGGTAGTTTGAAGGCACCCATTAAATCCGGAGAAAAAGTTGGTGAAGCTATCCTGCAATATGCTGGTGATGTTAACTATGGATATATCGGAGGAAAAGATAGCGATCAACGAGTTGATTTAGTGACAACAAGTGCTGTTGAAAAATCAAATTGGTTTATGCTTTCGCTTGGTGCAATCGGAGACTTTTTCTCTGGTATATTTTCAACTGTTGTAGATTTCTTTAAAGGTCTATTTTCATAATCAATTCCTATTTCAACAGTTGGCATTTATAAAAAAATTTGTTATATAATGTATAAAGGGTAACAATGACTTATTTAATAGTGATTAGTTGATCATACAGGAGGAATTCTTAGAATGTCTAAAATAGGTACAGATAGAGTTAAACGAGGAATGGCAGAAATGCAAAAAGGCGGCGTTATAATGGACGTTGTCAATGCAGAACAAGCTAAAATTGCAGAAGAAGCTGGTGCCGTAGCAGTCATGGCATTGGAACGAGTACCATCAGATATTCGTGCAGCAGGTGGAGTTGCACGTATGGCAGATCCAACTATTGTCGAAGAGGTAATGAATGCCGTCTCGATACCTGTCATGGCAAAAGCACGAATTGGACATATAGTAGAAGCACGTGTATTAGAATCAATGGGTGTAGATTACTTAGATGAAAGTGAAGTATTAACACCGGCTGATGAAGTTTATCATTTAAATAAAAGAGAATTTACCGTACCATTTGTCTGTGGATGCCGTAACCTGGGAGAAGCAGCCCGTCGTATCGGGGGGGAAGGTACGTCGATGCTACGTACCAAAGGTGAACCTGGAACAGGAAATATCGTTGAAGCAGTGCGACATATGCGTGAAGTTAACGGACAAGTTCGTACCCTTGTGAGCATGTCAATAGATGAAGTAATGACATATGCGAAAGAATTAGGTGCACCATACGAAGTTCTTTTAGAGATTAAAGAAAATGGTCGCTTACCCGTCGTAAACTTTGCTGCAGGTGGTATTGCAACTCCAGCAGATGCAGCCTTAATGATGCAATTAGGTGCTGACGGTGTATTTGTAGGTTCTGGTATTTTTAAATCTGATAACCCTGCAAAGTTTGCTAGAGCGATTGTAGAGGCAACAACGCATTACGAAGACTATGAATTAATTGCGAGAGTATCCAAAGGACTTGGTGCAGCAATGAAAGGAATAGAAATTAGTACCATTGCTCCTGGAGAACGTATGCAAGATCGTGGTTGGTAAGAGAAGCAGTGAGGAGTAAAAAGTAATGGTGAAAATAGGTGTATTAGGTTTACAGGGAGCTATTCCCGAACATATACGATCTGTTCAAACTACTGGTGTAGAAGGTATTATTATTAAAAGAAAAGAACAATTAGATGAGATAGATGGACTAATCCTGCCTGGTGGCGAAAGCACCACAATGCGGCGATTGATTGATAAATATGATTTCTTTGATGCCTTGGTTACCTTTGGCAATAGGGGGGAAACCTATCTTTGGCACCTGTGCAGGATTAATATTGCTTGCCAATCAAATTATTGGACAAGATCATGCTCATTTATCTTTAATGGATATGAAGGTTGAGCGTAATGCATTTGGCAGACAGCGGGAATCATTTGAAGCTGAGCTTGAGATAAAAAATGTAGCAGAAGACTTTGAAGCTATCTTTATCCGCGCTCCATCTATAGAGAGTGTTGGTCCGGATGTAGAGGTATTAGCTACTTATCATGACAAAATTGTTGCTGCACGTCAAGGACACTATTTATGTAGTGCCTTCCATCCGGAACTAACGGATGATCATCGGTTAACAGAATACTTTGTCAAAATGGTGAAAAGCTAATAAAATTGAATATAATGTTATAAAGAAAGCGATGAAGGGAACTACTAGCTTATTTCCTTATGGAAGAGAGCCGATGGCTGGTGTGAATCGGTATAAGGTATAAGTGAATCCATCCTTGAGTAGTATACGGAAAACAAAGTACGTATACTCGGTGATAAGCCGTTATCTAAAAAATGAAGCCGGGAGAAGTCTATTCTCCAATCAGGGTGGTATCGCGGGAAAACTCTCGTCCCTACTAGACAGAATTAGTATGGACGGGAGTTTTTTGTATTTAGAAATAACTTAAATGAAATGAGGAGTAGACCCAAACTGCGACGTAATGACAATTTTGAAAGTATGGTGAGTATATGGCAAAAGCTCCGTCCATTTACTTCGCTTTCCGCAGCGACGGATTAAGTCTCATCTACAACTTTTATAAAGTTTCGCAACTTGTTACTTCGCAGTTTAGTTAATTAAGAATATATTTTATTATTGGAGGGTTTTTATATGTTAGATATGAAAATGTTACGCAAAAATTTTGGTGAGGTAAAGGAAAAATTAGCTCATCGCGGAGAAGATTTAACTGATTTAGGACGGTTTGGGGGATTTAGACGAAAAACGGAGAAAACTGATTGCAGAAACAGAAGACCTTAAAGCAAAACGTAATGAAGTGTCGAAGCAAATCTCCCAATTGAAAAAAGAAAAGAAAAATGCAGATGACATGATTGTAGAAATGCGAGAAGTTGGTGATCGAATCAAAACAATTGATCAGGAACTAAAACAAGTAGAAGAAGAACTAGAAATTCTCATGCTATCTATTCCAAACATTCCACATGAATCAACTCCAATTGGGGGGGAGACAGAAGATGATAATATGGAGGTTCGTAACTGGGGGGAGAGATACCAACCTTTTCATTTGAGGAAAAAGCACATTGGGACTTGGGGGGGACAGAATTAGATATTTTGGATTTTGAGAGAGCAGCTAAAGTAACTGGAAGCCGTTTTGTTTTTTATAAAGGCTTAGGAGCAAGATTAGAACGTGCCCTTATCAACTTCATGATGGATCTCCATTCCGATCAACACGGCTATCAGGAAATGCTACCACCATATATGGTGAATCGTACTAGCATGACTGGAACTGGTCAATTACCTAAATTCGAAGAAGATGCGTTTAAACTAGAAAAATGGGATTACTTCTTAGTACCGACTGCCGAAGTACCGGTAACAAACTATTACCGGGGGAGAAATCCTAAAGGCAGAAGATCTTCCACAAAAATTTACAGCATTTAGCGGTAGTTTTCGTTCAGAAGCCGGCTCTGCAGGAAGAGATACGAGAGGTTTAATTCGCCAGCATCAATTTAATAAAGTAGAATTAGTTCAATTTGTAAAACCGGAAGATTCTTATCAGGCATTAGAGGAATTAACAGGACATGCAGAAAAGGTTTTACAGCTACTAGAATTACCTTATCGTGTAATGAGTATGTGTACGGCTGATTTAGGTTTTACAGCAGCAAAAAAATATGATATTGAAGTCTGGATGCCAAGTAATGATACGTATCGCGAAATTTCCTCCTGTTCCAATTTTGAAGATTTTCAGGCAAGACGGGCAGGAATCAGATTTCGCCGTGAAGATAAGGGGAAACCAGAATTTCTCCATACCTTGAATGGTTCTGGCTTAGCAATTGGACGCACGGTTTCAGCTATCATGGAGAATTATCAGCAGGAAGATGGAAGTATCAAAATACCGGACGTTCTAGTATCCTATATGGGTGGCAAAACTATAATTAAATAACTTTAATTAGTTGAACTGCTTCAACTTTAAACTATTTTAAGCATGAAAAAATTGTTAGGGATATCTTCACGGGAAAAGTGCTTCGCTAAACGGGAAAAACCAATATTTCCCGTCAACAGCGTAATATTTCCCGCGAAGCCAACCATATTTCCCGTCAACAGCTGAACAATTCCCGTGAAATTATAACAATATCTAGTAGATAGAAATAACATGCTTAGAATATTACCTTTTTTCAATTTTTTATTGACTGTGAGTTTTTGTTATGCTATATTATTATTTGTCGTCAGTAATCACGGAGGAGTACCCAAGTCTGGCTGAAGGGAGCGGTCTTGAAAACCGCCAGGGGGGGCTTCATCGCCCGCGGGGGGGGTTCGAATCCCTCCTCCTCCTCCATAAATCAAACACAAAGTTGGAGATCATAGATTGAAAAAATTGTTATCATTGTATAACAATTTTTTGGGCTAAATTACTTTATACTATAGTATACTATATTATAATCATTAATTTTTATATAAAGGATGGGTATCAGTGAGAGAGACGATTGCATTTCTAGGTGCTGGATCGATGGCAGAAGCTATCATTTCTGGAATGACAGCAAATAAAATAGTATCGACACAACAAATTATTGCCACGAATCGATCTAATCAAAAGAGACTATTGGAGTTAGAGGGAACATACCATATTAAGACATCACTAGATAAAAAAGAAGTGATCGAGCAAAGTGATATTCTTATTTTGGCAATGAAACCTAAAGATATTAAAGTAGCTATTGCAGAGATAAAGTCATTGTTAACAGAAAACAAGATTATTGTTTCCTTATTAGCTGGTATTTCTACTGGCTTTATCCAACAACAATTAGCAACAAAAAATCCAATAGTACGTGTTATGCCAAATACTTCCGCAATGATTGGCCAATCAGCAACGACTATTACTTCTGGTAAGTATGCTAGTGCAGAGCATGTTCACTTAATTGAAAAGTTGATGACTTCGATTGGGACAACTATAGTGATAAAGGAAGAAGATATGGATGCTTTTACAGCCTTAGCCGGTAGTGGACCTGCCTTCTATTATTATATGGTAGAGGCTATGGAACAATTTGTAGAAGCAAAAGGATTAGATAAAGAGATCGCTAAGCCTCTTATGGTTCAAACCATCAAAGGTGCGGCAGCAATGTTAGAAGCATCACATGATTCGCCAAAGGTGTTAAGAGAGAAAATAACAAGTCCTGGTGGAACAACGGAAACCGGGATTAATACGTTATCGGAGCATCGCTTTCAAGCGGCAATAATAGCCTGTTTGGAGCAAGCAACATTAAGATCTAAAGAGCTAAGAGATTTATTTGAAAAGTAAAACTTGCTTTTTTTATCTACTTCTTTCATAATATCACTTGTAATGTTTTTAAGGCCCTATAGCTCAGGGGGGGATAGAGCATTCGTTTCCTAAACGATGTGTCGCAGGTTCGAATCCTGCTAGGGCCGTTATAGCCTTATGTAGCAACGGTTACATGCGTTAAGCCTTCCGGATAGCTAAACGTATAGCACACAGTTTCATATCCATATTTTGAGAAGCCTTCTTCTCGTTTATTTACGTATTTATTACGTATCTAATCGGGAGGGAGGCTTTTTTTTGTTGCGAAAAGGTAAGAAGATCGTACAACGTAGGACAAGTGTTAATCCTATCACAAGTAACGAGGTAACTATGACGTTATCGGAGGCGTTCGACTTCGTTTATTCTCAGAAACAATCGGAAGGACTTCGAGAAAAAACTCTAAGAGGTTATAAAGTTTTATATCCGTAAGACACGCGAGTTAGGTTTATCGCCGTATTCTGTTAACGTGAAAATCCGATTACTGAAATCGTTCTTTAACGTACTTCACAAGGAGGAAATAATAAAACGCAATCCAATTATCGGAATCAAGTTATTAAAGGTAGAAGAGGACGCATTTAAACCATTGACGGACGAGGAAATAAAGCGGTTATTAAATACACCAAATATCGAATATTACGCACAATTTAGAGATTTAGTCGCCATGTACCTTATTTTAGATACCGGCATAAGATCATCAGAATTATTTGATATGAAAATATCGAATGTAGACTTTAAAAGCCGTTGTATCATACTTCCAGGAGCGATAACAAAGAACCGGAAACCTAGAGTATTGCCGTTATCGAATCAAGTATTACGGCTAGTTATGGAGTTAATGCAAGAAGTTAAAGCGAACTTTGATACGGAATATTTATTCGTTTCTAACTTTGGCGAAAGGTATATGCCGAACAGTTTCCGGAAAAGGTTACACAACTATAAAAATTTAGCCGGAATAGATAAGAGGTTATCACCGCATTCTCTAAGGCATCAGTTTTGCCATGATTATATCATGAATGGCGGAGATGTATTCTCTTTGCAACGTATAGCCGGACATGCAGACATACAAACAACGAGGAAGTATATCCAATTTACAACAGAAGATATACAACGGAAACATGCAGAGTTTTCACCTATTTCAAGATTACGTAGTAAGTATCGAAAATAAGACAAAAAAAGAAGTACCGGAGAAAAACCCGATACAACTTTTCGAAAAAAATTACAAGTCGTAAATTGGACAAGTCTATCTATCGAATAGAACGTATGTACTGGTTAGTTTCTTCCGGTCATAATACGGAGGAGTTACACCATGCAATATTTAACTATTAATCTACCGGAATTACAATCATTAGCAACCTTTAAAACAACCAAAGAAATGGACGAGGTTATCTATCAGTACATAGACATATTACGGACTAACAACGAGCCAACGTCTGTTATAGATACGCTATTGTTTCTAGGTCGTTCTAGTCTCCGTATCACCGGAGTAAGTTTCGCCAGGTATGAAAAGATAGGCAACGTCATAGGCAAGTCCAAGCGGACTGTTATACGAATTATGAACGTCCTTGCAGGCTATAACATGATAGAGAAGTTACCGACAACTAAGACTTGGTACGGAAAAAGCCGAAAGAAGTCAGTTAACATTATCCAAATTTTACCGGAAGCTATTCCACAAATGTCACCACAGCATGTCACCACAGAGACCACCGAAGAAGTTACGCAGGACAACGGAAAGACAGACGAAACTGTCTCCGAACCAATTAACTATAAGCATTTTATTAATAATTCTATTAATACGTATTCCACATGTGCAAGTCGTTCACTAACGCCATATGTTGTATATGTTAACTTAAAAGTGAACCACATTGTTAATTGAAAAATGAACCACTCTAATAGAAAATAAACCTAACAAGATTATTTGTTAGGGGGAAAATATGGAGTGATTGATTTGAAACTAAAACAGGATGTTATTAAATTATATATCAAAGGGTTGAGTTAAAGAAAAATAGAAAAGGAACTTCCGATCAGTAGAAATACAGTTAGAAAGTATTTAAAGGAGTTTAAAGAAAGCCAATCAAAAGATGTTAGGAATCTACCGATTCCAGAGTCAATTACGAGCCCACCAAAGTACAAGCATAGAGTTAGTCCGAAACGTGTTTTAACAACAGAAATACAAGAGAAAATCCAGTATTTCATTGCTCAGAATGAGTGGAAAAAGAATCATTACATGGGGGGGAAACAACAGATGAAGATCATTGATATGCATGAGGCTTTACTTAAAGAAGGTCATACTGTTGGTTACACAACAATAAGAAATTTTGTGAGCGAAATATCAAAGAAAAATAAAGAAGTGTTTATTCGTAAACATCCAGAGCCTGGTGCAGAAATTGAATTTGACTGGGGAGAAGTTTAGTTAGAAATCAAGGGAAAAATAAAGAGCTACTCATTAGCAGTCTTTACGTTACCTTTTAGCAACTATAGATTCGCAAGAGTCTATGAATCTGAAACACAAGTATGTGTGTTAGATGCTCATTCAAAGTTAATTCAGCATATAAAATTTGTTCCAAGATCTTTTACGTATGACAATATGAGAACTGTAGTAAAAACATTTATTGGTCATGAGAAGGTAATTCATGTGTTTAATGCATAATAAAAGTAGTGAGTATTGCAACCGAAATCTTAGAAGGTTGCACATATAAAAAAAGGCTTGCCAGCCCCCCCTTCAAAATAACCTACCGTTAATAGTGTCTAATCAATTAATGGTGGGAGAAGTGAAAGGATGCTAGCAATGCCTGAAATTAATCATATCAAAAAATTAAGGAATATAAAATTACTATCAATCAATGAAATTTCAAAACGTACTGGTTTTTGTTGGGAAACCGTTAAAAAATATGCAGATGAAGATCAGTTACTTGAAGAAAAATCACCTACGAAGAAAGGAATGATGTATGAGGAAAAGTGGGGGGGAGAAATTGTATCAGATTGGCTAATGGAGGACTATGCTCTAAAAAAGAAATTGAGGAGAAACAATAAAATTATATTTGAACAATTACAGAAGTTGGAATTTCCAGGTTCTTATCGAACCGTATGTAACTATATTGCAGAGTGGAAAGATAAAACATTGGATGAAACCGAAGGAATGAAAGAAGAATTTGAAAGGTTAACACATCCTCCTGCAGAAGCCCAAATAGATTTCGGTGTTACGGAGGTTGTACAGGAAGGAAAAGTAAAAGATATTCATTGCTTGGTTATGAGTTTGCCTTACAGCAATGGAGGGTTGGTTGTACCTTTACTTGCGGAAAATCAGGAATGTTTTTTGGAAGGCATTAAAATGCTTTTTGAACAGGCGGGATATGTCCCGAGAAAGCTTCGTCTCGATAATCTTTCAGCTGCGGTTGTAATGCTAGAGGCCGGCAACAAGAAACTGTCTTTACAGAAGCTTTTCAACGCTTTGCAAGTCATTATGGATTTGATCCGCAAGCTTGCAACCCAAGAAAAGGAAATGAAAAAGGACATGTAGAAAATAAGGTAGGTTATGTCCGATACAACTTTTTCACCCCATCACCTGTTATTCAAGACTTAACACACTTACGTGATTTATTACAGGAGCACTGTAAGCAAGATCATCAACGAAAACATTATAAGAAAGGCACCATTATTGCGGATTTAATGGAGGAAGAAAAGAAGTATGGTTTGGCATTACCTGAAACCGAATACCCTGTATTTAAAAAAACTATGGTAACGGCTAACAAATATGGTGAAGTAACGATTGATGGCATGGCAGTTCACGTAACAAATAGTTATCACTATAACAAATTATATTTAATTGTGTACTGGGATCATTTTAAAGTCATCTCTCAACATGGAGAGTTACTTTCTAAAGGGCCAAGGCCATATATGAATCAAACAAGAGAAATTCCATGGCAATCCATATTGAAAAATTGGATGAGGAAGCCGCGATCAATTGTTTATTCACGATATTTTCCTTACCTCCCTGGCAGAATCGCCATTACTTAAATATCGATTCTATGAAACTAAGGAAAGAACGAGTCCAGTGGTTAGTAAGTTTAATAATAAAGTATGAAATGCAGGAAATAGATGACCGTTTTTATGAATTATTACCGATAGAGAAAGAAGAAAGAGAATCATTTCATGATTCAATCGAACCCCCCCTTATGACGTGAATTGGAACATATACGACTCCCTTCAGCCTTTGAGTGATTCCCTGTCAAAGGAGGAGGTTGAACATGTCTGACCTAATTAGAGCAAGATGCAAATCACTACGTTTAGCATATATTGCGGATATTTATGAGAAAATCCCATTTGATAATCCAGAGCAGTACGTAGCAGCATTATTTCAACAAGAATTGGAGCTACGGGAAGCCGCAAAAGGAGAGCGATTAATCAAAAAGGCAAAATTAATGAATGAAAAAGAATTAAAGGATTATCAATGGAGTGACCATATACGATTTCCACCACAACTTGATAGAAACGCACTTGAATTACTACACTTTATCGATAGAAAAGAGAATTTGATATTGACTGGTGCTCCTGGAACAGGAAATTATCGAAAGTTTTAACTTATGGAAAGATACTTAAAATGAATCTTTACATTCATGCTTGATAAGCCAAATATCTTTCCATAATATTTAAATTCCTATCTACAAAATTCATCTAACCACTTTAATAGATCTGTATCCTCGTCCCAAACAGGGGGGGTATCTTGCGTTACAACTTCCATATACGTGCCTTCTAATACTTTTCTTTTTATTTCCGTATTTGCTCTTAAATATATTTCAGTTGTAGTTACATTTACATGTCCTAATAAATCTCTTATATAAATAAGATTTACTCCCGCCTCTAATAAATGCATAGCTTTTGTATGCCTAATCATATGAGGATGCAATCTGTCGCAGAAAAGAACATCTAAATGAGCTTCTTTAGCTTGTCTTAAATACTTTTTCAAAATATACGTTATTCCAGGCCTTGTGAATGGGCACGTATTACTGTTATAAAAAAGTGGATAATCTTGTTTACCATTCTCCAATAACTTGTTTTCTTTCATGTAATTCTCTAACAGATCTCGTGTTTTATTCATAATAGGGACACTTCTTCGTTTGTTACCTTTGCCTGTTAAGGTAATAGTGGCAGGCTTTGTAAGCCTGACATCTCTTGCTTTCAAGTCAATTAATTCTTGTACTCGTGCCCCAGTATCATAAAGAGTTGCTATTAATGTTAAATCTCGTCGACCTTTCTTCCTATTAATGTCAGGTTGTTCCAATATATACCTTAGAGATTCTTGTGAGAGAAATTCCACCGTCTTTTTTTCTCTCTTTTTAAAGGGAATTCCTAAGATTCTTTGACATTCAAATATGTTTTCAGGATGTTCTGATTGCGCATATCGGTAAAAACTATGAATGGCCGCTAATCTTTGGTTTCGAGTATTAATTCCTACGTTTCGCGACTTTTCAAGCCAAAGGAGAAAGTCTTTAATTTTTTCTGCCTTAATTTTTTCAAATGTTAGTTGCTCAGGTTTAGTATTCAATTCAAAATCGAAATATTTTAATACCTGTTTAAAGGTATCCCTATAAGACTTTATTGTATTAACGCTGACATTACGTTGGCTCGGAAGATAATCGGACAGAAATCGTGTAAGTGTCCTGGAAAAATCAGTCTGTTTCATCAAACAATACCTCCGGTATTAAAATTGAAAAATTCTGTTCAACTGATTCTATAATTTTTGGATATAAATCAGCAGTTAGCCTTAAGTAATGTTGTGTACCTCTTAAATCAACATGACCCAAAAATGCAGAAAGATAGGGAAGGAGATTCGTAATATCTTCTTCATTTAATACCCACTTTTTCAAGCAATGGACCGCAAAAGTATGCCTTATATCATGTATTCTTGGTCCCTTACCACTATGGGAAATTCCAGCCTTCCATAAAATCTCTCTAAATAGTTTATATATCGTACTTTCTTTATAATGTCCTCCGTAAGGAGATGGGAATAAAAAGGTATCACTCGATTCCAGTCGATGAATTTCTTCTACATATAAACGGCAACGTTTCGTCAAGTTTTCGGCCATTGGAACTTTTCTCTCTTTTCCAAATTTCGTATTCCGAATGAATAAGGTACCTTGATTCAAATCAACATCTTTAAGCTTTAAACTTAACGCCTCTGATATTCGGAAACCACAACCATACAATATTCGGAACAGAATAGGTAAGATCAAATGTCTTTTGGGAGAAACCTCTGAGAAGGGATAATTGTCACATATGGTAAAAATATTTTTTAACTCAATTTCTGAAAAGATATATGGCACATAAGAATATCGATCAATCGTAATAGTGGCAGCTGGGTAAATGTATGCTTCATAACCTAGACGTACCATATATTTTCCTAGACCACGTATAATTGAGATTCTTCCGCTTCTAGTACTAATAGACTCATTTAGTCTTTTTTCAGTCCAAAGTAGTACTAATTCCTTTGGAAGATTTACATTTAATAGTTCTTCGTTGCTAGCCAAAGTATCAAATTTTTTCAAAAGAGAGGAGCCTTTTTTGTACTTATAGCCAACAGACTTCATTTCCTCTATATATCCATCAATCAGTGGACCAAGAACACTTTGAAAGACAACAGTTTTCTTAGACATTCTCTAGCTCCTCCTCTGGATCAATGGCACATTTCCTTAACCGATCCATACCTGTATGAAGATAAACATTAGTAGATTTAGAATTTAAATGTCCAAGGACCTCAGAGATTACTGTTAATGGGGGTTCCTTGCTCAAGCAAATTACTCGCAAGAGTATGACGAAGCGAGTGTAAACCTTGCTTATTACCATTTGGAACAGTAATTCCAGAAAGTCTAGTATATTTCGTTATAATATTATGAAGATTAGCGTCTTTTCCAAAAGACTCATAGGGTGCATTCATCCGGATAAAAACGAAAGGAGAATCACTGATAGGACGTGCATTTTTTAGGTAATCAATCAATGCCCAACCTATATCATTTAAAATTGGATATGATACGCTACTCTTCGTTTTACTTTGAATTATATCTATAGTTTTTAAGTTCCAGTTTAAATCCGATAACTTTAAGGATTTGATGTCACCAACCCTTATGCCAAGTTTGGCAACCAGAAGCAGAATTGCATAATCTCTCTTTCCAGTTGGATTTCCTCTATCTATACTTTTCAACATACGTATAACATCTTCTTTATTCCAGACAGAAGGAACTGGTGGATAATAATATTTACTTTGTTTGGGGGACCTTAAAAGATAAATCTTCATCCGTATATTGGTTAAGATAGAGAAATCTTAAATAAACCCTTAGTGTTGTTAAGATAGACGCAATACTTTTTTCATGATACCTGTAAATGGTTTTTACATAATCAGAAATCATTTCTGCCGTAATATCATTTGATTTTTGAATATTTCTATTCTCTAGATAATCAATAAAAAAGAACAAACGCTGCATACGCGTGCGTAGTCCTCTTTTGGAGTACTCGTTATTTTCACACTCCTTCTCATAAGCAGTAAGTTCAGGTCTAAACTGTTCTGGCTTTATATAACCTGGTTTTTTTACAATCCTTCGGATTACCACACCATGAAGTTGGTAATCACCTAAAACCCGTATTCTTCTAATAGGCCCTTTTACCCCCCCTTTGGGCATGGCTTTCTTATAATAGTCAACTGTGCAATGGTATTTTTCCTCTAAAAAGTCTCTTCCTAACACTTCTGAAAAATTGATTTCATTCCTTTCTTTTGCGAATGCAACAACTCTTTTGTAAAATGCACGGTAACCACAAATAGTGTTGTATGCATAATTTAGCCTTTCTAATTCAGTTAATACTTTTGAAACTAGTTCTTCAATAGGAATTCGAGTTTCCATTTAACACCTCCTAGATTAATAAATCTATTATGGCGAATTATGGAAAGAAATAAACATATATTTTCGATGAAATTAGAGATATACACTTATTTCTTTTCATAAACAATTACTTTCGATAATTACCTACTCCTGGTGGCCCAAGAAGAATCAAATTATATTGCTCCTCCAGCCAAAGTAGTTCACGCAGTTGTTTTAGCTGCTTCGTACTGATTGATCGCTGGGCCTTTAAATCAAATTCATCCAATGTTTTCTGATAGGGAAAACGAGCCCATTTTAATAACTTTGAAATGAGTTTTTCCTCTCGACTGATTTGCTCATATCTTAATAATTCATAAAGTAGCTCATGATATGTCCATTGATGAGACTCTGCTTTTCTGATTAATACAGGTAGCTCCTTAGCGGTTTCTGCCAGCCTTAATGAACGACAGATATCCTGTAACTGTGTCATGGGGTGCGTCATGCTGGCTGTCCCCCCCTTTGAGAATCTCAATATAGGAATCTACCTGTCTTGTCGTAGCGTCAATATGAGCGTAAGGTGACTCGGAGCTTTTAGTATCAACTTTCTGAGAAGGTGTCTCCTGGATCAATGAGTAAAGAAGATCCCTTAAATCGTTGGCACTCGTCAATCTAAGCTCCATGGCTCTATCTAAAGCCTGGTTCACCATCTTAGGCTCCTGCTGTAAAAGGTTCCAAAGAATCGCCAACTGATCTCCCATATGACGCGGATAACGTTCTCTAAGCTGATTCATAAACGCTTTTATTTTTTCCTCATCTTCGAATAGGGAGATGATTTCATTTTCCCATTCCGTTAATTTTGTTGAGCGTTTTCGTTTGTGCGTATGATCTTGTACTAACTGCCCCCCCTTACCAGAAGCTAATTTGTGATCTGCCAGAATCTCTCCGTCAGGAGATAGTCTGATCAGAAGACGACCACCCTCCGTTCGTTCCAAATAAGCGACATTACTTTTTGAAGGTCTGTAGGTACCGTAGGGAGCTGTAGCGATTAGATTCATACGAAATGACATTGTCCTTGCGAATGTTCCTTGTTATACTTGTTGTAAGGTTATTCTCGAAAGAGAATGAAGTTGAGACTTTTTGTAAGTGTTGCTTTTCTAGGGCGTGCACTTCAAAGGGTCTCTTTTTTGTTGTGTGATGAACGTTATGATTTCCAGTTCTCTCTAGCCATCTCATGCTTTGTTCTTCCCACACCTCTAAAGAGGTGAAGATACGGTTTTTGCTAAAGTTATATTTCACGTACTTAACGGCATTTTCTACTTTGCCTTTTGTTTCTGGATCGCTTTTTCTGCATAAATAAATGCTAAATTTCCTTACCTGCTGATAAGCTTGAAACTCTTTGGTCAGAATAATATCTCTGGCATTCTCACTGACAGCGATCAAGTGATCCTGGTCATATACGAGCTCTCGAGGCATTCCGCCATAGAACTCAAAAGCTGCCTCATGTGATTGAATGACATCTCTTGTCGTAAAAGGTCTGTTTAACCACCTCACAAATTTATACCTCGAATGAGATAACACAAAGACAATAAACCATAGTTTTTGACGGGTGCCATCTTGTTTAGCTACTGTTGTTTCTCCAAAGTCAACTTGAGCCTGGTGGCCCATTGGAAGTTCTTCTACTGTTTGATAGCTCCTGAAAGATGTTTGTTTAGGAATCATGTGCCTTTCACGTAACTCTCTCACATATCTTCTGACTGTACTTTCACCAATGGTGAAATGCTCATAATGCTCCTTTAACCAATCATGAACCTGTGCCCAGATAGATCCTGATGCTCTTTTAGCCATCCTAAGATTGTATTGTGATAAGGATCTAGTTTTTTGGACCTTGTCATTGAACCATGTATCCAATGATCAAACTCTTCTGGTGTCATGTTCATATAACTGTAAATCGTATTTCTACTGATGTTTAGTTTCTTAGAAATGGCTGCAATGCTAAACCCTTTTTGTTTTAATTGCATAATCTCACTATAAATCATCCACTTTTCCACTCCGTGACCCCCCCCTGGCTGCCGCTACTGTAAAGTTATTATACCTAAGCACAGTTGATAGGTTATACTGTTCAATTTTATTGAGCAAAAAGTGTTAAGTTTAGTTTAGCGTTTACAACAATTAAAGCAATGATTATATTAGCTAAAGTTTTATAATGACAAACAAACCACTTTATATCCTTCTATTCTTTATCAAGTCACACTGTTAAAAGGTAATATAATAATAGTAATAACAATGACTATAACTACTTCCCCCCCATATTAAAAAGCTATTCTTTCTCAAAAGAATAGCTTTTTTAGTACGCTCGCATGGGTAATAACTCGAAGTAAAAGTCTGTTATAGAATTGGCAGGCAACATGTAAAGGAAATGTTTTCCATTGTGAAACAGAATTTAAAGAAATTTTTAAAAATTTTAAAAAGTATAATTGACAAGGAAATTTTTTTAGTTCATAGTAAAATATGGGAGTAGAACAAAAGTTTTACTTATTAGTAAAAAAAACAAATTCAAAAGAATTAACTAATAGAAAGAGGTGATATTGGGATGAATTTTGAGACTATGTTCAATTATATTATTCGACTGACTGGCTTAAGTTTTGGAGCAGCAAGTACTGTACTTGCATTTCTAGACTATGCTGCATGGATCAGCGTATTAATGGGTCTAACAGGCATTGGTTTGGGTGCAGCAAGTATTATAATGGCATACCGCTTTGCAATTGGAAAAGTACTTATGCAAAAAGGAAGGTACGAAGCAATTCAGCTGTAGTTTTTCATATCCACTCCTCTTACATGTAAGTATATAACACTATGTACTAATAGTGTTGCAATTTTCAGTTTAATAATTTCAAATGGAAAGAGCCAAAAAGTGATAACCTCATAGATATGGCTCTTTCCATTTGAAAATTGCATATAACCAGTATAGGTGACAGAAACCTTTTAATAGTTAAGTCTGCCCTTAAATTTTTCATATCTAGATTCGATCTTGGTTATATATTGTAGATTGTAAATATTGACTGGCTTATATATTTATTATTTTCCACTTACTTCTGGTTTAAAATGAAGCTTTTTGTATAACCTCTTACGTTTGTTGGTTCTTTTTTAATGGATTTGGACATTTATCATTTTTGCTTATCCATTATAAAAAACTTTTTAATTGACTGAAAATTTAGTGTATAATTTGAATTTTTAAAATATTGGACATAGATTATTACAAAATGAGTAATTGCATAGCTACTCTTATTGTTAAATTCAGCGAAAGCAGTTTGCTCTTATTCCTACTGTACTTAATTTTCATGAGTATCAAGGTGATTTGTCGCTTTTGGGAGGATACAGGATGTTCTACAAATATAAAAAATTATATACATTTCGATTTATGAAAGAACAATTGAAAATTATATATGCTAGGATATTAGGGATTTTCACAGCAAAAGACAGAGAAAAAGTAGTTGACTTTTTAATTAATTCGACAAAATATGTGAACATTATTCCTTTTCTTATGTTTAGTACAATTTATTTTTTAGTATTACTAATTATCTCCGATTCATTAAATAGAAATATAATATTAGCTGGTGTAATTTCGATTGTTCTTTCTGTATTATATACAGTATTTAAATATAGAGAATCAAAGCTTAACGATATGAAGGAAGAACTATCCCTCATATTAAACCATATTAATCCCAAGCAATCATCGGCTTTTTTAATCAAATATTTATGTATCGATCTGTTTAAGAACGTTATTTTCTATGCCGCACTTCCATACATAATTACAGGAACTTTACTATTAGCGATAACGGAATTTAATGTTTATTTATTTCTTATTTTGCTGGGCTACTTTGCTTTATCCTTTTCTTTAACTTTATGTATCTTGATAACCAAAATTATTATTAGAAATCAGATAATATTCGATTTGTTTATGAGCCTGGTATTAATAAGTGTAGCAACCTATCTTTATACAGTCATTCCATTCCCTGAAAATATTGAAAATATAATAATAAATAATTCTGCTAATTTAGAAGTGAAAGAACCAACACTTATTGCGCATGCAGTTTGGGTGAGCTGTTTCATAATAAGCACTATAATAACCTGTCTGTGTATCCTAAAAATTGATAGTGAGCAGTTTTTCAAAGTATTTTTCTATAAAGAAAAAATTTAAATGTTAACAAACAATATCAAACATCGTTTATTTTACAGAATTTCTACAGAGTCTTACTGCAAGATAAAACATTAATGACGTTAAATATTATCTATATTTCGATGAGTATTATTGTGGTAGTCATTTATCCTTTAATAAATAAAATAGAAAATATAGGGAT
The DNA here is from genome assembly GCF_000521485.1 of Gracilibacillus boraciitolerans JCM 21714. Lineage (GTDB taxonomy): Bacteria > Bacillota > Bacilli > Bacillales > Amphibacillaceae > Gracilibacillus > Gracilibacillus boraciitolerans. The sequence goes on along the minus strand of NZ_BAVS01000016.1, from coordinate 497 downwards.
TATTTTGACTATATTACTGTTTGCATTCACACCTTCCTTTTTTAATATTTTTTTAAATTATTCGATTTTCTCTAAAATATTCAATAGAAGTTATTTAATGACATCAAATTATTTAGTTTTAAAATACAATGCAATGGATTATCTAATTAATAATACATTAAAATTTTCAATAAAAAATACAATATTATCTATATTTCCATTTGTCACGATTGTAATACTCTATAAACCTCCCTTTCCAATAGTGCTAACATTATTATATTTTCTTTTAATAATTCTATTACAATGTCTGTTTATATTTCGTAGTTATAAAATTGAAAAATACACACTAGAAGAAATAGCTGCTCTAGATAATTCATTTATTTTGTCAAATGGAAATGAGAATATGATGTTCCTCGGTATTCCGATTGCTTTATCCATGCCTTTAATAACATTATATGTTTCAGAGCAAATCAGTTGGCTTCCAAGTGTATTCATCTTTAGTTATATTTTTATTTTAT
>NZ_BAVS01000017.1 GCF_000521485.1 Gracilibacillus boraciitolerans JCM 21714 | reverse complement strand
AAAACCATGTCATTGACCGTTCAACACATATCAAAGAACTTTCATAATTTTTTTGCATTAAAAGATGTCTCGTTTGAAATGGGATCTGGAGAAATCATCAGTATTTTAGGTCCTTCTGGTTGTGGTAAATCAACCTTTTACAATTAATTGCCGGATTACAACAACCGTCTAAAGGGAAAATTATTTTAGATAACACATTAATCTCTTCTTCCTCATTTCTAATGACTCCAGAAAAAAGACCGATTAATATGGTTTTTCAGGATTATGCTCTATGGCCACATTTGACGGTGCAGGGAAATATCTTTTATGGAATGAAGAGAGGCTCATTTTCTTCAGAAAAAATAAAAAAAACCAAATCTTTTCTGTTTGAATTGCTTCAATTAAAGGGCCTAGAGTCCCATTATCCCTCACAACTATCAGGTGGACAACAACAACGAGTGGCTATTGCCAGAGCGTTGGCAACAGAACCTGAGTTATTATTATTAGATGAACCCTTATCTAATTTAGATATGCAATTAAGACATGAAATGAGAAATCAATTATCCCTTTTATTACGGCAATTAGGTACAACAGTGCTTCATGTTACACATGATCCACTAGAAGCGTATGCACTCGCTGACCGCATCCTTATTTTGCGAGAAGGAAAAATCGAACAATTTGATACACCTGAAAATGTTCATCAACGGCCAGCTTCACTGTGGGTAGCAGGCTTACTTGGAATCAATAACCGAATTAAAGGGAAGGTAACAAATAGCTTTCCTAATAAAATGCATGAGATTTCCATTGGCGAACAGACCATCAGAGGGTTTGGAGACACAATTCTGAATGACTCTGCAATTATTGTGATTGATGCAGAGGATATAGAAATAACTTCGGTTGCTAGAGTGGATCCAGACCAAGAACTCAATTATATCTCTGGCACTGTAAAGCACGCGATATACGAAGGAAGAAAATGGCGACACATTATTAACTTAGTGGGGAATGAAATTAACGTATTAAGCACTGAAAGAGTCGAAAAAAACAATTCTGTTATGTTGCGTTTTCATACTAGAAACACGCTTATTTTTGAAGAAAAACAGAAAAACACGATCACTATTTCGTAAACTTTTTCATCACTCATATTTTTTAAAAATACACATGATGGAAATATCACTTTATGTCAAGGGGGTTATGACTTTGAAACGTACGCTTGCTATTTCAGACATTCATGGATACGCAGATGCTTTTGAGATTTTGCTAAAGGCTTCCAAATTTAATCAATACAAAGATCAACTAATAATGCTTGGAGACTATAGTGGCAACGGAGGGAAGAATCACGAAACCTTTCAAATTGTACATAAGCATGTTGAATCTGGTGCTATCGCTTTGATAGGAAACCATGAACAACGATTAATCGATCATCACAAGAAGGACGACCTTCATTTACATGAATGGAACTCGTTTCTCTCTCAGCTTCACTATTGGTTCGAGAACGATTGCTATCTATTTGTACACGCCGGTGTGCGCCCAGGCATTTCCTTAGAAAAACAAAATGTGAGTGACATGATATCGATACGAGAAACTTTTCACCATAGCTGTTTCACTCACTTTAATAAAACGATAATTTTTGGACACACCCCCCCAACTTATCGCCTCGGAGCTAGAATAGGAGAATTATGGGAAAAAGAAAACAAAATCGGTATTGACACAGGTGCTAATCACGGACACTATCTAAGCTTAGTAGACCTCACCAATCGAACACAATATAAAATTCATGTTAAAGAAAGGACACCTATTAAAATTGATTTTTAGAAATTGATTTTACATCCCATCCATTAATTAAGCTGATTAGTTTGCTTCTTGTCTTTATGTTTGTTTTGGACAATATTGATTTTAGATGACCTTGTATGGTATAGGATGTGATCGATAATTTTCTTGCAATCTCTTTGGTGGTGTCGCCTTTAATTATATAACGTATGATTTCTGATTCTCTAGCTGTCCATTGATAACATTGGGTTAGATATATAAATTACGTGATAGACAAAGGAAAAATAGACAAATTATAGCTAAGAATATTGTCACCAAGGTTCGTTTTTTGATATACTAAGTTTTCAAAGCAGTTCGAGACTATCCTGCTTCATCAAAACTAGGAGGAAATTAATTATGTCTGAAAATTATTATCTACCACGTTCGGGACCAATGCCTCGTCCTGAAAATGTCGAGCAAGGTAGAGAAGTACTTAAACAAGAGGCTTTTGAGGCCCCTAATGTTCAAAATATAACGTTTCGTGCTCAAGAGTTTACGGCTGTCTGTCCTAAAACAGGACAACCTGATTTTGGAACTGTGGAAATTTCTTACACACCTCGTCACAAATGTATCGAATCAAAATCACTAAAGTTTTATTTGTGGGCTTATCGTGATCACGGTGCCTTTTGTGAATCTCTCGCAGCACAAATTGCTGATGATATTATGTGGGCAATTGAAGCAGCTACAGTCAAAGTAACTGTCAATCAAACCGCACGTGGCGGAATTGAATTAACAACAGAAGCTCTAAGAGAATATTCGAACAAATGATCCAAAGCAAGCATATAAAATAATATATGCTTGCTTTTTCTATGTCTTTAAACCAGTCTTCCTTCTATCCCTACGAAAAAGAAGTTACCTATGCAACAGGCAACTTCTTTTTTGTAATTATTGATGTTTCTGTTCGAACTTTTTCATAAAGCTAATTAAAGCTTCCACCCCTTCAACAGGCATTGGATTATAAATACTTGCACGCATACCACCTACGGAACGATGACCTTTCAGCGTTTCCAGTCCTTCCGCTTGTGCTTCCTTAACAAATTCATCATCTAAATCACGACCCGGAATGATGAATGGGATATTCATAATAGAACGGCTATCTTCTTTGACTGGTGATGCATAGAAATCAGATTGTGCAATGTAATCATATAGTATGCCCGCTTTTTTCTCATTACGAGCTTGTATTCCTTTTAAACCGCCTAATTCTTTCACCCATTCGAAAACTAACTTTGCCATATATACACCATATGTAGGTGGTGTATTATATAGAGAACCACTTTCACTATGGGTTTGATAATCAAGCATCGTTGGACAATGCTCTGTTGCATTACCGATTAAATCTTCACGCACAATCACAACTGTTAACCCAGCTGGACCAATATTTTTTTGTGCGCCGGCATAAATTACTCCAAATTTAGTTACATCCATTTCTTCTGACAGAATATTAGAAGACATGTCCGCTACTAATGGTATATTTCCTGTGTCAGGAATGTCACGAAAGGCGGTACCTTCAATAGTATTATTTGTAGTAATATGCACATAATCAGCGTCAGGAGTAAGCATACTAGCTTCTATTTTAGGAATATATGTAAAGTTCTCATCTGCTGAGGAGGCAATTTCATTTACTTCCATAAATTTCTTAGCTTCGCTCATTGCCTTTTTAGACCAAGATCCAGTGTTCACGTAATCCGCCTTACCACTTTTCTTTAAGTTAAGCGGTACTGCTGCGAACTGTTGGGATGCTCCACCCTGTACAAATAACACTTTATAATTCTCCGGTATGTTCATTAAATCGCGCAGTAAGTTTTCTGCCTCTGTAATGATATCCGTAAATAAACCTGAACGGTGGCTTAGTTCCATTACGGACATTCCAGAATCCTTATAATTTGGTAATTCTGCTTGTGCCTTTTCTAAAACTTCTAACGGTAACATAGATGGACCTGCTGAAAAATTGTAAACTCGTTTCATTGAACCCACACTCCTATTCTTTTTAGTAAACAGAAAGAGGTAAGGAATAAACTCCTTACCTTTTGCCCAGGCGAGCGGCTATCGATACTATGTGCTCCCTTGCGGTTCTCTCCGCACTCTCGCCAGTTACACATAGCCTGTTAACTTTGTGAAAATTATAACAAGTTTCCGCTCATAATTCAATCAAAATTATCTTAAAATTTCGTTAAATAGCATGTTCTCTGCTTTAGGATCCAGAAGTTATAATTTCATCACAGTTACAATGCAAAAATTATGGTAAAATGGCTAACGTAGATGTAACTAAAAGGATGCGATAATTATAAAAACGATCATTTTTGATGTGGATGATACATTATATGACCAATTACAGCCTTTTCATAAGGCTGTTCACCAGCAATTAAACACTTCATTCAACAATGATGAAATAAAGGCTTTATATTTAGCAAGCAGAAAATATAGTGATGAAGTTTTTGAAAAACATATGAATGGGGGGGAAATCACCGCTCTTGATTTACAGACATACCGAATTACAAAAGCATGTCAAGACTTTGGTATCTCTTTAACATATCAACAAGCTGTCACCTTCCAAGAAACATATTTACATGAACAGCAACAGATTCAGTTATTTCCTGCTATTGTGGAACTATTGGATAGTCTTTACGCTAACAATAAACAATTGGCGATTCTGACAAACGGAGAAGTCGATCATCAAATGATGAAGGTTCAACGGTTAGGCATTACCCAATGGGTGCCAGCTGAACATATTTTTGTTTCAGCGAGGGTTGGATATTCCAAACCTAGCCAGAAATTGTTTGAGTATGTGGAAAACACATTAGAATTGGATAAAGATCATACGGTTTATATTGGCGATTCCTTTGAAAATGATATAATTGGAGCAAAGCAGATGGGTTGGAGTGCAATCTGGATGAACCACCGTCAACGGACAAAACCTGTTTCCAATCATCAGCCGGATCATACTATAGAAAGTTCCGATGATTTATTAGCTATTTTCGATATAATGGAGGAAGTATAATTGAGATATAAACGTAAGGAAGGGTTTCGTTATTCGTTTAAACAACCGTTAGAAGCTACATTAAACATCGTCAAAATAAATGAAAAAGCAGTGAAAAGCAATCAAGCAAAGCCTATATTTACGACCTTAGTCCTGGCGGGCTAAAAATTGAAACAGAATTCGACTTACAATTCCAGAAAAATCAGATAGATATTCAAATCTCTTTTGAATTAGCAACATCCCACGAACTAAATGGTACGATAGTCTGGCAGGATAAAAATTACCTGAGTGGTTATTATTATGGAGTAGATCTGATAATTACGGAAGAGAAGTCTAACCAAATTATTGATGAATTAAAATCTTTTATTCAACAGGAAAAATCAAATAAATGATGTAATACTCATTTATCACAGGTGGAGTGAAAATCCTTGGAAGCAAAAAAAGTTTTAGGCATTTTATTTGCCGTTATGTTTTTAGTAATGGTCGGCTTCGGCATCATCATCCCGGTCTTACCATTTTATGCAGAGGAATTAGGTGCTTCTCCATTAGCATTAGGTTTATTAATGGCCACCTATTCACTGATGCAATTTATCTTCTCTCCAATGTGGGGGCAGAATTTCTGACCGCATCGGACGCAAACCAGTATTAATGATTGGTATCGCTGGATTGGCATTGTCGTTCTTCTTATTAGCTTTTGCATCACAGCTATGGATGCTATTTGCCGCCCGGATTATCGGTGGTTTCTTATCTGCCGCTAATATGCCCACCGTTATGGCATATGTGGCCGACATAACAAGTGATGAAGATCGAGGAAAAGGAATGGGTATCATTGGAGCAGCCGTCGGACTAGGATTTATTTTTGGTCCGGCAATCGGTGGGATTTTCTCAGAAAATAACCTTACGATTCCTTTCTATTTAGCAGGCGGATCCTCCCTGATCACTTTTTTATTAGTGACATTTGCATTAAAAGAATCGTTACCTAATAAAAACGAGGTAGTCGAATCTAAAAAACGTCCATCGATTGTCCAAGCACTTAAAGAACCAACTGCTAATTTATTTATTCTTCAATGGGTTGTTTCATTATCATTGGCAGGACTTGAGGCTACATTTGCTTATTTTGCTTTTGATAGGGCAGGGCTTGGAACTGTTGAACTCGGTTATATATTTATGATAATGGGATTGGCCGGTGCCCTCGTACAAGGTGGACTTGTCGGAAGAATGACAAAAAAATGGAGCGAAGGAAATGTGATTCAAATCGGCATCATTGTTTCTGCGATTGGTTTTACTTTAATCTTATTTGTGGATAGCTTTCTCACCGCAGCGATTTTTCTCACCGTGTTCGGTGTAGGTAATGGTTTGATTCGCCCCAGCGTCTCCTCTTTGCTAACAAAAAAAGCAAAATCAGGCTATGGACAGACGACAGGATTACTGGCTTCCTTTGATTCGCTTGGCCGAATTATCGGACCTCTACTTGGCGGAGTATTGTATGGTTTAGCGATTTATTTGCCATATGTATCGGGTATCATTCTTTCTTTGTTCGCCCTGGTAATATACTATTTCTATGTGAAGAAAGAACAAGCTTTATATTCTTAGTTATATATGCACTCTTAATTTTGAGTGCTTTTATCTTTATTCCGAGTAAAATAGTATGTATAATGGGGGGGTTATTGAAAATAAGGAGGAATTTAAGTGTCCATACCTAAACCGCTAGTTCAACTGAATCAAATTTTTATATTACTCACGGTATTATCAGGCTTACTGCTGTCCCCATATATCTTAATTTTGCCACTAATCATCGGTGTGATAACTTTAGCTACTAAATCAAATCCAGTTATATTATTCGGGAAGCGTTTCTTGAAAAAAACAATGAAAGATTACCCACAGGAAGACAAAGCACAACAACTTTTCAACCAATGGATTGCCACAGTCTGCATTGGTCTATCAATTCTTTTCTTCAGCATCCATATAAGCTGGGCCGCCTATTTATTTGGTATCATGGTCATTCTAGCCTCTGGACTAGCACTAGCCGGCTACTGCATCGGCTGCACGATCCGCTACCGCTACATCATGTGGAAATACAAAAAAGGGACACGAGGTCAGGCTTAGTGTCCCAATTTATGGAACGGTGAGCCTGTCTCCTCGTCCCACTTCAGTATTCTTTGACGATAGGCATTTTTTGCTGTTTCTCCTAATTGGTCTAACAGATTGTAATTGGCATATGCTCCAACTATTGCTCCTAAACCTGGGATCATTTGAAGCATTTTCACTAAATCAATATAATCTCGATATTCTTGTTGGAATTCCCGCCAGTTTACATCTGCTAGGCGCGTTTTTTCTTCTTCCCAATTTTGAATAAAATAAAAGACCTCTCGACGTTTATTATCGTTAGAAAAAGCAAGCTGAAAAACGTGTAATATAAATAATCTCTCTTCATAATCCTTAGTAGAAAAACCATAAATATTTGCCACTTCAAAAAGGAATTTCATTTTAATCGATAACAGTAACGGAAAATCTGCCAGAGCTAAAAAAATTCCTCCAGCACCTGTCCCTGCCCCTTCAATGGCTGCCGTTTTACGATAACTTTCTAATTTTTGTTGTATCAATTGCTCTTTCTCTTCTAAGTTTAAGCCGATTGCCTGATTTTTATTCGTGATAAAATCAGATCCCACCAAGGTTGTTTTCACCATATTTTTTATTGCTTCCGTCATAATCTGATGGGCTTTCTCAGGAATATAACTATTTATTTTATTTTGAGCTTTTTTAGAAAGCTGCTGAAACGTACTTTTTTTCTGCAACAGTTTCTGTTCCCACTCTAACATTTCCTGATATGCTTTATTTTCATATTGATTCATAAGATATCTCCTTCATAAGACATTTACTATTATTACGTATTTATATTATAAAAAGTTCGTTAAAAGCTCTTGACTCTGACGTTACGTTATACTTTAAGCTATAAAGGAAAGGGTGAACCGAATGAAAATTAAAGAAGTTGCAGAATTGAGTGGTGTAAGCACGCGCACCTTACATCATTATGACAAAATTGGTCTTTTGTCACCGAAAAAGGCAACAGAATCAGGATATCGCATCTATACCGATCAAGATGTATCCACCCTTCAACAAATCTTGTTTTTTCGAGCATTAGACTTTCCGTTAAAAAAAATTAAAGAAATCATGTCCAGCTCTAATTATAACCAATTAGAGGCCTTAGAAATACAACAACGGTTACTATTAGATAAACGTAAGAAACTGAATGTCATGCTCGAAACTATTGAAAAAACAATTCAAAGCGAGAAAGGAGATTACCATATGAGTAATGAAGCTAAGTTTAACGGATTTGATTTTAGTCAGAATCCATACGAACAGGAAGCCAGAGAAAAATGGGGGGGCGATAAAAAAGTCGATGAAGCAACTCAAAACATTACAAATTCCACAGAAAAAATGCAGGACGATATGAACCAAATTTATCGTGATTTAGCAGAAATACGTCATTTAGATCCAAGCTCAGATCAAGCACAAGCTGAAATAAAAAAATGGTATGATTTTTTGAATAAACACATTACCACCTACTCGCTTCAGGCTTTTCAGGGATTAGGTATGATGTATGTTCAAGATCAACGTTTCACTAAAAACATTGATCAATTTGGGAAGGGATTAGCCCAGTTCATGAGTGACGCCATGGTAGAATTCAGTAAAAGATAATAACGGACAATATCAAAACCTATCGCAATTGCGTTAGGTTTTTTTGTATAACAAACCAATTTAAAGGAAGAATAATCACATTACAACATTAGGAGTGAATGGCATGAAGGCTGTTACATATCAAGGTAAGAATTCAATTACAGTAAGTAAAGTTCCTTTTCCAACGATTCAAGATTCAGAAGATATCATCGTAAAGATCACCTCTACCGCTATTTGCGGCTCAGACCTGCACCTGTATAAAGGTAATTTCCCTTTACCAATTGGATATATGATCGGGCATGAGCCAATGGGCATTGTAGAAGAAGTAGGACCAAATGTAACGAAATTAAAGAAGGGCGACCGTGTTGTTATTCCCTTCACTATGGCATGCGGTCACTGTCCTTATTGCAATAATCACCATGAAAGTCAGTGTGATAATGCCAATCCTCATTATGATTCCGGCGGTTATTTAGGTTATTCTGAAAAATTTGGTAATTATCCAGGTGGACAAGCAGAATATCTTCGTGTACCTTTTGGTAATTACACTCCTTATCTCATTCCCAAAGACTGTGAATTAGACGATTCCTCTCTTCTTTTTTATCAGATGTATTACCTACTGCCTATTGGAGTGTTAAAAATGCTGAAGTAAAAAAGGGCGATACAGTCATTATCCTTGGCTGTGGTCCGATCGGATTAATGGCTCAACAATTTGCCTGGAATGCCGGAGCTGAGCGGGTAATCGCTGTGGACTATATCGATTACCGACTGGAGCATGCTAAAAAAATGAATAAAACAGAAACATATGATTTTACCAAACATGATGACATTGGTGAATATCTAAAAGAAATAACAAAAGGTGGGGGGGCAGATGTTGTGATTGATTGTGTTGGAATGGATGGCAAAAAGTCTCCCTTGGAATACATCGAACAAAAATTAAAATTACAAGGTGGGACGCTTGGTCCCATTCAAATTGCTACGAAGGCTGTTAAGAAGTGTGGTACCGTACAGATTACCGGTGTATATGGCGGTAATTATAATCTTTTCCCTTTGGCGCCTTCTTCTCACGTAATGTTCAATTAAAAATGGGCCAGGCACACGCACGATCATTTATGGAACCTCTCTATCAGCAAATAGTGCATAACGAAATTGATCCCACTCAAATTATTACACATCAGCTGCCATTGGAAGAAGCAGCACATGGTTATACTATTTTCAATGAAAAAGAGGACAATTGTATCAAAGTAATTTTACAACCTTAGTTTCATACAAGAAGGAGTGTAATTCCTTAATCATTCAGATGAAAACTACCGTATAATTTTTCTGTGAGGAGGTTGTAAATTGTCCTTATTAACTGATCTTCTCATCGTTTTAGGAAGAATTTTTGACTATCCTGCCGTTGCTTTTATTTATTACCTTATTTATGGGAAAAAGAGCAATCGGAGAATTACCTGTGTTTGATTTCCTAGTCATTATAACCTTAGCATCAGTCGTGGGAGCTGATATTGCCGATCCTGACATCCATCATTTCCCGACCGTTGTCGCAATTATTGCAATCGGATTTTTACAAAAGTTTGTTTCACATCTAAAATTAGCCCATCGGAAAATTGGCAGGTTGCTTACCTTTGAACCAACTGTGGTAATCCACGATGGCAAGTTGTTAAATCAGAATTTAAAGGAAATTGGGTTTTCGATAGATAATATTCTTCAGATGTTAAGAGACAAAGAAGTTTTTGACATATCAGAAGTAGATATAGCGATAATCGAAGCAACCGGAGCTTTAAGCGTTTTGAAAAAAAATGAAAAAAGAACTTTAACGAGAGAAGATATAAACTTAACTGGTTTGACCTCTGCTATTTCCTATCCATTGATTGTGGAGAGAAAAATTCATCTCAGTGTATTACATGCCTTACAGCTTGATGAAGAATGGCTTTACGAGCAATTACGTCTAAGACAAATCAACTCGATTACAGATATATTTTATGCCTCATTAAATGCTGCCAAGGAACTTCATATTTCTCTTTATAATAAATTATTAATAAATATCCCGCCTATTAAACATTAAATTTCTAAAATAGGGTATTAAGATATTATATTGATACTTTTATCTTTAATAAGGAGAATAGCAGCATGAAAAGATGGTTTAAAAGGAAACGATTTTGGGTGATTTTATTCATCCTTATTTATGCATCTATTATTACATATCATCAGCTGAAGCCTTTACCTAATAATATTGCCTACCGTGGCGAATCCCATATAATAGGGCATAATGATATTGAATTTTTATATGATTTAACTTACCAAAAAGACGGAAGCAACAAATATGATCAGGAAATATTTAATGAAGTTTACCAAACAATTGAAGAAGCTGAACATTTTCTTATTCTTGATTTTTTTATGATGAATGAATCCTCAAGCTCAGGCCAAGATTTCCCTAACATTAGTGAGACTCTTAGTAAGAAGCTAGTCCAACAGAAAGAAAAATATCCAAATTTGAAAGTAGTATTCATTACGGACCCGATTAACACCACTTATTCCTCCCATATGGCTCAGCACATTAAGCCTCTAAAAGACGCAGGTATTGAAGTGGTATATACAGACTTAGAACGACTAAGAGATCCAAATCCTTTATACTCAGGTATATGGCGGATGGTATTTCAATGGTTTGGTCAGGAAGGAAATGGCTGGGTCCCCCCCAATCCATTCGGCTCAGAAACGCCAGATGTTACGGTAAGATCTTACTTGAAATTATTAAATATCAAGGCTAATCATCGAAAAGTAATAGTTAGCGAAAATAATGGATTGATATTATCCGCCAACCCTCATGACGCTAGTGGTTATCATTCCAATATTGGATTTAAAGTAAAAGGTAACATTCTTAAAGATATAATTGAATCAGAAAAGGCTGTCGCATCATTTTCCGGGGGTAATCTCGATGCTTTTCCAAATCTACAAGACTTGGAAGCTATTGATTTTTCATCCAAAGCGGTAGCTGAAGATAGTGCAAAGGTTCAATTAGTGACTGAGCAACAGATACAACAAGCTACTATAGAATCAATTATTCACACAAAAAAGGACGACGAAATTTGGTTAGGTATGTTTTATTTAGCAGATCGTGACGTAGTTGATGCGTTAAAAAATGCAGCAGACAGAAATGTAAAAATTCACTTGATTCTCGATCCGAATCAAAATGCGTTTGGTAATGAAAAAATAGGCTTACCAAATATACCGATTGCAAGCGAATTAGTAGCGGAAAACAAAGAGAATATAACTGTAAAATGGTATGAGACCAACAAAGAACAGTATCATTCTAAAATACTTTTTGTTAAAACGGAAGAATCTGGTAGCATTGTTGCAGGATCAAGCAATTTTACTTCTCGCAACTTAAATAATTATAATTTAGAAAGTAATTTATATATTACATCTCGAAGTGATACAGCAATAATTAAAGACGTCGAATCCTATTTTCATCGTATTTGGAATAATGAAGATGGTATATATACAGTTGAATACGATAAATATGCTGATTCGATGCCAATTATAAAAAGAGTTGTTTACACATTGCAGAAAATCACCATGTTCACAACTTATTAACAAACAGGAAAGATGCATATTTTTCTTCAGTGCAGCATTTTATAAATGTAAGGATGTTTAAGAAAGGGTGGAAATGAGCATGCACACTCAAGCTAATCTTTTGTTAGAAAGAAATATCAAAGTATATGGAATGGGAACGATTCTTGTCGAGCCGGATACTGCCGAAGTTCAAATAGGCGTTGTCACACAAAATATGGAAGCGCAGATAGCACAGCAGGAAAATGCAATGATTGTGCAAGAAGTGATACATTCTCTTCAAAATATTGGTGTTGTCCAAGAAAACATTCAAACGATTGACTATTCGATCTTCCCACAATATGACTATGTTAACGGCCTCCAACAATTTAAAGGTTACCAGGTAACCATCATGTTAGCGGTTACCACTAGTTTAAATCTAATCGGTGAAGTGATAGACACAGCCATTCGAAATGGGGGCTAATCAAGTCGTTAACATATCATTCTCGGTAACGCGTAAAGAAACGTATTATTTACGCGCTTTAGAATTAGCTTTACATGATGCCTATCAGAAGGCAGTAACGATCTCTCAATTTATGAGAGTAACACTCAATCCTATACCTGTATCCATTCTGGAACAATCCATACTACAACCACCCACTCCTTACAAAAGGATTTCCAGTACAGAATTAGTTGGTGGAATTGCTACACCTATTGAACCAGGCCGAATTGAAATAGAAACAAAACTGGAAACAAATTTTAACTTTTTTCCCACATAATCCCTTTTCTCTCATTCCACACAACCTGATTCTTCCCACTATATTTGGCCGCATAGAGTAATTTATCGGATTCTACAAAAAACGATTCTTTTGTCATGCTACCGTCTAGATCTTTCAACCCTACACTCACGGTAATATTTCCATTTAGCTCCTCATGATATTGAGCAGCAATATGTAATCGAATGGTTTCTATCATTTCATAGGCTTCACCTATATCTTTATTTGTTAATAAGATAGCAAATTCTTCCCCACCGTAACGGGCTACAATATCCTCTTCCGTTACCTGCTCTGCTATTGCATTGGCCACACGCTTTAAAATAATGTCTCCAATGCTATGGCCGAATTGATCGTTGACCGATTTGAAATTATCGATATCGATCAAGGCAAGCTGTAACGGCATGTCATAAGAGATGTTTTGCTCATATAAGAAATCCAAATATTCATGAAAAGTTTTATGATTATACAGATTAGTCAGCGCATCAATCTTTGATAACCTTTCCATCATAGCACTTTTTACAATCAGTTCTTTCTCATTCTCTGCCGCTTGTTGTAAATGCTTTAGTACTTCCTTCCCTCTTTCTAATACCATTAAGTAAATTCGATACCCTGCCCATAGCACAAAAAGATAGGCAACATACTCATATTCACTAGCAGTTGATCTAATAGCCGGAAATAAATATAAAGACGTTAAAGCAATTATATTGATAGATAAACTGAATTTTAATTTCTTTTTATCAAAGAAGATTAAGAAAACTGCCATCACTAATAGAAACAGTAATTGCAAGCCAGGTACATTAGGATGCATAAGAGCGGTTACAAAAGCTTCTGCTGTGCCTGTGATCATTAATAATTTCGTGCTGTATAGTTTCTTCACCTTAATTAAGTAATGAGTGATGAGCATGATAACAACTTGAATCGATGTAGGAACTAATAATTTATGAATAATAAATTCCATAATATAGTCTGGGAAATAATAAATAGTCGTGATCAAACCAATAAGTTGACCAACAAAAGCCATTGCTATCATAACCCAAAAAATATGCAAAATTTTTTCCATCCAAAGTTGCTCACTTGAGAATTTTGATTGAGTTTGGCCCATTTATTTTCCTCCCCTTTTTATGTTGCAACATTATATAGATATATTTATTATACACTTATCAATAGGACTTTACACCTATTTTTTAGGGAATGATTTTATTCTGTACACAATCTAATTTTTCACTTGTTCGTAAATTAAATCAATTAGCGATAACCTATTACCTAAAAGATTCCCCCCTCCAAAACCTTATTCTATAAATTCATTGCGTAACTCTTCAATTCATCGCTCATCTCTTCTATTTCATTTATAAAGGAAGCTACTTCTTTCGTCGAGGCTTCTTGTTCCCGTCCAACAGTGACAATTTTTTCTACCAGACCTTGTATTTTGTTAATTGATTGTTGCATTTCTAATAATATTTCGCTAATTTCATCGGTGGATTGCACCGTTTCATTCGATAATTTACGAATCTCCTTTGCTACAACATCGAAGCCTCGCCCTTTATCACCAGCACGCGCAGCCTCAATAGAAGCATTTAATCCCAATATATTTGTTTGATTTGCTATCTTTTTAATAAAATTTATTACTTCGTCTGTATTTTTCATTTCTTTGGTAGCTCGTGTAGATTCCTCTAAAAGAATTTCACTTACGTTTGACAAATCTTCTGATCCATTAGAAATCTGAACCACTCGTTGATTTGCCTGCGTTAGAGAGGAAAAAATCTGATCTGAAATGCGTTTCAATGCTCGCTCATTATGTTCTTGAATTTGAATCGCAAGTGCGCCAATTACTTGACCTTCCTCTATGATGGGATATGCTAATCCGGTAAAGGACACTCCAAAAAACTTTGCGGGTACTTCCTGCTTAATTAGTTTATTACCTTGAATACAATCTGCTAATGGTTCATCTGGATTAATAATTGTTCCCTTTTTTACACCTAAATTAATTTTAGTTCCTGGATAATATGTAAGCCATTCCGTAGTATTCGTCATACCGATCCCCATCTCTGGTAACATCGAGTGAATAATAGGGAGAATTTGTTCAAAAGCCTCTAATTTTGATTGTGCTACACTTTCTGAGTAATAAGTCATAGTTGTCCTACCCTTCAAAATAATTTTAATAATATATTTAGTACAAATTACTTAATTAAAATTATACAAATGTAATACAAAATACACAAGTTATTTATTTTTTTATGTCTCCTCTTTTTTAATTTACCAACGTATGTTTAGCAGATAGCCAAAAAAGCAGTTGTGAGATATACCAAACAATCTGAGGACACATTCGAAGTAGATGTAACAGATTTAACCGAAAAATAATGGAGGATGACTCATTTCTCTAGTTTCCAGGTAAAAGCGTTCAAGATTTTGAGCGCTTTTTGCTATTATATTACATTTTTATTACAAATTATTAAGTTATTGCTTTTAAGGATTAAAACCTGATAACCGTGGTATTTAATGAGTAACACATTCATATTATGAGGGTGTATGATAAGCTATTCAGTATTCAGAATACATGGTATAATCATAATAGCGGTTACACGAATATCAAACCTTTAATCTTTTTCTTTCCAACGTCTTACTTTGGCATTAATGAAATTAAATATATTAGTGCAAAAGGAGCTTGCGAAGATAAGCAGCCCACACCATGTCTTACCTATAGCCTTATCTAGTTATTTATTGCTCTGAAAAAATGAAGGAGGAATTACTATGAGATGTAAAAGCTGTAGTGGAGAAGGTTTATTGCGTTGTCCAGCTTGTTCTGGTGAAGGCATTGACTATGGCATTCACAAATGTGAGAATTGTAAAGGTGAAGGAGAAATCGCTTGTTCGACTTGTGAAGGTTCTGGAAAAGTAGGTTTATTGAATAAAATTAAGTCTAAAGCTTAGGATTCTATCAAAAAGAAGTCATCCATCACTTAAAAAATTAGGTTATAAAGAAAACAAAGATGATAGTAAACTATCATCTTTGTTTTCTTTATGTCTATTCAACTTGACGATCCCAGTGTCTATGAGCTGCAATAGCTTCTATAAATTGACTGGCAAAAGCTGTGGAAGCAGAACCTCTAATTACACCAAGACTATCTTTCATTTCATCTACTTCCAATAATTTCTCTCCCGCTTCTGTAGCAGCTATCGGTTTAAAATGAGAATAAGCTTCATGGACAAATAGGGCTGCTTTTTTGTAAAATGACTTATCTTCAGCTGCACCTACTACATATACCGCATCAAATAATACCGAGTCTGCGGTTAAAAAGGTATGATTTACTTCGTATGCTAGTCCGTTATTTCCTTTGACGGTCCCAAGCTTATTACTGAGTATTTCAGTTTTAATCCCTTTATTATTTAATTGCTCAAGGACAGAACTAACATTACTGTCATCAAAGTCATCACCAATAATTACAGCTACTTTCCTCGTAGCAACTGAATGAACTGTATTTTCCTGACTGAGTGCTGGAGAAGATTTTGTTACACTATTGTCTTTCATTGCAGGTGGTTCAATACCTATCGCCTCTGCAAAACCTTTTGTTAAATCTGTACTTACATTCGCAAACATATTTACTATTTGCTCCTGAACAGATCTACTCTGCACCTTACCCAATTCAAAACTAAATGCTTCAATTATATGCTCTTTTTCAGCATCACTCATACTGTTCCAAAATAGAGTAGCCTGAGAAAAATGATCTTTAAAACTTTCACTTCGTGCTCTTATCTTCTGTCCTTCTATTTTCTCTTGATAATGTTTATATCCACCCTGAGCTTCAGGTGTTGTTTCCGGCGTATTCTGGGCAAGAGAATTATTATGGTAGCTTACCTGTCCTTGGTTAATTGTCTGTCTGCCATAACCATCTCTTTGATTATTATGAAATGGACAGACAGGACGATTAATTGGCAGCTCGTGAAAATTTGGACCACCTAATCGAATTAATTGAGTATCTGTATAAGAGAACAGACGACCCTGTAATAATGGATCATTGGTAAAGTCAATTCCTGGTACAACATGACCTGGATGGAATGCTACTTGTTCCGTTTCAGCAAATACGTTGTCAACATTTCGATTTAATGTCATTTTACCAACAATTTTAACTGGCACGTCTTCTTCCGGCCATAATTTGGTTGGATCTAACACATCAAAGTCAAATTTAAATTCATCTTCCTCAGCAATTATCTGTACACCTAATTCATATTCTGGATAATCACCATCTTGAATTGATTCCCATAGATCACGACGATGAAAATCCGGATCCTTACCATTTATTTTTTGAGCCTCATCCCATACAACTGAGTGAGTTCCCAAGACAGGCTTCCAATGGAACTTAACAAAATGGGACTCACCTTTGTGATTCACAAAACGAAATGTATGTACGCCAAATCCTTCCATCATCCTGAAACTTCGTGGAATTGCCCTATCCGACATTGCCCACATCACCATATGAGCAGCTTCCTGGTTATTGGCAACAAAGTCCCAAAACGTATCATGAGCTGACGCTGCTTGAGGCATTTCATTATGTGGTTCTGGTTTTAATGCATGAACTAAATCAGGAAATTTGATGGCATCTTGAATAAAAAATACCGGTATATTGTTACCAACCAAATCGTAGTTGCCTTCATCCGTATAAAATTTAGTTGAAAAGCCTCGTGCATCTCTTGCTAATTCCCCCCCTGATCCCTTACTTCCTGCTACAGTAGAGAAACGGACAAATACAGGAGTAGTTTTTGATGGATCCTGAAGAAAATCTGCCTTAGTAAATTCCTTCATAGATTGATAGACCTGAAATTCACCATGTGCTGCAAAACCTCGAGCATGAACAATTCTTTCAGGTATACGTTCATGGTCAAAATGCGTCATTTTTCGCGAAATGAAAATCCTCCATTAAAGTCGGTCCCCCCCGTTCGCCAGCTTTTAGCGAAAATTCATCTTCATGCACTTTTACTCCTTGATTAGTTGTCATTTTTTTATTACGATCATCTACTGTAAATTGTTCTAATTGCTCTTTTTTGCTATGACTGCCATTTACGTTTTGATTTTTCCCCCCCAAGCTAATTCCTCCCTGTCGGTGTATTTATACCATCTATTCCCGTTTAATTTATATTAAAACATCTATTAACAAATAATTAATATAATTACGCCTATCACACATACGATATTTTATAACTTTTTCAAAAACGCCCAGATCTGAAAATCGAATAAATCAACCACGCAAACATTAGCATTGCAATCACAAACCCAATTTCGATGGCTGGTAATTCCCATAATAATGAGGACTGTCTTCCCAATGCAGAACCAATAATAAGACCCACCATAATTAAACTGAACGCTAACAACACAATACTGAACGAAAGCCGATTACTGACACGGTCTAATTTTGAGAAAAAAGAATCTGCTTCGGGTACGGAAATCTGAATAGGGATCTTGCGTTTCCTGACCATGGTGGATAATTCCTGCACGATCTCTGGCATATCATGTAACACATCGCCATAATCATTGAATTGTTCAAAAAGATCTTCCGCAATTTTTTTAGGATGGTATCTTTCTTTGATTAATTCTTTTCCAAACGGTTCCGCAGCATCCATGATGCTTAGCTTAGGTGCTAAGGGTTCAACAACACCCTCCAGCGTCAATAATGTCTTCCCTACAAGTGTCAAATCAGAGGGGATTTCAATCTCATGATCATTAGCAATAGAAAACAAATCTGTAATAGCTTCACCTAAGCTGACTTCACTTAATGGCGTATCATAGTATTTAATGATGAATTTATCCATATCTCCACGAAGTTCATGAAGATTTACCTTATCTGGAACAACCCCCCATTTTTTTAATAGCTCGTATCATATCATGGGAATCCTGTTTCACCATCGCCATGATTAAGGAAGCCAGATGTGTTTTCATTTCTGGTGATAAGCGTCCTGCCATCCCAAAGTCCATCAAAGCAATTCTATTTCCCGTTAGCGCTAAAACATTGCCGTTATGGGGGGGATCCGCATGAAAGAAGCCATCTTTAAATATTTGATAGAAGATAACTTGGACTAGTTTTTCAGCCAATTGTTCTGTGGCATAACCATTCTTTTCTAGAGCCTCTAAATCATTTAATTTTATACCCTCAATAAATTCCATTGTTAAAACTTTCTTGGTACTGTAAGGCCAATAGATCTTTGGAATGATCAAATCTTTATCGTCCGAAAACTGTCTCGCCATCAAGTCGGCATTTCTTCCTTCATTGATAAAATCTAATTCTTCTTTGATAGCCTTTGAAAATTCAGTGATCATATCTTTGATTTGATACTTTGCTGCTGACTTCAAGCGATCTTCTGCCCTATCAGCTAACTCATGGAGTATTTCGAGGTCTGTATGTATTGTTTTTTCTATGCTCGGCCGTTGTACTTTTACTGCTACCGTTTCTCCAGATTTTAATGTGGCCTTATGAACCTGGCCAATAGATGCAACTCCGATCGGTGATTTATCAAAATCTTGAAAGATATCTTCTAAAGGCGCCGCTAGTTCCCTCTCTAAAATAGTCCTGATTTCTTCCCATGAAACGGGTGATATCTGATCCTGTAATTGTTCTAATTCCTTGATTACGTCAGCTGGGATCAAATCAGGACGTGTACTTGCCATTTGCCCGATTTTAATAAAGGCAGGTCCCAATTCTTCCAGAAATGAGCGAATTCTTATTCCTACTGACTTCGAGTATTCCTCCTGCTTCCGCTTTACTATTAACCTTCTCGGTAATGGAAACAATTGATCAAGCCCAAGCTCTTTCACCACATAACCAAAACCATTTCTTGAAAAGGCCACAGCAATTTCCCGGTAGCGTTGAATATGCCTCATCTGTTTTCGAAAGATAATAATCCCCCCTTTATGTCCAAAAGATTACGATCCACTTATTCTTTGTCTTTCAACTGATTCTCTAACTGGGTAATCCTTTGCTCTAATGCAGTTAAATCATCTTTTGTTACCACATCTAATTCAACTAGTAACTTCTTTAACTTTTCTTTCACCTTCAGATCCATTTGCTTTTGACTTTCTTCACCTTTTTGTTTCCATTCCTGAAAAAGATTATCCGATTCTTCCTGTGATATTTCACCTTTTTTCATTAACTCATTAATGACCTTCTCTGCCTGCTCCTTGCTTGCCGCGGCTAATCCGATACCAAGTGTCAGACCTTTTTTAAATGTGTCATGCATGACGTTTACCTCCTTAGCACCTTTTTAGTTAGTTTTACCCTATTATCTAAAGATAAAAACAAAAAGTCTTTAGTCATAAATACAACTAAAGGATTTTTTTATTATTCTGTTTTCCTCTTTTTAATTAAAACAATACTGAACAAACCAATTAAGATAAACGCGATACCAATCATGATCCAATTAAACTGATTGGTTGCAGTAGCTGGAAGTTTTTCGCCTGATGTCTCATTAGATTCCTCTGTATCTTCAGATTCCTGAGTTGACTGATCTACTTCATTATCAGAGGCTTCATCCTTTTCAGAATCAGTTGAATCTGCATTTTCATTAGATTGTTCTTCCTCCGTCTCATCAGTTTCTTCATCGTTATCAGAACCATCGATCGGTGCTTCTGGTGTAGGTTCTGGAGCTGGGTCAGTTGGTTTCTGAGGTTGCTCAACTTGATAATCTCCTACTTTCTGTAAGTGGAAATCATCTAAGGTACCCCCATGCTCCTGCATTAGCTTTTATCGTAGCACCAATTGTAATTGTCCCGTCTGTAACAAGGATGTCAGTTAGTTCACTTTCCACCCAATTTACCCATCCATCCACATAAGTGTCTGTGGTCAGCATTTCCTCAGATGTATTAGCAAAAAGCTGCATATCAGACGTTTCTGCATCTCCACCCTGGATGAACATCGATAAATTATAAAATCCTGGTTCTAATCCGGTAATGGTTTGTTTCACTTCAAAGTCCACTGGTGAGTCGAACCAAAAATCTAATGAATAATCACCGGTACGTGAATTCGAGCGATTTTCCTTTATCGCTGCATGTGATGATACCCCCCCATTTGGAAATGTAATCTCCCACATGCTTGTATCACTTTCTTCAAAGCTATTATTGATCACAAAATTTTCTGGTTGAATAAGCAAATCGGCCTGCACCGTATGTCCACCGTTTACTGTCCCCCTCAATAATATAGGAACCTTCGCCATTTTCAATTGCCTGATCCAATTGTTCCTGATTCCATGTGACGTCTACTGGTTGTTCACTTCCATCATTATAGGTAGCTGTTACTGTATCTGGAAAGACTATTTCTTCACCAAATGTAAACGTAAGAGAAATATTTTTTATCTGATCAATTTTTAATGATGCAACGGCACCGGTATCGACATATTTAAAGATATTCAAAGAAGCTAATGGATTGCCTTGAAAGTCAAATAGTGCCTGATTATCTACCGCACTGCCACCAAACCATTCTCCAGCATCTTCTGGATCATACTCTGACGCATAGCTTGTTGCCCAGCCAGAGCCATATTCCTCCCATAGTTGTTTGTTTTGCTCTAAATCAATATTATCTGGATCTCCGACTGGTATCCAAGCCGGCTCCCAATAAAAGACACCAATCCCTGCCTCACCAACATTCGCAATCGCTTCAAAAACATCTCGAATTGCTGTTGCTTGTCCTTGAACGGATACGGGATAATTGATGGTCTGCCCTGAGCCTTGAGGCGCTGTATTACCATGCCCATCACCATCAGCCTCTGTATACGTATAAGAAGTTTCTGCTACCATTACTTGTTTATCATAATTGTCAACAACATTTTTCAATACAGATGTTAAATTTTCTAATGTCCCATGCCAGAAGGGATAATAAGAGCTTGCGAATATATCATAGTCTACTTGATTAGTATCAAGCTCTTGAGCAATGGTGTTATATCTTCCTGCTGTTTCCGGGTTGGTAAAATGTAAAGCAACTAATATCTTTTCATCAATCTCTCTTACTGCCTTACTACCCTCGTTAAACAACTCTGACATGGCAGGCCAACCCGTTTCTCCGGCCATTGCATTATTAGATTCATTTCCAATTTGAACCATACCTATATCGATACCTGCATCGATGATTTTTTGCAGACTATCTTTAGTGTATTGATATAAAGCTGTTTTCTTTTCTTCTAAGTTATATCCTTCCCAATCTTTTGGTGTTTGTTGTTTACCTGGATCAGCCCAGAAATCTGAATAATGAAAATCGACTAATAGTTTCATTCCATTTGCCGTAGCTCTTTTTCCAATTTCAATCGCTTGCGCTACATCATTATTTCCGCCGCCATAGCCATTCCCATTTGCATCATATGGATCATTCCAAACACGGACACGTACATAGTTGACACCTGAATCTGCTAAAGTAGTAAATATATCCTGTTCTGCTCCTGCTTCATTATAGAATTTTACGTTGCTTTCTTCTAATGCTAGAATACTTGAAACGTCAACACCTTTAATGAAATCCTCATCAAGACCTTGTACTTTCTCAACAAAAATATCTGCTTCGATTGATTCTGCTTTCACTTCAACTTCTATCGTGTGATTAAATAAAAGCACGCTAACAATAAGAACGATTGCAACCACTAATACTCTGATTCTTTTAATAGAGTTCATCCTTCCATTCCCTTCTTTCCTTTATTCTTTTCGTCTGAAGCTGTTCATTCTAGATGTGAAATAGCAAAAAAACAGCCTCCTCCTTTATAAAGTGAGACTTCAATCAGTGGGGGGGGTTTTACGGACGATTACACCGTGATAAATTATTTTTACAAACTCTTCATTTTATATTATAAAGCGGTTTCATGTTGATTTATATATTAAATTATTCGCCAAAAGTTTCAGAAAACGAAACGATTCTCTTTTATTTTATCTCCTCTCCGCTAATCCTTATGTTAAAATATGAAAGCGTATATAAAAGATTGTGAAGTAGGAGTGAAATAATCCATGAATAAAAAAGATATAGCCAGTATACGAAAAGAATTTAAAATAGATAATGACCGCATAAAGATTAACGAAATCTTTAACGTCTATGTCATGAAGGAATCCAGTGATATCTATCATCAACAGAGCCAAATATTTGGTATGTTAGACCAAGACGAACAGGAATTATTCATGAACAATTTTAAAAAAGTACTAACAGGCCAACTGGATGAAAAGTTATTTGAGCTTAAATTTCAGTCTGACGTCGATAACCCTACCCAACTAATCTTACATAAAGGATTACTAACAGCAGAGAGCGATGATTGGAAAGAGCAGATGCTTGAAATCGTAGAAAAAATGCTGCAGGATCGGCAATATGAAATGGATATTGTTATCACCTTTATTCGCGGAGAATATGTGAAGCCGACAAAACGTCAAAGTGAAGAGTCTGAAGAAAGTCAACTTAATGCAGTATATTCTCATTCTTTTATTCTTTGTAGTATCAATAAAACCCAGGATCCGAAGAAGGAACTTCAATTTGATTATGTGGAGAAACAATTCAAATACAATGTGGTAGTTAATCCTGTTATTAATTTAACCGCACCAATTGGTGGTTTTTTATTTCCTTGCTTTACAGATAACGCTGCAGATGTCAACCATATTCTCTATGCAGCCGGTAAAGCAAATGAACCGGATGAAACTTTTGTTGAAGTAGTTTTAAACGCAGAAGAAACAATGACAGCTAAAGAAGATAAAATAGTTTTCGAAGAGGTCGTTCGCGATGCAGTAGGTCATCAAATAAATTCCTCTACACTTGCTAATGTCTATGAGGAAATTCACCGGATGACGGAAGATAATGAAGACGAAGAAACACCAACTCTTGATTATAAAGATGTCGAACGCGTTTTAAAATCAAGTGGTGTGGAAGATATCGATACGGAAAGAATGGAGACAGCTTTTAAAAATGTGATCGATGATACAAGCTACGAGCTCAAGGCCCGTAATATCGTGCCGAAGTATAAATCTAAATCGATTAAAATCAATACAAAAGTAGCCAATATTTCAGTAAGCCCCGAAGATTTACGCCATGTAAGACAAGTCCAATTTGACGGAAGAAGATATCTGATGATTGAAGTCGAAGAAGATACCTTAATCGATGGATTTACAATGATTCCAGAGGCTTTTAAATAATTCACAAAGAGCATCAGGTTATAACCTGATGCTCTTTTGATCACTTATAATTTCCTGGACACCCCACTATCCATTGCTGCTTGATATACAGCATTTCTTACTAGTTCTACAACCCTCTCATTAAATACACCTGGAACAATATAATCTTCACTTAATTCATCTTCCTGAATGGTCTCCGCAATAGCTTGCGCTGCCGCTACTTTCATTTCATCATTAATCGTAGTCGCCTTAGCATCTAAAGCACCTCTGAATATCCCTGGAAAACATAAAAGATTATTTACCTGATTCGGATAATCCGATCTTCCCGTTGCCATGACACGCACATGATCTTGAGCTACATCTGGTGAGATTTCAGGATTGGGGGTTAGCTAGGGCAAACACAATCGGATCAGTTGCCATTCTATTAATATCCTCGACTTTTAATATATCAGCATCTGCTACACCTATAAATATGTCCGCATTCTCCATTGCCTTGTTTAATGGTCCATCGATTTTATCTGCGTTTGTCTGGGACGCATACCATTGCCACATCTGATTATCGTACTGTTTTTCTGAAGTAATCGTGCCTTCCTTATCTACTCCTACAATATTTTTCGCTCCAGCTGCTAAAAGCATCTTAGTAATCGCAATACCTGCAGCTCCAACGCCACATACAACAATCTTCACATCTTCTAAATTCTTCTTCGTTAATTTAAGCGCATTCAAAACACCAGCTAACACAACAATAGCCGTTCCATGCTGATCATCATGATATACAGGAATATCTAATTCTTTTTCTAACGTCTCTTCAATTTCAAAGCATTGTGGTGATGCAATATCTTCCAAATGGATCGCACCAAATCCCGGGCTTATTGCTTTAATCGTTTTAATAATTTCTTGTGGATCTTTTGTGCCTAAACAGATCGGGTAGGCATTGACATTCGCAAAACGCTTATGCAACATTGCCTTCCCCCCCTCAATAACGGGCATTACTGCCTCAGGGCGAAGCTCTCCCAGACCTAGCACCGCTGTACCGTCGGATACTATTGCAATCGTATTATTCTTTATCGTCAAGTTATGTGCTAGTTCCGGCTGCTCATCAATCGCACGGCACACTCTCGCTACTTCTGGTGTGTAGACATGGGACAGCTGTTCTCTGTTCTTAAGGTCTAGCTTAGGCTGAATTTCTAACTTTCCCCCCTAAATGAATCAGAAAAGTTCGATCCGAAATATGCTTAACGTGGACCCCCCCTTCTGTTTCCTTTAAAGCGTCAATTACCTTGATTTGAACAGCTTCATTACTAACCTTAATCGATATATCTCTTATTGTTTGCTTTGATGTCTCCCTTATGACATCGATCGCTATTAAATCGGCATTATGCTGATTGATCAGCGTTGCAATTTTACCTATATTTACTTTTTCTTTATCCATTTCAATCCGGATGATAACATGCACAAAGATTCCTCCTTAATGGAATTTAAAAATTTCCACTTTCTCAATCACATTATACATGACTTCCATTTTTCACGTTTTTTTCTAATATATTGTCTATTCTGCATCAGTGACCAAGGAAATTAAAATACAATGAAGTACCTTTTTTTATTGTAATCGAAAAGTAGATCCATTGATGATTTCAAAATCGTCTCTTAATTGTATCTGTTTCATTAATTTAAACAGCGCTTCATCTTTTTTCTTCGCTTCTATCATACAATCAATTCTGGGAACAGTACCCTTTATTTCTTTTAAAAAATCAATAAATATATCAATATCAATAAAGTCTGCATGGTGACGGATCGCTTGATCACTTTTCGGACTGGATATGTGCATTTTTATCGGCAGTGGGGGGGAATAGAATACTCCCAGGTCTTCACAACTCGTTCCCAGTTACTTTCCCAATCCTTATTTTTATGATGGACAAGGTGATGGTGATAGTCAAAAACAAGCGGAATCCCTAGTTTCTCGCATAGATAGAGGTTATCTTCTAATGTAAAAGAAGTGTCATCATTCTCAAGCATTATCATTTTTTGAATTGGACTTGGTACCATCATCCAATTATCAACAAAACGTTCCAGTGCTTTATCTGCTTCCTTATATTTCCCGCCTATATGAAGAACACATCGATGCTGAGGATCGATTCCCATCCCTTTTAGTAATAAATAGTGTAATTTTAAGGTTTTGACTGAGTTTTTTAGCACT
This sequence comes from Gracilibacillus boraciitolerans JCM 21714, assembly GCF_000521485.1. Taxonomy (GTDB): domain Bacteria; phylum Bacillota; class Bacilli; order Bacillales; family Amphibacillaceae; genus Gracilibacillus; species Gracilibacillus boraciitolerans. Next base: position 45,357 of record NZ_BAVS01000017.1, on the reverse strand, counting down.
TCTTCTTTAGGTGAATTAATGAGCACAAAATGATCGGGATGGAAATCGACTCGTATTTGATGCTTCTGTACAAAATCTCCTAACTCTTTCAGACTTTCTCCCAGCGGCTTCATATAATTCCAATCTAGTAATGCTTCATGGTTCGCTAATGGAATCAATCTTGAAGTTAATCGATAAAAATAAATATCTGATGCAATATTATGCTTCAATATTCTGGACGTATTATGTAAATTAGTTAAGGCAATACGTTCTAATTTGCGAATTGCCGCTTCTCTATCCACAATTTTTTCGAATTGGGTAAAGGTCATCGTTTTGGAAGGAGAAGTATTTTTCACCTGCATACTCATCGCCACATAGCCGAGACGAACAATTGTCATGGTATCCTCCTATTATGTTTTATGGATACTATAGGTTACCCTTTACTTATTCAGATATGTGTAACGTAAGAAATGCCCAGTTTGATAGTCCCACTATATAAATATAAAATAATCATGCTAAATTTTTACTAATGGCGTGACTGCTTTTGCGATAAATACTTTTCTTATATATATAAGGAGAAGTCATAACAGATAATAGCGCTCCATAATTTAGAGAAAATTTAATTAAATCTCCTGGACTTATCTTCATATTCTTTGCATTTAGAATAATATGATCACTACTTGATCCAATAATGTCAACAGGTTGCAATGGCTCTAATCCCTTGACCATGACATCCTGCCGTCCCAATCCGATAATAGCACGGTTCATCATTCCGTTATCTTTAAATAGTAACCTTTCTCCAAATGCATTACTTCCTGTTTCACCAAAGGGTCGAGAAGGTTTAGACTTTACTTCAATCACCTCAGAAACTAAGCAAAAGGCATCCTGATATAGACCTGGAACATTTTCACCATTTACAGTCTCGCGGCCTAACAGGATTGATTCTCCAAACCGAAGATTACTAATCAGGCCTGTTTTTTTGTATTGACAAGCCAATTATAATTAGCTGAATTACCTCCAGAAATGTATGAGAAAATAATCGAGAATTTCCTCTGCATCTCTCTTGCCAATTGCGAAAACTGGATCATTTTTTGTTCTGTTGGGATAATTCCCCCCCCAAAGCACGCAAAATTAGTTCCCAATCCTTCCAGATGAACCCCCCCTTTTAATCCTATAACTTCACGAATGATTGCAGGGAGATCCCTGACCATAATACCTTCTCTTAAATCACCCATCTCTACCATTAAGATGATGGAATGAACTTTATGTTGTTTGATCGCCTCTGCCGCCAAACTCCTAATTACGGACAGTTCGGAGTTCATACTGATATCTACAAATTCGACAACTTCCTTTATTTCACTAAGTGCTGGTGTCCTTAATAACATAAATTTTGCATGCAATCCGTATTTTTTCATCCTGATGATATTTTTCATTTTACTGTCGGCGAGACAGGTAATCCCTGCATCAATCATTACATTTGCGATATCAAGATTACCCGCAACCCCTTTTGTTACTCCAGTAACTGAAATGCCCTTCTTAGCTGCTAATACTGTTAAGATTTTTGCATTATGTCTAATTTTTTCAAGATTAATTTCTACTCTTGGGAAAATGTTTTCCATCCACTTACAACTCCTGCTATTCTCTTATTTTGAAAAGAAATATTCGATAATGCGATCAACTATTTTATCTGCTCCCTTTTTCAAAACATCTGTTGTAGGCAATTGAAATACTTGTTCATATTCATTAATGGTTGCTTCTATTTCCTGCTCATTCATTTCTTCATGGTTTAGGGTAATACCAATTACCTTCGTTTGAGCAAAATGTTCAATAAGTTCTATTTCACTTTTTACAGAAGGGGGGGTTTTAATAAAAGGAAAATCACTTAAATATTCTCTTTTTGGTGGATGCTGTAAAATAACCGCTTGTGGTCTTGCGCCCTTTAAAATTCCTGATGAGCTAGCATAGGCAGGGTGGCTTAATGCACCTTGCCCTTCCACTATAATAAAATCAGGATTTTCTGCCTTATTTGAACGTAAGATTTCTCTTTCTAATTCTCCTATCATAAATTGCAGAGGAAAAGCATCCATGGCAAATCCATATTTAGCTCCTTGAATAAGGCCGGTTTGACCTGTTGCAATAAAGGTTGTGTGATAGCCTCTTCTGTTCATTTCTTTTTCTATCACCATTGCAGTGGTGCGTTTTCCGCATGCCCCCCCATCCGTCCCTAACACAGTAAGGACAGGCGTTTTTAAATCTAAGATTTGCCCTGTGAATATCGTCCATTCCTTACGGGGTCGTGGTTTTCGAATATCATAAATATTCACTCCGTACTTATTTGCCAGTTCGACCATTTCTTCATCCTCTGTAAGCAATTCTTGTAGAGGATTCACAATGTTCATCCCCCCCGCCTTCATAGCCATTTGAATGATGTATCTTTCTTCCCTCTTTAAGAAGCATCAGCAGGTGCAATGCCAAAGATAAAATCATCCACTTTTTCTTTAGAATGCGATAATGCATGATCGAGATCCTTGGATATGGGTATACCGTTCTGTTTTCCAAGTAAAAAGTCCCCCCGAATCGATACCGGATTTACTACTATCTATAACAGAGACAATTTCGTAATGACCACTTTCCTGAATTAACCCATTTGCTGTTTTACCGTCCCATTTACCAAATAGGTTTTCACAATAAACAATCGCACGTTTTTTCATTTCATATACCTCCCCGTTCTATTTGTGGTATCGTTTCCATTACACAAAAAAGACACCTAAGACTTTAAAAGTAAACGAACGCTTTACTTTAAAAGAAGATGCTCGTGAAGGAATGCTTTAATTTTTCTCCAAGACGTCCCCCTATTCATACCATAGACTATCACTATATTATAGCTCTATTTTCATAGGAAGTGAAATTTAATGAAACATGGGGGACGGTTCTTGTGTTGCAAAAAGGGGGGAAACATTGTCTATTAAGGGGGGGTTTTATAATAAATTTTATTGTGATAAGTCGAGCTTTTTATCTTTTTATGCTCTGTGAATAATACTAAGAGAAACACCCAAAATTCTTGATGCCTGACGCTGTGAGATTCCTTCAGCGGTTTTCACTTTTCGTAATATATCATTTCTTTCTGTTCTGGATAAACTTTTCACTTGTGCAAAAGTTATGGAACCAAGAATCATTTTAATTTTTTTCCTAGCTTCTTCATCGGTTAATGTTCTTATCCTATTTTTTTCATTTTCAAAGCATACATCCGCATTACTTTTTTCATTAAATGCTTGGAATTCCTTAATTGCAATTATTCGGTTATCTGAAAAGATACGCAGCACCCCCCCATCGCGATCAAGTAATTCTTGATAATCGCTGGATTTATGGTAATATTCACAACAACTGCTCCAGTACCATTCTTTAACGTGAGTAACCATTCCTGCCTTAACCGGATTCTGATGAATGTATCTGACAACAGACAGAAAGTATCGCTTTGTTTCCACATTTTCGCTTTTAAAACGATCCTGGAAGAGGTGCCCTGTGGTGCTGTATTTCTTGTTATAATACTGGACATAGCTGACAGCAATACGCTTCATTGTTACCGATAGTTCCTCCTCTCCTTCCTTAATCAGAAGATGTACATGATTATTCATCAAACACCAGGCAAATATCTTTAATTGTACCTGTTTTTTATATTTGTTAAGAATGTTCATAAATCTCGCATTGTCTTCATTATCGTGAAATATTTCTTGTTTGTTTGCACCTCTTAACATGATATGATATACACCGCTCTTACTCTTTCTTCTCGCTTGACGAGGCAAACTTATCACCACTTTGCATATAAATTTATATAAAGACATAGAAATTTTTTAGTAAATGTATTTCTTAAGAGAGGCAATACGGAAGGAAGTCTGAAGTTTATAAAAAAGTGTGGAACGCTTTTAAGCACATTTTCTACCCTTTAATAATTCTACAAAACAAGTAAAAATCCTTCACCAATTTAAAAATTTGGAGAAGGATTTACCAGATTATCTTCTAGTGAAACAGGCGAACCGTCCCCGTGTTTCAAGCGAATGTGAAACAAGTGGTATCGAAAAGTTAAAGGTTGTTCCTTGATCGATTTGACTATCTACCCAGATGTTTCCGTTGTGCATGGTAATAATTTCTTTGCTTATGGCAAGGCCTAGTCCACTTCCCTGGCGCTTGCTATTTGTATAATAACGATCAAATACATAGGGAAGGTCTTGGGCAGTAATACCGGCGCCTTCGTCTCGGATGGAGAAGACAGCTCCATTTGAACCCGTAATGGTTAGACCAATTTCAATAGTTCCTTTGTCGCATATTTAATCGCATTCGAAATTAAATTGGCCATCACTTGTTCCAATCTCTGAACATCTACTTCTAACAGTGGATATTCCTGCGCTTGATCCCTGTTAAATCTCCGCTTAAATTGCAGGCCAGACTGTATGATTTCCAGCTTAAACAGCTGACAGAAATGATCAAATAATTGATCAACTGGTATGGCTTCCATAGAAAATTTCATATCTCCAGATTCCAGCTTCGATAAGTCAAATAAATCTTTGATCAGCTTACTTAAGCTCCCCATCCTATAATTAATTGTATGCAAAAATTCATTTTGTTTAACAGGGTCATCTACTAAACCATCCAACAATGCACCGATATATCCTTGCACTACTGCTACAGGTGATTGTAAATCATGGGAAATATTTGATATCATCTGCTTCATTTTTTCCTTGGAGTTTGTCAATTGTTGATTTACCGCTGTTAATTCCTGATTTGCATCATTTAGTAAATCCGTTCGTTGTTTCACCTTAGCCTCTAATTCAGCATAAAGATAAGCATTTACTAGCGATACAGAGGCTTGGGAAGCGATTAACGTTAATACATTTAATCGTTCACGGGTAAATACATGGGATGATTTATTGTTTTCCATATACAAAATAGCAACCAGTCTATCCTGGTGAACTATCGGAAGACACAAAACGGATTTAGCCTGTACTTCCTGAAGATAGTCATCTTCAATAAAGGGACCTTCTTCCGTTGCATTGTTTAAAACAACTGCCTCCCTGCTATTCACAACATAATGAATAATAGCTGACGATAAATGAGAAGATTCATCGACTGTTTTTAGCTGCTGATACATTTCTATTTTTCCCTCAATATGTTTGAAAGAAACTAATGCAAGATTTTGTTGCTCCTGGATTAAAAAGGAGGCATGCTCAGCTCCTGCATAGGTTATAAAAATATCCATTAGTTTACTAACAAGTTTATCTAGCACTACTTCACCTGAAATAATACGAGCAGCTTCTAATATTGCTTTGTTATCCAAGCTTTCCATTACATTACCATCGGTCGGATAAGATTTATTCGTTTGCAACAATAAGTTAGGAAAACTATCTTTCATTTGTTGTGCAATATGAACCGCTCCCCCAAGCAATATAACTGTTATAGGCCTCTGTCACATAACTCTTAGCTGTTTTCGGAAGATTTATGGATAGATAGAAGCTTGCTGCACAATGATTTGCAATCGCCATATCCTGGAGAAATTCATTTTCCTCTGCATGTTGTAATGCCTGATGATAATAACGACCTGCTTTCACTTCATTATTCGCAAGTTTCTCCAGCTCAGCACAAATCAATAAATACTTATGCAAATAGTTGACAGGAGCATGTGTTGCCCATTTCTTCAATTTCTTCACATTTCTTCTCAATTTTTTATAAGCTGTTTTTTTTGGAATTTCACACTTTGTTAAAAGCTTTGTTAACCATAATGATTGATAAAAAAAGTATTCAGGTGCTATGATTAATACCATCATTTTATCGACAATAGGCTCTAATTCTTCCATTAAAGTGACCGCTTCAGATTGGTTATTTAACAAGAATGACATTTGGAGTCTAAGTGTTTTATGCATAATAGCAACCGACATATCATCGGTAAGATCAGGAAATTCCCAATTTGGCTGCCTGTCTGGTTCAGATAGAACCGCAATCCAGTCCAATATCTCTTGCAAGAAATCACTGGATATAACAAATTCGTTGACCTGTGCTAAAGTTATCTGTCTTTCGATCCCTTCCTTCACTTCTGATAAATTATCTCCTTTAAGAAGATGTGTCAGACCAATAAATGCTCCTGTTGCACCTGCCAAATGGAGATTACCCGTTTCAACGCTAAGCTGTTGAGATCGCTCCAAATAATCCAGATTATAACGAATGGGCTGCTTCCAATGATTCACAAAACTGCCAAACACAAAGTATACACGTGCTTCTAAAGCAGTATCTCCCGAGTCTCCCACATGTTGAATTGCCAGCTTACCAAATTGATAACTTCCATTATAATCGCCAAATCCGGCACTAAGCGTCAACGCATAATTATTATATACTAATGCTGATAGATCCATATCTCCATACTTTATGGTTAACCTTAGTGCTCGCAGCATTAAAATTGTCGCCAGGTTTTGATCGACATGATAGGTAGGAGCATTCGTATTAATAAGCGTTCGCATGATCAGGCGTTGATTGTCATCCGTCACAGCTGGAAGATTCAATAAATCCTCTCCGTTTTTCTTTCCTAAAGCAAGCTTCGTTAGCAGATATTCCTTGGCAACCAGCGCTTTACCTGGATGATCTTTTATAGTCAAACCAAACAATCCAACTCCTGTGAGACCTGCATTTGTTGCTTGCTTTACTTCATGGATATACGTATATAACTGTATTTTCAAGTTATAAATAGACAGTTTTTCCTGATTTGTCCTGGCATGTACTAAAACTTCTTCGAAAATAGCCTCCGCTTCATCAAAGTTACGATTCAGGTATAAGGTTTCTCCGTATCCCAGCATGACCTTGGACGTCTCGTCATAATCAGCTTGCCATTTATCCGCTTGAAATAGATGAAAGGAATGTTGATAAAATGTTAAAGCTGCTTCAAATGCTGCTGCCCGTTTCGCCTTATCTCCCGCTTTACGATTCCATTTGATTAAACCCTGTTGTTCCGATGTAGTTAACAAGGATTGAGCTACATTTAAATGTTGAACAATAGAAAACAGGTGCTCCTCCACTTCCTCTTCGGTGAAATGCTGAATAAATTCTTCTGCTACTGTTCGATGACTTTGTACTCTTTGCGTCTCGTCCATAGAGCTATAAAAAGCCTGCTGAATCTTGTCATGTAAAAATCGATAGCTTGGGGGGGGATTTTCGTTTAAGAGTGTTTGATTCTCGTTCGGATAAACCCATTTATAGCTGGCATCCATTGGTAAAATAACCCTTCTTCTAAGCCCTCCCATAATAAGTTTGCCGTTTTTTCGTAGCTTTCTCCTGCAATAGTCGCTAACAGTTTCAGGTTAAATTGACTCCCAATACATGCAGCCAGCTGTAAAAGCTTAAAAGTTTCTACTGGCAATTTGTTGATTTGTTTTTTAATAAAATCAATCATTGAATCTGTCATCGGAATTTGTTGCAATGCGGTAAGATTTACCTGCCATGTAGCTGTACTTAAATCAAAGCTTATCCATTTCTCCTGATGTAACAATTGTAATAACTGAATGATGAAGAAAGGATTCCCTTTTGTGATACGGAAAATTAATGTCACTAATGGATGAGCGGATCCTCCTTTCAAGTCAAGAATGTCTTCAACCCACTGTTCAATATGCTCTTGTGTCAATGGGCGAATGGGAATCGATACGACATCGATCTCCTGATTCTTTATTTGCTTCAAAAACAACTCAAATGGATGACCAATTGATACTTCATTATCTCGATATGCTGCTATGATTAATAAGTCTCTTCTCGCTTGATTCGTCAAAAGGTGTCTCATTAAATCTATGGTAGCATTATCTGCCCACTGGAGATCATCAATGAATAATACGAGAGGATGATTCTCGACCGCAAATACATCGACAAATCTTCTTATTGCTAATAGAAAACGATTATGCATACCTTGGGAAGGAATATCTGGACCATCTTCCTGTTTACCAATTACCCATTCAATTTCCGGTATAAAATTAGCAACCACCCAGGCATTAATCGCTAATGATGCTGTCAACTTTTCTTTCCATCGCTGAATGCTTTCATTATCCTCTGTTAGAATTTGCTTTATTAAGGAGCGAAAAGCTCAATAATAGGTGCATAAGGAGTATGTTTTTGAAATTGCACAAATTTCCCTGAAATAAAATATCCCTTTTTATGAAGTAAGGGTGTATGTAAATGTTGTACAAGTGCTGTTTTACCAATACCTGCTGAACCTGGGATTAACACGAGTCCGGGTCTGCCATGTTGCACACGTTCAAAGCTCTCCATCAATAAGGCAAGTTCTGAACCCCCCCTCCCGTAGAGTTTATTCGGCTTTTCCAGCATGGGACTCACATCATGCTCCGCTAGCGGAAAAACGTCTACCTCCTGCTCTGAATGAAACAATGCGAAACATTTCTCTAAATCTTTTTTTAATCCATATGTACTCTGGTATCTATTTTCAGGATCTTTAGCTAGTAGCTTCATAATAATGGAGGAAACAATTGTTGGCAGTGCCGGATTTATTTGGTCAGGACTAACAGCCGTTTGTGCTAAGTGAGCATGAATGATTTCTGCTTGACCTTTCCCTTCAAAAGGAGCGCGTCCAGTAGCCAATTGATAAAACAATACCCCCAGAGAATATAAATCGGTTCGGTAGTCAATGGCCCGATTCATTCTGCCTGTTTGTTCAGGTGATACGCTGATCACTTCTCCAATTTGATATGGAGTGATATCAGCCTGTGGCGTTTCTTTGGAAAGCGTTGTGGATTGATGAAAACCGGTAAGCTTTAATTGATTCGTATCGTTGTCATATAAAATATTGTCCAGATGAAGCGATTTATGTATAATGTGATGCTGGTGTACAGCAGAAAGAATCGATGTTAACTGGAGCGCCATCTTTAAATAGCGATTCACATCGAATGCTGGATTTCCTTTCATCCAATCAGACAGCGGTATCCCATCAAAAAACTCCATCACTAAGTAAGGTATCTCTTTACCTTTTTTCAAGGCAACAGGCTTGAGAACCCCCCCTGTAAGATCTAATTCCTTTAACAGATAGTATTCATGAATTAACTCTGCCTTTGCGTGTGGACTTGCTTGATTCCTGGATGTCTTGATCAGTACTTGCTCTTGATTAAGGATAGAAACAGCTTTATATAAAAGCCATGAATACGACATTCCAATTTGCTCATGAAATTGATAATCTGACAATTTCCTCATTATCTATCATCCTAATATTCAAAATTTTAAGTTAAATTTAATTATTCTTAACCTAGACTTTAACTTCCTCATTTATACTTCTATTTAGCAATGCGAAGGAGGATACATATGTTAGATCCAATAAGACAAAATCAGAACCTAAATGTTGACAGAGACTGGTTAATTTTATTAGCACTAGCTAAAACACAAGGATTATCGATTCAACAGGTTAAGGAATTTTTAGAAGAAAAGCAGAATAATAGTTTAGACAGCAATAACTAGGGATATGATCATTCATTTGAGATAGGAAGTTCCTTCTCAGTGTATTTGAATTTATATCCAATTCCACGCAACGTTTCAATATACTTAGGTTGATTTGTATCTGTTTCTAATTTTTTTCTTAAATTACTGATGTGTACCATAACGGTTCGGTAATCTCCCAGACTCTGTTCATCCCAGATTAATTCAAAGAGCTTTTCCACACTAAATATTTTGTTCGGGTACTGCGCCAATAAACTTAAAATTTGAAATTCTTTGGCGGATAAGCGTAATGGCTGATTATCCAATTTAACGATAGCACTATCTAGATCGATCACCAATCCTTGATATTTAATAACTCTAAGCTTTCTTTCAGATAGCTCGTTTTGTTTTCTCTTTTGGGTGAGTTGCCGGTAGCGCCGTAAATGTGCTTTTACCTTAGCAATTAATACAGGTGAACTCGTTGTCTTTTCTATATAATCATCAGCACCGACCCCCAAGTCCGAGGATTTTATCCATATCGTCTTGTTTAGAACTCAGGAAAATAATAGGGATATCCGTAAATGTCTTGATCTCCTGACAAAGCTCGAATCCATCGAGCCGAGGCATCATCACGTCTAAGATAATTAAGTCGAGAGTCTCTTGCTTCACGATATCTAATGCCTCTATTCCATCCACAGCTGATACTACTTGAAAGCCATTATCTTTCATATATAATTTTATTAGTTCACGCATATCTGCATCATCATCAACAATTAGGATTTTTTCGCCAGCCAAAAGACTCTCCCCCCCTCTTTATGAAACCATTATTTTTCTAAAAGATTTAGTTAACAAATACTGCATGAGTAAAATATTTCCTGTCATGGTACTTTTTTATTAGTATATCAAAATTGCAAAGGATAAGAAACATAATAAATTGAAGAAAAATACACTTATCAGTCATTCCGGGAAGCAAAGAACTAAAGAAATTATACTATTACATACGTATTTATGATGTTTTGAATCGTAATGGATCATAAAGAAATAACTAAATTATAGTAACTTTGATGGGAGGATAGCACCAATATTTATCGTCCATTTATCTTCTACTTCTTATAATATCTATTATATAAACTATTTCTGTATTCCCTTTTCCTGCGTTTTATACGTGTTTCCCTTTTTTCTACTATTTCTTTTTCTGGTTCTTTTCGCTTTCTAGTAGTCACTTTTTTTACTGGTAAATTTCTTTTTTCTACCAATTCTCTTTGTGGAGCTATTTCCCTTTTTGGCTTGGTTTTCTTTCTTAACCTTTTTATCGCTGTGTTAATTAATTCTTCCACAGGCAGCTGCTCTACTAAGGAACTAAGCGTAAATTCTGACTCTTTCGAACTCTTTATATCTAAATCATTTTCCTGATTTTCTATTTTCTTTAATTCCTCATGGATAAATTGCTTCCACTCTAAATCATCTGTTTGTTTCACAGCTGGTAAATGTGCTTTGATCTCCGGAGACTGATTATCATCAGCTGGTATATAATTATCATCCATAACTGGAATACCTCCTCCCAAATTTTTTAAGCTCTCTGCCACTTCATGGTTTCTCGATATATTTATGTATAGTTGCAAAAATAGATTGGACTAATGCGGAATTATTACCTTTATAGTTTAATACCTATAAGTCCGAAGGCATTTATTCATATACTGAACTAGTCTATACAGTGAGGGGAAATTAGAATGAAGCATAAGGATATAGAGGTTGGTGACAGAATATTATTCATTCTTGGAATGAGTCTTTGTGGTGTGCTTGTTTTCACATTGCTTACAGGTGTTGTTGTTGCATTATTTACTCCTTTAAGAAAAAGGGAAAAGACTAGCTCTGTTCAAGGGGAGAGTCAAGATTTTTCTGCAGATGCTCATGGATTCAGATCCTTTGCTGGTAACTATGCAGAAGCAGTTAAAAAAGGGGGGGCAGTTGTAACAAAGCAGGAAATAACGCAAGCACTAGAAGATCATGATCAATCAACTGAGATCTTTTTAGATAAATTATGGAAATCCATAAAAAAAGGTGGAATTTGTGCTGGGAAAGAGATCATCCTTATCGTTATGAAGATGGTCGAAAGATCGATATAAGAATAAAAGTGGTGATGCTCGAATTCATGGATCCCTGTACTTTCTTTACCAGCAGTTTCGATCAGAAGGAAGAGTAATGGCTGACTACTCATGAATCCGTTTTATTAATTTTAAATCAACCATTAGCTCAATATTTTCTTAAGTCAAATCTTTTCTTACTTTTTCTTTTTGCAAACGATAGCGGATGATATCAGGGTGATAATATTCCAGCATCTGAATCCCCGGTTGGCGACCGAAATAAATGAAGTACCTCTTATATGGGATCAGATCGTCTGTATTAGAAAAATTATTTTTGATGGGACATTGAAAAAGATCGGTCATTTCTTCTTTATTTATAAAACCGAAATCTTCCACACTGCGAAAAGTGCGCACCCCCCTAATGAATGAATTGCCTTTCCAATTCCTTGCTGTTGTTGAGAAATACTCTCAAATAGAGCAAGAGGTACATTTTTAGCATATACGAGGGCAATATTATGAGACACTACCATTCTACTTTTTTGTCCAATTAAGACTGATTCGCGAATATAGTATGGGGGATCCTGATAATGCATCCATTCCCCCCCTGCATTCTCTTTACTTATTTGTTCTTGCTGAATCACATCAACCGTCACTTTTTCATCCAATAGTGTCTCTAACAAATCTGTTGTTCTTCCATCAGTTATTAAAAGACAGCTCCATATTAAACGATGTAAGAAATCTGATGAAGTTTGCTCAAACTCAGAAGCTACCAAACTCTCACCTCCCTTAGTTAGTGAAAAATAGCTACCTTTGATCAATTTTTATTGTCCTAATCCAGCATCAACTTTTAACAGATTTAATGGTACAGACCTGAATCGGACAGATCTTTCCAAAATGCCTGAAACTCCTCGATATTGATCTGCTGGTTGGCATCGGAAAGTGCGGAAGGAGGATCTGGGTGGACTTCCACCATAACCCCCATCTGCACCAGCAGCAAGTGCCGCTTTTGCACAAGGTAATAAAATATCTTTTCTTCCTGTAGAATGACTGACATCAACTAATACCGGTAAATGTGTCTCCTGCTTTAAAATGGGAACAGCTGAAATATCAAGCGTATTACGAGTGGCAGTCTCGAATGTGCGAATGCCGCGTTCAATTAACATCACCTGTTCATTACCTTGATCCAGCAGATATTCTGCTGCGAGCATAAATTCTTTTAACGTAGCAGACGGACCGCGTTTCAACAGCACAGGCTTTTTCGTCTGTCCGATTGCTTTTAATAAATCAAAATTCTGCATGTTACGTGCACCTATTTGAAAGATATCAATATATGGCGAAGCTATCTCAATTTGACTGGGACTCATTATTTCGCTGATGGTCACCATATCCATTTCTTCTGCCACATCGTTCATTATCTTCAAGCCTTCTTCCCCCCCAAGCCCTTGAAAATCATAGGGAGAAGTTCTTGGTTTAAACGCTCCTCCACGTAATACTCTTACGCCCGCTTGCTTTAAAGCAAATGCAACGGTTTGAAGCTGATCTTTTGATTCAATCGAGCAAGGACCAGCAATCAATATGTGGGAGGAACCGCCAATCACCATTTGTTTGACTTTAATAACGGTGTCCTCTGCTTTATTATGACGACTTACAAGAAGTCCCGATCTATTTTGTCTCTGTTTATCGCTCATGATAATCCTTCCTTTCTTTCCATCTAGTTATCTGATTTCTATCATTATTTATCATGGCACTAACTGTCTTTTAATTTTTGAATATAAACCGGTTTAACCGAGGGAATATTACTTATCAGATCAGTACGGTCTAGCAAAGACGTGATTTCTACCGTGACTGGTATTTGAAGCTTAGAAAATAACTGAGAACAAATTACTTCCGACGACCATTTTCTCGCCTGATAAGAATCCAGTAAAAAGTGTAAGCCCTCCTGCTGTTCAAGTACCTTCCATGCTTCTGGAACCGGAAACAGTGAATATACGGCTTCCTGAATATCGAAGGCATCTATCGTGTTATTTTCGAAACAGATACGATCCTTACTTCTTCCATAATGCGTCAGTTCAGCCCAATTCGGCCACATTCACACGTAGAAGGTTCAACAGCAATAATATCCTCGTTAAAATATCTCAGTAGTGGTGAACCTTGATGAGAAAGCGTGGTGATCGTAGCAAAGCCTTTTTTCGCCATTTGCTACAGGCTCTGATCCATCCTCCTTTAGAACTTCCACGATAAAATCCTCTTCGATAATATGCATGGTGCCATACTCACACATGGTCGCAATATTGGCTGTTTCTGTTGATCCGTACATATTAAACACAGGTACTTGCCAGAGTTTTTCAATATGAGCCTTCCGCTTGTCACTCATTAGTTCGCCAGCAACACACAGTGCGCGCAGATCCGGAAATGCAGTACTTACCTCAGTCCCTTCAAGGCGAGCTGTTTCCGCCAGAAGCTCCATCTCCCGTGGCAGACCTGCCAATACTGTAACCGAGAGCTGTTTCAAGAGACATAACACTCGTGGATACGGGGGGGTAACCACCGTCCGGCCACTTGCTGGAACCACTCCTGCTCCTGTCTGCCATGCTGCCTGTTGCAATAAAAATGCGGGTAGTGCCATGGCGTATGGAAAACGGATTAAGATAAGGTCCTCAGCACTCAAATGCACACCGCATTCCTTTAATTGCCTGCCACCAGTTAACAAATCCCGTTGCGTAAACCAAGCAGAGGAGGGGGGGATCCCAGTGGTACCAGTTGATTCATGATATTGCGCAATTTCCCGCTTATCGACAGCAAGAGGACCGAAGATACCCGCTTTCCGAAGATCCTCCTTAGTCGTCAACGGAAGCGTATGCAAATGATGGAGGTTGATATCGTTTGACTCAATATGTGCTAATTTTTTCTTATAAAGAGGGGACTTTTGAATACGATGATACATTTCCTGCAGCTTCCGCTCCCGCATTTGATCAATACTATTCATTTCTACACCTCCTCCTTGCCTTTCAAATATATTTAATTAAATATCCTTATCGCTTTACCGAACGTACGCGGAATATCATCCCTGATTACCACTTCGCAATCGATCCCCAGTCTATCTCTCATATGCTGTTGGATTTTTGCTTTGAGCTGCTGATCGCTTAGCGTCGTCTTAAATTTTTCTGCTTCAACCGTTAATACTCCCTGATCCAATATAAGGTGGTACCATAGCCCCACTTCAGGAATTTCCATTAAGAAGTGCTCGATCAAAAACGGGGAATAGTCTTCTGATCCGATGCGTAACATATGCTCCATCCGACCTCTCAATTGCAACATATCCATTGTGATGCCGCATGCACATGTCGATTTTTGCATATTGCCGAGATCTCCAGTCCGATAGCGTACCATTGGCATCCCCCTCGCGAAGCAGTGTGGTTACTACGATTTCACCTATTCGACCATACGGAAGCACTTCCTCTGTCTCCTGATTGATAATTTCGACTTTTACATGACCTTCCATTACGTGATAGCCGGTATGTTTATCGCATTCCACCCCGATAACTCCGCACTCGGTTGACCCATAGAAGAAAGAAACCTCACATCCCCCCCACCATTTTTCAAGCCTTTCGCGGAAAGTAGAGGAACAGCCTTCACCGGTCAGCCAGATTTTCTTTAGACATATATCTTCTCCAATTTTCACCCCCCCATGTTTTTCACTTTCTTCTGCCAGAAGTGCCGCATAGGATGGTGTTGTCGTAAGCACGGTTGCTTGATATTCCTTCATTAATTCCAATGACTTATCGACAGGTGCCATATATCCACCTTTGCCAAGTGATAATACTGCTGTTCCAAATGCAAATTGAAATAATCGCTGGAATCCTAGACCAGGAAGGGCGAATTCATATGGCAATGCAATCGCCGCCACATCATGATCAGACTCCTTAAACAGCTCTAAATATTTCGGAAGTAAATCATAAATATATTGGTCTGCTAACGTATAGGAGGTATAAATAGGCTTCCCAGACGTTCCACTGGTGAGGTGAACCTGGCCTATTTCGTTTGGATCGACACATAATATCTTATCTTTATCCCCTCTAATCACATCCTTCTTCAGCAGTGGCACAGTCTCCAATTGCCCGATATTATCAATCTTAGGTTGTTTGAATCCAGCCTCGATCAGTCTCGAGCGGTAGTATTCATTTTGCTCCCAAACATGCTCAAGCGTCGCGTTAACAGCTTTTAATTGATAGCCTTCTTTTCTTTGACGGGAAAGACATTCAATAGTTTTTCCTTCCTCATCTAATTGCTTATAAAAAGCTTTAAATTGTTCCAAATGTGAGGAGTGCTCATCAATCGATACGGTCATTTTATGCGTTTGAATCTTCATCAAAGTCCTCCAATCCGTTTATATTTTTAGCTGTTTAGACATTTTCTTCTGTGTTCTTTGCTTGTTTCTTTCTCTCCTTTACCAGCTTCTTTTCTACCTTTTTTACAGATCTCTCTTCTTGCTTTTTAACTTTTTTCTCTTCTTTTCTTAATTTATCTTCACTCAAGTTCTCTCTACCTCCTTTACTTTTTATGAAATGCAGGGAATGCCGGACTTGACTCGGACAATCATACATCTTTTAGTAATTGATGATTGTATCCAAACCGTTCATGAGAATTTTCCATATTGTAATTAGCACAAACTGTTTTTTAAAAAAGGAGGGAACGATCTTTGTTATTATACGATTTAGAAAATGACCAAGATTTTCAATATCTTACTTCCCGTCTTCTGGTAAGCAGTCCGGCAAGTGGCTCAGATCAAGGCGGATTATTCTTAATCGATTTTAAAACGAACACGTTAGAAAAGCTTTACAGTGGCAGCTGCTCAGGAATGACACGGGTTAATGACCGACTATACATCACATCTGATGATAACCAGATCATAACGATGGACCAGCGCTTTCAAGTTATTCGAAAAACAAACTATGGGAAACTCGATTTTCACGGCATTGCGACATTTAATGAGCATGTTGTTTTAATAGTGGAAACCGCGACAAATACGATTGGTTGTTATGAAACAGACAATTTAACGCGAATTGGGGGCGATCCGCTTCGGTTCTTTCGATAAAGATGTTCATCACCTCAATGACATTTGGCTGGCTAATAACACGTTATATGTATCCATGTTTTCTCCCTATGGGGGAATGGTATCGAACACCTATGGACAAAAACGGTGCAATTCTCAAAATCGATTTAGCCGATTTCCAGCCGACTCAGCACCTCGACATTGATCCCACCCATCATGTAATCGTCAATGGTTTATATATGCCGCATACCGTAATCAGGCATAATGAAAGGCTTGCCTATTGTGATTCGATGGCATATCGCGTTGAGATCGAAAAAAACGCTCCTATTCAACTCCAAGGTTTTACGCGTGGACTTGCCATGACAGATGATACGATTTTTATCGGACAGAGCAGGATGAGACATGTTTTACGCATTCCTCATGCATTCTCGAATTGCTGCCTCGATGGTGGGATTCATGTCTACAATAGCACCTATAGAATCTCTCGTTTCGTATCATTACCAGCACAGCAGGTATATCAAATTCTTGTGCTTGATCAGGACTTTTCTTTGGAAAGGGGGGGAAATTAACATGGGAAAAAACAGCGCCATTTCAGCACAATTTGAAGAAGGAAAAAAGCTGTTTATGAAAGGAACAAACGGTGATAAAAAAGCAGTAAGAAGCGCCTATGACATTTTTTTAAAATTACGTAACGACATGTCAAGAGATGCACTTCTTGAAGCATATTATGGCAGTACGCTTGCACTGATAGGCAGAGACGCTGTCCAGCCTATTGAGAAAGCAGATAAAGCACAGGAAGGGCTCGATACATTGAATCAAGCAGTTACTATGGAACCCAATCAGAAGGAAATTCGCTTATTACGCGCGAATGTCTGTCTTCGCCTGCCTGAATCCTTTTTTCATTGTTCACAGACGGCAATCGACGACTTTTCCTTCTTGTTAGCTCAATATCAAGCAGATCCCAATTACCTTAGTAAAATACAAGTCACAGAAATAATCAAAAACTTAAGTACTGCATACCAACATGCAGGCAGACCACACGAGGCAAAAGAAGTATTGCAGCGTTTATCTAAGTAAAAGGTCCGCAAAATATACAGATGGGAGGAATTAGCAATTGGTTAATACAGAGGAATTAAATACCGAAGAAACGCTTAAGAGAATTATACAGCTGCACAAAGAAGCGGTGGCTGGGAATGAAACGGCTGTACAGGACTTGCATATGATACTGGAGCAGTTGCGCGACAACTATTCAGACAATCCTCTATTGAAGGCATACCATGCAATACAATGATTTTAATTGCCCGAGATAATACAAAGCCATTAGACAAACTACGATGGTCCAAATCAGGACTGAAGCTGCTTGATGAAGCAGTACATGCTGCACCTAGGGATTGGATGATCCGCCTATTACGCGGGAAAACCGCTTATATGTTACCTGAACAACATTTCCACCGGGCACATACCGCCATTGAAGATTATACCTTATTGATTGACCAAAATATGCTTCACGATCAATTTCTAGAAAAAAATCAATATATGCAACTTATTTACGAGCTTGGAGAAGTATATTATCGAATCGGGCAAAATCAAGAGGCATCAAGGTGTTGGATCCGACTTCAACAGCTAACAGAGGATTCTGATTTTATACATCTCCTTCACTTAAAACTCAAAAAGTTAGAAGGTAAACCAGCTGTGGAAAACATTCCACACATGGACCGTCCTTCAACGATTTTACTAAAAAAGACAGTCCGTGCAATGGGAAATGAGTTTCAAAATTGGGTTGGGAACCAGAAAACGGGCACTTCCACAAAAACTTGAAAAATGTAATGAAAATTCTGTTTGTTAATGTTTGGATTAGAGCTTTGGTTGAAGGGAGGTGACATAAATGTCAAAAGAGGCACTTAATACCATGGCAAAAAATGTAAAATAGCAATCTCAGCCCATTATTGCCGACGCTCTGATTACTGGAATAAGCCGTATTCGCAGTGAGATGGATTATGCAGTAAACGGAGGCGCACAGTCTCCTAAAATGCTATTAAAAAAACTGTCAACTACTTTGAGGAATGGAGCGATAGCAGCTGGACAAGAGGCGGTGAAAAGTGGATTCGCAAGCATAAAGAAACAAAGATCATATTAGCAAATCGTATGCATAACGATAGAGGAAGACCTCCATCCAATGGAGGTCTTCTGCATGTCATACAAAGTATCTATCATAATAATTTTCATCTAAGTTAATTATCCTTCTACTTGTTGCATTAATTCTGCTATTTGTTTACTTTTTGGCTCTAATTTTGCTGCCTCTTTTAAAGCTTCTTTCGCTTTTACAGGCGCCGCTATTTTGATGTAGGATCGAGCTATAGATATCCATAGCTCGATATCATTCATTCCTTGGTCAATACAATATTGAAATTCCTTAATGGCTGCTGCTGGATCACCGCCAAGCATATCTGGTGTATTTAATAGTTTTGAACCATTCATCCTTCTCGCCATTGGCAAGGTATGATCTAATTCAAGTGCCATATTAATTTCTTTTTCTAACAATGGGAAAAGCTCAATTTTCTCCGTCAAACTCCATACCGCATCTATCTTCCGACCATACACCGCAGCTATCCATGCATGTGCCTCTGCACTATCTGGCTGCAAATTGATCGCTTCCTTAAATAATTTCTCTGCACTCTCATACTTCTTATTGATAAACTCCTTATACCCAAGTTTAAGTAAATCTTGCGCTTTTTTATTCAGGTTGTTGTCTGACATGATAACTGTCCCTCCAACATCATTTCTGCTTTTCATGCTTAACCTATTTAAAGATAACCTCTTTATATATATATGCTTTGCTAATGAAGACGGTCTCGGCTAATGCCAATAACAATCTGACGATCAAACATATAACAAAAATAAGAAATATATTTATTTTTTAAAGTTTCTCCTTTAGTTTAATGGTTAAAGATTTAAAAATATCAAGTTAAACTATTTAGTGAAGGAGATATGTAAGCGCTCTATAAAACTGTTAAATTTAGAAATGGAGGAATGTAAAAAATGAATCAAAATTTCAAACAAATGGTATCGATACTTTTAGTATTTATACTACTTGTGCAGCCTGCTTTAAGTATACCGGCAGTACATGCAGCAGCAAAAGAAGATATACCCGTCCTTTTGTATCACCGGATTATGGAGAATCCAACTAACGAATGGACGGACACAAGTATTACTAAATTCTCAAAAACAATGGAATACCTTCACGATAACGGCTATCAGACTTTAACAGCAGAGCAATATGTATCTATTTTGGAAGGAAACGAAACAGCACCTGAGAAACCAATTCTATTAACCTTCGATGATGCAACTCCAGATTTTATTACAAACGCCCTTCCTATTTTAGAAAAGTATGATATGAAAGCTGTTTTATTTGTCATTTCTGATTGGATTGACAAAGATTACAGTATGTCTAAAAGCCAACTGGATAGTTTGATAGACAAACCAAACATTAGCATACAAAACCATACCTTTGACCACAGCGATAAGAAATGGGGGGGCAATGGTGTAGGGAATAATAGTACAATAACAGAGGCTGACGCTACTGAGCAAATAGAAAAAGCGAATCTTTACTTAAAGGAACTAACTGGACAAGACCCGATCCTTATGGCATATCCATACGGCAGCTATAATGATACAGCAAAGACAGTAAATGAAGCACAAGGGATTAAATACGCCTTTAAAGTAGGCTATCCGAATGATGGTGATTATGCGATGGGGCGTCATTATATCATGATGGATACGACATTAGCGGAAATTGCAGATTGGATCGGTGGACCTCCACCTGAAACTGAGACTGAACCGGAGAAAGAACCTGAAGAATCTGTTTACTACGAATCCTTTATGGATGGACAAGGCTTAGCGATACAATCAGGTGGAGTAACACTCACTCCTGTAACGGATAAAACTTTTGAGGGAAATGACGATGGGGCCGCTTTATATGCGACCAACCGCAACAACGATTATGATGCCATTGATTTTAATTTCGCTGACATTGGCTTGGAAAATGGCAAAACCTATACAGCAACTGTTACTGGATACGTAGACAGTGAAGAAGCTATCCCGGATGGAGGCCAAGCCGTTCTCTCAACCGTTGACAGTTATACGTGGTTATCAAACGTAAACTTTGTAGCCGGTAAAAGCTTCACTCTAACTAGTGAATTCAAGGTCAATACAGCTAATGATTCAAAACTGCGTGTGCAGTCGAGTGATGCTGGTAAAACAGTTCCTTTCTATATTGGAGAGATCGTTATTACTGAAAAAGCAACTCCAGTTGAAGAAGAGGAAGAGGAGCCTGATCAAGATAGACCTGATGCGAAGGAATTCACCACGATTGACTTTGAAGACCAAACAGCATCTGGATTTGAAGGTAGAAATGGTGGGGGAAACACTAACTGTAACCGAGGAGGCAAATCATACTGAAAATGGATCTTATGCACTAAAGGTGGAAGACAGAATGGATACTTGGCATGGACCGTCATTGCGAGTCGAGGAATATGTTGATCAAGGTCAGGAATATGATATCTCTGCGTGGGTAAAACTGATATCACCTGAATCTTCCCAACTACAGCTATCGACACAAGTAGGCGATGGTGACGGAGCAAGTTACAACAACCTCCAGGGAAAAACAATTTCTACAGAAGATGGATGGGTTAAATTGGAAGGCACCTATCGTTACAGCAGTGTCGGTGGAGAATTCTTATCTATTTATGTAGAAAGCTCAAATAATAGTACTGCTTCCTTTTATATTGACGATATTACATTTGAGCCAACTGGTTCTGGTGATGTAGAAGTTGAAAAAGATTTAACACCAATTAAAGAAGTATATAAGGACGACTTTCTAATTGGAAATATCATTTCTGCTGGTGATTTTGAAGGTGAAAGATTAGAGCTGTTAAAGATGCATCATAATCTGGTCACAGCAGAAAACGCAATGAAACCGGGTTACGCCTATGATGATAATGGAGAATTTGATTTTGAAGCTGAAGATGCCCTTGTACAGAATGCACAAAATGAAGGTTAAACCTCCATGGTCATGTTTTAGTATGGCACCAGCAATCCAATGAAAGGTTACACTCTGATGCAGACGGTAATCCATTAAGTCGGGAAGAAGCGCTTGCAACTTAAGAAATCATGTAAAAACAACAGTGGAACACTTCGGTGAAGATGTTATTTCATGGGATGTAGTTAATGAGGCAATGAATGACAATCCGCCAAATCCATCAGACTGGAAGGCATCCTTACGTCAATCAGGCTGGTACCATGCCATTGGCACCGATTTTATTGAAGAATCCTTCCGGGCAGCCAAAGAAGTGATTGATGAGAACGGATGGGATATCAAGCTTTATTACAATGATTATAATGATGATAATCAAAATAAAGCAGAAGCCATTTATCAAATGGTCAAAGAAATCAATGAGAACTATGCAGCAGAAAACAACGGAGAACTACTTATTGATGGAATTGGAATGCAAGCACACTATAATTTAAACACAAATCCAGAGAATGTAAGAAGTTCAATGGAAAAATTCATTTCGCTAGGTGTGGAAGTCGGTGTAACGGAACTTGATGTTACAGCAGGAGATGACAACCAGCTTACAGATGAGCAGGCAAATGCCCAAGCCTATTTATACGCTCAATTATTCCAGCTGTATAAGGAACATGCGGATCATATCTCTCGTGTAACCTTCTGGGGATTAAATGATGCTACGAGCTGGCGAGCGGCACAAAGTCCATTGTTATTTGACAAAGATCTGCAAGCTAAACCAGCTTATTATGCAGTAATTGATCCTGATGCTTTTATTGAAAGCTATAATCCGCCAGAAAAGACAGTCAATCAAGGAGATGCAACGTTTGGAACTCCTGTTATGGATGGAGCGATTGATGACATTTGGGCCAATGCACCAGAACTTCCGATTAATCGTTATCAAATGGCATGGCAAGGAGCAAGTGGTGTAGCAAAAGCATTATGGGATAACGAAAACTTATACGTGTTAGTACAAGTAAGTGATTCAGAGCTGGATAAATCTAGTGAGAATCCATGGGAACAAGATTCCATTGAAGTATTTTTCGATGAAAATAACGGTAAAACCTCTTCTTATCAAGAGGATGACGGGCAATATCGCGTGAACTTTGATAATGAAACATCATTCAATCCTGCAAGCATTGCCGAAGGATTTGAATCGGTTACCCAGGTTAGTGAAAGTGGCTATTTAGTAGAAGTAAAAATTCCATTTAAGAGCCTCACACCAGAGGAAAACGCTAAAATTGGTTTTGACATCCAAATTAATGATGGCCAGGATGGAGCGCGACAAAGTGCAGCAACATGGAATGACACAACTGGTGCTGGATATCAGGACACTTCCGTATTTGGTGAACTAACATTAGTTGGTGCACAGGAGGCACCTGAAGAGCCTGTAGAACCAGAAGAGCCCATAGAGCCAACTGAACCGGAACAGCCTGAGGAAACAGAAGAACCTGTTGATTCTGAAGAGCCGACTGATTCCGAAAAACCAACAGAAGAAAAATCAACAGAAGAAGAGGATCATGAACTTCCTGTTACTGCTACAGATACATTCCAATATTTATTAGCTGGATTACTGATTCTAGTAACCGGATTAGCACTATACCTGTTTAAAAGAAGAAGAGTGTAATAGCAAGAAGGAGAGGCTGTAACCCAAACAGCCTCTCCTTCTCTCTTTACTTATATAAAAAAGATTTATCTAAAATTCCCGCTCTAATTGAAGCGTTTCAGATGTCCTAATATGAATATCCTCTATCAGCTTTGGATCATCAAGTAAGGATACTCCATAGGAAGGAATCATTTCCCTGATTTTTGGCTCCCATTCTTTAATATGCTCTGGGAAACATCTTTCCATTACATTAAGCATCACAGAAACAGCCGTAGATGCCCCCCCTGGAGAAGCTCCCAATAATGCAGCAATTGAGCCGTCCTCAGCACTTACTACCTCTGTACCAAATTGAAGCGTTCCTTTGCCTGCATCTGTATCCTTAATAACCTGAACACGTTGACCTGCCACTACAATATCCCAATCTTCACTCTTGGCATTGGGAACAAACTCTCGAAGCTCTTCCATTCGTTGTTCCTTAGACAGCATAACTTGTCCCACTAAATATTTTGTTAACGCCATATTTTTGGCACCTGCCGATAACATCGTTGTAAGATTATTTGGTTTGACAGAAGAAATTAAATCAAGCATCGATCCTTGTTTTAGAAACTTAGGAGAAAATCCTGCATATGGACCAAACAGTAATGTTTTTTATTATCAATAAACCTTGTGTCAAGATGTGGTACAGACATTGGCGGGGGGGCACCAACCTTAGCCTTTCCATATACCTTCGCATGGTGTTGCTCTGCTATTTCCGGCTTATTACATACTAAAAAGAGACCACTTACCGGGAATCCGCCAATATGCTTACCTTCTGGAATACCAGACTTCTGTAATAAATGCAGACTTCCTCCGCCCGCTCCAAGGAAAACAAACTTCGCCGTATGTCGTTCTGTCTGACCATTTTCATTATTACGTACTTTCACTTCCCATGAACCATCACTTGTACGTTGCACGTCATCTACCTGATGTTGGTATTTGACTTTTACATTTTGCTCTTCCAAGTGTTTAAACAGCTTGCGGGTTAAGGCACCAAAGTTCACATCTGTACCAGAGTCTATTTTGGTTGCGGCAATTGGAACACCTTGTTGTCTTTCTTGCATAATCAGTGGTATCCATTCCTTTAGTTGCTCTGGATCATCCGAATACTCCATTCCTTTGAACAATGGATTGTCTTTCAATGCTTCAAAGCGTTTTTCCAAAAAAGATACATTCTTTTGGCCTTGTACCAGACTCATATGTGGTAAAGACATAATAAAGTCCTGTGGATTACTTATCAAATTAGTATTGACAAGGTGAGACCAGAACTGCTTCGAAACTTGAAAATCTTCATTAACTTTTAGTGCTTTACTAATATCCATCGATCCGTCCGGTTTTTCTGTAGTGTAATTGAGCTCACATAGTGCGGAGTGACCTGTTCCGGCATTATTCCATTCATTGGAACTTTCCTCGCCTGCACTTCCAAGCTTTTCAAATACAGTAATTTCCCAATCTGGTGCTAGCTCTTTCAACATCGAACCTAACGTCGCACTCATAATACCTGCGCCAATCAAAATAACGTCTGTTTTTGTATTTGTAGTTATATCGCTCATAATGACCTTCCTTATATCATAGATTTGTAGATAATGAAACGAACTGAATTCTCCTTAAAAAATAAAACAAAGGATTAGTTAAATCACCATTTATTTGACCGTCTCCATTTAAACGTTCGCTACTATAGCTATTATATAATAGTTAGAGCTTATTTTAAAGTTAGGGATTGTATAACATGTCAGTATTTATCGTCATATAACTAGGAAAGCGTAATCATTTAATTGGAATTTCAACTTTTAAGCATAGGTCGTCCTAGTGATTGCATATATATAAACTATCAACTAGCGAGGAGCGTGTATATGCATAAACAAGTTTCGTCTTATCAGCTAATTAGATATGGTGTTGGTTATGTCTTTGTGATTTCTGCTCTTATGAAGTTAGTATTTGCTGACTTCACCTCGGCATTTGCGGGTTTTGGAATCCCCCTATCCTGAAATGGCAGTATTACTGGTCGGCTTGACGGAGTTAATAGGTGGTATATGCATTATCTGTAATTATTATGTAAAAAAGGCGGCCATCCCTCTTTTAGTCATCATTATTGCTGCGATTATTCTTGCAAAAGTGCCTATCCTTTCTTCAGGAATATTCCAATTTGCTTTTGAAGTAAGATTAGAAATTCTTATGGTTCTGCTACTCTATATTCTTTGGAAGCATTAACAAGAGTTAATAAGTCATTTATTTTCTAGAGATTTTCAAAACACATGTACACCATCTGTCAGCAAAAAGAAAACCCCCCCTAGCTATAGGGGTTTTCTCTACATGTAATGAATGATAATTTCTAAAATAATTTCCCTTGTTTATATAGCAGAGTGAATAATTTCTTGGTGGCATGAAGATAGCATGTGTAGCGAATGCCTTCCAGCTTACGTTCAAAGTAATCATTAAATACTTTCTCACAACTTTGGGTCATTTGCATAGACATCTCTCTTAGGGTTTCTTCATTAGTAAAGAATTGCGTTATCCTATCCTGTTTCCATTCCAGATACGAGACCATCACACCACCAGCATTGGCAAGGATATCGGGGGGGATAATGATTTTTCCCTTCTCATTTAGATATTGATCTGCGGCAGCGTCGATCGGTGCATTTGCTCCTTCCACCAAGAGTTCTGCCTTTATAGCTCGCATATTCTTATCTGTAATCTGCCTTTCTGCAGCTGCCAAAATCAATACTTCCACATCTAGGGTCAATATGTCTCCTCTACCTTTAATATCAGCATACACTCCGATATTTTCTAATTCTCCCTTTGATTCAGGCAAATGTCCGTTTTTATTTTGATAGGTAATTAACCCCGGAATGTTTATCCCATTTGGATTATAAAGCGTTACATTATGATCACTGACAGCCACTACACGATGCTTTAATTCTTTGCTCGCGTAAGCTTCCAATGCAGCAACAGAACCAACATTGCCAAACCCCCCCTGAATCGCTATCGTAATTTCTTCTTCATCGACATGCTTTTTATAAAGAGATTTTAGTTTTTCATACTGTGTTTTATGGACCTTATCTACTTCATTAAAATGTAATGACTTTTGCTTACCGATCCATTCGTGAAGCAACCAAAAATAACTGAAAAAGGTTCCCTTTCCAGTTGCTTCTCTTCGGCCTTTTGCTCCTCCATTATCAACGCTTTTTCCAGTGAATGCACCTAGATAATTTTGACCGGGATGGATGGTTTTGTATTCCCCCCCGACCATCCAATCCATTATTTTTTCATTTGTACCCATATCTGGAGCTGGTATATCATGTGTAGGTCCAAGGTCAGGAGCAAAGCGTTGAACATATTTCTTAGAGATAAAATTCAGTTCCCTGTCAGAGTAATCATTTGGATTTACGACAACGCCACCTTTTGCTCCTCCAAAGGGAAGATCATGGAGTGCATTTTTCAAGGTCATTAAAACCGCTAAATTCTCGACTTCCTCCTCATTAACTGATTCATTAAAACGTATCCCGCCTTTGTAAAAACCCGCAATATTATTATGCTGGATCCGATAGGCGGGGGGGATCCTGACAATTCTTCCATCATCTTTAGAAACTCTAATATAACTTTTGATGATCTTATCCGTTGTCGTAAGAATTTCTTCAACCGACGCAAAAGTTTTCTCCCTATTTTCTCCTTGTAGTTGAGTAATGAACAACTCATCCTTTTGTAAATCCTGCAGCGTATTTTTAATAATTCTTTGTGTTTGTGCTAAATCCATTATTTTTCACTCCTTATTTATTTGTAATAGTCACTCCCCCCCTGAATAGACCTGTCTAGCACATCCACTCCTACCATCAACGTTTATATAAGAATTACCCAAATACATAGAATGACCAGTTAACGCTAGCGCTTTATTTTCCACGATTTTTCTATTCTTTATTACCATTGCCATTAATTAAATTTATTAAACTGAATTTTGAAAACTGAAGAAAACATAAAAATTTTATTTTAAAAATATTCAATCTAAATTCAGTTTATGATAATTATATGATGTTAATGCAGGTCACTAGTATACCTATCATCGCACTACTCAATGATGACTTTTTCTTAATAACCTCCACGTATTAAGTAAGTTGTAATTTATAAGCAAAAAAAATTTTCTATTGTATCAATGGGCTTTCTGGATGTCATTTCAATGATGTTCTGCAAATTTTAAAGCCACGAGGTTACTTTTTGGCTAAAAGGTATTATAATAGGAGATAGAGTTAATTATGATAGAAAAAGGATGTTTTAAAATGAATGCTGAATCAATTATGAAAACACAGGTAATCAAAGTAATGGAAGACAGTACGGTTCGATCTGTTATTGAAAAATTTATTAAGAACGGGATTAGCGGACTTCCAGTTGTAAATGATCAAAATGAGATCGTTGGTTATATAAGTGATGGTGATATCATGCGATATGTTGGCAAACATAAAGAAAATGTAGTAAATGCGTTGTATTTTGTTAATGTTCTCCAGGGTGATGATGATAAGTTTGAAGAAAGAGCTAAAAAAATACTTGATTATAACGTGATGGAAGTCGCACGTAAATCAGTTTATACTGTGAAGTCAGACGAAGATATCGAAGAAATAGCACGAATTTTAGGAAAAAAACAAATTAAAAAATTACCTGTTGAACAAAACGGGATATTAGTAGGGATTATAAGTCGTGGAGATGTAATACGTAATGCCTTTAGTTACTTATTGTAAAAGGTAACCATTAATTTCATAAAAACTGTTTACTATTATTATTTATCCGTTAAAACACATATCAGGTTTGACAGTTTCCCAAGAAAAACTCTCCCGCGACCTTATTTTATAAGGATTTGGAGGGTTTTTTCATTATCAAAAGTTGAGTACTATTTTTATTTTCTCTATTTGCATTAAAATGTTTTATATTTTTTTGTAACTATTTCATTTTCCGTTCGAAATCCATATACTCATACAGCGTTTCAGTGAATTTATCTCGCTCATAACGATTTTTTAATAAAACGTTTACAAAAATTTTTTTATCTGTTATAATGTAAGCAGTTACATTGTTGAATTATTAAATAATAGCAATAAAAAATGAGATAAGAAAGTTTCCCTTCTCACCTCATTTATAAGTTTCAATAATTACATTAATTTCTTTCCTGGTACAGCCGCTTTGTTTGGTTTTACAAATTTCACTTGATACAAAGTTTTCAGGATTAAAATCACACCAACAATCAATAATACGATAGCCATAACAGAATAGGAATAATTTACGCTTCCGTCTCCAAATGTATTACTAATAATACTATGAATATGTGGAGAACTGAATTGACCTAAATAGATAAAGCTTTGAACTACTGCCATGCAATCATTGCCTGGGCTCCGCTTGCCAAATTTGATACTCCGTCAAATATAACAGGTACTAAGCTTCCGTAACCAAACCCAAGAATGAATACACCCATTCCAACTAAAATCATAGATGGTGTAAAGACAATCATGGCAAATCCAATGCCCATGAGCATAACTTGAACAGGTACATACGCAATCTTAAGTTTTCTCTGAAATCTTGCAAGAGTCATTCCACCAAGAAAACCACCTAATGAACATGCGGCAATAATAATTCCCGTTAAAATCGTGTTTGTTAT
Source organism: Gracilibacillus boraciitolerans JCM 21714 (assembly GCF_000521485.1). Lineage (GTDB taxonomy): Bacteria > Bacillota > Bacilli > Bacillales > Amphibacillaceae > Gracilibacillus > Gracilibacillus boraciitolerans. Next base: position 16,455 of record NZ_BAVS01000017.1, on the reverse strand, counting down.
ATCATTTTCCTGCAGATATAATGCCATATTAGAAGGTATTGAATAAAAGACAACAAATAAGAGAAACATCATTATCGCGTAAGTCGCCAATTTAGCTTTAGGAATAGCAGCTTGTTTTCCTGACTTGGTTTTGCTGCGAACTGGTGCTTTTCGCGGAAGATATGCCACAACGAAAATCATAACGATTGCTCCAATTCCGTATACATAAAATGTTGCATTCCAACTAATGGTTGCTAACACACCTGCAATCATGATAGCGATGATAGCACCAAGGTTTGTCGCGGCACTTACCATACCCATCATTCCTGTACGTTTTTCACCATCATAATTATCAGATACAAGAGTTGTAGATAATGGCATCATTAACCCGACTGATATACCTAATAGTGCACGAGTACATAATAGGATAAACATATTAGGAGCAAAACCACCACCAACTCCAGCTACTAGATAAAGAACTAACGAGAACAATAGAATAGCCTTTTTAGAAAAGTATCGACATAAGAATCCTGACACAAATGCAAACGGGATCATGAAGGCTGCATGTAGACTAGTTAGTAGATTGATTTGAAACCCTGAAGCATCTGGAAAGGCAACTGCAATAGAACCAATAGCAGGTGCGATGATAGCTCCAGCCATAACAGTAATAAGTGAAACAGATAATATAGCGTATTTTAACAAAAAACATCACCTCAGCAATTTATTTTAATACTATAGAAATAAAAATGCTCAAGTAAGGATAAAATCATATAGGAAGAAATTCATTATCTCAAGAATTGATTGGATCAGTACGGAGAATTTGGAGATATATAAATTAATAGATATTCGGTCATAAAAAATTCTAAATTTTAGTTTTTAGAACTTGTTCGACTGCTTTCTTATTTAAGCATAAAATGAGATAGAAGTCAATGTGTCAACCCGTATAAAACCGCTTACTCCAACAACTCACTAAACTATTTTGTTATAAAAGGTATTGTAAAGACTAGTAACCGGAACTTATTTTTAAAAAAATGATTTATTCTAATATATTCATAGCAATCATTAGATAGTTTAATAGTTCATATCCAACAACAACTCAAGTTGCAGACAGTCTGCATCAAATAAATGAAAAAGAATCCGTTTCTGTTATGGTTAAAATCAGGATGAAATAACCAAAGAAAGGATTCTTATAATGCCTACTTTCTTGCATTTAACACTTCAAAATTTTCCCTGGATTAAGGATGCTATCAGGATCTAAAGCCTGTTTGATTTTCCGCATTACATCTAGTGCTTCTCCGTGTTCCTTCTCCTGATATTTTAACTTACCAGTCCCTACCCCCCCGTGTTCACCGGTACAGGTTCCACCTCGTGCCAGGCATAATCTACAATTCTTTCATTAACAGCGTTGGCTTTTTCTAAATCAGTTGGATCATTCACATCAATCATCAAGATAATATGATAATTCCCCCCCGTCTCCGACATGCCCGACAATCCCACCGATCAGATTGGATTGATCGACAGCAGTCCTTGCATCTGTGAGGGCACCGGCAAGCTCAGAAATTGGTAGACATACATCTGTAACCATCTGTCTTTTCTCTGGATATCCATGAATAAAGGCATATGCTGCATGATGGCGGACTTCCCAAAGTCGGTTTCTAGCCGCTATATCGGTTTCAAATTCTATTTTTTTACAGTTTCGTTCGGTGACTATCTCCTTCATTGATGTTACATCCTGAGTGAGTCCTGCTTTATTTCCGTGAAACTCCATAAAGATAGTAGGGACTTCATTGTAGCTGGTGCCATTGTAACGATTGATCTGCTTAATCGATTGAAGATCCACCAGTTCTACTCTAGCTATTGGAATGCTTGCCTGCATGATCGCAATCACAGCCTGGACAGCATCCTCTTCGTTATCAAACTCTGCCCGAGCAGCCATGATTTTTTCTGGAAGAGCTCGAACCTGTACGGTCACTTCAGTAAAACAGCCTAATGTTCCCTCAGACCCTGCAAATAATCCATTTAAGTGATAACCAGAAGATGATTTTGCTGCCATATTTCCTGTATGGATAACAGAACCATCTGCCAGCACAACCTCTAAATCCCGCACCTGATTCCGCATGCTGCCATATCTAACCGCATTCGTTCCACTTGCATTGGTTGCAACCATTCCACCAATCGTAGCATCTGCGCCAGGATCCACCGTGAAAAAGAGGCCGTATTTATTTAGTTCTTGATCTAATTGAGAAAGAGTTACACCAGGTTGAACTTTTACTAGAAAATCATCTTTGTATACTACCAGAATCTTATTCATTCGTGAAAAATCAATGGTGATCCCTCCTTGATCAGGAATCACACTGCCTTCTAAGCTTGAACCCGCTCCATATGGTACCACTGCTGTCTGATATTTTGTGGCTACTTTCATAATATCACTTACTTCATCAGTATTTCCCGGGAAACGACAACATCTGGCAGATGCGGAGCATGATAGGATTCATCCTGACTATGCTGCCCGCGAATTGTTTCATTGATCGATACCTGATCTTCAGACAATATTTCTATTAAACTCGTTACTAAATCCATTCACTTATCACCTCTTATTTTTATTTCGTATTGTTATAGCGCTTTCGCATTGAATCTTCTTCTTATTTTTAAGGTTAGCCATGAAGCCTGCAAGATGTCAAACGATCTCATCCTTAAAACATAAAAAACAAACATCTTTAAATAAGACGTTTGTTTTTTCATTCTTTATCAATTTGGTGTGCTGATACGACGAGGCGGTTTTCATGGTGCCTACGTCATCAAGAAATTCCCCCCCGGTGCAGGTAATCAGTTTTAAAGTTTCTGCAGCGGAATAACCAAAGACTTCGTTAAGTGGCGCCTCATCTTTCGGATAACTTTTAGATTTGTAGACTTGAAAAGTTAATTTTTCCCCCCCATTTTCATTTGTTACGTGAATAAGGTCGCCTTCTTTCAATTCTTTCAGATCATAAAATACGGCAGGGCCTACTTTACTGTCAACATGCCCAGCCATCACAGCACTTCCTTTTTCACCCGGCTTTGCGGCGAACTTATACCAACCGACCTCTTCTATACCTTCCGGTGATTCCATCTTACCATTCGCTAACTTCCCTACTGTTATAACGTTTGCTTGCACATTAATCGAAGGAATTGATATCGAAGTTGGCACAATACCTTTATTACTGATGGTTTCATCACTGTTAGAGCTTACATTCGCTTCACTCCATTCAAATGATTCAATCGTACTTTGTTCATCTGCCGGTTCATTATTGGATTCTGCGTCAGATTCTGAGGGTTGCTCTGTGTCAGTGTTTTTTTTCTCTTCACTATCATTGGGAGAAGCTCCTGGAGTTTGGCTGCATCCTGCCATCACAGCAAAAACTACAAGCACTACTAATAAAACGAAGCGTCTCATATTGGTTTCTCCACCTTTGTTTATAGAATACAAAAGAGAGGTTACCCCCCCTCTCTTTTGCTAGTTAGAGTTATCTGTTTTACTGAGCATCTGTTGCGTTTTTCTTGCGGTAAACAAAACCTGCACCTGCTGCAAGAAGAACAAATGATGCAATGATATAAGCAAAGTAGTCGGCTATATCTTTATCTGTTCCACCCATACCTGTTTGTGGCATGTCAGTTGGCATGCTACTAGCAAATTTTTCAGGATATTGAGTCACAATTGCACCAGATAGCGCTGTTGAAATGTCTCCTGCATGAGCATAGCTGCGCTAAATTGGTTGTATGCTTCATCATAGTTGCCAGTTTCATATGCATCAAATGATGAGATTAACTGATTAACATGAGTTTGCAGTTCTTCAGACACGGCATCAGCAGTAAGATTTCCGTTTGTTGCTGTTTCCATGAATGCTGAGAAGTCTTCACGATACTGTGACAACTCATCAAGAGCTGTTTGTTTAGCTGCTTCGTCTTCGGCTGCTGTTGCTTTTACATAGTCCACAAAGTAACCAATGTGATCGTTCCACATTTTGTCAAATGTTGCTGCTCCTTCTTCACCGTATACAGATTTTATAGCTGCTGTAAGTTTTCCAGTGTTTTCGTTAAGTTGAGCTGCATTTGCTTCAAATATTTCCATTGACTCTTCGCCTTCAATTCCATTCTGCATAGCAGTAACTGCAAATGCCACGTGTCCGGAAAGAAGATCATTTAATGTTGCACGCAGATCTGATGCTGGTGTAACAGCCATTGTGTTATCGAATTTATCAGGGAACTGATCAGCGATCGCACTTGAGAGCCCTTTTGCTGTCATAAACAAGTGAGTTCTGGCTTTTGCTGCATGTTGAATGCTTCCTCATAATCTCCGGCAACATATGCATCAAATGCACCGATAAGCTGATTCACGTGTTCTTGTAATCCTTCTGCAAGTGCATCTGCTTCGACGCGACCTTCTGTTGCAGTTTCAAGAAATGCTGAGAAATCTTTACGATATTGAGAAAGTTCATCTAGCGCTGCTTGTTTTTTCTCTTCATCTTCTTCTGCTGTACCTTGTACGTATTGAACGAAATAACCTACATGTTCACTCCACATTTTTTCAAATGCTGCACCGGCTTCTTCGCCATAAACAGAACCAATTGCACCTGATAATGCTTGCGTGTTTTCGTTAAGCTGTGCGGAAGCTGCTTCAAAGTCCTCTGCTCCTTCGATTCCTTTACGCATAGCAATAATTGCCAAGTTGCCGTGCTCGGATAACAATGTACCAAGAGTAGCTCTAAGGTCTGTTGCTGGCGTGCTTACCGTTGGCTTTGATGCAGTCGAATGATCTTCATGACCGTGTGCACTTACGCTGCCCCCCCTACAGTTGGTACTAATAATGCTGCACTTAATGGTACGGTAACTAATGCTTTTTTCCAATTCATTTAAAATCTACTCCTTTTTATTTTTGATTTCACTAGGCTTACGTAAAGAAATAAGGAGTGGATCACTTTATTAGAAAAAAAAATTAATATTCTTTTAATTTTTAATATTACTAGAATCAGACAAAATCACAAAAGCCCTTCCATATTTAATAGGAAGGGGGGGTCCATTCTGATATTTTATTGATTCCGTCGATCAATCAAAACAATTATATAAGAGAGCAGGGATAATACAGGCAACTCTATTAATGGTCCAATAACCAACACTAATGAGATTAGCGGGTCATTTGGAAATGCTGTCATAGCAATCGCCAATGCCACAGGTGAATTCCTGGCCAAAGTGGTAAGGTTTAAGCTGGCTGTATTGGCTCTGCCAAATTTAAGTCCTTTCCCAAGCAAACGTCCAATCATAAAGTTAATTACAAAGAATAAGAGAATCGGTGAAATTAATGTAAACAATAAAGCTAAATTATTGAGTAACAAGCTTCCCTGCGAGGCAAATATGGCTACGATTGCCAAGCATAAGAAAATGATAGGCAATGAGCTTACTTTTTCTATTACAGTCTCCTTTTCAATCTTATAAAGGTAATGTCTTGTAATAAAGGCTAAAATGAAAGGTATCATCAATACGAGGATAATACTCTCTACTACAAGCTGGAAATCAACGACACCGACTTTTCCAGAGAATAAATAAAGGTATACCGGCAATAAAAGAAGCTGCAGTATAAGATTTAAGGGTAAAATACTCGTAGATAGCGCCGTATTTCCTTTAGCAATTCCTGTAAAAATAATATACCAGTCCGTGCAAGGAGTAACCATTAGCATAATAAATCCCAGCCATAATGCAGGATGATCTTCCAAAAAAATAGCAGCAAGAAGCCAAGCTAATAATGGTGTTAAGACAAAATTCATTCCAATACTGGTAAAAGCAAATTTACGATTTACAAATGATCTTTTAATATCCTTTATAGGAATTTGCAACAAGGTAAGATATAACATCATCATTAATAGAGGCAAAATAAATCGATCTGCATATAGTTCAACCCCACTAACTTGTCCGGCGATTAAGCCAGTTACTACGGACGCTATAATAAATAGTGTATATAGTTTCTTAAAAAGCCCCAATATATCACGATCCCCTCTAAATTTCCCCTATACTATAACGTTATATTTTTATAATTTGTGGTTTCCACTTTCTTGTGTAGTATTTTTAACCACTTCTTACTATTCAATATAATAGATTCTCGTAATATTAGAAAGGAAAGCTTATTTCATTTATTCTACTTTTTTTAAAAAAGGATTTTCCTATGTCTTTAGCCATGACAGAAAACGAGAAAATTCTAATTCGTCTGATGCCGTGAATGCTCTCTGTACTCATTAAGTCTTATTGGCCTGTTGGCACCTGATGTTTCCCCCCCAGAGGAAAGATATACTTATCTTTATGCAGACCATATGGAATGTATTATTAGGATATAATGGATGATAGAAGGTCTATCGATGTGATTCTGTTTTCGACATACAAGAAATATTTTTTTCCCTCGAATTCTCTTAAGTGAAGAGAAAACGGGAGGATTTTTATATGTTAAAAAGATTTAGAAACCTATTTATCATTATAGCTGTTGGTGTCTTCATGATGATTTCAGCTCCATCACTTACAGAGGCAGCAATCGGAGATCGCGTAGTAGCAAATGGATCCTCAGGGTCGGATGTTGCTGAATTACAGGATTACCTGATGACAAAAGGGGGGGTATTTCCTTACCATACATCGACAGGGTACTATGGTGATATCACGGAAGAAGCAGTAGAGGATTTTCAACGCAAACGTAATCTGAAGGTCGATGGGATTGCAGGTCCACAAACGAATAAGTCTATACAAGTGTTGCGAAAAGGTGACATTGGAAAGCAAGTAATACACATTCAATATCAGCTAAAAGAATCAGGTCATTATCATTCAAATATAGATGGTATTTATGGATCTGGCACAGCGAGCGCGGTCAGGAGTTTTCAAGGAGGACAAGGGTTAGCAGTTGATGGAATCGCAGGACCGAATACAAGATCCGCATTGGACAGATTAGCTAAACGTGGTTCAGCCGCTGGAAAGACATTAAATGTTGAAAGTACAGCATATACAGCTAATTGTGATGGCTGTTCTGGTATAACAAGAATGGGCCTCGATTTAAAAAAATATCCTGACGCAAAAGTAATCGCTGTTGATCCTAGTGTAATTCCATTGGGATCTATTGTAGAAGTTGAAGGTTATGGAGTTGCCATTGCAGCGGACATCGGTGGGGGGGGTATAAATGGTAATTCAATCGATGTATTTGTTCCTAATCGTGACAATGCTCTCCAATGGGGGGGCGTAAAGACGTACAAGTGAGAATAATTGAATAATTAATTTTAATAGCCCCGTTATAATTTGCAGTGGGGGGGCTTTTTTTGAAAGATAGATGTTTTCCACACTTAGTACTTTATCGAATAAAAACAGGGAATCGGATAAAGCTATTTTAATAATATAAAATTAGGCATTCGCAATTAATTTCTAATAGTGCGAATGCCTTTCTTTCAATATTTAATACTCGTTTTAAAATTAATTAACAATTGAATTATGAATTATACTCTCTTATTGTCCGAAAAAATTCTCATAGTTTAATGAGTCCAATATTTCTGATAAACTAAGCTCTGCGCAAGCCATAGAGGTGTCTGCAACGCCATAATACATTTTAACTATGTCTCCTTCAACTATTGCTCCACAAGAGAAAACGACGTTTCCAAAAAAGCCATTAATTTCATAATCTGTTTCTGGTTTCACTAATGGTTCACTGGATCTAGCAATTACTTTAGATGGCTCATTTAAATCTAATAATACTGCGCCCATGCAATATTTATTATCCTTTGAAGCTCCATGATATAATTCTAACCAACCTTTATCGGTTTAATCGGAACAGCGCCTCCACCAATTCGGCCGTCATCCCACATACCTGTTCTTAAGCCAATTAAATGCTTATGATTTCCCCCCCAGTACAATAAGTTATCGGATTCTGCAATCCAAACTTCTGGTGATCCTGTACTTTTAGGCACAGGCCGATGCAACGCATAATACTTCCCATTAATCTGCTCAGGGAAAATGAGAACATCTTTATTTTCCGGGGCAAAAATCATTCCATGATAGGTTACAGTTTCCCAATCTTTAGTTGATACTAAGGATTCACCGACACCAACCTCAGAACAAGCACTGAAATAGATATAATAAGTATCCCCCTATTTTAGTAATTCTAGGATCTTCTATGCCGAACCTTTCAAGTTTATTCGATGGATAAATAAAAGGCTCTGGATCAACTGTAAATTGATGGCCATCCTTGCTTCTTGCAATTCGCAGGTACGATAATGATGTTAAATATACAAAACTATCTAATTTACCTTTTTCCCGAATCGTACGAGAATCTGAAAAATCAAATACTGGATTACTTTTATCTAGTTCAATAATCTCCAACTCGTCCGATTCATGATTATAAATCGGCGCCATTACTTTATTTGTATCCTTTGTGATAGGACGTTCAGCCACCCTTAAAAGCATTATTACTTCATCTTTATAGATGGTCACACCTGCGTTAAATGCTCCAATCACTTCAAAATCATCATGGTGAGGTTTTACATCCTCTGGCGTTATTAAAGGATTTTCTTCATAACGATAAATATTCATATATAAACTCCTTCTATTCTTCAAATTGTAGGAATGGATCATTTATTATTAATTTATGCGCCTCTGCATCGCTAATTCCAGCATATAAATTAGCTGTTCCATCGGATTTTCTAATTAATCCACCACTGAATACAACATCTTTTAAATCAGGTCGTTTCGTCTCACCTGGTAAGAAATGCGCTCTTTTTGCAATTAATTCAATATCTGAATACTCGCCTGTTATCGGATTTAAAACAAATATCATAGGATAGTAGTGGCGATTGCCATCATTATCAAAACATGCAATATGCCCTAATACTCCAACCAATCCATTAGAAAGAATATGCGCTTCATTTGCGCCACCCCCATTCACCTTGAACAAATTGCCCCCTCTAACAATGGCGTGTCATCAATGACCTCTATTGTTAAATCTTCCAACTTCTTTACTTTATTGAAGCCAATTTTTCCTTGACCACCTTTGTCTCCTTGTGGCCGAGTTAAGATCCCCACTTCACCAGATAGAAGTTCTACTAAACGCAAATCTTTCATCCCGTTAGGACCTGTAAAAAATGGTTTTAATTCATTAATCGATTTACCTCGATAAAAAACGGTACGCCATGTTAAAGCACCTGGATTATCTAGATGTGGACTAATCTCTACTCCACCTAAAATAAGGTCGTTGTTAATAAACGTTATAAAAGGATCTTGTAAAGTAAAAGTAGGTAGATCTTCTTTTGGTTTCCACTTGTCATTTTTTTTTACAAAAAAATATACTTCAGAATGTTCACTATCCCTACTTTCCACTCTACCTGCAATGATTTCCTCACCTTCATCAGAAAAAGGTGCCGTTATATTATAGACATCCTTATCTTCTACTCCTGCGAACTGTAATTTAATTGGAACAGACTGGATCTCTTTCTCATCTAGTTCCCGAACAAGCTCTTCACAACTTTTTTCTTCTGTTTTTTTTAATGTGATTGTCATGCTAATGGGCCCCCCTTATTCATTTTTATGACTATAGCTTCATAAGGTAGTAATCTGAAGGAATTTAAAACTGATCCTTCTTCCATTTCAAACCTTTGACTCGAATAGACATGTTCTATCTCTTTCTCTACCAGATCACGAGTGTTATATTCCGCATCATCATCCGCAAAGTTTAAAATAATCATAAAAGATGATTGTTCGAATTTTCTTTCATATGAAATAATGGAGTTTTCACTATTAAGCATTTGATAGTTACCAACTTGTAACGTTAGTTCATTTTTGCGTAATTGGATTAAATATTGATAATGATGCCAAAGTGATCGGTCATCTCTTATCTGTAAATCAGCTATAGAGTCATTACTAGTATCACCACAATTAATCCATGGTTCATTTTTGGAAAATCCAAAGTATTTCTCATTTTTCCATTGCATAGGAGTTCTCGATTTATCGCGATTTTGCTTATTCGCTCGTTTTAATGCTTCTTTATCGTTGTAACCTGACTCCTTCGCTATATGATAAGCCGTGCTTCCTTGCACATCTTTTATTTCCTCGATATTCTTTGCAATAAAGTCTTGCATTCCAATCTCTTCACCAAAATACAGAAAAGGTATACCTTTAGCTGTCAATAAAAAGGTACTAGTAAGTCTAGCTATTTTTTCTTCATTACCTAGGTTACTAAATCGAGAGTAGTGTCTTGGCATATCGTGACTTCCAAAGAATAATGTCGGCAAATTAATTTCTGATAACTTAGAATCCATCTTTTTTATTTCTCTAAATAATTTTTTATCATTTAGCGTTTCCATACTACCTATATTAAAATTAAATACAGCATCTAAATCTGTTTCATTCATATATTTTTCTAATAGGTTGAATTCATCTGAACCAACCTCGCCTAATACAAATTTATCTCCATATTCTTTGGTGATAGCTACGACCTCATTAATAACATCAAATATTCCTTCTTGATCTTTATCGTATAAATGGTCTTGTTCTCCTACATTGTTAGTTGGGTTATCCGTAAATTTTCTATTTAATGTTAAGAAATTAATGACATCAAGCGAAAGCCATCAACACCTTTGTCTAACCAAAAACGCAAGACATCAAATACTGCTTCTTTTACATTTTCATTGCTCCAGTTTAAATCTACTTGCTCTTTTGCAAAAGCATTGTAATAATATTCACCTGTCATTGAATCATATTCCCATGCTGATCCACCAAAAAAAGACTCCCAATTATTTGGAGGACCATCATTATTAGTGGACGGCTCCCAAATATACCAATCTCGCTTTTTATTATCTCTCGATTTCTTAGATTCCCGAAACCACTCATGTTGATTAGATGTGTGATTCAAAACCATATCCACTATTACTTTTATTCCTCTATCATGAGCAGCTTCGATAAGCTGTTCAAAATCAGCCATGTCACCATAATCAGCATCTACTTGATAATAATCGGCAATATCATATCCATTATCTACTTTAGGAGATGAATAAAATGGTGTTAACCAAATACCTTCAACCCCCCCTAACTCTTTAAGATAATCTAATTTTTGACCAATACCTTTTAAATCCCCTATACCGTCATTGTTCGAATCAAAATAACTGGGAATGTATATTTCATAAAAAACGATTTCTTTCCACCACGAGGTCATTTAGCTTCTCCTTTTATTAAGTGCTTTATTTAAGAGTAAACTGCATTCCTTCTTTAAAACTTTTCGCAAAGAACAGGAATAGAATAATGATTGGTATCGTCAACAACACAGACGCTGCATACATCGGTCCTGGATACCCGCCATATGGTCCAAACATTTGTGAAATTAACACGTTCAATGTCAACATGTTTTCACTGCGGACAACAATCATATCCCAAAGTAATTCTGTCCATCTTTCCATAAATAGAAATAAAAAGATAACCGTTGTAATAGATTTTGACATAGGAACTGCAATTTTTATCATTATTTGAAACGTTGATGCACCGTCTAGTTTAGCTGATTCAATAAATGTATCGGGAATTGCCCTAAAAAAGTTTGTATACATAAACACAGCCCAGAGACTTAACGCCTTTGGAATAATCATTGCCCAATAGGTATCGTAAAGGCCTATATCTTGGATCATTAAGAACATAGGTACTAATAAAATTACTGCAGGGAAAAACATTTGAAAAAGTATGGCATTACTTAAAAATTTCCCGCCCTTAAATTTAATTTTCGCTAATGTATAAGCAACTACAATACCTGTTATCATCATTAAGAAAGTTGAGACAGCTGATACAATGAATGTATTGAAAAATGCACGAAGCCATGGTTTTGGATCCACTACTTCTCCACCTACAAATAACCACTCATAAGAACGCAACGTGAAACTAGTTGGAATCAACTTACGATCTACTTGGCTCCAATCTGCAAAAGACATAATAACCATATAAAGGTATGGAAAGACCATTATTCCTAATAAGCTAAACGAGAGAATATAGCGGATAAAAAGCGTTTTTTTCTTATTAGCTCCAACCATGTCGTTTCCCCCCCAAACTTCTAATAATTTCTTAAATACGTAAATACCCACAAATGTCACAACAGCAGATATTAAAGCGACCGCAGATGCATAACCTGCTTTTAAGTTAGTAAATGCTTGCGTATAAATTTCCATTTGCCATGTATTGGTTGCATAATTAGGACCTCCACCAGTTAATTGGTACACTTCTGTAAAAACCCCAAAAGTTACACCCACCGATAATATTAGCGTCGTAAATAAAGCTGGATAAAGCATCGGAATTGTAACTTTCCAAAACTGTTGCCATCTATTAATTCCATCAATAGCTGCAGCTTCATAAATTTCCTTGTTAATACTTTCTAATCCTGCTGTTAGGATTAACGCATAATATCCCGAGAACTTCCAAGCAATAATCACAGAAACCACCAATAACGCAGAAAATGGTGTTCCTAACCAGTCAATATCCAGCCCAAATGTGCCACGTAAGAATTCATTCACTGGACTATTGTAAGATAATATACCTTTCACAATTAAAGAAGAAACAACCCCTGAGGCTAGATAAGGTAAAAAGAAGCCTATTAAGAATAGCCCTTTAAATCTTGGTAACCCTTGAACTGCCATAGCAACCATTAACGACGCTAATGTGACCATTGGCACAAATATTGCCAAAAATTTAAATGTAACAAAGAAAGCAGATTGTACACCTGAATGCTGCAATGCATCTATAAAATTTTCAAAAACAACAAATTCATAATTGGGTGCAATCATATCCCAATTGGTGAATGCTAGATAGATAGACCAAACTAATGGAATGAGAAAAAATATTAGAGTATATAAAAGGTAAGGACTGGCAAATAGCCAGCCCAGTTTATTATCACTAAGGTTCTTCATTATTCAAGCTCCCCCCCTTCAATTGCTTGTTTCATATCATTCCAAGCTTCTTCAGGTTCTTTTGCTCCTCCTACTACTGGATTAAATGCTTCCTGTCCAATTAGTGTTTGCAGCTCATTGAAATTAGGATTATCAATGGGAGGAACTGCATATGGTACAGCTTCCGCGTATGGCACTAATGCTGGATTTTCGTCTAAGAAATCCTGGAATGATTCATTTGTCGTTAGATCGTCTCTTGCAGGTGGTAAGTCTGTTTGCTCAAACCATTGTAAATCACGATCAGGATCAGAATATACCCATGTCAGAAAATCTACAGCTGCTTGTTGCTCTTCTTCTGTGGCAGATGCATAAATAACAACACCTTTTGTATCTGCAAATGTATTTATTTCTTCTGTATCCGCATTATCTGGAACAGGAGGTAAAGCTAAATCAAATGTTTCACCATACTTCATTTCCGGGAATTGTTCTTCCCAATAAGCAAATGTCCATGGACCAATGTCCGTAAAAATGCCCAAACCTGTTTCAAATGGATCACTTGCTTCTCTAACTAATAACGCATCCCTTTCTTGCAATTGATACATTAAATCTAATACTTGTTGTCCCGCTTTGTCATCAGCTACAAATTCATTGCCTTCAATAAAATTATTTCCTTCTGAAGCAGCATTATATAACATAAAGAAGTCAAACCATCTCATCCATGCAGTTGGATCTGCTAAATCAGATTTGGCCCAGAAAAAAGTATCCGATTTTTCTTGTTTTAGTGCATCTGCCACTTCTAACACTTCACTATATGTTTGTGGCATTTCTTCAAAGCCAAGTTCATTTAAAATATCAACTCTCCATCCAAACAACATTGGATTAGAATAAATCGGTAAAACATATTGGTTATCATCGGAAAAACGCCAAGGCTTAACTGTTTCAGACATCTTTCTACTTTCTAACAATTCTTCCCAACCTTCAAGTGTATTTAATGAAACTAAAGCCTCACTTTTTGCTAGTTGGGCAGCAAATCCACGGCTAATATTTTCAGAAAAGACTGGCGCTTCTCCGCCAGCAATCGCTGATTGAATTGTCGCTTCTGATGTTGGTGTTTCTCTCATTTGACTTACATTCACTTGAATATTATCTTGTTCAGCATTAAATTCTTCTGCTACCTTTTTCCAAAACGCATCTTGTGTAGGATTTGTCGCAGACCAAAAGTCAATTTCTATTACACCTTCATTTGTATCTGTATTTTCTCCTTGTGATTCTTGGACATCTTGTTCATTGTCATCATTACTACAAGCACTTATCAATAACACAAGCAAGGTTGAAACTAATAAGAACCAAACAAACTTTTTCATACTTTTCCCTCTTTCCGTTTTCATACTTTTCCCTCTTTTCATTAAAAAATTATAAAAAATACTAGTGAGAAAGTTCCTCCATTTTGTAACGTTACAAAATAACAATATAAACATTATTAAATTCAATTAATTCAAATTTATAATTTTAATAACGTTACAAACATATTAACTTGAGTAATTGCGTTTGTCAATGGATTATCAGAAAAAGTTAAACGTTTTCAATATTATCCTTCTATAAAACTTTTAATTACATTTTAAATATAGTATACTATTTGTAACGTTACAAATGAGTTAGGGGGATAGCAATGGCAAAAAAAATAACCATGCAAGATATTGCGAACGAATTAAATATATCTAAAAACTCCGTTTCACAAGCACTATCGGGAAAAGATGGGGTTAGTGAATCAACGCGAAAATTAGTGGTAGATACAGCAAAAAAATTAGGATATATATATGCTTCATCACGTACGAATGAAAATGATAAGATAAGCGGTAACATTGGATTGATCGCATCTGACTTTGCCTTTTCTCAAAAGAGCTTCTTTGGTGAGATATACTTATCAGTGGAAAAAGAAGTGAAACAAGGAGGAATGAATCTAATTATCGAGTCAGTAGATAATCATGCAATAGAAAATCTCATTCTTCCCGACTTTATCAATAAGCATTCCGTATCTGGATTACTTATTTTATCACATATTAGCACAGACTATATTAACCTATTAATTGATACTGGCATACCTGTAGTCATGATAGATCATCATCATCCATTTAATAAGGCTGATGCAGTTTTATTAAATAATCGATTTAGCGCATATCGCGCCATTCATTTTTTAATAGAGTTAGGACATAACGATATAGGGTTTATTGGCAATACATCCATTTCTCCAAGCTACCAAGAAAGATTTGAAGGTTATAGACTAGCATTGGATCATTACAACCTTCCATTACATCAAGATTTTATGATAACAGATATAATTGAAAATAGTGAATCCGTTGCTGAAACTTTACAACAGTTAAATAAATTTCCTACAGCATGGTTCTGTATTAATGATGGACTTGGTTTTCTAACTCAAACACATATGATTAATAACGGATATAACGTTCCTGAAGATATCTCCATATTCAGCTTTGATAATGGTCAACTCTCTAGAATTGCTCAACCTACAACCTCAACCGTAGATATTAACTTCCCTTTATATGGAAGGAGAGCGGTCGAACAACTATTTTGGAGAATACAACATCCAACAGAACCGATACAAGAAATTCTATTAGACAGCACAATTATTGAAAGGGAATCTACGGGACGACGGAAAGTATAAAAATTATTAACAACTAACGATGTGTAGAAGGATCTTCATACTCGAAGGAGTGCATTCAATATTGGAAATCAACCAACTCGATAAATTATTTCAGGACCTGTTGGTGTCGGTAAGACGACATGCTCCAGGAAAATAGCTCAATCCATTGATAACTGTATACTTCTCCAAGGTGATTCCATTTTGGATATGTGTAACTACGTCTCTAATTTTTGATGGGATGACCCGTTTAATAGCACTTAAAACAAGATACTATATTTAATTCTGCTATTTTACAACGAAGGAGATAATATAGTATCAAATTCCATTGTTGCAGACGAATTAACATAATTGTATCATCAGATTAAATCGTTTCTGATAATAGTTAAATACATTATATATATGGCAGATCACTGCCCTTGATGCTAGATTTGTAATTGGACACACCGAACATGGATTGTATAATAGAATCCAATAAATAGATCGGAGTGTTACAAATGGCAAAAAGAAAAAGTTGCGATAAAGAATTTAAACTTTACGCTTTTAAAACTGGTAGAAGAAAAAGGACAAAGAATATCCGAAACAGCTAGAGAATTAGAGCTAGCTGAACAAACCTTACACAACAGGGTAAAAAAATACCGTAATGAAGCAGAGTCCGGCTTTGTCGGCAGTGGTAACCTTAAACCAGAAGACAAAAAGAGCGCTCCAACGTGCTATTCAAAAACAGCCGCCAACTGAAGGGTTAATGCACCATTCGGGTCAAGGTAGTCAATATGCTTCTCATGATTATCGAGCATTATTAAAGAAATACCATATCACAGGAAGTATGAGCCGCAAAGGAAACTGCTAAACAATGCATGTATTGAGTCTTTTCACAGTGTAATCAAGAAAGAATTAATCTTTCATGAA
>NZ_BAVS01000018.1 GCF_000521485.1 Gracilibacillus boraciitolerans JCM 21714 | reverse complement strand
CCATCTATCTATTAAGGTATCAGAAAAACCACGGTAATAATCGTGGTTTTTTATTTTGTACTTATTTCCTACAGATTAATTTTTGATACTCACATTGATTCGAAACGCTTTACTCGAATATAATCTGACCATCGTCATCTAATTTCGCTTGTATAAATTTTTCTTCTTTTAATAATTTTCTTACAGTCTCTCCAATACGGATGACTGTTCCTTCATGTGCACGC
Organism: Gracilibacillus boraciitolerans JCM 21714; assembly: GCF_000521485.1. Classification (GTDB taxonomy): domain Bacteria; phylum Bacillota; class Bacilli; order Bacillales; family Amphibacillaceae; genus Gracilibacillus; species Gracilibacillus boraciitolerans. The sequence goes on along the minus strand of NZ_BAVS01000018.1, from coordinate 68,436 downwards.
ATAATTGTAACAGAATTACCTGTTGCTGTAGCAATAACTGTTTTAGTGCCACTTATTGCACCTGCTTCGCCGACTGTAACACCTAATCTGCCATATACTTCTCCACCTCTTAGTATGCCATCAATCTTTAATAAACCGCCAGAGTGTACCTTCGTATTTATACAGCCCTTACCGATAATATTAATATTACCACTAGAATAAATCCTGCTGTTAGTCGTATCAGAAATAGTAACATATGAATTTGGTTCAACCTCAGAGTTCGTTGTATTGGCTATATCCTGCATTAATTCTTGTAAAATAGTAAGTTTATCAATAGTAATTATTTCTTGAGATAAGGTAAGGAACATTGTTTTTAAGTCATAACCTATCTTTTTCCACTCAGGTTCCTCAATATAGCTTCAGCTCTTTCTACAATATCTACATATTTTTTTGCTAGAACTTTAACATCCATAAATTTCTTTTCAGATAATATGATAATTAATGGTTGCAAACCCTTCGATTGAAACTCTTTGGATTTATATTGCTTAGAGTCCATTAATTGTTTAATTATAATGATCATTTTCCCTACTTGTTCTTCTAATGTTTTTAACAAGTGTCCGAGTTCCAATACTAATAAATGCTGTTTGCCGGCAGTTAAATTAGAGTTGTTCACATTTCCTTTAGCTGTTATTGATTTGGAAGCAGTAATATTTGATTCATTTATAGATCGGTGGACAAAAATATCGCCGCCAGCCTCAACAATCATGTTATCTTCCACCTCACCAACAATTTCAATATCTCCACTGAAGCGAATATTCCCTGTGGTAATATTTACATTTCCCTGATGAACTAATTTAGACATGATCATTGCTTTTACGATTCTGCCTCTTTGTTCAATAACCGGTCTGCCAGATTCAGTAGCAATAATCTTATCTTCCTTGACATCTACGCCTTTACCTGGTATAAATTTTAGTTCCAGTGGCTGTCTGGGAAGAAGTTCTTTATCCAATACTGAACGACCTGGTAATCCAGGGATTGGAGGATGAAGAATTGCCATTATAACGCCTATTTCCACATTAGGAATCACATTAGCTTCCTTAAAATCAATATTCCCATGTTCATCTTCCACAAGTCCATTTGCCATATCTGTATCTACCTTCACTTCTAATTCTCCATCAACACCATGCTTAACTTCTTTACCAACAGCTATGACAAATCTACTTGTTCTTTTGTCTCTAGCGCATTCTCAATGGCAGTATGATTTAATCCGAAAATTATGTTTTTATTATCAAGTTCCGCTAATATATCTGCTTTCGATAATGTATTTACTGGTTCTTTTTGACTTTGCAACTCAATCGTAATATGTTCACTTGGCGCTACATCTTTCAAATTTCTCGAAATTTTTTCTCCAGGATATACATCCAATATCGCTTCTATTTCATTTTTTATAATCGATATCTTCCATGACATCGGTTTTTCATAAAATTCTTCATATTCTACCCTGTATTCATCATCTTTACTTAACAATATCGTTTGTTTAGTTATTTTCTCTTCATTTTTATATAGTGTAATACCTTCTTTAATCGAAGCAGTTGCATATTTATCATGAGAACTATTTACGAAAAGTTCATTATTTTGAATCCACGCTACTCCTTCTTTTTCTTCTTCAACTGTGGTATTCATAGGAGGTTTTTTAACTAATTCTTCTGTTTCTTTATATTCGTTTAAAGCCTCTTGTACAAATTTTTCTAGGTTCGGAACAGAATTAGTAGTTTTTTCTATATTTTGTTGCGTGTTTTTTATCCTCTTTAGTTTAACGATAGCTTGCTTCTTACCAATACCTATAAATCCTTTAGTGTTTACTTGTAATACCTCGATATTGACATCTTTTTGTGAAATATTCATTACATGTAACCCTCTGTCAATCGCATCTTCAACAGTACTGGCTTTTGAAATAAACTCGTTCAATTTAATCCCTCCTTCCCTCTGATTTATCGCTACGATTATAATTAATTTTTTAAAAGCGTTATTAAATGGCACTAGTTTTATAAATTAAAAAAATCCACCTTAGCAGATGGATATAAAGAGCTCTTTGTTTAATTAGAGCTTTATTTATATTTCTACTCTTCGGCAACCTGGCTATCCTAGTCATTGACCTTAGATCCATAGGCTTTGCGTCCTTATCTTTCAATAAGTTTGCTATATTCGTTAGTAGTAAAAAAGTCATGTATATATAATACATTTTAGAATATTACAATCAATTCGTCAATATTGATATTGACCTATTATCCTCTTAATTTTCATTAAAACAATCAATTACCCAAAATAGCTTAAATTAAAAAGAACAATAAAGATTTTATTATCTTTATCGTTCTTTTAACGTTAGCTATCATTAAAATACTTTGGTCAATACAGATAATTATTTAAATAATTCGTTATTTATACTATAAAAATACTCATCAGTTACTATTAAATATGAAGACCGGGATCCACTATCATTTGCCACCACAATACTAAACTAAGAATAATCACAATAAATACGATTAAGCTTTTAATCGCATATGGTAAACGATTCGGAATAAATTTAAGCGCTAAACCTACCACAAGTCCAGCTATAATCATATAAATAACAGCATATATCAACATTCCCAAAAAATTATCGACTGGTGTTGCCATCGATTCTCTTAATAAATCCACATTTCCACCTCATTACAACAATTTCCAAGATCATAATTAATTTTCTTCACAAATACTATCATACAATATTTTTTTTATTATGAAACTACTTTTTCTTGTTTTTTATTAATTTCTGTAAAAAATTGTATTGGTTTTTTAACATCTGGTTTAATCAAGCTTCATATTTTCTATTTATAATCAAAAATGACATACAAAAAAATAAAAGGAGCATTCTCATGTATTCTGTCGAATTAAAAAATGTAGACAAAACGTATGACAAGGAAGAGCTTGTAGTTAAGGATGTAAATGTAACCATCGAACCAGGTGAATTCTTTGTATTAGTAGGACCTTCTGGATGTGGCAAGAGTACAGTACTAAGAATGATTGCTGGATTAGAAGAAATTTCTTCTGGATTCATTCTTATAGACGGACAAATTGCAAACCACTTATCCCCCCAAGTAAGCGAGAATTATCAATGGTTTTCCAAAATTATGCCTTATACCCACATATGACGGTGGAAGACAATATTACATTCGCATTAGATGTTTTAAAGATAAACAAAAAAGAAAAAAGGAAAAAGTGTATGGAAGCAGCAGAAATGTTAGGGTTAACGGAATATTTAAAAAGAAAACCAAGACATCTGTCAGGTGGACAAAGACAACGTGTCGCATTAGCCAGAGCAATAATAACTAATTCACCAATATGCTTAATGGATGAGCCATTATCCAATCTGGATGCAAAATTACGGGCCCATATGCGTGGTGAACTTAAAGAATTACAAAGAAGACTTGGCATAACATTAATATACGTTACACATGATCAGGTGGAGGCAATGACGATGGGAGATCGAATCATGGTATTGAAAGATGGTGTGATTCAACAGGTCGGAAAACCTATTGATGTGTATAACACACCAGCTAATCCCTTCGTAGCAAAATTCATTGGCTCACCACCAATGAATCTAACCAACGGAATCTTTGATAACAATCAACAGGTTATCCTTATTAATCAAATGAAAATACCTATCGATCCATTAATACTTCCTAATACGGATGCAAAAAAAGTGATAGTCGGGATTCGCCCAGAACATATTCAATTCTGTCAGGAACAAATCCATGGTGAACTCACGTTTCATACCGTAATCGATCATGTTGAAATGCTAGGTACGGAGACTTTATTAAAATTCAAATGGAATGATTCTGATTGGTACGCAAAATGGTACGGTCAATGGAATATTCAGGTAGGGCAATCTATTCATTTTCAATTGGATAAAAATTCGTTATGTGTCTATGATGCTGCCACTGAACAATTAATTGCTGGACCTCAAAATATTCAACATCATCATCTTAGTGAGGGCATTGTATGAAAAATACAGCAGAAATCCAACAGAAAGCACTACCAACCATTCATGAAACATGGCGATTTATCCATTGGCGTTCAGCGATACTCTATCTTTTGCCGTCGATTATTTTATTTAGCGTATTTTTATTCTATCCATTAGGAAAAACACTTTATTTAAGCTTTTTCTTAACCGATCAACAAGGATTAGCTAATGTTTTTGTGGGTTGGGAAAACTACCAGTATATTTTACAAGCAGAAAGCTTTCATAAAAGTATCAAAGCCACTCTATTGTTTGTGCTTTATACCGTTCCAACAGGGATTATTATATCTCTATTTTTAGCACTGCTGGCAAATGAAAAATTGAAAGGGATTGGTTTTTTCCGTACGATATATTCTTCAACAATGGGCATTTCGGTAGCAGCATCTGCTGTCGTTTGGCTATTCATTTTCCATCCAAGTATGGGAATATTAAACCGATTGATAGTCTCACTTGGAGGAACCTCAATCGAATGGTTACTACAGCCAGACTGGTCACTTATTGCCGTATCGATCACAACGATTTGGATGAACATAGGATTCACTTTTTTGATTCTATTAGGTGGATTACAAAATATTGATGAGCAGCTTTATGAGAGTGCAAACATATCTGGTGCAAGTTATTTATATCAACTTAGACGTATAACGATTCCGATGCTGTCTCCTACCCTATTCTTTGTGACGACTGTCTCATTGATCAACGCTTTTCAAACCTTTGGACAAGTCGATATTCTCACCCAGGGTGGTCCATCTGAATCCACCAATTTAATTGTTTATTCTATTTATCGCGAAGCATTTGTAAACTACCAGTTTGGTACCGCAAGTGCACAATCTATCTTCCTTTTTATATGCATCTTACTAGTAACTATTTTACAATTCAAATTTGTGGAAAGGAAGGTGCATTACCAATGAGACGATTTCGGCCACTTTTTACCTATTTGCTGTTAATAGGTACAGGTACCCTTGTTTTTTTTCCAGTTTTTTATGCCTTTCTCATAAGTTTTATGAGTGGTGCTGAACTATTACAAGGTAAATTTATACCAGAATCCTTTCATCTTGATAACTATAAAAAAGCTTTCGAACGATTACCATTAGCTCACTATTTATGGAATAGCTTTTTTATCTCAACAGTTGTCATGTTAGGACAGCTTCTCGTAAGTGCTTTAGCTGCCTTTGCTTTTGTTTTTATTCCTTTTAAAGGAAGGAATATTGTCTTTTTTATCTTTATTTCTACCATGATGATTCCATGGGAAGCTACCATGATTCCGAACTTCATAACAATTCAACAACTAGATTGGATTAATAGTTATCAAGGGTTAACCATACCTTTTTTTGCAATTGCATTTGGTACTTTTTTGTTACGTCAGCATTTTCTTACGATTCCAAAAGAACTAAAAGAAGCTAGTGATATTGCAGGTCTCCGTTCCTTTAAATTTTTTCGAAGAGTGGTTATTCCATATTGTCGAACATCCTTTATAACATTGGGAGCATATGGTTTTCTTACAACCTGGAATATGTATTTATGGCCATTACTTGTAACGAACAATGATGATGTGCGAACTGTTCAAATCGGTTTAAAGCAATTGCAAACACAAGAAATGGCAACAGATTGGGGGGGGTGGTGATGGCAGGAGTAATTATCGTAATAATACCTACGCTCGTACTTTTATTTTTAGGTCAAAAACAATTGCAAAAAGGACTCGCTCAAGGAGCACTAAAATAACAAGGGGGGAAATAAAAAATGAAAAAGCTTTTACTACTATTGGTTGCAATTTCTATGATAATGTTCATTACCGCCTGTTCTAATGAAGCAGACGGTCAGGAATCAGATGAAAATACAAATACTACGGAAGAAACTACTGAGAATACAGAAACAGAAGAAGAAACACCAGAAAAAGCAACAAATGATAAAGTGGAAGCCGTTTTTTGGCACGCAATGTCAGGTGAAGGACAAGAATCAATCGAAGCAATTGTCGATAATTTCAATCAATCACAAGATGAATATACAATTATACCAGAATTTCAAGGTTCTTATGAAGAAGCATTAACAAAATATCGCAGTGTAGGTGGCACAGCGGATGCACCAGCAATTATTCAAACTTTCGAGGTTGGAACCAAATATATGATTGATAGTGGCTTTATTGAGCCTGTTCAGTCCTTTATTGATGAAGAAGGTTATGATGTATCACAACTTGAAGAAAACATTCTTAATTACTATACGGTAGATGATCAGTTATATTCCATGCCTTTTAATTCCTCGACTCCTGTCATGCTATACAATAAGGATGCATTTAAGGAAGCTGGTCTGGATCCGGAAAATCCGCCCCCCCAAACGTTTGAAGAGATTAAAGAAGCTGCTGAAAAACTAACGGTTAAAAATGGTGATAATACCGAACGTTATGGTTTCTCGATTTTAAATTATGGCTGGTTTATTGAGGAATTAATTGCAACGCAGGGTGGGCTTTATGTAAATAATGACAATGGTCGTTCAGACTCAGCAACAGAAGCAGTATTTAATGGAGAAGAAGGTTTACGCATATTTGAATTAATGGATGAAATGAATAAAGCAGGCACATACGGAAACTTCGGCTCTAACTGGGATGACATTCGTGCTGCATTCCAAACAGAAAATACCGCTATGTACTTAGATTCCTCAGCTGGCGTAACAACAACAGTGGAAAATGCACCTTTTGAAGTAGGTGTTGCTTATATTCCATATTCCGAGGAAGCAGAGAGAAATGGTGTGATTATCGGTGGTGCGTCCCTTTGGATGTCAAACGGTATTGAGGAAGAAAAACAAAAAGCTGCATGGGAGTTTATGAAATACTTACAATCTCCTGAGAGTCAAGCTAAATGGCATATTGAAACTGGCTATTTTGCGATAAATCCTGCTGCATATGAAGAAGACATTGTAAAAGACAAATGGAAAGAATACCCACAATTAAAAGTAACAGTGGATCAATTACAAGAAACGAAGCCTTCCTTCGCAACTCAAGGTGCTTTGATTTCAGTATTTCCTGAAGCAAGACAGCAAGTTGTTACAGCGATGGAAAATGTACTACAAGGAACCGATCCAAAAGAAGCTTTAGATAAAGCTGCAGAAGAAACCAACCGAGTAATCGAACAAGCAAACCGAGCTAATCAGTAACAAGCAAAAATATGACTGGAAAGAAAGTGATGTAATAAAAATATAATCCGAACGATACTACAAATTCAGCGAGGAATTTGTTATCGTTCGGATTTTTTAATTGCATATAAGATAGATGATCCGTAGTAATCGAATATTTATAACCATGGATTTAAGGGACATTTTGAAAGAAAGCATAGCTGTAAAAGCCGCTTCGGCTTGTTAAGCAGTACAGTCAAGTCATAATTACCTCATCAGTTAGTGCGCATAATCTTCCTAATGTGCATCTTCATTCATTCTTTTATTCCGCTTTTCGTATGTTCTTATTGTAGTTCTTTAATCACAGCATCGGGCTTTTCATGATTTAAAGCTTGCAACATATTTTTGCAGCAAATTTCATGTCTTCACGCGTTTCTGCTGTTGCAGAACCGATATGTGGAAGTGTCACTACATTATTCATTTTCAACAATGGATTATCAGGATCGACTGGTTCTTGTTCAAATACATCTAAACCTGCACCAGCTATTTCTTTATCTTCAAGCGCCTGAATCATCTCTTTCTCATTTACCACTGCACCTCTTGAAGCATTGATAAAAAAGCACGTATCTTTCATTTTTTTAAACTCTTTTGCATTTATTAAGTGATGTGTTTCTTTTGTTAAAGGTGTCATTACTAAAATGAAATCAGATTCTTTTAATAGCTCTTCCATTTCCTGATATCCTATTCCTAAGTCTTTTTCAATCTGTTCTTTTTTACTTCGGTTATAATAGGTAACTTCCATTTCAAAACCTAACTTTGCCCTTCTTGCAACTTTTTCACCAATTCTTCCCATTCCTATTATTCCTAATTTTTTATGATGGACATTGCGTCCAAATAATGATGAATCTATACCTTTCTTCCACTTACCTTGTTTGACATATTGATCAAGTTCCGTAATTCTGCGAGCACTGCTAAGAATTAAACCAAAAATAAGATCTGCTACAGTTTCGTCTAATACATATGGTGTATGGGTAGCGATAACCTGCGAACGCTTTAATGCTTCGACATCAAAATTGTCATAGCCCACTGCAACATTACTGACAACTTCTAGATTTTTTGCTCTATTTAATAATTCATCATCAATTTTATCTTTTGCTGTAATAAGACCATGATATTGATCAATTTCTGCTAATAATTGTTCTCTTGGCATTTGTTCTGAACTATCCCAGGTCTTTATCTCGACTTGTTCTCTCAAATAATTTTGTACTGATTCAGGAATTTGCTCTGTAACTAATACTTTTTTCTTCATAATTGCCTCCTGGAAATTCTATTATAGTGAACCATTAGAATGCCTCTTATCTTATCGTTCTGCTCTCAACTGCATAATCACACCAGCAGTTTCTTCAATCGATTTATGGGATACATTTAATACATGACAGTTCAATTTTTTCATTAATTGATTCGCAGTTTTTAATTCTTGTTTTATTTGGTCCATTGATGCATATTTAGACTCTGCAGGTAATCCTAACGTTTTTAGACGTTCTGATCTTATTTTTAACAAATGTACTGGATCAATCGTTAAGCCGACTATCATGCGATCAGCTTCCTGAAATAATTCATCTGGTGCCTGCATATCCGGTAAAATAGGTAAATTTGCGGTTTTTAATCCTTTGTGTGCCAAAAAAATACTTAATGGTGTTTTTGAAGTTCTAGATACTCCAATTAATACGACGTCAGCTAATAATAATCCTTTGACATCTTTCCCATCATCATATTTGACGGCAAACTCAATTGCTTCTATTCTTCTAAAATATTCCTCATCAAGTACTTGTTGTTGACCTGGTTCTGGCTTGGGATTGTCATTAAATGTATCAATATATGCCTGCATCATAGGCCCCATGACATCAACTGCTCTTATGTCAAAACGAATCGCTTCTTGTTGCATTTTAGCTCGCAAATCAGGTTGTACTAAGGTATACGCTATAAAACTATTATTTTCACTTACTTCTTGCATAATTTCTTCAATTTCTTCTTCTTTTTGAATATGGCTAACTCTTTTTATTTTTACATCATGATTAGTAAATTGTCTTATCGTTGCACGCACAACTGCTTCCGCTGTTTCTCCAACTGCATCGGAACAAACGTAAATATAAGCTGATTTTTCAACCATACCGACCTCTCCCTTTTCTATACTTCCGAGCTCATTTCAATTAGAGCTTTTACGATATTAGTTTTAGTAATGCGACCTATCACCTTTTTACTGGAGCTGTCATCACTCGGTTTTACTACCGGTAAACTATCTACTTCATAATATACCATCATTTTAGCAGCGTCATAGACGCTTTTATCTGGTGTGATCGTATATACTTTAGATTGCCTTGTCATAACAAGTTGGACAGGCATTGTAGTGGCTTGTGGATTTCCTAATGTGACTTTTAATAAATCTTTCCGTGACACAATACCTTCTAAATACTGGTTTTCATCAACTACGATCAGACTACCTACATCATCTAAAAAAAGTGAAATCACCGCTTCATTAACTGTGGTTGTTTTTTGTATCGTAACCGCAACCCCCCCTTGTACATCTTTTACTAATGTTTGCTTCCAGACGTTCTGACTGTTCCTGTCCGTTTTATTTTTAGATAAAAAGTAGCCTACTTTTGGTTTTGCCTCAATCTGACCCGTCATCACCAATACTGCTAAATCAGAACGAAGCGTTCCTTTACTGACACCAAGCATTTCAGCAATTTGCTCAGCAGTAATCGGCTCATGTTTTTTTAATATCCCTATAATATCGATTTGTCGTTCCGTAAAATCAATCATTATCTTCCTCCTGATTTAACACTTATCCCTACACAATTCATTCTATTTTTGAGCGATTTTTATAAATTCATCATAACATAGTTTCGACATACTGATAAAAATGTCATATTAATAATACATCACATTTTTTAAATATAGAAAGAAACATCAATTTTACGTTTTCCAAGGACATCATTTATTATTACTTGATTTGATAGTATTTTGTTTTTTATTATTTCTCTAACGTGTTTACCTCAATATGTAATCGTTTACTAAATAGTATAATAGATAAAAATAAAAGAATCTATGATTTTAGTTCACGAATGATTACAAATGATACGTTTTATTGTATGATTATGATTAACGCTTTCAAAAGGAGATTCATACATATGAAATTACAACCTAAAACAAACTATTATATGCTTTTATTTGTTATTTTTGGAGGCTTTTTAATCTTTGGCGTCTCAGAAAATATTAAAGGGCCAGCCTTACCAGATATGCAGAGCGAGCTATCACTTAGTGCTGGAACACTGGGTATTTTATTAGCGATAAATGCATTTGGTTTTTTACTAGCCTGTACATATACTTCATGGTTAATTTCAAAGATTGGTGCCAAAACAGCTAGTATTTTAACCTTTATCTTAATGGCAATTTCCGGAGTCTTTATCTATTTTTCTACTAATTTTCCGACATTAGTTGGCGCTTATTTTATATTATATATAGGGAACGGCATGTTGGAAATAGGTTTGGCCATTATTGCAGCACGATTATTCACCAAAAACACCGGAACCATGTTGAATTTATCTCATTTCTTTTATGGCCTAGGTTCAACAGTCGCACCAATCATCGCGGCCCAAATGATGGGATGGGAGGTATCCTCAACCGTACTTGGTTGGCGTGGAATGTATATGATCATGCTATCATTATCGATTCTACCGATTATACCTGTAATGCTAAGTCGTTTTCCAAAACAAGACGGGATAGAAGAGGAAGATCGTACTTCCATAAAGAAATTAACCCGTGATCCTATCGCATGGCTTATTGTATTTGCCTTAACGATGGGAGTAACAGCAGAATTAGGTATTGCTGCTTGGCTTGTAAACTATTTAGTGAAAGTAAGCGAATGGTCAATTGCAGATGCTTCAGGACTGCTGTCAATCTTCTTCTTTTCATTTATGCTTGCAAGATTATTATTAGGACCTGTTACCGATAAATTTGGTTATGCTATTTCCATTGTTATCTTCTCATTATTTGCTGGGATATTAAGCATTATTCCAATCTTTAGCGGTGATCAATTTGCGATTTTATTTGGAATTGCCGGGTTTGGAATTGGTCCGATTTACCCTACCATGATGGCACTACTTGCAAAAATGTATACAAAAGGTACCGATTCAGCGATTACTTTTACAGTTGTACTGATCGGGATTGGCGGAGTTATTACTAATTTAATGATTGGATATATAATTGAATGGGTTACCGAGCTATCATTTGGTACTACTTTTGAAGAGAGTAACAGAATTGGGATGCAGGCAGGTTATTTCTTTATTGCACTTACAGCAATTCTTTGTGCCCTTGCTACCTTGGAGATTTACCGCAGATTAAAAAAAGCTGGAAACATTTTATAATAAAAGAAATGAGGGATGCGAAAGTTAGATGATTCGCATCCCTTAAAATTATGCTATTTAATCAGTATTCTTTATTCACTTAATCCTTCGATTTCTATTTCTTCCACCGTTGCTGTGCCATTATCTAATAATTGAACTTCTGCTGTAATGGCATCTCCTTTTTCTAAAAAGATCGCTAATGGTGCTTTACTAGCATTTACCGTATAAATGGTTGTATCTCCAGATAATAAATACTGAACGATTTGCCCTTGTTCTGAGGAGGTCACCAATACTCGATCAACTTCCCCCCGAGCGTGTCTCTAATTCCACACCGTCAGTAGCACCAACATTACCAGGATTTTGTAACAACGCCATCCGGTAAGCATCTAATGTTTGATTAGCGGTATCTCCAAATACAACAAAGTCAGAATCATTTGCTTTAATGTATGCGTATTGTTTATGGAGTCCATTTGGATCTAATACATTCACGACCCATGTTGGATTACCGTCTACATTGTATAGAACGGGCATGTAGCCTTCCCATCGCTTCTCAGGAAATTCTTTGTTAACAATTTGCTTAGCACCCTCACTATCCATAATGCCATTATTTTTTTCTCCATTGTAATAAGTCAATTCTCCTGTACGGGCATGAATTAGTGTATAGCCTAATGCAGAGTCAATATTTTCTTTAGGTGATGTAAGATCAGTAAAATAGAACATTTCCCCCCCGTTCTCATCAAAGATTGGAGTTACTCCAGATTCAGAACCAGAAGCATTTGGAATCTTAACATCTCTTTTTCCAAAAACACTATTCAGCCAACCATGAATGTATTTACCAAAATAATTATTTTCGGTTGTTGCCATTTCAGAACTTACCGACCTTCAATAAAATCGGGTGCTTCATTTGTTTCAAACATCTTCATGTCACCTGAGGTTGGATCGATGACAACTACCTTTAAGGCATTTAAATTTGGTTTATTCGTAACATGCATTGGACGATAAATGGTTTGTACATACCAAGGCTTTCCATCTTCATCTATTTCAATTTGAGCTTCACCACTTTGTATATATTGTGGATACTGATTATAAATCACACGTTTAACATACTTATGAAAATAACTGGAATTCGTATACTGCATCGCACTATCATGAAATTCCGGCTGTGCATTTACATTCGTTGCTGAAATCGTAAAATAACCCGCAGTTTCTTTTCCACGAAGAAACTTCCAAAAACCAGCAAACTCTACTGGCGCTACATACACTACTTCTTCTTCTACTTTTTGAACTTGCAATTTCCCTAAATCATAAAATTGCGGATTAGGTACCACACTCATTGCCTTCTGAATTTTATTTCGTGCAAATTCAGGAGCTACTGTAATAGGCGTTTCATCTTTCGTTAACGGTTTTGCCTCTTCTTCCTCAGTTACTGAAATAGACTGATGTGCATCATCCAGCGTTGTAAATCCTAAAACAATGATGACAATCAAAGCTATAAATCCTACACTAAAAAAGAGCACAATCGGTTTCATTACGCTTGTCTCTACCTTTTTCCCTGGTTGAATCACATAAAGAAATAATGGCAGAAAAATTGCTGCTACGATTATATTAGCCAATAACATATTTGGAACTGTAATTGCAGGAATTGCAAAATAAAAGATAATCCCTGTTGTCAGATAACCAATCACCAAAATTATTAGTCCATGTTTCATTACCCTTGATGCATTCAATTTAGAAATACTTAACGTGATAATCATACCGACTACATATAATATCATTGCGATTAATGTTGCTATTAATACACCTATCATACTTATCCCCCCTCTTTCTTCTCAACTATTGTTTACGATCATAAGAGAAAAAAGGTTTCAATTATTTTATTTCATCTGCTGTTAAACGATGAAGAAACACCAGGTTTTCTCCTCCAGAACCTGCACCATTACGGATGCAAGAGCACATATCCCGTTCGGTCAACAATTGCTTGCCCTTGTTCTGAAGTTATCCAATTAATTAATGTTGGTACATTGGGATTATTTATACCTGCAGTTACTGCATAAAACTCAGCTATAATAGGATAAGTTCCGTTTTGATTTCCTTTGTAGGTGCTACATTATTAATGGCGATGTGTTTGATCTCCCCCCCATTTTCCACCATTTCCTGCGAGAAAAAGCGGAATGAATATCCTATTGCATTCCGATGATTCTGATAATTGGACGTTTCTCGGATAATACCACACATACCTGAAATAATCTCATCACTTGGTGGCTCCATGAATGTTTTGCCATCCATAAACCGAAGCAGAGCAGACTGACTGCAACTACCTTCCGGACGTTGAAATGCACGAATCTCTTTATTTTCTCCGCCTACTTGTTGCCAATTAGTGATATCTCAAGCATAAATCGATTGAATTTGTTCCACTGTTAATGAATCAATTGGATTATTTTCTCGGTAGAACAAGTGCATACTTATTATTAGTTTCGATTATTGCATGAAAACTATTTACTGAAATTAATAGATTTTAAGTAATAGATTATTATTGCATAAAATCGACTAATAACAGTAATATGATTTCATGCAATTATGATCGATAACATAAAATCAGTTACAGAATATCGCCTGATTTCATGCAATTCTTTTCCTCATAGTATTTTTGGTACATTTTATAGAATATAATATGCTCCTTTCGTATTTCCTTCTACCTTTAAATGTTTCTTTAAGATGTAGCGCATCCTTTGGGCAGATAAAGGTAAGTCACACCAATCCTTCATTAGCTCAACTGTTATTTGTTTTTCGGGAAAAAGTACCATTAATTCTTTCAAGTTCCGTAAAACTGCTGATACAACTGATTCCATCTTTCCACATGCAGAGCAAATCAATATTTTTCCCTCTACTTGGTCTAGAAAATGACAACAATACGTACATGGAATTCCTTTTAATAATTGATCATATGAATAGTTAGCTGAATTCAGAAATGGAGAATGCGGCATTTTTAACGTATTTAGTTGTTGATATAGCGTGTGATAAGTCGGACTTAATGAGGTATGCGATGGAAATTGCTTAAAGTAACGATTTAATTGCGTGGGAAGTATCAACCTTGGATTTTTATCCTTTGAATAGATCGTACACTCGGGATTAACAAAGACTACTGCAGATTTAATTGTGAATTGATAGCCTAAATCTGCTAATAATTGCCGGAACAATGATTCACTTCGCCTTAATTGAATTAATGGGTCATCTATTTCAACATGTGTTTCCCTAAAAAATTTTTCGTTATCATAAAAAAAGTCACCAGAAAAATTTTTCACTTCGTAAAGATATATCGTATCATTGTAGAACAATAAGAGATCAAGTTGGAAAGTGCGTCCATGATGAGTGAGCCAAAGGTCATGGATGATTATTAAATCTCCTGATAGTTGTTGGACGTATGATTCTAATAACTTTTCACCCTGATAACCACGTTCTATTTTTCTATATGTACTTTTCTCTTGCTGTGGCAATTGTTTACGCTTACTTAGGTAATCAAAAATAACCAGTTCATGCGGCTTTATTTGCGCATTCAAATGCATCACTCCTTTTTTATTTTACTATATTTTACATTAAACAGACCAATATTACTAGTGGAAGTTCAATATATTTCCTTTAACCATTCGTGTATCGACGCCTGCTCGCGGATAGCTTCTACCTGTTCTTGTGCAATAACTTGGCCATTTTTCAACACAATTACTTCATCTAATAAGTTTTCTACTTCTAGTAGTTCATGAGTTGTTATAATTAATGATTGCCTTTCCAAATCAATAAATTGGATAATGCCTTTCGTAATTCTTTCTTTAACAAGGGGGGGATCAAGACCTGCCAATGGTTCATCCAGCACAAGAAAAGGTGCGTTTCGCGCAAGGGTTACCGTAATCTTCACACGCGCCATTTGGCCTTTTGATAAATATTTTATTTTCATTTTACGATCAAGATCAAAAAATCTAGCATTGCTTCGGCACGTTCTTGTACAAAATCATCAAATTGTGACTGATAAAAATCTATCAATTGCTCAATGGTAAAATAATTATAGAAATAGTCGTGATCTGAACTATACGAAATGTTAAAACTCCGATCTTGTTTAAGATTGATATGACCTTTACTTGGATATAATACACCTGCCAATATTTTTAGTAACGTTGTTTTGCCACTACCATTTTCTCCAATAATACCAACTATCTTTCCTATCTCGATAGAAAAAGTACAATCGGTTAATATCGGGCGGAACATTTTCCTTTTACTTATATGTTGTACATTAAGCATCTGTTTTTTCCTCCTTCAAGCTTTTTAGAATGTCATCTTTGGTAAATCCTAAAGCTACCATATCGTCTAAAAATGTATGGAGATATTGTTGTTTTAATGATTCTCTTACTTGAGCAATTAATATCTCATCTTTAGTCACAAATGTACCTTGACCTCTTCTTGTAACGGTAATATGTCTTTGATCTAACTCGCGATATACACGCTGAATCGTATTCGGATTGACTCCCGATTCAACTGCTAATTCACGAACAGAGGGTAATTTCTCTCCTGCTTTTCTACTTCCACTGACAATTTCCTGGATGATTTGGTCGACTACTTGTAAATAAATAGGTTTGTCTCTTTCAAATTGTGGAGGCATCGTTACACCTCCGCTTTCTTTTTAAAAAGCCATGTTACAAAGAAAAAAGACAAGACTATAAATTAAAAAAATAAATAAAATCATACTTATCGATATTTGATCATTCACCATAAAGGTGTTAATAGAAAGGTTTATCTCATCACTCACATCCCATAACCACCAAGATTGAAGAAATGTTAACTGTTTTGTTATGAAATTAAAGCTCAACATTATGAAATAAAGTATAAACAACGTGCTAATAATAGAAAGAACAAACCCAATTTTCGATTTTAACCATTGATGACCAGTCCATCCAATGTATACAGCAAGTGATAAAGAAAAGGCAATCGGCAGAACAGTGCTAAACAAACTGATCAATAATAGAGATGTTTCACTCCATGTCATGGTCCAAACATTTAGTAACAGGAATACGATTAATAAGATATATAGAATAAAATAAAACACGACCATTAAAAATATCGCATGTAACCATTTAATTATCATTTGTTTATACATATTACGTTTAAGAAATAATAATTGACCGATCTGTAAAGTTTCCGTATTAAGACTAAATAAAAGCGTAGCAGGCATTATAATGAATCCAATTGCACTGAAATCTATTACAAATAAAGCATCACGCTGTGAATCCATCCTCAAATAAATCAAATAGGAAAATAATAACAATAGAAAGATAAATGCACTTATCTGGAATCCCCCCCGCATCATAGCTATTTCCTTTTTCCATAACCCCCCCAACATTTTTTCATCTCCTTGTATTAGTGTGCTATTTATATAATACACTAATACATATTAGAATGCAATATCGCTTAAGACTTGTCTGAAAGTTAGGCTATGTGTCTTAGAAAAAGAGTGCTATAGAACAGTAAGAACCGCTTTTGCATGAAATAACATCATTCTTTTTCGAAGATTTTATGCAATAATAGCTTATAACATGAAATCCTATTACAAAATACTAAAGATTTTATTTAATAAAGAATGATTGCATAAAATCCACAAATTTCTTACTATATATTTCATGCAATCATTCTCTCTATAAAAAACTATCCCTAACCAAAGGGATAGTTATTCATATCTCGTTACATCGACCTGATCCAAGATCATATCGTTTAATTTTCCATTGACTGCTAATTGAAAACGGTGCAACTGTTCACGTTGTTGAGAATTTGCACTGTGCATGACGCGATCAATGCTTTGTGATAATTTTTCTAATTCTAAATGGGCGTTCGTGTAATCTTCATTCAACATAAATTGGCTACGGTTAGACATATCTAATTGTTCTTCTGCTTGCTGAATAATATGTTGACCCTCAATAAGTAAGTTTTCAATTGAATCTCTTGTGGTCATATTCATCACCTCGTCTATAGTGTGAAACAACCAATAAAATTCATACATTTTATAATAATAATTTGCTAAAATAAATTTAAAAATATGCTTTTTAAAGGAGTACTATCAAAATGAAGGCAATTGTCGCTTATTCTCATCAGTTATTGAAAGACATTGTTCAGCATGGCGACATCGTAATAGATGCAACCTGTGGAAATGGAAATGATACCATATTCTTAAGTGGATTAGTTGGAAAATTTGGAAAAGTTTACGCCTTCGATATTCAAAAACAGGCCATTGCGAAAACTAAAATTTTATTAGAAAAAAACAACATTAATAATGTTGAATTGATTGAGGATGGACATGAAAAGGTGACCCATTACATTGTGAACCAACCGATAGCAGGGGGCCATATTTAATTTAGGCTATTTACCAAATGGTGATCATTCCATTATTACGGTTCCAGAAACAACGATTCATGCTATTTCATCGATGCTGGCGTTGCTTAAAAGGCGCGGTCGAATCGTGATTGTTATTTATCATGGTCATGCTGGAGGAACAACAGAAAAAAACGAAGTATTAGCCTATTGCGAGCAGTTAGATCAAGAAAAATATCAAGTATTACAGTACCAATTTATTAATCAAATCAATAAGCCTCCTTTTGTTATCGCAATTGAAAAGACATATTCCAATTTATCACACACTTTAACACCCTGATAAGTTTCGCTTAATGAGCAGCGGGAGAAAAAATTCCCACTGATAGTTTCACTTTATACTTCCTCAGTATCTTCCTGCTAATCGGTTATACATTTTAATATTCCAATGAAAAAATTGTGATTTTCGTCCACTTGCTTTGAGCAGCCTTTTTACAGTAGGCTGGAATTGGCGCATTTTTCGCACCTTTGGATCTGCGAGGTAAAGACCTACTAACCCATGTTGAATCATTTCATGAAATCCTCGCTCAGGTAAGGTTTGTACCTGTTTATTGGTTTGCTCAACAAAATAGAGAAGTCGCTTTTCCAGTTCATCTTCATTCTGATAATAGTTACAGAAATTCAAATCTCCTTCTTCCTTATCTTCTTGCTGATCAATAAAATAGTCCAACATAATATGTAACCCTTGCAAAAAGGGAAAATAGCTTTCAAATATATTATCCGCTAATTTCGTTGTCATTTTATTATTTAATCCGTATGATACCATACAAAAAATTCCTAACGTGGAACCAGTGCAGGCAGAAAACTCATACCAGCTCAGCATCGGCCATTTTTGTTGATGTTCCTGAAACCATTTCTCTAATCTTGGAATTCGTTCATGGTGTGTTACATGCTTATGTACTTGCAAATCACTATATAAAGATTCTAATTGAATCATATGATTTTGAAAGTCGGTATAATCGTCAATTTCACGAAGAACTGCTTGGCATGTTTGCACTAAATTAACTAAATATTCCCCCCCATCGTCCTGTTCTTCGCGATATTGATAATAATTTTTCGCTTTATTTTCGGGCGAAAGTGCATCTTCCATTGATTGATGAAGCATCCTGAAATCTGTGGGATCAAGGGAGGTGCTGCGGTCACATAAGTTATCCAAATAATCACTAATTGTTTGGTAGGCAACAATAAAACGAATCGACTTTTCCCATTGTCCTCCTGATAATACACTATAGACACTTCCACCCTGGCAATGAAATTTTTTAGTTTGAATACTCGCTAATGCTTGTGTTCGCAACTCCTTATTAGGAATTTGTTCTGCACGTTTTCTCCAATAATTCAGTTCTATTTTTACTTGTGGAAAGATTTTTTGATAGACATTCTTCATCAGTACCGGTGCATTGGTTGGGACATGTAGTGTCACCTTTTTCCCCTCGCTTTACTGTTATCCTTTTTCTATCTATATGATATCATATAATTAACTAGATAATAGGAGGTTAACATAGATGATCTATCAATATAAAGGAAAAACTCCTGTAATTGATCCAACCGCTTTTATCGCTTCGGATACCGTTATTACAGGAGATGTAGAAATTGGCGCCTATAGCAGTGTTTGGTTTAAAACCGTGATACGTGGGGGGGATGTTTCTCCAGTTAAGATTGGTGCTTATACAAATATTCAGGACTTATCGCTTTTGCATCAGAGTCCTGAGTTACCACTAATTATCGAAGATTATGTTACGATTGGACACCAGGTAACCCTTCATTCCGCGGTTATTCGTCAGCATGCTCTAGTCGGAATGGGATCCATTATATTAGATGGTGCTGAAATTGGTGAAGGGGGGGCTTTTGTGGGAGCAGGAAGCTTAGTTCCCCCCTGGCAAAAAAATCCCACCTGATACTCTTGCATTTGGACAACCAGCAAAAGTAGTTCGCAACTTGACTGAAGAAGATAAAAAAGAAATGAAGCGAATTCAGGAAGGCTATGTGACAAAAGGACAAGATTATAAAAAATTATAAAAAAAAAGCAAGCTTGTTTATCAAACGTGAACAAGCTTGCTTTCTGTTTTATCTTCTGTCTGTAATTGTGAAATATCAAATTTATGTTCGACATATATTTGATACCATAACATAAACATTAAGACGGTCCAGATTTTTCGGCTATTATCTCTTTTTCCAATACAATGTTCATCTAATAAATGCCAAATCACTTTTTTATTAATTAAATGATCTGTCTGACTTTCCTGAATTAACTGTTTTGCCCAGCTGTTTAACTCATTTTTCAACCAATGACGTATCGGAACTGGAAATCCGAGTTTTTTTCTATCCAACACATGATCCGGTACTATCCCACGAGCAGCTTGACGTAAAATATATTTGGTTGTACCATTTGTTATTTTTAAATTCACTGGAATTTCCTTTGCTGTTTGAAATACTTCCTTATCGAGAAACGGAACTCGTAATTCTAATGAATGTGCCATGGTCATTTTGTCTGCTTTTAACAGAATATCTCCGCGAAGCCATGTGTGTATATCAATGTATTGCATTTGATTGACAGGATCATCTTGACTTACTTGATCATATAAAGGAGCTGTTATATTTTGATAAATGTGTTGCTGTTGATATGCTTGAAGCAAATTATTTTTCTCATGCTCTTCAAACATTTTGGCATTTCCTACATATCGATCTCTTAGTGGCGTTGTCCCTCTTTCAAGAAAGCTTTTGCCTCTTACACCTTCTGGCAACACCTTTGCTACTCGAGCTAATAAATCTTTTGCTGGATGGGGGGATCGAATCAAAAACTCGTAATGATTCCGGTTCATGGTAGATATTATAACCACCGAATAACTCGTCCGCTCCTTCTCCTGATAATACAACTGTTACGTGTTTTTTCGCTTCTCTTGCTACAAAATACAGTGGTACACATGCAGGGTCTGCAAGCGGATCATCCATATGCCACATTATTTTGGGTAACTTTGCTACATACTCTTCTGGTGTAATAATATACGAGTAATTATCCACTCCTAATTTATCTGCTGTTTCTTTTGCTACTTCTATTTCAGAATAGCCATCTTGCTCAAATCCTACCGAGAAAGTTTTTATATCAGGATGGTAGCGCTTTGCTAGAGCTACAATAATGGAAGAGTCAATTCCACCTGAGAGAAAGGAACCAACCGGAACATCGCTACGCATATGCTTTTGAACGGAATCATCTAGTCTGGACTGAATTTGATCTATCCATTCATTTTCTGTCTTATTAACAGGACTAAAATTCGGTTTAAAATAATGGTGAAAGGTGAGTGGAGTATCTTTTTGTTTAATAAAATAAGTTCCAGGTTCCACACGTTTCACTTCTTGACTCATGGATATCGGTTCCGGTACATATTGAAAGGTTAAATAGTCTTGCAGACCTTGTTGTTCTATCTGTTCCTTATTAGATAACAGACTCTTCGTTTCGGAAGCAAAATAGATTCCTTGCTCAGTTTCTTTATAATAAAATGGTTTAATTCCAAAAGGATCTCTTGCCCCCCCATATAAACATTGTGATTGTTTATCCCAAATTAAAATAGAAAACATCCCACGTAACTGTTGAAAGGCATCGACGCCTTTATTAGCAAATAAAGCGATAATTACTTCCGTATCAGAATCTGTTTTAAAAGTAACATCTTTTTGTTGTAAGCTTTCCCTTAACTCCACATAGTTATAAATTTCTCCATTAAACACCATCCAATATCGATCATCTTCATAGGAAAAAGGCTGATGTCCACTGTTAATATCAATTATACTTAATCTTCTAAAACCCAGTACAATTTCTTCATCTTCAAAATATCCTTTATCATCAGGACCTCTGTGTTGAATGAGATTAAGACGATTCTTAAATTCCTCTCGTTCTTCCAAATCTAACATTTTTTCTTGAGCTTTTAATAGACCAATAAAACCGCACATCATACTTTCCTCTTCTCACATAAAAATTTTCAATCCTTTATATGACGATCTTAGATGCCGATTTGTTACACATTATCTTTTTATTAACATAAAGGGGTCAAGTACACTGTTAATGTACTTGACCCATGTATTCTTTCTTTATTTTACCTCAATTTTACAATTGTGACAAGAATTTTTTTAATTCGTCAACCTTATCGATTTTTTCCCAAGTAAAGTTTGTATCTGTTCGACCAAAATGACCGTATGCCGCCGTCTTGCGATAAATTGGTTTTTTCAAATCTAACATTTTAATGATGCCAGCAGGACGCAGATCAAAAATAGCTCTAACCGCGTTTACGAGATCTTCTTCAGCGTATTTTCCTGTATCAAACGTATTAATCGCAATCGAGACGGGTTGTGCTACACCAATTGCATACGCAAATTGTACTTCACATGCATCCGCTAATCCAGCAGCCACAATATTTTTTGCTACATATCGTGCAGCATACGCAGCAGAGCGGTCTACTTTAGTTGCATCCTTTCCACTAAAGGCACCACCTCCATGACGAGCATATCCACCATATGTATCAACAATAATTTTCCGGCCAGTTAAACCTGCATCCCCTTGTGGACCACCGATAACAAAGCGTCCTGTCGGATTAATAAAATATTTTGTTTCGGCATCTAACAATTCTGAAGGAACGACAGGCTTGATAACATGTTCTTTAAGATCCTCCTGAATTTGCTCTAATGTAGTATCCTGATTATGCTGTGTGGAAATAACAATGGTGTCTATTCGGATTGGTTTATTATTTTCGTCATATTCAACCGT
Organism: Gracilibacillus boraciitolerans JCM 21714; assembly: GCF_000521485.1. Classification (GTDB taxonomy): domain Bacteria; phylum Bacillota; class Bacilli; order Bacillales; family Amphibacillaceae; genus Gracilibacillus; species Gracilibacillus boraciitolerans. Next base: position 45,734 of record NZ_BAVS01000018.1, on the reverse strand, counting down.
CACTTGTGTTTTACCATCTGGACGGAGATATTCTAAAGTTTTATTCTTTCTTACCTCTGATAATTGCTTGGCCAATTTATGAGCCAAACTAATAGGTAAGGGCATTAATTCCGGTGTTTCATTATTGGCATAACCAAACATAAGTCCTTGATCACCAGCACCAATTGCTTCAATTTCATCGTCTGACATTCGCCCTTCTCGTGCTTCTAAAGCCTTATCAACACCACTTGCAATATCTGGAGATTGTTCATCAATTGCAGTTAACACTCCACAGGTTTCGGCATCAAAACCATATTTTGCTCTTGTATAACCGATCTCTTTAATCGTATTTCGAACGATTTTTGGAATATCCGCATATGTGGAAGTAGAAATTTCGCCTGTTACTAATACTAAACCAGTTGTTACGGTAGTCTCACATGCCACTCTTGCATTGGGATCCTTTAATAAAATTTCATCTAAAATCGCGTCAGAAATTTGGTCACATATTTTATCCGGATGCCCTTCTGTCACAGATTCTGATGTAAATAAATGTCTATTCTTTACCATATTCTCTATATCCTCCCTGTTAGTTTTCACCAAGACTTTCATCACTATTTTTTATAATCGAAACCTGACTTATCACTAAAAAAGAACAGCGAAGTTCTTCGTTCTCTTGTTCTATAGTTTCATTTTCCTATATGCTTAAGTGGTAAAAATCCATAAAAATTTAATATATTTAAAAATTCTACATCTTCCACTATACAACGTTTCACTAAAAATTGCACGAACCAAATTATCTTAACTTTTCGTAAAAAATTATGGCTATTTTTAATATGTAAAAATAGTAAAATGATAACATTTATCGTATCGAATAAAATTTAAAAAGTCAACTCAAACAAAAGAAACAGCTAATCCGAGGATTAGCTGTAAGGTAGTTCCGTTCTGTTTTTAATATAGTCTAAACTATATGTTAATACATCATCTTTCATAATAAAGCTATATGCTTCATTACTTTTAATATTATTTGGTAAAAATTCTAATAGTACAGGCCCTTCTGTCTCATAATAGCATTTCTTCTCTTTCAGGATATTTATTTGGGCGAAATAAATATTTTTTGCCAATTGTTCTTTTTTCCGGAAACAAAATATTGACCTAAATAATTTATTTTTTCAATCTCGCCTCCCGTTTCTTCTAATACCTCTCGAATCGCTGCTTGTTTTGGTGTTTCATTTCTTTCCACTTTTCCTCCGGGAAATTCTAAGCCACGGTTTCTATGTCTGGTTAACAGCCATTTCTTCTTATATCTGCAAATTACAAAAACATGTTTTGGATTTTGGTCAAATGGCTGATCTTCAAAGGATAATTGTATTTTATTATTATAGTAATCGTAAAAAGTTTTCATAATAATATACTACCCTTTATTTTTACTCATGGCTAATATTTACGATTCTCCATATACCCTCTACTTGCTCAAAAGTGATGACAATTGTATATTTGCCATGAAGTTCATTTTTATTAATTTGCGTAACCTTTACTTTTCCATCATCTGTTTTTTCTTTTTGATATTCCACATCATTCTCAAACCATGCTGGTGTTTCTGTCGGTACAATATATAATCCATCTTCTTGTTCCTGATAATAAAAATCAATGTATGGCTGTACTGCTTCTTTTTTTACATACGGTTCAAACGCTTGGATTAGCTCTACTTTTGTATTGAATTCTACCACTTTATATTGTTCATCTGTTTTCTGTACTAGTAATTCCATAAATGTATCAGTTAAAGTTATGATCTGTTCATGAGATAACTCTGCTTCTTTTTGAGTAAGCTGCTGTATATCTTCAAACTGAAGAACTTTTTGTTCATTATTTTTTTGTGCATGAGCTTTTTTTTCAATAGCGTATGCTTGATCCATCTGTGGTTGATTAACCATAAATATTGCAAATGCGGAAAGGACTATGATTGTTCCCATCGTGATGATTTTTTTCATTATTTTCTACCTCCTATTGTCCCTTTATCTTTTTATTCCTTTTTCATAATTTTTTAAACCTTCTTTTTATAAAAATAGACGTTTTTTTTTTACTAAATAGTTTCATTATTTTTTTCTTGTCCAATATTCGATTCTTCCATAGCTTGTTTCGTCTCTTGATTTGCCAATTTATAAATCATCTGAAGGGCTTCTTGTAAATCATTATCATATTTATCATTATCACGATCATCATGATACTGTACATAGGGAATATGAGCGCGAATGTAGGTACCAAAATCATCTTCATGTATTTCGTTGAATTTTTCTCGTAACAGAAATACTTCTTCATCCGTTGCTTCTATTGTATATTCGGTATTTGCACCATATGGGATTTGGGATATTTCTTGTGATCCGATATTTACGTAGTATGTTTTCTTTTCCATTATTATTCACCTCTTCAAAGGTATTGTATGTAAAATGAGTGGATACATGCACGCTAATTATTATGTGATAGTAAATCCTAATGCCTGTCGTACGGAATATACAATTATAAATCATAAGGATTCGCTTATAAGAAATACCGGGAAAGCCCGCCCGGTCCATATTATTAACACAGGTACTGTGCTCTAACTATTATGTAAAAATTCCAAATTATATAAACCGTAATATCACCGCTTCGGCTTGCCCACTTCGCTTTCCAAGGGGGGGCGTGTCTTCAGCTAACTTTTTTGAGCGGTTTGTGCTCGAAAAAGTTAGCTGAAGGAAAAACGCCACGGACAGGGAAGTGTGCATCCGGAGCGATTTCCTTGCACACGATTACTCTCATAATAAATAATATAACCAGTCAACTAAATCTTAATTTATTTCACATCTAAAACGGAAATTGGATACCAAAATGCCGTAATACCAATGGTCATATACTCCCTCTATATACTAACGTATTCTCTTGATAACTCTGTTTTTCTTAGAATTTCACATATATATCAAGAATTGCTTCACACAATAACTTAAGGCTACTGAATCTTCTATGAAATTATGGTGAAAAAGGGTGTACTTAATAAGCCATTCTTTATATTTAGAAAAAATGGAATATACAAATGCTATTGATCGCACTCCATTCCCACAGTACTCATGGCGACAAACCCTTTCCTCTCAATTTAGCACTGCATGATGTGAAGTATAAAACACACTATACTTTTTACAAAAGTGTGTGCTCTTCGAGGCTAAGATCAAGGTCAATTTCCTTTTTCACCTACCGGCTCAAAAAAAGAGTGGTGGCAAACGAAAATCAGTTTGGCCACCACTCTTTTTAAGATAAAGTACAAATCGCAAGGCTTAATTACAGTAAGACAGCCATTCATTAAAAAACTGCACTTTTCTTAATCTAAAATTTTTTTCATCTTATCTTCGCCAGTATCCATTACACCAAATACTACTCCAGGCATGTAATAATGATTGGTTTCATCGTTACTTACATACTCAACAATAGGAGTAATCGTATAAAAATCATGTTGCTCCATTTCTTTGAACTCCGGAATATTAAAACTTTCGGTTGCATTACCTACTATTTGATTATCACCTTCAAATTCAAACACAAAATGATTAGCTAAATCATATATCTTGGCAAGTTCTATGGTATCAGATGTTTGGTTACTTAAATTTACTTCAAGCTCTGGATGAGGAGATGCAAGTGTATTTTCACCAGTTACATCAAGTTCTAGTTGATTAAAACCTTTATCATTTTTCAAAATTAATGTGCCAAATGTAAATACAGCATCACTTAGTTGATCATAATGGATGGTAAGCTTAGTTGTCTCTTCTAGCTCATCACTATCGAGTTGTACATCAATAAGGATATTAAATAATTGATGATTGTCAAAAACATCGCCTTGACTAATCTCATAATCGATAATATCTATATTTTCATTATTAAGTGAAATAAAATCAACAGAGTCAAGAAAAGAGGGACCATCGGTACTTACATCTTGTGCACCAAAAAGATTAAATCTCATAGTTTCCTCTTCTTCTAGGATATAACTAATGTAATTATCTGCGAAATTGAGATCCTCAGGTTTTGACGAAGTTGTAACATCTTCGTCCGTGGACATGTTATTGATCGACAATAATACAATAACTATTAAAGCAGATAAAGCTAAAATTACCGCTACTAGCAAAGTAAGATTTTTTCTTTTCATTTATGTCCCCCCCTCAACTTTATTGTAAATTAATTACTTATACGCTACTAATAAATATGTGTCTTTTCTTGGTGCATAGTGAGTTCCAGTTTTCTTAGAAGTGGTAGTTCCTACTCTTTTAGTTACTGTTACCCCTCTTTTATTATAGTCACCATAAAAAGCTAATTTACTAAGTTTACTTTTGGACGCTGGAATAGAGACTGTTGTGCCATAGGATGATGATACAGTATGTGAAACGCCAAGCTTCGCAGAAATATCTTTCGCGTTCAATCCAACATCAGTACTAATTGTTGAACTTGCTGAATTTGTTTTTGACCATGTGTATCTGTCTGAGTATGACCAAGAACTAGTCAAATATTTGACGAATTTCTTGGACACTTTTGTAGGACCAGAATTAACTTTAACAGTTGTGAAAACTCCTCCCACACACGCAATACACTGAATTCCCATTTGAGGTTCTTCTTCTGGAGATAATTCCCCTTCAAATTGGAAAGCTTCCCCTAATTCACTATGCGCTTCTTCCTCATATTCTTCGTCATCCTCTGAACTATAAGCTAACCCAACCTGAGGAAGCAAGAGTGTGAAGCCCAATGTCAACGCCAAACTTGTAGATACTAACTTTTTAGTGATTCTTTTCAATATTATCTACTCCTTAAAAATATTAGATTACTAGAAAATATTACCATAATATTATAATTTTATCCATACCTTTTTTGTTTGAATTCATAAAATAGTCTGAATTATTCATACTTCCAAGTTAAAGAATGAATTGAAATCAAAGCTAAGTATTTTTCGCTTTCCTTACAAAATGGGGTAGTATTTTTAATGATTACGACGATGTAAAGCCGGAAGCGCTGAAATCAACTGGTTTTTGGACATACTACTCCCTTGGTCTGACATGAAGGATTAAAAAACTTGTATTAGGATGGTTTATTCCAGTTTAAGGTTTTGGATCCGTTCAAGTACATTCCAGAAGAAATTTTGATACACGAAACTCGACGATAATTTAAAGTAAAAGGATCGTCCTGACTTCACTAATTTGCTGGCGACTTTGATGATTCTTGTTCGTATGGTTTGGAATTGCATGTTCTTTTGTTCTTCTGGAAAACAAAGTGTACGCATCCAATTCGTTAAGTTATAAGCCAACAGACTCAACATCATTCTTACCTCATTTACCTGGAAAGAATGACTATTCATTCTTTCGAGATCAAAACCATTCTTTGCTTCCTTGATGTAGTTCTCCATCGTACCTCTTTTCTGATAAGCAAGGACAATGTCCTTGGGAGAAAAGGCATCTACCAAATTTGTCACGATAAAAGAATGGTTAAAGAACATTTCACCTGCCGGGCGTACGGATTTTATGATCACTTTTCTAGGTTTAGACCAGGAGTTCGCTTGATAGGAGGTTTCTTCGTAATAACATTCCGTCTTTGTAACATCCGTTGGTATGAATGAAGGATGGAGTTCATCTGCAATCCGTTGCAGATTTGCATTCGATTTGAGGCGAATAACATAATAAACCGATTCATTTTTGCACAAATCATACAAAACCGAGACGGCGACCACGAAGAAATGGCGTAGTCTCCGGAAACTTCTCGTTGTAACGTTCAATAAGTGGTTGACTAAAATCCACGACACCGTTGGAGGTATCAACGTTTCCCGGACGTAGCTTAGCTTTTAGAAAGTCGCCTGTTACGCCATCAAAGGCAACTAATGGATGGAAGCCGACGGTTCCATAATGGGCATTATAAGTTGTGGATTATTGATCTCCATAGGTATCGGAATGTGTAAAATCCAAATCAAAGATAAGTGCATCCGATTCTCTGGTTTGATGTACTTAATCTATAAGCTCTTGGTTGGCGCTATTTAATTGGTCGATGGATGACGGATCAAACCGTTCAAAAAAACGAGATAAGCTGGGTTGAGAAGCCAACGCATCGGTTCCAATGATTTCCGTGCACACAGGATCGTCCGTCAATTGATCCGTAGCGTCATCCTCGGCATATCCAGCGATCATTTAATAAATTTTTTGTTGTAGCAAATTTTCATTCAAATGAAAATAATAACGTCTATTGTCTTTCAGATTTAGGTGCTGAGCCAATGTTTCGGAGAAACCAATTTTTTCATCGAATTCTCTAAAGAAAAATTCACCCGTATCAGAAGAAAGGAACCTCCATTAGTAGACAATTTAATCTGATGATTGAAATCAAGCTTTATTTGCGGTAAAGTAGCCATTATAAGAATCCTTTCTGTTGGTTATTTGTTTGCACTTTAACTCTATCAGAAATGGATTCTTTTTTCATTTACTTGATTCATAACTAATTTGGCTGAATAGCTTGGAAGATAAGCGCTCTCGATGTTATCGAATATTTTTATGAATAATTCAGGAATAGCATTCTATTGATACGATGGAGGATATGATCTCAGAGGGGGGGTAATATCCTTTTGGAATATCTATTATTCTTGAAACTCCTTTCATTAAAGGCCTCTGTTTTTTCGGTCCCTATCGGTTATTTTTAGGCGCGTTCATGTTTGATTCCTTCTGAGAAATCTTCCAACCAGTTATAACCAGTGCGTTTTGATAGATCGTAAGTGCCTTGTTCTTCCGTTGTTTCTTCTCTCGGGTGAATCACAAAAATATAATAGTTTTCGATAGCAGATAGGTAGACGTCTATCGATCAACTCCTTAAATTCCTTCCAGTCAGACATTTACCATTGCCCAGTTCCGTATTCTCTTTCTTTTCTCAAAAAAAGCTAATCTAGTGTCTTACATTTTTAAGACCTCTTACGAAATTCTCATCCTTGGCTTCTTCAATCCATATTTTTTTTAACTGTTCCCAATACTATAAAGATACTATAAATGTCAATGATAAAATGTACACTTTTGTTTTTTAGTGCCCCCCCTACTAGATTCATTCTGCAGGGGCACTCAGTGAATCAATCAAACGGCTAATGCCCAAATCAAGTTCAAGAAGTGTTTTCTCTTTTCTTAATGTATCGTTTTCCTTTTCTAACCTCTGAACTTCCATTAATAATCTTTCTACTTTTGTCTTATCATCAATACCTTCTTCGTATGCCGTGCCTTTACGCCTCCACCAATCAGTAAACTCCCATGGAGTTCTTCATAATTAAATTTCCCTTGGTAAGCATGTATCTCATCAATGAATTTCATTGGAGCTTCTACCTTATAAAAAAGCCGAACGATAATAAATTCTTATCGTTCGGCTTTTACTTATATCAAATCACTTTATCTCAGTCTCTTTTTGAACTAACTACTTAACTGTTCTTGCTTCGATTCTTCCACAGCTTCTTTAATTAAACATCGTCCTCTGCCATGCGGGATACACATCGGTGTACCGAACATAGGATCATACAGTACATCTGCTTTCATTTGAAAAACTTCATGTACAAGGCCACAGTTTATGATTTCCTCTGGTTTCCCTTGGGCATATACTTCTTTATCTTTAATCGCAACAATATGATGCGCATAACGACAAGCTAAATTCAAATCATGTAGTACCATGACAATCGTACTGCCATGTTTTTCATTCAATTCAAACAATAAATCTAAAATGTCAATTTGATGCGTCATATCCAAATAAGTAGTAGGCTCATCTAATAATATTGTGTCTGTTCCTTGTGCTAACGTCATCGCAATCCATGCGCGCTGACGTTGGCCGCCAGATAAAGAATCAACTTCCCGATCTTTTAATGCGGTCATATTTGTTGAATCTAACGCTTCCACAACTGCTTTCTCATCGGCTTCAGACCAACGATTAAACATTGTTTTATAAGGATGTCTACCTTGTTTTACAAGGTCTTCTACCGTTAATCCATCTGGACTAATAGGACTTTGTGGTAAAATTGCTAATTGTTTAGCAACTTCTTTAGTAGGTACCCTGGAAATATCTTCGCCATTTAATACAACATCACCATGTTTTGGTTTCAACAAACGAGCTAAAGACCGTAATAATGTTGATTTTCCACAGCCATTTCCACCAATAAATACAGTAATCTCACCTTTAGGTATTGTAATATCTAAATCATCTATAATTATGTCATCGCCATAACCAAGTGTTAGGTTTTTTGTTACTAGTGTTTCCATGCGGAACCTCTCCCTTATTCACACTATTCCAAGTCGGGCATTGTAATTTTTTCTTTTTTCGAATGATTATTCTTCTAGTTTATTAGCTTTTAGCAGGAAAGTCAATGAGTATGATAATCTCTCTCAATTAGTTACTATATTTTGACACTTTTCTTTCACATCTTTTTCGTCTATACTAAAATAACCGAACAAAAGTTCTGCAAGGAGTTTGAACAATGAATTATCATACCTATCCTACCCACGAAGTGCTTTGTATTGATATGCGTTCCTTTTATGCCAGTATTGAGTGTGTAAAGCGCGGCTTAGATCCTATGACAACCATGTTAGCAGTGGTTGGTGACAAAAACCGTTCAGGTAGTATTATTCTTGCCGCCTCTCCAGCATTAAAACAGCGCCATGGTGTTAAAAATGTAAGTAGATATTTTGAATTGCCAAATGATCCAAACATTCAAGTCGCAGAAGCCAAAATGGGAGATTATGTGCGAGTATCCGTGGAGATCACACGTTTACTACATCAATATGTACCAAAAGAAGCCATCCATCCATACTCCGTTGATGAAATGTGGATCACCGTAGATGGATTAGAACCTTTATACGGAAATCCAGAAGAGATCGCTCAAATGATTAAGGAAGAAATTTATGACACGATGGGGGGGCTGACTTGTGCGATTGGAATTGGAGATAATAAATTCCTCGCTAAGGTTGTAATGGACTTATATGCTAAAAAAACAGGTATCGCGATTTGCCGCTATCAGGATGTAGAGCGCTTATTATGGCCAGTTCCAATTGAAAAAATCTGGGGTATCGGCCACCGTTTAACGGTTCATTTAAATCGAATGGGTATTATTTATTTAGGGCAATTAGCTAATTATCGCTTAGACCGCTTAAAGAAACGATTTGGCGTGATTGGAGAACAATTATATTGGCATGCTGGGGAATCGATTTAAGCCCGGTTTATGATTCTTATGGCAAAAAAGAAGAACAAAAGGGATTTGGCCATGGAATTACCTTATTACGAGATTATACGGCAGAAGAGACATTAACCTGTATGCTCGATTTAACTGAAGAAGTATGCCGACGGGCACGAACTCACAGAAGAGCTGGCAGAACGATTCACTTAGGTATAGCTTACGCTGATAATAGTGGAGGCTTCCATCGCTCCTCTTCTCTCCATTTACCAACCAATGTTACCATGGATGTTTATCAGGTATGCTTACAGTTATTCCACCAATTTTATAATCGTCACAGCAAAATAAGACGTGTCTCGATATCTTTAAACAATCTTTATGATGATATGGAAACCCAATTAAATCTATTTGACGACCAGCCAAAAAAGAAGGATATTGGTTACGTCATGGATGCCATTCGCACAAAGTATGGTTCTACGTCTCTTTTACGGGCAAGTAGTTATACGGAAGCAGGAATTACGATAGAAAGAAGCAAAAAAATTGGCGGACACTATGCTTAAGCCAAGCTGTTCTTCTCACGAAATATCGGTTGCTCTCGACGGGATAAATACATGAAGATCACGGGGGGAAAATAATTATTCTCGTGAAAAATCAGTATAGTTCGAATGCCATTATATTAGTTTATGACGTTGCAACTTATTGGTAGCATTTCGCGGGAGCTGATCTCTAAAATAAATGGATTTCGGCACTTTATATTTGCCTAAATGTTCGCTGCAATAATTCTTAATATCCTCAGCCGTTAACTCTTTATCCTTTTGCACAACATAGGCAACAGGAACCTGCCCCCCCCACTTGCTATCCTCCCTGCCCGTCACACCTGCTTCGATTATACCATCCAGAGTCAGCAGTACTTCTTCAATTTCAGCAGGATAAATATTCTCACCACCAGAAATAATTAGATCACTCCGACGATCCACCACATAAAGAAAACCCTCTTCATCGAGATAACCCAAGTCTCCAGTGTGCAGCCATTCATCCGTGTTTTCAGTAGTCTGATGGTAATAGCCAGGCGATACCATAGGGCCCCCTTACGATGATTTCCCCAATTTGGCCGGCGCCACATTCTCCATTTTCGCCGATAATTTTTAATGATGCGGAAAAAAGTGACTTTCCGGCAGAACCTTGTTTTCTTAAAGCATCCTGCTCATTTAATGTAGCAATTTGTGAGCAGGTTTCTGTCATTCCATATGTTTGCACAATCGGCACTTGTTTCGCTTGCGCCTTTTCCAATAATGGTTTCGGAGCTGGTCCTCCTCCTAATAACATACACCGAAAAGAAGCCGGGTATTGCCCTTCGTCTAATCGCTCGAGCAGACGTGAACAGGTAACTGCAACAACGGAAAGTATCGTCACATCGTCTTCCATAATCGCTTTATGTACTTTCTCTGTATCAAATTTTTCTAATAAATACACAGGCATTCCATAAATTACGCTCTTTATTAAAATAGATAAACCTCCAATATGGAATAGCGGCAGACAAGCTAACCATTTATCATTAGATAACAGACCTAAATTCAATGAAGAGGCTACTGCACTTGACCAGTGATTGTCAAATGTATGCTGTACTGCCTTTGCTCTGCCGGTAGTTCCAGAGGTAAACATCATCGAACAAACACGATGCAAATCTATCTCATCTACAGACGCAGGCTCATAAACCGATAACTTCTTCACTTCAAAAAAAGTTTTTACGGTTAGATTCAGATGTTCTGCGTGGTCCAGATATCGAGATGATGTTAGGATCCATTCGACATCGGCATCTGTGCATTGTTGCTGCCATTCTGATATAGCTAACCTCGTATTTAGAAATACCACAGGGAGCTGTAAATACGTACAGGCCCAAAAGGCAATCACCATCTCAGAGGAATTATCAGAAAGGATTCCTATATGTCCTTTTATCTGAAAACGACCTAATTGTCCTGCAAATGTTTTTACTTTTTGCTGCAGTTGATAAAATGTATAGGATTCTTCTTCCATTTCAAGCGCTATCTGATTAGGCGTTAAGCTAGCCCGCTTATTTAGCCAATGTTCCATATTTTTCACCTCTATCAAGAAATATAAGAATAAAACCATGTTTCCGCTTAAGAGGAACATGGTTTTATTTAAAAGTAATATTAAGGAAAACGTGGGAATTGTTTAAAGTCTGGTTTGCGTTTTTCCTTAAACGCATCGCGACCTTCTTTTGCTTCATCTGTTGTATAATAAAGCAATGTTGCATCCCCGCCCATTTGCTGTAAACCTGCTAGTCCATCTGTATCAGCATTAAAAGATGCTTTTAAGAAGCGAAGTGCTGTTGGTGATTTTTCTAACATTTCCTGACACCATTGTACCGTCTCTTCCTCTAATTGATCCAATGGGACTACCGTATTGACTAAGCCCATATCCAAAGCTTCCTGCGCATTGTACTGACGGCATAAAAACCAAATTTCCCGAGCCTTCTTGTGACCGACGATCCGTGCCAATAAACCTGCACCATATCCAGCATCAAAACTGCCAACTTTAGGTCCGGTTTGGCCAAAAATAGCATTGTCTGCAGCAATCGTTAAATCACACACAACATGCAGGACATGTCCGCCACCAATGGCATAACCGGAAACCATCGCAACGACTGGCTTTGGAATCACACGAATTAAACGTTGTAAATCTAACACATTTAGACGAGGTATTTCATCTTCACCTACATAGCCACCATGGCCACGAACCTTTTGGTCTCCACCGGAACAAAATGCTTTATCGCCTGCCCCTGCAAGCACAACAACTCCAATTTTTGAATCATCACGAGCATATGTAAAAGCGTCAATTAATTCATTCACTGTTTTCGGACGAAACGCATTTCGCACCTCTGGACGATTAATCGTTATTTTGGCTATGCCATCATAGGTTTCATATAAAACATCTTCATACGTACGTTCACTTACCCACTCTATTGTCATAAGATGACCTCCTCTGATTTATAAATTCCTCTACTATTGTACCAAATTTTTTTAATTGTTCCACATGAATTGCATGCCCAGCCTCAGATATCACTTCTATTCTACTATTTGGCAAGTAGTCATTCATTTTTTTGCTAATCGAAACAAACTTATGATCCCATTCACCGGCTATCAATAAGACAGGAAAATTCAGAATGGAAAGCTGGTTCCACCATGATGGCATTACACCTGTGCCCATTGCTTGTAACGAAGCGGCCAATCCATTTCTGTTTTGGTGCAAACGTTCTTCCCTTATTGCCGATCGTTTCTGAGCAGAAAGTTGTTTCTGTGACTCAAATAACGGAATGTTCTCCCACTTATCTATAAACGATTCTAATGGATGGCTTAAAATAAAGTCAATTAATTGTTGATCTTTTTCCTTACGTTCCTGACGCTCTTTCTCGTTCATTAACCCTGGGGGAAGCACTTTCTAATGTTAAGGTACGGATCAATTCCGGGTAATAGCAAGCAAAAGAAAGAGCGGTTCGTCCACCCATCGAATATCCAATCACATCCACTTTATCTATATCCAACTGTTCAAGAATCGAATACAGATCACAGCAGCAATCCTCCATAGATTCCACGAGTGCTTTTGTCTGACCATGACCAGGTAAATCAATCAGAATACATTCATTATTTTTAAAAAAGGAAAGCAACGGCAGCCATGTCTGAGCAGAGCCAGTAAATCCATGAAAAAATACTATCGGTTTTCCAGTCCCATGACACTCTACCCAGTAATCGCCACTGTTTGTCTTAACGTACATCTCTAGTTTCCTCCAAAACAGTTAACGTATTCTTTTCGACCTCTTGCCATTTTGACTGATGCCAACTAACATTTTCATTACGAACTGTCTGCACTTCAATCAGCGACACTCCACCATTCTGATAACTTCGGTTTAATGCTTCCTGATATTGCGTCCAATCTGTGACCAACTCAAATTCAATCTCATATAGTGCGGCAACTTTTTCCATTGATATATTTTGTGGCGTTCCAAATAATAATTCATAATGAGAATTATCTTCTTTTGCCTGTGGAAGAAAAGAAAAAATACCGCCACCTTGATTATTAATCAACACAATCGTGAGATTAAAGTCATAGTTTTGAGTCATTAATAAGCCGTTGATACTGTGTAAAAATGAAATATCCCCAACCAATAGGGTAACATGCTTGCCTGTTGCCGCTGTACCTAAGGCAGTTGACAAGATACCATCAATTCCATTAGCACCACGATTTGCTACAATCGTTACTTCTTTATCACTAGTAAACCAAAATGTATCGACATCCCGGATTGGCATACTATTTCCGACAAAAAGTGTACTTTTGATTGGAATAGAAGATTGAATCCCTTGAACCGCTGTTCCTTCTGTTAGAAGCGACTGATCGCTTCTTAGAATATCCTTCGTTTCTCGATTTAAATCCTGCCAAAATGCTAACCAGTTTAAATCAAAAGATAATGGCAGCTGTGTTAACTGATCAGCAATAGCAATAGGCTCACCATATATATAATGTGCCCCCCCATTAATCGATGGATTACGGTAACTGATCTCTTCATCCACGATAAATTGCTCGATATTTCTTTCCTGTACTAATTGCAGAAACGATTTCGATACTGGCATTGCTCCGAATCGCAAAATAAAGTCCACTTCAAGCCTGTCGCGAACTTTACTGGATTTCAGGATACTATCATAACTTTCTATTACTGTCTCATTTCCCCCCCTGATATCTCTTAATAAGGATAAGGGATCAGCGAGCACCGGTATATTCCATGCTTCTGCTAACAGGAGAATATGTTTTGCCAGCACTGGAGAATCATGTGGCCCACATACGATCATACCTTTTTGTTTGCTGCGCAGCTTTTCATAAATATCAGCTAAAGTATGCTTATCGAGTCGTGTATCATTTGCACGGTAATGCATTAAAAATCGAGAATCTTCTCCCCCCCAAATATCACTTAGACTAAAATCAGGAATTAATGGTTCACGAAAAGGAAAATTAAGATGAACAGGTCCTTTTACAAGATCTGTTGACTTTTTCACTGCCCGGTCGGCATGATTCCGTACGTATTGCAGGACATGATCCGTCTCTTCGGGTAATGCCATTTCATGAAACCAATTCACATAGTTCCCATATAGCTTAATCTGATCTATTGCTTGTGGAGCGCCAACATCCCGTAATTCATGTGGACGATCAGCAGTTAATACAATTAACGGTGTCCGACTATAATACGCTTCAATAATCGCAGGAAAGTAATTTGCAGCAGCCGTACCAGAAGAACATACAAGCACAACAGCTTCTTTTGTTTCTTTTGCTATTCCTAATCCAAAAAATCCTGCCGATCGTTCATCAATATCCACCCAGATCTGAAATCGATTATACTCCGCAAAAGTTAAAGAAAGTGGCGTCGATCTGGATCCAGGCGAAATAACAATATGACGCACACCACTTTGATATAATTGGTCAACAAAATTGCCGACATACTTTGTTAAAGATGAAATATGACTCATAAAGATCCTCCAAGCGCCTGTAACATAGGGGGGGTAAACTTAATATTTGTTTCCTGATATTCAATGTCCGGATCGGATTCTTTTACGACACCGCAACCTGCAAACAAGGATGCTTTCATATCAGAAATTAATGCCGATCGGATTGCTACAGCAAATTCCCCCCCGTTAAAATGCTGATCAAACCAGCCAATAGGAGCACCATACCAGCCTCGTTCTAAAAGCTCAAATTCCCGAATAAATGCTAAAGAGCTTTCACGCGGAAAGCCACACAATGCCGGTGTCGGATGTAATTTCTCAACTACGTCTAATAACGTGTATCCTTTATCAAGTTCAGCTTCTACAGGTGTATATAAATGCTGCAGATTTTTCAACGGATATAAAATAGGTTCGTTTGGAATATCTACATATTTGGCACAGGAATGTACAGCATTTTTTATCATATCAACAACAAACTGATGCTCATCCCGATTCTTTTGGTCATTTAGTAATTGCTGACCATACCATTTATCTTCCTCTATTGTAGTTCCTCTTGGCGCAGTACCAGCCAAACAAGTAGAAAACAATTGTTGATTATCTACTTTTACCAGTCGCTCTGGAGTAGCTCCAATAAAGCAGACATTATCTTTTTCCCATGCGAAAATAAAGCTGTGATTTTGCGTATGTTTTAATGTTGTTAAAACTTGTCCAATATCACAATCATCATCAAATTCAACTTGGAGTTCTCTTGCCAAGACAATTTTATTTACCTCTTCGCGCTCAATCGTATCTGTTGCTTTAGCGACTAATCCCTTCCATTGTAAAGGATCAACTTCATGTTTCAAAACGATCGTATTATTCTGAAAAGAAGTATTTGGTGCATGTAACAGTTGGTGCCTTTTTGTAATCAAATCTGCAGAAAGTTCATCAATATGACTATCTTCTTCCACATAGATAGTTGTCGTTAAAAATGCTTTATCGTTTTCCACAGTAAGTAAAAAGGTTGGCACACGAAATTGACTACCCTCAAAACCATTCCACAGTTCGTTCACCTTTTCTTTAGGATCAAAGGGAAAGCCACCAAACGCAATAGGACCTGTTTTGTATTGATCAAATCGATTATCTATCCAGCTATTATTTAATGCCTGCTCCCATTCTTTCTTTAACATTTGATAAGAAGCATCCTTATTTTGAAAAAGAATACTATCTCCAATGCCAACAAACTGTGTTGATTGATCTGAGCTTGACCAAAATATACGATTTTCCTGCAGTTGTTGCCCAGCCTGAAAGAAATGGATAGGATCGATCCATGTAATTTGCTCTGTAACACTTACAAAGGTTGGTGTAGCCTTATCTACTGACTGTTTCTGTGCTGCATGTAACACACCATCTATATTTAAATCCTTTGTTTCAATCATTGGTAACCCTCCAATATAATAGGGCATTTCTCATAAACGCTATTCATTATATTATAATTTCAAATATTTTTAAAGGTTATAACATATGCTAATAGTTATATTCCCTTTCATAGTATAACAAAAAACTTATCTTTGGTGCTGTATAATGTTTGATATAATAGTTTGACACATATTTAAGTATTCACTAAAATTATAATGTTACTTAATTTTTATCAAGGAGATTTTTTACACATGGAAAATAAAACAGAAAAAACAGCAAACCATTTAAATGAAAGACCCGGCTTTCATGTGTGGTGGAGATTATTAAGGCCACATACCTTAACCGCCTCATTTATACCTGTATTCGTTGGCACAATGCTTGCAATATTAGATAATAGCTTTCGGCCTTTATTATTTATCGCCATGTTAATTGCTGCGATGATAATACAAGCAGCAACAAACATGTTTAATGAATATTATGATTATGTCAGAGGCTTAGACAATGAAAATTCTGTAGGTATTGGTGGCACTATCGTACGTGATGGTGTAAAGCCAAATGTTATTAAGAAATTAGCCTTTATTTTATATGGTATCGCAGCACTGCTCGGTATATATATATGTTTCGCCTCCAACTGGTGGATTGCAGTCATTGGTCTCGTTTGTATGTTAATCGGCTATTTGTACACTGGCGGACCGATCCCAATTGCCTATACACCATTCGGCGAATTATTTTCCGGTTTCTTAATGGGGACAGTGATCATTGCAATCAGTTATTATATCCAGACGTTAACAATAACATGGCAAGTTCTTGTTATATCCATTCCGATTGCTATTTTCATTGGATGTATTTTACTCGCAAATAATATTCGAGACCTTGATGGCGATAAAGAGAATGGCCGAAAAACAATTGCTATCCTGTTAGGACATAATAAAGCAATCATTTTGTTATCAAGCTTAATGCTGACAAGCTATGCTTTAACAGCAGCTTTTATTATCGGTGGACTATTACCTATTTATAGTATTATTAGTTTATTAAGTATACCTAAAGCTCGCGAAGCCGTAAGAACTTTCCAAGAAAATACTACCAATGTAGGAATGATTCCAGCGATGATAGCAACAGCTAAAACGAACACTTTTTACGGCGGATTGATTGGCATTTCTCTCCTTCTGCAAATTCTATTTCCGTTAACATTATAAGTCAAACTTATCTTAAATAATGTTTGGCAATGATAAATTGGAGGTTCTTATATGTCAGATCATACTCTAATGGATGCCTTGCAAATGACCGTAAAGCAACAGACAAAAGAATTAATTATAGTGGAAATGCCGATTTCAGGATCAGTAAAACAGCCGATGGGATATTTACATGGCGGGGGGGCTACTGTTGCCTTAGCAGAAACGGCTGCAAGTATTGGTGGATTGCAGCATGTGGATCCTATTTTCCAAAACATTGTAGGAATAGAGATTAATTGCAATCATCTCCAGGCAAAAAAAGATGGCACTATCACTGCTCAGGCGACCCCAATTCATATTGGGAAAAAGACAATGGTATGGAACATAAATATAGTTGATGAAAACAACCAATTAATTGCCATATCCCGTTGCACCCTTGGAATAGTTGATAAAAAGAAACACTAGTTAAAGTGCTTTAAAGGAAGCAAGAACTAAAGTTACTTAATAAAAATAGAATCCGAATGATATGCAAATTCTGCGAGGAATTTGTTATCATTCGGATTTTTTAACTACATAATAGAAAGATTATACGCAATAATCCTAGTAACCATTTTGTATTATATGAAGTGCTAAACAGCCGCTCCGGCTGCCCGCTTCCCTTTCCGTGGGGGGGTTTTCCCTTCAGCTAACTTTTCCAAGCAAAGATCGCTTAGAAAAGTGGATCTTCAGAGAAAAAATTCCCACAGGAGTGAATGCGGGCGGCCTGCGCTATGATATTACGCTACAAACCAAGTAAAACCCGTTATTGCATAAAATGATATCATTACATATCTAAGATTTCATGCAATAACTTCTTATAACATAAAATCCTTTTACAAAACACTAAAGATTTCATTTAATAATGAATATTTGCGTGAAATCCACAACATTTCTATTAGAGATTTTATGCAATAAATAGTGACGTTAGAAACTTTTTAGATCAAATGTCGGATAATTTATTACAGCTGATAAAAACAAAACTGCTATTTCTTACTAAAGTTGTAGCTTCTACTTTGCGTAGCGTCCGCTTTAACTCCTACGGGATGTTTTTATCCGAAGATCCACTTTGGCTTGCCAAAGTTAGCTAAGGAGAAAATCCGTGGAAAGGGAAGCGGGCAAGCCGAAGCGATTGTTAAGCAATCAAATCATTTCATAATTACCACAACAGGCTAAGAATATGTCTCTTCCTTGTATTCATCATTAAGATATGCGGTGGAAAATAATAGATATATCAGCTTCTTTTAATCTTACTGGTCCATTCTGTCATCCTTATTTAATCATCCAATGGATTTAGACTTTCGTTTCCGGTCATATTTGTAATAAACTCCACTAATAGTTGGATTTCTTCTTCCGTATCCTGTAAACTTGCGGTCTCAACTGGGGAATGCATATAGCGTAACGGCAAGGAAACCAAACTTACCGGTACCCCTTTACCTGTCAGGCGCATTTTGTCAGCATCTGTACCCGTATGTCTTGGAGTTAATTCATATTGCAGTTTCATCTCTAGTTTTTTTGCTGTCGCTTCTAATAATTGATTTAATTTCCGGTTAATCGGTGCTCCTTTTGCTAAGACAGGCCCACCATCTAAACGAACATCACCATGTTTACGCTTATCCACAGAGGGATAATCAGTAGCAAATGTTACATCCAATGCCAATGCTGCGTCTGGTTTTAATCCTGCAGCTGCAAAATATGCTCCGCCCATGTTCGTTTCCTCATTGACTGTGCTAACACCATAAACACCAATATTGATATGTTTCTCTTTTAAACGTTTCATTACTTCTGCAACAATAAATGAACCGGTACGATTATCCAATCCTCTTCCAGAAATAAAGCGATCTTTTAGAATTTCTGAAGTTCGTCGATAGACAACTAAATCTCCAATCTGAATATCCTCTTCAAGCTCTGCTTTTGAAGCAGCCCCACAATCTATAAATAAATCTTCAACATCAAAGTCACCTTTTATACCACCATGATGTTGTGCGTTTACACCGATTACTCCGTTGATATTACGCACATGTCCTAATATTTCCACTTTCATGCCGACAGCAGCTTTTGGATTAATTCCACCCATTTTTTCTATAAACACGAATCCATTCTCGTCGATGCGATTAACGACAAAAGCCACTTCGTCGCAATGACCAGCTAATAGCAAATGGAAATCTGCGTCCTCATTCACAACTGCAATCACATTACCTGCATGATCGCTACGAATTTCATCTGCATATGGCGCTACATATTTCATCCATTTCTTTTGAATATCCATTTCCATACTTGATGGTGAAGGAGTATGTAATAATTCCTGTAAAAACGCGATACTATCTTTTTCCACATTAATCACTCCTCGTAAATATATTGAATAAGTTTTCAAAAATTGTAAACACTAAAGGTAAAAAAGGTGATACCATGATCTGGAATAAATGGACTCAATTTTATTTTCATTTGCCTATCTTTCTTCGATTGTTATTTAGTGTTTGTCTCTTAATGTTACTGTTTGGATATCTTATACATATTATAGAACCGAATCATTTCCCAACTACATTTGACGGGATTTGGTGGGCATTTGTGACTGGCTCAACAGTCGGCTACGGTGACTATGTTCCTTTAAGTTTTGTTGGAAAGTTCGTTGGTATTTTATTAATTTTGGCAGGTGGCGGCTTAGTAACTTTTTATATGGCCACCGTATCTGCAGGCACAATAAAGCACGAAAAAAATTTAACAGAAGGCAAAATATCCTATAAAGGGTCCAATCACACAATTCTAATCGGCTGGAATGAACGGACAAAGCAACTGATCCAAATGTTCAAAGAGCACCACTTACAAACTGATACCGTATTGATTGATCATACGTTAAACAAAGTATCCTATCAGAATCATCGCATACATTTTATTCATGGGCAACCAACATCAGATGAGATACTAAAAAAGGCAAATATCGAACAAGCAACATTCATTATTATCACCGCAGATCCTTCTTTAACAGAGGAAGAAGCTGATCGTCAAACAATACTTAATATTATCGCTGCCCGCGGAAACAATTCGAATGTTCACATTATCTCTGAAATACTGACTGAAGTGCAACGGAAAAATGCAATTAGGGCTGGATCCAATGTTATACTTCGCTCCAATAATTTTATGAGTTCTTTATTATATCAGTCGCTTTTTCAGAAAGATATCCAGATTATAGATATTATAGCAAAGACATTGGAAGAACAACAATTCTGCACGAAATTGATTGACGATCATTTACTTGAGCATGAATTTTATTATTGTGCCCAGCATTACTTACATGATGGGAAGTGGCTAATTGGCCTTATCCGAGAAGGAGAAATGATTCTGCATCCTTCCTTTTCTTTAAAAACTCAAAAAGATGATAAACTTATTTATTTAAAAGCAATGGCGGAGTAGCTGTAAAAAAGACAATTACATACTTTATCTGTTTTATAGCTGATTTAATAATGTTTCCAGGTTTTTTAATACAATTTTCCCTTTTTCGATATATGGAGTCGGGATATTGGCATCTTTTTCTACCGGTGATTGAAACTGGTTAAAGGAGGCTTGCATGACACTACTTTCTGCATAAGCATCTACATCATCCTGGTAACGGTGGGTCAAAATATATGGCTTATTCAGTTTAATCACAGCATTTTCATTTTCAATTTCTCCTTTAATGGAGTGAAAAGGCACTCTAAGAAAGTGATAACCATCGTCTGTCGCTAATTTATAATCAAAATAGCCATGATCATACTCCCAAGCACCACCTAATGAGAATCCTTCTTTTTCGACCACGCCTTTTACTTGTTGATATGGAAACACCTTTTTTTCAATAGTAGAATCTAATTCGTACAAAACATTCACCCCCCCTTTTTGATTTAGGATACCCAAACAAAATTCATGTATGTAAAAAACTGATTACAATATATCTAAAAATAAAAGTAATTCTTTCGCAATCAGTATCTACTAGTTAATTTATAAATCTAAAAACCTCTCATTCAATAAAGAATGAGAGGTTTTCGCTCGATTATAGACGTTTTTCTAATTTTGCTTTTTCTTCTTCAAAACCTGGTTTGCCTAAGAGAGCAAACATGTTTGTCTTATATGCTTCTACACCCGGTTGATCGAATGGATTTACACCTAACAAATATCCACTGATCGCAACTGATTTTTCGAAGAAATAGGCGATATAGCCAAATGTATATGCATCAAGTTTTGGTAAATGGATGAGCAAGTTTGGTACCTGTCCATCTGTATGTGCAAGTAATGTACCTTGATATGCTTTTTCATTTACAAAATCTAATGTTTTTCCTGCTAAGTAATTTAAACCATCAAGATCTTGATCTTCTTTCTCAATCGTGATATTTGATTTTGGTTCTTCCACATGAAGAACCGTTTCAAAAATATCACGACGACCTTCTTGTACATACTGGCCTAATGAATGAAGATCTGTCGAGAAATTAGCAGAGGAAGGATAAATTCCTTTATAATCTTTTCCTTCACTTTCTCCATAAAGCTGTTTCCACCATTCAGAGAAATATTCAAGTGCTGGTTCATAATTGATAAGCATCTCAATCGTTTTCCCTTTGTTATAAAGGACATTACGCACTGCTGCATATTGATAAGCTGGGTTTTTATCTAGATCTGATTCTGATAATTCTTCTTGCGCCTTTTGTGCACCTTGCATCATTTCATCGATATCAATACCACTAACAGCAATTGGTAATAAACCTACCGCGGTAAGTACTGAATAACGGCCACCAACATCATCAGGGATAACAAAGCTTTCATAGCCCTCTTCGTTTGCTAAGGTCTTTAGTGCACCTTTTTCTTTATCGGTGGTTGCATAGATACGACTTTTTGCTTCTTCGACACCATATTTTTCTTCTAATAATTTTTTGAAAATACGGAAAGCGATCGCAGGTTCCGTAGTCGTTCCACTTTTAGAAATAACATTAACAGATACATCTTTATCTTTTAGTACGTCAAACAAATCGTTAATATAAGTAGCACTTATACTATTTCCAACGAAAAATACTTGTGGTGTCTTCCGTTGTTCCTTTGATAATTCATTGTAAAAGGAATGATTTAACATTTCAATTGCAGCACGAGCTCCTAAATATGACCCGCCAATACCTGACACTAACAGTACGTCAGAATCTGATTTGATTTTATCTGCTGCTTTTTTAATACGCGAAAACTCTTCTTTGTCATAATTTGTTGGTAGATCGATCCATCCCAAAAATTCATTTCCTGCACCTGTTTTATTATGTAACATTTCGTGGGCTAGCTTCACTGGCGCTTTTAGATAATCTAATTCATGTTCACCAAAAAAAGTTAGGGCTTTTCCATAATCAAAGCGTACATGTGTCATGTTTTTCTAACCTCCAATATTTTTATCTCTATTTAAATGTAACGAATACTGTCTCGTAAATCAAGCATTGAAGCGTTAGATTTTTTAAAACCTTCTGAATTTAGGAAAAATTTCTGGATATTATACAAAAAAATTTTTTATATTATGCATATTTTTTTATTTAAACCGCAAAATAAAAATGAACCTTTGACATGAAAATTTTATAGAAGAAAGGAGATCGTTCTATATGAAAAAATTAGCATTAGTTCTGATTATTGTTGGTGCGATTAATTGGTTGTTAATTGGCCTTTTTCAATTTGATTTAGTTGCAACCCTATTTGGTGGAGGCAGTCAGGAAGGAGCATTTGCTAGAGTTATATATACAATCGTAGGTATTGCAGGATTATATAGCATTACATTCCTTTTTAATTCAAACGAAAAATAACATATCATAGAACATAGCTCGAATAAAAGAAACCAACAATTTGTTGTTGGTTTCTTTTATTCATTCTGACTGTTTAATCCATTCCTTCAGCTTGACCTCTAACGTGCTAAATCCATGTTCTCCCTCTTTATCTGCGATCACATTTTCGTTTTTAGGTTGCTTTTCTTCATCTTCTAAAGCACGTATAGATAAAGCATACTTATTATCGTCATCCTTTACTTCGATGATTTTTACTTTTACTTTATCTCCCTGCTGTACATGATCTGTTATATCCTTCACAAATCCATTTTTCACTTCCGATATATGAACCAAACCTTGTACGTCATCACTGATCGAAACAAAAGCACCATAAGGCTGCACACCCGTAACGATTCCTTCCACGACATCCCCTTTTTGAAATATTTCTGACATTATTCCAACTCCTCTGACCGTTTTAATTCCAATTATTTTAGTGGTTTAAACAATAAGTAATATTAGCATATAAGTAATAAAAATAGCAAAAAAAACTCAAAATTATTGATTTGATAAATACAGGTTTAAAAATATTAAAAACGGGCAATATATAAATATGTAAGACTTTCTCGTATTCCCCCCCCTGGAGAGCAAAGCAACTAGTCGCTTTGCTCATTTTTTTAAAAGTGAGGTATAGCATATGAACTCCATGATTAGCTATCAAGGGCACCATATTCATTACAGTCTATACAAAAACCCCCCCACTAAACCTTCTCTTTTACTGCTCCATGGTTTTTTGGCTTCCACTTATTGCTACCGGCATTTAATACCTTTATTACAAAAAGATTATCAATTAATCGCCATCGATATTCCCCCCCATTTGGAAAAAGCGACAAAATAAATACTTGCTTATTTTCCTATGATCATACAGTTGAGAGTATTTTTTTATATTAGAAAGTTTATCGATAAAAAATATAACAATTATTGGTCACTCTATGGGAGGCCAAATTGCTTTACGATATGCTTTTCATTATCCAAACCAGGTAGAACATTTATTTTTATTATCACCTTCAAGCTTTATGAAGAAATCACCACTTTTTTCTCGGTTCATTTATCACAATCGATTATCCCCCCCTTTAATTGCACATCAGTTACTAAAAAGAAAAGGTGTTTATGAAATGCTTAGACAATCTATGTATCATGATCACTTTATTACGAAGGATATGCTAAAGCATTACAAGGAACCTTTTTTAGACAAAAGAATATACCCTTGTCTTATCAAGATTTTAAATGATCATCAAGGTGATCTATCAGAAGATGAATTACAAACAATTCAGACACCGTCTACTGTAATTTGGGGGGGGAAATATGACGAAATTATTCCTCATGAAATCGGATATGAGTTAATCCGCTTTTTATCTGATTCCACACTAACCATTTTGGATTATACCGGTCATTTAATTTCAGAGGAAGCACCATATTATATCGCGCAAAGACTAATGAACATCAAGCATTAATCTTTTTTCTGTTCTTCGATATGGTTAGATAGAAGTAATGAATTTGGATCAAGGAGTGAAACAATGGATTTTTCATTTAATAAACAAATCAACAGAAAAATACAAGAGCGGTTAAGTGGGATCTTGTTAAAACATTATACGGGGCTGAGGATGTGTTACCAATGTGGGTAGCGGATATGGACTTCCAAACGCCACCTGCTGTTACACAAGCATTAACAGAACGTGCCAAGCATGGGATTTTTGGTTACACTTTTACGGATAATGCTCTTCAGGATACCATAACAAACTGGTTGTCTTACAAACATGATTGGGATGTGAAGAGTTCATCCATTGTCTATAGTCCTGGTGTAATTGTTACATTACATATGGCGATGCAAACCTTCACAGAGGTTGGTGATAAAGTTCTGATTCAAACCCCCCCTGTGTACCCACCTTTTTATGATATTATAAAAAACATGATCGCGAATTAGTCAAAAATCAGCTTGTATTAGACGGTGATAAATATAAAATTGACTTTAAAGATTTTGAAAATCAACTGAAGCAAGGGGTAAAAGCCTTTATACTTTGTAATCCACATAATCCGATTGGAAGAGTTTGGACAGAAACAGAATTAGCAGAAATAGTTGCACTATGTAAGCAGTATAATGTGTTAATACTCTCAGATGAAATTCACGCTGATCTTGTATTTGCTCCAAACAAACATATACCAATTGCCAAGTTAGATCCGAGTATGACCGACAATATCATAACATGTATGTCCCCTACCAAAACATTCAACTTAGCAGGATTACAAGTTTCTTATGCTATTGTTAACGACAAACAAAAGCGTGAAGCATTAGAAAAAACCTTTCATAAACAAGGATTGCATATCTTGAATACAATGGGGGGGATTACAGCATTAGAAGCTGCATATCTAGAGGGTAAAGACTGGCTAGTTAAATTAATGGAACAGTTAGAAGAAAATATGAATTATGTAATCAATCAGTTTGCTAATCGCAAGGACGTAAATGTTTTTAAAGCAGAAGGAACCTATTTATTATGGTTTGATTTTAGAGCATTAAATCTATCCCAAGAGCAACTGAAAATTTTTTTAGAGAAGGAAGCAAAAGTCGGATTAAATGATGGTGCATCTTTTGGTGAAGAAGGTACCGGTTTTATGCGGATGAATATTGCTTGCCCACTTGAATTAGTAAAAGATGGAACAAATCGAATTATTTCTGCCTTAGATAGAAGAGATAGCAATAAATAACTTTTTTGTAATAAAAAGAGTAAGCTTCGGCTTA
Source organism: Gracilibacillus boraciitolerans JCM 21714 (assembly GCF_000521485.1). Taxonomy (GTDB): domain Bacteria; phylum Bacillota; class Bacilli; order Bacillales; family Amphibacillaceae; genus Gracilibacillus; species Gracilibacillus boraciitolerans. The sequence goes on along the minus strand of NZ_BAVS01000018.1, from coordinate 19,917 downwards.
CTCTTTCTTTTCATTCGATTCTGTAGGGTCTGTTGGTTGTTCTTCATTAGTAGAATCATTTAGAGAAATAACACCACATACCACTCTTTCGCCAGCGTCTCCAGAAGGCTGAGAAACTCCATCATCCTGTCCAGCATGAATAACAATAGATGTACCGTCTTCACGTAGCAAGGACTTCTCACCGTCCATTAAGGTTACACCTGGCAATTCAAACTCAACGTCAGCTGTTCCATCGGCATTTATCTCAAGATTAGGCATATCACCCATATGAGCGCCGTCTGGATGCATAAGTCCGTGCTCTTTTCCCTCAGGATTAAAATGATTGCCAGCGGATTGAAATTCTGGACCCTCACACTTAGCATATTCATGGATATGAACACCATGTAAACCGGATTCTAATCCTTCGACTTTAATTTGAACAGTAACCTTATCTTCTTGTTCCTTAAAATTTGCTGTTCCCACTGCATCCTTATCTGCATTATATAAGCGAACTTCTAATGGAGACCGTTCCTCTTCCTGGCACCCAACTATAAAAAGCAGAAAAACGAAAAATATACCTTTTAATTTCCATTTCATAGGGATGATCGACTCCTCTTATCTTTTCCATCACTAGTATGGTCAAAGATAAGTAAAGTTAATCAATCTTTATGATTCTTATATTGTTCGTCCCATTTTTCTTGTTCCTTTTTCGATGCCTTTTGAATAAAATACATCGTTACAAATGCACCAATTACAAATATGAGAAGACTAATAATCGCTGGAATATATAGTGATTTATCTTCTGGGAAATAAAGAAATTCCATCATTGTCAAGACACTTCCCTTTTATTTTTCTAAGGAGTTATTATAACATAAAAAAAGCTAGTATAAAACTAGCTTTTTTACTATTTACCTAGATGTTCTTCAATCGTTTCTCCAATTCCTTCAAGCGCTTGATCTTCATCATTACCATCAACTGTAATGCGAATTTCTGCTCCTTTTGGAACTCCCAATGACATAACACCCATGATGGATTTTAAGTTTACCGTTTTACCGTTATAATGTAATTCTACATGTGATTCATATTGCCCAGCTTTATTCACCAATAATGTTGCTGGTCGTGCGTGAATACCTGTGTCACTTTCAATAGTAAATGACTGTTCTTTCATAAAAAATTCCTCCTTATCAATCGATCATCACTTAACTCTCAACTAATTCCCCAAACTTGTGAAAGGGCTAACTAAATCTATTATATACGATAAAGATCATTTAAGAAACTAAAAAAAATAATTTCCGTTAACTATGGAAAGGATACCATTTGTATTTCATTTTTTATTATGATACTTTCTAAATATAATAATTTCTCATGAAGAATGAAGGAGTGCGAAGTGATGAGTGTGCATATTGGTGCAAAAAAGGAAGAGATAGCTGATACAATTTTACTTCCTGGCGATCCGTTACGAGCAAAATATATCGCTGAAAATTTTTTAGAGAATGTATCTTGTTATAATGAAGTTCGAGGAATGCTTGGTTTTACAGGCACCTATAAAGGGAAAGATATCTCTGTGCAAGGTACTGGGGATGGGGGGGGTACCGTCTATCTCTATTTATGTGAATGAGTTAATTCAAAGTTACGATGTACAAAACTTAATCCGTGTTGGAACATGTGGTGCCATTCAAAAGGATGTAAAAGTCAGGGACGTCATTCTTGCGAGTACTTCTTCTACTGACTCACAAATGAATCGTATGGTATTTGGCGGGATCGATTATGCCCCCCCAACGGCAAGCTTTCATTTACTGAAAAACGCTTATGATACAGGCCTTGAAAAAGGACTCTCCTTACGAGTAGGAAATGTATTTACAAGTGATAGTTTTTATAGAGACAATACGAAAGAACTGCTGATATTGCTTGATCAATATAATATATTAGCCATTGAAATGGAGACCACTGCATTGTATACCCTGGCAGCGAAATTTAATCGCAACGCTCTTTCGGTTTTAACGGTTTCCGATCATATGATTACAGGTGAAGAAACTAGTTCAGAAGATCGTCAAACCACCTTTAATGATATGATTGAGGTTTCTCTCGAGGCTGCAATTAAATAACTTAACATATGGTGAGACTACATTCTCACCATTTTCTTTATTAAGAGCTTGTTAATTGCATGTTCGCTTCATATAAATTTGAAAAGAGCTATGGTATAATGTTTTACGTATATTATCCGGAAATACTGACTACTAATCCTAAAAATAATTAACCTTATAATAATTCAGCTAAGAATCAGAGAGGATGTTATTAATTGGAACTTTTTGAAAACTTTCCATTATGGGTTGCGTTAATTGCTATTACTTTTGCCCAATTTGTTAAAGTTCCCTTACACCTAATAGCAACGAAAGAATTCAAACCAGGCCTTGCTTTCAGTACCGGTGGAATGCCAAGTAGTCATTCTGCTGCAGTAACCGCTCTTTCTACCGGTATCGGAATAGAGCACGGGGTCACTTCAGGGTTATTTGCAGTATCCTGCATTTTCGCTATAATTATTATGTTTGATGCAACAGGGATTCGTAGACAAGCTGGGGGGGAACAAGCTATTTTACTAAATATGTTAGCAAAAGATTTTCACCGCTTTGTATCAGAAGCAAAGGGTTGGTCTAAAAAAGGGGGGGAATACGAAAAGCAGAAGGAACTAAAGGAATTATTAGGTCATCAGCCTATTGAAGTATTCTTCGGCGGATTAACCGGCATCATTCTAGCCTTTTTATTATTCCCTCTATTTTAAAATATACATGGTTTTACTTTATACTGTCGACACAAACTGCGAACAAAGTGAGTGAGAAAGCTGAGGCCATGCCCGCGGAAAGCGAAGTATATGGACGGAGCTTTTGTATACATTTATCGCTTTTTTAAACAAATCAGTACTTCGCAGTTTAGTTAAATTATACTATTAATTAAAATGATTCTGTGATAAATAACAAAACAGCCAAATTGGCTGTTTTGTTATTTATTCTGCTTTATATTGATGGCGGAATACTTGTAATGATTCCGTATTATTTAAGTTTGCTAGTACCTCTTCAGATAATGAGCCATCCCCATATTCGACTACATATACATCTACTGATTTTTTACCCCACTGCTGGTATACATCCTCGACTGACGGATAATAAAGATCAATTTTATTTCCTTTAATTGCGCCACCTTTATCCGCGACTATTCCATAGCCATAGTTCGGAATATATAAAATCGTCCCAAGTGGAAATATATTTAAATCAGCAGCGATTGTTGAATATAAATCCCTTGCTACTTTAACACCTGAATACGTAATACCATATGCCGGGTGGTCAGGTGACTTGCCAGTAGACTCCACACCTGCCGTATAACCTGTAGCGATAACATTTTTTTTCTCATATTTTTTGAGATCGATTGTCTCTTCTAATGTAGCTGGTGCTGTTACTTGTTCACTTGAAATATATGTTACCCGACTGTCTGTATGTTTCATATATTTTTTACTTTTCCAAATTTCCCGCTCTGCTTGATTTTGAAAAAAATAAGTATTTTCATTACTTTTTTCTGTTAAACTAGCAAAGACTTCTGTTGCTGATACATTGGTTATCATAGTGTAACTCGCGGTCAGCGCACCTATAAATAATATTATCATCAGCACTTGTTTTATTATTTTCCATAACAACATGGAAGATCACACCTTTCTAGGTGTCATCTTTTCCAGTTTCAGTTGATTTTATACATAGTACACTATGATTAAAACATTTGATATCCGTTTTTTCTTAAAAATTTAATAACAATGCCTGCTATAATTGTTCCTATAAATCCAGAAGATAGTATAATAGCATCCTGAATGCCTAACGTGATAAATTCATTCCACAATGTTGAAAAAGCAAAGCCTGGATCTGTAAAATAAGTTGAAAAAGCTAAGTTGTCTATAATAAATATAACAATTACAGGAAAAACGAAAGCCATTAACCATGTTTGACGTAAAATCATATTTATGATAAAACTAATACCGAAAAATAATACAAAGAACAATAATACTGATATAAACAGTTGAATCATTTGTCTACTCCTCTTCCATCATCTCAAAAATAATGAACCACTCCTATTTTATAATGAGAGTCACTATCTTGCAATAATGTTCATAGTATTGTTGATTATATATTATGTTTCCCCCCCTCATATTTATAAAAAATAAAGCAGAGGAATTATCCTCTGCTTTTCTGTAATGTTATTTAAAAATGTTAAACTTACCTTTTTTCAGTAGTAATCCCATACCGCCGATTTTCAATAAGGCACGGTTATCAATTACTTTCTTCATAAATGAAGCAGTCCATCCGTAAATTTTCTTACCACCAAAGATAGAACCCATTCCATCATCATCACCTAATGAACAAACCGTACCACGATTGATGAATTCAAAGTGTTCTAAATCTCCACCTTTTACTAAAGCAACTAAGTTATGTGCACAAATCTCCGCTTCCTGCATAGCAATTTGTGCAGTTGGTGGATATGGACGATCGATTTCTTTATTCCAAATTAAAGCACAGTCTCCCACTACAAATACATTGTCATGAGATGGCGCACGTAATTCTGGGGGGGTTACTTCTACTTTACCACGGTTATCTTCTAAAGATGATTCTTCTACTAAATGATTTGCACGTACACCTGCAGACCATATCGTAGTCAACGCAGAAATATCTTGTTTTTCACCGTTTTGTTCAAATGTTATGCCATCAGCACGTACTTCTTTTAAAAATGCACCTAATTTAAATTCTACTCCTCGTGCTTCAAGTGAATTCATAGCATATTCTATTAATTCAGGATCAAATCCAGGCATAATAGTATCCATTGCTTCTACTACTATTAGACGAACTTTACTTCGATCAATATCATATTCTTCACATAATTCAGGAACACGATTAGCTAGTTCCCCCCTGCAAATTCAATACCAGTAAAGCCACCACCACCAATAATGATGTTAAGACGTTCCTGTCTTGCTTCCGCTTCATTATTGTATAGTGCCAATTGATGTTCAATATGTTGACGAATTAAACGAGCTTTATTGATATTTCCGATTGTAAATGCATTGTCTAAAAGTCCTGGAATACCAAATGTTGCTGCTTCGAATCCTAAGGCAACTACAAGATAATCATATTCCAATTCACCATCCTGTAATTCGACTTTATTCTCGTCAGGTTTGATCGCAGTTACTGTATCCTGCACAAAATTAATCTTGGCAGAGTTAATTAAGTCAGCAATTTTTACACGGCTTCGATCATGATGTATTGTACCTGCTGCCGCTTCGTGTAACCAAGTTGATTCATAATGATAGTCGTTTTTATTTACAAGTGTAATGTGTGCATCATTTACTCCTAATTGCTTTTGCAATTTCACTGTCGTAGTAAGGCCACCATAACCTGCACCAAGAATAACTATTTTTGGTCTATTCATCTTTCTCACATCCATTTAAAGTTTTTTTGTTACATTTCGTGATATTTTTCACGTACCGTTATAAAAGAGTACAAGTGAATAATAATTAGTCCATAATATATGTTAGACTTTTTTACGACATTTTTCAACCCTATTTTTATTTTTTTGTATTATTTAGCAAAACAGCTAATTGGATTTTAGCTGTTATAACAAATTTTTATATTCATTCTGTTTAAATGACATGTTTGCTTAAATTATGTTAAAATATATTGCATTGATGCAAGCATTAGGGGGGGGAATCTAAATATGTCAGATCAAGTTTATGATATAACGATTATTGGAGCAGGTCCAATCGGATTATTTACTGCCTTTTATGGAGGACTAAGACAATCCTCTGTTAAAATTATTGAAAGTTTGCCACAAATCGGTGGACAACTTAGTGCCTTATATCCAGAGAAGTACATTTATGATGTTGCTGGATTTCCTAGAGTAAGAGCTCAGGAACTAGTAAATAATTTAAAAGAACAAACAGACTTATTTAAACCAGAAATTGTCTTAAATCAATCCGTTGAACGAGTAGAACGTCTAGAGGATGAAACGTTTCGTATAACTACCGAAACAGAAGAACATTATTCCAAAGTAATTATTATTACTGGTGGAAATGGAGCATTCCAACCCAGAAAATTAACGATAAATAACGCAGAAAATTTTGAAGATAAAACTTACATTATTTTGTTGATAATATGGATAAATTTAGAGATAAACGAGTAGTACTATTTGGTGGTGGTGACTCCGCTGTTGACTGGGCATTAATGTTGGAACCAATTGCAAAAGAGGTTACGTTAGTGCATCGGCGCGAACAGTTTAGAGCACATGAAGGAAGTGTAGAAAATCTGTTGCATTCCAGCGTAAACATCTTAACACCCTATGTTCCTGAAAGCTTAATCGGGCAGGATAAAATTGACCAGGTCCGTTTAAAAGAAGTAAAAGGGGAAAAAGAAATAATTTTAGAGGTGGACGATGTCCTTGTAAATTACGGGTTTATTTCCTCACTTGGTCCAATCAAAAATTGGGGACTAGAAATTGATAAAAATAGCATTGTCGTAAATTCCAGAATGGAAACCAATGTCGCTGGTATATATGCAGCAGGAGATATATGTACGTATGATGGGAAAGTAAATTTAATCGCGACAGGATTTGGAGAAGGTCCTACTGCTATAAACAACGCCAAGCATATATGGATCCAAAAGCTAGAATTCAACCGAAGCACTCTACTAGTATGTTTTAAACAAAAATAAGCATCGAGAATAATCTCGGTGCTTATTTTTAAATTAACAACTTTCAGGTGTTCCTTCTCGTTCTTTTGCTTTAAACGATGAACCACAGCCACAGGAAACAATCGCATTAGGGTTATCGATGGTGAAGCCACCACCCATCATGTTTTGTTTAAAATCAATTGTTGTGCCTTTAATTACATCAATGTCAAATTTTTTAATAGTAAGCGGGATCCCATTGGAATCCTCTGTGTGATCAAGTTCTTCGTTTACATCATAATCAAATCCTATAGAATAAGAAAGTCCACTACATCCTCCACCTTTGACTCCAAAACGTAAACGGACTGTTTCTGCATCTTCCTCTTTCATCATTTCTTCTATTTGTAATTTCGCATTTTCGGTAATATTGATAACCATAGAAAAACTCCTTTTTCTAAGCAACTTAGATATTGTATATTTAAGTATACTAACATCGTTCCACCACTTCAATAAATTTGTTTTGATCTTTTATATTTTTACCAGAAAAAAATACCATCAATTGTTGTTTCTGCTTTTCCCCGCATCCAAACGTGTTGATCTTCTGACCAGGTAATAAATAAATCTCCACCAGCTAAATGAACTGTAACTTCTTTTCCTTTTTCTAATTGACCATTTAACACAGACGCTACAACGGCCGCACATGCACCTGTTCCACATGCTTGAGTGATACCAGAACCACGTTCCCATACGCGAAAGTGAATCTCTTCCTCATTGACTTTCTCAATAAATTCAACATTTACACCTTCTGGAAAACGCGGATCTTTCTCGATTACAGGTCCTAATGTAGTTAGCGGAGCAGCATCAATATCATTTACGAAGAAAACGGCATGTGGGTTTCCCATTGATACAGTGGTAACTTCTAATTTGTCATCATTTATCGTGAAAGGTTCTGCCACCACTTGTTCCATAGGCTCCCCCCCTGCCATTGGAATTTCCGATCTTTTTAATAACGGGAGTCCCATATCAACTGTTACTTCACTTACATAATTTCGATCACCATGCACTTCAGCAATCACGTTCCCTGCCTTCGTTTCGATTGTAAATTTTTTATCCTTTACCATCTCATGCTCATACGCGTATTTTGCCACACAACGCAGACCATTTCCACAATTCTTTCCTTCTGATCCATCCTTATTAAAGATTCTCATCCCTACATCCGCTTTATCTGTCGGATGGATTAAGATAAGACCGTCAGATCCGATGCCAATATCTTTATTTGCTGCTGCAATCGCTAAATCAGCTAACAGACCTTCTTCGATAAAAAAATCAAATATATTAATAAAAATATAGCTATTGCCTAATCCGTGCATTTTCGTAAATGGAATTTTCATTTAGGTCACCTCTATTTATAATTGCTCCAATAATTCATTATCTATATATTCATCAATATTTATTAATAATTCTGCGGGGGGGTTTCAGCTGTAATAGCTTACCGTTTACGATGGCCACATGATATCTTCTGCAAATACCACAGTAGCTGGTACAACCATATTCCACCACATCTAAATCTGGATCTTTCAACAATTCCTTTCTTGCTTCTTCTGATCCATTTGCTAAGTTTTTCACACAAAAGGCTACCTTAATTCTAATCACTATTATATCACACCTTCACTGGTTCTAAGACACTACATACCCCCCCATTATATTTTTAAAACACTTTTATTTACAAATCATACGATAACAGATAAAATAATATTGAAAATGTTTATCAATCCTGTAACATATACCATAGATTTTTAAGAAATATCACTTTATAATAGAGAAGTAGTTAAGAAAGGGGAATCTTTTTCATGAACGAACAAACTGCACAGGTTCAAGAAGTATTGAATAAATTACGTCCGTTTTTATTACGTGATGGCGGCGATGTTGAATTAGTGGAAGTGGAAGATGGCATCGTGAGACTCCGTTTAATGGGGGCATGCGGCAATTGCCCAAGCTCTACAATAACACTCAAAGCAGGTATTGAACGTGCCTTAATGGCAGAGGTACCCGAAGTAACCGAGATCGAACAAGTATTTTAATTTAAAATATTAAGAGAGAATAGAATGGTATTCTATTCTCTCTTTTTTATCCCTAGCTTAACTCTTCCATTGTTTTCTGTACAGAAGACCCATTATTTTCAACTTCAAGCGGTAACCATTGATAGGCGGGATATGCCTGTTTCCACTGTTTTACTGTTTCATCAACTAAGTGGTCGGCAACCAAAGCAATGATTGTAGGACCTGCTCCACTTAAGAATACCCCGTAAGCATCCTCATTTAGATAGTCATATAACTCATCATAATGAGGGATCAAAGATTTACGGTATGGTTGATGAAAATAATCCTTTTGCATCATTTCGCCTAATAGATTCCATTCACCTTTGCTTATAGCAGCGACACTCAGATTTGCAACACTACTTGCTTGCACACTTTCTTTAAAAGAGAAAGATTTAGGCAAAACAGCACGTGCATCTTTTGTTTTTAATTCAAAGCTCGGTATAACTGCAACAAAAGTTACACCAGTAACTGGTATTTGTGTATAAGAAACCTTACCATCATAATGACCAACAACACATCCGCCAAGTAGAGAAGGGGGGGCCACATTATCTGGATGTCCTTCAATCTCTGTAGCAATTTGTAATTTCTCATCTTGTGACAGTTGCAGGTCAAGCAAAACATTTGCTAGTTCCATACCAGCAATAATTGCCGTAGCACTACTTCCTAATCCTCTTGCTAATGGAATATTACTAGTCATCTCAACGCGACACGAAGGAATATCATTTACTTTTCCATATTGAGATGCTACCTTCTCGACAATTTCATAAACTAAATTGTTTTTACCAGCAGGAATGCCTTCCAGACACTCAGACTTAGCGATAAACTCCCATTCCTTCGACACTGTTACATCTAACTCTAAATATAAATTTAATGCCAAACCAATAGAATCAAAACCAGCACCTAAATTCGATGTGCTTGAAGGTACTTTGATCGACCAGCTCATGCTTTAACACTACCTAAAATCTTATTCATAATTAGTTCTTCGTCGTTTGGCAGGACGGTAGGTTTTATTTCACTGTAATCAATCGCTGTATCCGGATCTTTTAATCCATTACCTGTTAACACAGTCACAACAGTTGAGCCTTTTTCAATTTTTCCTTCTTCTAGTTTTTTCAACAAACCAGCTACAGATGCGCATGAAGCAGGTTCAGCAAACACACCTTCGTTTTGAGCAATCCATTGATATGCTTCTATCATTTGCTCATCTGTTATTTCATCGATTTCACCTTGTGATTCATCTCGTGCATTGACAGCTCCTTGCCAGCTTGCCGGGTTTCCGATACGAATAGCTGTACCTACTGTTTCAGGGTTTTCAAACACACGATTATGGACAATCGCTGCTGCGCCGCTGGCTTCAAATCCCATCATTTTCGGTAAACCTGTTTGTTTTTTCTCATTATATTCTTTAAATCCCTTCCAGTATGCCGTAATATTACCAGCGTTTCCAACTGGAATAAATAAATAGTCAGGAGCTTGTCCAAGCTCGTCCACTACTTCAAATGCTGCCGTTTTTTGTCCTTCAATACGATAAGGATTCACAGAATTCACTAGGGCGACTTTGCCTGTTTCTGCCGTTTTACGCACATATCTAAGTGCATCGTCAAAATTGCCATCAATCGCATAAATTTCTGCTCCGTACATAACCGCTTGCGCAAGTTTACCTTGTGCAATTTTTCCATTAGGGATAACTACAATACATTTCAGACCTGCACGTGCCGCAAATGCTGCTGCAGATGCAGAAGTATTTCCTGTGGAGGCACAAATGACAGCTGTTGCACCATCTTCCAATGCTTTAGCCATTGCCATTACCATGCCTCTATCTTTAAATGAGCCTGTTGGGTTTAGACCATCAAATTTTGCGTATGCATTAATTTCATATTTTTCAGATAATTTTTCCAACTTATATAATGGTGTATTTCCTTCATAAAGCGTGATAAGTGGGGGGGTGTTTTCTCCCACTGGTAAAAATTCTTTATATTCTTTTAAAAGACCTTGCCATGCCATAATAATTAATCCTCCCCATCGACGCGATAACAACTAATAATTTCGTTAACTACGTCTAATCCTTTTAGATTTTCTCTACTATTTATTAATTGTTGTTTACTGATTTTATGTGTAATCATTACAATTTCAGCCAATTTCTCTGTATTGGAAGGTAATTGTAAGATTTTTTGAAAACTGACTTTTTCATCAGTAAAAATATTTGTGATCTTCTGGAATGTACCAGCTTGATCGTCAACTTCCATGCGAATAAAATATTGCATATATTTTTCATTATTTTCTTTCAGTTGCTTTTCGTACTGAGGTATTATATATTCATTTCCGGTAATACCAAGACGAATATTTTTGACAACATCCATTAAATCTGAAACAACCGCTGTAGCTGTTGGCATACTTCCTGCACCTGGTCCATAAAACATGGTTTCTCCCACTGCCTCACCGTAAACATATACTGCATTATATTCATTTTTAACCTGTGCTAATGGATGATCATTTGGTAAAAGGGTAGGCTCCACGCTTATTTCTACTTTCCCCTCGTAAATGGCTGCGATCCCTATCAACTTAATAGTATACCCTAAACTCGTAGCAAAAGTAATATCTTCTTGAGAAATTGTACGAATTCCAGTAACTTCTACGTCATCTAAGCCAATCTCCATCTTGAATGCTAAATTAGCTAATAAAGTCATTTTACGTGCTGCGTCTAGACCATCAACATCTGAGGTTGGATCAGACTCAGCAAAACCGAGTGCCTGCGCTTCTTTTAACACCGTTTCATATGCTAATTTGTGATCCGTCATTTTTGTTAAGATATAGTTTGTTGTTCCATTCACGATACCCATTATTTTTTGAATTTTATCAGATGCCAAACCCTCTGTTAAAGAACGAATGATTGGAATTCCACCTGCTACACTTGCATCATATAAAATATCACATTTATTTTCTTTTGCTAAGCGTAACAATTTTTGACCATAGACAGCCATCAAATCTTTATTAGCAGTTACGATATGTTTTTTATTACGAATCGCTTGCTCTAATAACAGATTAGTATCTTCAATTCCGCCCATTACTTCAATAATGATATCAATATCAGGATTATTGACTAAATCCTCGGGTTTATTTGTTAACCAATCCGATTCGATTACAACATCACGTTTTTTCTCAATATCATGGACAAGAATTTTTTTAATTCTAATTTCGCTGCCTATTTTATATTTTATTTCATCTGCATGACTTTGTAACAGTTTTACTACTCCAGTACCAACTGTACCTAGACCACACAAACCAACATTAACTTGATCCATCCAGACGTCCTCCCTTTGTTTGCGTTACGAATACATTTGTTTATATATAGTGGACATTATACATGTGAATTCTGTGTTTATCAAGACACATTCGCCCAATAATAATAAAAAAATACACCTCCATCATCTTAAATAGAGAGGTACACTATATAATTTACTAAAGATTCCATAACCAATCTAATTGTATACTATTTATACTCCGATCATCAATCCCCATCTGATGAAAAAAAGTAGACAGATTTTCTTCGTAAACATTCTGATTTTCAATAATATGCTCGAAAGAGTAAATGTTCTCATTAGATGATTGGATTTGATCCATGATCTCTAATAAATGAATAGGATAAATAAGTCGGGCATATAACAACTTCCAGCCAAAAACAGAAAGAGGCAGGTCTGAAGTATAGTTTTGAATAAAAGATTTACATTGCTCGGAAGATATACCATTTCGCTCGCTCATATATGACCTTAATTTTTCTGCCATATCGCGCACTGGATGATCAAAAACAAATTGATTACACCAAATAAATGGATCATTCAATTGGGTATGATACCTGCCAAATACGATAGTTGGCTGATCATATTCGTGAAATCGGGTTTCTTTTTCCACTTGATTCATATATTGTATAGCGTTTTCCGCTATACCTACAATATAAGGAAAAATATTAACGAAATCCCGAACAAAAAAAGAGGCAGGCCTTTTTTGATAGAGGTGTTGATACAGTGCTTCATATTGATCTATTTTAGCAATCCATAACTCTTTCCATTTGCCATAGCTGCTAATAGAACTAGGCTGATATGGATAAGCAAAACCAGCACGATGAAAGGAACTTAATTTCGCTGCATCGTTCTGCTGTGAATTATTTTCCAGAGCATAACATAACATATATTTATCCTTACCGATCATGGTAATAAATTGGTCATGTACATTTGGTATAGGACATGTAACTTGAGGCCATCCTTGTTGATGAAAATGACTGGCAATCGTATATAATTCAAGTGCGTACCGTTCTGTTATATTTGTTGGAATTACAAAATAGTAATACGACTGATCAAGAAAAGTTAAATATGGCTTTTCTGATACTTGTTTAGTTGGAACCTGAATCGGGTAATGCAAAAATATTGGATGCACTAAAATCTTCCCCCCTTCGGTTATATGTATATTAAGATATATATGTATCCCTTTGTGGTAAAATGATGAATATAGGATGTGATCATATGACAAATGAACGTAAACAAACAGAGTTGGAAACAAAGGCAAGAGGTTTATTAAAAGAACGTGGAGTTGAACTAGATGATATTGCTGATTTAGTCTTTTACTTACAGAATAAATATCAGGAAAATCTCACAATGGAAAATTGCTTGGAGAATGTGGATCGTGTACTGAGGAAAAGAGAAGTACAAAACGCCGTCATTACAGGTATTCAGTTAGATATGTTAGCTGAAGAAAAGAAACTTGCTTCGCCATTGCAGGAGATTTTAGAGACGGATGAAAGTTTGTACGGAATAGATGAAGTAATTGCACTTTCGATAGTAAATGTTTATGGTTCAATAGGTTTTACAAATTACGGCTATATTGATAAACAAAAACCGGGGGGGATTTTAGAGAAGCTCAATGATAAGGCCAACGGATGTCATACTTTCTTAGATGATATTGTCGGCGCAATCGCAGCAGCAGCGTCCTCAAGATTAGCCCACAGCGCAGCAAATGACGAAACAATAGATGATGAGTAAAGTTGACCCAAACTGCGAACTAGTGACAATTTTGAAAGTATGATGAATGTAAGCAAAAGCTCCGTCCATTTACTTCGCTTTAATAGGGTCCTACAACGTTAGTGACAGCTAGCACATTGAAATCTTTGCTTATTTCATCTTATTTGAACAGAGATCTATCCAAAGCGGAGGAAAAATGCAAGACTCCCGAGGGATCAGTGTGAGCTGAAGATCCACTTTGGAAAGTGCTCTGCTTTTCAAAGTTAGCTGAAGCCGCACCCCTAGGAAAGGGAGTGTTTTTCCGCAGCGCAGGATTACAGTTATCTAAATACTGTTGCCAAATCAGTTACTTCGCAGTTTAGTTATACTGTTTAATGTTAAGGGGGGGCTCATTATTCTGACATGGTATTGTTCAGATAATGAGCCTCTATTTTTAATCGTTATGTAGTTGGTTCTTTTTTCTTTAGTAAAGGAGATGTAAAGATAAAAATCGTGACGAATAGAGCCACACAGATCATAAAGATCTTCACATAAAATAAAGGAATAACCGTCAGCGTAAACAGAATACTTGTCCAAACAATCAATACAGCAAATAGCTTAATTCGTATCGGTACACCTTTGCCAGTTTGATAATCTGCAATGTATCTGCCAAAGTATCTATTTGTTACAAGCCAATGGTGTAATGCTGGCGATGATTTGCCAAAGCAAAATCCAGCCAATATTACTAAAGGAGTTGTAGGCAGCAGGGGGGGTACAATAATCCCGATAAGTCCAATAATCAGACTGACACTGCCACCAATCACCCATAATATTCGTTTTAACTCGCTTATACGCATACAATCACTCCAGCTGGTCTTTGATATAATAGTGATATTCTTCTTCTGTATTAATGTTTGCAAAGAAATGCGCATCCTCAGCAGGAAACTCAACATAATGGACGGTCAACTTTGCTAATAATTGATGCATAGAACGATCTTTATTTATAAGTTGTTGTTCGATATAGCCTTTTACATCCGAATGATATAATCCAATAAGTGGTTGAATATTTCCGTTAACAATAGGTATTACAGCGTCAGTTTTTTTGTGGAGATATTGTGTTAACCGAAAAAGAATTGACGCACTTATTAATGGAGTATCGACAGGTAATACCATAAACCAATCTGTTGAAGCACGAGACATTACTGTATAAATACCCGCTAAGGGTCCTTCACCTCTAAAACGCTCTATATCTGAAGCTATAGTAATTTTATCATGGTTAATCGTTATGGATTGGTCTGGACGCTTCACAACATAGATAGTATTGGCAAAAGGTTCGAGCAATCTAATCGATTGCTGATAAAAAGTTTTATCGCAGTATACCGCAAATGCTTTATCTGCCTGAAACCTCCTTGACTGCCCGCCCATTAACACTATTCCCGTTATATTTGCCAAACGGAGATCCTCCTCGCTCAATAGTTCACAAAGATATCAAAATGTATTACTACCTTATTCTTTCTAAATTCATCATACAGTTACCCTGTCATATTAATAAATTAGCTCTCCTGATTCAGTAGATGCAGCATATTTTTTATGTTACTCCATGCAAACTCCTCATATCTGGTTTCTACTTTTTGAAAAAGCTCCAGATAACTCTTATTAGTATGTGATCTGTCAATAAATTTTATATTTTCAAGTTTATTTAATAATCTCTCATCATTTCCGCGTAATAAGACCACTTTTGGTAAAGGTAGCATCTTATATCCTTCCACTAGAATCACATCGATTGCTAAGAGCTCATAAACAGCAAACAATTTAGCTAATGACAAATGACGGTTCGATCCGGTCATTATAAATTGCTGTTCACCTTTGACAGTTGAGAGGCTTGCACCACTTTGTATATGTTGAAAACTGTCTGTATTTTTCTTTTGGTCAGGCTCTCCCCCCATGTCCATGATGCTTAATAGTTGCTACATGTAAGTCCTTTGCTGTTAAATAATTTATCCAGTGATTAATTAAAGTTGTTTTCCCACTATTCTTATAGCCGACAATTTGAATAACATACATATTATCCACCACTAACGGGAGGAATAATAGCGATGGTATCGCCTTGATAAATGGGATCATCATCGAGTGCATATGCTTCGTTGATTGCGATCATTGATTCCTCTATTTGTTGAAAGGAATACTCCTGATACAATTTTTCTTTTAGTTGTTTAACAGTCATGGCAGTATCATCAAGATAGATTTTATCTGTTCCTGCTTGTTCCTGTAATTGAGCAAATAATAGTATTTCGATCATTTGTTATTCTCCTTCATCTCAGGTTCACCACGTGGATAGCGTTTATTTTCTAATTGATCACCCATCCATGATTCGCCATCTTCCCATTGTTCCTTCTTCCATATCGGTACGATTTCTTTAATCCGTTCAATTGCATATTCATTGGCCTGGTATGCAGCTTTGCGATGTGGAGAGGATACCGCAATAACAACTGCCACTTCCGAAATGTCTAAAGAACCGATTCGGTGTGTAATCGCAACCTTCGTCCCTTGCCACTTTTCCTGAATTTCTTTTCCGATTTGCATTAACATTTTTTCAGCCATTGGTTATATGCCTGATATTCCAGATAAATGGTTCGCTTCTCACCCGTTATTTCCCGAACTGTGCCAATAAAGGTGGTGATCGCACCTGCATTTCGATTTTCGACTTTTTTGATAATAGACTCAATAACTATAGGTTGATCCACCACTTCAAATAAACAATTGTTCATTTCTATCTCCCCTATATATATCGTAATAATTACGTTAACAAATGGATGTTGACACGGTCACCTGTCTTATAACCTCTGTCACCACCCGGTAAATGAATGAAACAGTTCACTTTTGCCAGACTATGAACCATATTTGACTTGTCTTTCCCAGCTGGCCCTGCATAAAGCTTTCCATCTTCCAAATAGTAGTATCCTCTAATAAAACGATCAAATGGATTTTTCTTTGAGAAATCCTCAGATAGAATAGCCACTTGTTTTTCATTTCCGATCTCATGTTTCTCGAGAAAATAATCTATAACCGGCTTTGTAAATAATTCAAATCCTACATAACATGCGGAAGGATTGCCAGATAAACCAAATAAAAGTTTGTCTTTCATTTTGGCAACGGTTGTTACACTTCCAGGTCGCATTGCCACTTTATTAAATAACACATCCGCTTCCAAATGTTGATATATTTCTGGTAATAAGTCAAAATCACCAACCGACACTCCACCTGTCGTGATCAGATAGTCAACTTCATCTATTACGCTTGTTATTTTTGTTAAACTCTCCTGTACATCGTCTGTCAGTTGACCATAGTATGTCGCTATCGCACCTGCACGGTCAAGCTGTGAAATGATCATATAGGCATTACTATTTCGAATCTTCCCTGGTTCCAATGGCTGATCCACTTCAAGCAGTTCACTTCCGGTAGCGATAACTCCAATCACCGGCTTTTTCTTTACGGGTACCTTTGCATAACCAAACGTAGCCAATAAAGCGATAATGCCAGGATTAATCACCGTCCCTTTCTCAACTAGGACATTTCCTTTTTTTACATCTTCTCCTTGAAAAGAAATATTTTGATGATGATATAATTTTTTATTAATCGAAACAAATGTTTTTTCATGCTCTGCAAAAGACGTAACATCCTCTAACATAATCACTGCATCCGCACCACGCGGAATTGCAGCACCAGTCATAATTCTGACCGCCTGCTTTGCTTCTAAGTAAGATTCATATACACTTCCTGCTCCGATATGACCAACTACCTCAAAAAATACAGGTGTTTGATCTGACGTATCTTGTGATCGAAGTGCATACCCATCATACGGGGAACGGTCAAATCCAGGAACATCATAGTCTGCACGCAGATCCTCTGCTAACACACGGTTATAAGATGCTGTCAGCTCTACTAATTCTGTTTCCCCCTGTTTGATAATGCGCACTAATAAGATCTATTGCTTTTGAAACTGGTATAGGGTTTCTTTTCGTTAACATATATGATTCTCCTAACCTATCACTTGATAATATAACTTTTTAGCCTCTTCAATCGAACTCGTTCCGTGAACAAATGTACGTCCATCATGAAAGAAGACAAGTCGCATTGAATCGATTACAACAGAAACCAAAAAAGCATTGGTCTGGACCTCACCATATTTCGATAACATCGATGCTAAATCTCCCAATGAATATTGCTTCCCACGAATTTGGACAGTGTCTCTCCCACACAACACCTCTGATTTGGTTTGATTTTGATAAGATAATGAAGGGAAAGTTGGCAACTCCCCCCCACAACTTGTACAATTGGCTTGCTTTGATCGACTTACATCAATGCTCTGATAATGATTATTCCATAAGTCAAAAATAATAAGTTGCGAACGAATATGCTTTGTATCATCGATCAATATCTTGATTGCTTCCGTAACTTGGTGGGTAACAACCATTTGTACAGCCGGCCCAATTACTCCAATGGCATCACAGGTAGCGCCAAAAACAGGAGTTACTTTTAATAAACAATTCAAGCAAGGGGTTTGGCCTGGAATAATCGTAAAAGTCATACCCGAACTGCCGACACATGCGCCAAAAATCCAAGGAACTCGATATTTATGAGCAAGATCATTTATAACAAAACGTGTGTCAAAATTATCTGTGGCATCAATGATGAGATCTGCTTTTTTTATATAATCAGCTAAATTGTCTGCAGTTGCATCCATTACTACCGAATTAATTGTTATTTCACTATTAATAACCTGGAGCTTGTTAACTGCGGCAATTACCTTGGGAATTTTGTTCTTGACATCTTCTTCGGTAAACAAATGCTGGCGCTGTAAATTAGTTAACTCAACATAATCGCGATCAATTAAAGTTAACTCACCGATACCAGCACGAGCTAACATCTCTGCTGCTGAAGAGCCTAGTGCCCCGCATCCAATCAACAGCACATGCTTATTAGCAAGCTTCTCTTGTCCCACTTCGCCAATTGGATGGAATAAGGTTTGGCGATGATATCTAGTTATGTCTGTCATAACAAACCTTCCTTCCTTTAACCACCAATATAAGACATTTCAATTTTCTTGCGATTTTTAGCAGTTTCTGCAGTTCGTTCATCAGAATACCTGTCATCACGATACTTCCATCTTGAGATAATGGTCTCTGTTAATTCTTCATTTGTCGCGCCATCGCGCAAAATAGTTTTTAGGTTTAATCCTTCACTGGCAAACAAACAAGTAAAGAAATGGCCATCAGCAGCTATCCGTGCTCTCGTACAAGAAGAACAAAATGACTCTGACACAGACGTAATAAATCCTACCTCGGTATCTGTATCTTTGTAACGATAACGTTGGGCAACCTCTCCGAAATAAGCAGGATCTAGAGCTTCGAGTTGATATTGCTGTGAAAGCTGCTGATAGATTTCCTTTTTAGTGACTACATGTTTAAAATCCCAGCCATTTGTTTGACCAACATCCATGAATTCAATAAAACGTAATGTCACATCTATTTCTTTGAAAAAATGAGCCATCGGCAATATCTGATGATCATTCATCCCTTTTTTAACAACCATATTCACTTTAACAAACAGACCAGCTTCTTTTGCCTTGATAATACTATCAATAATTGGTTGCGGCTTTACATGGCTATCATTTATTTTCATAAAGGTCTCATCATCAATGGCATCCAGACTAACATTCACTCGTTTTAAGCCTGCTTGTTTTAACTTTGGTGCCATATTTCCTAATAAGACTCCATTTGTCGTTAAACCTATCTCATCCAATCCGTCCAGGTTAGCTAAAAGCTCAATTAAGCGTGTAATATCTCGCCGTAATAAAGGCTCTCCACCCGTTAAGCGCACCTTTCGCACACCCAGATCCAAGAAAATTTTTGTTAATCGTTCTATTTCTTCAAAACTTAACAAGTGCTCTTTCGGTAAAAAAGTAAAGTCTTTCCCAAAAATTTCCCGTGGCATACAATAGCGACAACGAAAATTGCAACGATCGGTCACCGAGATCCTTAAATCCTGTAGTACACGACCAAACTTATCTGTGATGACTGATTGTTGCATAATATCCGCTCCGTTTCTTTAAAGTATTATTTATAAATAGTAAACCATAAGGTCTAAGCTATTATA